>CAVTQA010000046.1:0-452359 GCA_963736715.1 uncultured Alphaproteobacteria bacterium | reverse complement strand
CGGTAGGCGCGACCAGGGCGACGCGGCGGCGCTTATCATGATTGACCTGGTGGCGGATCCATTCGGCGCCGGTGCGCGTTTTGCCGAAGCCGCGACCGGCGACGAGAAGCCAAACGCGCCAATCGCCCGGCGGTGGCAGCTGATTTCCTCGACCCCAGGTCAGCCAATCGTATTCGAGTGCTTCTAATTCCTGATCATTCAGACTCTTCAGGATCTTCGCTTGTTGTGCTTTCGGCAGCAAGGCGAGCGAGCCGGCGAGTGATACGTTCTCGGACAGTGGACACCTCTATCGGATCGCCATGCTTGCCGCTGTGTTCGTGAACATTCGTCTCTTTCCAATGCATCCGGGTCTTCGCCCAGAAGATTGCGAGCGTTGCGCGGGCCCGCTCGTCAGTAACCGGCGGCCTGCCGGGTATTGGAACGCCGAGGATGGTGGAGAAAATGAATTCGCCCACTTGGGCGTTCGCTTTGGTGGCTCCGGTATCGAGCTCGTCCCGGAAGTATTTCAGCAACGTCGGCTTGGAGACTCCGATAGTCCGGGCGATTTCCGTCACGGGGATGCCATAGCGCGCCATGGCTTCGACTTGGCCGCGCTGGTTTTCTGTGGGTTCGAATCGTGGACGGCCGGTTGCGGCCATTGTGTCGCTCTCTAAAAATTACACTAGACTGCACGCATGCCCCGAGCCCACGCAGCGCGCACGGTTGGCGGGACACAAGCCCAGCAAGTCGGCCGAGCCCGATGCTGCAGCCGCCAGGGCGTGATGCCCGAGAAGCCAATCATCACCTCGCCTTCGAGCCATGGGCGACGGGCTCGAATTCCCGTTCCTGCGTGACGAGTGAATAATCGTCCGCGGCCGCAGGTTCCTCTGTGGCTGCTTTCGCAGCACGCGCGGCGGCGATCTCATCGAAGCATCGACCGTCGCCGTCGAGCGTTGCCCTGGCTCCGGTGAAGTCCTGCCAACGCTTAAGCGCGACATCCACATATTTCGGTGAAAGCTCGATCGCGTGGCACGAGCGTCCAGACCGCTCGGCCGCGATGATCGTTGTTCCACTCCCAGAGAAAGGCTCATAGACGGCCTGGCCGGGCGAGGAGTTGTTCTCGATCGGCCGCTGCATGCACTCGACCGGCTTTTGCGTGCCGTGGCCGGTCTCCGACTTTAGGTGCGCGATCGGCCAGATCGTTGTCTGCTTGCGGTCACCGGAATAGTGGCCCGTCTTGCGCACCGCATACCAGCACGGTTCGTGCTGCCAATGATAATCGCCGCGCCCGATCACCAGCCGCGTTTTGTCCCAAATGATCTGCGAGCGCAGCTTGAATCCTGACGCTTCGAGGCTTTCGGCGACCGTGTGCGCGTGCAGCCCACCATGCCAAACATAGGCGACGTCACCGGGGAATAGCACCCAAGCCTCGCGCCAGTCCGCCCGCGCGTCGTTCAGCACTTTGCCAACGGCACCGGCACCGATCGCTCTATTCCCCATGCCAATGCTGGTGCGCGCGGCCTCGTTGCGCCAGTTCGGGTCATACTCGACGCCATAGGGCGGGTCAGTCACCATCAGGTGCGGCTCGACGCCGTCGAGCACGCGCTCGGCGTCCGTCGCGACCGTGCTGTCGCCGCAGAGCAGCCGGTGCCGCCCGAGGATCCATAGATCGCCCATCTCCGACACCGGATGATCCGGTAGTGCAGGAGCATCGTCGGGATCCGTCAGACCCTCGGTCTTGTCCGCGAGCAGCGAGCCGAGCTCGATCTCGCCGAAGCCGGTGAGCGTGAGGTCGAAGCCGAGCACGGCCAGCTCACCGAGCTCAAGCCGCAAAAGTTCTGTATCCCATTCCGCCCACGTAGCGGAGCGATTTGCGATTAGCCTGAAGGCTTTTATCTGCGCATCGGTCAGTTCGTCGGCCAGGGCCACAGGAACCTCGGTCAGCCCGAGCTTGCGAGCAGCCTTGAGCCTGAGATGACCGTCAACAACCGAGCCGTCTGACTTGGCCACGATGGGAATCCGGAACCCAAATTCGCGGATGGCAGCGGCCATCTGATCGACCTTGGCGTCGTTCTTGCGCGGGTTTCTGACATATTCAATCAACCGATCGATCGGCCACTGCTCGACCGTGAGCTTGTCGGCAAGGTTCACAGACGCGTCTCCCGCGCGCGCACGCGCGCTATATAGCCTAAAAGAATTCGCTAACGTTCTGCGGGGGTCTCCGCCACGGGATTGACCGCGGCGCCGTTGTCCAGCACCATCTACAATGGCGCCTTTGCCCCCTCGGCCGAACCCGAGGTCGACGTGGTTCGGAGTTTTCGGCCAGGCCGCTCGGACTGAACATACCTTTCCGATAATTCGCTTAACAGCATAACACAATTAACGACGGCTGTCAATACTTGTGGCAACCCACGTTGGCGCAAGCCGCGACCATGCAGTTCTTGGAGTCAGGTAGCGCATGTTCTGACCCCCGATAACTTTCGCTTATCACCGGGTAAGAAGGATTTTGCTGCGCCTCAGGGCCTACGAACCAGCCTCCCGCGATCCTCGTCGCGCAGTAACTTGTTGTTGTTCGGAATCGCGACGATCGTAGCCGTCTTGAGCCTGAAAAATGCGGGAGCCCTTCCTTTTTGATGGAGTAGAAGCGTGAAGTCTCGGTTAGCGGCAGGTCGGAATACCCAGCTTGCCAGTCTGCCGCGAGCGGGCCGCCCACATGCTCGGCATGCCACCGAAGTCCAGCGGCGGACCCTCGCCGTCCGCTGTGTATATCGCGGCTCACCTGTCAGAGGGCCGCCGATATCAAGGGCCGGCACGTGCGTCGACATGCCAATTCGGGACGCTCGACGGACAGGCCATCCCCGTAACTTGCCAGACGCACGATCCAGTGCCGACCTCCGTTGCCCCTTAGAGAGGGGGCAAACGGTTGGCAGGGGTGCACCCGCGTAGGTAGCAAAATGGTTGGCACCTCAGTTGGCAATGCGGTTGGCAAACGGTTGGCAATCGTTTGCCTGGCTGGCAGCCGAAAAAATGGGGCGGTTGGCACCGCAGTTGGCAAACCCGAATTTCAACTTAGGGTAGGTAATTCGACGGTTGGCAACGGTCTTTGGCAGTTGGCAAGGGGATTCGAGGCAATTTCAGAGGCCGAGGTTGACGCAGCCGCTCTCGGATTCGATTGCGGCCATCACTTCTGCTCCTTGATTGACCAGATGATTTTGCCGTTACAGACGATCCAATTGGCGGCGACTAGCTCGCGACGGTATTTCGACATCAGCGCGTTGCGCCGGTTTTGAGCGGTGCGCTGAATTGACTTGCCGGCGTCGGCGGGGAACGGGTCGATAAGCCCGCGGCGGACCGCCTCAAAAATCCATTGATCTTCGGTAATAGATGGCCGATTGGCGGATTTGGGCCGCGCTTCGGCAAACTGCGCGCCCGCATTGCTAAAAGCGTCGTAAAATTTCAGCGCCGCCGGACTTGGCGGCTTCGCTCCTTTGCCTTTGGAGTTACCCGACGCCAACGTCTCTTCGAGCACAAGCGAACTGATCGGCTCGCCGTCTTCGTCGGTGTCGAGATTGTCTATGATTTTGAACCGGCTGGTGGTCGTTTCGCCGTCCGGTCCGTCTTTCATGAATTCGACGTTGGTAGAGACGATCCGATCGATTTTTTTTACCGCAATCTGAGCGTCTCCCGCGCCGGCTAAAGAAGTGTGCCCCCGCGGCCGGCCGGCTTCTATGCCACAATGATGAACGATCAGGACGGCGCATTTGAATTTGTCGCGCAATCGATCGGCCGCCTTGACGTAGTTCGACATATCCTCGTCGCTGCTCTCGGAGCCCTGGAGCGAGCGATTAAGGGTGTCGATAGCAATGACTGCTGGCGTGAGCTCGCCGAGCTGGGCTTCGATATCGCGGATTAGCTGATCAATATCGGCAACTAGATCGAGCCGTGTCAGGACGACCTTGAATTTATTCCAATCGATCGGGCCTTTGATTTTTTCCTGCCGGAACGCCTCAATGCGGGCAGGAACGGCAAACGCGCCCTCGCAGCCGACGTAGACAGCTAGCCCTCGCTTGACACGACGGCCGCGATATTCCCAACCGAGAGCAATGTGGAACAGCGCGTCGATGACCCAGAAACTCTTGCCGCACTTTGGGGGCCCATAGACGATGATCAGCCCTTGGGTTGGGATAATATTCTTGATCAAATACGCGCTGCGCTTGTTGAGCTTGAGTTCACTCGCATCGATGAGCTTAAACCGATATTCGTCGTGAGCGGCGTGTCCGTTGCTTTGCGGCTCGCGCGGCTCTGACGGCTTTGCCCATGCTTCCTCCATCGCTTGGAGGGGATCGCGCGAACCGAAGGGCTCGTTCACAGCCAGTCCGCCCAGTCGCCCGCGTCGGGGGGCATAATTCGGACTTCGCGCCCGGCTTCGCCCCAGCGCTTCGCGAGCTCAGCGGCCGCCCGTTGCCCAGTCGCGTCGGCGTCGGCAGCGATCGTGAGCGCCTCGACGCCGCCGAGCAACGGCAATTTGGCAAGCGTCCCGGCAGCGCCGCAGGCCCAGATCGGGTGCAACTCGCGCTGAAACAAAGAGATGCCGGTCTCGACGCCTTCGCAAACGACGAGCCCCATCGTCGGCTCGTCGAAATCCGACAGCATGACGACGGCGCACCCAGGGCGGCCGGTGACAGTTTTCCCCTTCTTGTCGCGCAGCCGATCGCTGCCATCGGCTTTCAGGAAGATGTTGATTACGCCGCGATGCTCGCCGGTGCGGGCGTCCGAAAGTGCGCAAAGCAGCGCGGGATGGTGTTCGAGCTCGCCAATCGGAGATTTTCGCGCTCGCCGGGTGGCAAATCGGAGCACACGTCCCGCGGGGTCATCGAAATAAAGCGAACGTGCGCACAGATAGATCTCGGCCGGTGTGCCGGCTATTGGCCGTGCCGCCTGCCATGGACGGCGCCAGCGATCAGGATCTGGCTCCGGTGCGTCTGATTTTTGTGTCGCTGCGGGACGGGCCGGAAGCGCGGCGGTGCCGTCCTCAATGCCGAGCCAGCGACGTGACCACCTTAGCGCCTCGCTCGTATAGACGCCAATTACCGCTTTGACGAGATCGAGCGCATCACCGCTTTCGCCGGTAGCGAAATCATGCCAGACGCCGCGGTTGGGGCTGGTGAGACGCACGACCAACGAGGAACCTGGATCCCCCTGTACATTCCCGGCGCGCCATTCGCGACCTTGCCGATAGCCGTTCGGCAGAAGTTCTCGCACGAGCACTTCGATCCGTTCAGCGAGCGCCCTGGCAACGTCACCCGCGGTTATCATGGTGCGTCGCCGTCGAGTCCGCCTGTGAGCCAGGCATTGATCGCGGCCCGCACCTTCCGATTAATGTGGCCACGTACTCGGACCACCTCGCCCTTCCCGTCTAAATGCGAACGCGACGTTTGCCAGCGCTCTCGAGTTGCACACACGCTTATCGAGAGGCTGCTTGAACAACCCTTCGGGCAGTTCGGCCATCAGCCTTGCCCGATAAAGAGATATCCGGAACACTCCCATCAACGTGGCCAGGCGGCGATCGGAATAGTCTTCCAGTCCTCCCCGACAGTGCCGGAGATAGTCGTCAGCCGGGTAGCCGTTGCCAATTCGGGATGGCCCCCCGGGGGGCCGGCAGCTTGGTTTCGCTCGTCGCGCTCATCTCCGGCCCCCAACGACGCGGATCGGCGGGTGCGGGAAGTCATCGCAACCGATCGCTCGCAAGAAGTCATCAACCGATCGCTCGTAAGAAGTCAGGGTTGACCTGTCTGCGAAACGCTGGGCGAGCCTCCTCGAAGATCGGGAGTGCGTCGACGGTAATGGCGAGCTCTATGGCCGCCTCCCGCTCGCCCGGGGCCCGTGCTGATAGACACGGCGAAGATTTCGGATCAGCCGATCGCGGCGCCGGTTTAACTCGCGCAGCTCGGCGACGTCTGGCCTCGAGGTCGCCGCGGACGCCGTGAATATCTTGGCGCCGAGATCGCGGGCCTTCACGGCGTGCCCTCATCGCCGCGCCGGTACCCCCGGTAATGTTTCCGCCTCAACCGCAGGAAGCGCTGGAGCGCCTCCTCGGCGCACTCTTCAATCTGGATAGCCGGGAGCGGGTCGCGTCGGCGCTGCAAAAACTCAACGACGTCGCGGCGCGATATCGTGATTACGGTGGATTTGGATATGAACCGTCGCGCGGCAGCGTTCGCGCGCTCGTATCGAAAATAATCGGCGAATAGGTCGTGGAGACGCCGGTTTGACTTGCGTGGCTCGGCGACTGGCGCCTGAGCATCGCCTCTGCTATCGCTCGGCTTGCCCTGAGCGTAGCACTGGTCGGCGCCGGCGGCGGGCGCCGGCCGATCTCCCCTCCCCACGGGTTCATCTCGCGTGTGCGGTCGGGTTGGATCGCGGACTGCGGCGCCCCGCGCTGTGACGCGCCTGCCTCGGGCTGCTGCTTTCGGCTAATGGCGTAGTCGCGGCTGTGCCGTCAGTCATGGCTGTGCCGCTCGACGGTCTGCGTCGGTGGTAGACGTTCGACGATGTAGATCGAGATAGGCATCGAGGTCCCGCGTATCGTAGACGACGCGGCGCTGCAGCTTCAGATACTTTGGGCCTCCGCCGAAAACCCGGAGCTTATTAAGCTGACTGGCGCTGATCCCGAGATAGTCGGCAGCTTCGCGTGTGTTATGTCTTGGCATATCTTGCCTTCAGGTGTGTTGGGGTTACCCCTGATCACCTAAAGCAACAAAATCGATGTTGTAAGTGCACTTTTAAAACGCGTTTTTAGCGCTCTCTGGTTACACTGGAACTCAGATCGGCGGTTTTCGCGCTTTCTGGTTACACCCCATTCGTACTGTAATTTTGTCTACTAGTGCACTGAATCAGACGGATGGTTCGCCGCCGACCGGCTCGATACCGCTCCTCCGACCTTACCCACGCGGATAGCCTGAATCATGTGACTCGACTCTGAGCATTAGCATCGACAGGTCGGCACGCCGTTTGAGGGCTTTAATCAGGTCGCCCCCGGAATGCGTCCGGACCCGGGTCCCGAATTTGGTCATCGAGCAGTCGAGCGCACGTGATGGTGAACCTGTACAAAGGGCCGTCGCGGCCGATCTGCTTGCGGCCGGTCAAGTCGGCATAAAGATCGTATAGGCTGACGAAGAGGGTTGTTTCCGGCCTCTGGCCGCCCGTCTCCTCGGCGACGAGCCAGGCCATAGTTACGCTCAGAGAGCAATGCAGGTAATCGATAAGCGACAGTTTCGCCAGTTCACGGGGCGCTGTAAGTAAAGCAGGAAGCAGCCCGGTTTTATCTTCTGCGAGCTCGGCTTCGACTGTCTCGATCAGAGCCGTCACTGCTGAGCAAATTCTCAGCAAGGCCGCGTTCTGACTCTCGATCTTCGCATACGGCAAGCGGAGATCCCTGATCGCTTGTAATCGGGCGGAGAGGTCGGAAACACCTTCCTCGGTGACGGGCAACCGAAGATTGCCCAGCGCTTTTTTGAGCAGGCTCTGGTCGAACCCCTCTTGGCCGGCGGGATTGGCTCGACGAGGATCGTTAGAAGCCAAGTTTTCCACGGGTCTGAAAGTAGCACCAGGAATACCGTGGCAACGACGGGGAGAACGGGGAAACGAATTATCCTTGGCTGGCCGTCTCTATGCGGCCACGCAGCTCGATCACCTCGGCACCGGCCTCGCTGTCGAGTGCGGCCGCGATTCGCCCCGCGACCTGGTCCGCGGCAGCCAACAGCGCCCGATCAGGGACATGCGCGTAGCGCGCGGTTACGCCCGGCACCGAATGGCCAAGCAATCCGGCGATCGTCAACTCGGAAAACCCCGTCTCGGCCGCAGTAGCGGCAAAGCTATGCCGCAGCACATGGACCGTCACCCCCGACAGGCTTGCACGCCGGCACGCGCGCGCCAGCACTCGCGGAAGGCCGATGAAATGGCCCTCACCGCGACCAGCCGGAAAGACGAAACGCTGCCCCCCACTCCGCGGGAGAGCATCGAGCAGCGAGATTGCAGCTGAGCCGATCGGCCGTAGTTGCGCGCCGCTCTTGGTATCCTCGAATCGGATACAGCGCGAGCGCGAGTCTACCCACCCCCACGGCAACGCCAGCGCCTCCATGCGGCGCAATCCGGTAAGTAGCAGGAACCGGATCGCGGCAAGCCCGATGCGGTTCTCGATCCCCTCTTCCTCTGCGTCGCGCATCGCGGCGCCGAGCTTGCCAATCTCCTCGATGCTGAGGAACCGCCGTTGCTTGCCCTCGGGAAGTTTGTCGACGCCGCGCGCCGGATTTGCGGAGATCAACCGCCGGCGACGGGCCACCTCGAGTATCGTGCCGAGCATGCCGACGGTGCGCGCGGCCACTCCCTTGCCGCCGGTGGTCACCCCACCGCGGCCGTCGCCGCGATTCCGGGCCGTCTTGCCGGCGGCGATGTCGAGCTGCATTTTCTCGACGTCTTCGGGCATGAGGCCGCGCACGGTGCGGCGCCCCAGCAGCGGCCTGACATGCCGATCGATCCGGCTCCGGTCCATCGCGAGCGTCGACGCTTTGATCCGCGGCGCTGCCTCGGCCAAATATAGATCGCACAACTCCCCGACTGTCATAGATGCCCTGGCCGCGTGCCGTTCGGCAGACGGGTCCGCCCCCTTCGTCACGGCGACGAGCTTATCGCGCGCGAGGGTGCGCGCCTCGTCCGGCGTCAGCGTCCCCACTTTCCCGAGAGCGAGGCGTCGCGTGCGGCCCTCGGCCGTGCGGTATTGGACGATGTACGCCCCGGTGCCGCTTGGCTTCATCCGAACGCCAAAGCCCTTCAGGGCGCCGTCGCCGCTGTCCCACAGGAACACGTCCTTGCCATCGGGGTTGGGCCGGAGGGCGTCGACAACACGCTTGCTGAGCTTCGTCAATTTTCCCGGCTCCCTTGTCGTAGAGCCCCGCCACGTATCGCGAGCGACCCAAATGTTTGGCTCCAACTGCTTCCCCGGGCCGAGGATCAGTGCCGGGGAAGCAAGGGGGAAGCAGCGGGGAAGCAATTCACGGAACGTCGAGGAATGACCCGAACCGAACCATGCCCCGAAAAGAATAGTCCTGTCAACGTTAGGGAATGGCCGGGAACCATCGGGAAGCAGGCGGAATAAAGCCGTCCTAACCTTGCCAAGGTTGGGGTCGGGGGTTCGAATCCCCTCGCCCGCTCCAGATTTTCTTAGAAATATCAAGTTGTAACAGCGGTCCTTCGGGGCCGCTGTCGCTTACACTGACTTCGAGTTTCCCTAATTGTAAGCACTCTGTAAGCAGCCGAAAGGAGGGCGTTGGATATCAAAGCGCCTTTTCGGCGGAGCGAAGGCTCTCCCATCCTATGATTCGGCGCGCGGTGGATCCGCATTGAGCCGCGATGGTGGATGGCCGAAGGTCATCGTCCCGATGCCGCAAGGCGGCCCCAAGGGCGCTTTCATCCGAACTCCTGAAGAGTGGTCGACAGCGTGTGCAACCTCGTCGCGGGGGCTGCCGCTCGGGTTACGATGGTCATGCTGCTGGGAGCGCTTCTTCGTCCCGCCTTGCCAGCTATTCGTCGATTTCGGTTTTTAGCGCGTCCGCTAGCGCGGAAATTTGCTCGTTGGGGGCTGCACCGGCACCACCTGCAGCCGATCGGCTGATCGGCGGCTCCCATTCGCTGGAAGATCCATGCTCATCGCGCGAAAGAGCCGGAGGCGAGTTCGTGGGCGATGGCGGCGGTGTGTGGATATTAACGCAGCGTTCTGAACGGGACCGAGAACTGCGTTAGCCGGTCAACCAACGTCGTCGAAGCGGGTAAAGGGAATGTAACCTTCGTCGCAAGTTTGGGAAGCCATTCCGAGCGCCTCGATATCGTTGAAGGTTTAAGATTTACGCAGATTTTCAATGTCTTGGGTGTTCGCGACGATTTCAGTATGTTCCCCGGGATTCCGAGCAAGTGTGCCAAATTGTGCCAAGCTGGACCCAGTGCGGCGGCACCGCGCTTGGGTCCCCGTGCCCCTCACTACGTGGTCCTGCGCCGAGCCTCGAGACGGGCGCGGCGCGGCTGCTGCGGCTCTATTCGGCGCAGCCAAAAGCGTCATTACGAGCCGCAATTTCCGCCCGCTCTTAATCAGCGGGTCCAAGGTTGAGTCCTTGTGCACCCACCATAAACTCAGGCACTTAGCTCTTCCCGCTCAAAATATAAAGTTGGAACGATTCGTTCCAACTTTTCGGGTTCTTTGTGCTTGGTTCGTTCGACCAAACCCGCACGCCGGGGCAGCCGCTGAAAAATGCGGTCAAGGGCGGCTCCGTACTCCGGCCGGGGCGGGATCTTCACCTGCAAAACACGTCGGCATTCGTGCTCGCGCACTACTTGCGTAAGGCGCTGGGCTCGCACGTTCACAACCCCCGATAGCCCGGAACTAAGCGGCACGGTAGGGTCGACGAGGCCAATAGCTAAGCGGGCCCGTGCAGCTTCAAACACGGTATCCAGCAGAGGTGACGCTAATGTAAATAGCTTTGTCCCATTTCGCGCCGGGAGACCGCTAACGATCGGGCAACCGTCCCGCCTCACCCGCCGGAATTTTGCGGCACCGAAACCGCGCCGACGGTCGGGCTTCGCGCACATCCGGTGACCGTGGCTAGGCCGAAGAATCCCGCGAGCAGCGAAAACCCAACTTAGGCACACAGACGCCGTGAGTGGGCCATCCACCTCATCAAGCCGAACCACGACAACAGCGCAACGACCGCGTGCCGCCTCGTGAACCGCCGGCATCTCCATGTCGGGTCCTCCCAGGTTCATCAGCACGACAGCCGTGGAGCCATGTCACGGAACGACCGGTTCAGCGAGCAGTCGGGCGAGCGCCGCAACATTCCCCCGAGGGGTTTCCGGCAGCACACCATGTCCCAAGTAGAAGATGTAGGGTCCCGCGCCGAGCTCCCGGCGAAGTTCCGATCGCGTCTTCGAGCCCACGCCTCCTGCGATCAGCAGCACGGGATCCAGATTTCCCTGAAGCGTCGCGAGAGGCTGCAGCCGTTCACGGGCATAGCCCCGGAGGCACGACCGTGTCGAGCCCAATCCCATCGACTCCGGTCTCCGCAATATAGCGTTCTTAGAGCAGACCGGCGGATCGCGGAAAACCGATGACCGGACAGCCGGGAAACCGTCTTTTCAGAGCTACAACGATGCGTTGTGTCGGCTCGATCACCCAACGCGCAAACGCCGCTTCGGGCAGCATGCCTGCCCAGCTGTCGAAGAGCTGGACGAGTTCTGCGCCCGCCTCGATCTGGCCGGCGAGATACTCGATCGTACCCTGCACGAGCACCTCGATCAGCGCATCAAATCCCTGCGCATCGCAGTACGCCCCAGCTCTTTATGCGCCGAAAATCCCGGCTTCCGCCGCCTTCCACCATGTAAGTAGCGACCGTCCACGGCGAGCCGGCGAAACCGATCATTGCCGTCTGCGCACCGAGCACCGCGCTTACCCGTCGCACCGTTTCAAGTACCGGCTCGAGCCTTGGGATCACCCGAGCGAGGTCGAGCCATGCGACGGTCCCGGTAGTTTGGACAGCTTCCGGGGAGGAACAAGCTAAAGGCCGGTAGCCGGCTGCTGGTTTCACCATTCCCGAAATCAAATTCATCATGTCTCGTTGCGGGATGCTGTGAAGCTTGTGGGCAGCCGCCGACCTGTGGGCAAGGTGGGGGAAACGCATGGCGTTTCCCCCGGCTATGCTGCCGGCGGTTGCTCAGGGCGCCATCGGTATCGAGATCCGAGACGGCGACACAGCCATCGCTGAGCTGCTGGCGCCGCTCGACGACGCCAGCGCGCCCGCGCCACCCACCCCGCTGTAGTGCCGACCTTCGGGGGCCGACCCTAACGAGTTCGGACACTTAGATCCTTGAAAGTGCTCCAATCGGCGAAGTTAGGCTAGTCTATTTCAATGACCACCGCTGCCGGAGCTTTGCCGAGCTGCGCTCGATAATCGTAAACGCCCGCGCCCTCGCGCTTCGCGAGGCAGAAAGAGAGCGCGCCGCTGCGGCGGTAGAGCGCTGGCTACTGGCGGAGCTGGAAATGGACCGGGCGGCGAGCGTGGCAGCGGGCGACAACAGTGTGACGTCATCTTATATTATGTCCGCGCGCCCCCGGAGCGAATTGCCGCCTAACCCTGCCGCCCTACATCTTGTGTCCGCTCGTGCCAAGTAGAAACACAGGGCCGCATGTATTCACGGCACGACCTGCCCCTCTCGCCGACAAAAACCTCAGTGTCTTCCTTTAGCAGGGTGCGGAAAAAGCCGCCGTTGTAACGTATTCAGCAGAACTGTGGATGAGAAAGGTCGTCCAGATTGCAGGAGCTTCCGGACTGCGACGCTCGTGGATGACACTGATCGGGGGTGAATGTCATTGTCTGGGCGCAATCCCAAGCTGGTTGGGGCGTGGCTATGCCACTGCCCCGACCAGCTTGGGCAGCCGGACGAGGTTGTCGGCAGCGGCCGTCAGGGTGAACATCCAGCCGACGCGGGCGAGGCCCCGATGACGGGTCTTGCGAAAGCCGGCGGCTGCTTTGCTCCAGCCAAACACCTCCTCAATGCGCTTGCGCATCCGCCCACTGACCGCGTAACCGGAATGGCGGGTCGTCCGAGCATCGATTGCCGATCGCCGATTGGTGGTGTTCTGCGCCACGTGCGGCGTCACGTTGCGCTCCCGCAGGTCGGCAACAAAGCCGGCGACATCGTAGGCCTTGTCGGCCCCCAATGTGATCCGGTGATTGCCCGGACGGGCCGCCACCATGTCGAGCGCGGCCTCGCGTTCGGCCGTGCCGGTCGCCAGGGTCAGCCGCGTGTCGACCACCAGAGCGTGCCGGTTCTCCATCAAAACGTGCCCCAGATAGGCCAGCCTGGCCGGCTGGCCCGGTCCTTTGCGGTACAATCGGGCATCGCGATCAGGGGTCGAGGCGTGCGTCTGGTTGCGGCGCTTCTCGCCGTGAAAGTCCCGCTCCCCGTTGCGACCCGGCTCCGGCGGCTCGCCGCTGCCGTCCTTCGGGCGAAAGCTCTTCATGCTGGCCCAGGCTTCGATCAGCGTACCGTCCACCGAGAAATGCTCGTCCGACAGCAGCGCCTTGACCCGCTCCTGGTTCAGCACCGCCGCCATAAATTGCCCGGCGATGTCGCCGGCGATCAGCCGCTCGCGGTTCTTGGTGAAGACGGTCACGTCCCACACTACCGCGTCCCGCGACAGCCCGACAAACCATCGGAACAACAGATTGTCGTCGAGCGGCTCCGTTAGCCGGCGCTCCGAGCGCACCGAATAGAACGCCTGCAGCAACAGCGCACGCAGCAGTTTCTCCGGCGGGATCGATGGCCGGCCCGACTTGGCATAGAGTTCTCAAACGCCGGCGACAGCGCCGCCAGTGCCTCGTTCACAATCTCGCGGATCGCCCGCAACGGATGATCCTCTGGCACCCGCGCTTCGCAGCTCACACAGCTGAACAGCGCGTCTGTCTTCGCGTCCCCACCGCGCCTCGGACGTCCCCCAACATCTCGTCACGCGGGACTCATCTTAAACAATATCTTGGCCACAATCTCGACCTTTTTCCGCAACCTGCTAGGGATGAGCTTCAGTTGGATTATCTGCTGCCGCGTCAACCTTCTGTTAAATTGATCGCCCCCTAATCGAACGTGGCCGCATCGTTCGAGCCTCAGGGCGTCCTGAAGGGAGTAAAAATCGTGACTTTGACTCGTCTTGGTCCAACTGCGGTGGCTTTGGGAGCATTCCTCGCCGTCGCAGCGCCTGCAAAAGCTTCGCTGACCTTGAACGCGCTAAACTTTAACGCGCTTACTCTCAACTCTTTGTCAGTCAATGCGATAACCAGCAATGCCCTGACCAGCAATGCCCTGACCAGCAATGCCCTGACCAGCAATGCCCTGACCAGCAATGCCCTGACCAGCAATGCCCTGACCAGCAATGCCCTGACCAGCAATGCCCTGGCCGGCAACGCCCTGACCAGCAACGCCCTCGTCGCCAATGCATTCACCAGTAACTCGCTCAGCAGCAACGCCGTTGTGGCAGCCGGCTCGGCGCTGGGTCAGCTGAACGGCGTCGCCGTCGAGGCCGTCATCCTACCGGATCGGCCGCGCCGTTGATCCGGCCCGCGGCCACTGGTCTGGCCGTCGCTGCCGGGTTGATCGTGGGGTCGCCATCGCCGGCTGTCCTGCAGACAACTGTGCGCAGCATCGAGGTCGAAGGAACCGCCTTCCGGATCACGCTCTCCGACGGGCACGAGCTCCGCGAGGAAGAGCTGCCGGGCATCCAACTGATGCTCGGTGACGGCTCCGGCCGGCAGCGCCGCGTCCGCATCGACGCTGTCGAGCGCGACTCCAGAGACGCGGCTGGCGAGGTCGTGCTCTACAAATTATCGGAGCAGGACGCGGCGAGCGGAGAATGGCGCAACCTCTGCGAACTCGATCCCGACGGGCGACGCCTCGGCTTTCCGCTCGCCGGAGCGTTCACAGGTGACGGGCGGCACGTTGCAATGGCCGGGCGCTTCTTGATCACCTGCACCGGCGGCGCGGAAGGCAAGTGCATCCGCTTCGGCTACAAGCCGTGGAGGAAAGGCCCTGACGGTGCGTCCCTTGCGCCTTATTATCAGGCTTGTGTGCGACTGGTGCGCGCCGATTACTGTGGTGACGGGGTAGGTCACACCCGCAACGGCACGCCGATCGATCTCTTTGACACGATCGGCATCCAAAGCGACGAGGTTGCCCCAGGAATGACATTTGAAGCGGCCTGGGGAGCGGACGGAGCGGTCTGCGTGCGTCACACGCGGTTAAAGGACGTTCTGGATCTCTCGACCCTCGCCGCGCAGTGCCCGCGCCTCGCCCGTGGTGCCGGCGAGGGGTGCGATGAGGCAATGCCAGCGCTGCTATTCAATCGCTCGTACGATCGCTGAACCGGCACCAGCCTCTAGGAGCGGTGCAGCAGCACATCGCGGGCGCGGTTGATCTTGGTGGCTAGGTAGTCGGAGCCGCCGTGGTCGGGGTGCAGTTTCACCATCAGCCGGCGGTGCGCCTCCTTGATTGCCTCGGCGTTGGCGCCGGCGGAGAGACCGAGGATCGCGTAGGCTTCCTCGACACTCATGTCGCTACCGCTCGTCGAGCGTGTCCCCGCGCCGCTTCCGCCGCCCGCACGTTCGCCGGCGAGTTCGTCGCGCCACTCCGGATGGACTCGGTCGAGATAGGCCTCGAGCAGCCGCGCCCCCTCCTCGTCTTCCGCCCGGCACTCGCGCAACAAGGCCAGGAGATCGGCCGGCCCGAGTTCGTCCAACCGCATTCCGGCAAAGCGGCCGCGCAGGATGGTGCCCTCCATCCGGCCGGTGTCGTGGTCGAGCGTCATGCGCAGGAACGCGGTCGCCACGGTCGAGGTCTGGCCCCCGGAGGGGGGGCGGTGGCGATCGAGAACGGTGCGGATGCGCGCCAGCAGAGGGGTCGCCATTGCGAGCGGCAAAAGTAACGCCGCGATTTCCCGTGCCGGCGGCAGCAGGATCAGCGCAACGACCGCGATGCCCGCTATCGTTATCCCGGTCCATTTGAGGTTTCGGGCGAGCCGCGCCGGGTCGGCATTGACAAATAGATAGACGAGCATCAGCAAGCCGCCGAGGATCGCGAAACCGCCGAGAAGGTAGAGCATCGCCGCCGCTCACTCGCGCAGTTGCGCGGTCAAACGCAGGATTTCGCCGCCCTTCTTTTCGCCATAGGCGGTAAGCGCGCGGTAGCCGCCGGCGGCATAGACCGCGACGGCCGCGAGCAGCTCCTTCAGGCGATCGGCGCTCGACAGATCGAAGCTGAGGTAGGCTCCGCGCGACAGATTCGCGATCTGCTTGAAGGCCGCCGCCGCGGTGCGGTCCCGGCCCTCGTGAAAGATGAAGATCGGCACGCCGATGAGGCCCAGCTCACCGGCCAGCCGGCACAGCCGGTCGACCTTTTCCTCCATCGCGTCGCCGACAAAGACGAGCGCATTGACCTTGCGCGCCCGGGTCTCGCGGATCGCATGGCTCAGCACCCGCTCGATCTGCGTTTCGCCGCCGACGCAGAAGACCGATCGCATGACCCGGTGCAGATCGGCAGCGGTGGTCATCCATTTGCTCGACTTGCATTCCGAAAAGCCGCGATAAAAGACCAGCTGGATCTCGAGCCCGCCGAGCGCGGCGGTCGCTTCGAACATCTCGCCCTGGATGCGGCAGGCGCGGTCCCAGGTCGGCTCGCGGCTGGCCGTCGCGTCGAGAGCAAAGATCAGCCGCCCGCGTCCGCCCCCCGGGTGCGCCGGCGGCGCCTTCTTCAGGTTTTCAAGGAATTGTTCGACCTCGGCGGAGCGCGCCTCGGTCGGGAGCCGGTTCTTGCTGTCGCTCATCTCGCGCCTCACGCCGGGCTGAGCCATACCGAAGTATCGTGGAAGACCGCGCCGCCACGCGGCAGACCGGGATCGGCACTCGTCAACAAGTTGATACCAATGCCTTCCTCGAAGGCGTGGTTGGGCCACAACCCTTCCACAACCACCACCCTCGTCTGCAACCCGTCAAAGCCGCGCGCGTGAACGACGACACTGCCGCGCCGGTTCCCGATGCGTAGCCGGCCGCCGTCGCCGAGCCCTAGTTCGGCCAGCACCTTCGGATGGACGAGGGCGGTGGGGCGACCCTCGCGGGCGACGCTCGACGGCGTATTGTTGAAGCTCGTATTTAGGAACGAGCGCGACGGAGCGGCGATCAGCCGGAACGGCTGTTCGGCGTCGCCTGCGTCGATAATCGCGACATGGTCCGGGTAGGGCGGCAGTTGCGCGTGATCGGGCCCGATCGCTGCCCAATCGGCGCGGAAATGAAATTTCCCGTCGCGGTGACCAAACCCGTCGAGGAAATGACCGGTCTCGAAGCCGGGCCAACAATCGAGCCATACGCCCTGCTCGAACGCTTCCGGGCCAGGCAATCCGCTGACGCGCAAAGTGTGCTCGATGATCTCGAACGCGCTCATCTCGAACCCGGGATGACGTGCGCCGAGCCGCTTGGCGAGAGTACAGATCACGTCGTGGTTCGAAAGGCACTCGGCATAGGGCTGCACTACCGCTCGGCCGATCTGCAAATAGGTGTGTCCGCCGGCCGTGTAGAAATCGTCGTGTTCGAGAAAGGTGGTCGCCGGCAGCACGATATCAGCCATCGCCGCGGTCTCAGTCAGGAACTGCTCGTGTACGCAGACGAACAGGTCGTCGCGACCGAAGCCTTGGTGCACCAGCCCGGATTCCGGCGAGACGACCAGCGGATTGGTGTTCTGAATGAATAAGGCGGTGACCGGCGGGCCGTCGCCGAGATCCCGCCTGTCGCCGGTAAGGATCGGGCCAATGCGGGACTGGTCGAGGGTGCGAGTCGCTGAATCGAGCAGGTCGAGGCCCTCAACCAGCGTGAGATCGAGCGGAACCAAATCGTGGTTGGAGATCAGCGCGCCGCCCCCTTCATAGCGCCACGCGCCGGTCACCGACGGCAAACAGGTCACCGCGAATAATTGCACCGCGCCATTGCGCTGCCGCGAAAAACCGTACCCGAGGCGGATGAAGCTACGCTTCGTGCGGCCGTAGAGCCGGGCGAAATCGACGATATCGTCCACGCGGAGCCCGGTGATAGCCGCCGCCCATCCCGGGTCGCGTGTCTTAAGATGGGCTTCGAGGCCCGCAGGATCATCGGTGAAGCGCGCGAGGTAGTCGTGGTCGGCAAACCCTTCCTTGAACAGGATATGCATGACCGCACAAGCGAGCGCCGCGTCGGTGCCGGGCAATGGCGCGAGGTGCTTGTCGGCGACCTCGGCCGTGGCTGTGCGGTACGGGTCGACGACAACAAGCTGCGCGCCTCGTTCCTTCCGCGCCTGCGCGACATGGGCCATGACATTGACCTGGGTAGAAACCGGGTTGCCACCCCAACTCACAATCAGATCGGATTTTGCGATCTCGCGCCCGTCGATGCCGCGCTTGGGTCCAACCCCGGCAAGCCAGCCGGCGTCCGTCAGCGCGCTGCAGATTGTCGAATGCTGGCGGGAATAACGCATCGCATGGCGCAGGCGGTTGATGCCATCGCGCTGCACCCGGCCCATCGTCCCGGCGTAGTAATGCGGCCATACCGCTTCAGCGCCGTGGCGCTGCGCGGCAAGCGTCAGCCCTTCGGCGACTTCGTCCAGCGCGTGTTCCCAGGAGATCGGCACAAACGCCGCTGCTCCGACGCCCTTCTCGCCAATCCGGCGCATTGGTTGTGACAGCCGCGCCGGATGATGCTGGCGCTCGGCATAGCGGGCGACCTTGGCGCACACCACGCCGCGCGTGTAGGATTGTGCCGAAGCCCCGCGCACCCGCCCGATCCGCCGGCCGTCGATCAGCTCGACCTCGAGCGCGCACGCGCTCGGGCAATCGTGCGGGCAGACGCTTGAGACGATGTCGAGCGGCAAGGATCGGCTCCGCCGTGAGTGACGGGGCAGACAATACCACAAACTATCGGCGGTCGGGTTGATCTGCCGCGGTCGGCGCCAGTGCCTATGGCGGAATGGGTCAGCCCTGGCCGGGGCCGCAGGAATTAGGAAGGGGTAGGCCTCAGCAGCCTACCCCTTCCTGAATTGGCTCCCCGGGCCGGACTCGAACCAGCGACCAAGCGGTTAACAGCCGCTCGCTCTACCAACTGAGCTACCGGGGATCAGGGCGTCCGTCGGCGCGGGCGCGGTTCCCTGGAGGCCGGAAGCGGAATCGAACCGCTGTACGAGGATTTGCAGGTTTCGAAAGGCCATTTTTCGGGTGATCCCAAATAACCGTTTTTCCTGCAATTTCAATCTTTTAGGTGGTAAATCCTCGTACAAGGCCATCCCCGCTTTTCCCGGATTTTCGGTGCCTGATTACACGGGAATTACACACGCCACCGGGAGCAGCAGGGGAGAGGTATAGGCCACCGGGCGGGCGGTCTGCAAGCCGGGAACGCCTGACATCCGACCTAATATAGCCGACGTTTGCCCGAGCGGCAGCCTGAGCCTGCCGACCTGGCGCAACCGCTAACAGGTTTCGGAAATCGTTATCCGCAAAAGCCGCTTCAGCTCCGGCTTATCGTTGACCGGAGCGAGCCTATATCTGTTGGACGCAATCGAGCGCATGTCGCGGGCAGGTTCCGATTTCGTCTATGTGCGTGCCGATCCGGCGCCCGACCACAGCAGGATCCCATGAGTGCCGACACCGACTTCGTCACCAGCGAACGCGAAGCCCTCAGACAGTATGCTGATTGGTATTCGCGCCAGGGCTACCAGGTTTCGGTCGAACCTTCGCCTCGAGAACTGCCGGAATTTTTGCGCACGCTGGCGCCGGATCTGATCGCCCATCGCGACGGCGAAAATATCGTCGTCGAAATCAAGACCTCCTCGCCGGCGAGCTTCGAACAGGTCCAGCGGCTGGCCAGGGCATTGGAGCATCGCGCCGGCTGGAAGCTGCAGGTGGTTTACGCCGATTTGGCGGATCCGGAATGGGCGCCCCCCTCGCAGCTGCCCGATGTTCCGGAGCTCTTGGCGCGCCTAGCGAACGTGGGCTGGGTCGACGAAGACGGCGATCAGCGCCGCCTGGAATTTCTGTTGCTATGGTCGATTATCGAAGCGGCCGGGCGCCACAGGCTCTCGCCCCTCAAGATCCCGCCCACCCGCCGGATTTCCTCATCGGCGCTTATCAAGATGCTGCTGACCGAGGGTATCATCGAGGACGATGATTATTCCGTTCTCCGCCGCGGGCTTGCGGTTCGTAACGCCGTCGCACACGGTTTTCTCAACCAGCCCGTGGATGCGGCGCTGTTCGAGGAACTTCGCAAGAGGGCCAGGGCGTTGTTGCGGTCGGGTTCGCGGTCATGATTGCCGACCCGTCGCGCCGCTCTACCGCTTCAACAACGACGCCGAGGCCATCCAGATGGCCAACGACACCCCCACCCTTCCCTCCCCCGCCCGCGGGGGAGGGTTAGGGAGGGGGTCGCCGCCTATTTCTACAGCCGCGACATCGGCCGCATCTGGCGCGTCGCCGAGGCCCTCGAATACGGCATCGTCGGCATCAACGAAGGCATCATCTCGACCGAGATCGCCCCCTTCGGCGGCATGAAGGAAAGCGGCATCGGCCCATCTGGCGATTACTGGGGCTCAAAATACGGCATCGAGGAATTCCTCGAAGTCAAATACCTCTGCATGGGCGGCATCGACCGCTAAAGTATCGTGGATGAGGCCTGGTAGCCTGGTAGGGTGGGTAGAGCGTGAGCGAAACCCACCTTGCCGCCCGATGGCGATGGGTTTCGCTGCGCTCGACCCATCCTACAGCGGCGCTATTGAAAATTAATGGAAGGTCCGATGACCAAGGATCAGGTTAAGGCAGTATTGGAACGGGTCCCGACCTCGCCGGAGGACCGGCAACAGGAGTTGGCGGAGGTTGCGCTCGAAATCGAGGCGGAACTCGCCGGCGCCGATTACAGCGCCACGCCGGATGAATTGGCTGCGATTGACGAAGGGCTCGCCGAGGAAGCTGCGAGCGAGGAGGAAGTCAAAGCCGCGTTCGATCTGTTCCGGAAGGCATGAGGGTAGAATATTCGAAGCGCCATCGCCGATCTTCGGCAAATTGCCGCCTATTACAACCGGTCGGGCAATCCGACCACCGCTGCAAAATCGTAGCGCGCATTCAAGAAGTCGTCGCACGAAATGCGGGGCATCGCTGAGCGGACGCCCTGAACCTCGGACGAGGATCGACACCTACTTCCCGCCGAAAGTGCTGGCAACGGAGGAGACGTTCAGCCCGTCCAATCCTTCGATCTTCCAAACGGCCGTAATTTGGCCAAGAAAACTTGGTAACTTAGACCAAATGAAACGAAGCAAATTCGATAAGGCCGGTTATGCGTGGCAGAAGACTATTTTGCTCTCACTGAGCGAGGCATAGCGAGTTAGAGGAGAGGCAACGAATGACAGGGAAACTCGCGAGTCTGACGCTCACGCCTCGTAAAAGGCAACGTCTGACTGATCCAGAGGAAATCTTTAGGAGTCTAACATTAAGGGGTGGGGTCGAAAATATATGGGAGCCTCAGGCTGCCGCGCTACGCCAGTGGTATGCGAAGCCGCACGAGCCACGAACGGTCCTAGAAATGAACACCGGCGGCGGAAAGACATTGATCGCCCTGCTCATTGCACAATCGATGGTAAACGAGATTAATGGCAACGTCCTTTACGTCTGTCCCACGATCCAACTTATTGAACAGACAAGGCTTCAAGCTAAAGCCTGCGATCTGGAAACGGCGGCCTATTACGGAGGGTCGTGGCACGACCAAGATGTATTTCGCGAGGCCCGGGGTCCATGCGTAACAAATTACGCTGCTCTATGTAACGGTAAGAGTATCTTCCGCCGGGAAAGCCTTGCAGCAATGATCCTGGACGACGCCCATGTTGCCTCTCCCAGCATTCGCTCTTCCTTCACGCTTAGGCTCGCGTCGGGTACTCCGCTCTTCGATAAGGTGATAGCCCTATTTCGCCAGTACCTGGAGACCGCCGGGCAACGGCAACAACTCGCGGCCCTCCTGGCCGGCGATCCCATGCCGCTGCTCTTCGTCCCGGCGTTCGAGCTAAATCGGAAATGGCAGCAACTGACGAAGATCCTTGTGGACGGAGGTATCGCCCAGGAACGAAGTACCCTCTTTGCGTGGGAGCACCTAATGGATCGAATTGACCGCTGCTGCGTGCTCATGTCAGCTTCGCGTGTCGAAATTACACCTGTGGTGTCACCAATCAGTGCTTTAACACAATTATCGGGGTGCCCGCGAATTATCTACATGACCGCAACCCTGCCTTCGCCGGCACAATTCGCCCGTACCTTTGGCCCCCGTGCCTCTCACGTCATCCGCCCCGGTGGGAAGTCCGGAGAGGCGCAACGACTTTTGGTGTTTGCTCCTGGCGAAACAGACGACAAGCAACGAGACTGGGTAAAAGAGCTCATACGGGACCACAAGGCTTGCATAATTACCGCGTCTGGAACCCGCGCCCAACACTGGACCGATGATGCAATCTTATACGACGGCGGAACCGGACATAAAGGAGTTGAGGAATTCAAACTGGCGCGGCCCCCAGAGAAATTGGTGATGGCAGCCCGCTATGACGGCATTGACCTGCCGGGGGATTCGTGTCGAGTCCTTGTGCTCGACGGACTGCCGCTCGGCTCCTTCCTGATCGACCGCTTTGCGGACGAGATCCTGCACCTTGGAGGGCTCCGTGCCTCTTCGACGGCAATCCGGGTCACTCAAGCAATAGGTCGTATCTTTCGCAGCAACACGGACCACGGCGTCGTCGTGTTGTGCGGCAGCGATCTTCAGAACTGGGTGCGAGCCCCGCAGAATCAGTCTTACCTGCCGGAATTGCTTCAACGGCAGCTTCAGCTCGCCATTCAACTTCACGATCTCGTAAAAATGGGTAAAACTTCCTACTGCGACCTGATTGATGGTATATTTGTCGGTGACCCCGACTGGGACCGCCTTTATAACACCATTGGCGGCTATGATGTAGAGGCACGTCCTGCTCCAGCAGATTGGCTTGTCGCGGCTGCGGGTCGAGAGAATGAAGCTTTCGGACTGCTTTGGCAGGGAAACTTCGCAGACGCCGCGCGGGAACTCGCCTTGCTTGCCAACGAAGTAGAGCCCTACGACCGTGCCCTCGCTGCCTGGTATCTCCATTGGACGGGTTTTGCACAGGAAAGACTGGGACAACGCGCGCCGGCACTGCGCTCCTACATAGCCGCTGCAAATGAACGCGGGCAATTGGGCCGACCCAGCATCTCGAGCGGATCTGCACTATCAGTTGGATCCTCCGAGGCACCGGGACCTCAGGCCGAGGCGGTCGGCGCGTTGGCACGAAACCCCGTCAATGTCCAGAAAAGGTTGGCAATGGTGAAGCGGGATCTTGTCTACGGCGAGGACACCAAACCCGCTGAGGCGGCATTGGCAGAACTCGGGAGTTTGCTTGGGCTTACGGCATCGCGGCCGGATAACGACAAACCAAAGAGGACGGGTCCAGATGTTCTCTGGCGTCACTCCGCCTCGAAGACAGGTCTCGCCTTGGAGGCCAAGACGGACAAAAAGCTAAATTCCCAATATCAGAAGACTGGTGATATTGGACAATTTCACGATCATGTCCAGTATCTGATGAGAGCGCATTCTGGCGAGAATTTCTACAAAACGATCGTCGGCCCTATACTGCCAGTTTCTCGCCAATGCCATCCGCCGGAGGACCTTCGCATCGTCTCGCTCGAAGAGTTCCAGGAACTCGCTGAGCGAGTGCAAATGATGTATGACTATATCGCAGCCTCTACCGATAACGATCCGCTACCGGCTAGGGCACAGCGCTGGCTGTCTCACCTGGGTCTCGAATGGCCGCAGTGCTTTGATGCATTACCCTTTTCACTAGCGACGGACCTGCAACGAGAGGAAATGTCGGCGGATGAGGTGGCTTGAGGTGCCCCGCTAGTTTAGATGCTTTTCGGCTACGCCCCTGTACCACGACTGGCGGTCAAGGGTGCGATCGCCTCGAAATACCGCAACGCCGGCCAGACCTGCGTCTGCGCCAACCGGATTTTGGTGCAGGACGGCGTCTATGACGCCTTCACCAAGCGGCTCGCCGAGACTGCCGGCGCGATGAAAGTCGCCGACGGGTTCGAGCCGGGTGCGGTCATAGGCCCGCTGATCGACAAGAAGGCGGTCAGAAGGTCGAGGCGCACATCGCCGACGCCGTCAAGAAGGGCGCCAAGGTCGTCACACGGCGGCAAGCGCGCCGCCCATCAACATGTGGCGGGGCGGCAGCTTCTTCGAGCCGACGGTGCTGACCGATGTGACGACCGACATGGTCATCACCAAGGAGGAGACCTTCGGCCCCGTCGCCCCGCTCTACCGCTTCAAGAAAAGCGGCATCGGCCGGCTCGGCCCTTTAGTTTGAAAGGGCACTTTCGAGATCGGTTTGCGAGAAATCGGCGCCGACATAGAGCAACGGGCAGGAGCGTTCTTTGGCGACTTCATACGAAAAGCAGTCGCCAAAATTCAGCCCCGCGGGGTGCGCGCCCCTCCCCCATCGCGCATAAGCCGCAGCGATGCGGCGTGCCGAGGCCGACGTTACCGACACGATCTCAAAGCCTAGCCCGTCGATCAGGCGGGTCATTTCTTCGCTGACGTTGCGCCGGTCGGCGACGATCAGAGCTTCCGCCACCGTTCCCGCGGAAATGATGACCTCGGTCTCGGTTTCCAGAACCCTTATGCAGGCATCCGCTCCGGTTTCGCCGAGCGCGATCGCCATCAGCGCCGAAGTATCGACGGCAATCATCGGGGCAGACCATCCGGCCCAAACAGGAAGTCCTGGCTTCTGGCAGCGCTTTCTCCCGTGCGTGCCCTGGCGGCCCCGGATGACCGTACCGCTTCGAGCAGTTTCTTGCGTGCTGCGGGTGCCACGGCGGCTTCGACGGGCACCAGACGCACCACCGCCCGGCCGTGCCTGGTCAGCACGACCTCTTCTCCCGCTTCGGCGCGGCGGATCAATTCCGTCAACTGCCCCTTGGCGTTGGTTACTGCAACCCGCATCCGATCCTCTCCTGGCCTGACAATCCATAAATATGGACCAGTGTCTGGTCCAGTCAATCCAGGCGGCATGAACCTCGTGCTGACCGATGTGACGACCGACATGGTCGAGGCCATCAAGATGGCCAACGACACCCCCACCCTAACCCTCCCCGCTCGCAGGGGAGGGAAGGGAGGGGGCGCATCTGGCGCGTCGCCGAGGCGCTCGAATTACGGCATCGTCGGCATCGACCGAGATCGCACCGTTCGGCGGCATGAAGGAAAGCGGCATCGGCCCCATCTGGGGGGTCACTGGGGCTCGAGTACAGCATCGAGGAATTCCTCGAAGTCAATGAGATCGGGCGGGCCGCCAGGGTCGTCGGATTTGACGGTTCGTCGAAATGCCGTTGGGCGATCCTACTCCTGCCAAATTGTCGCCTCGGTCCATCCGAGCTCGTCGAACTCGGCGGCGCGCAGCGGCGCCTCTGCGACCGAGAAGAACTCGTCGAGCTGCGGCGGCGCTACGGCAGTGCCGCTGAGCATCGCGTGCGCCTGGCCGCGATGATGGATCTGGTGCTGGAAGAGGTGCAGCAGAAGGCGGTCGGCCCGCTCCGTCTGCACGCGCGTGCCGCGGTGCACGCGGATGATCCGATCTGGCCCGGCTTCGTCCAGCGCCTCGCACCAGGCGATCAATCGACGATCGATCGCCGCCTGAGCAGGCCGCAGGTCCGAGACGGTGGGAAAGGGGATTGGATTCGCCCACGCGGCCGGACCGAGCGTGCCACCCTCGAGCGCATCGACGTAGAACCGGTCGATGATCAGGATGTGGTTCAAGGTCGCCTGGATCGACGGGAAAAACCCCGTTCGCGGCGCTTCGAACTCCGCTTGCGTCAATCCGGCACAGCCCGCGAGCAAGCGATGGTTCGCCCAAGCATTGTTGTACGCCATCGCGCGCAGGGTCTGAAGGTGTGAGGCGGGCATCCGGTCCTCCGCGTTGCGTCACCACGCTTTCCGCGACGTCGATCGGTCATAACATCGCTTTACCGCTCGTCGCGAGCCAGTCGGCCTTGGCTAGAACACATCGTGAACCCATATTGTTGGACTCGTTTTGGCCCGGAGCCTCGCTCATGCAAGCAACCATTGCCCATCCGCCGTCGTTCCTCCTGATATCGCCTGTTTCCTTTGCCTCGAATCCAGGAATATCAAAGACTTGCTCCTGATCGCCTTGCGCCTTGCGCGCGGGGAGGTGCCACGAAGTTCGCATGAAGTTGGCCGCCCTGATCGGCCTCTAGCGCAATTCGTTAGATGGCCAACGGAGACCGCCCCGTTCGGCGGCATGCTAATCCAGCTCTGCGCGCCGCATGTGCGGCTGCGGACATGTGCCACAACCAAAAGAAGAGGCTTTGCTGCAGATTTGCTGCAGGTGCAGCAATGAGCGATTACTGATGCAATTCAGGATTGTAGTTATTGCGCGCTCTGTGCCCGGTACCAGTCGAGGATCTCCTCGCCGGTCCAGAACAGCACGTCGTGATAAGCGCGGATGTGGGCAAGGGCGGCGCGGAAGTATTTGAGGCGGTGCGGCGCGCCCATGATGTAAGGATGCACAACCAGCGCCATGACGCGCGCCGACGCGGCGGAGTCCCGGTAGAGCTGGTCGAACTGATCGACAGCGCGGTCGTAGTACTCGGCGGCCTTGTGATGCTGGATCAGCATCATTGCAACATCGTTGCATTCCTGCGTGTAGGGGATGCCGACGATCGGCTTCGTCCGCGTCCGGAGCAGCACGGGCTCGTCGTCGAGCACCCAGTCACAGACATACTCGTAGCCTTCCTCGACCAGCAGGTCGGGGGTCTCCCAGGTCTCGGTGAGACCCGGTCCCAGCCAGCCGCGCGGGTTTTTTCCGGTGAAATCGCGGATCGCCGCGGCGGTCTTGCGGATGTCGTCGCGTTCGTCGGCGACCTTCTGCATGTTCTTCTGTGTAAAGCCGTGGCCGATGAATTCCCACCCGCGGTCGCGCGCGGCGCGGGCGATCGGCTCGTAACGCCGGATTGCCGACCCGTTTACCGCGAGCACGGCGCGGATCCGATGCTCGTCGATTGCCTCCAGCATGCGCCAGAAGCCGACCCGGTTGCCGTATTCGTGCCACGCCCAGTTCGGGATGTCGGGCATCGGCGCGCCGCCGGCGGGCGGCGTCAGCACGGTCCGCGGCATGGCCTCCCTCGGGTCCCATTCCTCGACGTTGACGATGATCCAGACGACGAGCCGCGCGCCGTCCGGAAGCGAGAGCTTGGGCCGGCTCGCAATCGGCGAATAGTCGAGGCGGTCTGTCGGCAGCATGATCGGCCCCGCCATGATCAGTCCTTTTGCCGCGCCGTGTTGTACCAGTCGAGAATCTGGGCGCCGTTCCAATGCAGGACGCCGGCGTAGCGGTTGATATGGTCGTATACGGCTTCGAGGTATTTGATGCGGTGCGGTTGCCCGCTGATATAGGGGTGGATCGCGATCGCCATGATCTTCGCCCGCTCGGCGCCCTCGCGGTAGAGCCGCTCGAAGCTGTCGATGCAGCGCTGCGTGAAGTAGGCCAACTCATGATGCTGGACGAGCATCATCGGGATGTCGTTGAGCTCGACCGTGTAGGGCAACGTGACGAGCGGGCCGTGCGCGGTGCGAATTTCCGTCGGCTCGTCGTCATAGACCCAGTCCCCGATGTATTTGACGCCGGCGGCGGCGAGCAGGTCCGGCGTGTCCTCGGTCTCGGTCAACCCCGGCCCGAGCCAGCCGACCGGCCGCGTGCCCGCGAACCGCTCGAGTACGCCGAGCGATTGGTTGATCATCGCGAACTGGTCCTCGACCTTGTGGATCGGCATCTGCTCCCAGGCGTGGCCCATGAACTCCCAGCCGGCCTCGCGCGCGGCCCCAGCGACGCGTGCGTACTCCTCGCATACCCGAGCGTTGATGGAGAGGGTCGGGCGGATCGCGAGTCGCGCAAACAGCTCGAAGAAACGCCATACCCCGACCCGCATGCCGTATTCGTGCCACGCCCAGTTCGGGACGTCCGGCAAAAGCACCTGGCCGGTCGGCGCCGGCAACACCTGCCGCGCCATCGGCCGCGAGATGTCCCAGAATTCGAGATTGACGATGGTCCAGACGACGAGCCGGACGCGGTTCGGCAAAACGAGCGGCGGCCGGTCGACGATTGCCGAATAGGTGCAGCGTTCACGCGGGATCATGATGCCCTCCCGATGGTTGCCCGACGAGCATAACCCTTTTGGGTGACGCGGCGATTGGCCACCCGCCGCGATCCTGCAAACCAGCGCTGCAAAGTCTACATTCCCAAAATGCTCCGCGTACCTTCACCTTGCGCCCACAGCGGTCGCGTCGGGAAAGGCGGGCCAGAACAGGGGAGCCGATGAGATCACAAAACTTCCGCGGCAACGTCTTTGTCGCGAATTTGCCGCCCGAGATCTCCGATGAGCAACTGGCCGAAGCTTTTGACGCCTTCGGCATCGTGTTGAGCGCTACGGTGGCCCGCGATCCGGCGACCGGAAAACGCTTGCGCTACGGGTTTGTCGACATCGCGACCGAGCGCGCCGCAAAGCTTGCCGTCGAGTCGATGAACGGCTCAGCAATCGACGGGTACAACCTCGATGTGCGGATCAGCGAGCGTCCAGTAACGGCCAAGACGCCGCGGGCGGGCGGGGCGCCGCAGCGCTCGCAGCACCGCGTGATGCCGCGGCCCGGCGACGGCTATGACGATAGGCCGGCCACCTTCACTCCGCGCCCACAGCCAAGAAAGCAGCCCACATTTCAGGTGGAGCGCCGCTCGCTGCCGCGCCGGCCCGGTTAGCCGAGCTTAAGTGACCGCATCTCCTCCTGCAGCGCTATTGGTTGGACCAGCTTATCGGCGCGTAATGGCCGTTCTTGCCGGAATTGTTCCAGCGCATTCCGTGATCGGTGAAGGTGCTGCCCGGCCTGCCGACCGCGAGGGCCAGCCTGTCGGGCGCGATCGGATGGCCGGCAGACGCCCAGATTTCCTCGTTCTCACGCAGGCTAGGCAGCGGCTCGACTGACATGTTCATAACGCCCGCAATCTCGGCCGATCGTGTCTTGCCGGTCACCTGGTAGGTTATAGGCACTTTCTTGACGCCGAGATTTGTGGCGATCAGCGGGGCAAAGGCCGCCATCGGCCCGCCCTCCGCACCGCCGAAGACGGCCCCCAAAGCCGCCGCCTGCTCGTCGCTGGCGCGCTCGTCAATATAGATGGCGATCGTCCAGTCTCCGTCGGCCATCGGCCCGGGAGTGTGCGCAATCAGGGCCAGGTTGAGGCCGTCGAGCGCGACCGTACCGTAGCTGCCCTTATCGATGTGAAAGGCCAGCGCGACGTCGCAGACACCCTCGGTCGGCCGCGAGGTCAGCGGTGGCGCTGGCGAAATCAAGCATGGACAGACGACGCTGCAGTTGCAGTTTTCAAAATAATCGCCGGAAAGCTGCCACTTTGTAGGCATGCGCGACTCCCACCCGAGGTCAAGCCTGGCAGATAAGGTAGATGCCGAGCCCCAGCATCGCAACACCGCTGGCGCGCGCAATCCACTGTCCGGCCGGGAACAGTTTTTCGACAAAGACGAAGACGGTGATCGCGGCCATCCACATAAGGCTCATGATGCCGGCTGCGAACAGCAGCGCCATCAAAAACCAGCAGCAGCCCAGACAATAAAGCCCGTGCTCCACCCCCATCCGCATTGCGCCCGCGCTGCCGTCTCGCCAGTGGTTGAGAACGAAGTCGAAGGGCGAGCGGCAGTGTGTCAGGCAGACCGATTTCAATGGGGTGAGCTGGTAAATACCTGCTGCCATGACGACGATGGCGCCCGATACCGGGGCGAGCCTTCCTGTAGTTGGCGCAATCAGGGCAGCACGTTCTAAACCCCAATCCGCGAAAGTCGCAAAGACACCGAACAGCCCCCAGGCGATCAGATACCCCGACGTGAACACCATTGTGGGAACAAAAGGCTGGCCGCGCCGGCGCTTCTGCCGGTTGATCGTCGCGAAGGTCAGGATCATCGGCGCGGCGCTGGGCAGCATCATGCCCGGCATCATCGCCCACCAGATCGCCATATTGAGGGCGAAGTCGCTGGCCGTCCAGGGTGTAAATGTGACGGGCATGGCGATATCCGTCATTCCCTCCATCGCACCCATTTGCCGATAGACGTAGAGCCAGGAGAGTGCGGTCACGCCGGCGAGAGCCAGCCAAATGACGACGCGATCGCGCAGCAGCAGCGCCGCGATCTGGCTGGCGCGGTTCGCCGAAGCGGCGGCAGGCGGGCTGGTCAGCGCTTATGCCGCCCAGCTGAACGGCGCGAAATGGCCGTTGTTGCCCTTCCCGACGAGATCGAGTTCGAGGCCAAAGCCATGCATATGCATCTCCTTCGCGCGCGCCAAGGCTAGGCGGCGGCCCGCGGGGTGCGCGGTGTTGTCGATGTAGAACGGCTCGCCGCTGCGGTTGCGCGAGGCGACGCCTTCGATCTCGAAAGCCAACACGTCGGGGATCACGGTCGAGCGCTTGAGCCCATCCAGAGCGAACTCAATGGGCCTGTAGGCGATGCCGCGGAAATCGCTGACCAGGTTTTCGCGGATGAAGGCGGGCGGCCCGCCCGCCTGCCCGCCGACGATTGCGGCGAGCGCTTGGCGCTGCGCCTCATCCGCGCGCTCGTCGACAACGCCGGCGAAGATCCAGTTGCCATCGGCCATGACTTTGCCGGAGCGGATCACCAGCGCGAACTTTAACCCGTCGAGGACGATATCTCCGCATTTTCCGGCATCGATCCGAAACACCAGCCCCGCCGTGCAGTGATCGTACGTCACCGGCGCCTGCGGGTTCGTATAGATGCACGGGCACAGGTAATCGCAGTTGCAGCTCTCCATATACTCGCCGCGCATCGTCCATTTCTGCTCTGCCATCACTTGCCTCATTAGGGTTTGATCGAAGAGGCCGTTGGCCAGCTCCCTGCAGCCTCACACTCGGTTGCGGGAACCGGACAAATAGTGAGACGCCACGATTGTGGCGAGAGAACAGGGGGCATGGCGGATGGGGTGGGATTCGAACCCACGGTACCCTTGCGGGCACGCCGGTTTTCAAGACCGGTGCCTTAAACCGCTCGGCCACCCATCCTTCTCGCTCTTAACTTGTGACATAGCCATCGCCACCGAAATTGCCAGCGGATGTTTTTCAGCGCCGGCAGCGGGACCCGGCATGGTGTGGTCCCAATCGTCCCGTCACACGACAAGGCGCAGCCGGAAGATGCGCTGCACGACCAGGATCAACATCCCGATGATGACGATCTGCAGTGACGCGGCGGCAGCGATGGTGGGATCGCCTGCCACTGAATTTGCGAGAAGATGCGCACCGGCAAACTGGTCGATTCCGGTCCCGCCAAGAACAATGCCAAGTTGATATCCGAAAAGGAGATGATGGAGGCGAAGATCGCGCCGGACAACAGGCTCGACCGCACCAGCGGCAAGGCCGAGATAGGTCGCGTCGGCATCCGCGCGGGCACTCGGCTCTGTCCCGCGGCGGTCCCGCCGCCGGGCGTTTCGACATGGACTCGCTCCGGCCGGAGAAGGACCGAGAGGTCGGCGCTGTCGCTGAGCTCGTCGTTGGACGCATTGGAGCAGCATGGCCGCAGCCCCGTGTCGGTGACGACGATCGTGCCACGGTCGACGCCGCGGACGATCCGCGCTCGCGCGGAAGTTACGCGACCCGGTCAAGCGCTTCGCGCGCCGCGCTCGCCAGGTCTTCCTTGCGATAGGGTTTGCTCAGCAGCGGCGTGCAGGCGGCCAGCGGACCCCCATCGCCGTTCAGCCGCGCTTCCGAGAACCCCGAGGTAAAGACGATCTTGATTGACGGCCAGCGCTGGCGGGCCCGCCGCGCCAATTCGCGGCCATTGATCCCGCCCGGCATTACGATATCGGTCAACAGCAGATCGATACTCTGCCGATCGAGCAACTCGAGACCAGCTGCCGCATTCTCGGCGGCGAGCACCCGATAGCCCAGCTCACCCAGCTGGCGCGTAACGACGCGCCGCAGGGCCGCATTGTCTTCGACCACCAAGACCGACTCGCCTCTGCCGTGCAACAGCGGCGTTGCGCAGCTCTCCTCGACGGCCGGCACATCCTCGGCCATGCGCGGCAGGAAAAGGCGGAACGTCGTGCCAATTCCGGGTTCGCTGTAGACGCCGATATGTCCGCCCGATTGCTTGATGAACCCGAAGACCATGCTGAGACCGAGGCCGGTACCCTTGTCCCGGCTCTTGGTCGTAAAGAACGGCTCGAAAATCCGATGCATGACTTCCGGGGTCATGCCGCATCCGGTGTCGCTGACTTCGAGCATGACATAGCCGCCCGGTACGACCTCGGCGTGTTGCGCGGCATAATCGGTGTCGAGCGTGCGATTGCCGGTCACAATCATCAGACGCCCGCCATCGGCCATGGCATCGCGGGCATTGGTGGCCAGATTGGTCAGGCTCGCCTCGAGCTGCGCCGGGTCGACGACGACCGGCCACAGCTCCGCCGCGAGGTCGAGCGAGATTTCGACGTCCTCGCCGATGGTTCGGCGCAGCAGCCGAGTGATCCCGGAGACCAGCTCGTTGACGTCGACGTGTTGCGGCCGGAGCGGCTGCTGCCGGGCAAAGGCGAGCAGGCGGCGCGTCAGATCGGCCCCGCGAAATGCCGCGTCGAGCGCTTCACGCGTCAGCTCGTCGATATCGGGATCATCCCCTTTCAGGTCCCGCAGCAGGTCGATATTGCCGATGATCACGCCCAGCATGTTGTTGAAATCATGCGCCATGCCTCCGGTCAGATTGCCGATGGCTTCCATCTTCTGCGCCTGGTGCAGCTGCGCTTCCAGCTTGGTCCGCTCGACCTGCTCGCGGTGCTGCACGGTGAGGTCGCGCAGGATGCCGGTAAAATGCCGGTATCCGCCGGCCCACCATTCGGCGATCGACAGATGCGCCGGAAAAACCGACCCGTCCTTGCGGCAGACTTCGAGTTCATCGATCGTCCACAAATAACGCGCCGTATAGCGCTCAGGCTCCTGCCGCATGGCCGGGGGCAGCAGCACCCGCATGTTCTGGCCAATCAGTTCCGCCGCCCGGTAACCGGTCATGGATTCGGCCGCCCTGCTGAATTCTTGGATGATACCGTGCTGGTCGCTGACAATGATTGCGTCGACCGCCGTCTCGAAGATCGCCCGATACCGGCTCTCGCTGTCCTGCAGCTCGCGTTCGGCGGCCGTGCGTTTAGTGCGCTCGTAGCGCAGCCGGACGAGGAGAAACCCGGCTAGGAGGCCGAGGGCCGGCCAGGCGGCGGCGCCCGCCGAGCAGAGGGCGTTCAGGATTTCGGGAGCGAGGCCAGGCATTGTGTTCGACCCGATCTTCCGATGTTGGGGCGCTACCGAATCATCTCGTTAACGCCTTCTTAACTTGCTCGCCCGAACGTCAGAAATCCGTCAAAAACCCAGACAAAAAAAGCATCAGGAAAGATCTTTTTCTTAAAATTGCCTTAACATTTTATGAACTCGTGAGATCTGATCGGTGTAGGATATATCTAAGTTTAGGTTTTGCATGCTTGGATTGTGATCCCCCGTTAAATAAAAAGCGTTTCAGCGCGGACCCGTGATCGCCGCTAATATCGGTGTCCTCGAATTCTGAGCAGGAGCAATGGCATGTTTGTGAGCCTATCGGACGAGCAGCGCCGCTTCGTGCAGACTGTCCGCGAACTCGCGCAGCGTGAATTCCGGCCGCACGCGCTGCGCTACATGGACGGCACCTTTCCGTGGGAAAACATGCGCGCTCTCGCCGAATTGGGCGTCCTCGGAATGGCGGTGCCGGAGGAATATGGCGGGCTGGGGCTGCCGGTGTTCGACACCGCGCTCGTCCTCGAGGAGATCGCCAAGACCTGCTATGTGACGGCGATGGCGGTGCTTGGCGAAGTCGGTGTGCAGACCCGCATCATCGCGACCTACGCGCCGGACGAGATCAAGGCGCGCATTTTGCCGGCGGTGTGCAGCGGCGACGCCATTCTGGCGATCTGCATGACCGAGCCCGACGCCGGCACCGACGTCGCCAATTACAAGACCAATGTCGACACGACCGGCAATGCCCTCAAGCTCAACGGCGTCAAGACCCTGATCAGCCGCGCCGACGAGGCGCAGATGTTCGTTGTCTTCACGCGGGTCGACCGCCGGCCCGGCCGCGAGGGGATCGGCTGCGTCCTGGTCGAGCGGGGCGCCCCCGGCTTTTCGGTCACCGGCACCTATCACACGATGGGCGGCGAAAACCTGCACGAGATCCGCTTCGAGGATTGCATTCTGCCGCCCGAGAATTTGGTGTTGCGCGAGGACGGCTTCAGGAAATTGCTGTCGGCCTTCAACACGCAGCGCTGCCTCAACCCCAGCATCTCGCTGGGCCTCGCCGAGGGGGCGCTCGAAGAGGCGGTGCGCTATGCCAAGGAGCGCCGGGCGTTCGGCCGCGCGATCGGCGAGTTTCAGGGCATGCGCTGGAAGATCGCCGAGATGTACAAGGACATCGAGGTCGGCCGCAGCATGCTCTACCGCGCCTGCGCCAGCGCCGACCCGTTCCCCGACCCGCTGCTTGCCGCGGTCGCCAAGACCTATTGCAACGAGATGGCGTTGCGCGTCACCAGCGAAGCTATCCAGGTGCATGGCGGCTACGGCTTCACCGACGAATTCCCGGTCTCGCGCTTCTACCGCGGCGCGCGCTACGGCACCTTGGGCGGCGGCACCACTGAAACCCTGCGCGACCTGATCGGCAAGCGCGTATTGGCCGGCCTCGACCCGGTCGACGGCATCCTCGGAATGGGCATGTTCTGATCTGTTTGCTGATACCGCTGATATTCCCGAAAATAACAGCCAGCACGGCTGGCGCTGGCCGCGGAAACCCTCGGTTTCTCCGGCATCGACCGCAAAATAACAGCCGGAACCTGACTGTTTTGCTGGCTGTTCCTGGCTGTTTTCTTCCCGTGGTGATCTGTCTATTGATATATCATGGTAGGCTCCGCAAAACGCGAACGGTGTTACTATCAGACAATTGCGGCAGTTTTGCGGGCGACAAAATACGCAGCAGGCAGACGAGGTCTGGGCCAATTCGGTGTGGCACTCGCAAAGCCACGCGATACCCCCTCGCCCCGCTTGCGGGGAGAGGGTCGGGGTGAGGGGCCTTCCCGCCGCGTGCCCGGTCGATTAATCCCGGCGCAAGAGGGCAGTTTCATCGTCGATTTCCCCAACCTGCCGAACGGCCGGAGCCAGGAGAGAACCGCGACGAGGGGCTCGCCCAGGCCGAGGATCTGCGCGGCATCCGCCCTTTATAGATATTGTGTGTCCCGTGCCGGTCAGGTAACGGCGGGCGTGCAGGTATTAGAGGCGCCGACCGAGATTCCCGTGCCGGCAGTCAACCTATGCCCCTCCCTATTCATATTTCGCGAGCGCGCCAAGCATTTGAATTCGACTTTACTGGGCTTTCAGAATAGAGTTTATGCGGCTGAAATCGAGAAATTGAGTCAGTACGAAACCACAACATTAAGAGTCAGTTGACCAGCCCGTAGACGCTGCGCGATCCTGCCCCAATATTGGTGCTGGCGAACAGGAAGAGGATCGCGGTGATGGCGTTGGTGTCGCCGTTAGCGCGGACGGACGCGCTTCTGCGGCTTGCGCAGGCCCAAGGAGCCGCGCCGCCGCCGTACGCGCCCGCCTCGTGGGTTTCCTATGGCGGCGGCGAGGCGATCCTCCTGGCGATCGTGTTGCTCATGGTGGCCAGCGGATTTGCCTATGCCGGCAAACGGCTGAGCGCACCGCTCGAGATCACGCGGCCAGGAGGCACCGTCGCCGGGTTCATGATCGCGATCTGGCTGCTGGCCATCTACATCTTCTACGTCGCCATGTTAGTCTATGGACTGCAAGTGAAGCAGGCCTATCCGGGCTTTGTCGCGCCTCGCGTGCGCGTCGGCATGTTCACCATCGTCGATGCGCTGGTGAGCTTCTTCGTGATTCTCTACCTCACGCGGCGTTGGGGTTGGAAGGTCGCGCTGGCCAGCGCCGTCATCGGGACTGCCGCCGCGCTGTCGACATGACCGACGACAAAAAAGCAAAGCGTCGAAAACGACGGAAAGACGACCCGGAGCCTTGGGTGAAAGCGCCGAAAGGGGCATATAACAGCGGGATTTATGATCAATACATTCTCATGCGACTGGGCGCGATCTGTGGAATATGGACGCACATCGAAGAAGCCATGATCAACTTTTTTAGCTTTCTGCTTGGTGATAAAGGTGGAGCAGCCAGACCCGTGCTTCGTTCGATGCTTATCGGTTGACACCCAAGCATACCATTGGTAGTTTAGCGGCGGAAACGAGATGCCGCCATGCCCGCCGTTGTCTTGCCCAGCGCGGATCTGCCCTTTCCGGGTTCACTGCTCGAGTTCCAACGCTTGTTTCCTGACGATACGGCTTGTGCTGCTTACCTTGAAGCCATCCGATGGCGCGACGGGTTCGTCTGCGGATGGTGCGGCGAAGCCAGCGAACCCTACCGCTTCGCCAACCGGCCGCAGATTCTGCGGTGCCGCAAATGTAGCGGGATCATGCGCTGAGGGCTGGCAGGGTCTTGGAGCGGACCCGCACGCCGCTGTCGATTTGATTCTGGGCCGCCTACCTGGTTTCGAGCCATACGCCAGGCATCTCGGCCGTCCAATTCCAGCGCCAGCTTGGCTTGAACCGCTACGAGACGGCGTTCCAGATCCTCCACAAACTCCGCGCCGGCATGGTCCGACCCGGTCGCGACCGCATCGGTGGCCAGCCGCGGGATCATGTCGAGATCGACGAGTTATGGGTCGGCGGCAGGACGCGCGGCGAGGGCCGCGGCGTCCATAATCAAAGCCTCGTTATCGCGGCTGTCGAAGTCCGCCCGCGCAAGCCCGAGAACGTCAAAGGCTTGCCGCGCCGCAACGGCCGATATGCGGCCGTATTGGATGGAAGTAGTGCCAGACCGACGGCAAGATCGCTGTGCGGCTTTGTCGAGACGGCGGACGAGCCCGGAGCCTTGGGTGAAAGACGCCGGGGGCGGCTATGCGACGTTGCCCGATCGCGGCTATCGGCATCTGCCGGTCGCGGCGCAAGGTGATCCCAGCGTGGCCGAGGACTTTCTGCCGATCTCCCATTTGATCTTCAGTAATCTGAAAAGCTGGCTGCGAGGTTGCCACCACGGCGTTAGCCCGCAGCACCTTCAAGCCTATCTCAACGAGTTCACGTTCCGGTTCAATCGCCGTTTTTACCCGTTCAATGCGTTCCGCTCATTGCTGGGGATCAGCGGGCAGGCGGTGGCCCCGACGTATGACGGGCTGTACACCGGTTCATGGCAACATCCAAAATGCAACGGCGAAAGCCTGGCGAGCGTCCAGTGAGATAGGACGTACATCGAAAAAGCATCGATCAACTATTCTAGTGCTCTTGGGTGTAAACCGGACAAGCATGCTTCGTTCCATCGTGAACCAGGAGGCGCGTATTAAGGTAATGCGAGGAGTTCTAGAGAATACGTGGTACACGATTAATCTGTCCGAAGCGTGCGATGATCTTGTCGATGAGTTCAGTAAGGTGACCGCTCTACGTAATCGTTATGTACACGGACTTTGGTTCACCCATCAAGATGGTAACACATATCTTCGGTCGCCGAGCGTAGATTATTGGGATTTTTCGAACACACGACGCGTGACGACAAAGGAACTAGATAACTTTATCGCGAGACTTTATGCGCTTCACGAGGAGGCTCGCAATCTCCCCGACGCTGAAAGGAAACGGCTTAAACCTGATCGGACAGTCGCTTCAATAAAGTTTGGGGATCGGGTGATAACATGGCAAAAAACACCTCCGAAACTGCCCGACGGACCGGGGCTGGCATTTCCTCCTCTGCCACTGGCCCGATACGATCCATAGACGCCGCCGCAGACTGCGATTTTCCAGAATCAGTGTTACCCGACACGCTTTTGTAGCGCAATATAGAGATGACACCCCTCTGCAAAGTAGAGGTGACACACCCCCGGGTTCTGGGGTCCCGGGAGGTGCGCCGTGGCGGTGGTGTCGATGAGCAAGCAGGAGTTCAGCCGTCTTGACGTGCTGTTGCGGGTTCAGTCGGGTCGCCTGCGTGTCAGTGACGCCTGTGTGCTGATCGGCCTACAGCGGCGTCAGGTGTTTCGTCTGCTGCGCGGCCTCAAGCAGGACGGTGCCGCGAGCCTGCTTTCCAAGCGCCGCGGCCAACCCAGCAACCACCGGCTACCCGCTGAGGTTCGCACTCTCGCGCTGTCGATCGTGCGGGAGCGGTATGCCGACTTTGGCCCGACCTTGGCGGCGGAGAAGCTGGCAGAGCATCACGGCTGTTCGGTGTCGCGCGAGACCTTGCGCGGTTGGATGATCGCGGATGGGCTGTGGCAGGACCGTCGGCATCGTCTCGCCCTCGCCGCATCAGCCGCGCCGGCGGCGCGATTGCCTGGGCGAACTCGTGCAGATCGACGGCTCGGAGCACGCCTGGTTCGAGGATCGCGGCCCGCCGTGCACGCTGCTGGCTTTCGTGGATGATGCGACGAGCCGGTTGATGCAGCTGCGGTTCGTCACCTCGGAATCGGCGTTTGATTACTTCCGGACGACCCGTGCCTATCTGGAGGCGCATGGCAAGCCGGTGGCGTTCTACAGCGACAAGCACGGCATCTTCCGGGTGAACCGCAAGGACGCTGTCGGCGGCGACGGTGTGACCCAGTTCGGTCGCGCGCTGTTGGCGCTGAACATCGACATCATCTGTGCCAACAGCCCGCAGGCGAAGGGACGCATCGAACGCGCCTTCGGCACGTTGCAGGACCGGCATGGTCAAGGAGCTGCGGCTGGCGGGCGTATCGTCGATTGCCGCGGCGAACGCATGGCTGCCTGGGTTCATCACCGCCTATAACACGCGCTTCGGCCGTGATCCGGCGAATGCCAAGGACCTGCATCGGCCGCTGGCGCAAGCCGATGATCTGGACGAGATCCTGGCCTGGCGGGAGGAGCGCACGGTCACGCGCAACCTGACCCTGCACTACGACCGGATGATGCTGCTCCTCGACCCGACGCCGCTGGCCCGTGGCTTGGTGCGCAAGAAGGTCGAGGTGGTGAACTACCCGGACGGGCGGTTCGCGGTTCAGTTCAACGGAGCGACGCTCGGTTTCAAGGTGTTCGACAAGATCCAGACAGTGCAGCCCGGCGCGATCGTCGACAACAAGCGGCTGTCGGCCGTGTTGGAGCAGGTCAAGGCGCAACAGGCCGCCTACCCGGCGCGGCAGCAGCGCGGGCACGTGGCGCGGCAGCGGCCGCCGAACAATCTCGAGGCGCCAGGTCTGCCGTCGAAGGGGCGCGCACCACGCCATCAGTGCTGCCGCGGCTGCAGCCTGAGGCAGCGATGCCGACGGTGCTGATCGCCACGGCGGCCTTCTGTGTATTCCATTTAACGGAGATGCCACCCGCCAAGCCGGCTAGCATCGCGTCGTGGCAGGGTGGGTTTTTCAGGTATCGGGAGATCTACCCCGATGGCTTGCGAAGATGGTGGCTTGGCAACCGCCGAGTGGCGGGAGCCGACCAGTTCCGATCGGCTCCCGATCCATCGCAGTGAGTCTCCAACCGGCTATTCCTCGGCGGGTTGCTCCCCAGCAGAGCCCGCTTCCGCTTCACCAGTCACCGACAATAATACTCAAATCCCGATCCAGCGAGGCAACCAAATCGCGCTGCTCAACCTCACTGCAGGGATACAGTCCAGCTCACCCTCCGCGCGCCCGTCACCCACGGGGTGTCATCTCTACTTTGCACGCAGGGTGACATTTCTATCTTGCACCGACAGCTTTTGTAGGCGCCCGATTAAAATGTCACCTCTGTGCCAGTTTGAAATGACACTCCCGGCGGATTTTCCGGGGGGTGTTTGGGGTGACGGTTCGGCTGATGAGAGCGGTGGGGAGCTTGCGCAGCTCTTCGGGGCGAGCGCCGGGGTGGCGCCGAGGCTCAACCAGCCTGCCGCGATCAAAATCCGTTACATCATCGTTCCTCCCTGCCAACTCCACCGTGTCATTGCGAGCGAACGCGAAGCAATCTCGGGCTGCCGCGCACCCGTCGGATCGGGATTGTTCGGAGCGCCGCGCGCTCCTCGCAATGACACGGTCGGGTTCGATTTGCCGGCAATCTCATGGCGCGATGGTCGTGCCGCCGTCGACGATGATGGTCTGGCCGGTGATGAAGGCGCCGGCGCGCGAGGCCAGCATCAACGCCACGCCGGCGATGTCCTCCGGCTCGCCGAGGCGGCGCAAGGGCCGCGCGGCGCTGCGGGTCCTCGTACAGCACCCGGGCGAATTCGGTTTTGACGAGACCTGGGCGACGCAGTTGACCCGCACATTGTCGGGCCCCATTCGACGGCGAGGTCGCGGCAGAGGGCATAGTCGGCGGCCTTGGTCACGCCGCACATGCCGAGCACCGTCGTCGCGCGCATGGCGGCGACCGAGATGATGTAGATAATCGAGCCGTCGCGCCGCTCGCGCATCTCGGGCGCCACCATGCGCGACAGCCACAGATTGCTCAGCACATTGTTGACCATCATCCGTTCGAATACTTCGTCGCTCAGCTTTTCGAGCGAGCTGTAACGCGGATCGTCCGCGGTGCCTGCTCGTCGTCAGACACCAGGCTTTCTAGTGGCGCTAACCGAACGGATGACTCCCGCAGCCGTTTTTTGTCGCCCACGCGAAAGCGGGGGTCCAGGGCTGCAGCCACTGGCTTCGCCACTCTGGATGCCCGCTTCCGCGGGCACGACGGTGAGGAGGGCTGGGTGCCAAGCGTCAGAAGTCTAGCTTTGTCGTCGGGAGGTGCTTCCGCCGAGCCTCGCAGTGCTTCAGGCGACCCCCTCTGGCTGGTGAATGGAAACGGCACCAGGACGATATCGCCGAAGTCCAAAGGGCATCGTAGACGTCGTCTTCGGGATTACTCCAGATGGCGGCGAAAGCCGGCGCGCTCGCGGCAGCGGCGGCGCGGGTCAATGCCAGCTCCTGCTCACGCGAGCGGATGAAATCGACGAAATCCTCGATCTCGGCGATGCCCTCGGCGGGCAGCGCCTCGATTTTCTCGATCGGGGATTTGCTGTCGGCAGGCATTTCTGTTCGCTCCGTGAGGCGGCTCGTCGCATTCTATCAGCCAGCAATCCGGTTTACCTATTCCGCCGCCTGTTTCGTGATGCGCCGCACCAGGATCGATTCGGGGTCTCCAGGCCGCGCGCCGATCGCGCTTATTCGATCACATCGTCGGCGCGTACCAGGATCGAGTTCCGGAATTGTCAGGCCGAGTGCCTTCGCGGTCTTCAGGTTGACCGCGAGGTCGAAGCGGGTCGGCAGTTCGAGCGGCAGGTCGGCGGGGCTGGCGCCCTTGAGGATCTGGTCGGCGAGCCCGGCGGCGCGATCGAAAATCGCCTCCATATTGGGGCCGTAGGCCATCAGGCCCCCGTCATGGGCGAGAAAGGCGTATTCATAGATCGCGGGCAGGCGGTGCGCGGCCGCAAAATCGATCACCCGCTTGCGGTTGAGCACGGTCAAGATGTCGGTCACCATCAGGATCGCGTCCGGCGGCTTCTCGGTCATCGCGGCAAAGGCGGCATCGAAATCGTCGGGCGCATGCACGCCGAGCGGCACGATCTGCATGCCCAGCCGCTTGGCCTCGACCTCCGCCGCCCGATAGCGCAGGGTCATGCCGAGATCGTCGGCGTTCCACAGCACCGCGACCGCGCGGACATTTGGCACCGCCTCCTTGAGGAGCGCCAGACGCTTGGCCGAAAGCTCGCTGGCGACGTCCGAGATCCCGGTGACATTGCCGCCGGGATGAGCCAGGCTCGCGGCGAGGCCGGTTGCGACCGGATCGCCGCAATTCGTCACCACGATCGGGATTTTGCCGGTGCGCTCTTTGGCGGCCGCTGCCGCTGGATAGCTTTGCGTGATGATCACGTCGAGATGATCGGCAACCAGCTCGTCGACAAGAGAGGGCAAGCGGTCGGGGTGGCCCTCGGCGGCGCGGCGATCGAAGATGATGTTGCGGTCCACCGCATAGCCGCGCTTGGCGAAGTCGCGGACCATTCCGGGACCCAAGATCCCGCTGTCGGGCGCGCCTACCGAGACCAGCCCGACGCGGTACATTTTGCCCGATTGGGCGAGGGCGCCGATTTGCAGCAATGCGATCGCAGCGGCGGCGAATATCGCGGTTCGGATAATCATCAGTCGGGGGATCATCAGGTGTTTCGTGCGGCGTGGTGGTGGCTGTATAGGCGATCCCGATCGGTATTTATCCTCATTGCGGCGACAACTTGATGCCATTGCGTGCGCGGCTCCCAACCGGCGGCCGGCTTGACAACCGGCCGGCGGCCGTGCCGTGTTCCCGCCGCCTCGAACGGGATCTGCCCTGATGCACGCTTACCGAACCCACACTTGCGGAGCCTTGCGTCTGACCGATGCGGGCCAGCCGGCGCGGCTGTCCGGGTGGGTGCATCGCAAGCGCGATCATGGGCAGCTCCTCTTTATCGATTTGCGCGATCATTACGGCGTCACGCAATGCGTGATCGACATCTCGTCGCGGCTCTTCCCGGCGGCGGACGCGCTGCGGCTGGAGAGCGTGGTCACGATGACCGGGCGCATCGCCGCCCGCTCGGCTGACACGGTCAACCCCAAGCTCGACACCGGCGAGGTGGAGCTCGTCATCGCCGACATCGAAATCCTCTCGCAAGCCGAGCCGCTGCCGTTTCCGGTCAATGCCGAGGCCGAGTACCCGGAAGACATGCGCCTCACCTATCGTTTCCTCGATCTGCGGCGCGAACGGATGCACGCCAACATCCTGCTGCGGTCAAACGTCATCGCCTCGATCCGGCGGCGCATGATCGAGCAGGGCTTTGTCGAGTTTCACACGCCGATCCTGACCGCCAGCTCGCCCGAGGGGGCGCGCGACTACCTGGTGCCGAGCCGGCTCCATCCCGGCAAATTTTATGCGCTGCCGCAGGCGCCGCAGCAATTCAAGCAGCTGCTGATGGTCGCCGGGTTCGACCGCTATTTTCAGATCGCCCCGTGCTTCCGGGACGAGGCCGGCCGCGCCGACCGGTCCCCGGGCGAGTTCTACCAGCTCGATTTCGAGATGTCGTATGTGACGCAAGAGGATGTCTTTGCGGCGATCGAGCCGGTATTGCATGGCGTCTTCGAGGAATTCGCCGGCGACCGCCGGGTCAGCCCGGCGCCGTTCCCCCGCATCCCCTATGCCGACGCGATCCTCAATTACGCCAGCGACAAGCCCGATCTGCGCAACCCGATCATGATCCGGGACGCGACCGAGACGTTCCGCGGCTCGGGGTTCCGCGTTTTCGCCGGCATGATCGCTGGGGACGCGAATGTGCGGGTGCGCGCGATCCCGGCCCCGGGCGGCGGCAACCGAGCCTTTTGCGACCGGATGAATTCCTGGGCCCAAGACGAGGGCCAGCCGGGCCTGGCCTATATCTTCTTCCGTGATGGCGAAGGGGCGGGGCCTGTCGCGCGCAGCCTCGGGCCCGAGCGGACCGAAGCGCTGCGCGCCGCGCTCGGCCTCAGCGACGGCGACGCGGTGTTTTTCGTCGCCGGCGTGCCGAGCGCGTTCAGCCCGTTCGCCAGCGCTGCGCGGCTGAAGATCGGCGAGGAACTCGGTCTCACCGCCAAGGACTGCTTCGAGTTCTGCTGGATCACCGATTTCCCGATGTACGAGCGCGATGAGGAGACCGGCCAGATCATCTTCAGCCACAACCCGTTCTCGATGCCTCGAGGTGGGCTTGCGGCGCTCGAGCGGCAGGATCCGCTGGAGATTACGGCGCACCAGTACGACATCGTCTGCAATGGGGTCGAGCTCTCCTCGGGGGCGATCCGCAATCACCGCCCGGACATCATGTACAAGGCTTTTGCGATCGCCGGCTATTCGGCCGAGGAGGTCGAGACGCGTTTTGCCGGTATGCTCAACGCCTTCAAATACGGCGCCCCGCCGCATGGCGGCTCGGCTCCCGGCATCGATCGCATCGTCATGCTGCTGGCGGACACCCCGAACCTGCGCGAGGTCGTCGCCTTCCCGATGAACCAGCAGGCGCAAGATCTCCTGATGCACGCGCCGGCGCCGGTTCCGCCCGAAAGGCTGAAAGAGCTGCATATCCGATTGGATCTGCCGCCGGTTAGAACGGCCAGAAGTTGAGCCCGCCATTCGGGGCGGGCCGGCGCGATTTGTGCATATAATTGGCGAGCCGGCGATGCGATGATTGGCCAGCTGGACCGTAGGGGAGTTGTGGGTCGATGAGAAGGTGGCGCCTGGAGCCTTTCGTTTTCGCGGTCGCCGTTCTCGGCATTGCACCGTTGGCGGCGCCGGCCGGGGCGGCCGAAATCGCGCCGCACCGCGCCCTTTATACGATGTCCTTGGGCGGCGCCCGGAGTGATTCCGGCGTCGCCGACGCTCGCGGAACGATGGATTACGAATGGGGCGAGACCTGCGAGGGGTGGACTATCGAGCAGCGTTATCGATTGAAGATGCGCTATGCCGAAAGCTCCGATGTCGACATCGTCTCGAGCTTTGTCACCTGGGAGTCGAAGGACGGGTTGCGCTACCGCTTCAATCAGAAGCAGACCCGCAACGGCGAAGTCGATCAGGAGATTCGCGGCGAAGCCAAGCTCGACGGTCCCGGGAAGGGCGGGGTGGCCGAGTTCACGAAGCCTCAGCCCCAGACCCTGAAGCTCGAGCCGGGCGTGCTGTTCCCGAGCGCTCACACTATTCTTCTGATAAATTCTGCCCGCGCCGGCGAGAATTTTATCTCTCGCCTGGTGTTCGATGGGGCGACCGACGAGAATGCGGTTCAAGTCTCCGGGGTAATCGGACACAAGCTCACCGCCGACCCGGCGGCTGCGACGCTCAGCCCCTTGCTGGAGCGGCCAGGCTGGCGCGTGCGGCTCGCCTTTTTCCCGGTCGATGCCAGTGCCGAGAAACCAGATTACGAACTCGGCATGCGCCTCCTCGACAATGGCGTGTCGCAGGACATGGTGATCGACTATGGCGAGTATTCGATTCGCGCCAAACTGGACGATATCGAGCCGCTCTCCAAGCCTAACTGCTAGCTGGGCCGAACTGTTAGCTGGGCCGAACTGCTAACCGCCGTCTTAGTGCTGCGGGAGGGCGCGGCCAAATTGGACCGCTTCCTCGCCGAGCTTGCGGCGGATCGCGTCGATCGCATGTTCGAGGCGTCTCGGGCCGTCAAGCTCGCGGTCGAACAGGGTCGGAGGATCGGCATCGCGGCTGTCGACGAGGTTATCCGCGCCGACTCCGACCAATCTAAACCGGGTGCCGCCGTCGGTCTCGGCGGCCAGCAAGCCGGATGCGATGTGAAAAAGTGTGTCGGCCAGCTGCGTCGGGTCGTCTAAGCGCCGGGAGCGCGTCCGCAGCCTAAAATCGGCGGTCTTCAGTTTCAACGTGATCGTGCCCGCGGCCAGTGAGGCTCGCTTCAACCGAGCCGACAGGCGTTCACACAGCGGCCACAATGCGTGCGTCAGCACACTCGCATCGCACTCGTCCTGCGCCAAAGTAGTCTCGGCCGAGATCGTGTGCGCCGGAACATGTGCGAGAACCGCGCGGTCGTCCTCGCCGCGGGCCAGATGAGCAAGCCGCGCCCCCATCCGGCCATAGCGGGCGGCAAGCTCGCGATCCCCGATTTCAGCCAGCTGGCCGATCAGGGTGATGCCGTCGCCGGCGAGCCGCCGCTGCATCGCCGTTCCGACGCCCCACAGCAGCGAGACCGGTTTGCCGGCGAGGAACGCCGGGGCCTCGCTGCAGCTGAGAACCGCGAAGCCGCGCGGCTTGTCGAGGTCCGAGGCGATCTTTGCGAGAAATTTGTTGTCGCTCAACCCGATCGACACGGTGATGCCGTGCGCGGTTTCGACCCGCTTGGCGAGCCCCGCGAGAAGCTGCGCGGGGCAGGCCTCGTGCAGCGTTTCGGTGCCTCCGAGGTGGAGAAACGCCTCGTCGATCGACAGCGGTTCGACCAATGGGGTGAGCCGCCGCATCTCGGCTCGCACCTCACGTCCGACAGCACTGTACTTCGCCATATCCGGCCGGATGACGACTGCATCCGGGCAGGCCGCCAATGCCTTGAACATCGGCATTGCCGAGCGCACGCCATAAAGCCGCGCCACATAGCAGCAGGCGAGCACGACTCCGCGGGCGCCGCCGCCGATGATGACCGGGCGGTCCGCCAATTCGGGTCTGTCGCGCTTTTCGACGGCGGCATAAAACGCGTCGCAATCGACATGCGCGACCGCCAGAGAGCCGAGTTCGGCGTGGTAGACCAGCCGCGGCGAGCCGCAGGCGGCGCAACGCTTCCTTAACTGGGCAGCGGTTTCGAGGGCGCCGCAATCGCGGCACAGCGTGTTCACGGCGCTTCGTCCGGCGGCCACAACCACGCCGCGCCGCGCACGCCGCTGGATGCGCCGTGGACCGGGGGCAAAAGCGGGGTAGCCACGCAATCCGAAAAGATGTACCGGGTCCATAAGCGGGGGACCTGCTGGTAAAGCGCAGAGATGCCCGACAACCCACCCCCGAGCACGATCGCATTCGGATCGACCACGTTGATCACCGCAGCCAGTCCCCGGGCGAGCCGGTCCATATAACGCTCGAGCGTTGCGCAGCACTCGGGATCTCCTGCTGCCGCCGCCTCGGCGATTTCCGGTGCGCTCAGCGTTTGGCGATAATGGCGGCGATGATCCGCAGCCAGCGCCGGGCCCGACAGATATGTCTCCAGACAGCCGGATCGGCCGCACCAGCAGGGCGGTCCCGGAACCTCGTCGGGGGTCGGCCACGGCAACGGATTGTGCCCCCATTCTCCCGCGATTGCGTTGGCGCCAACCAGGATCTGCCGTCTGATCGCTATCCCGCCTCCGACGCCCGTCCCGAGAATGACGCCGAAAACCGTATCCATCGCGGCGCCGGCGCCGTCGGTCGCCTCGGACAACGCGAAACAGTTGGCATCATTGGCAAGTCGCGCCGGCCGCCCGAGTGCGCTCTCGACATCGCGCTGCAACGGGCGTCCGATCAGCCAAGTGGAGTTGGCGTTCTTGATGAGGCCGGTGGCGGGAGAGACAGCGCCCGGAATGCCGATCCCGACCGGTGCCGGTGTCCCGATTTCTTGCTCGATCGTCCTGATCAGCGCGATTATCGCATCGATCGTCCCGCGATAGTCCTGCGCCGGCGTGACCATGCGGTGCCGAAAGCGCACCGATCCGCAGGCGTCTATGGCGGCTCCTTCGATCTTGGTGCCGCCAAGGTCGATGCCGATGCGAAACCGTGCTGGCATGGCGCGATTTCCTCACGGAGGGCAGTTACGAATAATTAAGTTCGATCCTTTAGAAAGCGCCAGAGCAGCCGGTTCGGAAACGGCGGTTGCCGGATCGGCTCGCCACACCGCCTCCCGCTCCCTTTCGGCAGGCGCAAGGGCTATGAGGCAAAATCCGTCGCTTTCGAGGCCTGGGAGCATGACATTGGACATTTCAAAACCCGAGGTGGACGCCGATCGACCTGTACGGAAGAAGGTGTTGATCGTCGAGGATAACGATCTCAATATGAAGCTCTTCAACGATCTTCTCGTCGCTCACGGCTATGGTACTCTGCAGACCAAGGACGGTGTCGAAGCGCTTGCGCTCGCTCGTCAGCATCGTCCCGATCTGATCCTGATGGATATCCAGCTGCCGGAAGTATCCGGTTTGCAAGTCACGCAGTGGATCAAGGGAGACGCTGATCTGCGGATGATCCCGGTCATCGCGGTGACCGCTTTCGCGATGAAAGGCGACGAGGAGAAGATGCGGAACGGTGGTTGCGAGGCCTATATCGCAAAGCCGATCTCGGTGACGAGTTTTCTGCGAACCGTCGAGCGCTTCCTCTCCTGAGAGGGGTGCCCGGCCCGATCCTTCGACTGCGAGAGGCTGATGTCTGGCCGAGTACTGGTTGTCGACGATATCGAGGCGAACGTAAAACTGCTCGAAGCAAAGCTGTCGAGTGAGTATTTCGACGTTTTGACGGCGTACAACGGGCCTACCGCCCTGGAAATCGCCGAGACCGAGCTTCCGGACGTAATTCTTCTCGACGTCATGATGCCGCGAATGGACGGTTTCGAAGTCTGCCGCCAGCTCAAATTCAATCGGCGAACTGTCGATGTTCCAGTCGTCATGGTCACGGCGCTATCCGATACCGCCAACCGCCTGCGCGGCCTCGAGGCCGGTGCCGACGATTTCCTGACAAAGCCGGTGAACGATGTCGCTCTGTTCGCCCGGGTCCGCTCGCTGGTGCGGTTGAAGCGGATGATGGAGGAGCTGCGCGTTCGCGAGGGGATTTGCAGCAAATTCGGCGGCGACACTCCGGTTTGCGAGGATACCGGTGCCGCCCGCATCATGATCGTCGATGACGATGAGTTCGCCGTTGCCCGAATGACCGAGACTTTGTTGCCGATCGCCAATCCGGTGGCCCGCGCATCGACCTGCACCGAAGCATGGGCGTCGCTCGCTCCCGATATCGAGCTGATAATCGCGAGCTTGTCCACACCGGGTACCGACGCGTTGCGGCTCGTTACGCAGTGCCGCGCCAACGAAACCTTCCGTCACCTGCCGATCTTGCTGATCGCCGACGACAAGGATTTGCCTCGTCTGGCCAAGGGGCTTGATTTGGGCGCCAACGACTATTTGGTGCGCCCGGTGGATCGGAACGAAGTGCTGGCCCGCACGGCCACTCAAATTCGCCGCAAGAGGCTGCAGAACCGGTTGGAAGAGAATTATCGGCGCAGCCTCGAGCTTGCCTTGACCGATGAGCTGACCGGTCTATACCACCGGCGATATCTCTTCGTTCACCTCGACGAACTCATCGGACGCGTCGACCAGGACGGCATCAGCGCAGCCGTCTTGTTGTTCGATATCGATAACTTCAAGCAGGTAAACGATACTTACGGCCATGCGGCAGGAGACGACGTATTGCGCGAGCTCGCCGCCCGGACGACCCACTGCGTGCGCAGCGTCGACCTGGTCGCCCGACGCGGAGATGGTGCGGGTGACGAGTTTGTCGTTGTCATGCCCGAGACCGATATCACGATTGCTGCAGGGGTCGCCGAGCGTCTGCGCGCAACCGTGGCGCGCGAGTCGTTCACGATCAGGTCCGACCGTCGAAAGCTCTCGGTCACGATCAGCATCGGGGTGGCGTCTGCCGCGGCCGGCGATGACCGTGACCGTTTGCTCAGTCGCGCCGATGATGCCCTTTATGCCGCCAAAAACCGCGGGCGGAATTGTGTAATCGTGCGATCGCCCGCGATTGCACCGCCTAAGATAAGCTCATCGCAAACCGAGGACGCCGGGGTCGCGATCCGGTCTTGAGGCTGGCTCCCGCAGGCGCGAGCTACTTTATCTTCGCTTCCTTGAATACGACGTGCTTGCGGGCGATCGGGTCGAATTTCTTAAGTTCGAGCTTGTTGGTTTTGCTGCGCGGATTTTTCTTTGTGACATAGAAGAAACCGGTGTCGGCGCTGCTGACTAGCTTGATGAGAACTGTATTTGTCTTGGCCATAGGACGACCCTCGCGTCAGGGGTTGCGTGGACTGGAAGATAACGCCGGGCTGGCCGCTGTCAAGGCGGGCTCAACCGTCGGCAAGACGGCCGGAACGGCCGCCACACTCGGGCCGGCTCCGATCGCGTGCACCGCCTGACTGTAGAGCACGGGGTCGGAGAGGAGGCGTTTCGCCACCTTCACGTCGATCTCGCGGTCGCCCGGCCGGGCCGGGCAAGAGCGGCGCAGCTGAGCCCAGTCGTTTTCGTCCAACGATGCACGCGCCCGCGTTGCATTCGGCTGGGCCGGGGACGATGCGACCGCTCGTTGCATCGCGATCAGCACCGAGTGGTCATCCTCCCCGAGATCGCTCGTGCACAGGGTCGGGACGACGCCGTGCTGGTGCAGAAGATATCCCGACGGGGCGACGAGCTGGGCCCATGTCAATGTCAGCTCGCCGTCGTTCGGCAGATGCAAGACGGTTTGCACCGTGCCTTTCCCGTACGAGGCGCTGCCGACGACGACCGCGCGTCCGGCATCCTGCAAGGCCGCAGCAACGATCTCCGATGCCGATGCCGAGCCGCCGTTGATCAAGACGATGACCGGTATCTGCGGCGCGATGCTGTCGCCTGAAGCCTCGAAAAACTGCCGGCTCGCGGGGTGGCGGCCGACTGTCGCGACGATCGGGCCGTTCGGTATGAACACGTCGACGAGGCTTACCGCCTGGTCGAGCAGCCCACCCGGGTCGCCGCGCAGGTCGAGGACGATCCCGCGGAGCGGCGGCCCCATTTCGCGCTTCAGGTTATTAAGGGCTTCGACGATCTGCTGCGTCGTGTTCTGGTTGAAGCTCGCCACCTGAAAGATCGCGACATCGCCGTCGCGCGACACGGTAACAGTGGGAAGGATCACCAGCTCGCGCTGCATGCGAAAGGTTCGGTTTTGGGCGAGGCTGGGGCGATAGACGGTGACCTCGACCGGGCTGAGGATCGGTCCGCGCAGCGCGTGAACCACATCGCTGTGGGAGCGTCCGGCCGTCGGCATCTTGTCGATCGCTACGAGCCTGTCGTCGGGCTTGACGCCGGCGATATCAGCGGGGCTGTGCGGCGTGACCGCAATGATCCGAAATTCTTCCTTGGAGGTATCGAGGGTCACTCCGATGCCGCCGAACCCGTCGCGAGCGGCGCGCTGATCGCGGGCGACATCGGGTGCGGAATAGCGGGAGAAGCGGTCGAGCCCCGCGGTGATGCCATCGAACAGCGTCTTGTCGATCTGGTCTTCCGGCAGCGCCGCAAGCTTCGGGGAGGTCGCTTTGGCGTCGGCCACCAGCCGGCCCATCAGGGCCCCCCAGTCATGCGGATTGTCATGCGAGGGTATCGGATAGGCGGCCACCTCGTTCTCGGAATAAGTCAGCACGAGGTCTATATTGTCCGGTCCCGGGCTCTCCGAAACCGACAACTTGTCGTCGAGGCGCGACAACCGCGCGGCGGCGCCCAGAACCAGCCCCCGGCTGGAGACCGGGGCGATGTAGAGATCGCTTATCTCGTCGAGACCACGTGCGAACAGCCGTCCCGTCGGATCGTTGGGCAACGCCTGGCGCTCGGCGCAGGCCGCAAGCGCGACGAGGAGGACAACGCTGCACACTCGCAAAGGCGCGGCGGCCGGACGCAGCGACACGGCACTCACTCCCCTAGCGAAAGCCCCGAACTCTCCCCGCAGCAACGTGCAGAACCCGATCCGCCGGCTTCGGCAACATCGCCTCGACCGGAACGTGTACAGTAAAACGCCCGCATGGCGCAATCAATGGCCCTCGCTCCGACATCACCGGGGGTGACGAGGGCCAAATTCGATCATGGCATTCGCAGGGGATGCAAAGCCCTGCTTGAAAAAACAGGAGAAAAACAAGCAGAGCCCATCCTTTTTCGGCGGAAAGCCTCACCCTTGGGTGTCATCGTCGAGCCTCCAGATCGCCGCCGCACAGGAACGTTTCCGCCTCGCGGTACAGCGAAAAACGGTCTTCTTCGAGATGCATCAGATGGGTGGCGCGGCCGATCTTGATGTCGCGCCGCAGCGGCGAAGCCGAGAGCGCGTCGAAGAGCCAGCGTGCATCGGCATCGGGGCACATGCCGTCCCATTCGCCGCGAATGATCGCAACCGCCGCCCGCACCCGCGCGGGGTCATAGGCAAGCTCGCCGGCCCAGGCGTCGTAAATGTCCTGGAACCCGCCGCTCGGCACCTTGACGGCGGCGGGCGAACGGGTGCGGCTTTCGCGATCGGCGTCGAGGTAGCGCTCGCCCCACTCGTCGAAATGTCGCTGCGACAACACCGGCTTTTCGCCGGGTGGAACATCGGCGACAAACCGCGCCCATTGGTCCTTCAGCGAGATCAGCCGCCAGCCCGGCAGGCGTTGCCGCTCGCCCTGCGGCGCGCGCCGTGCGATCGGGCCGAAGAACACCAGGCGATCGATCAGTTCAGGGCAGCGTCCGGCAAACGCGCCGGCGACGATCGTGCCCCAGGAATGCGCGATCAGCGATACGTCCGGTACCTCCTGGCGCTCGCAGATGAAACGCACCGCCGCCTCAAGCTGCTGCGAGCAATCGGCGGCGCGGCCGAGCGGCGGATGTGCGTTCGCCGGCTCGGTCATTTCGGGATAAGGGTCCGAAGCGCCGAAGCCGTGGAAGTCGAGCCCCCAGACGTGGAAGCCCGCCGCGCACAGCGCGTCGCGCCACGACCGGCCGTCGAAGCGGTGCGCGATCGACAGAGCAGACGGGAACGTGCCGCCGTGAACGTACAGCACAGCACGTGCGCGTGCGGGCGTCTGGCGGCTCGGCGGCAGGTAGCGCAGGAACAGCGCCAGGCCGGGGCGCGAGCTCGCGATGCAAAAATGCTCCTCGCGCGGATCGAGCTTGGCGGCGGCGCCTGCCGATTGGGTCATCGGGATGGTCACGATCGATCAGCCTCGCTGTTCGGCACGCTGGATGAACCACCGGTTCATCGCGACGGCGGCGGCGCTCTGCTGCAGCCGCGCGATGTTCTTCTTGTGCTCAGGGTCATCGGCCAGCCGCTTGCGGTATTCCTCGTATGCCGCCATCGACGGCAGGTCGATGAGGCCCAGCCCTTCGTTGTTCGGCCCGGCGAACTCGGTCGGCAGGAAATATCCGACGATCCGGCCGCCGCTGCGCTCGATGACCTTCTGCTCCTCCTCGAAATAGGTCCTGACATCGGCGAGCTTGTCGGGGTTGAACGTGTAGCGAATGCAAAGCGTGATCATTTGGGCCTCCGCCCTAGTGGTCGTGCAACATCTCGAAGATGGGGCGAACCATTCGGTCCATCGCCTGTAATCGCTTCGGCCGAAACCGAAGCATCAGCGGCCCGCGCCGAACCGCGCTACGGGTTCACTCGCGTTTCATTTGACGTGGAAGGACGCCTGTCGGCGCCTAAAAAGGTGCTCGAAGAGATCGGCGGCGGCTTCGAATCCAGTGAAATGCCGGGATCGCAGCCATCAGGAAGTGGCGCGACCCTGTCGGGGTCCCAGCGCGTCGATGAGGGCCTGGATGTAGCCGTAGCAATAGGCGAAGGCGACGCCGGAGGGATCGCGGGCGTCGATCTGCGGCACATGGTCCGGCATCAGCATGTAGGGGTAGCCGACGTCGCGATAGGCGGCGAGCGAGCGCGGCATGTCCATGTCGCCGTCGTCCGGAAACGCCTCCATAAAGTCGAGCTTTTGTCCCTTGATGTTGCGGAAATGCACGTTGAAGATCTTGCCGCGCTCGCCGAACCAGCGGATCACGTCGAAGATCTCGCGCCCCGGGTCGTCTAGCATCTCGGCGATTGTGCCCTGGCAGAAATTGAGCCCGTGATAGGGGCTTTCGTGCATCTCGACGAACCGCTTCAGCCCCTCTACGGTCCCCAATACGCTCGTGACGCCGCGATAACCGGGCGGCGTGTAGGGATCTTGCGGATGGCAGGCGAGACGTACCTTGGCGGCGGTCGCGACCGGGACGACGGCAGCGAGGAAATGGTCGATCCGCTCCCAATACTCGTCCTCCGACACGCTTCCTGCGATCGTTGGCGGTGCGGTCTGGTCGGCGCGGCTCCAACGAAACGCGGCATTGCGTGAGCCGCCGCGCCCCGTTTCGCGCTCGGTGCGCGGAATGCCGATGATCGTCAGGTTGTATTTCGCAGCCGGAATGCCGGCGGCGGCGAGCCGTTCGATCAGTGCGCAGATGCTGTCGATCTCGCACTGCCGCTCGGGGTCCTTCCCCAGCAGGATGTGCGGGCTCTCCTGCTCCTCGATCGGCCGTGACGCCATCGGCAATTGCACCATGTCGAGCGAGAGGCCGAACAACTCGACATGCTCGCGATGCCGGTTCAGGTCGTCGAGGCTCCAATGGTGCGGGTTGCCGGGCGGGTCGACACAGACATGCCGCACGCCCAGCTGGGCCCACACCCGATAATCGCTATCGTCCCGCGGCCGGATCTGCGTGCCGACGTACATATTAATCCGTCGCCCCCGCGAAAGCGGGGGCCCAGAGCCTGCCCCTGGCTTGAACAGGGGGCGAAGACTCGGGGCCCGGGGCCCTGGATTCCCGCTTTCGCGGGAATGACGGATGAACTACTGCAATGGCCAGCCTCATGTTGGTGATTAGAAAAACGCGAGCGTGCGGATCTCGATGCTCTCGCGCGGCCGGGCGTGCGGCGGGGTCGTCGGGTCGTCGAAGGCGGTGTGCGCGGTGAACCGGGCGCGACCGTCCTTCATCGAGTCGTAGACCTTGAAGACCAGCGCCTCGTCGGGGCGCATATGCGGGAACCAATACCAGCGGTGCGCCGAGTTGTAGGTGATCGCCGAGGTCTGTCCGATGCGGTCTTGATAGCGCCGCTCGGTCACCACCATGTCGTCGGGCGAAAGGCTCTGCGCATCGGCGATCGCCAATGGCCAGCACTCGACTGGGTGGCGGATCGGCCGCCATACCTGCACGATCGCAAAGCGGCGCTCTAGCAGGTCGTCGGCTTCGTCCGGCAGCAAATCGCGCACCCGTTTCGGCGCCGACCATTCGGTATAGTCGTTGTGCACGCGGCGCACCACCTCGCGCGTCTTGGCGGCCTCGCGCAACTCCTGGTCCGGCGTGCGCAAGGTGTGGTCGAAGACGACGACGCGCTTGGCGCCGCTCTCGCTCTTCACCAGCGCTTCCATCTCCGGGTAGTAGACCCGGCGGGTCTCGTCCTCGTTGTAGAAATCCGCGACCTTGGTGTCGTGGTGCACAAAGCGGAAGCCGTCCCGCTCGAGCGCGAAACGGTCGGCATAAGGCCGGCCGTTGTGCAACACGACGCGCCGCGGGTCCGACTGCCCGCCGCCAACGCGTGCATCGGTGCCGCCCGCCGTGCCGACCAGCGAAACGGGCATCGCGCCGGTGTCGACAAAGTAATTGAGCGTCGCTTCGATTGTCTCCCGATCGGCGTCCAGTTCTGCGACCTGAACCATGATGGCTCCTTCTCTCCGGCAACTCGAATGATAGATAGGGGTTCCGGCCGGCACAACTATGCTCGAGAACGCCAGCCGCGGTAGTACGGATGATCTGCCCCGATCGGCATGGACACCAGGGTGCCCGTCGCCGCCGAGTGGTAGAGTGCGGTGGCGAGCTCCAGCGAACGGCGCGCGTCGGCGAGCGTGACCGGCAGCGCGCCGCCGCTCGCGAGCGCTGTATGATATGCGCCGAGCAAACCCTCGAACCGGGTGGGTACGAACTCATGCTCGACCAGCGCGTCGGCAATGCGGCCGGCGGTCTCTGGCGACCCCGGAACGATGTGCCACGGGTCGTCACCCGGCGAATATGGGGCCTGCGAGCTCTCGAACGTCACATGCTCGAAGCACAGGCGCAACCGGCTGATCTCGCTGTGCGAGCCGAGCGTTGCGGCAAGCGAAGCGAGAGCGCCGCTCTGCATGACGAGGCTCGCGACGGCGCAATCCTCGACCTCGACCGGGTTGACCCGGGTCGCCGTGCGCGCAAACACAGAGGCAACCGGACCCATCAAACATGTCAGCAGGTCATGCGAATGGATCGCGTGGGTCAGCAACACGCCGCCGAGCTCGGTACTCAGTCGCCCACGCCACGGCGGCTCGTAATACTCGGGAGTGCGATTCCAGGCCGTCTCGACGGTCGCCAGATAGGGGGTTCCGGCGATTCCCATATCGATGAGGCGCTTGGCCTTCAGCACCCCGTTGCCGAAGCGATATTGGAATATCGGCATCACCCGTCCGGAAGCCTGCGCTTCGGCCGCGATGACGCGATCGATATCCGCCAGCGACCCGGCCACCGGCTTCTCGCAGAGAACCTCCTTACCCGCTGCCAGGGCAGCCAGAGTCTGCTCGACATGCAATGCCGGAGGAGTGCAGATGTCGATGATGTCGATGTCGTCCATGCGCAGCAGGTCATCAAAGGACCTCGTGCGGCGCCCAATGGAGAATTCATCGGCGACTGCGGCAAGTCGCCTTTCGTCGATATCACACAGAATGACTATCCGAAACTTGTCGGGATGCCGTTTGTATCCTTCAACATGAGCGCGGCCGATGCCGCAACCGACGACGGCGACGGTCCATATCCTGCTGACTGCGTTCGCCACAGTTGCTAGAGCCACCTCTTGTAGCCGCGCCGCAATGTCTTGCCGAGCCGGAAGGCATTGTCCGTCCAGTCTCCCCTTGGGACGGCAGGAGAAACGGCCTTGTTCAGCTCCTTAAGCTGCTTGCCTATACGGAAAATATTGTCCGACCAGTCGCCCTTAGGCTCGCCGGCTGTCTTGAGCCGACGCTCGAGGTTTGCCTTCAGGGCCTTGGCACTGGCCCGCTCGTGCTCAGTGGCTCCGGCATTCTGGGCCAACGCAGCCAGTGCTCGAACCTTGCGGCGAATATCTGCAAGCGATCCCATAAACCCATCTCCCGCATCACGGCAGGGCGGCGGAGCGCGTGTAGCGGCGCCACGCGCTCATCTGGATCGCCGAGGTCAGGCAGTGGACCACGACAGGCTTGGTTTTGACCGCAAAGGCGCGGGCGATGCCGTCGGTGACTTCTGCCTCGGTGCGGATCGTGATGCCCTCGGCGCCAAAGGAACGGCCCCACTGGGCGAAATCCGGGTTGGTGAGCTTTGTGCCTTCCATAAACGGGCGCTCGGGGTAGCGCACATAGGAGTGCATGCCGATTGTGCCGTACATCCTATTGTCGGAGATGATCATGATCGGGTTGGCACCGTATTGGCAGGCGGTGGCGATCTCGTTGCCCATCATCAATGCGCCGCCGTCGCCGAGAAAGGCGACGACCTGGGTTCCCGGCCGGCGCAAGGCCGCCGCGACGGCCATCGGCATGCCGGAGCCCATCGCGCCGACAACCGAGGCCAAGAACACTTGGCCCTGGCGGAAGCCGATGTAGCGATGGACAAAACTACCGAAATTGCCGGCGTCTGTCGTGACTGTGGCGTCGGGCGACAGGTGTTTGTCGACCTCGCAGACGATCGCCGCAAAATTCACGCCGTCGCTGGTCGGTTCCCATTCCTTGGCCAGCAGCTTGCGATGGATCGCATGCAGTCCATCGACCCAGCCGCGGCGCTTCCCGGCATCTGCCGGAGCGCCACGCCGCAACAGCGCTTTGATGATCTCGTATGGACTGCAAGGAATGCCGAGATCGGGTCGCCAAACGCGGCCCACTTCGTTGGGATCCGGCCAGACATGGACGAACGGCAACTGCGGCTGCGGTGCGGTCGGAAAGCTGTAGGATTGGCTGACCGTGTCGGTCATACGCTCGCCCAGAGTGACCATTAGATCGGCGCGCTTCATCTCGCCGATCAGCGCCGGCGGCACGCGGATCCCCATATAGCCGCCGAAATTCGGATGAGTCGCGTCGAATAATTGCGGGCGGCGATGGGTCGGGCTGATCGGCAACATCCATTCTTCGGCGAACCGGTTGAGATCGGCGAAGGCGGCGTTGTCGTGGACAGCGTCGGCCAATAGCGCGCCCCCGACCAGCACTAATGGCCGCTCGGCTTGGGCGAGCATCCCGGCCAGCCGGTCGAGATCCTCGGCGCGGGGACCCGCGGCGACGCGCGGCCGCGCCGGATCCAGCTCTGCCTCGGTCTCCTCGTCGAAAATGTCCTCGGGCAGGATCACCGCCACTGGACCCGGCGTGCCGCTTTCCGCGACATGAAAGGCGCGGGCGATCGCCTCCGAGGCCTGCTCCGGCTCGTTGACCTCGATGACCAGCTTGGTGACGTCGGACAACAGGCGCGAATAGTTCTGCTCCTGCAGCGCCAGCCGGCCGAAATCCTTGCGCTCGACCTGCCCGACCAGCATTACGACCGGCGTTGCATCGTGATAGGCCGAATGCAGCGAAACCATTGCATTCGACAGCCCCGGCCCGCGCGAGACCATCGCCACTCCGGCGCGATCGCGCAGCCGGCCATCGGCCACCGCCATATAGCCGGCGCCGCCCTCATGCCGGCATACGATGACGCGGATCGAATTGCGCTCGATCAGCGCGCTGGTCAGCCCGACATAGCTCTCCCCGGGAACGCAATAGACCTGGTCCACCTCATGGGCTTCGAGGCTTTCGGCCAGCAGTCGAGCAACCGTTCGGCTCATCGTTGGTCCACCCTCTCAGATCAGCCCTTCTCCCGCGGTTCAGGAGAGGGGCTACTATGCTACAGGTTTTGGGTTCAAGACGACGATCTTGACCGGGAAGTTGTAGCGGACTTTTCGAGCGAGGGCCCCTGAGCCGGCGCGCTTAACCCGTTTTCCGTTACCTTCGGTATCGTCCCGCACGTCAACATTGCCGCCGACTGAAGCAACGCGGGAACAATCACCGGCCAAGAAACGTTATGGTCGTGAGTTCGATCTCGGAGGAAACGATGCTCGGCTGGACGATCGGGATCTCTCGGCGAGGTATCGCCGCTTCCCTCGCCTGCATTGCCATAGGCGGCGTTGCTGTCGCCCAGGACATGCCGCCGATACCGGCGCCGTCGACGACGGCCGCCACGCCGGCTCCGAACATGGCGGCCGTGCCGCCGGCGGCGCCGGCCGTGACGCCGGCGCCGCTGCTGACCCAGGCCCAGCTCGATCAGCTGGTCGCGCCGATCGCGCTCTATCCCGACCCGTTGCTCGCCCAGATTCTGACGGCCTCGACCTATCCGCTCGAGGTGGTCGAGGCCGCGCGCTGGGTCAATGCTCCAGCGAACCAGGCGGTAAAGGGCGATACGCTGACCAACGCGCTCCAGGCGCAGAACTGGGACCCCAGCGTCAAGGCGCTGGTGCCGTTCCCGCGGGTGCTGGAGAATATGAGCAACCAACTACAGTGGACCGAGGAACTCGGCAACGCCTTGCTCGCCCAGCAGGCTGACGTCATGGCAGCGGTGCAGAGCCTGCGCCACGAAGCGATGGCGGCGGGGAACCTCAAGCAGACGGCGCAATGCCGCTGTGTGATCCAAACCAGCGGCGAGACGATTTCGATCCTGCCGGCAGAGCCGCAGCACGTCTGCGTACCGGTCTACCGCCCGGTCGTGTACGGGGCGTGGCGCTATCCGGCGGATCCGCCCTTTGCCTTCCCGGTTCCGGTCGGGTTCGCGTACGAGCCGGGGTTCTGGATCGGCTTTGGCCCGCCCATCGAACTGGCGTCTTTCGGTCCGTTATGGGGCTGGGGCTGGGTCGATTGGGGACATCACGACATCGCCGTCGATTCCGGCCGCTATGCGCTCGCTTCCGGCGGCCGCCCCGCCTTCTCGGGCAGCGTATGGGTGCATGACCCCGCCCATCGCGGCGGCGTCGCCTATGCGGACGCGGCGACGAGAGCGCGCTTTGATCCTGCCCGCGTTTCTGCCCTGACGGCGTCGGCGCGCTCCGGCGCCGCCGGGAGCGGGGCCGCCCGCGGCGGAGCCGGGCGTTTCGGCGCGATGGCTGCGATCCATGGAGGTGCTGCGGCATCCCACGGGGAAGCGGCGTTCCGCGGCGGTGCGGGGTTCCATGGCGCGCCCGCAGCCCATAGCCGAGCGGCGTTCCGCGCTGGCCCGACCGCGTTCCACGGTGGTCCGGCATTTCACGGCGGCGGTCCGCATGGCGGCGGAGCATCACATTTCGCGATGGGCGGCCCACATGGCGGCGGTGGGATGCGGGGAGGCCCACATGGTGGCGGCGCCCCACATTTCGCGATGGGGGCTCCGCATGACGGAGGGGCTCCGCATGGCGGTGGCGCGCCGCACGGCGGCGGCTCGCATGGCGGCGGGGGAGGCGGACACCATGGCTGAGATGTCGGCTTCGACCGCGCTTGCTCTGATCTTATCAGCTTCATGGGCTCCACTAGAGGCCTCGGACCTTCACCTCGCTTAATGCATTGGCCACCGCTGCGAAGCGCTGGTCGAAGCTGACAAAGGCTTCGCAGCCCTCTGCCTTCGCCAGATGCAGCGCATCGGCGAAATCCAGCCCGCTCCGCATCCATTCCAATGCTTTGACAGCCAAAGCGGGATCCTCCAATGTGACGCGCGGAAGTCCCGCGAAGGCGGTCAGAGCCGCAATGATTCGATCGCGGCTGAACCGATAGCCGCGTCGCAGCACCCACTCGGTCTCGAGCAGAACCGTGGTGCAGACGTACACATCCTCAAAGCGGGTCAGCGCATCCGCTTTTGCGAACTGCTCCGGGTCGTCGGCGGTCAGATAGCGGACGATAATATTAGTATCGAGCGCGAGCACGGCGCCGCGTTACTTCGGCAGTTATGGCCGCGTCCATCTCCTCCAGCGTCTTCGGCGACCCGCGGTAAGCGAGCATTCCGGCGACATCCTCCGGCCGTGTCGGGGCAAAAACCGGCGCCGGCTTCAGCAGCACCCCGTCGGGGGTATCCTCGACGACCAGGCGGGTACCGGGCTCCCAATGCCTCCGCTGCCGAATTGCCTTGGGCAGGATGACTTGTCCCTTGGTCGACACGGTAGTCGTCAGTGGTTCAACGGCTGCCATTAGGGGCTCTGATGGGAGGGGTAAGACTGAGGTAAGATAGCGATGGAATACCAACATGCAAGCTCTCTATCTCTGTCCGACTGTCGAATTCCTCGCGACCGTGAGATACTGGGTCGATCCCGTCGGCCTATCGAGGAGACGATGATGCTGAACCCGACGAGCCTTCTGGCGGATGCACTGGGGCGGAACCTGGCGGAGACGTACCTCAGAAACTATGGCAACCAAGAGCCGCACATTGCTGCCGCCCTGGACGAGGCCGCCCAGCTCGTCATCGAGCGCATCGCCAGCAGCGATGCGCTCTACCACGATTGCCAACACACGGCCCTGGTCACTCTGTGCGTCCAGGACATTTTGCACGGCTGTCGCCTCGAGCGGATGATCACCCCCAGTGATTGGCTCCATACCATTTTTGCGGCACTGAACCACGACATCGGATATGTGCGCGGCATCTGCGCCGGCGACACGGCCGAGCATTTTGTGACTGATGCCGCCGGGAACACGGTGACGCCGCCGCGTGGGGCCTCCGACGCCTATTTGATGCCTTATCACGTCGAACGAGGGAAGATTTTTGTCCGCGAGCGCTTCGCGCCCGTTCCCTACATCGATGAGGAGCGTATTGCGCGCGCCATCGAGCTGACGCGCTTCCCAGTGCCCGACGACGAAGACCATGCCGCGACCGACACGGAAGCGGGTTTGGTCCGGGCGGGCGATCTCATCGGTCAATTGGGCGATCCTCTCTACCCGCGCAAGCTCAATGCGCTGTTCCACGAATTCGCCGAAACCGGAGTTCACGAGAAGCTCGGCTATACTAGCCCCGCCGACCTGGTCGACCATTATCCGCAGTTCTATTGGAGCAAGATAGAGCGCTATATCGGCGATGCGCTGCGTTATCTCGAAATGACAATGGAGGGCAAGCAATGGGTCGCGAACCTCTATTGCCACATCTTTGCAATCGAGCATGACCGCCGGCGCATCGGTCCGCAGCCGGGGACGCCGCAGCTGCACCGCTGAGTGGCAAGCTAGGCGGCGGGCACCCACTTCTCGTCGGATCGCAAGAGTGACGGTACCTCGACCGGAAATTCGTTGTCGACGGAATATTCGTAGCAGCGGATAGAGTTTGCCTTCGGATAGGCCGCCGTGATCGCGGCAAGCGCCTCTGCCAGTGTCTCGAAATCGCCAGTATACTGCAGCCGGCTGTTCCAAACCCCGCGCGACGCGCGGCTCAACCGCCCAATCGCGGCCTCGTTGGTCTCCGGCATGCGGTCGATATAGGCGGTAATCTCGAATAGCCGACCGGCCCGTCGTCACGCGTCTCGTCGCGGGTAATCTCGACCCGAAATGTTTGATACGCCATCGCCCCAGTCTACGCGGCGCTAGAGCACCGGTCCAGGGATGCCCAGCGCGTTTTCGGTGAGCCCCTTGGTGATGATTTCGTAGGCCTCGTCTACCGAATCCGTGCGATGGAAGAGGTCGAGGTCGCCCGGGCTGATCGTGCCGTATTTGACCAGCCCGTCGAAATTGATCACCCCGTCCCAGTATTTTGAGCCGAAAAGCACAATCGGGATGCGCTTGCGCATCTTGCGCGTCTGCACCAGGGTCAGGATCTCGAACAGCTCGTCGAGCGTGCCATAGCCGCCGGGGAACAGCACGACCGCCTTGGCCAGGTAGACGAACCAGAACTTGCGCATGAAGAAGTAATGGAAATAGAAGTGCAGTTCTCGGCTGATATAGGGGTTGTCGAATTCCTCGTCCGGGATCGAGATGGTCAGCCCGACGCTCAGCCCCTTCGCCTCGGAAGCGCCACGATTGGCCGCCTCCATGATGCCGGGACCGCCACCGGTGCAGACGACGAAGCGCCGTTCCTTGCGGTCGAGCTTCTTCGACCATTCCGTCAAGCGCTGGGCGAGCTCGCGCGCCGCTTCGTAATAGATCGAGAGCCGGAGGGCCATCTGCGCGGCCTCGACGCCCTGTCCCGCCCGCTCCGCCTCGGCCAGCGCTGCCTTCGCCGCCTCTTCCGAGCGCAACCGAGCCGACCCCATGAAGACGATGGTGTCCCGGACGTTGTTGCGTTGAAAGCGATAGAGCGGCTCCAAGTACTCCGCCAGGATGCGCAAGGCGCGCGCATCCTTGCTCTCCAGGAAACGCGTATCCTGATAGGCCTTGGGTTGGCGACGGGCTGGCTTGGCGGGCTTGTCCAATTTGCACCTCGGTTTTATCCGGTTGTCGTCCTTCACGATCAATAAGTGGTTGAACGCAACCACGGCAGGCGTCCGCCTGCGTTACCGCCGCGTGATGCGTCGGCACGAAGGCCGTCATCCGCCACACCATCTTTCGGCTGGTGTGCGGAACCGAGCAGCGCTCGCTGATAACGCTGTTAAATGCAGCGAAAAAACAGCCAGGGGTCCCATCATCGCCGCGGAAATCCTCGCCCTTCGGGTCGCCGACCGCGAAATAACAGCGAAAACAGTGGCTGATCTTGGCTGTTGTCCGTTGTAAATAACAGCAATTGGGCTCATGCGCACAGAAATTCTTACCCGCTCAAGTGACAACTATTAGCGGCTGCTTATCACGCCATTACGGCTATTTTATGAGATTGAGCGGCCGCTCCTCAGAGCCAGCCTGAAGTGAGATCGAGAAATTTCAGATCGGCGGCAGATTGCCGATCGCGACGGCGTGCTCACCGGTGATCGCCAGCTCGTCATCGCGCGGCCATGAACCCGAGCCGGCGAACCTGTCCCGCCTCGGGGGTTTCCAGCGGGACGACCTTGACCAGCGGCTTGCCGGCTTTGGCGATGATGAAGGGCTCACCCTTGGCTGCGCGATCGAGCGATCGCGACAGGTGGGTTTTGGCTTCGTGTATGTTGACGGTCAGCATCGAGCAAAATCATGGACTAAGTGTCCGACCGGAAATGAATCTCGAAATGTCAGTTGTTTACTCGTCATTCCCGCGAAAGCGGAAATCCAGGAAGCCCGGGGCTCAAGCAGTTGCCCCCTGTGCAGGACAGGGGCAGGCTCTGGACCCCCGCTTTCGCGGGGGTGACGGTAACAGCTTGAAAACATTAACATCATTTTCTGTCGGACACTAAGATCACTTGGTTTAGTTTAAGCTTTAGGACGCGACAAGGGGTGTGTCGAATGGATGGAGGCGATGACCACCGAGGTCTTTGAGAGCGTGTGGGATGCGCTGGAAGACACTCCGACCGAGGCGGAAAACATGAAGCTCCGCTCGAGCCTGATGATCGCAATCAGCGAGGCCGTGTCGGGGTGGCGAGTGACCCAAACCGAGGCCGCAGGGCGTCTCGGGGTAACGCAGCCTCGGCTGAACGATCTGCTGCGCGGTCGGGTCGGCAAGTTCAGTCTCGACGCCCTAGTGGCACTCGCCGCCCGTGCCGGCCTTGCGGTCCATTTGGAAATCACATTGGCCGCCTAGCCCGACTACATCCGGATAGCCCGAGCAAAAAGCATCGAGTAAACCGTCACCGTAACGACGCGGATCGAGCGGGCGCCCACCATCGGACGACCGCTCGGCGCGCCGGAATGGGTCGCGCAGCTCGAGCGCCGTCTCGGCCGCCCTCTGGCGCCCGGCAAACCCGGCCCAAAGCCGCGAATGGATCCAGACAGCGGGCGTCAACCGCAGCTGTGTGAAAACTCGAGTAAACTGTCACCGTAACTGGAAGAACTCGAGTAAACTATCACCGTAACTGGCCGTAACTCGGCCAAAGGAAGTAGACCCAGCCCCAAGAACATCCCGAATTCCGGATCGGAGTTCCTAAGGTGCCGCCTTATAGAAAGCGAGGAGGATAGCACCATCCGACCAGATGGTCATTGGGTTACAACTCCAGTCGAACGGTGGTCTTCCGGCGAATAGATTATCAATGTACTCGAGCGTGATAGCCACGTTTCGTCCAGAGTGACAATCGGCCGCCATCGCCGAGCCTTCGACTGCGACCATGAACCGAGGTCCTGAAATGGCTTCCCTCGGCCAAGTCACATCTGTTCTATCCTTGCCGATCCGGACTTGGCTAGCCTTATAGCTTCCGGGGTTCGCGTCGAGATATCGCTGGATACTCGAGTTCATCCGAATGGCGTCCACATACCGCTGCTCGAGCTGCATGCCCCCGGGAGCACGCGGGAGAGAGATTTGACTGGGTGCGTTTAGGGCGACTGGGGTTTGTGGAGCCCTGCTTGCGGTGGAGGGTGTTTGCGCAGAGGCAGGCGGCGCCGTGGTGATAGCCGCACGGCTCTGGTTTGAAGCTAGTTGCTCTAGCACCCTAGCATCGGCGTCGGAAAGCACGCCTGTAGCTTTGAGATTTTGTGATTGCTGCCAATTAGCTATCGCCTGACGAGTTCCGGCCCCATAGACACCGTCTATTAGTGCGTCGGAGGAAAGAAACCCAAGCTGCTGGAGTGGAGCTATGCGCGAAAGTTGGTGACGGGCTGACGGGATGAAGGCGGCGTATCGTGGGGGTGTTCGCGCCTCCACTTCTCCAGCAAAGGAGTGATACGCCGTGTCCGATGCTAACGTCGTCAAGCTGCTTCAACCAGGGTCATTCGCCGATCCGCTCACCGATGTGCTGCGCAACGGAGCGCGGGCCCTGCTGGCCCAAGCGATCGAGGCCGAGGTTGCCGAATTCCTCGCCAAGCATATCGATCTGAAGACCGCTACTGGCCTGAGCCGCGTGGTCCGGCACGGGCACCTGCCTGAACGCGAGGTGATGACCGGCATCGGCCCGGTCGGCGTGCGCCAACCCCGCGTGCGCGACCGTGGCGCTGCCGATGATGCCGGGCGCATCCGCTTCACACCCGCGATCCTGCCGCCGTATGCGCGGCGCTCGCGGAGCCTGGAGGTTCTGCTCCCGATCCTTTACCTCAAGGGCATCTCGACCGGCGATTTCGAGGAGGCGCTTGCGGCCCTGCTCGGCAAGGATGCACCGGGCCTGTCGGCCTCGACTATTGCTCGGCTGAAGGAGGTCTGGATCGACGAGCACGAGCACTGGAGGAAGCGCGATCTGTCGGCCAAGCACTACGTCTATGTGTGGGCCGACGGCATTTACCTGCAGGCCCGTCTTGAAGACGCCAAGCAATGCATCCTGGTCATCATCGGCGCGACGCCGGAGGGCAGGAAGGAGCTGCTCGGCTTTACCGACGGCGCGCGCGAGAGCGCGCAGGATTGGCGTGAACTGCTGCTCGATTTGAAGAACCGAGGTCTGGCGGTCGCGCCCGAACTCGCCGTCGCCGACGGCGCGCTTGGCTTCTGGAAGGCGCTCGGCGAGCTGTGGCCGACCACACGCGAGCAACGCTGCTGGGTGCACAAGACCGCCAACGTCCTCAACAAACTGCCGAAGGGCCAGCAGCCGAAAGCCAAGCGGGCCTTACAGGAGATCTGGATGGCGGAGACGAGCAAGGACGCCGAGGCCGCGTTCGACGCCTTCATCGCGGCCTATGAGTTGAAATATGATAAGGCCGCCGAGTGCTTGGCAAAGGATCGCCAGGCCCTGCTCGCATTCTATGATTTCCCTGCCGAACACTGGAAACACCTGCGGACCTCGAACCCGATCGAGAGCACCTTTGCCACCGTGCGGCACCGCACGATCCGCTCGAAGGGCTGCCTCTCCAATAAAACGGCGCTCGCCATGGTGTTCAAGCTGGTCGATGCGGCGCAGAAAAGCTGGCGCAGGCTCGATGGCCACAACCAATTGCCCAAGCTCATTCAAGGTGTCAGGTTCATCGATGGGATCGAAGTCGCCGCCAACCCCGCGTCCTCGCAATCCCAAACCGCCGCCGCCTGATCCCTCAGGCCATCACCAAGATTTGGCGATAGCTCGCTGGAGTGAGCGCTGGAGAGCTATGTGGCGCTCTATAGGCCGATTTGCTTCTTCAGAGAAAGGCGGCGTCAGCCGCAAAATCCAAACCGCGCGCTGAGCCTCGTAGGCGTTCTTGACACAGCTCCGAGACACACCGGTTTGCGCGACAGCCGGCCCCAAACGAGGAATACCACATTGTTGCTGGACGGCGTCCAGGAATTGAAGGTCTTCCTGCTTCAGTTCACGCGAGCCACCGTCGCCAACTTGCCCGAGCAGTGCCCAATACGCCTGCGCAAACCGAAGATCAACGCGCGACAGCTCAGCGTCGGCGCAGAGCATTTGAGCGAGCGGCTGTTGCGCGACATTGCAATCAAAGCTGGGACCGAGTTGCTTTGTAGCGCGGGATAGGTCTCCATTCGGCGTAGCTGGAGAACTCGGCACTACTGCGCTCGTTGCCGGCGCGCCCCCAGTCCGCGGCCCACTCAGAGCTGGCAGGGGAGTTTCAACCGGCGGGGCGCTCAAAGCCGGCGGGGGAGTTACAAATGGCGCGGCGCTCACAGCCGGTAGGGGAGTTGCAACTGGCGGGGCGCTCACAGCCGGCGGGGGAGTTACAAATGGCGCGGCGCTCACAGCCGGTAGGGGAGTTGCAACTGGCGGGGCGCTCACAGCCGGTGCTGCGCTTTGTGGCTCCTGAGACCGCCCCGGAGCACTCAAGTAGGCAATCTTCGATGGTGGGGACCCCTTCTCGGTCCATTTCATTTGCGTTATAACCACTGCGATGGCCAAAAGGAGTGCGACTGTCAATAACCCAATGGGGACCAACTTATTCCATTCTGAACCCCATCCCCGGCGCGAGACCGCGGTCGCGTCGACCGCGACGGCTGCCATGTGGGGCGGGGGTGATGCTGGTTTAGCGACCATTGATGAAGGCGCCAGTGGCTCGAGCAATGGCGCGGACTGAGCTGATGCAGGTGGTGGCGCAGATTGAGCCGATGCAGGTGGTGGCGCAGATTGAGCCGATGCAGGTGGTGGCGCAGGCTGAGCCGATGCAGGTAATGGCCCAGACTGAGCCGATGCAGGTGATGGCGCAGATTGAGCTGACACAACTTGCTTGGCTTCGCTCATACCTGTAACGGCCAGCAAACCGCCGGCAGCGCTCAAAACCAACGGAATTGCTGTGAAAAAGTTGAAACCAAACACAGAAAACATGCCGATGGAACTCAGGACCATCAAGCTGCCCGCGACCATGGGCTTCGTCTTCGCCATGGCCCCACCGATTATACTTACGATCGGAATAGCCATGCTTACTGCTTGAAGCCCACCGGAGCCTGCTATGCCGCCCAGGGTATACCCGGCCAGACCGATTAGCAGGCCAAATAGCCCCCCTAGGATTCCCAATACTAATGCGCCGATTAACATCGTCTCCCCCATTTTACATTGAAACTCTCAATCCTGTGTACTTCATCTCCATTTGCCAGACGGCCAAGTCGTCCGTCAACGCTTGACTCGCAAATCAGGAAATATCTGGTTGGTCTAGATTGCCGTAGGGCAGGGTTCGTGAGGTGACTGGGATTCGGTGCTCTCCTCCCTCGGCTAACCGCACAAGCCAAGCGCCTGAGGCATATTATTCCGCCGAAGCGACGGGGCCGCGCCGGAACGGCGCGGCCCTTTGCCCCTCACCTCGGCCCTTTTCCCGCAAGCGGACGCAAGCGGGGAAAAGGGGCACTCAGCTGGTGCCAGCGGAACGCTTGCGGCTTGCGGGCGGCGCCTTGGCGAGATCACGACGTTGACGAGGGCGGGGCCGCGGTGGTTCATCGCTTCGGCGAGGGCGCCCTTCAGGTCTTTCGGGTCCTCGACAAAGAAGCCCTTGCCGCCGAAGGCTTCCATCATCCGGTCGTAGCGGGCGCCGTAGATCAGCGAGTTCGGCTTCATGTTGAACATCGGGTTGTCCGGGATCTCGGGCATGCCGGGGCCGATGCCGCCATTGTTCAACACGACGATTTTGACCGGGAAGTTGTAGCGGACGAGGGTCTCCATCTCCATGCCGGAGAAGCCGATCGCCGAGTTGCCGGAGAGGTGGATGACCGGGCGGTTGGGCTCCGCGACGGCGGCGGCGATCGCCTGGCCGAGGCCGACCCCCATCGTGCCGTAGGTGCCGGCGTTGAGGCAGGAGCGGGCGTTGGCGACATTCAATTGGGTGAGGCCGATATCCATCGTGCCGGCGCCCTCGGCGCTGAGGATCGCGTTCTTCGGCATCCACGCGGCGACGTCGCGCAAGGCGCGGAAGTAGTTGGCCGGCGCCTCGTCGTCGTGGATCTGCGGCCGGATCTGCGCCGCGTTCTCCTCCGCCTTCTTCGTGATCATCTGGCGCCACGCCGTGTCCTTCGGATGGAACCACTGGCGGCCGGCGAGCGCGGCGTTCAATTGCCCGACGATCGCCTTGCCGTCGCCGACCAAGGCCACCTCGGTCGCCTTGTTGTGGCCGATCTCCTCGGGCGCGATGTCGAGCTGGATGACCTTCATGTCCTTCGCATAGCGCGGCGCCTGGCCGAAATGGAAGATCCAGTTGAACCGGGCGCCCATCAGGAACACGACGTCGGCGTTCTGCAATGCCAAGGTGCGCGCCGCCGCGACCGACAGCGGATGGTCGTCGGGCACGACACCCTTGCCCATCGGCGAACGCAGGAACGGGATTTGCGTGCGCTCGAGGAAGGTGCGCACCTCGTCCTCGGCGCGCGACCACGCCATTCCCTTGCCGACGAGGACGAGCGGCCGTTCGGCCTTTTCGAGGAGGTTCAGCGCGTCCTCGATGTATTCCTGCGGCGCCACCGTGCGCGGCGGGTCCGGGGCGCGCTCGACCTGGACGATTTTGTCCTCGTCCACCTTGCCGGTGATCATGTCGTCGGGAAAGTCGAGGTAGCAGGCGCCGGGACGGCCATAGATCGCGTTCCGCGTCGCCATCTCGACATACCAGGGGATGCGCGCGACGGTATCGATGGCGTGCGCGAATTTGCAGAAGGGCGAGGCGATCAACACCTGGCGCTCTTCCTGGAAGGCGCCCATGCCGCCGCGATAGGTCTCCGACGCGCCGCCGATCAGGATCATCGGCCAACAATTCTGCTGCGCATTGGCGAGACCCGCGAGACCGTGCACGACGCCGGGGCCGGTCACGACGATGCAGGCGCCGGGGCGGCCCTTGAGATAGCCATAGGCTTGTGCGGCGTAAGACGCGGCCTGCTCGTTGCGCATGCCGATATAGGCGACGCCTTCCTTTTGCGCGGCCGCGGCGATCGGCCCGACGGGAAACCCGACGACTCCGAACAAGTGGTCGATGCCCTGCTGTTTGAGGCTCCTCGCCATCAAGGTGGCGCCGTCGACTTCGCTCATGCTTTTCCTCCTGTTGGATCGGGCGGACGCTGACCGAAGCGAAAGATGCCGTCAAGGTCCGGGGGCCGAAGAAGTCTCCGCCCGCAGATTACGCATTTATGGCGGGGCCGGGAAAGAGCGTATCGGACGCAACCGCTATGCCGCATCCTCATAATGCCAGTGGAAGCGGGGGCCCGGTGTGTGTGGCCTTGTGCGTTGGGCGGGTCGCCGGTGCGGCGTCTTCGGTGGCGCGATCCACCCGCGTCGGGCGCCGCGCCAACCGTCGCGCCCCACGCCCTGCGAATGCCTAGTCAACAGGACGACTTCGCCGGAACCTCGAAGAATTGTCCGCAGCGACTGGCGCCCGATGTGGAGGGACCGATTATCCCTCGGCGGATGACACCTGGATTTCATCCAGGCTGGTGTAGCGATAGAGGATGACCGAGCCGACCCAGGCGACAATGAACACGCCGATGACGGCGACGCCGAGCGCGGTGAATTTGCCGTTCAACGCATCGACGCCATCCCAAAATGCACCTTTCAGCGCGAACTGGTCACCCATCAGTCCCAGCGCTTCAATGCCGCCGATCAGAACTGCGACTACGACGGACACGAAAGTAATGGTCAGGTTGTAATACAGCTTGCGGATCGGCTTGATGAACGCCCAGTCGTAGGCCCCCAGCATCAGGATGCCGTCGCTGGTGTCGATCAGCGACATCCCCGCGGCGAACAGTGCGGGGAACACCATTATGGCCCAGATCGACACCCCTTTGGCGGCCGCGGTCGCCGAAACGGCGAGCAGCGCAACCTCGGTCGCGGTATCGAACCCGAGCCCGAACAGGAGGCCGAGCGGATACATGTGCCAGCTCTCGCTGACGAGCCGGAACAGCGGGCGGAACAAGCGTGCGAGCAGGCCCCGGCCGTTGAGCAGGAGATCGAGATCCGCCTCCACATAGCGGCCGCCCTTGCGCACGTGCTGGAAGGTTCGCCAAACGCCGCGCAGGATGATCAGGTTGGCCGTGGCGATCGCAAACAGGAACAACGCGGAGACGCTGGTGCCGATGACGCTGCCGACCGCCTTGAACCGATCGAAGGACCCTGCCAGTGCCGTTGCCGTGCCGGCCACGCCCGCCGCGGCGAGGATCACGACGCTCGAGTGGCCCATCGCGAAGAATAAGCCGACCCCGACTGGCCGCTTGCCCTCTTGCATCAGTTTGCGAGTGACGTTGTCGATGGCCGCGATATGGTCGGCATCGACGGCGTGACGCAGGCCGAACCCATAGGCCAACAACGCGGTGCCGAGCAGGACCGGCTGGTCCCGAAACACCAGCACCGCCCACGCCCACGCGGCCAGATTGGCGAGAATCAGCGACGCGTAGATGCCGGTAATCCGCTGCCAGAGGCCGTCAGGCCGTCGAGAGGTTCGGCTCAGCAGCCATAGCATGTCGGTCTGCTCGGTCTCGGCCCTGAAAGGAGGCTCCTTGGGTAAGACTAAGGCCAGTCGACTGTCGCAACCTCGCCCCCGACGATGGTGACCGAACTGCTCGAGTTCGGCGGGGGTTCCCAAATGTCGTAGTCGCCCGCGCGAAGCCCCGGAAAGACGGCGGCAAAGACCGGCCGACCATTGATTCTTCGCTCCAGGACCTCGACATGGACCCGCGCGGAAGTACCGCGCGGGCTCACTTCGATCTCCCGGCCGCGCAACTCAGCCTTGGTATAAATGATCAACGCGCCGACATCCTGCCCGATATCCAGCACGACAGTTTCGGGATGGACCCGGTCAGAGTGTGCTTCAGCCATTTGCCTGGTCCTTGCTGATGTTGTCGTCGATCCCGTCGTGCAAATGTTCCGCCCCGGCCAAGGATTGGCGTGCGTGAGGAGCCGGGTAGGGACACTCCACCGGTCTCTTCCGCGTGATCACAAAGCGAGCAGTCGCACCGACTAACTCGGGACGTCAAAACCGGAGTAGGGTATTCCCAGATAGGGGAAACTCGCCAGGAAGGGAGAAGCGATGTCGCTTGGGGTGACGCCATCCGTGACTACAGACGCAGCCGCGTCCGGGGTGAAAGAAGGATCGACAAGAGGGATGGTGACGCCGGCGAGGGCGCGCAGCTCGATCGTAAACACGTCGTCGACCACCCGGCGCCCGTTGGGGAACCCGGCGAGATCGCCTCCGAGGATCCCGAGGATGTTCGGAGCTGCAACCGGTGGAATGGCCATGTTCAGCCGCAGCAGATCGGCGAGCGTTTGACCCGTGAAGTTCTGGAAGCCGGGGATGATGCCCGCTGGGATGCCGGTCAGAAGAATGGCGACCAGGTCAGCCCGGGGTTTGCTGTAGGCGGCGAGATTGGGAAAGACTCCGGGATAGAGTTCCACCAGTCGCTGCGGGACTTCCGGGTCCTGGACATAGCTGAGGAAGCGCTTATCGTCCTGGGGAAATTGACTGTTCCAGAAATCTTTGAGGCCAAGCGGGATAATGACCTCGTTGAACAGGGGATCGCCGAGCCGCGAAACCTGCACCCATGGCCCGTACTCTTGGACATTGCCGTTAGGCCCAAAGACGATTGCTTTCCGGCGACTGGCCGAAGCGTAGACGCCGATGACCGAGCGCGAGTTGCTTGGATTGGTCGGATTGGAGCCATCGCGGGTCAGCATGCTCTTCGGCAGCTGGATCGCCATCGTATGGACATTGAGGTTGTTGAGCCCATTGACGCCGGGAGCGGCGGGCATGGGATTGATGTGGAGGTTCTGGAACGGCCGCAGATCGAGCAGATCGAACACCGAGCCCAAATCGACGTAGAACCCCTCCGCGCGTTGCCCGGCAAACACGGTTTCCCCGCTCGGTAAAACATGGATGGCATCTTGAGCAAGCGTGTCATAATTCGGCGTGGAGAAGGGGCCGATGTTGCAGGGCGGAGAGGCTAAATCCTCACCGAGGACCGTCGCTCGGCCGTTCTTTATCCGGGTCAGCGAATACAGTTGGCGCTTATTCCAGTTCGGATCGGTCAGCGAGCTGATCGGTCCGGTATTGTAGAGAAAAGTGTTAGGATTTTGCAGGGTGGTCTGAAACTGGAACTGGTAGGTGATGTCGGCGTCGCCATCGCCGTCATTGTCGATATTGATCTCATAAAGCACATCGTCGCCGAACTCATAGAAGTTCGGTCCGCCGTCCGGCGCTTCTGCGGGAATGTAGTTGGCGATTAGGGTGACCGTGTTCGGATTGTCTGGGCTCACGAAGGCATATACATCGGTGTTATCCGCCACCGGGTCCTTAGAGATCTCGGGGGCTTCACGATGGGATGACATGTGTAAACCTCTCCTGTCCTTCTTGCCAACGAGCGGCTGCTCTATGATCGGTGAGCGTTGTTGGGCGCCTCCGCCCCTAGCGGGCAGCTTCGATGAAGTAGGCAACGAGCCCGGGATCGCGGAAGGAGACCTCCCGCGCGCCGACGAGGAAAGTCATCTCGCCGGTGGAGACATCGTTGACGTGAATGACCATAGAGCCGGGGCCCTTGGCGGACGAGCGGGGCGCGGCTGCTTCCGGCGGGAGGCGCGAGCCCGCCAGGGCGGGAATCGCTGGCAACACGCCCAGGGTTGCCGCGGTTACTGGGGTTTGCTGGAGAAACGAGCGTCGGGTCAGCTTTGGCACAGTGCTCTCCTTTCCTCGTTGTGCAGTCACTACTGCAGCCGTCGATCTGTCACGTGGCACTTTCAGGTGGCACGGCGGATGGGGGGATTGAAAGAAAGCAAATGATTTCATCACACGCGGCGGGAACGGTGCCGCAGCTCAAAAATGGCCGCTCGATCGTTCCCGCGGCACCCTCGCATGCCGCGCGTCCCCCACCCCTGCTCATGCTGATCTCTTGCGGTTCAGCTGGACACCTTGCGAATACAGCACGCTCCGCAGGGTTGGGTAAGTCACATGTTTGTGACCCGAGAACCGCCCGCGTTTTCAAAACGCCGAATTCCCGCCTCCGGGCACGGCGGCTAAGGCATCAGAACTTTGTCGATGACCATGATGACCCCGTTGCTTTGGTACACATCGGGGATCGTGACCCGAGCGGTGTCGCCCTTTTGGTCGGTGATCGTGAGGGTGTTGCCGCTTTCCGCCGCGATCAGCAGGTCGCCTTCTGCGGTCTTCAGCGAGACTTTGCCGCCCGGCGTCGTCTTGATCGCGTGATCGAGCGACTCCGCAGTATACCGGCCGGGGACCACGTGATAGGTCAGGATCTTGGTGAGCTGCGCCTTGTTCTCCGGCTTCAGCAATGTGTCGACGGTGCCTGCCGGCAGCGCCGCAAAGGCTTCGTTGGTAGGCGCGAAGACCGTGAAGGGGCCGGGCCCCTCGAGCGTCTGCACGAGACTTCGCGGCCTTGACCGCCGCTACCAGGGTGGTGTGGTCCTTCGAGTTGACCGCATTTTCGACGATGTTCTTAGTGGGATACATTGGTGCACCCCCGACCATCGGGTCCATCGCCGCCATCGCGCCGGCACCGAGAGCCAGAACGATGACCGCTGCCGTGCTCGCCAATTTGAGATTCATGCCAAATTCCTCGCTGATATCGGCTCTCCGACATCGGCAGCAGGGACAGCCGCCGACACGTCGTCTCGTTCAATACGTAGCCGAGGGGGGTTTGGATGCGGTCCGAGAGAAATTTCCGCGAGACGCCGTCAAGGCGGCCTGAACAGGACCTTGCCCCGAGAGAGGACCGGGCCCGTCGGAAGCCCGGTGGGAGATCCACCGGCCGGCTCGAGGCTGACCGCGAGCAGATCGCCCGGCGGCGGCAGCTGCGCGGCGTGCATTATTCGTACGCTGCCGGATTGCGGCCGCAAGAGGCCGAGCGGGTGGGGCGTCCCGTCTGCGATGCCCCACAGTTCGAAGGAGTGATGGGTGTCCTCGGCTTGCGATCGGACCGCGGAAACAGAGACCTCGCCCCGTCGCGGCCCGGCAATTGCAATCCAGCTCGGGTCGCCACTCTGGTCGGCGAGCACGGCAACCACGGTTGGTGCTGGCGGTCCAATGCGGCCCGTGAAGGCCACGACATAGATAACCAGAGCGGCCGCTGCTGCGCCGGCGGCGAGCGCCAAGCCGCGCCAGAATGCCAGCGAGCCAAGCCAGCCTTGCGCCGGAGCCGCCGGCGCAGCGCCAGCCGCGATCCGGGCCTCGACTGCTCGCCAGACCCGCGCCGGCGGCTCCTCGGCGGGGGTTGCCGCGTCGAGCGGCGCCAACCGGTCGGCCCATGCTCCGACCACTCGCGCCACCGCCGGGTCGCTGGCGATCAGCCGCTCGAAACGTCGCCGCGCCCTCCTCGGCATGGTGCCGAGGACATATTCCGCCGCCAGCCGATCGCGGAGGTCCGGGTCGTCGTACCTCATGGATCCAGGCACCGCTTCAAACGTTCGAGGCTGCGCCGGATCCAGCTCTTGACCGTTCCGACCGGTACCCCGCAATCGACGGCAATTTCCTCTCGCGTGAAACCGTAAAGGTAGGCGAGCAGAACGGCTCGGCGCGGCTGCTCCTCGAGTTCGCCGAGGCAGCGCTGCAACGCGCCGAGCTCGGCGCCACGGTCCGTGCTACCGCTGGCAGCCAGACCCCGCAGCGAGTCATCCGATGTCTCGCGGCTCTCGGGCCGGGCTGCACGGCGGCGGACGTAATCGATCGCGCAATGCCGTACGATGGTCGTGAGCCAGCCCGTCGCCGAGCCCCTCGCGGCGTCATAATCGCCCGCCCGCTGCCACACGGCGACGAAGCTCTCCTGTACTACCTCTTCCGCCGCCTCTCTCTGCCCCACAATTCGCAGCGCAATGCCGAATAGTTGCGCCGCGGTTTGAGCGTACAGCACCGCAAAAGCACCCTTGTCCCCCCGTGACGTTTGACGGATGAGTTGCTGGAGCTGCAAAGACGAGTTCGGGCCGAGGCTTTTTCCGAGATGTTCCACGATGCGGGCGAAGGCGAGAAAACATTACGATGCCGCCCGGGCTCGTTGGCGCGACCGGCATTTCAGCCATGTATCATAGAGGATGGCCGGCATTCACTCCCGACGAGCGGTTACGGGCGCCAAACACCGGCGAGGGGGCGCCGGCGCCGGCAAAAGATGCATCGGCTAACGGCAGCGGCGATCGTATTGACGCTGGCGCTGGCCCGCGTCGCCATAGCAGCGCCGGCCGATACACGCATTCCGAGCCTTGCATTTTTCGGGTTTCAGCTGATCAACACATCATTGGAGCCGACCACGCCGGTTGAGGTGAGCCGCATTAAAATGCTCGATGATCTCTTCTGGCAAAAACTCGGCTCCTCGGGCCGTTTCAAGATCGTGCCGATCCCGCCCGAGCTGCAGAAAAAAATGGCCGCCGGTCCCGAGATCAGCGGGTGTAACGGCTGCGAGCGCGACTACGCCAGAAGCATCGGCGCAAACTGGGCCGCCTGGGGCATCGTTCAAAAGGTCAGCAACCTGATTCTGAACATCAACGTCTATATGGAAGACGCGGCAAGCGGCAAGTTAGAGTTCGTAAAGAGCGTCGATATTCGCGGCAACACCGACGAGTCCTGGCAGCATGGGCTCGATTACATGTTGCGCCACTACTTGTTCGAGGAGCCCTGAGATAGTCAGATGGTGGCCGGGGCCGCGTCGTCGATCGCCAGCTGCACCGCATCGCCGCCGCGCCAGCTGTCACGCCGGACGTGGCCGGCAATGTGGATTGCGATGCCTCGCGTCTCGGTGAGGAACTGACCAAGCGGCGTCCCAGCAGCGCGGAAGACGATCCCCCGCAGCCGAGCTTGGTCGAGCGGATCGGCGAGGGTGCAGCGCAGATGATCGGTGCCCACCGCCTCGGCGTGGATAACGCGAACACGAGCAAAAACAAAGCGCGGTTCCGGATTGGCCGCCCCGAAAGGCGCCAGCTTGGCGATATGGTCGACCAGCTCGCTCTGTGCCGCAGCGATGGAGAGCATGCCGTCGACCCGCAATTCCGGTATCAGCCTCTCGTTGCCGATGCCGTCTCCCAGCCGTTCGACCAAGAAAGCCTGTAGCGCGCCGAGTTTTTCCGCTGCGACCGTGAAACCTGCCGCCATGGCGTGGCCACCGCCGTTGATCAACAGACCGGCCTGGCGTGCCGCGATCACCGCCGGGCCGAGCGGTAATCCTGCGATCGAGCGGCCCGAGCCTCGGCCGACCCCATTGGCGAGCGCGACGACGCAAGCCGGACGCTCGTAACGTTCCTTGAGGCGTGCGGCGACGATCCCGATGACACCGGGGTGCCAATTCTCGGCTGCCGCAAAGACGAGGACCGGGGACTGTGGCGATCCTTCGACCATTTCTATCGCGGCCTCCAAGGTGCGCACCTCGATATCGCGGCGCTCGCGGTTGTAGGCATCGAGACGCCCCGCCAGCTCGGCTGCGAGCACCGGATCGTCGGTCGCAAGCAGGCGCGCGCCGAGATCGGCGGCTCCGACCCGGCCGCCTGCGTTGACGCGCGGGCCGAGCACAAAGCCGAGATGATAAGTGTCGATGGGCTCGCCGATGCCGGCCACGGCGGCCAGCGCCGCGAGACCGGGGTTTTCGCGGCGCCGCGCCACCTTCGTTCCCTGGGAGACCAGAGCTCGGTTCAGACCGGTGAGCGGAACCACATCGCAGACGGTGCCCAGCGCCACCAGATCGAGCCATTGCAGCAGGTTTGGCTCGGTTCGAGCGGCGTCGTACCAGCCAGCCCGGCGCAGCTCGCGATTGACCGCAACGACCAGCAGAAAGGCGATCCCGACCGCTGCCAACGCGCCGATGTGGGCTGGTCTCGTCGAGCCGGTTCGGGTTGACGACCGCGACGGCCCGCGGCAGCAACGGCTCGGCGACGTGATGATCGATGACGATCACCTCGAGCCCGGCCTTCGCGGCATCGTTCAGAGGCAGGTGGGCCGTGGTGCCGCAATCGACGGTTACGACGACGCGCACGCCCTTCTCGCGCAGGCTCAGCAGAGCCTGGGTATTCGGGCCGTAGCCCTCGCGCAGCCGATCCGGGACATAGACTCGAGTTCGCGTCCCGGTCGCTGCAAAGAACCGCGTCAGCAGCGCAGCCGAGGTCGCCCCGTCGCAATCGTAATCGCCAAAGACGCCGATCGTCTCGGCGTCATGCACAGCACGGGCGAGCCGCGCCACGGCAGCATCCATATCGCGCAGATGCGAGGGATCGGGCAGCTGGTCGCGCAGGCGCGGCGCCAAGAATCCCGGCGCGTGGTCGAGATCGATGCCGCGCTGCGCCAGCAGCCGCCCGACAATCTCGGGCACCCCGAGCCGCTCGGCGATAGCTTCGCCCACCCGTGCATCGCCATTGCGCACGCGCCAGCGACGCCCGCACAGCGACTTTTCGACCCCCAACACCACCCCGGCAAAGGTATCGGCGCCCCCCGCGCCGTCATCCATATTGGAACCTAATCGATACCCATGATGCCCCTATCGTCACCCTCGCGAAAGCGAGGGTCCAGGGCCCGCCACGCAAGTGCTTGCCGTCCCTGGATTCCCGCTTGCGCGGGAATGACGAGATCGCTCGATTGGATGAGAATCACGGCTAGAAGGCTCAGCGGGCGAAGGGTGAGAAGCTCTGCTTGCGCGTGAAGTCGTGCCGTGCCTCGACGTAGCGGACGGTGCCGGATTTCGAGCGCATGACGACCGAATGCGTCGCGGCGCCGCCGGGAAAGCGGCGCACCCCGCGCAGCATCGTGCCATTGGTGACCCCGGTCGCCGCAAACATCACGTCGCCCGAGGCGAGGTCGTGCAGTTTGTATTTGCGATCGAGGTCGGCGATGCCGAGGCGACGGGCGCGGCCGCGCTCGTCGTCGTTGCGGAACAGCAGCCGGCCTTGCATCTGCCCGCCGATGCAGCGCAGCGCAGCGGCCGCCAATACTCCTTCCGGCGCGCCGCCTGAGCCGACATACATGTCGATCCCGGTCTCCGGTTCGGAGGTGGCGATGACCCCGCTGACATCGCCGTCCGAGATCAGCGTGATCCGGGCGCCGGCCGCGCGCACCTTGGCGATCAGCTCGGCGTGACGCGGGCGGTCGAGGATACACACGACCAGATCGGCGACCTCGACCTTCTTCGCCTGGGCCAAGTTCTTCAGGTTGACCGATGGCGGCTCGTCGAGGTCGACCAGATCGTCTGGCAATCCGCCACCGACCGCGATCTTGTCCATGTAAACGTCGGGCGCGTTCAAAAACCCGCCGGCATCGGCCATCGCGATCACCGCCAGCGCGTTGGCGCCGCCTTTTGCGGTAATCGTCGTCCCCTCGAGCGGATCCAGCGCGATGTCGATCGGAGGACCGTTCCCGCTGCCGACTTTCTCGCCGATATAAAGCATCGGCGCCTCGTCGCGCTCGCCCTCGCCGATGACGACGGTGCCGGCGATCGCGAGGCTGTTCAGTGCTTCCCGCATCGCATCGACTGCGGCCTGATCGGCAGCCTTCTCATCGCCCCGCCCCATCAGACGCGAGGCGGAAAGCGCCGCCGCCTCGGTCACCCGAACGGCTTCCAAAGCAAGATTGCGATCCATCTTCGAAGTCTCGGGCATGGCTTTCCTCCTCGTCCTTGTCGAAAAACTATTATTGTCAGAAATCCTCGATTCGGATCATGCGGGGCGGCTCCAGCACCGTATCGAGCGCTTCGATCCTTTGGAGCGCCCGGCGCATCGCCGCCTCGACAGTGAGATGGGTCGTCATCACCACCGGTACCGCCTCACCGGGCGCACGGCCGCGCTGGATCATCAACTCCATGGAAACCTGCTCGTCGCGAAGCGCCGCGGCGACATCGGCGATCACGCCCGGCTGATCCACCACCATCAGCCTGATATAGTAGGCGCCGTGATGCCGTTCGATCGGCACCCCGGGGATCGCGCATAAATCGGCGGTATGGAGCCCGAAAGTTGGCACGTAGCGGCCGGCCGCGATGTCGACGAGATCGGCCGCAACCGCCGAAGCCGTCGGAAAGGCGCCCGCACCCCGACCCTGGAATACGACGCGGCCGACGAAGTCGCCTTCGGCGACCACGGCATTGTAGACCCCCTCGACGGCGGCGATCGGCGTCGCCCGCGGCACCATGCAAGGATGAACGCGCTGCTCAAGCCCATCCTCGGTCAACCGCGCGATGCCGAGCAGCTTGATGCGGTAGCCGAGCTCTTCGGCGAAATCGATGTCGAGCCGCGAGACGTGGCGGATCCCTTCCGTGTAGACCCCGTCGAAATCGACCGGGCGACCGAAACCGACGCTCGCCAGGACTGCCAGCTTGTGCGCGGCATCGATGCCGTCGATGTCGAAGCTCGGATCGGCTTCGGCATACCCGAGCTTTTGCGCCTCCGCCAGCACTTCGGCGAATTCATGCGCACTCTCGCGCATCGTCGTCAGGATGTAGTTGGAGGTGCCGTTCAGGATGCCGTAGACGCGCTCCAGCCGATTGCCGGCGAGACCCTCGCGCAGCCCCTTGATGACCGGGATGCCGCCGGCGACCGCGGCCTCGAACGCGAGAATGAGCCCCCTCTCCTCGGCCCGCGCGGCGAGCCTCGTCCCATCATGCGCCATCAATGCCTTGTTCGCCGTGACGACGTGCTTGCCGTGGTCGAGGGCCGTGTCGAGCACCTGCCGTGCTATGCCGTCGGCGCCGCCGATCAGCTCGACGACGGCGTCGATCTCGGGATCGGCCGCCATCGCCGCGGCATCCTCGTACCAGCGCACCGCCGAGAGGTCCGCGCCGCGATCACGCCGGCGATCGCGCGCGGAGACCGCGGCGACGACGATGCGGCGGCCGGCGCGGTGAGCGAGCAAGTCGGCCTGCCTGTCCAGCAGCTGTAGGACCCCCGACCCAACAGTGCCGAGACCGGCGATGGCGATCTTGAACGGCGGTTTCACAACGGCAACCCGGATGCGATGTGCGAAACGCAGGAGCCGCCTGGAGCGGCGGCGGGCGACTCCGGCTCTTTGTAGCGCTTAGGCGTCAATTTTTCGATAGCGTTTCCCGGCGCCGCGCTTGAGACCCATCCCCAGCGCCAGACCTTCGCAGACATTCCAAAAGCGGGCGACGCCGAAGCGGCGGGGTCCGCTTCAATGTTCGAGCAGCACCTCGGCACGGCTTTCGCCGGAATTCTCGCCTTGCGGCGCCGCCTCGACCTGGATTTTGTCGGCGGGTATCCCCGCCTTGGTCAGAGCGGAAGCGACCGCCTGGGCGCGGTCGAGAGCAGCCCGGTAGCTATCCAACTGCTCGACTGCGCCGCTGCCGGCCCCGGCATAGCCGATGACCCGAACCTTGCCAGGGTTCTGCTGATAAACCGGTAGGACGGTTTCGAGGGTTTGCCTATCGTGGTCGGTCAGAGTGGTCGAGTCGGTGCCGAACTTGATCTCGGCAACCGGAGTCCCGCCCCTTGCAGGCGGCTTTGCACCGCCTTTTCCGGGGTCGGCCGCAGCGGTGCGGGTTGGCGTCGCCGGCGGCACATCCGGCGCAGCCGGTGGCGGCTCGTAGCCGGCAGAGCTTTTCGCCTGCGGCAACGGCATCGGCGCTAGAGCCCCTCCTGCAGCCAGCCCGCCCTGTATGGGAGTCGGGGTCGTCGCAAGTTTCGGGGTGGGCGGCAATTGCGGGGTCGGCGGCGCGGGTTGCATTTGCTCGGGCTCCGGCGTCGCTCGCGCCTGGGGTACCTCGAGACTCAACTCCATCGGCCCCGGCTCGGGCGGCTCTCCCTGCTTGCGCAGGCCCTGTCCAGGTCCCATGGGCGTCGTGCCACCGGCGAGTGCGGCGCCAGGGGCGGCCCCTGCCGGCGGTAGGGCGGCCTTTTGACCGGCAGCGCCGACGCCGGTCGCCATGCTCGCAGAGGCCGAGTCCGCGGACAGGCTCGGCAGGAGCTTGCCCGGTTGCCCGCCAGCGGCGCCGTTGCCCGCCGACGCAGCGGATGGCGCCGTGCCGGGGGCCGACGGGAGTGGCGTTGGGGAGGGCGGTGAAGCTGCCGCAACTTGCTCCGGCTGAGCCCCGGGCTCGCCGGGAGGAGGTGGTGGTGCGGCCGCCACCGGCGAAAAGCCCGCCCGCAGCTGCTCGTCCGTGTGTCGCGCATTTGTCCGGTCGGCGATCAGGCTCTGGGTCAGTTTCTCCCGTTCGGCGGCAGTCAAAGCCCGGACCGGCGGCGGCGGTACCGTTGCCAGATTGGGATAGTCGGACGCCTCTCCGGCGGCCAAGTTTTTGGTGTTCGGCGTGGTATCAGGATCGGGGTCGTTCTGGCTCGACCCGGTCAGGTCACGCCAAGTCTCGACCGGATTGCAGGCGGCGAGCCCGAGCAGCAGTGCACCGACGGCAAACCAGCGCGCCCACCCTCTCGTCCTTCTCTCCTTAGCGCAACCGTCACACGATTCGCCCATAAGCATCACAGCATTCCCGACGAGTTGCCCCGGTGCCGCCGCAAGCTTTCGGGATCCGCTGCCGAGCGGCACAAACCACGTGCGCTGATGCTCATGTATTAGATCCGGGCTGGCGCGTCACTACATTTGAGGGCGAGAACAACCGACCGCTCCTCAGCCATGAGCTTCGGGCCATGAATTCCGAGACGCTCGTCGAGGGTCACCGAGGATCGGGTCTGCAACGGGCGCAGTCTCGAGGAAACGGCAATGAACGACGCGAATCACGGCAAATCCGGCGCTGCAACCGGGCCTTCCCCAGACGAAGAGGCACTGCGCATGCCGCTCGGCACGCGCGGCAAGAAAAGGTCGCTGGCGGAGAAGGGCCGGAAAAAGGATCACGCGCGCAGCAAACCTGACAATTTGTCTGCGCCGCTCTCGAGCCCCACCCCACCTCCGCCCGCTGCCGAGGTAAGAAGAGGGGGGAGCGAGCCGCTTCCCGATCCAGCCGAGCTCTCAAAGCAAATCGCCGAAATCGCCGGGAAAAGCCAGCAACTCGTCGCCGAGTTCCTGACGCGGCAGCGGCGCGAGGAGGGGGTCGGAATGGCCGACTCGCTCGGGATCGGAACCGCCTTCCTGGAGATGACGGCCCGCATGATGGCCGACCCCTCTCGGCTCGTCCAGGCGCAGCTGTCGCTGTGGAACGACTATCTGACTTTGTGGCAGCGCACAACCCAGCGGTTTCTCGGCGGCGACACCGAGCCGATGATCGAACCGGCCGCTGGCGACCGGCGGTTCCGCGACGCGGCGTGGACCGAAAACACGCTCTTCGATTTTATCAAGCAGAGCTACCTTTTGACGGCGCGGTGGATGCAGAGCACGGTTCGCGATGTCGAGGGAATCGACGAGCGCACTGCGCGCAAGTTGGACTTCTATACGCGCCAGTTCGTCGACGCGCTCGCGCCGTCGAATTTCCTGATGACCAATCCTGAAGCCTTGCGGGCGACGATCGAGAGCAAGGGCGAGAACCTGCTCGACGGGCTGAAGAACCTGCTCGAGGACCTCGAGCGCGGCAAAGGACGCCTCGCGGTCAAGATGACCGACATGGAGGCGTTCCGCATCGGCGAGAACATCGCGGTCACGCCGGGCAAGGTCGTATATCAAAATGACCTGATGCAGCTCCTTCAATACGAGCCGACGAGCGAGAAAGTAAAGCGTCGACCGCTGCTGATTATCCCGCCATGGATCAATAAATTTTACATCCTCGACCTGCGCCCCGGTAACTCCTTCATCCGCTGGGCGGTATCGCAGGGCCATACCGTATTCGTGATCTCGTGGGTCAACCCCGACGAGCATCTCGCTGGCAAGACGTTTACCGATTACATGCTGGAGGGGCCGCTCGACGCACTCGATGCGATCGAACAGGCGACCGGCGAGCGGGACGCCAATGTGATCGGCTACTGCCTGGGCGGAACGCTGCTCGCCAGCACTCTCGCCTATATGGCGGTCAAGCGCGACGACCGGATCAAGAGCGCCACCTATCTGGTGACGATGGTGGACTTTGCCGAAGCCGGCGAACTTTCCGTATTCATCGACGAGGAGCAGCTCTCCGCACTCGAAGAGCGCATGAACAACAAGGGGTATCTCGAAGGCCGCGACATGGCGACGAGCTTCAATATGCTGCGCGCCAACGATCTGATCTGGTCTTTCGTGGTCAACAACTACCTGCTCGGCAAATCGCCTTTCCCGTTCGACCTGTTGTACTGGAACGCCAATTCGACGCGTATGCCGGCTGCGATGCACAGCTTCTACCTGCGCAACATGTACCAGGAGAACTTGCTGGTAAAACCCGGCGGCGTCACTCTGGACGGCGTGCCGATCGATCTGCGGAAGATCAAGACGCCGGCCTTTCTGCTGTCGACCCGCGAGGACCACATCGCGCCGTGGCGGTCGACCTATGCCGCCACCCAGATCTATCGCGGACCGGTCAAATTCGTGCTGTCCTCCTCCGGCCACATCGCTGGTGTGGTCAATCCGCCGGGCGGCAAATACGGCCATTGGGAGAATGAAAAGAACCCCCCGACCCCCGAGGAGTGGCTGGCTACTGCGACCGCCTACCCCGATTCCTGGTGGCCACTATGGGAGCGCTGGATTTCACAATACGCCGGCGGCGAGGTGCCGGCGCGTCACCCCGGCGACGGCAAACTCAAACCGATCGAGGACGCCCCCGGGTCTTACGTCAAGCTGCGCGCCGCGGATTGACGGCCCTCGGAAAGGTCGAACTGCCGCATAGCACGCCTCGGTAAAATTCCTTTGCCATCGTCTCATTAAGCGCGCGACGATCCCTGCAAGGGTTGGAAAGGGAGGAGCGCGATGCTCGCCTGGTTTGGCGAATTGAACGCCAAGGAGCGCCGGACGATGGGCGCCTGCTTTGGCGGCTGGGCGCTCGATGCGTTCGACGTGCAGATGTACAGCTTTGTTATTCCTACAGTCATCGCACTGTGGGGTCTGTCGCGCGGTGAAGCCGGGCTCATTGGCACAGTGACATTGCTGATATCGTCACTGGGCGGGTGGTTCTCGGGAACGCTCGCCGACCGCTTCGGCCGGGTGCGGATGCTACAGATCACCATCCTGTGGTATTCGGTGTTCACATTCCTTTGCGCGTTCGCGCAGAACTTCGAGCAACTTTTCGTCTTGCGGGCACTGGACGGCCTCGGCTTCGGCGGCGAATGGGCCGCCGGAGCCATGCTGATGGGCGAGGTGATCCGCGACAAATACCGCGGCCGCAGCCTCGCCGGCTTCGAACCGGGGCCGGCAGGTGAGCCAGTTGCCGCGGCGAACAACTAAACTTACGCCGATCCGCCGGGCGCACGGTCAAGATCCAGCATCAGCCGCAAATTCTGCACCGCGGCTCCCGACGCCCCTTTGCCGAGATTGTCGAGTTGGGCGACGAGCACGGCCTGGCGGCGCGCCTCATTCGCGCAAACGTAAAGATCGAGCCGGTCGGTTCCCGTGAGCGCCTCGGCTTCGAGCTTATCCGCCCGGCTGTCGACCGACACCGTCACGTGCTCCGAGCCCTCGTAATAGGCGCGCAGAGCCTCTCGCAAATCGGCGCCAGTGGGTCTACTGGGCAGGTCGTCGAGGTAGAGCGGTACGGATACGAGCATGCCCTGGCGGAAATGCCCGACCGAGGGAACGAATATCGGCCGCCGCGACAGCCCCGCGAAGAACTCGATCTCCGGCACATGCTTGTGCTCGAGACCAAGCGCATAAAGCTCGAACGCTGGCCCGCCGGCGCGGTCATGCGCCTCGATTAAGGATCTGCCGCCGCCGGAATAGCCGCTGACCGCGCTTATCGTGATCGGGTAGTCGGGCGGGACGAGCCCCGCTTGGACGAGCGGGCGCAACAGCCCGATGGCGCCGGTCGGGTAGCACCCCGGATTGGCGACTTTGCTCGACGTCGCGATCTTGCCCGGCTGGTCGGACGACATTTCCGGGAAGCCGTAGGTCCATTCGGGATCGATCCGGTGCGCGGTGCTGGCGTCGAGCAATTTCGGCGCGTCGCTGCCCAGCGCCTGGGCCAGCGCAACTGCTTCTCGCGCGGCGTCATCCGGCAAGCACAGCACGAGGAGATCGCACGTTGCCATCATGTCCTGCCGCGCCGAGGGGTCCTTGCGCTGCGCCGCGGGCAGGCTGCGCAATGCTATCTCGGGCACCATTTCGAGCCGCCTTCGGATGCCGAGACCAGTCGTGCCGGCCTCGCCGTCAATGAAGACGCTCCGTTGATTGCTCGCCATTGGACTGCCCCCGCGCTATCGTGCGACCGATCCGGGTTTCAGTGGAGTTGGTCCTTATGACGGAAAACAGCGCGCCTCTCAATTGTCTTGCCGGTGTGCGGGTGCTCGATCTGACCCAATTCGAGGCGGGGCCCTCCTGCACCGAGGCGCTGGCATGGCTCGGCGCCGAGGTCGTCAAAGTCGAGAACCCGAAGACCGGCGAACCCGGTCGAACCGCCTTTGCCGCTCCTCCCGGCAGTCCCGACTCGTTCTACTTCTTCGAATTCAACGCCAACAAGAAATCGGTCACGATCGACCTCAAATCCGAGCGCGGCTTGGCTTTGGTCAAGGACATGGCGAAAAAGGCCGACGTCATGATCGAGAACATGGCGCCCGGAACGATCGAGCGGTTGGGGCTTGGCTATGAGGCGATCCGCGCCGTCAACCCGGGCATCATCTACGCCCAGGTCAAGGGTTTCGGCGAAGGCAGCCCCTACGAGAAGAACCTCGCCTTCGATATGATCGCGCAGGCCTGCGGCGGCACGATGAGCATCACCGGCGAGCCGGACGGGCCGCCGATCAAGCCCGGCCCATCGCTCGGCGACACCGGCACCGGCATGACGATGGCGATCAGCATCCTGGGCGCGCTTTACGAGCGCCGTGCCACCGGCAAAGGAAGGCGCCTGCAGGTGGCGATGCAGGACGCGATGCTGCATTACATCCGCATTGCCTTTCAGGCTCAGGCGGCGAGCGGCCGGGCGGCGCGGCGCAACGGCTCGCGCAGCGCAACGGCTGTGGCTCCGGCCGGCATCTTTCCCTGTGCGCCGGGCGGCCCCAATGACTGGGTCTATGTCTTTCGCCCGCCAGGTCGATCACTGGCATCGCCTGTTGAAGGTGCTCGGCCGCGAGGACCTGATCGGCAACGCGAACTACGATACTCCGAAGGCCCGCGGTGAGCGCATCGAGGAGATCAATGCGATGGTCACGGACTGGACGCGCCGGCGCGACAAGCACGAGGCGATGCGCATCATCGGCGGCGCCGGGGTGCCGGCCGGCGCGGTGCTCGACACGATGGAATTGATGAACGAGCCGAGCTTTACCGAACGCGGCATCCTGCAGGTGGCGGAACACCCGACCGGCCCCTTCAAGATGCCGTCCTGGCCGGTACGCTTCGACGGCCGCCCCCCCAAACTTGAGCCGGCTCCGTTGCTCGGGCAGCACTGCGCTGAAGTCTTTGGCGAATGGCTCGGGATGAGCGCGGGGGACGTCGAAGCGCTGAAGAAGGAAGGGGTGATTTGAATTCTCCCTCTCCGCGCCGCGGGAGAGGGTGCCGAGCGCAGCGAGGCGGGTGAGGGGACCGCTGGTCTTTCGGCGGGCCTTGGCGTAGGCTTTCAACCGTGGTCCCACGGTCTATGGGAGGCGTGATGCCGGCGCGGACGGGAAGACAATATCTCGCTGGGTTGCGCGAGCAGGAACGCGAAGTGTGGCTCGAAGGCGAGCGGGTCAAGGACCCGACAACCCATCGCGGCCTGCAAGGCGGCGCGCGCGCCATCGCCTCACTCTATGACATGCAGTGCGATCCCAAATTGCGCGACGAGATGACCTATGTCTCGCCGACCACCGGCGACCGGGTCGGGCTGTCGTTCATCATCCCGCGCACCCGCGAGGATCTGGAGCAGCGTCGCGCGATGATGCTGAACTGGGCGCGGACCACTTGCGGGATGATGGGCCGTTCCCCGGATTTCATGAATGTGACCTACGCCGCCTGGGCCGGTGCGGCGGATTACTTCGCGCAAGGCATGGGACGGCCGGAATACGCCGAGAACATGCGGCGCTATTACGAATACATCCGCGAAAACGATCTGACCCTGACCCATTCGCTGATCAATCTGCAGCGCAGCCGCACCGTCTCCGGGGTCTTCAATCTGGAGGAGGGCACGGCCCTGCAGGTTGTGCGCGAGACCGACGCCGGCATCGTCGTACGCGGCGCGCGCATTCTCGCGACACTGGGGCCGCTCGCCGACGAGATCGGCGTCTACTCGCCGCGGATGGGGCGGCATACCGAGAACCACAGCCCGTTCGCAGTCAGCTTCGCGATCCCGTGCGGGACGCCAGGGGCTCAAATTCCTGTGCCGCGAGAGCTTCGATCTGGGCCGCTCGCATTTCGATCACCCGCTCGGCTCGCGCTTCGAGGAGATGGATTGCGTCGTCTTCTTCGACGACGTGCTGGTGCCGTGGGAGCGGGTCTTCCTGCTGGGCGATGTAGACCTCCTCAACCGCACCGCCAATGTCACGCATTCTTCGGCGCACTCGGCCCATCAGGGGGCGGTCAAGAACCTCGCCAAGGCCGAGTTCGTGCTCGGCGTGGCATTGCTGATGACCCAGACACTCGGCAATTCGCAGCTGCCGAATGTCGAGGAGCGCATCGGCGAGCTGATGCTCTACACCCAACTGACCCGAGCCTGCATGCGCGCCGCCGAGGCCGACGCGCAGCTCGACGAATGGGGGGTCATGTGCCCCGACCTCTTGATGGTCGAGAGCCCGCGCAACCTGTTCATGACGGCCTATCCGCGGATGGTCGAAATCCTGCAGCTGCTGGGGTCGAGCAGCTTTATGCTGACCCCGACCGAAGCCGACATGAAGGGACCGCTCGGGCCGGCGATCGAGCAGTATCTGGCGACCGACAATTCCGCGGCGAAGGACCGGATCAAATTGTTCCGCCTAGCCTGGGACATAGCCGGCACGTCGTTCGGCAGCCGCCAGGTGTTGTACGAGCGGTTTTTTGCCAGTGACCCGCTGACGCGAGCCCGCGCGCTCGCGTCGATCTACCCGAAGAAGGAAGTGATGGACCGCGTCCTGGAGTTTCTCGGGCGCGACGACAATGAGGAAACTGAATGAAGGAGGAAAGGAAATGACTTACCGGCCGATGTATCTGGGGCATGTCAACATTTTTGTGCGCGACGCCGAGCGCTCGCAGAAATGGTACGAGGAGGTGTTGGGGCTGCACACCTACCACAAGCGGCCCGGCTGGGCGGCCTTCATGGCGGCCGATCTCGACCAGTCGCACGAGGTCGCGCTGATGCAACTCGGCGACGACGCGCCCGGACCGCAAAAGGGGCAGGTCGGGCTCAATCACATGGCCTGGCGCGTCGACAGCCTAGACGACCTCAAGGAGTTCTATCGGCGGATCAAGGACAAGGGAGTGCCGATCAACCGGATCGCCGATCACGGCGTGTCATTGGGCATCTATTTCCATGATCCGGACGGCAACGGCATCGAGGTCTACTACGAATTGCCGCGCGCGGAATGGCCCCGGCAGGAACAGATCTTCGCCGCCGACATGATGAACCGCGGCCGCTTCCCGGGGCCCTGGGACGCCGAACTCACCGCGCAGCAGGCTGCCGCGGAGTAAGTTCCCCGTCGTTCCCGCGGAAGCGGGAACCCAGAGCAACCACGATGAACGCCCCTCCGGTGGCACGGGACCCCCGCTTTCGCGGGGGCGACGATTGAAGGTGCCGGGATGGACTATGACGAGCGAATAGCCGGCTTGCTCTTGCAGCAGGAGATCGAGGAGTTCCTCTATCGCGAGGCGGATCTGCTCGACGAGCGGCGCTACGAGGAATGGCTGGCGCTGATCGCCGAGGATGTGCGCTATTGGATGCCGATGCGGCGCAACGTCAAATTCGGTGAAGAGGCGCACGAGTTCACGCGCGCCGGCCAGGACATCAACTGGTTCGACGAAGGCAAGGAAACCCTGACCCGACGCGTCAAGCAGATCCTGACTGGCATGCATTGGGCCGAGGAGCCGGTCTCGCGCATCTCTCACATGATCTCCAATGTGCGGCTGCTCGAGGTCAATCCCTCGATTGCCGCGCCGCATGAGGTCACCGTCGGATGCCGGTTTCTGATCTACCGCAACCGGGTCGAGACCGAGACCGACTTCCTCGTCGGCAAGCGCGAAGACCTGCTGCGCCGCGCGGGCGACGGCTGGCAGATCGCGCGCCGCAAGATCGTCCTGGACCAGAACGTCCTGCTGACCAAAAACTTGACCTTCTTTTTTTAGAATTTCACAATGAGGCGGTGAATAATTGAATAACCCCGTCATTCCCGCGAAAGCGGGAATCCAGGCGACCGACATCCGAACGGTTGCCCTGGACCCCCGCTTTCCGCGGGGGCGACGGGAGCCATTACGGTCTTGAGCTTCGACGAGCCCACCGCCTCATTGTGATTAATCGAGAGGAACCGCGATGGCGGACGTAAAGAGCCTGGGCTACCGGCCGGGTCTCGTCGACATGAAGGCGGGGCAGATCAGCCGGGAGATCTTTGTCAACGAGGAGATCTACCGCGAAGAGCTGGAGCGGCTCTTCGCGCGCGCTTGGCTCTTTGTCGGCCATGAGAGCCAGATCCCGAAACCGGGGGATTTCTTCGTCTCGGGGATGGGCGAGGAGTTGGTGATCCTGTGCCGCGACCGGGCGGGCAAAGTACATGCCTTCCTCAATTCGTGCCGCCATCGCGGCATGAGGGTGTGCCGGTATGACGAGGGCACCACGCCGGTTTTCACGTGCCCATATCACGGTTGGAGCTACGGCACCGACGGCAAACTGGTCGGCGTGCCCTATTTTCGCGAGGCTTACCACGAGAAGCTCGACAAATCGCAGTGGGGCCTGATCGAGGTCCCGCAGCTGTGTCTCTACAAGGGGACGGTCTGGGCGACCTGGGACCCCATGGCGCCGCCCTTTCTCGAATATCTCGGCGACTTCGCCCGCTATCTCGACCTCACGCTCGACGGCTGGGACGGCAGCGAGGGGGGCACCGAAATATTGGGCGGCATCCAGAAATGGTTGATCCCGTGCAACTGGAAATTCCCGGCGGAGAATTTCTGCGGCGACAGCTACCACAACATCAGCCACCGCTCGGTCGATCTGGTCGGCATCGGGCCCAGCGGCAGCGGGCGCCGCGACATGCGGGAGCGGGAGATGGCGCGCCGCCTGCACGTCGCGTTCTACGAGCGCGGGCACCAGACCGGCGTCTATGTGCTGCCGCGAGAAACTCCGACGCCGCCCTCCTATCAGCACTCGTCGGTCGTTTCCGAATATTTTGCACATTGCGATGAAGAACGGCGCAAAAAGCGCGGCCAGTGGGCCCGCGTCATCGGTAGCCCCGGCGAGATCTTTCCCAACACGGCCTTGCATCCGCGTCAACCGCGGACGATCGCCGTCTGGCATCCTCGGGGCCCGCACCAGACCGAAGTGTGGCGTTGGTATCTAGTCGACAGCGCAGCGCCGCCGGAGGTCAAGGATTTCTTGCGCGATTACTACATCCGCTATTCCGGTCCCGCCGGCATGACCGAGCAGGACGACATGGAAAACTGGAACTACGCGCATGCCGCCAGCCGCGGGACGATCGCGCGGCGCTACCCCTACAGCTACGAGCAGGGTCTCGGCTTCGAGACCGAGCAGTACGAATGGCAGGGGCTGCACATGCCGGGCATGGTCATGGACATCACCGAGGCCAAGTCCAGCGAGCACAATTTGCGCAACCTCTACCGGCGCTGGGCCGAGTTTATGGAAGCCGACAGTTGGGACGAGCTCGCCACCTGGCGGGTCGCGCGGGCCGCGGAATGAGCGATCCGATCAACATCCGACTGCTGGGGCCCGGCACCCGGATCGCCCTCGTCGACGGTGCAACTGCGGAAATCGTCTCCAATCCGCTTGACGGAGTCTGGCTTTTCGCGAGGTACCTCACCTCACCCGACGATCCCGCCCGGGTCGGTAGCGAGGAGATGATCTTCGCCCAGGACGTCGTCGAGATCCACGACTCTCCGTGATTCTTCCATGACCTAGCCCTAGCGTTGGCGCGCCGCTTGGGCCTGTTCCCAATTTCGTCCGTCGAAAAAGCTGGTCGGCTTTAGCGCCGCCGGGTCAATTCCCTCCAGGCAGCGGGCATTGACGCTGATCTTGTCGGGGTCCGAGCGCGGCACGTAAAAGGCATGGATGCCGCAATGCCGGCAGAAGGTGTGCTTTGCCGTGTTGGTGTTGAACTGGTAGGTCGCGAGGTCCGCCTCGCCGTGCAGCAGCTCGAATTGCTCGGGCGGCACGATCAGGTGCAGGATCCCCTTTCTTTGCGCAGATCGAGCAGTTGCACTCGAGCAGCCCTGCCAGATCGGCGCGCACCCGGAACCGCACCCGGCCGCAGTGGCAGCCACCCTCATAGGTTTCGACCATCACAGCGGCTCCGGGACCAGCAGGAACAGATCGGTGTCGCCGGTTTCCTGGCCGGCGGCGGTCAGCATCGCGTGTACCTGGCCGCGGTGATGGGTTTGGTGGTTGAAGAAGTGGCTGATCAAAAAGCCCTTTGGGGCGCGCATCTCGCGCCCGGCCGCGCCGCTGAACCAGACCAAATCTTCGGCCATCCAGGCATCGTCGACCTTCGCCGGCCCAGCGCGAGATGTCGGCGTCGGCCTCCTCGCGCGCCGCGCTGAGCGCCGCAAAGTCCTCGATCAGCCCGGCGCTCTGCTTGATCGCGACATCGGGCTTGGGCCAGTTGTCGAAACGCGACATCCACTGCCGGTCGCCCCATAGGAGATGGTTGAGAGTACCGTGTATCGAGCCCCAGAAGGCGCCGCGCGGCTGCCGCCGCTCCGCGTCCGTGAGGCGCGCGGCGGCGCCGTACAGCCGCCGGTTCATCTCGGCATTGTAGGCGGCCATCGTGCGGACATAGGCGGGCGTAATCATCGTGGCTCCTCACATGCGGTTCAGGCAGCGCTTTGCTTGCTACCGTCGTGGCGAAGATTTATGGGTCACGCGAGGATCGCTTGTACAGGGAGAAGGCCATGAAGGCGGTGCTGTTCGAAAAGCATGGAGGGCCGGAGGTATTGCATCTGGCCGAAGTGCCCGACCCGGTCGCCGGACCCGGCGAGGTCGTCGTCGACATCCACGCCGCCAGCGTCAACGCGGCGGATTACAAGGTGCGGCTCGGCGGCGGCGCCTACAGCGGCAGCGGCGTCAAGCTCCCGCATATTCTCGGGCGCGACTTCTCGGGCGTGGTCAGCGCGGTCGGCCCGGGAGTAACCGATTTGCGGGTCGGCGACCCCGTATTCGGGGTCTGCGACCAGGGGATCGAGGGCGCCTACGCGGAAAAAATTGCGATCAAGGCGGCGATCATCGCCAAAAAGCCCGATCGTCTCGGTCACGCCGAGGCGGCCGCGATGGCCCTGACAAGCATTACCGCGCTGTGGGCGCTCGAAGACACGGCAAAGCTCAAAGCGGGCGAAACCATCCTGATCCAGGGAGGCGCGGGCGGGGTTGCCGGCTTCGCGATCCAGCTCGCCAAGCATCTCGGCGCGACGGTGATCACGACGGCGAGCACCCGCAATCACGATTATGTCCGCCATCTGGGCGCCGACCGGGTCATCGACTACAACAAGGAGGACTTCGCGAAGGTCGTTAGCGACTGCGACGTCGTGTTCGACACGGTCGGCGGCGATGTCCAGGTCCGCTCTTATGAGGTGTTGAAGCCGGGCGGCCGGCTGGTGTGGATCGCGGCGGCGCCGGCCGGGTTTCAGCCGGCGCGTAAGGATGTGCAGGTGCTCCGCCCCGGTGTGGCGCGCGACCGCGCGCATCTGGAACGGATGCTGGCATTGCTCGAGGCCGGCGCGGTATCGCGGCCGGCGATCACCCACTATAAGCTCGCCGACGCGGCGGAGGCGCACCGGGTCAGCGAAAGCCGCCACCTGCAGGGCAAGCTGGTATTCGAAATCCGTTGAAAGGAGAGACAAATGGCAGGCAATGGGCAAATGGTGATCGACCTCGACAAGAAGCGCATGACTGCGATGGCCCAAAAGGACATCGCCACTTTGAACACGCTGCTGTCCGACGACCTCATCTACACCCACTCCTCGGCGCGGCTCGACACCAAGCAGAGCCTGATCGGCAACATGGAATCGGGGTCGACGGTCTACACCGCTGTCGAGCCCTCCGAAGTCAAGGCCCAGGATCTGGGCGATGCGGTGGTGTTGACCGGCTCGTGCCGCATCAGCGTCATGTCGCAGGGTCGCCCAAACAGCTTCCGCATCCGCTTCACCGACGTCTACGCCAACAAAGGCGGCCAGTGGCAGATGGTGACCTGGCAATCCACCCGGTTGCCAGAGTAGCCCCTACCCGATAACACGCATTAGTTCGAGAAGCGGGTAAAGGGAGCGGTGGTGCGCCATGGGCTCGGGTGCATTAGATGGAGGCGCCATGCCAATGCGGTCGTGCCAGTAGGTCGCCAGACCGACTTTGCTGGTGCCCAACAGGTCGTAGGCGGAGCCGGCTACGAACAGGCAACGGCCGGGCATTACACTCAGTTCGTCCAGGGCCATCTCGTACGGTCGTGGCTCGGGCTTGTAAAAACCGGCGCGCTCGGCTGTGACGACGGCATCGAAATCGATGCCGGTGCAAGCGATCGCCTTCGCCGCGAGTTCCTCGGAGCAGTTTGTGACGACGCCCAGGGCCACCCCTTCGCTGCGCAGCGCGCCGAGCACTTCGCGAACCTCCGGCCAGGGCTCGAGCTCGCCGTAGCGGCCGGCGAGCTGCGCCTCCAGGGTTGACGGAAGCCCCACCTCGGCCGCGGCCGCGGCGACGAGCGCCTCGTAGGGGCGGTAAGCGCTAGCCTCGTAGGTGTAGCGCAAATAGGCTGCGCGCCACTTGCGGCCGTCCTCCGGGCTCCCGGCGACGGTGTTCCACAAGGTCCAGGAGTCGAGCAGCGCGGTCAGCAGATCGAACAGGACCGCATCGAAGCTACGATCAGCACTGATCGGCATTGGCGAAGTATGGCATTTGCACTACGAAATTGCCGCATGCGAGAGATAAAAGGTGATCCGATGAGCAAAGCCTTTGTCAAGGAATCGGATGATGAGGCCGACCTCCCAGACGAAACGCCAACCCTTCCAGTCGGCTTCAAGAACTACATGACGCCGCGGGGTCACCGCCATATGCAAGACGAATTGCGCCAGCTGTTGCGGGTGGAGCGCCCGAAAGTCGTCGAGACCGTGGCCTGGGCGGCCGGCAACGGCGACCGGTCGGAAAACGGCGACTACATCTACGGCAAGCGCCGCCTGCGCGAAATCGATCGCCGCATCCGCTTCCTGACAAAGCGGCTCGAAAGCGCAGAGGTGGTCGACCCGATACGGCAAAAGCGGCGCGACCAGGTGTTCTTCGGCGCGACCGTCACCTACGCCACCGCGGACGGAACCGAAACCACGGTCACGATCGTCGGCATAGACGAAGCCGATTTCGCCCGCGGCCAGGTCAGTTGGGTATCCCCAATCGCCCGCGCGCTGCTCAAAGCGCGCGAGGGCGACACAGTCGAGCTCCGCGCCCCCGCCGGCATCGAGCAGATCGAGGTGCGCGAAATCCGCTACGCCGGTGTCGGCGGCAAGACAGGCTGAATTATTGGCGTCAGACGGGCTTCCCTATGAGGCGAGGTGACGCCTCGCTCTCCTGCGATCCGCGCGCTGTTGCGCGGGTCCCTGTGCGCGGGTCAGGTTGTAGGCGGTGTTGACCAGCGCGACGTGCGAGAAGGCCTGCGGGAAGTTGCCGATTTGGCGAGAGAGGCGCGGGTCGTACTCCTCTGCAAGCAGACCCACATCGTTGCGCAAAGAAAGCAGACGCTCGAAAAGCTCGCGGGCCTCGTCGACGCGTCCTTGCAGGACATAATTATCGGCCAGCCAAAAGCTGCAGGCCAGAAAGGCCCCCTCCCCGGGAGGCAGGCCGTCCACTAGCTCTCCGGTATCGTACCGCATGACGAAACCGTCGACGACGAGGCGCTGCTCGATTGCTTTCACCGTTCCGATTATCCGCGGGTCGGTCGGAGGCAGGAACCCGACGAGCGGAAGCAGCAACAGGCTCGCGTCGAGCGACTTTGACCCATAAGCCTGGACGAAGCTGCCGAGGTCCGGATCGAAACCACGCCGGCAGACATCCTGATGAATGTCGTCACGTATCCGCCGCAATCGCTCGATCCCACCGTCGCCGCCGGCGTGCTCGCCGACTTGCTCCAAAATTTTGACGGCGCGGTCGAAGGCAACCCACGCCATCACCTTCGAATGTGTGAAGTGCTGCGGCGCCCCGCGTATCTCCCAAATGCCCTCATCAGGCTGACGCCAGATTCGCGCCAAGTGCCCCAGAATGGTGCGGCCGATAGCGACCGCGCGATCGACCGTCGGCAGACCATGGCAGTGAGCATGGTACAGGGCGTCGAGGATCTCGCCGAACACGTCGAGCTGCGTCTGTTGGACCGCGGCATTGCCGATCCGCACCGGGCTCGACCCTTCATAGCCCGGTAACCAATCCACCACCCACTCTGCCAGCCGGCGCTCGCCGCCAAGCCCGTACATGATCTGCAGTTGGTCAGGGCTGCCTGCGACGGCCCGCAGCAACCAATCCCGCCATGCGCGGGCCTCGTCGTAAAACCCTCCGTGCATCAGGGCCAGCAGGGTGAAGGTGGTATCGCGCAGCCAGCAGTAGCGATAATCCCAATTGCGCGTGCCGCCGATCTGCTCGGGCAATGACGTCGTCGCCGCTGCGACAATTCCGCCGGTTGCGCTGAAGGTCAGGCCCTTCAGCGTGACCAGAGAGCCTTTGACGGCGTCGGTCCAGGAGCCGGCGGGACAGCACCGTGACGACCATCGCCGCCAAAAAGTCTCGACCCTGCGCAAGGCTTGTTCTGCATCGACGGGCTGCGGCCGCGGGAGATGAGAGGGACCATAGCTCATTACGAAAGGGATCGTCTCACCGGCGCTGACGTCGAATTCACCAACAGTCTTCAGATCCTCGCCCCGGAGCGCCACCGGCGTGCGCAAGACCACTCTCTCGGGACCGCCGATGGCCGATATCCCGCCATCCGGTAGCCGCTCGACCCAGGGCACGACCGCACCGTAATCGAAACGTAGAATGAACTCGGTCTGCATCGGGACACGGCCGCGCAAGCCCTCGGACCATCCGGACGATGTCCGAGAAGCCGTGCGCGCAGTCCGATGAAATCGACGACCTCGGCTGCACCCCCGGCAGTCTCGAACATTGTCGCCAGGATCAGCGAGCCGTTCAGGTAACGGCGCTCGACCTGGTGTGAGGGGTCGGCCGGCGCGATCAACCAGCGGCCGTGTTCGGGCTCGCCGAGGAGCGCTGCAAAACAGGCTGCCGAATTGAACCGCGGCAGACAGAGCCAGTCGATGGATCCATTGCGCCCGACCAGCGCCGCCGTCGCGCAATTGCTGATCAGCGCATAATCTTCGATCCGCTGGTGTGCTGCCATAACCTGCCCGTGCGCTGTTCCCGCCATGCATAACTCAGGACGCCGGTCCGATGAAGCGGGTCGCACTAATTTCTTAGGCTGCCCCGGATCAGCGCTGCTTTGGGCGGGAAGCGCCGGTGTGGGCTCGGGCGGGCCGCTTGCCGACGGCCCGCGCAAGCAATCACTCAGCGGTAATCGAGACTAAGGACTGCCGTGGCCGCTAGCCTTCGGACCGGCATTGTCAGAATAAGGGCGCTGGGCGACGTAGGGATCCCAATACGCCTTCGGGGACGGAAACGGTGATCCGGCATAATAGGTATAAGTCGGGTAGTTGTATGCGTAGCCGTACCCAGGATAAGAGTAGTACCATGGATTGCCGGAGGTGTTGGTCTGGTATTCCGGGTAGTTGTAAGGGGACCACATAGAGGCATTGGGGGCTCCGTAGTAATTGTAGTACTGGGCATGCCCGGTCATCGCCGTTCCCGCAAGCAATCCGAGTCCCACAACCGCCGCTGTTGCCAGTTTTTGCATCGATCATACTCCTGCTCAACCCCCTCCGGGGTTAATCAACATGAACCGAGGGGAATCGTTCAATTATCCATTTAAAAGCCCCCCGTGAAAATCCGATAAGTAGAAATTCAAAGAATTATTCAGCGCTGAACGACATAACGATAGGCAATCGGAGCTGGACAAACCACAGGTCAATCGTAAAGTAAGTGGTTGATATTCTTGTGATCTCGGCGATCCTTTACATAAATAGGAGGAGACTTTAAGCCGAAACGGTTGCATCCGACGATAACTCGCCCCAACTCCTCATCTGACGAGCCGTGACGGCAGCAGGGGACAAAAATATCAAAAATGCGAGTGGTGCTGTGCCCTGAGGGTCAGCAGAGAGGGGCTTATGCAAGTTCATGAGGAGGCGAGAGATGATTAAGCGAAATGTGCGATACGCCTGGCGAGTGAGAGCCGTGAGTCTTTGCCTCGCAATGTTTGCCGGTGCGGGTCTCATTACGCCGGGATCGGCGGCCGTTTCTAACCCCGAGGACACGGTGCGAAGCTTTTACAGTGTTTTGCTCGGCAATATGCAGCAAAGTCGAATGCTCGGGGAAAGCGGGCGTTACGCCAGGCTGGCGCCAGTCGTCGACCGTACCTTTGACATCCCTTTGATGACCCGGCTAGCCGTCGGCCCGGCCTGGGCGTCGCTGTCTCCGGCGGAGCAGCAACAGCTGCAAGCGGCGTTTGCGCATTATGTCACCGCTAATTATGCCGATCAGTTCGACAGCTATTCGGGGCAACAACTGCAAGTCACCGGCGAGCGGTCAACCGGCGGAGATATCATGGTGCAAACAAAGATCGTCAAATCGAATGGCGAGACGACGGAACTCGATTATCTGATGCGCCCGGGTGAGGGCTCTTGGGAGATCTCCGACGTGTACCTCGAGGGCTCGATCAGCCAGTTGGCGGTGCATCGATCGGAGTTCTATTCGATCTTGCGGCGCGAGGGTGTAGACGGTCTCGTGGTGGCGCTGAACCGCAAGGTCGACCTGCTGCAAAGCGTCGCCCGGTCGTCTTAGCAGTTAATCGGCGCTGCCTTCGCCGTTTTTTCTCAGCCCGGTAAGGGCGGGCGAAGCCTCGATGATCGGCATCGGCGCAGCTTCGCTCGCCGGTTCATCGAGAAGCGGTTCGAGCTGCGGTTCGAGCGCTTTGAGCAATTGCACGGCCAGAGCGCTGGTGAAATGGTAAGTGCCGGCGATCGCGCCGGGGACATAGGCGGTTATGGTGCCGAAGAAGCGATCGCCGAGGAAGAACACAAAAGTGGCGGTGCGATCGACGACGCGCTGTGAGATCAGCCGGCCGCCGCGGCCAAAGCGGTCCAGGCGATTGTCGCCGGTGCCGGTCTTGCCGCCCACCGGCAGCAAGGTTCCATTCGGCACATGATAAGCGCCGCGCAAGCGCGTGGCCGTCCCCTCCATCACAACGCCCATCAGCGCCTGCCGCACGGTCTTGGCGATCTCGGGAGCCAGGACCCCCTGCCGCTCAGGCTCGAGCGTCATATCCGTCTCATAGGGGGTGTCGGCAGCGAAATGGAGCCGCTGCAGGTCGACATTCGGCTGACGCACACCGTCATTGAGAATAATGCCCATCAGATCGGCGAGGGCGTCCGGCCGATCGCCCGAGCTGCCTATGGCACTGCCATATGACGGAACGAGATGTCCGAACGGATAGCCCTGCCGCCGCCAATCCTGCAGGATCCGGTCGAAGGCATCCTCCTCGAGCAGGATGCGGATGCGCGTGTTCTGCTTGTGCATGTTGCGGCTCTTGAAAAGCCAGCCATACACGTCCTGCCGCACATCGGCGCTCGCCTCTACGACCTCGTTGCGGGTAGCGTTCGGATAATCCTGGAGATAGGCGACGAGCCACAGCTCCAGCGGATGAATTCCCGCGATGTAGCCCCGATCCTGCAGCGAAAAGCGGCCGGCCCCGTACTCCCTCCACAGGTCCCAGAGCTCGTCGTTATCCACCGATGAGGGCGGCAAGTGGTGCGCGAGAAAGTCGCCGAGCTCGGCCCGGCTCGCCTCGGGCCGCGCAGTGAGATAGACGACCGCCAGCCGTCGCGCTGCCGGGCGCGTCCGGCTTGCCAGCTTGTTCAACGCCTCTTGCGGCGTCAGACCCTTGTAGTCGTTCCAGAACCGGCCGAGATACCGGCGCCCCTCCTGATCGGCGAACCGCTGCAGAAAGGCTTCCCGGTTCGGGTCGTCGGCGTCCGACAGGAGCTTCTCTGTGTCTATCCCGCTCTGCGCCTGATAGTAGAGGACAATATCGCGCATGATGCGGATAAAGGAGTTGTTGATTGAGTGCTCGAAGGCCTCGAGCACACTCGGATTCGAATGATTCTCCCATTTCTCGAAATTGGCGAAGGCATGGACACCGCCGCCGGTGAAGAATGCCGAAGGACTGCCCGAATATTGGCGTTGCATCGCCGCGTCGATCATCGGCTGAAGGCCGTGATCACCTGCCTTCGCGAGATAGCCCGCCGCCCATGCGGTTAGCGGGTCGTCCTTCGCCGCCGCCATGGTTACCAGATCGCGCCGCGGCAGCGACGCCAACTTGCTGTGCAATTCGTCGACGATATTCAGATACGTGACGAGGGTGCGCAATTTCGCGGTGGATCCGAGGATCAGCTTCGCCCCGGAATTGATGTCGAAGGGCGAGTCGAGGCTGTCCGCGTGGATGCGCAGGTAATTGCGCTCGGCGCCGCGCTCGTAGAGCACGACGCTCCAGGCGAGCCTGCCCGGCTTTTCTCCACCGAGCAGATTGTGGCCCACGAGCCCCAGCGATCTGACGTAAGCGGGATCGCCGAGCCGCTCTAGAACATCCGTGACCCGTTTCTGGGCGGCCGTATCGACGGTTCCATACCCCGTCACATCGAGCCGGTCGAGGGCGTAGAGGTCGGGCAGGTGGAGCAACGTCATCAGCTCGGCCCGCAGGCGGTCCGTCGCCTTGTTTCCGACGAAGGACACCGCTGCCGGAGGCGGCAGCTGGCTGCGGAAATGCAGTTTGGCGGCTAGGGCCGCGTCGCGCAGCGCCGGGTCGATGATCCCGGCCCCGGCGAGCAGACGCAGATACCCGTCGATCAAGGCTGCGAGAGCGGTTCCGTCGCCGTTCAAATAATAGGCCGGCCGGCGGTTGGCGAGCAGCAGGCCGAGGACTTGGCGATAAATCTCGCCCTTGCGCGCCAGTTGAGCTTTGTTTGTAGCCGGTGTCGTCAGCACCCGGTTCGCCTCGGCGAGATCGGTGCCGTACCAGACCCACAGGGCCTCCGGGACGCCGATGATTTCGCCGTAACCGGGTCGCGATCCGAGCGGCGTAGAATCGAGATAGGTCGTTACGATGTCGCGCCGGGCTGCAGCCGTCTGCGGGCCGTTGCGATAGGCGCGCGCCGAGGCTGTGACCATTTGGCGGAATTTCTCGACGATGCCGGGTGTGCGGCCGCCCGGCGAGTGGCGAAACTTTTCGATCTGGGTAGCAAGCGTGCTGGCGCCGCCTTCTCTGAAGCGGCGATCCACGACGCTGGCGACCCGTCCCGCCGCGGCCAGCATGAACCGGCCCCATTCGACCGCTGGGTTGCGCTCCGGGTCTTGCAGGTCGAGAAGGTCGTGATCCTCGATAAACAGCAGGCTGTCGACCACCAGCGGCGGGATCGAGGAGAAATCCTTGTAAGCCCGATCCGGATAGCTCGCCTGGTAGAGCGGGTTCTGATCGCGGTCGAGCAGTTTCACCCCAGCCCGGGATTTCTCACCGTAGATCGGGTACCCCCCCTGGTCGACAAACCGTTCCAGCGCCGGTGACCAGCGCGCTTGCCGCGCGACGGCGAAATGGCGGTCGTTCAGGGCTTCGATAAAGGACGGCAGCTTCGCATAGCCGAGCCGCTCGTCATAAGGCCCCGATTTGGGAAAGCGGATGTCCTCGCTGGGGCCTGTTTGAACCGTAAACTTCATGCCCGCCGCCCAGCGCGACAGCAAACGTGACTGGAGGTACGAGGTCCGGATCTCGGTCGTGATGCCCCAGCCGAGCAGAAAACATACCCCGAGCGCCGCGGCCCAGCGCAGCACCGCGACAATGCGAAGCAGCCATCGAATCCATCGGTCCGGGTCGCGCTGATGGCGCCGACTGATCGGGACCAAACGTCCCCATGCGGCCTCGACCATCACCGCTGCTCCCACGCTCTCAACCCTAGCGGTGACAAACGCCGGAGATGCTGAAAGTGATCCTTAACCCATTTTCAATGAAAACATCGTGATCAAGAGTTAGGCAGCGCATATGACGCGCCGGCCGAGACTAGTGAAGGGATGATTAAATCAATGCGGCTATCACCTGAGCTGTTCTTTTGCCGCTCGAGGTCCTATGGTCTGCCGAGCTCGGCGGCATTGTCGGCGGGGCTCAGCCGCCGCCGATTTTGGGGATCAGGTAGATTTCGCTGTCGGGGTTGAGCGGCGCGAGGTAGGCGTCCTGGAAGATCTCGCCGTCAATCGCCACCGCCATGCTCTCGTCGATCTGGCGGCCGAGGCCAGGGAAGCGGCGGTCGAGCTCGAGAACCATCCGCCGGAAAGTATCCGCCTCCACCTCGAGCTCGGTCGCGCCGCCGGTGAACCGGCGGGCGGCCTGGCCCGAGAAATGGACGCGCGGCATTAGTAAAATCGCCAAAGGGTGTCATTGCGAGCGCAGCGAAGCAATCTCGTCGTCGAGATTGCCACGGCGCCTGCCGGCGCCTCGCAATGACGGGCCACGGCTGTGCTACTCCGCCGCTTTGCGCACCGGCTCCTGCGCGTCGATCGCGGCGCGCAGCCGCGGCGGCGACATCGGCAGGTCGCGCATTCGAATGCCGATCGCGTCAGCGATGGCATTGGCGACCGCCGCCATCGGCGGCACGATCGGCACCTCACCAACGCCGCGGGCGCCGAACGGATGGCGCGGGTTCGCGTTCTCGACCAAGACCGCCTCGATCATCGGCAGGTCGGAGGCTACGGGCACGCGGTAATCGAGGAAGCCGGGGTTATCGAGCCGGCCGTTCTTGTCGTAGATGTATTCCTCGTTGAGCGCCCAACCGATCCCTTGCGTTACCCCGCCCTGGATCTGGCCCTCGACATAGCTCGGGTGGATGGCGCGGCCGACATCCTGGACTGCGGTGTAGCGCAGGATCTTGACCTGCCCCGTCTCCTTGTCGACCTCGACATCGCAGATATGCGTCGCAAAGCCGGGGCCGGCGCCTTGCGCGTTGATCGACACCTCGGCGCTGATCGGCCCGCCGGTGCGCCCCGATTTGAGCGCGATCTCCGCCAACGGCAATGGCTCGAAGCTGCCGGCGTTGGGACCGGCCGGGTAGGCCTTGCCGTCCTTCCATTCGACCGCGTCGGCGGGGATGTCCCAGATCATCGCGGCGCGTTTTTTGAGCTCGTCGACAACCTTTTCGGCGGCCTGCGTCGCGGCCATCCCGGTCGCGAAGGTGACGCGGCTGCCGCCGGTCAGGAACGAGAAGCCGATCGAGCTGGTGTCGCCGACGATCGGCCGGACCTTTTCGACCGGGATACCCAAAACCTCGGCGGCCATCATCCCGATCGACGCGCGCGAGCCGCCGATATCCGGGTTGCCCGATACGACGACGGCGGTGCCGTCCTCGTTGATGTGGCAGGCCGCGCTCGAACTCGCCGCCGATGTTGAACCAGAAGCCGGAGGCGATGCCGCGGCCCTGGTTCGGTCCGAGCTTCTCCTTCAGATGCGGGTGGTTCTTGGCGGCCTCGACGGTCTGGGCATAGCCGATGTTTTGCCAGGTCGGGCCGTGCACCGCCTTGACGCCGTCCTTGGCCGCGTTCTTTTCGCGCAACGCCAACGGGTCGATGCCGAGCTGATCGGCCAGTTCGTCGAGGCAGCTCTCGACCCCGTAGGACGAGTTCGGGGCGCCGGGGGCCCGATAGGCCGCAACCTTGGGGCGATTGGATACAACGTCGTAGCCGGTGACCTTGGCGTTCGGGATGTCGTACATCGCAAAGGCGCACATGCAGCCAGGCCCCACCGGTGAGCCCGGAAAGGCGCCGGCCTGGTATTTGAGCACGACTTCGCCGGCGGTCAGAGTTCCGTCCTTCTTCGCGCCGAGCTTGACCTCGACGACGGCGCCTGCAGCCGGGCCGGTGCCGCGGAACACTTCCTCGCGGCTCATCACCATCTTGACCGGCCGGCCCGTTTTCTTCGCGAGCGCCAACGCCACCGGTTCGAGGTAGACGAGCGTCTTGCCTCCAAAGCCGCCGCCGATCTCGGCCGGGATCGCGCGGATATCGGAGATGTCGATGCCGAGCAATTTGGCGCAATAGGCGCGCACCATGAACTGGCCCTGGCTCGAGCTCCAGATCGTGCACTGGCCGTCGGCTGCGGCCGACACGACGCAGGCATGCGGCTCGATATAGGCCTGGTGTACCGGAGCATTCGAGTAACGCCGCTCGATGATGACCTCGGCGTCACGGAAGCCCGCGTCTATGTCGCCCTTCGAGAACGCGACGACCTTGGCAATGTTGCACGGGTGCGCCGGCTTGGGATCGACGCCCTGCGTGAACAGATCGTCGTGCAGCAGAGGCGCGTCCGGCTTCATCGCCTCTTCGACATCGATAACGTATGGCAGGACATGGTACTCGACCTCGATCAACTCGCAGGCTTCCTCGGCGATTGAGGGTGATGTCGCCGCCACAGCCGCGACGGCATGGCCGTCATAGAGCACCTTGTCGCGCGCCAGGCAGTTGCGCGACAGATCGCGGAAGTTCATCGGTCCCTCGCCGACAAACGCTTCTTCCGACGCGATCGGCGGGAAGTCGTCCGACGTCACGATCGCCTTGACGCCGGGCAGCTTCAGCGCCTTGTCGATATTGATCGACATGATGCGCGCATGGGCGTGCGGGCTGCGCTTCACTTTGCCCCACAGCATGCCCGGCATCACCATGTCGGCGCCGAAATTGGCGCGGCCCGGTGACCTTGTCGACCCCGTCGGGGCGAATGGGACGGGTCCCGACGACCTTCTGCAATTCCTTCGGCATATACGTCATAGCCCAGCTCGCTCCTGTTTTTCCGTCGCCTCCGCGGAAGCGGGGGTCCAGGGCAAGCGACAAGCGCGTGGTCCCTGGATTCCCGCTTTCGCGGGAATGACGGAGTGAGGCCTGTTACAATCCTACTCCGCTGCGGCGCGCATCGGCTCCGATTGGTCCAACGCGGCCAGCAGGCGCGGCGGTGACATCGGCAGATCGCGCAGCCGGATCCCGGTCGCGTCGGCAATCGCATTCGCGACTGCGGCCATCGGCGGCACGATCGGCACCTCGCCGCAGCCGCGGGCGCCAAACGGATGGCGCGGGTTCGGCACCTCGATCAGGACCGTGTCGATCATCGGCATGTCCGAAGCTACCGGCACGCGATAGTCGAGGAAGCCCGGATTTTCAAGCCGGCCATCCTTGTCGTAGATGTATTCCTCGCTGAGCGCCCAGCCAACCCCCTGGGCTACCCCGCCCTGCATCTGCCCTTCGACATAGGAAGGGTGGATGGCGCGCCCGACATCCTGGATCGCGGTGTACCGCAGGATTTTGACGTGGCCGGTCTCCTTGTCGACCTCGACATCACAGATATGGGTTGTGAAACCCGGCGCCTGGCCCTGCGCGTTGATCTGCACTTCGGCGCTGATCGGACCGCCGGTGCGCGCCGCCTTGGCCGCGATTGCAGTCAGATCCAGCGGCTCGAAGCTCCCGGCATTGGCGCCGGCAGGGAAGGCTTTGCCGTCCTTCCACTCGACCGCTTCAGGACTGATGTCCCATATCACCGCAGCACGTCTCTTCAATTCTTCGACGACCTTTTGCGCCGCCTGCGTGACCGCCATGCCACCGGCAAAAGTGACGCGGCTGCCGCCCGTCGAGGCGCTGAAACCGATCGAGGTCGTGTCGCCGACGACCGGGCGCACGCTCTCGAACGGCACGCCCAGCACCTCGGCCACCATCATTGCCATCGACGCGCGGGAGCCGCCGATGTCGGGGTGGCCTTCGGTCACCGTCACGGTGCCATCCTCGTTGACATGGCAAGCCGCGCTCAATTCACCACCGGCGTTATGCCAATAGCCCGAGGCGATGCCGCGGCCTTGGTTTGGCCCGAGCGGCACGTTGCATTGCGGATGAGCCTTTGCGGCCTCGACAGTCTTCATGTACCCGATATTGTTCCAAGTCGGGCCATGCGTCGCCTTGGCGCCGTCCTTGGCGCCATTGATCTCGCGCATTTTGAGCGGGTCGATGCCGAGCTCGCGAGCCAGCTCATCGACACAGCTCTCGACCGCGAACGAGCCGATCGGCGCTCCCGGCGCGCGGTAGGCGGCAACTTTGGGACGGTTGCACAGCACGTCGTAGCCGATCGATTCGGCATTGGGCAGGTCATAGACCGCCAGTCCGCAAATGCAGCCTTGCTGAACCGGCGAGCCCGGGAACGCACCCGCCTGGTATTTGAGCACCGTCTTCGCGGCGGTGATCCGGCCGTCCTTCTTGGCGCCGAGCTTGACCTCGACGACGGCGGCCGAGGTCGGCCCGGTTGCCCGGAAAACCTCCTCGCGGCTCATCACGATCTTGACCGGCCGCCCCGATTTCTTTGACAGCATGTAGGCGACCGGTTCGAGATAGATGATCGTCTTGCCGCCGAACCCGCCGCCGATCTCGGCCGGGATTGCGCGAATATCGGCGATCTCGCCGCCGCAGATCCGCGAGGTATAGGCGCGGACCATGAACTGGCCCTGGCTCGAGCTCCAAATCGTGGTTTGCCCGTCGGGAGCCACCGAGACGACGCAGGCATGGGGCTCGATATAGGCCTGATGCACCGGCTTTGTTGTGTATCGCCGCTCGATCACGACTTCTGCTTCACCGAACCCGGCCTCGACATCGCCCTTGGCAAAACGGACCATCTTGGTGATGTTCGACGGTTTGGTCGGTTTGGGTTCGACCCCCGAGGTGAAGATGTTGTCGTCCAGCACCGGCGCATCCGGCGCCATCGCTGCCTCGACATCCATCACATGCGGCAATACCTCGTACTCGACCTCGATCAGATCGAGCGCGTGCTCGGCGATCGCCGGCGAGGTGGCGGCTACCGCGGCCACCGCGTGACCCTCGTAAAGGGCCTTGCCCTTGGCCATGCAGTTGCGCGACAGGTCCCAGAGATTATGCGGCGCAGCGCCGATGACCCGCCTATCCGGCGGGATGTCGGGGAAATCGGCCCGCGTCGTCACGGCCTTGACCCCAGGCAAGGCCATCGCCTTGTCGGTGTTGATCGAGATGATCCGCGCATGGGCATAGGGGCTGCGCTTGATCTTGCCCCACAGCATCCCGGGCATCACCATGTCGGCGCCGAAATTGGCGCGGCCGGTGACCTTGTCGACGCCGTCGGGCCGGATCGGACGAGTGCCGACGATCTTGAGGGCGTCCTTGTCGAGGTAACTCATTGCTCCGCCCCCGCCCGCATCTCGGCGGCGGCGTCGAGCACGGCGCGGATGATCTTGTCATAGCCGGTGCAGCGGCAGAGGTTGCCGGCCAGCCAATAACGCGTCTCTTCCTCGGTCGGGTTCAGGTTCTGGTCGAGCAGTGCCTTGGCCGCGACGATGAAGCCTGGCGTGCAGAAGCCGCATTGCAATGCGGCGTGCTCGAGAAATTTCTGCTGCACCGGGTGCAGTTTTTCGCCTTCGGCGATGCCCTCGATCGTCGTGATCTTGCGGCCTTCCGCTTCGGCGCCGAGCATCAGGCACGAGCAGACGATATTGCCATCGACAATGACGGTGCAGGCGCCGCAATCGCCCGAGCTGCAGCCTTCCTTGCTGCCGGTCAGGTTGAGTTCGTCACGCAATACATCGAGCAATGTCTGTTGCGGCTCGCAGAGATATTCGACAGGCTCGCCGTTGATGATCGTCGATACGTGTTGTTTGGCCATTAGTGGACTCCCGCCACGCGCCCGGCGGCGCGCTCAAATGCGATTGCGGCCGCCCGTCTTGCGAGGACGCCGGCAACCTTGGTTCGGTATTCGATCGTGCCGCGCTTGTCGTTGATCGGTTTGCAGGCTCGCTGCGCGGCGGTGTCGAGCCGGGAAAGCGTGTCGTCGTCGAGCCGATGGCCCTTCAAGGCCGCGGCAGCCTCATCGACAATGAGTTGGGTCGGGGCGACGGCGCCGAGCACGACGCGAGCGTCGGTGCAGAGGCCATTCGCATCAAGTGTGACGTTGATGCCGCAGCCGACGACCGCGATATCCATCTCGGTGCGCGGGATGAAGCGCAGATAGGCGTCCGATTGCCGTGGCTTGGGCTTTGGCACGCGAAACTCGACGATGAACTCGCCCTTCTTCAAAGATGTTTGCCCGGGCCCGGTGACGATCGCCTCGACCGGCGCCTCGCGCCTGCCGTCCGGGCCGGCGATGACTGCAACCGCCTGCGCGCAGATCAACGCCGGGACGCTGTCCGCGGCGGGCGAGGCGTTGCACAGATTGCCGACGAGCGAGGCGCGGCCCTGGATCTGCTGCGAACCGATCAGGTCGACCCCCTCGACAATCCCCGGCCAGGCGCGGGAAAAGGCTTCGTGCTCGCTCAGCATAACCCCCGGGGTAGCGGCGCCGATCACGAAGCTGTCGCCGGTCTCGTGAATGCCGATCAGATCCGGGATTCTCTTGATGTCGATGATTACCTCGGGTCGCATCCGGCCGGACCGCAACTGCACCAACAGATCGGTTCCGCCGGCTAATGGTTTTGCCAAACCGGGGGCACGAGCGAGGGCATTGATGGCCTCGTCGACTGTTGTCGGTGCGGTAAAACTCAGATTAGGCATTCTCGGCTCCTGACAATCACAAGGCCACTACCGCTGCTCTGGCAGGCTGTCACGATGCGACCCGATAGGAATGACGCTCACGCTTACACTACCATGCCATCCGGCGTGAAGCGCTATGTTGATCCCGATTAACTGTCACCTGTTTCTCGACGACAGCGAGATCGAGGAAAGCTTTGTCCGAGCTTCCGGTCCCGGCGGCCAGAATGTCAACAAGGTGTCGACCGCGGTGCAGCTCCGCTTCGACCTGTCGGGCTCCCGCTCGCTCTCGGGAGACTTGCGCGAGAGACTAGCGCAGTTGGCCGGGCGCCGACTGACGCGCGACGGCGTCATCGTCATCATTGCCCAACGCTACCGCACGCAGGAACGCAATCGCCAGGACGCGTTGGACCGGCTGATCGCATTGATCCGCCGCGCTGCCGCGCCGCCGACCCCGCGCCGACCCACCAAACCAAGCCGCGCCGCCAAGGAGCGGCGCCTCGGGGCCAAAGCCCGCCGCGCGACTACCAAAGAGCGGCGCCGGGCCCAGCCGGACGAGGACCACCAGTCTTAACCGGTTCCGTCCGCTCCTCTGCGTTCCGCCATTATCTCCCCTTGCCCCCGGTTTACGGGGTTCGTTTCATCCTCCCCGTCGGTTCGCCGCCGACCGCAAGGTGCGACACGGCAAGACCGTAACGCTGCACCATGATTTCGGCGATCCGGCGGCGGTGGCAGATCTGCCAATCGGCTTCATAGCACAACAGGCAGCTCGGGGCGGCTTCGGCGATTGCCCAGGCCTCCTGCAACGCGAGCTCCGCCTCGGGGCGGGTAAGTTTCTCCTCGACGATGCCCCAAAATCGGTCCCATTCGCGGCGGCGGTTGGCCAGGCGGCCTTCCGGCGGCGTGCCGAGCGCCTGGAGATGGACGTAGCGCATCCCGGCTTCCTCGATTGCTGCGGCGAGCTGCCGTTTCGAGAAGCCGGGCCGCCGCGATATCGGCCGATCTCGCACATCGAGCAAAGTCGAGACGCCGGCGGCGGCGAGGCAGGCGACCACGTCCTTCAGCAGAGCCTTCTCGTAACCAATCGTGTAAAGTGTGCGGCCGTTCATTCGGCGCGATAGCGCTCGATTGCGCCGCGATCGAGCTCGATCCCGAGACCGGGCCGCTCCGGCAGTCTGATCATGCCGTCGGGCTCGATATGGATCGGTTCCTTCAGCAGCTCGTCGCGCAACCCGTTGGGATTCTGGTCGAATTCGAGAACCAGACCCGTTTGGGATCGAGGCGATGAAATGCAGTGAAGCGGCGAGTGTCACGGCGCTGGCAAAGGCGTGCGGCGCGACCATCAGGTGATGCGCCTGCGCCAGGGCGGCGATGCGGCGGCATTCGGAGAAGCCCCCAGCCCACGCGATATCGGGCTGGACGATGTCGACGGCGCCGCGGGTGATCAGCTCACGAAAGCCGTAGAGCCCGATCTCGGTCTCGTAGCCGGCGATCGCGGTGGCGAGCGCATCGGCGATGCGCGCGCTGCCGTCGATGTCGTCGGTCGCGACCGGCTCCTCGATCCAGTAGAGCTTATAGGGCTCGAGCGCGCGGCCCATCTCGATCGCGAAGGACGGGCTCCAGGCGCAGTTGACGTCAACCATCAACTTGGCCTGGGGCCCCAGCGCGCGGCGCACCGCCGCAACCCGCGCGATGTCCTCTTCGGGATCGACCTCACATTGCTCCGCCTGATCGACCAGGTGGCGCAGATGGGTCTGCGTCGAGGGATTGCGCCCGATCTTCATCTTCATGCCTTTGAAGCCGCGGGCGCGGTACCCCTCAGCCTCGCCGGCGAGCTCGTCGGCCGACTTGCCCTCCTGGTAAAACCCGCCGCTCGCATAGGCCTCGACCCGGTCGCGGCAACCGCCGAGCAGCCGATAGAGCGGCAATTTGGCGACCTTGCCGGCGATGTCCCAGAGCGCGATGTCGATCCCGCTGATCGCGTTCATGATGATGCCGCGGCGGCCGAACTGGCGCGTGCGCGCGAACATCTTCTGCCACAGCCCCTCGATCAGCAGCGGGTCCTCGCCGATCAGCATCGGCTGCAGCAGCTTGTCGATGACGTCGCGCGTGATGCCGCCGCCGACCCCCGCCTCGCCGATCCCGATCACCCGCTCGTCGGTCTCGATCTCGACGAGAAGTCCGCCGCGGCGCGCCTGCATGCCGCCGGCGCTGCCATAAGGCGGGTCGCAGCGGTAAGAGAGCGGGGTCGTGCGGATATCGACGATCTTCACGGTGTCAACCCTCGCCCAGCACGGCCATCAGGTCGCACTGGATCTGCATCGGCGCGGTGAAGTCGCGTGAGGTCAGCGTATGACGCGCCGGCCGCGACTGCGGGTCGGGAAACATCGCGACCCAATGCCGGTTCATGATCTCGCGCAATGAGCGGTCGGTGATCCACACCGTCATCTTGACGATGTCGTCGGACGAGCCGCCGGCCGCCGCCATCACCCGCCGCACATTCTCGAACATCAGCCGGCATTGCTCGTCGAGATCGGCGGGAACCTTGCCGGTTTCCGGATCGGCGCCGGAGATCGCGCCGGAGACGACAAAAGGGCCGCGCCGGCTGGCGCTCGGGATCGGGTTGACGTGCTTTGCCCCCGCCACGTCGATGCTGCGCCGCTGTTCCATGGATCACCTCCCAATGCCGATGCGAACGCGACGGGCGGCCGCGTTTCGGATCACCTTATACGCCAATTCGAGGCATCATCTTGACGATAACCGGGGAGAACGCCTACACAGCACAATCCGCGCTTTGACAAGCGCATGCGTCGAGGGAGGATGACAGATGGCTCGCATCAGGCATATTGCACTCGTCACCGACGATCCCGCGAAGACCGCAGAATTCTACAAGGAACAGTTCGGCCTGACCGAACTATATCGCCGGCCCGGGGATACCGGCGAAAAGGGCGTTTGGCTCAGCGACGGTTATATTTACTTCGCTATTCTGAAATATGGCGAGCCCGGTGCTCCCAAGCTTGGCCCGGGACAAACCTCCGAGATGCGTGGGATTCACCACATCGGATTTTATGTCGACGACGAGCAGGCAACGGCCAAGGGCCTGGAAGCCGCGAATTATTCGCCCGTCCCGATCCCGAAAACCGAAAGGCCGGAGCGGACCCCGATGGGCGACGCGGTCAACTTGAAGTATCTGGGTCCCGATGATGTACACATCGATATACGCAGCCGCGGCTGGAATGAAGCGATCAGCTTTGCGATGCAGCGCTACGATCTGACGCCGGTCAAAGAGGAAGCAGCCGAATAGTCGGCAAAGCCGTTTCACTTCGGAGGATGTGCCGATGATCTACGAAGTTCGTACCTACACCTTGCGCCCCGGAACCTTGGCCGAATTTGAGGAGCGCTATGAAAAGCGCCTCCCATCCCGCGAGAAACACTCCAAATTGGGGGCTTTCTGGCACACCGAATTCGGTCCGCTCAATCAGGTCGTCCACGTCTACCCCTATGACGACCTGCAACACCGCACGAGGGTACGCGCGGCGATGGCGCAAGACGCCGCGCGCAACGCGCTCCCCGGCGGCCAGGACCTGATCGTGGCCCAGGAAGCCGAGATCATGAACCCGGCGCCGTTCATGCGCCCGCTGGGCAGCCGCGATTACGGCAGCGGGAACGTGTACGAGATGCGCACCTACACCTACGCCCCGGGCGACATCCCCAAGGTGCTGGAGGCGTGGGGCAAGGCGATCGAGGCGCGGGAGCGGTTCTCACCCTTGGCGGCCTGCTGGACGAGCGAGCTCGGCGCGCTCAACAAGTTCGTTCACATCTGGGTGTACAAGGATTTGAACGAGCGCGCCCGCGTCCGTGAGGAATCCCGCCGTCCCGGCGGCGCCTGGCCGCCGCAAGCCGGCGTCCGCCCGGTCCGCCAGGAAAACAAGCTGCTGATCCCGGCGTCCTTCTCGCCGGTGCGGTAACCGGATCCCCCGCACGGCCCGCCCGCTCGGGCGGGTCGTGGTGAGGCTCGACTGGGAAGCAGAACCAGCCCGGAGATCAGGAAGGAGACCCAATTCATCTGACGCCCTACCTCCAGCGGCTTAATTTCGTCGAAGTGTGACGGGGCTTTCCGCGCCCTCACCCACCACCTCGGATTGTAATTCGGGGGAGGCGGGTTGGGGCCGGTGTGGCGCGGCTCAGTAGCTGGAAATCTCGATCGAGTTTTGGTCCGGGTCGTCGATATAGACCGATTGGATCGTGCCGATTGCCCCGGCGCGCGGTCCCTGCATCCGCACCGGCACCCCGCAGGTTTCGAGATGGGCCGCGACCTCGCCCATCGGCGTCTCGGTGATGAAGCAGATATGCGCCGGCATCCGCTTTTCGCCGCTCATTGCCGTCGCGCCGCCAGCGAGATCGAGATGGATCTTCTGCTGGCCGAAATGGAGCGCGGCGCGGCCTTCGCCCATGCTCTCGGCCTTCATGCCGAGTACCCGCTGGTAGAATTCCACACTGCGGTCGATATCAGCGACGGTCAGGTTCAGATGGTCTATGCGCTCGATTTTCATGGCCGGCCTCGTCGGTTTGAGAGAACCAGAGCTTGCCACGACGTAGAGCATCGAGCCAGAATTTCGCGTAGTGGCTCAGTTTGAAATTGGAGTCGCTTCTCCGTGGTGAGGCAGGCCGTTATCGTCCTGCAGCTGCTCTTGCAGCAAGCCAGCTAGATAATCCTCCATATCAGAGAAATCCAACTCGCCCTTTTCCCAAGCGCGATCGGCCGCAGTAAGCGCGGCATAATACGGTTTTCGATTCTCGCGGATGCGTTCGGGAACGATCTTGCGCCCACCGATGAGCCCTCCCGAGCGAACACAGAGTAGATAGTAGCAAGCCGCTCGTGCAGTTCGACCATTGCCCTCTATGAACGGATGCACCCAGTTCAGGCGCCACAGTGCATAAGCTGCCAGTTCTGTCGGAGTCCAATTATACCAATTCTCGTGAACGGTTGAAATGAACTGATCCATGAGGTGCGGCACGTCACGAAAGTGAGGAGGTTTATGAGATCCGACGTATATCGGTTCCTCCCGGAATTTACCGCCAAATTGAGAAATGTTCGCTACGGCCACGTGATTTAGATCCCACAGCATATATTTATCGAATACGCGGCTCCCTTGGCTTAGTCCTATTTCAATGCAATTGGTCAGAAGGTCGTATTGGCGGATCAGATTTTTCTCTTCAATACGATCGTATAATTCTTCATTTTCTTCCCTAAGTACGAGCATGCAGCCAAAGGGAAGCCGTTTGGCCCAAGCTGCGGGCTCCCCTCCTCCTTTGAGATGGACGTCAACCGCCGGTGATTCGGATTGTTCGGGCCGCTTTGCGCGCCAATTCCTTGGTAATCCGCGATCCCTCTGGCGCGTTCCCATATGCAAAGCTGACGCGCTGATCTTGCAGTTGATCGTCCGAAACGCCAGCTCGAATTGATTCCGACAAGAGCCGCTCCAGTTCGGCACGCCGCGGAGCGGGCTTTAGAACTGATTTCCGTGCAGCCATGATCTCCTCCCACCTAAGCTGAGGAACAATTACCCGGCCCGGTCATGATCGCAAGAGGCATGTCTGGTTCGCGAAAGGCAATTATGGTCGATTTCTTTGATGCGTTGCCCTGACATCGCACCAGATATGCGGTATCGATGAACGCGGTTCCAACGCATACATGCTTGGCGTAAAGCACGAAGCGGAGCGAAGATGCCGAAAGGACCACAAGGCCAACGGAGACCCGCCGATACCGTCGCCAACGCGATTCGCGTCGCGAAGATTCTGACCGGCGAGATAGAGGAAGACATGGGTGATTCGGCCAAAGACCCTGCCGCTAGTGCACCGAATCAGACGGATGGTTCGCCGTCGACCGGCTCGATACCGCTCTCCGGCCTGTACCCAGGCGGATAGGCTGAATCATGTGACTGACTCTGAGCACTAGAGCGCTGGGAAAGAAAGGGGGGTGCCGCGCGGCGGGAGAAGCTGACACCAGAGCGTCGCGTCGAGATCGCCCGACAGGCCGCACAACGACGCTGGGGCAAACGGTAGGGATTCCGCCACTCTGGTCGGTTATATTTCTGGTTATATTTTTTCTTGATTTTGTACGAGACTTGGATAGGCTCTCCGCATGTAGTCGGAGAGGCCCATGACAGAGGATCAAGAGCGGTGTATGAAGCTGGCGAAGCCGATGCTCGGAGACTTTTACGAAATCTGGCATCACGCATTCGACAATTACCAAGAATATCCAGTCGAATTCACGGCAGAGCATGACGATACAACGGCGGCGAACTGTATCCGCGCGCATGCGTGGACCGAGCTCGTCCGGCGGTTCGATGGCAAAAACGGCTACAAGCTGTATCGTATCCGGGGATTGAGGCTTCTTCTGTACAGAAATCACCTAGTCTGGCGCTTAAAAAAGGTCGATGTCGGCGGTCGCCATCAAAATTATCAAACAGAACAACAGAAAATCTTTGACGACCAACTTCCACTACCAGGTATTCCGCCACAGGCAACTCGGCTTACGTCTGGTTACCAGCCAGACCCTGCATCACAATCAATAGAGCGAATTATCGTGTCGCGCCCTCTTGGGCGTTCAATTCTGTGGGCATCTCAGGTCAATCTGGATGATGGCGGCGCTGCATCCTGGATCGACATCACACCCCCGCGCCTATCTGGAACCGACAGGGTCGATTATCGTGGCCGCCGGCGATAGCCGAAGTCCTCTCGCGGTCGTGCCGGACCGCTTCAACCCGGACATGCTTCGTTTGGCGCGTGACGCTCGCGGGGCCACCCAGGAAGATCTGGCTGATTGGTCGAAAGTTACCCAAGCCCTTATCTCAAAAGTCGAGAATCGGTTGACGCAGCCTTCAGACGAGGTCGTCGATAAGTTCGCCCTGGCTCTGCAGTTTCCTCGATCCTTCTTTTTTCAGCAAGAGCGGGCAATAGGATTTCCACCTTTCCATTACCGGAAACGATCTCGTTTGGGGGCTAAACCGCTCGCCCACATTGGTGCCTCAATCAATATTCGCCGTCAGCATGTAGCGAAGCTGCTCCGTTCATATGAATTAAAAACAGAGAAACCAATACCCCAAATGGATGTAGATAGTTCTGGTTTGACTCCAGAGAGAATAGCTGAGCGGTTGCGCGCATATTGGCTGCTCCCGCGCGGTCCGGTGGACAATATGGTAGAGATTGTGGAAAAAGCTGGAGGCGTTGTTATACCTTCAAGATTTGACACTTACCTGTTAGATGCCATAAGTTTTCGTTCAGACGGGCTACCTCCATTATTTTTTATGAATAGAGACATGCCTGGAGACAGATTTAGATTTTCTTTGGCACATGAGCTGGCACATATTGTATTACATACAACACCAGCTGATGATCAGCTAATGGAAGCGCATGCGGATCGGTTTGCGGCTGCATTTTTAATGCCCGCAAGCGATGTGCGTCCTTATTTGTCGAACATTAAGCTGACTGCCTTAGCGCGAGTAAAAGCGTATTGGCGTGTATCTATCAAAGCGCTAATCAAGAGAGCGCATGACCTAAAACTTATAACTGACCATTATTACCGTATGCTCAACATTCAATACAACAAATCTTTCGAGCACGGGGAACCAGTCGATGTGCCACAAGAGAAACCGACCGTTCTCCGGGAAGCAGTCAAATTCCACCTGGAAAAGCTGAATTATTCGCTAGAGGATCTCGCTTCTCTGTTGTGCATCTCCGAAGACGATGCCCGGATTGCCTATATGGAGGGTCCGAGATTGAGGCTAGTAAAGACTTAGGTGTGAACGAAAATGCTTGGCGAAAGGCATGTCGTTCACACATTAGGGGCATGAACCTCGCAAACAGACCATTACTGGCAATCTCGATCCGAAGCACGTCAGCACGAGCTACTCGGAGCGCCACAATCTGACCATGCGGATGAGCATGCGTCGCTTCGCGCGGTTGAGCAATGCGTTCAGCAAGAAAGTCGACAACCATTGCCACGCGCTGGCGCTTTATTTCGTGTTCTACAACTTCGTTCGCCGGCATCAGACGTTGCGCGTATCACCCGCCATGACGGCTGGTATCTGATCGGTTATGGTCGATGGACGATATCGTTGCCCTCATCGATGCGGCTGAGGGCGAGCCGAAGAAGCGCGGCACCTACAAGCCGCATCAGCCGAAATCGGGCGCGGAGATTTTAAACTGAGTCACTACCGAATTTCGCGATGTTGTCAGAGCATCAAGCCCGTTTTTTAGCCAGTCGCAGGGTCGGTCACCTGGCGACTGCCGATAGGCGGGCGGTACCACATCTCGTGCCGGTTTGTTTTGTCATGAGCGAGGGTGCGCTCTACACCACGATCGATCAGAAGCCGAAGGGCGACGTCAGGGCATTGAAGCGGCTGCGGAACATTACCGAAAATCCGGTGGCCGCTTTTGTCGCCGACCGCTGGGACGAGGAATGGACCCGGCTCGGCTGGGTCATGCTGAGGGGTCCCGCCGAGATCCTCGTCGACGGCGCCGAACACGACCGGGCGCAGGCGCTGCTCCGGTCGCGTTACCGCCAGTATCAGGGGATGGAACTCGCCGGGCTGCCGGTCATCGCTATCCGCATCGAGCGCGTGACGAGTTGGGGGAACCTCACCGTCGAGTAGACCAGGTGTGATTCGCATCTACCCCTCTCCCCCCTTCAGGGGGGAGAGGGAGGAGCCCCTCACGCAGCGGCGGAAGGGTGAGGTGGGTTTAGCCGCAAACACTGCCCATCGTCCCCCCTCACCCTACCCTCTCCCCCCGGCCGGCGGGGGAGAGGGAAGTACTCTTGGCTGGACGAATACAAAATCGCCGTAATCGCGTCGTATTATCCGATCAACTCACCGGCCGATAAGCTGGAGGATTTCAACCTGAAGGAGAGATCTCGGTGTAGACTGGCTGCAGATACAGCGGGAGGGAATTTCGAACTCTAGTCTTAGTTGTGAAACCGCGAACCGAATGAAGTGGTGCTGGCCGGAGGTGAGGGATAGCGGGTAAGCTCGCACCGTCACCGGTACGGGAGAGGGATCATGGATTTTGGCGCGGCGATGTTTTTCACCGATTACTCGATTAACGCGGCCGAACTCGGCAAGGCGCTGGAGGCGCGCGGTTTCGAGTTGGTCTGGGCGCCCGAACACTCGCACATTCCGAGCACCCGCAAAACGCCGCCGGCCGGCGGCGGTGAACTCGGTAAGCAGTACTATGACGTGATGGACCCGTTCGTCACATTGACGGCGGCGGCAATGGCCACCAAGACGTTGAAGGTCGGGACGGGGGTATCTCTCGTCATTCAGCGCGACACGATCCAGACCGCGAAGCTCGTCGCGTCGATCGACCATGTTTCTGGCGGCCGGTTTCTGTTCGGCATCGGCGGCGGGTGGAACCAGGACGAGATCGAGAGCCACGGCACCGTCTTCACCACCCGCTTCAAGAAAATGCGCGAGCAGGTCGAGGCGATGAAGGAGATCTGGACCAAGTCCGAGCCCGAATATCACGGCGAGATCGTCCAGGTACCAAAAATGCGGACCTGGCCGAAGCCGGTGCAAAAGCCCCACCCGCCGATCATCGTCGGCGGCGCCTTCCCGCACAGCGCGCGCCGCGCGATCCGCTACGGCGACGGCTGGATCCCCAATGCCAGCCGGGCGCACTACGCCGATGTGACCGAGTTTTTGCCGGAATTCCGGGAAATGGCGACCACCGCCGGGCGCGACCCGGCGTCGATTTCAGTGACGATCTGGGGCGTCCCGGAAAATGCGGATCGCCTAAAGCGCTACCGCGATCAGGGGATCTCCCGCGTAGTCGTGAGCCTGCCTTCGGCAAACCGCGATGAAACTCTCCCGGTTCTCGACCGCTGGGCCGAGCTGATCCGCCAAACTGCGCACTGACGCGGGAACAAAATGTCGCTCACCCTCGCACAGGCCTCGATCATCGTCGACAAGGCGTTGGAGAAGGGACGCGAACTCGGGTTCAAGCCGCTGACGGTGGTGGTGCTCGACGCCGGCGGGCACCTCACTGCGCTAAAGCGCGAGGATGGGTCGAGCCTGTTGCGGCCGGAGATCGCCGGCGGCAAAGCGTGGGGCGCTTTGGGAATGGGGTTCGGCGGGCGTGAGTTCGCCCGCCGCGCCGCGGGAAACCCCGCCTTCATTCAGGCGCTGAGTGTTGCTTCGGGCGGGCGCATTGTGCCGGTACCGGGCGGCGTGCTGATCCGCGACAAAGCCGGCGAGATCGTGGGGGCCGTCGGGATCAGCGGCGACACTTCAGATAACGACGAGACCTGCGCGGTCTACGGGGTCCAATGCGCTGGCCTCGTTCCCGATACCGGCGATCCCGCATAGCTGGTTCTACTATTTCGGGGACACCCGCTGGTAGACGCCGGGTGAACCGTCGTCGTGCCGCAGATAGGGGTGCACCCGCCGCGTCCATGGGTTGCTGCCGCGTGCGCGGGTCCACGCTTCGCTCTCCGAAACTTGGGCATGCTCGAATTCGTAGACGGTCAAGTATTTGGGCTGGCCCTCGATCGCGACGAACCGCCGGGCGCCAAGACAGCCGGGCACCGCCAGATAGCCCGGAATGTAAGCCGTGTTGTACCAGGCGTTGAATTCTTCCTCGATGGCAGACGACACGTCGATCCGCCCCATCTGCAGAAACGGCGCCATCTCGACGGTCTGCTCGATCGGGTCGGTATGCACCGGGAATATCTGCCGGTATAGGTTGCGCAGAAAATTGCGCCCGATACGGCTCGTCCCGATTCTGCTGCGCTGCGGCGAGGGCTGGTATTTGACCGTATCGAGATAGGCCGTGCTGCGCAGCACGTTGTGGTCCTCGAGCTCGTACATGGCGAGGTATTTCGGCGCGCCCTTGACCGCGACGTAACGCCCGGCACTGAGAAAGCCCGGCACCTCGAGCAGGCGCGGCAAGTGCTCCCCGTCATACCATCGGCTGAATTCGGCCTCGAACTCGGGATCGACGTCGGCCCACACCATGAGCAACCCGGTTCCGCGCGTTTTCGCCATTGCCCGACTCCTTCGTCCCGCCGCAGCTCGGTTCGAATCTTATCACGGGCAGAACGAGCAACAACTCTGTTGCGGATGCTCAGGCAATGTTGATCAGCGCGAGGCCGGTTTCCGGATCCTTGCGCTTGCGCAGGTAGCTCGGCGGCTGGATCAAGATTACTTCGAGGGTCGGCCGGACATATGCCTCGATCAGGTGGCCGCCGACTACGCTGCCGTCGGCTTTGCCGAGAACGGCATGGAGATGCAGGGTCGGGCCCTGATCGCCGACCGCGACATCGCCGAGCAACGACAAGACCTCGACTTGCTCGCCGACGGGGATTTTCTTGTATTGCTTGGCCTCCCATTGGAAATACCCGAGCACGGCCCGGCTGAACGCGCCGATCGCAGCGAGCGAGGCGGCTTCGACCTCCTGCTCCCGCACGAATTTGCCGAGTTCGCCGATGACCTCGTCACCGGTGTCGAGCACGACCGCATAGGTGATCGGGGGATCGGCATTGAGCAATTTCGAACGCATGGTCGGCCTCGTAAGTCAGCCAGGGGCTGGCGTCGCCGTCGTGCCGGAACGCAGGCTGCTCGACGTCGCCGAAATCGTGCAGATCGCCTGCGGCTCGTCGATCCGCAATACGATGCTCTCGGTCAGATAGAGCTGGTAATGCACCCCGTCCTGGCCGATATAGCCGGCCCGCAAATCCTGGCCCAACACCAGGGCGCCGACGCGCGGATCGACGAGCACGCCGCCCTCGATCGGCGCCTTGTAGATGCCGCGGGTGCACAGATGCCGCAGATGCTGGATTTGCGAGACGTCGGTGCCGGGATAGAGGCGGAAAAGCCCATTATAGAGCGGCGGAGCCAATGCCAGGGCATATGGCCCGCGATACCCGGCATCATCGAGCTGGGTCACCGCGGCGAGCACGTCACCGAGCGCCCGCTCGACCGCTGCCCAGTCCCCGCCCTCGAGCTGCTGCCGGCCTTCATGCGTCAAGAGGCCGGGAAGCCGAAAATCCGGTTGGCCGCGATAGACGAACTCCTCCTCGCGATTGGCAACCGCCTCGGCGGCGTCTTGCGCCGGCGTCAAATCGAGCGGTTGGCCAATTTCCAAATACCCGGCAATCCGCCGAACGCTGAGGCGAAACGCTCGCCGCAGCATCGGCACCGAAATGGCGCGCCCCATGACAGCGCCGGCTTCGTCGGCCGATGGCTGGCGGCAATAATCGTCGTTACCGGCCTCGATCGAGGTGAGGCCAGCGCCGAATGGCCCCTGCAGGTCGAGAAATCGCCGGCCGGTGAGGCGGTCGCGCGCGGCCTCGGCCGCGGCTTTGTCGATCTCTCGCCAGATTGCGTCGGGGAGATGCGACTGGCCGCGATTGAGATAGTCCATCGGGCTACGCATCCCTCAGCGAGCCGATCGTGAAGCCGGGGAGGGCGCCACTTCGGCTCGTCTCGGCCCCGCCTTTGCCAACGCCCTCGGCGGTCGCGGCCTTTTCCTCCTGCAGGATCGAGCCTTCGGTGAAAAGGTATGTCTTCAGAAACCGTTCGAAATCTGTGTCGCGGCGCCGAATCCATTCGAGCAGCATCGAAGCGTGCTCCATCTCCTCGCGCATGTTATGGAGCAGCAACCCCTTCAGCGTCTCGTCCTCGGCATCCTCTGCGCGCTGGCGATACCAGTCGATCGCATCGAGCTCTTCCATCAGCGAAACAATCGCGAAATGCAAATTGAGCGTCTGTTGCGACAGACGCTCGCGCGGTGCGTGCAAGTTCTCGCTTGACATATCTCGTTCTACCGCCCGTTGCTAATTGTCCAAGGCGATAACGCGACCACCCGCCACCGGTTCCCGGCCTCTGTACCGGCCTCTGTAAAGCCTGATAAAAGCCTGGACCGGGCAGGAAGGTCCGCCCGGTCCAGGCCATTATGTCGCAAGGATTAACGACCGGTTGATGTGCCGTTGTGAAGATTGCCGCCCTGCACTGGTGACGTCGAAGTACCGGCACCGGTATTCTTGTTCTCGAGGTTATAAGTTGCCATCTGCTGCAGCTGCTCTTTTGTGCGGTCGAGCGTCAGCCGGTTGTTGTCGGTCTTGATGTCACTGGGCAGGACCGCGACGTCCTTGCCTCCCATTCCGAGGAAGGAGCCTACGTCGAGGACGACGGCGTCGACTTTGCCGTCCTTGTTGAGGACCACATCGGAGACGCTGCCGATCTTACGGTTTTGTACGTCGTAGACTGCGCTGCCGATCATTTTGCTGGCGCGGATCTCGTCCGTTTGGATGCTGTGAGGCAGCGCCTCGTTCGCCGCCAGAGCGCGCGTGTCGTGGGTTGCGGCAGTTTGTGCGTTCGCTATCGGGGCCGCGGCGGCCAGTGCCAGCGCGACAGCTGCTGTTAAATGAAATTTAGGCACGATATTACTCCTCTACAGTTGATTGACGTTCTGCCAACAACCCCCGTTACGCGGCGGTTCCCCGGGCCAGCTGTCGGGTCGGTTTTTCAATGCTGATCCGGAACTAATGATTATCGGACGACGATTTCTGCAAAGGATCTAATAGAGCGAGGTAGACAATGGCCACTCACCAATCTAAGGCACAAAAAGAAACCGTCGAGCGCGTGATGCACGAGTTCAAGCATGGGGAGCTCGAAACCAGCCGGGGCAAAAAGGTCAAAAACCCGAAACAGGCGATCGCGATCGGGCTGCACGAGGCAGGCGCCTCCAAATACGAGAGTAAGGAGAAGAACCGAGAGAATTTGAAGCGTACCAAGGCGCGCGAGAGGCATGGCGCAACCGAGAAGGACCGCAGCGAGCACGGGAACTCGCGAGAACCTACGCGGGCTCAGCTCTATGAAGAGGCAAAGCGTCGGGATATCTCCGGGCGCTCGAAGATGAACAAGCACGAGCTCGAGCGCGCTCTGCACTAATAAGTTCGAGCCCGACGGAGCCTTTCGCCGCGCCCGGTGTTGTATAGCGCAATGGCATTTTGCGCGTTGGAGGAGAGAATGGACCAGCAGCGAATTCAGGACCGTGCGTCCGAGGCTACCGAGAAAGTCGGGACAATGGCCAGCGATGCCGCGAAGCAGGTGGGTGCGAGCATGCAAGACAAGCTCGATCAGGGCAAGGCGATGGTCCAGGATGCCCAAACCAGCGCCGCCACATTGGCGCGCCAGGCTTCGGAAGCTGGCAGACAAGCAATGGCTCAAGCCGGGGAGGTGGCGCGCGGAGCCAGTAACCAGGCGACTCAAGCGGCAACGAACCTCTATCAGCAGGGCTCCCGAGCCGGCGATTTCATAAGCCAATATGCGGCAGAGCAACCAGTGACCGCTTTGCTCGTCGCCGGAGCAATCGGCTACGGCCTTGCTTATTTGATCCACCGCCGCTAAACGGTGTTCCGCACCGGGCTCGAATGAGCACGCCAGGAGAGCGTAGCCGAGCCCGACGTCGATAGTGCGCAGCGGCGGCTATCAGCAGGCCGCCGTACTAACTCGACTGCGAGTGATAAAAATGGCCGATCAGGCTCGTGAGGTTGACGGCCGCGCACGCGCCGACTTGCCGTCGGGCGTATTGGGGATGATGGCGGTTCTAGTCACCGCGACCGTCATAGCGATCCTTTATTTTGCTCGCGAAGTTGTCGTCCCGATCACGCTGGCAGTTCTACTGAGCTTCTTGCTGGCGCCCGCGGTTCGATGGTTGCGCCGCTTACGGCTGGGCCGGGTGCTGGCAGTCGGGTTGACCGTGCTACTCGCCTTCATAGCAATCGCCGGATTCGCCGCGGTTGTCGTGGGAGAGGTGTCGTCGCTGGCGCGCCAACTCCCGGAATACAGATATAATCTTGAAACCAAAATCCGCTCGCTTCCCGGAATAGTTCCCGGGGGAGGGGTGTTCAGGCGGGTGACGAACATGCTCCGTGAGCTCGGCACGGAGCTTTCGAAAGAAGAAGCGCAAGGTACGGCAAACACTGTTCGTTCCGCACCGCTGACAAAGCCGATACCCGTCCAGATCGAGGAGCCCGAGCCGGGGCCGCTGCAGATAGTCCAAAGCATTATCGGGCCGTTACTGCAGCCGATGGCAGCGGGCGGGTTGGTCATTGTCTTCGTCATCATGATTTTGCTCGAGCGGGAGGATCTCCGCGATCGGTTGCTTCGGCTCGCCGGAAGGCACGACTTGCACCGAACCACCGAGGCCATGAACGATGCGGGCCAGCGGATCAGCCGCTACTTGCTGTCCCAGCTCATCGTAAACATCAGCTGCGGACTGCCGATCGGCATCGGGCTGACCCTGATTGGGATCCCGAACGCGGCGCTTTGGGGGATAATGACGGTTCTGCTGCGGTTCATCCCGTATCTCGGGATCGTGATTGCCGCGGCGTTTCCGCTTGCGCTGGCGATCGCTGTTGCTCCCGACTGGATGCTGCTCGTTTGGACTGCTCTGCTGTTCGTTGGTATCGAGTTGGTCGTTTCGAACATAGTCGAACCGCTGGTTTATGGTGGAACGACCGGGGTTTCCTCATTGGCGCTGATCGCAGCGGCGACTTTCTGGACCTGGCTCTGGGGGCCGATCGGACTATTGCTGTCGACGCCGATGACGGTCTGTCTGGTCGTCCTCGGCCGGCATGTGCCGCAGCTGAAATTCCTCGACGTATTGCTCGGGAACGAGCCGGTTCTGACGCCCGAGGAGACATTCTATCAGCGCCTCCTTGCAAACGATCCCGAGGAAGCGACGGAGCAGGCTGAAGAATTCGCCAAGGACCGGTCTCTGGCCGAATTTTTCGACGAGGTTGCGATGCCAGCTCTCGCTGCGAGCGCAGGCGGACAGCGACCGCGGAGTTCTGTCTGCCGAAAGCCGCACCACATTCAAAATTGCCATCGAATCGATGGTCGAAAACCTGTCGGAAGACGAAGATGCCGCTTCCGCCCCGGAACTCGCAGCCCGTCCCCAACCGGAATGGATGCCCAGAATTGTTTGCGTAGCCGGCCGCAATGAGCTCGACGAAGCTGCGGCGTTGTTGTTGGTCGAGATGCTGCGTCTGGAGCATCACGTGGAACTCGGACCGCCACTGTCTGCAAACGCTCTGTCAGCTGACACAGCCTACCTGCCGCTGTTCAAGGATGCTTCAGTGGTTTGTCTGTCTTTGATCAGCACCAGTTCACCCGGGCGTGCGCGTTTTTTGGTCAGACGTATTCGCCGCCGCGCTCCTTGCGCACGAGTAGTAGTCGGGCTCTGGGCAGCTCCCGCTCGAGAGCTGGCGATCGAGGACACGACGCGCGCAATTTCGGCCCAGGCTGTCGCATTCTCATTGCGCGATGCCGTCACAATGATCAACTCGATGCTGGCGATGGAAAAGACGCCGGCCCGGGCAAGCTGATTGGCGACTTCGCTGCACACCTCGAAGTTGCACATGCCGCTCACTTCAGGTTATTAGAAAAGATAAAGGTTCTCGTCAAACGTTTGAACCTTTTTAGGTGTTGGGGTGTTGAACCCGCGAAAAAGCAACAACTCTCGCAACCAACGATGGCAAGAACCGTTCTGATCACTGGGGGAGCCGGTTTTATCGCTTCTCACTGCGCCACTGCCTTGCTGCGTCACGGTTACCGCGTGCGGGCGCTCGATAATTTAGACCCGCAGATCCACGGTGCGGAGCGCCAGCGACCCAATTATCTCGACCGCCGCGTCGAGCTGCTCGTCGGCGATATCCGTTCGCCAAAGGCGGTGCGTCGTGCACTGAGCGATGCGGATGCGGTGCTGCATTTGGCGGCCCGCGTCGGGGTCGGGCAAAGCATGTACGAGGTGGCCGATTACACCGACGTGAACAGCCGCGGGACGGCGGTGTTACTCGAAGCGATGATCGAGCGGGCAAAGCGCCACCCTTTCGACCGGCTTGTCGTGGCTTCGAGCATGAGCATCTACGGCGAGGGGCGTTACCGCGCAAGTGACGGCGCGTTATTGGCCAATGTCGAGCGCAGCCCGACCCGGCTGAAGCAAGGTTATTGGGAGCCAACGGACAGCTGCGGACGACCGATCGAGGCGGTACCAACCGATGAGAGTAAAACCCCGTCGACGCTCTCGGTCTATGCGTTGTCGAAATACGATCAGGAATGTCTCTGCCTGATGGTCGGTGGGGCCTACGAGATCCCGACTGTCGCATTGCGGTTCTTTAACGTGTATGGACCGCATCAAGCGCTGTCGAATCCCTACAGCGGAGTCTTGGCTATTTTCGCCGCGCGGCTGCTCAATGAGCGCCCTCCTCTAATTTTCGAGGATGGGGAGCAGCGCCGCGATTTCGTCTATGCCGGGGACGTGGCCGAGGCCTGCCGCCTGGCCATGGAGGTCGAGGGAGCAGTCGGCCGCGCCTTCAACATCGGCAGCGGCCGGCCGGTCACTATCAAGGAAGTAGCCCGGCTTCTCGCCGACACATTGGCCGTTCCGATCGAGCCCGAGATCACAGGAGAGTGCCGCGTCGGCGATGTCCGGCATTGTTTCCCGGACATCGGCGCAGCGCGCTCGGTGCTTGGTTATCAGCCGAGAACACAGCTCGATTCCGGACTGGCCGAACTGGTGAGTTGGCTGAAGGGGCGGGCTGCGGTCGATCGGGTAGGCGAGGCGCGAGCGGCACTGGCTGCCCGCGGCCTGACATTATGAGCGTTTCGCTCGTCCGTCCGGCAAGCCGCCGGCCTGTTCTGATCACCGGCGGCGCCGGTTTCATCGGAACCAATCTGGCCCACCGGCTCTTGCGCGGTGGACGCCCGGTGCGGATCTACGACAATCTCAGCCGGCCGGGAGCCGAGCACAACCTGCGCTGGCTGCGTGCTGCGCATGGTTCCCGGGTACAGGTCGAGCAAGGAGACGTGCAATCCACCGAGCATCTGCGCGAGGTGCTCGCCGACGTTGGAACGGTCTTTCACCTCGCCGCTCAAGTTGCCGTCACGACCAGTCTCGCTGATCCGCGCGATGATTTCGCCGTCAATGCCGCGGGGACGTTGAACCTCCTGGAGCTGATCCGTGAGGCGGGTCGCCGTATCGCCCTTGTCTTCACTTCGACCAACAAAGTCTATGGCGCGCTCGATGACGTGCCGCTCGCTGAATTCGCGACGCGCTACCATCCGGCAGCCGGTCTCCGCGGCATCGACGAGGCCTGTCCCCTCAGCTTTCACAGTCCGTATGGCTGCTCGAAGGGCACGGCCGATCAATATGTCCTGGATTATGCACGCGGCTACGGCGTCGACGCGACGGTCTTCCGTATGAGCTGCATTTACGGGTCGCATCAACACGGCACCGAAGACCAGGGCTGGGTGGCGCACTTCCTAATCCGAGCCCAACAAGACCTGCCGATCACGATCTATGGCGACGGCAAACAGGTCCGCGATCTCCTCTACGTGGACGATCTGATCGAGGCTTTCTTGCTGGCGGAAGACCACCTGCCGGAGATTGCCGGCCAAGTGTTTAACATTGGCGGAGGCCCGGATAATACCTTGAGCCTCCGGGAGCTGGTGCAACAGATCGCAGCACTGAACGGCTCGTCGCCCGAAATCGGCTACGGGCCTTGGCGGACCGGAGACCAGCGCTGGTACGTGTCCGATCCCCGCAAGTTCGAACGCGCCACGGGATGGCGGCCCAAGACCCATGTCGAACAGGGCATTCGGCAGTTGCACCAGTGGATTTCGATCAATCGGCGGGTGGTTCCCGCCGCGCGGGTGGTCGGATCATGAAAGTGGCGCTGATAAACCCAAATTGGTCATTCAACGGCAGCATCTATTTCGGGTGCCGTGAGCCGCATCTCCCGCTGGAATACGGCTATGCCAAGGCTTTGCTGACGCGCGCCGGTCATAAGGCCGAAATCTTCGATGCGCATGCCGAAGGAATGGACCTCACCTCTATTTCGGATCGCGTGGGTCAGTTTTCTCCTGACATCACTGTCGTCACGACCGCCCCCAGCTACCTCTTCTGGCGCTGCGCTCCTCCCGAGTTACGACTGCCGCAGCAAACCCTGGGGGCGCTCGAAACCATTGCCGGAACCAAGATCGCCGTTGGGCCGCATGGCTCTACTGCCCCGCGAGCGAGCCTGCGCAAGCTGCGCGTTGATGCGGTGGTGCTGGGCGAATGCGAGGAAACCCTCGTCCGCCTTGCTGAGTTGCCGCGCGATCGGTGGCACGAAGTCGCTGGCCTTTGCTACGAGGATCATGGCCGGATCGTTGTCCAGGGTGGCCCTCAGGCCGCCGATTTAGCAAACTTGCCGCCACTCAGTTGGCCAGCCGAGAACTCTCGCTAGACACGGACATCATCATCACCGCTTCGATGCGACGCCGTTTGGCGCGGGCGCCGAGATGGAGGCGTCGCGCGGTTGTCCATACCATTGCACGTTTTGCGCAAAAGAAAATTTTCGCGACAGATATCGGCGCCGGCCACTCGCCACGATACTGGCTGAGCTCGATGGATTGATCGCCGCCGGGGTGACCTACGTCTATTTTATCGACGAGATTTTTCTCCCATGGCGCCAGTTGATCGAGGCTATGGCGGAGCGCCCGGTGCAGTTCGGGGTGCAGACGCGCATCGACCTTTGGAGTCACGAGATGCTTGATCTTCTCGGAGCCGCTGGTTGCGTTTCCATCGAGGCCGGTGTCGAGAGCTTGACCCAAGAAGGACGCGATTGGCTGGAGAAGCACTGCAAGCTCTCTACCAAGGCCCTCACCGAGCTGCTTGTTTACGCCAAGCGAACAGTGCCGTTTGTCCAGGCCAATCTGATCGCGAGCGGTGACGACCCAGAGGTCGTGCAACGCTGGCGCGACGAGTTGCGCCATGTCGGCGTATGGGCGAACGATCCAGTCCCATTGTTCCCGTATCCCGGCTCGCCGGACTATCGCCGGCTCTGGGGGGTGCCCGACGACAATGCGTGGGAACGTGCGGTCGATTACTACCTCGACCGGTACGCCGCCTTCAGTGAGATCCAGGACGCACGCCCAGACCGCCTGGCCGGTCTCGAGGCACATTACGAATAATGGTCGGAGAGCTGAAGGTCATCGATCGGCCTCGGACGGTATTGATGACGGCGGACGCGGTCGGCGGGGTCTGGTCCTATGCGGTAGGCTTGTGCCGGTCGCTGCCCGAGACCCGGTTCGTCCTGGCCACAATGGGGCCGCGTCCGCGTCAAGCTCAACGTGATGCGATCCGCGAACTCGAAAATGTGATCCTCGTCGAAAGCGCCTATCGCCTCGAATGGATGACGGACGGAGTAGTTGACTTCACGGAGAGCCGCGACTGGCTCATTGACTTGATCCAACGGCACGACGCCGATGTCGTCCACGTCAACGGATATGCGCATGCCCGGCTTGGCATCGACTGTCCCGTGGTTGTCGTCGCACATTCGGACGTGCTCTCCTGGTGGGAAGCGGTTCACAAATCCGCAGCGCCCCCGGAATGGGCTGGATATCGCAGACAGGTCATCGCCGGGCTGACCGCGGCCGCCCGCGTCGTCGCGCCGACCGCCGCGGCTCTGGCCGATCTCGAGCGCCACTATGCGGCCCCGGCAAGCCAGGGCGTGGTGATTTCCAATGGGGTCGACCCGGCAGCCTTTCCCGCCATCGAGAAGCTTCCGGTCGTGCTGGCGGCTGGCAGGCTGTGGGACGCCGCGAAAAACCTCGCCGCCCTGGACGCGGCCGCCCCGGGCCTTGTGTGGCCTGTCGAAATCGCCGGAGAACTCGAACATCCGGATGGCGGCCTGGCAACCTATGCCCATGTTCGACTACTCGGACGCCTGACGCCGGTGGAAATGGCGCGCCGTCTTGGCAGCGCGAGAATTTTTGCGGCACCAACCCGGTACGAGCCATTCGGCCTAGCGATCCTCGAAGCAGCCGCAGCCGGATGCGCGCTAGTGCTCGGCGATATCCCCTCGTTGCGTGAAAACTGGGACGGGGCGGCCCGGTTTGTCAACCCGGATGATCCGCCATCGCTCCACGCCACCATCAAGGCGCTGATTGTCAATCCGGAGGAGCGGGCCCGGCTTGCGGCAGCCGCCCGAGCCCGCGCGCGCCGCTTTTCAGTGGATCGCATGGCGCGGGCCTATGCTGCTCTCTATCACGACATGATGCGGAGCCCCGCCATTCTGGAGCCCGCTTAATGCCAAAGCTCGTAATGTTTTGTCATTCTTTGCGCTCGGACTGGAACCATGGCAACGCGCATTTCCTGCGCGGGATCCTAGGCGAATGCTGGCACCGCGGTTTTGATGTCTTGGCTTTGGAGCCAGCCAATAGCTGGAGCGCGCGAAACCTGCTGGAAGATCACGGCGCGGAGGCCCTCGAAACCTGGCGCGAGGTCTATCCGCCGCTGCCGTTGGTAATCTATGACCCGGCTCGGCTCGATCTCGATCGGGTATTGGAGGGTACGGATCTCGTTCTGGTACACGAGTGGAACGAGCCGGAACTCGTCGCCCGCATTGCCGCGCACCGGAAATCCAAGAGCTCATACTTGCTGCTGTTCCATGATGCACATCATCGGGTGGTGAGCGCGCCTGACGTTATCCACGGGATGCATCTCGACGGTTTCGACGGAGTGCTGGCGTTCGGCGAGGTCTTGCGCGAGGCATATATCCGGCGGAGCTGGGCGCGTCGTGCCTTTCTTTGGCACGAAGCCGCCGACCTTCGCGTGTTTGCGCCGCGGCCGGAAGTCGTACGCGAACGCGATCTCGTGTGGATCGGCAATTGGGGCGACGACGAGCGAACCGCAGAACTGCAGGAATTTCTGGTCGAGCCAGTCGCGTCGCTCGGCCTTTCGGCACGCGTGCACGGGGTACGCTATCCCCACGACGCTCGGCAGGTGCTTGCGCAAGCGGGTATGGAATTCGCCGGCTATCTGCCGAACTTCCGGGTCCCCGATGCGTTTGCCGCAGCTGCCGCAACGGTCCATATACCGCGACGGCCATATGTTCGGATGTTGCCCGGGATCCCGACGATCCGGGTGTTCGAGGCGCTGGCCTGCGAGATTCCACTGGTCTGCGCGCCGTGGGAAGACACCGAGGGCCTATTCACGCCCGGCGAAGACTTTCTGGTCGCCCGCAGCGGCGCCGAGATCCGCGGTCACCTCGACGCAATCCGTCACGAACCGGAGCTTGCCGCTGAACTTTCCCGACATGGCCGCGCGACCATCGAGGCTCGTCACAGCTGCGCCCACCGGGTCGACGAGCTGCTGGCCATCTGCCGGGCGCTCGGCCGTGATCTCTGTCCCCCACAGACCGTTGCAGCGCAATGAGACCAATGTCGATCGCCTTCTTTGGCTCCAGTCTGGTATCGGCGTATTGGAACGGCGCGGCGACCTATTACCGAGGCATATTGCGGGCGCTCGCCGCTCGCGGCCATCGCATCACATTCTACGAGCCCGACGCGTTCGACCGCCAGGCGCATCGAGACATCCCCGACCCGAGTTGGGCGCGTGTGGTGGTCTACCCGGTCGACGGTCCCGATGGCGTGCTGCGTGCGCTGGACGAGGCGCATCGCTGTGACCTGATTGTTAAGGCCAGCGGGGTCGGCGCGTTCGACAGATTGCTCGAGGCGCAAGTACCGACTATTAAGCGGCCAGGTGCGCTGGCCGTGTTCTGGGACGTCGATGCGCCGGCGACCCTCGACCGGATTGCCGCCAATCGCGAAGATCCGTTTCGCGCGCTGATCCCGGCTTACGACATGGTGCTGACTTATGGCGGCGGACCGCCGGTCGTAGCGGGGTATCAGAGCTTGGGTGCACGAATCTGCGTACCGATCTACAATGGCCTCGACCCAACAACCCATCACCCGGCTCCGCCAGATTCACGATTTTCCTGCGATCTCGGGCTGATCGCCAATCGTTTGCCGGATCGCGAGCGGCGTATTGATGAGTTCTTTCTGGATGTTGCGACCGACCTGCCGCAGCAAAGGTTCGTGCTCGGTGGCAACGGCTGGTCGGACAAACGTTTGCCACCCAATATGGCCTATCTCGGTCATGTCTATACGCGTGATCACAACGCATTCAACGCGTCCGCGCGCGCGGTACTGAATGTCAGCCGAGACAGTATGGCGGCTTACGGCTACAGCCCCGCGACCAGAGTGTTCGAGGCAGCCGGAGCCGGCTCCTGCATCATCACCGATGCCTGGGCGGGCATTGGCGAATTCTTCGAGCCTGGCCGAGAGATCCTGGTGGCTCCCAATGGGCCGGCTGTCGCGGAGATCCTGGCAAAGCTCACGTCACGGGATGCGCGGCGGATCGGCGAGGCTGCCCTAGCCCGCGCTCTTGCCGAGCATACTTACGAACGGCGCGTCGACCTCTTGGAATTGGCATTGGAGGGGGGATCGGCGTGATTTCAGCAGCACTGCCGGCACCAATGCGACAGCTTCGCGTCGTCATTCTCGGTCTGTCGATTACCTCGTCCTGGGGCAATGGCCATGCAACCACCTACCGCAGTCTCGTGCGGGCCCTTTCGCAGCGCGGTCACGATGTGCTGTTCCTCGAACGCGACACGCCTTGGTACCGGGCCAACCGCGATGCGGTCGATCTTCCACCCGGCTCCGTTCAGCTCTATCACAGCATCGACGAGCTCCGCGCGCGCTGGCGCAGTGCCCTGGCGGATGCCGACCTAGTCATCATCGGCTCCTATGTTCCCGAAGGCATTGCGGTCGGCACGCTTGTCCAATCGATCGGCTCCGGGATAATCGCGTTTTACGACATCGATACTCCGGTCACTCTGGCCAGGCTAGCAAAGGGTGATTGCGATTACATTAACCCCGAGCTACTGGCCGGGTTCGATCTCTACCTTTCCTTTACCGGCGGCCGTGCCTTGCAGGTGCTCGAACATCGGTACGGCGCGCGTGCGGCGCGGGTGCTCTATTGCTCGGTCGATCCCGACCGCCACACGCCGATCGCTGCGGAACCGGTCTGGTGTATGGGATATCTCGGCACGTACAGCGCCGACCGCCAGCCGGCACTAGAAGAGTTGATGTGCGGCCCCGCCCGCTGCTGTCCGAAGGAGATTTTCGCAGTAGCCGGCCCCCTCTATCCAGCCGAAATCTCGTGGCCCACCAATGTCGAGCGCATTGAGCATGTCACTCCCGACCGGCACAGGTGGTTTTACTCACGTCAGCGCTTTACTCTCAACGTCACTCGTGCCGACATGATCCGCATGGGCTATTCACCGAGCGTGCGGCTGTTCGAAGCGGCCGCGTGCGGCGTCCCCATCATCTCCGATTGGTGGCCAGGTCTCGAAACGATTTTCGTTCCGGGGAAGCATATCCTCGTCGCGCGGTCGTCACGCGACGTGCTCCGATACCTCCACGAAATCCCCGACCGCGAGCGGCGGCAGATCGCGCTCCGGGCACGCGAACATCTGCTGGCCCGTCATACGGCCGCTCACCGTGCCATCGCTCTCGAAACCTATGTCGAAGAGTTGCTGGGAGCGAGCGAGCCCTGCCGAGTCGCGGCGGCGGAATAACGAGCCGGGGCCAGTATGAAACTCGTAATCTTCGGCCTCGCGGTCAGCTCCTCATGGGGTAATGGCCATGCCGTATTGTGGCGCGCCCTGATCCGGGCTCTGGGGGAGCGCGGTCATCACACCGTGTTCTTCGAGTGTAATGTCCCATATTATGCGCAGAACCGCGACCTCACCGACCTGGAGGGCGGCCGGCTGGTTCTGTACGACGACTGGCACGAGGTTTTGCCCGAGGCGAAACGCGAACTGGCCGGCGCCGATGCAGGAATGGTCACCTCGTACTGCCCGGATGCGCTCGCCGCTACCGAACTCGTCCTCGGGGCGCCGACCCTTCACCTGTTCTACGATCTCGACGCGCCAGTGACCTTGTCAAAGCTCGCGGCGGGTCGCGCCGTCACCTATATCGGCCCGGACGGCCTCGCGCCGTTCGATCTGGTACTGAGCTACACGGGCGGTGCGGCACTGCGCGAGCTGCGCAGCCGGCTTGGTGCCAAAAAGGTAGCGCCGCTATATGGCAGCGTTGATCCCGATCATTACCGGCCGGCCGCGCCGGACGGCCGGCTCGCCGCACTGTCCTATCTCGGGACCTATGCTGGCGATCGCCAGGCTGCCCTCGAAACGCTGTTCGTCGAGCCCGCATGTCGCCGACCGCAGGATCGTTTCATCCTTGGTGGCGTACAATACCCGGCCGATTTTCCGTGGACCGCTAACGTGTATTTTTGGCGCCATGTAGCTGCATACGAGCATCCGAAATTTTACGCCTCTGCCCGATTGACGCTCAATGTGACGCGGCGGGCTATGGCAGAGTTCGGTTGGTGTCCTTCAGGGCGCCTATTCGAGGCGGCTGCCTGCGGCACGCCGATCGTTAGCGATTGGTGGGAGGGTCTCGATGAGTTTTTCGCGCCTGAACGCGACATCATCGTCGTTCGGACGACCGAAAATGTATTGGCAGCTCTCGATCGCAGTGACACCGAGCTGTCGCTGATCGGCGCCGCGGCACGGGAGCGGGTACTCACCAGACACACCGCTGCATGCCGCGCTGCAGAGCTCGAGGTGCTGCTGTCGCGGTTGGAGGAATAGTTGCGATGTGGGGCATTGTGCCGGCCGCGGGCAGCGGCACACGCATCCAGCCGCTGGCGTTCTCCAAGGAATTGCTGCCGGTCGGCAGCCGCTTCGATGGTGCGACCGAGCGCCCCCGCGCCGTCAGCGAGTATCTCATTGAGCGGATGCTGAAAGCCGGCGCCGACAAGATCTGTTTTGTCATTTCGCCCTGGAAGTCCGACATTCTGCAGTACTACGGGGGCATGATCGGCCCAGCCGCGATCGCTTATGTCGTACAGCCCGAACCCGCGGGTCTGTGCGATGCGATCTTCCGCGCGCTGCCGCTGATCCAGCGCGACGATGTGGTGCTGATCGGTTTGCCCGATACGATCTGGCTGCCGGAGGACGCCCTGGTGCGCCTTCCCGATGATCGGCTCGCTTTTCTGACCTTTCCCGTGGATCGGCCGGAGCTGTTCGACGCCGTCGTCAGCGACGACGAGGGCCGTGTTCGGGAAATTCAAGTAAAACGGCGAGGTGCGGCATCACGCTGGGTATGGGGCGCCTTCAAGCTGCCCGGTGCAGTATTGCATGATCTTCACAGCTTATGGTGCGAACGCGACCCGCACGACGAATATGTCGGGACGCTGGTGAATGCCTATTTGGCGGCGGGTGGCGATGTGTTGGCGGTGCCGTCTGGCACGGCCTATGTAGATGTCGGGACTTTGGGCGGCTATCGAGAGGCGATGCGACTCCTCGCCGATGCCAAAAACCAGGCTCCCTCTCCGGTTACGCCGATGAGGTTCACGGCGAGGAGCGCGCGATGAGCCGCAACAAAACTCTCGATGAATTGCGGGATACCGCTGCAGCGCTGGGACCATGGTTTCACAATATCGATCTGGGCGGGGTCATGACCGCGCCGGACCATTACCTCGGTGACTACCCAGGGGTCAAATGGCGACGGTTCGCCCACGCGATTCCCGCCGACCTCAGCGGCAAGACGGTCCTCGATATTGGCTGCAATGCCGGATTCTATTCGATCCAAATGAAATTGCGCAACGCTGCTCGTGTTCTCGCGATCGATCACGATCCCGATTACTTGCGGCAGGCGCGGTTCGCCGCGGAGACTATCGGCGTAAAAATCGAGTTCGCCGAGATGTCGGCTTTTGACGTCGGATTGCTCAGCGAGCGGTTCGACATCGTGCTTTTTCTGGGTGTACTCTATCATTTGCGGCATCCGCTTTTGGCGCTCGATCTGATCCGCGAGCACGTGGTCCGCGATATCTTTGTTTGCCAATCCATGCAGCGCGGTGAATCCGGCGAAGACCCGCTCGAGGAGGACTACCCGTTCTCCGAGAGGGCAATCTTCGATCGGCCGAGCTTTCCGCGGCTATTCTTCATCGAGCACTGCTATGCCGGCGACAACACAAATTGGTGGGTTCCAAACCGCGCTTGCACGGCGGCGATGCTCCGCAGCGCCGGGTTTCTGATCGAGGCCAATCCGGAGGAGGAGGTATTCGTGTGCCGGCCGACCCGGCCGCCGACCCCCCTTGGCGCAGTCTATCCGGCGAAGGTTCATTCACAGACTGAAGGAACCGTCTCGGCATGATCGAAGCTGCCATGCTGTGGAACGAGCCCAACAACAAATCGCATTGGGATCTCGAGCTCGATCCCGACTGGGAACGCTTCGCCAGAATGACGCGGTTAGCGGGCGAGGTCATTGCGGCAGAAGCACCTGGTCTGCCGCGGGTACTGGGCGGTATTTCGCCGATCGATCCGCTGTTCATTGCCAACCTCACCGGCAAGGGCGCATTGGAGCAGGTCGATGTTGTGGCGGTGCACGGGTTTCCGCTCGACTGGAACCTTTGGATGATCGACGAGTGGCCGGCGAAGCTCGCCGAGATCGCCAGCGCCGGCGGTCTCCCCGTATGGGTGTCCGAGGTTGGGGCATCGAGTTTCGGGGCGGAAGAGGTCCAGGAATTCGGTCTGGAGCGGAGTGCGGAGCTGTTGATCGGCAGGACGCCCCGCATCCACTGGTACAGCCTTTACGATCTGCCAAAGGCCTGGCCGGCGACGACCCGGCACCGCGAGGCCGAGGGCTCATCCTATTACCGCCATTTCTACATGGGCTTGCTGCGCGAGGATGGCTCGCCGAAGCGCGCCGCCGCCCGCTTTTCGGATTACACGCCGGAACTGGGCATCTGCCAGTGGTTTCATTTCGACGATCATCGGCTGGACGACGCGGCCCAATGGCTGAAACGACTCGGGGTTCGCTACCTGCGCACCGGGCTCAGCTGGGCCGACAGTTTTCGTCCAAATGCCGAGGCATGGTTCGATCGTCAGATGCAGGCGCTCGAAGATTTCGACGTCACGGTGACGTTCTGCTTCACGCCCGAGCACCGAGGATTGCAGCCGCATCATACGAGCCCGCCGATTGTCGAGGAGGAATTTGCCGAATTTTGCTGCCGCATGCTGAAACGGTATTGGCGGGCGGGCGGCGGGTTCGCCCCGTTGGGCTCGCCTATCTCGCCGGGATGACCAGTAAAGTTCACGAAATCCTTGCGCTTTTGGTAGAACACCGTGCGGTCGAAGCACGGGTAACGATCGTCGTTGCGCATCCCGACGACGAAACCATTGGCATGGGCGCTCAATTGTGCCGCTTCAAGGATGCCCTGCTGTTGCAGGTCACCGATGGTGCGCCGCGCGACGGATGTGATGCAGCGGCGCACGGCTTCGCGAATATGGCGGAGTACGCGTTCGCGCGCCGGGTCGAACTGCGTGCCGCACTCGAGGCTGGTGACTCGGACGGCCTCAGGACCGAGATGGTCGGCATCCCTGACCAAGAAGCTTATCTAAATCTCGTAATGTTGACCGAAAACCTGCAGCATCGGCTGCTGCAGCAGGCGCCCGATGCTGTCTTCGTCCAACCGTATGAAGGCGGCCACCCCGATCACGACGCGGTCGCTTTTGCTGCGCAGACCGCTGCTCGCTTGATCGCCGCCGAAGGTCGATCGCCCCCGGCCATCATCGAAAAGACCGCGTACCATGCCGACGGGCCGGGGCTCGCAACCGGCAACTTTCTTCCGGCCGACCGGCCCGCGACGATACTCGAACTTAGCGCCGCGGATCGGTTGCGCAAGAGGCGGATGATCGGCTGCTTTACATCGCAACACGACCTGCTTAGAGGGTTTGATACGGAAGTAGAACGCTTCCGCGAGGCGCCGAAATATGATTTTGCACGGCCGCCGCATCCAGGCGAGCTCCATTACGAGAGGCTGGGGTGGAGCGTCACCGGCGAACTGTGGCGACGCCACGCCCGAGAAGCTCTCGAAGCGCTCGGCCATAGCTCACCGAGATGGGCCTGACTGTCCTCAACGTCGCTTATGTCTTCGCGCCCGTTGGTCCCGACACAGCCGGAGGCGCGGAACAGGTGCTCGCTGCGCTTGATCGCGCCTTGGTTGCGAAGGGCCACCGATCTCTGGTGATCGCCTGTGCGGGATCCAAAACAGCTGGTGAGCTGCTTGCCACCGGGGCGCTCCCGGCCCAGTTCAACGAGGACCTACGGCGCCGGGCGCAACGAGCGCACGGCAAGCGAATACAAGAGGCGCTGCGGCAATGGCCGGTCGACCTCGTGCACTGCCACGGCCACGATTTCGCAGAATATCTGCCTGATCCCGGTGTGCCGACCTTGGTGACTCTGCATCTGCCGGTCGACCACTACCCCTCTGACGCATTGTCGGAGCGTCGCCCCGGGCGGTACTTCAATTGCGTGTCAGCTTCGCAACGCGCGAGTTTCCCAGCCAATGAGACAATGCTGCCGGAAATCCCGAACGGCGTGCCTATCATCGAGTTGCGGGCTCGGCACGCCAAGCGGAATTTTGTCCTAGCCCTTGGACGGATCTGCCCAGAAAAGGGGTTTCATCATGCGCTCGACGCTGCGGCTTTGGCCGAGACACCGCTGCTGCTTGCCGGCAAGGTGTATCCATATCCGGACCATCTGCGATATTTTGCCGAGGAGCTGCAGCCCCGGCTCGGATCGCAAGCGCGGTTTCTCGGTCCGCTTTCCTGAGCTCGGCTTGAATGATACAATAGGAAACAGACTGTCGGGGTCGCTCAGCCGACGCGGTCCCGTGACGGCTCGCGTCCGCCGCACTGGCCAGCGCGGTTGTACCGTTCTTAATTGCGTTATCAGTATAGTTTAGGGGGCACCAGCTCACTGTGTCTTGCGCGACCGCCTTTTCATCGGGCGCGCACGATGCCTCGGTGCCTACGCGCTTACTCCGCTCGGCAGCCGCCCGCCGCGACCGTGGGGCAGCGTATGAAGTTTCAACTCGACCGGGTTACCGAGCCAGATCGCGTAACTGCTATGGTCCTCGACAGCGTCCTCGGTCAGCGGGTGGACCAGTACGTCGAGCCCGCCGCGGTTCAGCATCAGATACGGCACGACATGTTCGAACTGGTCGGGCTTGAAAATGACCAGCACATTGGCGATCGGGTGCGGCCCGACCGGCGTATCGCGGAAGCCGTCGATCTCGACCGGGAACTTCTCGTCCATCGCAGCGCACACTCGCTCGGCGACGGCGCGCGTCTTCATCGGGTCGTAATAAATGTGGGCGTGATAGCCCAGGTTCGCGACGGATTGCGTAGTCTTCTCGATCATCTGGCGCTCCCTGCTGACTTACAACGGCAGCGGCATCTTTCCACAATGGTGCCCGCAAGTCGATTCAGCTGGTGAAGCCGCGACGCATCCATTCGACGCCGGGCGGGGAGTCGGCGATGGTGGCGGCCGTCACTGCGGTCATCAACTCGCGCGCATCGGGGAGCGTTTCCAATCGCCCGATCGCCGCCAATAGCCCGTCTACACGCGCATCCGACAGCGGCCGCACCGCATTGCGCGCGCAGTCGCGGAACTTCGCCTCGAGCTGAGCATTGGTGAGCGGCTTTTCTGGAGACCCGATGGGATCGGTGGCTTCGACCGTAATCGAGCGCCCATCGGTCCGTTGAACCGTGATGCTGAGCGAGCCTCTCGGCCGGTGATCGCACGCAACGCCGGCGATCCGATCCGATAGCGACAGAACCGAGGCATCTCCTAGACCATCGACCTCCGCTATCCCTACCTTGCCGTGCACTAGCGCAGTAGCGACGAGGAACGGTTGGGCGAACTGCGCCTCCACCACCTGGGTAGGGCGACGCTTCACCGGCCCGCGGCCGAATTGGTCGCGGTGTCCGCTGGGGTCCGCCTCGATCGTCACCGATGCGATGTCATCGGGCCGCTCGATGTTGAGCTGCGCTCGCGCTGCCAGTGCGGCATCGATCGCTGCATGCAGTGGCCGACCGCAGGGATACGGCTTGTAGCTCAACGCCTCGCCGCGGAACGCCGTGCCCAGGTCGCGGAGGAGCGCCGATGCGTCGTATCCATGGGGTTGGTACAGCTCCAGGAAGCCAAAACGGCCGTTAAAGATATTGCGCGCGCCGGTGAACCCGGTCTGCGCCAATACGGCCGAAAAGACGCCGGCGCTTGCCGCCTGGCCCGCCTGCATCCGCTTGGTCAGCGCCCCGTCCAGGATGCATTGGCGATTGCCGGCGGCGTGACTGTAGGCGATGCCGAAGGCGGCCAGCATCAGTTCTGGCGTCAAGCCGACGAGTTTGCCTGCAGCGGCGGTGGCGCCGAAGATCCCCATCGCTGCGGTGCGATGCCAGCCCCGGTCGAGCGTGCTCGCGAGCGCAATGCGGCACGATACGTCGAGACCGAGCACGACCGCCAACAGCACATCACGCCCACTGACGCCCCCGAGGCTGTCGCACACGGCAAGCACCGCGCCCAATACTGAGACGCCGGGATGGATGGAACCTCCGGTGTCCAACGTGTCGTCGAAATCCAGCGCATGACCCATGCTGGCATTGAGCAGCGCCGCCTGTGGCGCCGGCAGGCTGGTGCCCCGCAACAGCACCCGGCTTTCCTCACGCCCGCCCCACCGGGCGATCACCGTAAAGAGCTGATCGATCCCCGGCGAGCCGCTGCCGCCCAGCATGCAGCCAAAAGTATCGAGGATATCGCGACGGGCGGATTCGACGGCGCTCGCCGGCAAATCCACATAGCCGGTGCGGCAAACGTGTTGGGCGAGCGGCCACGCGGCATCGTCGGTCATAGTCTTCTCTCCCACCGGTTTCTATGTTCCGATATTACGATATCCGTCGGGGCCGGACCGGACTCGTTTGAATGGCCGGCCGGCGCACCAACCGTACGAGGCGGCCGGCGCGCGCTACCGGGCCTCCACCCGCTTGGCGATCTGCACGCCCTCGAAGGGGGTGATCTCGCCACTCGCGATGGCCCTCAGAACGCTGGCCAGCACCTGCCGGAAATCCTGGGTTGTGCGCAACGATCACAGATCGATCCCGAGGCGCTTCGCTGGGTCGATCGGGGCGAGAAGCGGGGTTGTGCCGCAAGGGCCCGCAACAGATGCGGCTTGCGATCAAGCGGCTTTGACAGCGCCGGCGCACTCAGCGCTCGGGCGGCAAGATCGCGCACGCGCCGCTTGGGGTTGGGGATGCCGTGCGGCTGTCCCCGCGGGTTGCCGGAGCTGCCCTTCGCGACGCGCGCGCGAGGCAAAAGTCGATCAGGAGCAAGTTATTGATATTCCTCAATTCTCGGCGTTGGAAACAGGTGACAACAGGGAGCGAAGACGGATCGGCAACGATTTCCAGTATCAACGGGGGCTCTGGAGCTAAGGAGGCCGACACATAAGTTCACCATACGTTCTCATCAAGGCCCACGGAGCGCCCCACCGATGTAATCGGAAAGGAACATAGGGCAAGTCGACGCCAAGGGTTCATGCCCGCGAGAGCGCGAGCCACGCAGAAAGCGAGCGACGACCGGTTTAGGTGGCGAGCTGGCCTCGCACCGCGGCAGGGATGGTGGCGCCTTTGCGCCGATTCCGGCCGTTCGCGGGACCGCGATGCAACCACGAGGTTCGACCTAACCCGCCGTTCGTTGCGGGTGGCGACATGCCGGCTGCGGCGTCCGATCGGGCGGGGAGAATGCTACGCGCTACGCGGCTCCGCACCCTCCCGCCCGAAGGTGCACCAATGAGCAATGTCGGGGCACGGCGCGATGATCATGGGCGATGGCGAGGGGGTTAAGTCGCCTATGACGACCTGTCGTGATCGAGATTGACGTGTTGCATGGTCTCTCCCTCATTGGTGGATCAAAACCACGGAAGGGTAGACCAGGCCATCCCGTTGACACCGAAATAGTGTTATGCGAGCCTCTTTGGGAGGAGCCGGGGAGCTTCGGGAGGTCGTCCGTCATACCAAAACACCCGCTGGCCACCGCGCTGATCTGCTGTGCCACCCTGACGAGCGCCTCAGCGCAGGAGTGGGCCGTTCCGGACGTCGATGCCCTGCCGATGGACGCGTTCGGCCGGACGGTGCGGGTCGGCCGCGACCTGATCGTGAACACCGCGGCGACGATCGGACCGGACGCCAGCGATCCCGCGAAACGGTTCTCTGGCAATGGGCTCGAATGTCAGAGCTGCCATTCGGATGCCGGCACGAAGAAGTTCGGGTTGCCGCTCGCGGGCGTTTGGGGCGTCTTTCCACAGTTCATCGGCCGCGAGAACGAGGTGCGGACGCTGGAGGACCGGATCAACGGTTGTATGGAGCGCAGCATGAACGGCCGCGCGCTGCCGCCGGACGGCCCGGAAATGAAGGCGATGCTGACGTATATCCGGTTCATTAGTGCCGGCTTTCCGACCGGGCGCGGCGCCGAGGGACGGGGGGCCCCGCCGCTCCCGCTGCCGACCGCGGCGAGCGATCCGAAACACGGCGAGGCGGTGTTCGCGGAAACCTGCGCGGTGTGCCATCAGGCGGACGGGCAGGGGAAGCGCTGGGGGCCGGAAGATGCGGCGCAAGGACATCGCTATCAATTCCCGCCATTGTGGGGACCGGACAGCTATAACGACGGCGCGGGCATGGCACGTCCGATCACGGCGGCTAACTTCATTCGCGCCAATATGCCGTTCGGCACCGATTACGCACACCCTGTACTCAGCGCGCAGGATGCGTTCGACGTTGCCGTTTTCGTCGATAGTCAGCCGCGGCCGCACCGGCTCGGCAACGAGCGGGATTTTCCCGACCGTGTGCTCAAGCCCGCCGACGCGACCTATCCGCCATTCCTCGGCCCGTTTCCGCCATCGCAGCATCTAACCGGACCGTGGCAGCCGATCCAGCAGTGGCAGAAGGACAACGCACACACCCTGCGAAGCAGCTCTCCGGCATCGGGAGGCTGAGCGGCGCGGGTGGATCCATTCCAGACAGCGGCGGCAGTCTGCAGCGGGGTGATCGTCGGGTTCACGCTCGGCCTGGTTGGCGGCGGCGGCTCGATTCTCGCGGTGCCGTTGCTGCTGTATGTCGTCGGGATGCCGGACCCGCATCTGGCGATCGGCACCAGCGCGCTCGCGGTCGCGTTCAATGCGTTCGCCAATCTCGTGCCACACGCGCGCGAGCGGCATGTCCGCTGGCATCCCGCGCTGATCTTCGCGGCCGCCGGATTGGCCGGCGCCTTCGCCGGCTCGTCGATCGGCAAGGCGGTGGACGGCCACCGGCTGCTGATCCTGTTCGCGCTGCTGATGCTGTTCGTCGCGGCGATGATGCTGCGCGGGCGCAAGGCCGATTCTGGCGCGGCGGGCGCGCAGCGGCCGGTCAATCTGGGGCGGCTCGGTGCGATCGGACTCGGGACTGGCGCACTGTCCGGGTTCTACGGGATCGGCGGCGGGTTCCTCGTGGTGCCCGGACTGATCCTTGCGACCGGCATGCCGACAATCGCGGCGATTGGGTCCTCGCTGGTCGCGGTAGGCGTTTTCGGCATGACGACGGCGGTGAATTATGCCGTCTCCGGGCTCGTTCAATGGCCGGTCGCGCTGCTGTTCATCGCGGGTGGGATCGGCGGCGGATGGATCGGCGCGCATCTGGCGAAACGGCTCTCGGCGCAACGCCAGACTCTGACGCGGCTGCTGGGGTGCATGCTGGTCGTGGTAGCGGGCTACATGCTGTATCGGAGCCTGACGTGAAGGCGCCGACGGTGCCCGGAGACTCCGGGGTTAATTCAGCATATTCAGGGAAAGCCGACAGGACGCGCCGGCCGTTCCATCGGCAAGCAAGACGCCGGCCAACTACGTGAAAACACATGCGGAATGGAGGAGCAGATGAACACTCTTAATGCAATCACGACCGATGGCGCGCCGCGCCGGAATTTCTTTCGCCTCGCCGGGGCAACGGTGCTTGGGCTCGCTGGGCTTGCGTCCGCGACGTCGCGTGCACAGGCGACACCACCGGTGGCGGATGACGGCCCGAACTGGCCAGGAAAGTTAGATGGACGCCATCGCCAATTGGTCGACGCCTTTACGGTCAACGACGGCCGCCCGCTTGTATTCGCACAAGCGTTCCTGCTCACGGATGCGGCGCCGGGTTCCGCGACGTCGGTCGTCATTCTGCGCGCTCAGGCGCTCCCGATCGCTCTCAAAAGTGCGATGTGGGAAAAATACAAGATCGGTGAGTCATTCAAGATCATCGACCCGGAGACCAAGGCCTCGGCAGTGAAAAATCCCTTTCTGAATCCAAAACCCGGTGTTCTGCTAACGGACGATATGGCGGTTGACCGGCTGCTCGGAAAAGGTGCGGTATTCGGCGCCTGCAATCTGGCGCTGCATGGCCTGAGCAAGCAGCTCGCCAGCAACGCCGGCGTCAGCGCAGACGACGCGGCAAAGGAATGGGCCGCGAACCTGGTGCCGGGGATCACTCTCCTCCCGTCGGGGGTATGGGGTTTGAACCGCGCGCAGGAAGGCGGGTGCACATACTGCTCGGGCGGCGGATAACGAGTCGCCCGGCGCTCTCGGACGCGTGCCTAGTCTAGCGGCGCAAACACCGGAATGAGCATGCCGGCTGCGGCCTTCAGCCCCGCCGGAATCAGGATCGGACTAGATTCACAATAACGGGCGCGACCGCTCCCGTTAAGGGTTCTTGGACGCCGGCCATCAGTACCGCTGGATGCGTCCTGACCGGCCGGCATCCGAAACCCTGCACCGACCTCGCCGTTGCTTGGTCCCGGCGGCAAGGGCTGCTTTGGGGCAAATCTTGCCGTTCGACCGCTGTAGCGAGGATGGCGGCTGAGGGATCGAGAGCGGACGCTAGTGTGACGAGGTTCGCGTCAGATCTCCCGGGCGGTGTCGCAAAGTCGCGTTGCCGCGCAAATCACGTGTTCGATCTACCTCACTCGGCCCGAAGTCACTCCGCGGCCCGGCCCCATCCTCGATGGCGCAGCCGCCGCCATTGAGCTTTGGCTGAGCCGTTCGGGCGCCCCGGCATGCGGGCAGCGAATGTTCATCGCCAGAGCCGGCAATATTCATGCGAGTCTTCGAGGTTGGGGCCAGGGCTACCGTCCGGCGCCAGGACCTTGAGCCAGCCGTCCGGTTGGGCCGTACTCGGCCTCTTGCCGCAGTTGGTGTGGGCCCAATCGATGCCCAGCCCGCCGCGGGTAAAGAGTTTTCCGCATAATTCCAGCCGGTCGCCGGTCCGGATCGTCGAAAGCGGCGCCGGAACGCGCTCTCCCGCCGCGTCGTACCCGGTCGCGAAGACGTTATCGATCGCGACATGGTAGGAGCGCCCGTCCTGATCCGACAGAAGCGTGAGCTGCGTGTGGGACAACTCGACCCCTTTATACAAATGACCGGGCGAGAAGGTCGGGCCTTCGGTCACATTGCCGGTGAGAAACGTGCCGGCGTGCGCCCGGCATTGCGCGGCCTCGTCTGCGCGAGCGGTGCCCGAAGCGGCAAGGCAGATGATGAAGACGCGAAGGAGTTTTAGGATTGAACTTCCCGACCTGGCCGTAGGTGCGGCCCACGGGTTTGGATGTTCCGATACATAACTTGACCCGGATGAGGTCGCATGTTGAAACCTCATGGCTGCCGCCAGCTAAGTGACGACTGATGGGGAGAGCGCGCTGAGCGCGGTCGGTGGTCGATGGAAGGACGAACGACATGTTCAGACTTTATTACGCCCCCGGTACGTGTGCGCTTGCGACGCACATCGCGCTCGAAGAGGCTGGCGCGCCGCATGAGGCGGTTCTCGTCGATTTTCGCTCCCAGAGCCAGCGGAGCCCCGAATACCTCGCGGTCAACCCCAAAGGGCGCGTTCCCGCACTGGTAACCGAAAGCGGCACGCTTACCGAAACACCGGCGCTCCTGTGCTTTGTGGCACAGCGTTTTCCGCAGGCCGAACTCGCCCCGCTCGCTGATCCCTTCGCCCTTGCCCAGGTTCAGGAGTTCAACAGCTACCTTTGTTCGACGGTGCATGTCGCGCATGCGCACCGCATGCGGGGCACCCGGTGGGCCGATGACCCTGCAGCGATCGAGGCACTGAAGCGCAAAGTCCCGTCGAACGTGACGGAGTGCTTTGCGCTGATCGAGCACAAGCTCCTGAAGGGTCCGTGGGTAATGGGCGACAAGTACACGATCTGCGATCCGTACCTGTTCACGATCGCGTCGTGGATAGAAGGTGACGGGGTCGACACCACCAAACTACCCCGCGTCATGGATCATCGCGCGCGCATGCTGGCGCGTCCCGCTGTTCAGAGGGCTGTGGCTGCCGAAGGGACGCAAATTCCCTGACGGTGGCCCCTCTGCATCTGACGCACATTGTCGTCCTCGGTGCTGGTGCTGCGGGCTTGATGGCGGCCCGCGAGCTGGTGCGCGCGGGCAAACGCGTGACGATCCTCGAGGCGCGAGACCGATGCGGCGGACGCATCTACCCGCTGCCTGTCCAGGAATTCGGCTATCAAGCTGAAGGCGGTCCCGAATTTGTCCACGGCGCCGCGCCGGTGACGCGAGCTCTGTTGCGCGAAGCGAAACTTTCGCTCTTGCCGCGCGGTGGCACGCGATGGAGCGACCGCACGGGCAAGTTATTGCCCAACGAACCTTCGCAGCCTCATATGGGCCGGTTCTACCAAGCTCTGAGCGAGGTGAAAGCCGATCTGCCCATCGCCGAATTTCTGGAGACGCATTTTGCCGATCGCCGATACGACGAGCTGCGGCGGTCGATCACCCGGACGGTCGAGGGCTACGACGCGGCCGACCCGCGCCGCGTCAGCACGCTCGCGCTTCGCGACGAATGGATGGCCCGGGACGACGGTCCTCACGGGCGGATCGCGAAAGGCTACGGCGCACTCATCGAGCATCTTCTATCCGAATGCCGCAGGCACGGCGCGGCGCTCCATCTCGACGCGCACGTAACAGCGATTGAGGAGGCCCGCGGGCGGGTTGCCGTGCGCTGTCACAATGGCGCCACGTTCGAGGCCGACGCTACGGTCCTTACCGTGCCACCCCCGCTCCTGTCCGAAATCGCGCTTCCGCCGGCGGCGCGCGAACGGGCAGCCGCCGCCGCCGATATCGGGTTCGGCAATGTCGTCAAAATTCTCCTTCGCTTCGCCACGAGATGGTGGGCCGATCATAACGGGCGAGACTTGTCCGACCTGTCGTTCCTGCTCTCCGATGCACCGGTCCCGACTTGGTGGACCCAGTATCCCGACCGATATCCGGTACTGACGGGTTGGTTGGCGGGACCAAGGGCCGACAGGGTGTCGTCACTTGCCGAGCCCGATCTCGTCGACATGGGGCTCGCCTCGCTCGGCGAGATCTTCGATCTGCCTCCGGAGCGCATCAGGAGGAAACTGGTCGCGGCGCGAGCGATCGACTGGGGCAACGATCCGTTCGCGCGCGGCGCTTATTCCTACGCCACGCCGAGAACCCGGGAAGCGCAGTCGGTGCTGAAAAAACCTGACGGTGACGCGGTATTCTTTTCCGGCGAGGCGCTCTATGCCGGTCCGGACATGGGCACGGTCGAGGCGGCGCTGGCAAGCGGCCAGGAAACCGCGCAGACGATCCTGACAGGATCTCCGGCGGCCGCGCCCCGCGTTCGGTAAAAGGGGGAAAGGCATGCCGTTCATCGCGTCGAATGGCCTCACCGAGGCGGCCACCGGCAAGACCATCATGACCGTCGGCATGAATGTGCACTACCACGATGTGGGCGAGGGCGAGCCGGTGCTGTTCCTCCACTCCTACGGTCCCGGCACCACCGCATGGATCACATTTCACAAGGCTGTCGGCGCGCTGTCGCAGCACTTCCGCTGCATCCTGATGGACCTGCCGAATTTTTCGAAAACGGGCCCGATCGTCTATCGCGAGGGGGTGCACGCCGTGCAGGCGCGGACCGCCGTCGCGTTGCTCGACACTCTCGGCATTGCGCGGGCGTCACTGGGTCGGCAACTCGCAAGGCGGGCAGTCGGCGATGGTGGCGGCCATCGCCTATCCCGAGCGGGTCGGCAGGTTCGTGATGGGCGGCTCGCATATCGGCACCGGCGGCGACCGCTATCTCTTGTCCAATCGCCCGTCGGAGGGCAGCCGGGCCACAGCCCGAGCCCTCGACGACCCGACCCGCGAGAACATCCGGCGCTACCTCGCCGTGCACATCGACGACGAGAGCCTGGTGACCGACGAGCTGGTGGACTACATCCACCGGGCGCACACCTGGTCACAAGAGTTCATCGAGGCGCGCCGGCAATCGGTGAGCCTGCCGCACGACTACACACCCGACCTCGCCGGCATCAGGGCGCCCGTCCTCCTGATCCACGGGCGCTACGACCGGATGGTGCCGTTCGAGGTCTCGATCGCGATCCTCAACCACATCGCCGACTCGCGCCTCGTCCTCCTCAACAACTGCGGCCACTGGCCCCCCTTCGAAAAGCCCGCCGAATGGACCGCGCAGGTACACGCGTTCCTGCGGGGCTACGAGAGGGACGGCTAGCCAGGTCGGGGCTAGGGCGCTAGGTCAGCACTACGATCTTCCCGCCAGCCTTGTTCTCTTCCATGCAGCGATGGGCCTCAACGATCTCGTCGAGACGGAAAGTCCTGCCGATTTGGACGTGCAACTCTCCCGCGGCGATCTGTTGAACCAGCTGTTCTAGCGGCGTCAGCATGAAGTCCTCGGGTCCCCCATCATAGGTAGTCAGGCTGACTGCGGTTGGGATTGCGTCCATTGGACTGAAATTGTCGAAGGACCATTTGTTGCCGACCATGCCGGTCATGCACACAATACCGCGTTGCCTGGCGCAGCGCAGCGAATCCAGCAATGTCGTCGTCCCGACCAGTTCGAGCACCTTGTCGACGCCGCCGGAGCTCACTTCTCTGACCTGTTCGGCTATCGACCCGGTATCGATGAACACCTGATCTGCCCCGCTGGCGCGGAGCAGCTTCTCGCGATCGGGTCTGCGCGTCGTTGCGGCGACAAAGGCGCCGTGTCGCTTGGCGATTGCCGCGGCCGCCAAGCCGACAGAGGTCGTGCCGCCGCGGATCAGCAGACGCTCGCCCGGTTCGAGGCGAAGCGATTTGAACAGCGAGCCCCAGGCCGTCTGCAGCATTTCCGGCACGGCGCCGAACAAGTCCCAGGCGAGTTCGGTCCTCACCGGTTGCACCTGCGCCGCCGGCACACAGGTATATTCGGCGTAGCTGCCGTCGAACTGCCGCCCCATTCCACCCATCGCGGTTGCGACGGCCTCGCCCTCGCGGAACTCATCCCCAGGCGCCTGCTCTACCAGGCCGACCGCTTCAATGCCCAATATCCGCGGGAACTTTACGTTCGGCGAGTGACCCTGACGGGTGAACAGCTCGGACCGGTTGAGACCGAACGCCTTGACGCGGATCAGGACTTCGCCATGCTTCGGCGCCGGGATCAGGCGGGTCTCGAGCTTGAGAACCTCCGGGCCGCCAGCTTCGTGGATTACCGCTGCTTTCATCGTCGTCATCGCTCGCCTCCGTTCCGCGATCAGCTGTTGACAGTCGAGTTTATGTTCGAGATTTGGCAGGACGCGGAGCTTCCTACGGCTCCAGCCAATCGCCGGCGCCGCTCTCCGGAGTTGCTCGAGCCTGCGCGAGATTGAGGCCGGCCTTTGCTGCGGCGGCCGCGACGCCCGCGTCGCTGGCGATAGTCACGGTCGGGTAGGCGAATTGAATGCCCCGCTCATCAAATGCACGCTTGATGAGCGCGTAGGCACTTCGTCGAATCACGAACTGCTCACCCGGGCGCGTCTTCATTTTGAGGCGAACCTGGATGGCGAAATCGCCAAACTGCTCAACACCTTGCATCTTCAGTGTCTCCAGAATATGCGGCGAGAACTCCGGATCGTTTTGAAGTACCCCGCCGATTTCTTTGACGATGCGCTTCACGGCGTCGAGATCGGTTTCGTAAGTCACACCGATCGACAGCTTGTCGATGACCCAATCACGCGATTGGTTCGTGATCGTGGTAAGCGCCCCGAACGGAACGGTGTGCAATGCCCCGCGCTGGTGGCGCAACTTGACCGAGCGCAATGAGAAGGCCTCTACCGTTCCTTTGATGGGTCCGCTCTCGATATACTCGCCGACCCGGAAAGCGTCGTCGAACAGGAAGAAAATGCCTGAAATGATGTCCTTCACGAGCGTCTGAGCGCCAAAGCCGATCGCGATCCCTACGATGCCCGCGCCCGCCACCAGCGGTCCGACGTCGACGCCGATCGCCGAGAGTGCCATGAGACCCGCAGCCGCCACCACGACGACCAAAAGGAGGTTGCGCAGAACCGGAAGAAGCGTGCGCAAGCGCTGACGACGGCGGATCTCCGCCTCCGCACCCTTCATATCGTCCGACATCGTTTCGCTCAGATGATGGTCGATCGAGACGCGCGTCATCTGCCAGACGAAGTGGGCGACCAGAACGATGATGATGACATCCAAGACGGCGCGTGCAAGCCGCGTGGTTACGGTGTCGTTTGCCGCGAGCTCAGTCAGGTCGAGGTCGAGGATGTACGCCACAGCGAGCGTGCCTCCGACGAGCAGTGCGACGCGTAGGCCGCGATGGAAGGCCACGACGGCAAGCGGCCGTATCGTCGGGTCAGCCGCCTCTCCCGATGATCGCAACAGGCGTTCGACGATGCTGCGCAAGCCGAAGCTCGCCAGGATGACGAGGAGGAGAATGAGACCGATGTCAAACGGTGCCGTCTCACCGGTAAAAGCGGTGAGCCACACCCCGACGAGATAGGCGCTGACCAGCCAAGCGCCCCCCTCGTAAGCGCGTTGAGCAGCTCCGTGGCCGTCGAGGGTCGGGCGCCGCCAGAGTGCGAGGAGCGCGAGGCCGAGCAGGATGATGCTGACGACGATGCCCACGAGCGTCCGGGTAAACAGCGTGGCTCCGAGCACCGGCACCAATCGAAATGTACCCTTGGCGAAATAAAGGGCACCCACCAGCACTGCCGACCAGACGAGCCAGTATCGCGCGGTCGCAGTCGACATCGGCAGGAGGCGGAAGCGCTCGGCCCCGGGAGCGAGTACGATGCGGCCACCGACCAGGGTGAGCCGCACCGCGAGAACGACTACGAGGTAGGTGAGCACGATTTCCTGGAGAAGCGGCGGCCAGTCAAATGCGAGAAAGGCCCCAACGCTGCCGGCGGTGAACACTGCAATGTGGCCTATCCCGTAAAGCAGGCGCCAAACGACAGCGCGCAGGCGATTTTCGACCGTTTCGACCGGAAGGGCGGTTAGTCGGTCACGCAATCCACCCGTTCCGCGCCAGAATAAGGCCTCGGCCAGAGCGCCTAGCACGGCAAAGCCAGCGAGCGGGCCGAAGAGGCCGAAGCCGCGGCGCTGTTGCAATTCCCTCGTCAGGGTTGCTTTAATGATCCCGAGCTGTGCGGGAAGATCCGGGATCGCGGCTGCGAGACGGCGCAGCGAGGCGCGTGCGGCGTCGAGACGGCTCCCAATCATCTGCGACGCGCTCTCGGATCCCGGGCGAGGAGCCGACGCAGGAAAATTCGAGCGGTCTTTCAGCCAAGCCCGTATCTCCGGCTTGTCGAAAAGATCGGCGAGCGTCCGCAAATCCTTCGGAGAGGAAGTCGCGATCGGCGCATCGCCCGCCGGCTGTGCGGACACAGATGAAGTGCCGAACTGCGCGAACGCCGCGACGACAAGCAGGATCACAACCACGAACCAAGTCCTGCCGGTCCTAGATAACGCCGGGTCCACGCCCAAGCACTGCGGCGGGTACGAACTCTCTCGCTTCAGCCTTTCACCGCCTTTGGTTCACGAGCCGGTTGGGTTGGTCGGAGAGAAGCTGTAGCGCGCAATCCGCCACCTACCGTCGTCCCCTTTCCTGAAAATGAAGAGCTCCTGGTTCGCTTCCCTAGTCGTTTTGCCGGTCGAATGATGGTCCGTCGTGCCGGCCGAATTGGTGCGGACATACGCCCAGATGGGCGCCATCACGACGAGTTCCGCAATGGTGAACTTCACGTGGAACTTGAGCTCGTCGAAGACGGCGTCGTACGCTTTCCGGACCGCCTCTATTCCGACCGCCGATTGGCTGTAGGGCGGCATGAAAACGCCATCGTCAGCATAAAGAGGCAGTACGGCGGACGTTTTGCCGCCGTTCAGAGCGGCATTGTACGCCGCCATCACCTCCCTGATTGCGGCCTCGTCTTTAGCGATCGTGGCATCGGTCATAACACATGATCCCACAGCTGTTGCGTCCGCCTGTAGCGAATAGCCCACCACGGCCAGACCGATTAGCCGGCGAAGTTGGGAATCAGATTTCCAAAACTGGGATGATTTTTGTGGTTGGCGTCCCCAACGATCCAGCCTGAGCGCGACGGCCCGAGGTAGCGGCTATAGGCGGTGGGCGAAGCCTATACGAACGCCTCCTTAGCCGTTAGACAGCGACGTTGGCAAAAATTTTTCCTCATTGGGTAGGCGATGGCAGATCTCAATTCGCTGGTCGTGTTCGCCAAGGTCGTTGAGGCCAAAAGCTTCTCCGAGGGGGCGCGGCGCCTCAAAATGCCGATTTCCACCGTCAGCCGACGCGTCGCCGAGCTCGAAGATCAACTCGGGGTTCGCCTGCTGGAACGGTCCACGCGGAGCCTGCGGCTCACCGATTTAGGATCTGAGATCCTCGAGCATGCCGTGCGCAGCGCCGAACTCAGCGAAGCTGTCGAGAACATCATCTCGAACACGCTATCGGACGTGTCCGGCACCCTGCGGCTTTCCGCGCCGCCCAGCATTTCAGACACATTGCTGACACCGCTGGTCACCGCGTTCCAGGCTTCTTACCCCAACGTCCGTGTCCAGGTCTTTGTGACCGACCGGTTTGTGGATCACATAGCCGACGGCGTCGACATCGCGTTCAGGCTCGGCGCGTTGCGGGATTCGTCGCTCGTCGCGCGGAAAATCCTGACCTATCGGCACTGGCTCGTAGCGAGCCCCGAGTATCTGAAGACCTGCAAGGCACCAAAGTCGCCCCCGGATCTCCTCGATCATCGGTTGCTAGCGTTCTGGCATCGAGCTCCCGAAAGCAGCTGGACCTTGGTTCATATAAACGGAAGGGACAAGGAAACGGTGACGTTCCAGCCTTACTTGACGATGAACGACTTCACTGGTCTTGCGCCGGCGCTACTGGCGGGTGGCGGCATCGGAGAGCTTCCACCGGTGGTAAAACCCGATCTTGTACGCGAGGGTCGGCTCGTCGAGGTCATTCCTGATTGGCACTTTCGCACCTTCGATCTCTCGCTTGTTCATCTTGGCAACCGCCACATGCCGAAGCCAACGCGCCTCTTCAAAGAATTCGCGACGCAGATGGCCTCGACCCTTTTTCCTAGCCTGCCAGCTTGATGAGCATCGCTAGCCCTTCGCTAACTAGAGGAAGACGCTGAGGTTCTTGCCAACAGGGCGTTGGCGTCGAGCACGATCGTGCGCCTCCTCACCTTCCACGCGCCGTTCACCTTGCGCAGCAAATCCCGCGGCAACCGGAGAGCAGCTGATGATCCGTGTCCAGGTGCGAGCGGTACACCAGAAATGCGGTCTTGGCCTCTACCTCGCCGTTCTCCAGCGGCGCCGCCTGGAGATTATTGATCAGGTAACGACAACCGCCCTAGTACCTCGTCGCGAAAATTAGCGTGCGGCACTCCACCCTGTTCGTCGTCCCCGCGCAAGAGGCTGTCAGGAAATCCTGCGGACAGACAATTCGTCGTCCCCGCGCAAGCGGGGACCCAGGGGCAAGCAACTTAAATCCCTGGATTCCCGCTTTCGCGGGAACGACGAGCAAAGGGCGCAAAGGTGGGATATGCGGAATTGGATTACAGCCTCGCAAGCGGGGACCCAGAACCTGCCCCCCTGCTTTCGCCAGGGGCAGGCTCTGGCATGAACAGGGGGCGGGCGCTCTCACCCCAGCTCCTCGTAAAGATCACGCCATTGCCGATTATGGCGCTCGATCAACTCCAGTTTCCACGTGCGGCGCCATTTCTTGATGCGCTTTTCGCGGAGGATCGCATCGGCCATGGTCTCGTGAAACTCGACAAACACTAACCTATGCACTCCGTAATCGCGAACAAATCCACCGACAGCATTCGAACGATGTTGCCAAGCACGGCGCGCAATATCACTTGTGACACCGACATAAAGGGTGCCATTACGTTTGCTGGCGAGGATGTAGACGCAAGGACGCTTCTCGCTCATGCCCCGATCGGCCGCCCCCTGTTCATGCCAGAGCCTGCCCCTGGCGAAAGCAGGGGGGCAGGCTCTGGGTCCCCGCTTTCGCGGGGACGACGGAGATTTGTCGTCCCTTCCGAGCGAGGATACCGAAGCGAGATGGGTACGACATACACCAATTTACGCAACCAGGTACTAGCCCCGCACGGTCGCGGCCTCTCCTGCCGGCAGCGCACGCGCGGCGCTGGCACCTGATCGCCGGCCGGATGCATCTCGGATGGACCCCGGCTCTCGCGGTAACCATTACGGCATTGAACGGTCGTCCGATCGGACAGCCAGCCTAGCTGCGCCACTGCCATTGGCGCGGGTCACGCCTACCGTGGAAGCAGGCGATCACGTGGACCGTCTCGTCCATGACCCGAAAGAACAAGCGCATACGGAAATCGTCGGCACCGAGCGCGGCGGACGTCTCTGTAGACAACAGGGAAATGCTGTGGCGCCGCGGCAATCCGGTCGACGACCCTCTCGACTTCCGCAGCAAAGCGAGCGGCCAGTTCCGCATCTCGGGCGCTATATCAATCGTGCGCCTGGATCAGTTCAGCCCGTGCAGCGGAACCAAAGACGACCGACGGCACGGTCAGCGCCGTTGTCGAAGCTCGGCCTTAAGCTGGTCCCATGGAATGCTGTGTTCTCGATCCTGATCGAAACCTGCGATGCGCCGGTCGAGCTCGGCTCGCTGCGCGTCGGTCACGGGTATGTCCTTATCTTCAAGGCTCTCCCAGAGGTGCTCGATCAAATCGAGGCGCTGGCGCGGCGTGAGCCGAGCCAGCTCGGGCGCGAGATCAGTCATGTGGTACAGAATGGAGAGCGCAAGCGCGTCCGTCAATTCGCCTCACCGAGGCGGGCACCAGCCAGACCATCGCGGTGGGCGGCATGCAGGGGGCATGAATGTGCACTATCACGATGTGGGCGAGTGGGGAGACGGCTAGGGTGAAAAACTCAATCGGTCGTCCGCTCTCGACCAAAGGAGAGATGATTTGCGATCGGTGCTAGGGCATGTTAGCCGGAGGCCTGGGAGGGGTTGATGTCGCCGCGCCGAGCAGCTGACGATTTCAAGACAATCCGTATGCGCATGGAAGAGTTGCGGCGGGAGAGGCTGCCCGGGCAACCACCGACGACCGACCCCAGCGTTGCGGGTCATCGCGGCCCTTGCGCCTGTGGCCGGAGCCTGTTCCCCGACGAGTGCGACGGATCGTGCAAAACGCTTTAGCGGCATGGGTTGCCGCGTCGCCGGCTGGCGCCGTCGATTGATCGTGACAGTTGTCGCGCTTTGCGGTGAGCCGCCGTGGGGTTAAGCTAGCGGCCGGCCTATAAAGGAAACAGCCATGACAGCCATGATCGACATGCATGCTCATTGGAGGCCCGCCGAAGTGGCCGACGCCCTGCGTGCCCGCACCAGAGAACCGCGCATCCTGCGCAATGAGGGCGGCGTCGAAGTGCTGAAATCCCCCGGGATGGGCGAAGCGCCGCTCGCCACGGCCTTCGATGACCTCGAGTTCCACCTCGCTCGGATGGACCGCCAAGGGGTGGAGACGAGCGTGCTCTCCCTCCTCGGCTCGTTCTGCTGGATCGAGGCCCAGCCGCCGGAAGCGTCGGGGCCGCTGTGCCGGAGTGTCAATGACGGGCTTTCCGCGATTTGCCAGAAGCATCCCGGCCGCTTCGCCGCCTACGCCGCGCTGCCGCTGACCGACATCTCCGCCGCTGCCGCCGAGTTCGAGCGCGCGCTCGGGCTGCCGGGCATGATCGGCGCGCAGGTCCCCGGCAATTATTTCCTGACGCGCAAGGACGCCGAAGCGATGCGGCCGCTGCTGGAAGTCGCGGACCGCCACCACGCGGTGCTCTTCATCCATAACGGCCCGCGGCCAGGCGACGCCTACCCCAAGGTCTCGCCCGACACGGACAACGCGCGCCGCCGCAACGGCACGCTCGACATGCAGGCGAGCCTGTCCTCGGTGATGGTGACGCTGTGTCTCACCGATTACCTTGCGGACTATCCGGATGCGACGGTCCACGTCCACAATTTGGGCGGCAACATTCCCTACGAGGTCGAGCGCATGGACCACCGCGGCCTGCTCGACACGCCGGATGAGGAGCTGCCGTCGTCGCGCTTCCGCAAAGCCAAGGTGTACGTCGATTGCAACTCGTTCGGCGCGCGCGCGATCGAGGCGGCCGTGAACCTGTACGGCGCCGAGCGCATTGTGTGCGGCACCGACGGCACCGAGTTCGGCTGCGACTGGACGAGGAAGGCGCTCGCGGAAGCGCAGATCGGCGAGGAAGCGCGCGAGCAGATCCTGCACCGCAATGCCGCTGCGCTGCTCGCCGGCGTCGTAAGGACCGCGCAAGGCGAAAGAGCCGCCGCCTAATATTCTCTTGCGCCCGGCCACCGCCGCCCTTGGTCCCCTGAGTTCATCGAGGCACGCCGGCAATCGGTGAGCGTTCCGCACGACTACACACAAGACCTTGCCGGCATCCAGGTGCTGCGCGCGTCGAATCGGTGCCCTATGCAGCGATCGAGACCAAAGGCGTCGACTATGCGGCCGAGCGGATCCCAGATGTCTTTGTAGGGGAACGGTTTCTGCGGCAAGGTGCAGGCGCCGCTGATCTTGATCGCGATGTCCCTAACGCTTGATCCCTATCGCTTACAAGCGGAGGCGCAGATTTTCGGAGTGGATTTAAGCAGCCCGGAAGTAAAATGATGCCAGCCTGGGATCTTCGATGCGGGGCCGTTGTTTACCCCTGCCGCTAGTCGTTCGAGCAGAGGAGGGGAACCGTTGCCACGCGCAGGCCGTCAGGCGACGGTTTTGACAGCATAGGGCTGCCTCGCTTGCGTGGACACCCTGCTCCATATCCAGAAGATCGGCTCTTCCTCGGGCATACGGAACTTTCCCGGTTGATGCGAGAATTCGACTGGGCGAAGACGAGCATCGGCTCTCCCGAGCATTGGCCGGAAAGTCTGAAGACCGCGGTTCGCATCATCCTGACCTCGCGCCAGCCGTTCTGGATCGGCTGGGGCCGCGAGCTGATCTACTTCTACAACGATCCCTACAAATCGATCATCGGCGGCAAGCACCCCTGGGCCTTGGGCCAACCCACCTCGGTCGTTTGGCGAGAGATCTGGCGAGATATCGGCCCGATGCTCGAGACCGCGATGGGCGGTTAAGAGGGTACCTATGTCGAGGAACAGCTCCTAATCATGGAGCGCAACGGCTATCCGGAGGAAACCTATTATACGTTTTCGTACAGCCCAATCCTGACGGAGGACGGCACCGTTGGCGGGATCATCTGCGCCAATACCGACGACACGCACCGGGTGATCGGCGAACGCCAGCTCGCCCTTTTGCGCGAGCTGGCAACCGACACGGCCGAGGCGAGAAGCTGGCAACAGGCTTGTGAACGCGCGGCATGCGCGCTGTCGACAAACCGACGCGACCTGCCCTTTGCGATGATCTACATGGCCGACCCGGACGGCGGGACGGTGTCGCTCGCCGGCTTGTCCGGGATCGAGCCGGGCCATCCCGCCGCGCCGGTGTCGTTCGCGCTCGAAGCCGCGTCGCCATGGCCGATCGGGGCGGTGTTGGAGCAGCACGCGCCGCAATTTGTTTCCGACCTGGCGCGGGCTTTCCGCGGCGACATCCCGACGGGCGCCTGGGGGCAGCCGCCTGCGCGGGCTGTTGTCTTGCCGATTCCGGCGACCGGCGAGACCGGGCGCACCGGCGCACTAATCGCCGGGCTCAACCCGTTCCGCCTGTTCGACCGCTCTTACTCCGGCTTTCTCGACCTTGTCGTCGGTCAGATCGCCGCCGCGCTGACAAATGCCGATGCCTACGAGGCCGAACGGCGGCGCGCCGAGGCGCTCGCGGAGATCGACCGCGCGAAGACGACATTTTTCTCTAACGTCAGCCACGAGTTCCGCACGCCGCTAACGCTGATGCTTGGCCCACTCGAGGAGCTGCTGGCGAACCAAGCGAGAAGCGGGGGGAACTCCGACCGGGATCTGATCGAGACCGCGCACCGCAACGGGCTGAGACTGTTGAAGCTGGTTAACAGCCTGCTCGATTTTTCGCGCATCGAGGCCGGCCGCGTGCAGGCCCGCTATCAGCCGACCGATCTTGCCGCACTGACGGCGGAGGTCGCTTCGACCTTCCGCTCGGCTGTCGGTCAGGCCGGGCTGCGGCTCACGATCAATTGCCTGCCGCTTGCGGAGCCGGTCTCCGTCGATCCCGACATGTGGGAGAAGATCGTCCTAAACCTGATTTCGAATGCATTCAAATTCACGTTCGAAGGGGAGATCGGGGTATCCATCGGGACTTCGGCGGATGGCGCTGCTGCCGAGTTGACGGTGCGCGACACCGGCACCGGCATTCCGGCTCACGAACTCCCGCACCTGTTCGAGCGCTTCCATCGGATCGAGGGCGCCAAAGGCCGCACCTTCGAGGGCAGCGGCATCGGCCTTGCCCTGGTGCAGGAGTTGGTCCGGCTGCACGGCGGCGCGATCGGGGTCGACAGCGAGCCCGGCCGCGGCACAGTGTTCACAATAATCGTGCCGTTCGGCTCCGCCCACTTACCGAGCGAGCGCATTGGCGATGCGCGCCGCGGGCCAGCCAGGATTCGCGCGCAGGCCTATGTCGAGGAGGCGCTGAGTTGGTTGCCTCGTGACAAAGGCGGCGACGCGGCGGATCCAGCGCTGACCCGCTCGATTTTGGACGATTTCGATGCCCCGGCGCCACCGGCGGCACCTGGGCGGGTACTGCTGGCCGATGACAACGCCGACATGCGCGATTATGTCTGCCGCCTCCTGGCCGATCAGCATTATGCGGTCGAGGCGGTGGCTGACGGCGAAGCCGCGCTCGCCAAGATCCGCCGTCATGCGCCGGACCTGGTGCTGACGGACGTGATGATGCCGGGCCTCGACGGCTTTGGCCTGCTGCGGGCGTTACGCGCCGATCCGACGACGCGCGATATCCCGGTTCTGCTGCTGTCGGCGCGGGCCGGCGAGGAAGCGCGCGTCGAGGGCATTGACATCGGCGCCAATGATTATTTGACGAAGCCGTTTTCGGCCCGCGAATTGCTCGCGCGCGTCAGCACGAATTTACAGATGGCGCGAGTGCGGCGGGAGGCGATGGAGGCGCTGCGGGCGCGAACGGTCGAGCTCGAGACTGTGCTGGCCACTGTGCCGGCCGGCGTGTGGTTTACCCACGATCGCAACGCCCGTCGGATCACCAGCAACCTGCAGGCGGCGGCGCTGCTCCGTCTTGCGCCGGAGGAAGTGGCATCTTTGGGGTCGCGGAATGGCAATGGCCCCAAAATAGGCGTGTTCAACAGCGAGGGAGTTGAAATTAAGCGGAGAGACCTGCCGCTGCCGCGCGCCGCGCGCGGAGAAGAAATTCGCGACGAGGAGCTCGAACTTCGCTTCGCGAACGGCGATACGACGACGCTGCTGGTGCAGGCGACGCCGCTGCGCGACCGCGCCGATGCGGGCGTCAAGGGCGCGATTGCTGCGGCCGTTGATATCACACGGCGAAAGCTCGCCGAACAGTCGCTTCGGCGGGTGAACGAGAACCTCGAGGAGCGTGTTGCCGAAGAGATCGAACGTCGGCGCCAGGCCGAGTCGGAATTGCGGCAGGCCCAGAAGATTGAGGCCATCGGCCAACTGACCGGCGGCGTCGCCCACGACATGAACAATCTGTTGCTGGTCATCCAGGGTAGTCTTGAATGGCTGGAGCGGCAGGCGCTGCCCGGCGACAGCGGCACAGCTCGAGCAATGCAGATGGCGCAGCGCGGCGTCTCGCGCGCCTCGGCGTTGACCAGTCAGTTGCTGGCTTTCGCCCGGCGCCAGCCGCTTGACCCGAGACCGGTCGAGCCGAACCGGCTGGTCGCCGCCATGTCGGACCTGCTGCGTCGTACCCTCGGCGAGTCGATTGCAATCGAGACCGTGCTGGCCGGCGGGTTGTGGCGGACCTTCGCCGATCCGAACCAGGTCGAGAATGCGATCCTGAACCTCGCGGTCAATGCGCGCGATGCGATGCCCCAAGGGGGCAAGCTGACGATCGAGACGGCAAACTCCTATCTCGACGACGGCTACGCCGCTGCGCATCATGAGGTGGTCGCGGGCCAGTATGTCATGATCGCGATCAGCGACACCGGCATCGGCATGTCGAAAGAAGCGGTCGAGAAGGCGTTCGAGCCGTTCTTCACGACTAAGGAGCCGGGGCGCGGCACCGGGCTTGGCCTCAGCCAAGTCTACGGCTTCGCCAAGCAGTCTGGGGGCCACGTCAAGATCTACAGCGAGCCCGGACAGGGCACGACGGTCAAGATGTACCTGCCGCGCCATACGGGCGACGAGGCCCCCGCCGCCGAGCCGGCGCCGGCGGCAATCCCGTCAGCGCAAGATGCGGAAACAATCCTCGTCGTCGAGGATGACGATGACGTGCGGGCGAACAGCGTCGCCAGCCTGCGCGAGCTCGGCTACCGGGTCGTGGAAGCGGCTGACGCCGCGGGGGCGATGCGGCGGCTCGAACGCGACCCGTCGATCCGGCTGTTGTTTACCGATGTCGGATTGCCGGGCGGCCAGAATGGTCGGCAATTGACCGATGCAGCGCGCGAGTACCGGCCTGACCTGAAGGTGCTGTTCACGACGGGCTATGCGCGCAATGCAATCGTGCATCACGGCCGGTTGGATCCCGGCGTCGAGCTGATCGTCAAACCCTACACCTATGCCGCGCTGGCGGAAAAAATCCGGGCGGTTCTTGTCGCTGGTTCGTCGTAGCGGGTTGATAGGCACGTCTCGTTAGGGGGCCATGGCCCACCGTAAAGACATTCGTGCTAACCGAACCTTTGGGCGATGTGAGCGTAGAGGGCGCGCAGCGCGGTAGCCTCAGCGCCTTCGGAGCGGCCGGGGCGGCTCTGCGGGTTCCACGCCATCACGTCGAGATGCGCCCAGGGGATGCCGGGCTCGACAAATTCCTGCAGATAGAGCGCAGCGGTGATGGCGCCGGCATGCGGCGATTCCGAGACGTTGTTGATATCGGCGATCTTGCTGTCGATCATCTTGCGATAGGGGCGCCATAGCGGCATCCGCCACATGGGGTCTTCTTCGGCCTTGGCCGTCTCGAGCAAATCGCGGGCGAGCGCGTCGTCATTGCAGAAGAGGGCCGCCAGCTCGGGGCCGAGCGCCACCCGCGCCGCCCCGGTCAAGGTCGCCATGTCGATCAATAATTCCGGCTTCTCGGTCGAAGCTTCGGCTAGAGCGTCGCACAGGATCAGCCGGCCTTCGGCGTCGGTGTTGCCGATCTCGACGGTCAGCCCCTTTCTGGTCCGCACGATGTCGAGCGGGCGCATCGCGTTGCCGGACACCGCGTTCTCGACGCAAGGCAATAGCACCCGCAGGCGCACCGGGAGCCCGCGCATCCATGATCGCCTGGGCGAGCCCCAGCACGATCGCCGCACCGGCCATGTCCTTTTTCATCAGGCGCATACCGGAGGCGGTCTTCAGGTCGAGCCCGCCGCTGTCGAAGCACACCCCCTTGCCGACCAGAGTCACCTTCGGCGCCGCCGGATCGCCCCAGACGATGTCGACAAGCCGCGGCGCGCGCACGCTGGCGCGGCCGACCGCGTGAATGGTCGGGTAATTCTCGGCGAGCAGGTCGTCGCCGACGATGACGCGATGACGAGCGCCGGCGGCCTTGGCGACGCGCACCGCTTCGCCGGCAAGCTCCTCGGGGCCGAGGTCCCCGGCCGGCGTATTGGCGAGATCGCGAGCGAGAAACACCGCCGCGGCGAGCCGCTCGACCCGACCGCGATCGCATTTCTCGGGCCACACCAATGTCGCGGCAGATCGGGGCTTTTCGCTATAACGTGTGAAAGCGTAAGTCGCCAGCGCCCAACCGAGCGCGAGGTGTGTCGGGTCCGCGCCGTCGGGAACCGCATCGAGCCGATAGCGCGCTTCCGGCAGCGCCGTCTGCAGCCCGGCGAGCGCCCACATCCGTCCTTCGGCATCTGGCTCCGTCGCCGAGCCAGACGAGCACCCGGGCGAGCTTGCCGGTTTCGCCGGGAACCAGGGCGTGGTTTGCCGATTCGGCGGAAAAACCGATCGATGCCAGCCAGTTACGCTCGCGCTCCGGCGACCTTTTCGAGCCAAGCCGGGAATTCCCCCTTGGTTAGAGCGGCGATCGGAACCTCGCCCCCGGTTTCGTCGATCAGTGAAAACGGCATCTCGGTGCTCTCGTGGAGGTCATAACGACCCGCAGAATGGCGGGCCATGCTATTTCGAGCAAGACCGAGCGGTTGGGCAGAGTTCCTCGAAGCGGATCACCAGCGGCATGAAGAAGACCGGTACCGTGATCGACAGAGGCAGCTGTCTCGCGTCGTCGGTCACGGTCAGCCCCACCTTTCGGGGCGCGTCGTCGGGGTCGCCGTCCTCGCTCGTTTCGCCTCGGAAGCCGGCGATCGGACGCAAGGTCAGTTCGGCCCGCAGTGTACCGTCGGCCGGTTTATTCCGCGGGAGGATCTCCCCGACGATGTCGAAGCGCCGGGCACCGTCATAGACCGGGATCGTAAACCTGCTGTCCGGGCCGGGCCGTGCGCAGCGCCTCGCGGATGCGCTCCAGGGCCGACAGCGGATCGACCGAATTCTTGCGGAACCCCTCGGGTAGCGGGGGCTTTCGGCTGGTGTCGTCTGGACCTCGCTCGGCGACCGTCGCGCCGGAACGGCGGACGAAGAGCATGCTGACCCGGCTGTCGTGCCGCTTGCGCAGATCATAGGCCGCCAGATAACGCGACGGCTCTGGCGTCCGATCCGCGGCAAGACGCCCTTCGGCCGAGGCGGTCGCGCGAAACCGGGAGAGCAGGTGGGGAAGGCCGAGCGTCGTTATTTCGATCTCGTCGTGATACCCGGCACCGCCATCGCTCAAGGTCAGGCGGATATTGGCTGCAGGAAGCCCGGCCCAATAAGCGCTGTAGTTTGCGACCGTCTCGTCGGCGGCTGCCGGCCCAGCCGCAACCGCTACCGCCAGGACGATGGCAGAGCCGTGCCGTGACCAGGGTTGCCGACAGCGCTGCACCGTCTCAGACCGGGACGTAATTCCAGCTTGCTCCGTTCCAGACGATCTTCTCGCCGCCGGGAAACAGCAGCTCGATCGCACCCGACGGCGAGCGGGTGCGCTTGACCCTGCCCGCGGCGCCCAACGCCTCCGCCTCCCAGCGGTCGGTAATGGCGAGCCCGATCCGGCTCGGGCTCAGCCCGTCTTTCTGCAGCGCTATGGCGTCATCGAAAAGCTCGCGGACAATGCTCATGTGGAGACCCCGCCCTTTACGTTAAGGCACGAGTTCGGCGACCGTGTCGTCAGGCAGCCGGCCTTGCGCCCGATATTGCCCGATTTTATCGAGCAGCGGCGCATCGGACACAGTGTAAAGGATTGCATCCATGTTACCGGCGTTGCTGTGGCGGCGCCAGGCAAAACCCGGCACGACAAAAATATCGTTCGCCCGCCATTCGAAGCGCTGCCCGGCAGTTTCCGTGACGCCCTCGCCTTCGATCGCGATGTACAGCGTACTCGCGGTCTCTCGCTTGAACCGGGTCGCCTCATCCGGGCGGAGCAGCGTCGCGCCATAATCCAACGTTGGAAACAGCGAAGCGCCGGTCGCCGGGTTGACGAACCTGAGGCTAAGCGCGTCGTACGGATCCCCCTCTTCCTGGCGCAGCCCGTCGAGCGCCTCGCGGATGTCAGCACCGCGATAATGGAACATTGGCGTCGTGTCCCATCCAAAACCGCGTCGGTGCTGCACAAACCGCGGCAGCAAGCCGCCTCGACCGTAGAGCTTCTGCGAATACGAGGGTGGTCGGATCACCCGTTGAGCGCGGGCATTGCCGTCCGTATTTCCCGGATAGGCCTCGTCGAGCCAGACGCAATCGAGAAACTCCATCAATGGAAAGTCCAAAACGTCGATCCAGACAACGGGTTGTACGCCGTCATTGCCGTGATCGTGCCAGGTGCCGTTCGGGGTCAGGATCAGATCACCGCGGGCCGCCTCGCAGCGCTCCCCGTCGATCGTCGTGTAGCCACCCGCCTCCGACAGAATGGTGCGGCTGGCATTCGGGGTGTGGATGTGGACCGGGGCAACATCCCCCCGATTGTAAATCGATACCGCACAGCGCATCGTGGCGGTAATCTGCAGGCGCCCGCCGAGCCCGGGGTTGGTCAGCAGAAACTGCTGGCGTTCGGCAAATTCTATCGGCGAGATTTCGGCGCCGCGCGCGATCTCGGCAATGCGATCGAGATAAGGCGAGATCTCGCTCCATCGCCAGTGATGCGCAACAGGCTTGAGCTGGGCGGCGCCGACCCGGCCGGCGGCAATTCGCCCGCTGGCGTCGAGCCCGGTTTCGTGAAACCATGGGCGTTGCGCCGGGGCGTTGGCCTCGGTTCGCAGCCAGATGTAAAACTCTGCCGCCTCCGAATTGAGCCGCTCCATCGCCTCTCTCGGCCCGATAGACGCCGCCGGGTTGGTCATTTCAGCTCCTTCGCTCGGGCGAACAATCGCAGATCGGCGACGAGGCCTTCATCGCGCTCGATGCCATATTCGCTGCGCTCGATCTCGGCCTTTTCGAGCACCATTAGAACCGCCGGATCCGCTGTTTCGAACACGCGGAGATTTCGGCCATCGAACTCCAACTCCGCCAGTTTCCCCTTGATCGGCACTGCGGGCAGCCGTTCGGCGATGTCGATCAGCTCGATCAATCCCCCGACTGTTATCCCGGCGGCCTCGATCTCTCGTTGCAGCGCCTCGGCCGCGGCCGCTTTCGCCTGCCTTTCCGCCTCCCTCGCTCGAGCCTGTTCGTCGGCTTGTCGGCGGTATTCGGCGTAATGCGGCTGGATCCTTTGTAGGAAGGTCGGCGTCGGCAATTCGCGGGTATCGATCCAGCTCTTCGCCTTGGTCCAGGTCGTGGCAAGCCAGTGGCGGATCCCCGGGTCCTTGATGTCACGTATGCGGTCAGCCCGCAGCGCGGCCGCCCAGCGGATCTGGCTCTGCGCGCCGGTCAATTCCGCCCAGCCATCCTCCTCCGGTGGGCTGGCGGCCGGGCTGGCTTTGACCTCGGTTGCTTGTCCCGTCTCATGGCGCCTTTTCGCCTGCTCGAATTGTCGCCGATACTCCTCTTCCCATTCGTCGCTGTCCTGATCGGGGACGAAGCCGTTTTTGTCCCAAAACGTGCGTGTGGTTGCCTCGATCGCTTCTTCTCGCACCGCCTGAAGATTCATGCTCCTGGCCTAGCCTCCGTTGGTCGACCCGGTCCCAGACCGTAGCATGATCCGACGCGAAGAGGAGAGGCCTTGATGATGCGTGGGGGGATCGAGTCTTGCTGGCACCCACCATTGTTTCAAACAGTTAGGATAGGAGCCCGCGCTCTCTTCCAAGAAGTTGGAAGCCTGTCTTCCAAGATTTTGGTTAATGGTTCACTGAGGTGGACCCCGAAATTGAGACAGTAGGCTAAAGGGGGACAGGATGCCCACTACGGCATTAACCGGACCTTATCGAGAGCGGAACCGTGATGGCCCCTGTGCTGCCAGGGAGTTGACAACACCATGTGAGCCGTGCGGCTCAATTCGTGACGACGGGTCGTCCCTGATATCGGCCTCTCCTTGCTTCCCGGCTCCGGGCGTGACGATGGTCTCACAAGCCGGTGTCGCACGCCATGACCGGTATCGGATCGCTTGATCCCGAGCGGCACGTTGGAGGCGCTTAGGGCGTCCCCGAGTGAGCGGAAGCCGGCTTTCTTCTCGGTGATCGCTGCGAACGTGTTCAGCAGGTGCGGGTCGAACGCGCCAAGCGGTCGAGCCTTGTCACGGTCAACACGTCGTCGGGTGCGAACTGAGAGAGGACGCGGCGAAGCTGTGACCGATCGGTCTCGCCCCGCCTGCCACCTCGCTGAGCACTTTGCCCGCGCCGGCGGCGCGGAGCTGGCGCACCTGGGCGTCAACGCTCTGCCGTCGGTCGTGCAGAATGAACCCATGATCTACGGCTATGCGCGTGTATCGCTACGTCGATCAGCCGGCCAGCAGGCCGCCATCGACCGTCATGGCATGACCCACCATGAAGCTCGCGGCCGCGCTGCACAGCCACACCACGGCAGCGGCGATTTCCTCCGGTTCAGCGAAGCGTCCGATCGGTTCTTGCGCCACCATCCGCCTGACGATTTCCGGATCGTAATTTTTCGTGACGAAGGCTGCCATCGGCGTGTTGACCATTCCCGGGCAGACCGCGTTGATGCGGATGCCTTGAGCCCCGTAGTCGAGAGCGGCACTCCGCGTCAGACCGATCACCGCGTGCTTGCTCGCAGAATAAGCGCTGCGTCCTCGGGAACCCTTCAAGCCGCCGATCGAAGAACAATTGACGATAGCGCCACTTCCCTGCGCCATCATCTGGCGCAGTTCGCCCTTCATGCAGTTCCACACGCCACGCAAGTTGACGTTCATCACGCGTTCAAATTCGTCGTCGCTGGTTTCCAGAAGTGCGGCAGCCTCGGAATTCACGCCGGCATTGTTGAAGGCGGCGTCGAGCCGCCCATAGGTGCTGACGGCGCGCTCGATCATCGCCTCGACCTGAGCGGTATCCGTCACGTCACAGGTGACGCCAATCGCGTTGTGACCCGCCGCGCGCAGGCCCTCGGCCGCCTTGCCGACCCTCTCCTCGTCGCGATCGGCAAGGACCACGGACGCGCCGGCCTTGGCGAAGGCCTCTGCCGTCGCCAAGCCAATACCACCGCCAGCTCCGGTGACGAGTGCCACTTTCCCATCGAGCGCTATAGTCATCCCACACCGACCAAAATTAGTGGTGTGAACCAAACAGATGGCTGCCGTTCTCCTTTTTTCGTCGCCCCCGCGAAAGCGGGGGTCCAGGGCTGCGGGCACTGAGCGGGCCGCCCCCTGTTCAAGCCAAGGGCAAGCTCGGGGTGCCCGCTTTCGCGGGCATGACGGAAAAAGGTGCGGGTACCAAGTGTAGAATTCACATTACCTGGAACGCCATCGCGATCGGCGTAGGTCGCCTCCGCACGACCTCGATCATGAGGTGATGCCCAGCTCCCGCGCCTTGATCTGCAACGCCAGCGCCTTCGAGAAGATGCGGCACTGCGCCAGCCCCCCGGCATGGAACCAAAGTGCCTTCTGTCCGGTGGGCCGCCACATGCCCTGGAGCTCCCCTTCCTCGTCGAAGCCCCAGACCGGGCCGATGCGCTCGCCCACCGCGTCGCCGAGGACCCGCCGCGCAGCCGCCGCCTGGCCTTCGTACCCCGTGGCCAGCACGATCAGGTCTGCGGGCTTCACGCTGCCGTTTTTCATCATCGCGCCCTGCGGCCCGAAGCGCTCGATGTCGGCGTACTGAATGAGCCCGATACGCCCGTCGACGATCATCTGGGAACAGCCGGCATCGAAATAGTACCCGCCGCCGCGGCTCTGGTACATGATTTGCCAGCCGGTGTCGTCCGGCCCGAAGGTCAGACAGAAGCCGCGCCGCTCCAGCCCTTCCAACAGTTCGCGGTCCGCAGCACGGTTCATCGCCGTCATGCGCTGGTGTGAGCGTCGGTATACAGGAAAGGGAAAGGACGCGGCGAGCAGGTCGAGGTCCTCGAAGGGGAGGTCCTCATCGTAGATCGCATACGGCGCCTGCGCCTCCTTGAGGCTGACGATGAGAGTCGGGCTGCGCTGGATCAAGGTCACCTCCGCTGCTCCGGAGACGCAGAGGTCCTGGGCAACATCGTGCCCCGAGGTGCCGGTGCCCAGCACCAGCGCGCGCTTGCCCTGCCAGTCAAGCCCGCTGCCGTAATCGCCGGAATGCCGCACCGTGCCGCGAAACTCCTTGAGGCCCGGCACTTCCGGCATGATCGGCGTGGTGCTGACACCGTTGGCGAAGACGATGTGGCGCGGCCGCATGCGCCGATCCGTCCCGTCCGCTCGCCTCAGCTGCACGTCCCAGCAACCGGCGGCCTCATCCCAGCTGCCGGCGGCAAGCTCGGTCCGCGTCCAGACGTTGAGCTCCATCGCCTCGGCGTAGATCTCAAACCAGTTGGCGAGCATGTCCTTGGGGATAAAGACCGGCCATGACCGCGGGAATGGCATGTAGGGCAGGTGGTTGACGCGCGTCTCGTTGTGCAATGTCAGCGCGTGGTAGCGGCGGCGCCAGCTGTCGCCGATCCGCGCCTCGCGGTCGACGACAAGCGTATCCACGCCGAGCAGTGTCAGCCGTGCCGCGATGGACAGCCCCGCCTGCGCCGCGCCCACCACCAGCACGGCGGGGTCATGGTCCGCGTAAGCCTGTGCCTTCTTGCGCCGGTCGAGCCAGTTCTCCCCACCAAAATTGCGCTTCCAATCCACGTCCTGCCAACGCCGACCATTGGCCGGGTCCTCGTGTCCGCGGATCTCGTCCAGTATGGTCATCAATGTCCAGGCGCGCGGCTTCCCGCCTTCGGAGACCCCATCTTTCGAGACTAGGCGCACGACACCGTTGCAGGGACCGACCGAGGTTTCGAAGACAAAGATTGCCTCGATCGCGTCGATGCCCGCGCGCACGACACGCCGCGGCGGCGTGCGGCCCGCGGCAAGCGCAAATCCGCGCGGCGCCAGGCGCGCCAGGGCCGGCGCCATGCGCTGCGCGATGGCGGCGGCGCCGGAGGCCGTGCGCAGGTCCCAGGTGAATGCGAGGATGTCGCGCCAATGGCAATCGTCGGCAAAGAGCGCTGCGATACGCGCCGCCCGGCTCGAATCCAGGGGGCCGCAATCCAGGGCCGCGCCGAAATCGCCGACCCAGGCCTCGGCTGCCGCCTGCGCCGAAATGTCGATTAGGATGCCATCCATGGCGCCTTTCCCTCCATTTTCCCGCCTCATCGCGGAGGCGAACCAGACGCGGCAGATTAGCGCGGTTCGAGCCGCAGCGTGGTCGGCAAGGTTTCGGAGCGCACCATCTCCTGCGCATGGCTGCTCCGCTGATACTTCCTCAGGAATTCGCGGCTGACCCGGGCGACCGTTTCGGGATCGCTCGCCGGCAGCGCCTGCACCGCCAACTGGCGGCCGGCAAACTCCAAGGTGGCGGGCCCGCCGGCAGCGAGGTCCCTGTACCAGCGCCCCCTAGCGCCGAGCCACGAACGCACGAAGACCTCGTCGTCGGCGACCCCCACCCAGATCACGACCGTGCTCTTGGGGTGCTTTTCGGTCCGGATCGCCACCTCCTGCACCTCGCGCAACTCGCCCAGCGTCTCGAGCATCGAATTCCGTCATGGCCTGACCTCCCGTAGCGTCTCGCAGGCGCGCAGCATTGCGGGTGCGGCGCCTGATCATGATTTAGCGGCGCGCACCTGTCGCGACTAGGCCCTATAATTCGTATGGACTTATGAGCTGGTGCGATAAATGCACCGCGGAAATCTGGATGACCTGCTGGCCTTCCTGGCCGTAGGGCAAGAGCGCAGTTTTACGAAGGCCGCAGCGAAGCTGGGCGTTTCTCAGTCGGCGCTCAGCCACACCATTCGCGGCCTCGAGGAACGGCTCGGTGTCCGGCTGCTGACCCGCACGACGCGCAGCGTCTCCCCAACCGAGGCGGGCGAACGCTTGCTTCACACGATTGGCCCGCGGTTTGAGGAGATCGAGGCCGGGCTCGAGGCTTTGAACGAACTTCGCGAGAAGCCGGCCGGAACCATTCGGATCACCGCCACAGACTATGCGGCCGACACGATCCTGTGGCCGAAGCTCACGAAGTTGCTGCGGCAGTATCCCGACATCAAAGTCGAGATCATCATCGACTATGGCCTGACCGATATCGTCGCCGAGCGTTTTGACGCGGGCGTGCGAAGCGGGGAGCAAGTGGCGAAGGACATGATCGCCGTGCGTATCGGGCCGGACATGCGCAGCGCAATCGTCGGGGCTCCGTCGTATTTCAGCACGCGGCCGGAACCGAAGAGGCCGCAGGAACTGATCGGTCACAACTGCATCAATTTGCGTCTGCCCACACATGGCGGATTGTACGCCTGGGAGTTCGAGAAAGACGGCCGCGAGCTGAGGGTGCATGTCGAAGGCCAACTCGTCTTCAACGGCACGTTCCAGATGCTCAATGCGGCGCTGGCCGGGTTCGGCCTGGCCTATGTGCCAGAGGACGTGGCGCAACCCCATCTCACGAAGGGCCGTCTGAAGCGGGTGCTCGAGGATTGGTGCCCGTCGTACTCGGGCTATCACCTCTATTACCCGAGCCGCCGCCAATCCACCCCGGCCTTCGCCTTACTGGTCGAGGCGCTTCGCTACCGTGGGCCTCGGCCAGCCTAAGGCGGGAGACCCGACACGATTGCATCGCGCCGCAAGAAGCAAGAAGTACGCTGACCACGGCACAGCCGACCTTGTATGATCCAGCTTGACCAAGATCCGATGTGGGTCACGGGCGGCTGTCGTCGCCAGGTTGATGGTACGGCCGGTCTGCCCTCAGCTCCGGAAAATTCCGGGTGCGCCCAGGCAGTTATGCTTGGTGCCAATTCCGGACCTTGACCTTGCTCGACACTGAGTTGCGGGATCGCATTCCACGTGTCCCCTTAACCCTCGCTCTGGCCACATCAGTGCAGCTACGCGTGAGACGTCAGTTCACCGTTCATGGTCCCTCAATGAACGGCGGTAAGTCTAGTCGACCGATCGGGTCTGCCAATTTCCAGGATTGACCAACCAAAAACCTCTTCCAAGGACGCGGATTGTTTCGGACGCGGCGAATGAAGCGCGCTTGCAGAGTCACGCTGCGGGGTACGAACGCGCCGCCTATCGCCGATAGAGGAAATAGGTCTCCATCCGCCCTTTGCCTTTTACCTCGAGCGATCCGCGAGGCTCGAACCGGAATCTGTCCCCCAATGCCACCCGGGTTGCGGCTGACACGTGAACGCGGCCGGGCAGACTGTATGTTTCCATGCGCTTGGCGGTGTTTACCGCATCCCCCCACACGTCATAGGCAAATTTGTAGGTGCCGATTACGCCAGCAACAAGTCCGCCGGTGTGCAGGCCGATACGCAGCTGAAGCGGCTCGCCGACGGCGCGCCGGGCCGCCTCGACGATGTCGAGCATCTCAAGCGCGATCTCCGCGGTTGCTACGACATTATCGGTTCGACCTTCTGAAAGCCCGCCCGCCACCATATAGCCGTCGCCAGTGTCTTGATCTTCTCGACCCCGTAACGAGCGGCAAGCGCGTCAAAACGGCAAAAGATCATCTCCAGGAGACTGACCGTCTCCTCCGGTGAAAGCCTTGCGGCGATCGAGGTAAAGTCAACAAGATCGGAGAAGAGGATGGTCACATTCTCAAAGCGGTCCGGCAATGACCGTCGCGCCCTGTTTGATACGATCGACGACCGTTCGCGGCAGGATATTGAGCAGGAGTGCCTCGGAACGGTCCTTCTCGGCGCGCAACTCGTCGAGCAGCCGCTTTTTTTTGAGACAAGCGCCAATACGGGTCCGGAGCAAAACGGGGTTGAAGGGTTTAGGCAGGTAATCCTCGGCTCCCGCCGCGATGCAGCGCACTGCGGTGTCCAGCTCGTCGAGCGCCGAGATCATGATGACCGGAATGTGGCGCGTGCTTTCCTGGACCTTCAGGCGGCAAAGCACCTCGAAGCCGCTCAAATCCGGCATAATCAGATCGAGCAATACGAGATCGAAATCTTCGGCAGCGGTCAGCGCGAGCGCCGAAATCCCGCACTCGGCGGCGGTCACGCGATATCCTTCGCGCCCCAGGCGGCGCGTCAGGAGATCGCGATTTGAAGGATTGTCGTCGACGACAAGGATGCGGCTCCCGACCACGTCTGGAGCGGGGACATCCGCGGGGACATCCGCGTCGCCCAGAGGCTTTATCTTCTGCAGTATGTTGCCAACAATGTCGACCGGCGCCACCGCCGCGACCTCCACCATCCCGTCAATTTCTCCGAGAAGCCGGTCGGCGAAGTCGATTACCTTGCCGAGATCGCTCAGCAAGGTCTCCTGTCCTTCGTCTTGTGCCTCCTCGACGAGCAGTTCCCCGTAACCCTTGATCGCGTTCAGAGGTGTTCGAAGCTCGTGGCGAAGCTTGGTAAAGTCGCCTTCTTGCGAAAAGTGCGCGACCTCTGCGATCAGCTCGGAGAGCTGCCCTGCAGCGTCGCTCATCCGTTCTAGATCGGGAATAAATTCCTCCAATTCGTTCCGGCGTGCGTCTTCGAGGAGAATGTCGACAAAACCAATGATTGCAGCGACGGGGGCGCCAAACTCCTGCCGCAGAACGGCAGTTATTGCGTAGCCGACGCGGCCGCCGCTCACGGACGCTCGCCAGCGCGGGCGAGAAGCGCCTCGATTTTCTTCAGGAGCCGGGGGAGCTCAACAGACTTTGTGTCGTAGTCGTCGCACCCGGCTTCGATGACTTTTTCGCGATCGCCGGCCATCGCATGCGCGGTCAGTCCGATGACCGGGATCGCACGGGTGCCGTCATCGGCTTTCAGCCGGCGTGTTGCTTCCCATCCATCTAACGACCGGCAAGCTCATATCCATCAGGATGAGGTCGGGCGTCTCGTTCTTTGCTGCGGCAATACCCTCTTCGCCATCGACCGCCATCGTGATCTCGTACCCTCGCCTGGCGAGCCGACGCGACAGCATGTCCCTGTTCATCTCGTTGTCTTCGACGATCAGGATTTTCGCCATCTCTCCCCTCCTCAGGTGGTCGGGGCCAATTCCGTCACCTTGGGCAACCGCACCAATATCTGCCTTAGTACCTGTGCGAGGTATCGGCGCCTTTCGCGATCACCTCGCGCGTCCGCCCGGCCAATAGTGCGCGTTCAGCCGCATCCAGCGGCATAGCCGTCAGGATCACGACAGGGATGTTTTGCCACTCGACGCGCTTGGCGGTCTCCTCGAGAAACGCAAAGCCGTTCATGCCCGGCATCAGCAGATCGAGCAGGATCATGGCCGGGCGCGGGTTCTGCGACAGCCATAAAAGAGCACTCGCGCCGTCCTCGGCCTCGGCGAATTCCCATCCGAGCCTGTCGAGGTGGCGCCGAGCAATTTGGCGGCTTTCAGGCTCGTCATCGACGATGAGAACGACGCCACTGCCATAGACATGCTGCCGGAGCGTCGCGGCCAGGCGGGCGCGGTCGACAGGTTGGTCAAAACTCGGCGGCGGCAAGCGAGATAGCGATACCGCGATCCTCGAGCACAGTGACGATGACGATCGGGGTCTTGGCGAGCTCTAGATCCGTTTTGAGGGCGGTCAGCACCGCCCGACCATTCATTCGCGGCATCAGCACATCAAGCGTGATGATGTCAGGATGCCACTCATGCGCGAGCGTCAGCGCGGTTGCGCCGTCGGTCGCCTCGATCACGCGATAACCTTCCCGCCGCACCGTCGTAGCCAGAAGGTCGCGGGCGCTCGGATCGTCGTCGACTATCATCACCAGAGGAGCATGTTCGGCGCCCTCCGGGAGCGGGGTGGCGGCGAGCGCGACGTGGCCGCGATCGGGCAATGTGATCGTAAAGGTCGAGCCCTGCCCAGGGGTGCTCGCGACGGCAATGTTGCCGCCGAGCATCTCGCAAAAACTCTTGGTAATGGCGAGCCCAAGCCCGGTACCGGCATACTGCCTAGTCGTCGACGCGTCGGCCTGGCTGAAGGCTTGGAAGAGCCGGCCCTGCCGCTCCTCGGTCATGCCTATCCCCGTATCGCTGACGATGAAGGAGATTTCGGTGTCCACGGGTCTGACCTCGAGCTTGATGCGGCCTTCGTGAGTAAATTTGCCGGCATTGCTCAACAGGTTGAGAAGGCTCTGCTTGAGCTTTGTCCGGTCGGTGTAAAGGGTGCCGAGCGTCGTAGGACCGACGATATCGAGACGGTTCCCATTCACTGCCGCAAGCGGCTCAACGATCGAACGCACTTCCTCGATCAGACCGGCGATGTCGATCGCTTCGAGATAGAGGGCCATCTTGCCCGCCTCGATCTTCGACAGATCGAGGATGTCGTTGATCAGCCCGAGGAGATGACGGCCGGCGTCGCGGATCTTTGTGAGATCGGGCAGGAATTCGTCCTGCCCCTCGTCCTGCGCGGTCTCGTACAACATCTCGCTGTAGCCGATGATCGCGTTCAAAGGGGTGCGGAGCTCGTGGCTCATGCTGGCGAGAAAGGCCGATTTGTGCTCGCTGGCCATTTCGAGTTGGTGGTAGAGATCGCCGAGCTGTTCCGAGGTCCGGTTGACGTTGGCCGCCAGCGCGCCCAACTCGTCGCGATTGCCGATGTCAACTCGCTGCGTGAAGTCTCCAGAAGCGATCTCATTGAGCCGTGTGTCGATCTCGCGGATTGGCCCGATGAGCGACCATGAGATCGTGCGGCCAAGGATCAGCGCGAGGGCGATGGCACCCAATGCAAAGGCAATGACGATGGTCTGCGAGGCGCGATATGCCTCGCCGCTTGCCTCGATGCCGGCCACCACATCGGCCTCGGCCTTGTTGACCAGTTCATTCGTCAGCCGCTCAAGCCGGCTCGCCAATGGCCGCGCCTCCTTGAGCTGCGCCTCACGCGCTTCATCGACGTGCCCGCCGCGGATCAGCTCGACGACCCGGGTCGCGACGGCGATGAAGCGGTCGTATTCCTCCCGGACCTTGCCGAGCAATTTGATTTCGTCCTTCGCCACGAATTGCAGTCGCTCGAGGTCGTAGCCAAACTGATTCAGCTGGCGCAGCGCGCTGTCCAAGGTACGCTCGTCCGAAACCAGCAATGCCGAAGTGATGCTGTAGAGCTGGCTCGTCGTGTCGTGCTGGACCTGGCGATAGGCTGCGATTTTGCGCTCGCTTTTGATCAGGTCCTCGGTACGCTGGTTGACGCCGCTCAACTCGTACACTCCAGCGCCGCCCAGCGCGATCAGTAGCAGGACGATCGCGAGAAATGCTCCCAGCAGCTTTGTTTGGACGCGCCACGGCAGACGCGCGACCGGACCGACGAGGAGATTGTCGAGCCGCATCATTCCTTGTCTACGAGGCTCATCAGGTCCCGCCGGAACTCCTCGGGGTCAAAGCGCGCGCCGAGATACTGTACGGGCATTTTTTGCGCAACCCGTGCGGGCTCGTGGGCGCAGAGGTCAGTGGCCTTGAGGATGGCGCGCATCACCCGCCTGGTCGCGACCGGGTGCCTTTGGACGTATTCCCGGTTGCCAGCGAGCATGCAACAGAAATACTGCGACCACGGACGATCCACCGTCGTGTCCAGAATCACGTGGCCGGCATGACGGGCGCGCAGTTCCTGGGGCTCGGGCGGGAACGCGAGGAAGGCGTCGATCTTGCCCTCCGCGAACAGGTCGAGCGGCTTGACCTTGGGATCGATAACCCACTGAAAGTCCTTTTCGGGGTCGAGCCCCACCTGGGCCGCCATCAACTTCAGCAGGGCGGGCGAGCCTGCTTCCAGCCCGACTTGCTTGCCCTTCAGTTCGGTGATGCTGTCGAGGCCTTCGCGGGCTAACAGCTCGTAGCAGCCGGCATGCACACCGGCATGATTGTCGCTTCCGTCACCTCCCTACGTCGTCAGCTGCGTGAAATCACCGAGCGGCAAGAGAACGGGGTTGCTTCGCCTCGAGCAGACTATTCGTCGAGCCTTTCTTATTTCGGTTGTTTCCATGGCGTCGCCTTTCAAACCGCGTGCGGATCGAACAACCCATCGGTACCTAGCGGTTCCGCGGATTTCCAACATTATCGGGTCGGTCGTATCCGGAGCGCGCAGCTCGTTCCGGACTTGGAAAACGAATTTGAACCCCTGGAGCTTCTCCGAGAAGCAACGAACAAATTCGGCCTAGGTGATGCCCGCTCGAGCGCCGGCCTGCTGCGCGAGCCGTTATACATCTTTTCGCAGATCCGCTCAGAGAACACGGGATCCTCATCGATGCATTCCGCCGCGAGCTCATGCTCGACGATGGCTGCGACGATCGGCGGCGTGCCGAGAGCCGCGCCGATGCCGGTGAGCCCGGTGTCTGTTTCGACGCGGATGAGCGTCGCGTCACTCTTGACCTTGGTTCCAAGGTCGGTGCGGTGACGCTGTTCCTCCGGAACGGGCGCCGACATTGGAATCGCGGACACTTTGACGATTTTCATGGGTCATTGTTCCCTGGTCAGTCGATCCCCTCGATTTTGGATGGCCTTCGCAGTCAAATCGCAGAATGTCATACACCTCGATGTGCTAAGGCGCACTTGTTCGGTCAGCCCTCGCGGCCTCGTCCAAAGATCCCGAGAATGCACGCACGACGGCAATCGCGCGTACGATGGAGAACGGTTTGAGAGGTTGCCCGACCATTCGATTATCCGCCGATCTTGCCCGTTCTCTCCACTACCAGGTAATCCCGGCGAAAAATCCGGTGGGGCATTTCATGCTGCGCATCTTGATTGCCGATGGCACGCCAGCCGCGATGCAGGCGGAGGAGAGGGAAACATTCCGGATTCCCTCGAACGCTTCGCTCTTTGAAGCTGCGCTCAGGTCGCAACAGCCTCATATCGGCTGCTCGTCGATCAATGTTGCCGATGGCCAAGATCTGCCGGGCGGCGTGTCGCTCGGAGATTTTGACGGTTTAATGTTCAGCGGTTCGCCGCTGCATATTTACGACCGAACGCTCGAGGTGACGCGGCAAATCGATTTTGTGCGGGCAGCGTTTACGGCGGGCCTGCCCGCATGGGGAAGCTGCTGGGGCCTGCAGCTCGCGACCGTAGCACTCGGAGGAACCGTCCGCCGCAATCCCCGCGGCCGCGAACTCGGGGTGGCGAGAGCGATTACCGCCACGACGCCCGGCCGCTCCCACCCGCTCCTCGCGACGCGGCCTTCCGTCTTCGACGCTCTCTGCTCTCATATCGACGAGCTCGAACAGCTGCCGCCAGGCGCGGAGGTGCTGGCTCAGAACGAGCTTTGTCCGATTCAGGCGCTGGCGCTGGAACTGCCGTCGGGAAGCATTTTCTTAGGGACGCAATACCATTCCGAGTTCACGCTATCGGTCGCAGCCGGTTTGATCGAGATGCGGGCCGCAAGTCTCGTAGCGGAGGGGTTCAGTCGCGATTGTGCCGAGCTGGTCGCTATGGCCCGCGATTTTTGCGCGCTGCACGCCGAGCCGGAACGCCGCGACCTGGCCTGGCGCTTCGGCATCGGCCCCGAGATCTTGGATCCTGTCCGCCGCACAACCGAATTCGGCAACTGGCTGCCGGAAGCGGCGAAGATTTCTAGCTCGTGATGGTAACTGGCGAAATCTTTCAAGTGGATTGGCGAAAACCCGTTCTGCCCCTCACGGTTTTCACGCTGCACTTTCTGCAGCGGCCGCTATGGCCTTTAACCCATAACGAATTCTTCCGTCTCGATGTCGAGACGCCGCCGCGTCACCGGCATGGCATCGGCGTCATGCATCGCCGACGCGCGCGCCTGTAGGATGAGCGCCCGCAACTCGGCGAAGTCCTCACACCCGTCGTTAAAATCGGAAAGGGTGTCCCTGCGAAGGACAGTCTCGCTGACCCGATACCGTCCCCCGGACAAAGCTCGGCGAAGGCTGGCTCGGAATCGGGCACAGTCCCCGCCAGTATTATTGCAATCTCCCGCGGCGGAAATTTCGTCCGCCAGATACCGCCCGGCCCCCTCGCCTTTCATCCCATGATGGCTGCTGACGAAATCGAGCGCGCCGACGAGGCAACGGTTGCCCCGGCGGTCGCTCAAGCGGCCTTTGACCCAGCGCTCGCCGTCGCCGAAGAACTTCAGTAGAAGATCCATGACTTCGACGGCTTCGGCCGGGTCGCGCGCGCCCATGAATCACGCCTCCACATCCGCGGGTGGCGTGCGAGTGTATCGCCCGCGCACGCCTCCGTCCTGTTTAACATAGATGACGAGAATGCAAATCATTCCATCTTATTGGTCAAGATCGTCCGTTAGCTTTCATCGCTCTGCGGAGGCCGGCCTGTCGTGCGACAAAGTCACGGACGCTCGTCGCGGGCCTGCCGGTGATTGTCTCGATGTCATGCGTCAGACGATCATAACGGTTGGCGGCATGGAGGCGGGCCATGGTCAGGAGATGTTCGAATAGATGGTCGGGCAAATTGCGGCCGCGCAGCTCCTGGTCGCGCCATTGCTCTAACGGTATATCGACGTAAGTGATGGTTCGACCGAGCGCATTGGAAAACTCGCCGGCCACGCCTCGCATGTCCTGCGGCCGCGGTCCGGTTAGTTCGTAAACCTTGCCGATATGAGCAGTTGGATTCGCCAGGATAACCGCGATCACCTCCGCCACATCCCGAGCATCGACCGGCGAGGTTCGCCCCGTGCCGAATGGAAGCCGGATCGTGCAGTCCTTGGCGATCGATTCCGCAGCCCAGTCGGAGAAGAAGGGGTTCTGGAGGAAGACCGTAGGTCGGACGTGTACAACGGGTAATCCGGTCCAGTTCAGCACCTGCTCGCCGAGCCAATGCTGCCGCTGCTGAGGAGAATCCGTCATCTCCGTCAGGCTCATCTGCGACACGGTTAGCTGGGAGATGTTGACGAACACCTCCAGACCGCGGTGCTCGCGTGCCACGGCAGCGGCAGTAACCGTCGCCTCCAGATAGGCCGCAGACGCGCTCATGCCGAAATACATCCGCCGGCAACCTGCCAGAGCGCGCGCAACATCCGCGGCCCGTGTGAGGTCGCCGATAACGACCTCTGCGCCAGTGGCTCGCAGTGCCGTGGCCCGTTCATCTTCCCGTCTGACCAGCGCGCGGACCGGCAGATTGCGTTGGCGAAGCAGCTCGACGACGGTGCGACCCACTCCACCAATGCGTCCTGCGGCACCGGTTACAACGATGGGGCTGTCAAGCGGCATGCAAGTGCCTCCGATATTCGCGGCCGTCGGCAGATCAATTGTGCCTTCGCGAGGTACCTGATTTCGTCGTTTCCGCGCAAGTGCGAAACAGGATGCCGGCCGGCAGGCGGCCGCTCAAACGACCGGCGTCAGCCGCCGTATCGACCGGGCGATGCGGATGATCTCGAGCAAGTGCCGGCGCCCAGGGCAAGCGAATAGAATCCCTGGGTTATCGCGCTGTCGTTGGCATCTGTCGCTTCTTCGTCGAAGGGCTTTAGGCCGAACTTTGCCCTCTTTTGAGCGCAAGCCATTGAAATAGTTTGCGACGGCGGGCGTCGGTCTGTCTACGCAGTGAGTGTGAGTCCGAGCAGATCGAGGGCGCGGCGCTGTGTGCGGGTGGGGGTGGCGAGGACGGCGGTGAGGCGATCACGCCCGAGGCGGACGACGTTGCGGGTGAGCGTGGCGAGATCGCTGAGCAGGGTGTGGAAGCTGTGCACCGGAAGCGGTTCGCCATCGACTGGGTCGGTGCGTTTGCGGGCGGCCTTGCGTTGCGCCGCTGGTGAGGGCTCGGCCTTGGCCACCGGCGAGCTGCGCTGCGCCTCGCGGGCGGCCGGATCGGGCTCGTCGAACAGCATCGGGGCGAGGCTACGGCGCATGTGCCATTGCAGATAATAGGCCAGCATGCAGAGCAGGACGTGGGCGCGCACGCGTGGCGCGGTCCAATGAAACACCGGACGCAGCTCGAGATCGACGGTCTTCAGTGAACGGAAGGCGTGCTCGACGCCGCTGAGGCTTTTGTAAGCGCGCACCGTGGCGGCGGCATCGCACTGGGCGGCCGGCAGGTTGGTGCGGATTACATAAATGCCGTCGAGGGCGGCCTCGGCGGCAATGCTGAGGGGGTTTTGCGCGAAGCTGAACGTCTCGTCGGTGATGCTGATCTGGAAATGCTTGGCCATGTGGCGCTGTCCCAGCACTGCGCCGACCGCCTGGCCGATCGCTGCGGCGCCGCGCAGCGGACTGCGCGCCCGCTGCACGCGGGCCGCGACGCGCGTCAGCTCCTTTTCGGTGGCGGCCAACAGTTCGGCGCGTGTGCGGGCCCGCTCTTCGGCCAGCAACGGGTTCTTGCAGACCACCAGGCGTTCGCCCGGATAGTCGGGGCTGGTGATCTCGGCTATGTCGCGATTATCGAACAGCGAGGGCTGCAACGGCCCGCCCTCAGCCGCCAGCTGCTTGATCGCCGGCGACCGCAATGCGGTGATCCAATCCAGACCAGCCGGGCGCAATGTCTGCTCGATGCGCGCGCTGGTCAGCAGCCCGCGGTCGCCCACCATCACCACGCGCTGCAACTTGAAGCGCTGCTTCAGCTTGTCGATCTGCGACGACAGCGTCATCGGATCGGCGGTATTGCCCTCGAACACCTCGACTGCGATCGGGCAGCCCCCCGCTTTCGCGAGGGCAGGCTTGGCGGCGCACATCAGGCCGATGACAATCTGCGGCCGGTCGCCACGGTGGTCGCGGCTGTAGCCATGCTGCGCCAGTTCGCAGCAGCGTCCTTCGAGATAGGTGGAGGTGACGTCGTAGAGCAGCAGCGCGCCATCCTTGAGATGGCGGCGGGCCAGTCGGGATTCGATGAAGGGTTGCTCGCGGCCCAGCCAGTCGAGCGCGGCATAGACCTCCTTGGCGGCGACGCGGCCGAGCCCCAGCATCTCGCCCAGCGAATGGCTGGCGGTGGCGGGATCCAACATCCGTGCCGTCGCCAGCTTGGCCGCCGGCTCGAGCAGGCGGGCGACGATCAAGGCCAGCGCCAGATCGCGGCGGCGTTGCGGCGCCCGGCGCGGCAGCACGGCATCGAGCGCGATGCGGCGCGCAGTGCCGAGCGCGGCGAGCACGTGGCCATGCGGTAGCGCGCGGACGATCTCCACCGCCTCGGCGGCGGGCAGCAGTTGGTCGCCGCGCAGTACGGCGCGGAGTTGCTCAATGCGCTGGGCGGGCCAGCGCGACAGGTTGGCGAGGGTTCGGTTCTTGGTCTTGCCCGCCTCGCGGTAGCTCTCCCGCAGCAGGATGGCCGGCGGCGAGCCTCGGTTCGGGATAACGGCCACGTACATGCGCTGAAAGAATCATTTTGAGCCGATGATGTCAACTCAAAATTGGCAAATCACATGACCACTCAAAAGCTGAATATAACGGCCTTTCAGCCGCTTAGTTCAAAAACCAGTCAAAGTTCGGCTTAGGGAACCTGACGCAAGTTCCCGGCGCCGGATTGCTGCTTCACGTCAATTAGAACTTCGTCGGTAGCCCCCAATTGTTCCGCGACCTGGGCTCAGCAGCCTGGAGCCGCGGTTTGTCGATGCCGGGGAGGTGGAAGGCGATCTCTCCCAGTCCGGGCCGCCGTTGTGGCCTATGCGCCGAAAGCGGTCGCTCTGGCTGTGCAAACGTCAAAATTTCACTCCTGGCGCAAGCCTAAGTCCCGGCTCGGCAGGGAGACGCACCAGCGCTGCGGGCGTTGTCAGGATAACCGGATGGCCAGGGAGGGAGGTGCGAGTAGGCTGGGCGGATGATTTAGCTCTCATACCGTCGTCACCGGTTTCCGTCGGTCGTCATCCAGCATGCGGTCTGGCTTTACCTGCGGTTCACGCTCAGCTACCGAGACGTCGAGGATCTCCTCGCCGAGCGCGGGCTCGACATTTCCTACGAAACCGTTCGGAGCTGGGTGCTGAAGTTCGGACCGGTGATCGCACGGCGGCTATGGCGGCGCCGTCCCCGCCCGAGCGATCGATGGCACTTGGACGAGATGGTTGTTCGGATCGCCGGCAAGCGGATGTACCACCGGCGTGCCGTCGATCACGGGGCGAGGTCCTTGACATGCTGGTCCAGAGTCGACGCGACAGCCGGGCGGCGTTGCGGCTGATGCGCAAGCTTCTCAGAAAGCAAGGGTTTGCGCCGAAATTGCTGGTAACCGACAAGCTGCGCTCCTACGGCTCGGCGTTCCGGCAGTTACAGCTGACCTGCCCTCATGAACAGGGGCTCCGGAAAAACAATCGTGCCGAGAATTCGCATCAGCCTGTACGGCGACGAGAGCGCAAGATGCAGCGGTTCAAATCGGCTCGATCCGCTCAGCGCTTTCTCAGCATGCATGCCGCCGTCCACAACACCTTCAACCTTCAACGCCATCTCGTCTCGCGATCAACGCTACGGATCGTTCGGGCCGAAGCGGCGAGCGAATGGCGGAATGCAGTGGCGGCAGTCTGATCGCGCATCCCGCTTCGGGCTTCTCTGATCGCCACAAGTTAACCTGACAACACCGCACCTTCCCATGCCCCGCGGATCGCCAGAAACGCGGCCTTGGACGCCGACGGGACGGCTTCCTTGAGGATCTGCAGGCGCTTCCCCCAGATTTCCAAATAATAGCCGGTGACACGGTGATGTTGCCGCCGGGCGCGCCAGGCTCGTTGCGAATCCGGCCTCGATCGGCTCGCCGCCTATCCAAACGATCGGTATCGTGCCGCTGGCCGCGCGAACCGCCTGCGCGACGGGATTTGTAATGGCTACGATCGCGTCGGGGTCCCGGTCGGCCTCGCGAGCGAGATCGACAAAGCCCTCGCGTCGACCCTCGCCGGAATATCGCTCGATGGTGAGGTTTTGTTCCTCGACATCGCCCAGCCGGCGCAGCTCGTCGAAAAACGGCTGGTAAAGGCGAGGCAGGGTGTCGCTGATGCGAGTGGCGGGAACCTGACGGGATGATGATCGCGATCCGGTGCTGCTTTGCAGGCTCCTGCGCCCGTGTCGTCCCGATTGCAGCCCCAAGTAGACCAATCATGAAATCGCGCCGCCTCATTCGATCACCTCGTCGGCGAGAGCGAGCAGGGTTGACGGGATGGTCAGGTTCAGCAAACGGGCGGTCTTCAAGTTGATGTAGAGCTCGTAACGCGTCGGTTGCTCGACGGGAATGTCGGCTGGGCTGGTCCCTTTGAGGATCTTGTCGATTTGTGCCGCGGCCCGACGAGTCATTACCAAACGATCGGCGTCGAGGCTCGCGAATCCTCCCGCTATAACCATCCGCCTGAAGGCGTCACACGACGGGAGATGGGCTGCGATCGCGAGATCGGCGATCTGCTTGCCCGCATTACCGAGCAGCGCTGTACGGGTCACAAAGAGGGCTTCCGCCCCGCTCTTTTTGATACCGGCAAACGCCGTTTCGAGTTCGTCGGCCGATCTGATGTCGACGGGCGCGAGGGTCAACCCGAGCTCGCGTGCCGCCTGGTCCAGCGCTGCCCATTCCAATCCGGCGGCCATCCGGTCAGCGACGTCGCGAAGGACAGCCACTCGCTCGAGATCCGGTACGATTTCTTTGAGAATCTGCAGTCTCTTTCCGTTTGTCTCCAACGCGGCTTCGGCGGCTATGCCGGTCATGTCTCCGCCCAGGTGTGCAAGGCTTTCGACGAGCCCAAGCTCCACCGGGAAACCGATCGATATGAACACCGTCGGCACGCCGCCGGCTAATTTCTTCGCCGGCATTCCGGCATTCCCCCACACAACCAACAGTCGACTTGCGGGACCAAGGCGATGATAGCCTCTTCTATGTGTCCACCTGCGCACCCGCAAACCGATGCTACAGAACGATATTCCGGCCCTGCACGTAACCGAGGTCAGCGAGGCTCTGGTCCAGCGCTCGCGCAAAGCGTTCGCCCTGCTCGGGTGGAACGGTTAACACATCGCCTATTCGCCAGACCTTGCTTGGCTGCTGAGCGTTGGCGCCGCAAGGCAACGCCAGCGCAGCACCATAAATCACGCCAATGAAATCACGCCGCCTCATTCGATGACCTGGCTCCGAAGCGTGCTCGAACTCCAGCCCGGTCTGACGCATTCGAGCGCGCGATCCGGCTGAGCCCGCTCGATCCGCTGGGCTATCACTTTACGGCCGGGCTCGCCTTTGGCCATTTTGCAGCAAGGCGATAGGAAGAAGCCATGGACTGGGTGGACCGGTCGCTGGGCGAACAGCCGAGATTTCCACCGGCCGTGCGCCTCAAAGTAGCTCTGTCTGGCCATCTCGGTCGGCTCGAGGAGGGGCGCCGGTGGCTGAATGCAGGAGCTTTACCCCAGGCTGACGGTTGCCCGCTTTGGCGCCTTTGCGCACACCTTCTTCTCGCCAGGACTACAGGCGGTTTACATCGAAGGTTTGCGCAAGGCGCGATTACCCGAGGAATGACCGCGACCCGCAAGCTCGCTGCGATCCTCGCCGCCGACGTCGTCGGCTACAGCCGCCTGATGGGCCGAGACGAGGCGGGGACGGCGCAGGCATTGCGCGAGCATCGCGCCGCGGCCGATCCGCTGATCGCCGAGCGAGGCGGCCGAATTGTCAAGACCACCGGCGACGGTGTGTTGATCGAGTTCGGCTCGGTGGTCGGCGCCGTGCAGTGCGCGATCGATCTGCAAAGGCTGATGACGGAGCGCTATGGGAGGATCTCTGACGAACGCCGGATGGATTTGCGCATTGGCGTCCATCTCGGTGACGTCCTGGTCGCTTCACATTGACGGCACGGCCCTTGAAGGCGAAGCTGGAATTGCGCGCGATGACGAAGAGCCAGGGCAGCCGCGAGATCGCGGTCGTGATCTCCTCGACCATGCCGTCGGCGAAATATTTCTGCTTCGGGTCGCCGCTCAGGTTCTGAAACAGCAATACCGCCAGCGACGGCTTGTCCTGGAGAGGCAGCGCGTTGGCCGCCGATTCGGTCGCTGCTGCCGCGAGGGCGCGGTGGCGATAGACGCGCAGCGGTCTGGCGATGTTCTTGAGGTTCTGCTCGCCAATGGACAAGCCCCAGCACCAGTCGGGCTACCACCTGGGGGTGGCTTCCGGTCAGATGGCTAAGCGAGTGATGGATATTTGGATGGTAAAGCGAAAGCCCCGCTTCAACATGCGATCGTGCTAACGCCACTTACCGCGGAGCATGTAGCCTGAGCCGCAGGCCTTATGGGCGAGAACGAGCCCGCCTGTATCGTTGCGCTGGCGGCTCTGCCGCAACAAGTCCTCGTCCAGGCGAAGCGCCAGATCCAATTCGCCGCGATACAGGTGATAGCGAGATTGGCCATAGAAACGTGAAGGTATTCTGCAGGGAAGTCGAGCTGCTCCCACAGCTTTCTTGCACGGGCAAAGTATTTGGCGACAAGGCCGTCGAACCCTGCGACCACCTCGGCGACGGCCGAATGATAGGCAGCGATGACCTCGCGCAGATCCTCGGGATCGAGGCGCGCGGCGAGCGCAGTCGAGCCCACCAGATCGCAGCATCACCGTCAGCTGCCGGCGTTCAACCGTCGGCGCAACTTGGTCCGCAGCCGGGCTTTGCGGGCGACTCCGACTCCGCAATGCAGCGATCGCCTCGAGCAGCTTGCGGCGATGTCCTCCGAGCACCATGCCGAGATCCTTGAGATCCCCGTCGTGAGCTTCGGCAGCGCCTCCCAATCGATGTCGTTGTCGCGGAACGCGGCCTCGTATGTTTCGAGACCCAGGTCCCGCAGCCACGCCGCTATTTCCATCAGCCGCCCCCGAGTTCGTCGAGTAGCGCTTTGCCTGCTCGAGATCTTCTGTGTCGAAGCCCTCGGTAAACCAGCCGTAGACCGGCGCCAGAAGGTCGCGGGCTTCGGCGTGGCGGCCCCGATCGCCGTGCAGCCGGGCGCGAGGCTGACCGCGGCGCGCAACTCCCAGGGCCTGGCCTCCTGCTCCTCGGCGATGCCGAGGGCGTTGCGATACGGTTCTTCGGCCTCCTCGGCATGCCCCTGCCGCAGTATCAGCTCGCCTTTGTGCCTATTCAGCTCCGCCCCCAGCCAGCGCTCCCCCGTCCTTCCCGCGATCTGCAAACCATCGTCCAACAGGGTTACGGCCTCTTCAATTTGCCCTGCTAACTCACATGCCCTGGCGAGGAAGGCGAGGTAATGGGGCATAAACACCTCCGCCCCAGTGGCGCGGTACGCGATCGAACCGCTGCGCAGAAGAAATATTCCTTCCGTGAGATCACCATTTTTGACCTTTGCCCACCCTCGATGGATGATGCCTAGCGCACGCCAGGAGGGGTTACCCTGCTCGGTCGTCACCTCGACCAACCGGTCGGCCCACTCATCCAGGGCCGCGTCGTCTCCGACGAGCGAGAGCAGAACGGCGCCGAGTCCCAAGTTCACAGCCAAAGACTGCGGATGAGCCAGTCTGCGAGCCCCGGCGATTGCCATTTGCTTTGTGCCAATGCCTGGTCTGGAAATCCGAGACAGAAAAGGTCGATCGCCAAGATCGCTTGCGAGTGTACGTGCGGGTGGGTTGTGGTGTGAAGGACAAGCGAGTTGTGGGAGACCAGATCATAGAGCGCTAGCACCGCGTCGAGATGTGCTCGGGATACCGCGAACTTGCCGTCAAACACCAGGGTTCGACCGGAGGATAAATGACCTAGAATCAGCCCGCCGGAATCGTTTCGCTGGCGGCTCAGACGCAGCAAATCCTCGGTCAAGCGTTGCGCCAGATTGAGTTCACCGCGGTTCAGGTGATAGAGAGACTGCCCGTAGGGAACCTTCAGGAACTCCGAGGGTGACCCGAGCTGTTCCCACAGCTCGCGCGCACGGGCATATGCTTGACCCGTTCCGGCGCCGCCTGGCCTTTGACGGACAGCAAGGCCGCGCCCAAGGCACTGCGAAATTCGAGCTCCCGTCGCTGATGCTCGGGGGTGTCCGGCGGCAGCGCCAGCTGGTCCAACGCCCTGTGAAATTGCGCCACCGCTTCTGCCATCGCCGAGCGCGCGGGTGGACCTATGACCGGCCTTGCCCCAGTAGGCGACAGATTTTTCGACGAGCCCGGCTTCGGCGTAATGCTGGGCGAAGAGCTCGAGCTGGCCGTCGATCAGCTCGGGGGAATGGGCTTCGAGCGCTTCGGCGATCTGCGCGTGCAATTGCTGGCGAGTGCTGCGCAGCAGGCTGCTGTGCGCCGCCTCCTGCACCAGCGTGTGCTTGAAGGCGTAGACCGCGTCTGGCGGCGTGCCGCGTTGGAACACCAGCTCGGAAGCGACCAGCCGAGCGAGACAGGCTTGCAGCTCGTCCTCGCGAAGGCGGAAGACGGCGTGCAATAGCTCATAAGAGAACTCGCGTCCGATCGCTGCGCCGATCCGCGCGACCTGCCGCACGGACGCCAGCCGGTTGAGCCGTGCCATCAGCGAGTCGTGCAAAGTTGTGGGGATTGCCAACGACGGCAAAGACCTATTGAGCACATAGCGGTCCGCCTCCATGAAGACCGGCTGTTGGCGCACCAAACCTTCGAGCTGCCGGATCAGCGCCTCCAAAGTCCGCTCGTTCTTGCGCTACGGGCTGAGGTTTGGCAGCAGGTGGCGCTCCGAAGCCGGCAATGACAGCAGATCGGCGAGGATTGCCAGATCCTCATCGGGCGGGGCGAGACGGGCCAGCAAGGCCTCGATCTTCTCCAGCTTCGCCGCGGGCGGATCATCGCCAGCGAAACCCGCCGCGCGGCCCAACTAATCGATGAACGGGAATAGAGCTCTGTCCTGGTGATAGGGCGAGCAGAGATAGCGCAGGCGGAGATGCGGCGCGGCGTGGAGGCGCTCCTCCAATGCTGCGGCGATGCACGATATCGACGTAAAGGCCTATTTCGACAGCATCGATTGGGAACGGTTGCTCAAGGCGGTCCGGCATCATACCGACTGTCGGTGGGTGCTGCTCTACATCTAGCGCTGGCTAAAGGCTCCGGTGCAGATGGAGGACGGCAGTGTCGTGCCGCGGACCGCGGGAACGCCGCAGGGAGGGGTTATCACTCCCCGAACGCAAAAGGTAACTTCTGCTTTGATCGCCTGATTGCGCTCGATCGTTCTCGTTGCGTGCTTGATTTGCGCCTCAAAAGGTAATATACATATGACAGATGGCGCGATCGACCGATGCGCAGAAGGCGGAACGTCTCAATGCGGCCCACAGGTTGCTCGCGCGGGGGCAGAGCGTGGGGGAGGCTGCCTTGTCGTTGTCGCGCCAGTTCACAATGTCGCGCCGTCAGGCCTATCGATACATCGAGGAAGCCCAGTTGATCGGCCGACCGGTGCCGGTTGTCGAAACGGCGACGGCAGTGACGTTCAAGCTGCCGCCCAGCCTGGTGGACGCGGTCCGAGCGCGGGCGGCGGCCGAAGGAACGACGATCAGCGACATGGTGAGCCGGGCGCTGCGGGCGTTTCTCGGCGAAGCCGGCGGCAATGGCTGAACGGCGTGGCCATGATCGCAGCGTCCAATTCGAGCATGCGTTTGACCGTCTCCTCGCCGTCAAGCTGGAGCAGGTCTACGAAATCCTGGTCCCAGAATGGGTTCGTGCCATTGGCGTCGATCAGAGCGTGAGGGGGAAGCGCGATGAGGGCTGCGGCGATCTACGCCAGAGTATCCTCCGAGCAGCAGAAGGAGGAGAACACGATCGCCAGTCAGACGGCGGCGCTGATCGACTTCGCACGCGAGCAGGGCTACAGCGTACCCGATGACTGGGTGATCGAGGACGCAGGCTTTAGCGGCGCCAGTCTTTTGCGACCAGGGCTGGAGCGACTGCGCGATCTCGCTGCCGAGGGTCACATTCAGGCGGTTCTGATCCATTCACCCGACCGCTTGAGCAGAAAATATGCCTATCAAGTCCTGCTGACCGAAGAGTTCGCCCGCCACGGAGCCGAGACGATCTTTCTGAAGGCGCCGCATTCCGGCACGCCCGAAGATCAACTGATGCTGCAGTTCCAGGGCATGATTGCCGAATACGAACGGGCGCAGATTCTCGAACGGTCCCGCCGCGGCAAGCGCCATCGCGCCAAGGCCGGGGAAGTCTCGGTGCTGGGTGGTGCACCCTATGGCTACCGATACATCCGCAAGACCAGCGAGGCACCGGCACGCTACGAGATCGATGCCGCCGAAGCCGAAGTCGTACGGCTGATCTACGACAAGTATACAGTGGGCGGCCTGAGCATCGGCGCGATTGCCCGGCTGCTACGCGGGATGGGGGTCCCCACCCGTCGGCAGGTTCGCTGGGAACGATCGGTCGTCTGGGCAATCCTGCGCAATCCGGCCTATAAAGGAACGGCCTGCTTTAACAAGACGCAGACCGGCCCGAGGCAAAAGGTGACAAAGCCGTTCCGCTTGTCAGGGCGGGCGGTCCATGGGGACAAGAGCAGCAGTCACGAACGGCCCCGTGACCAATGGATTGAGATACCGGTCCCGGCGATGGTCAGCGAAGAGACCTTCGCTATGGCGGCGGAGCGTCTGGCTGACAACAAGCGCTTCGCGCCCCGCCGGACCATCGAGCCCAGTCTCGTCCAGGGGTTGGTATCCTGCCGCAAATGCGGCTATGCGCTGTCGCGGACGTCGGCCCGCACCTCCGCGCGAAAAATCCATTATTACCGCTGCCTCGGCTCCGACGCTTGGCGCCATCTCGGCGGGCCGGTGTGCGATAGCCGGCCGATCCGTCAAGACCTGCTCGACCAGATCGTATGGCAGGAAGTTATTCACCTGATCGAGGACCCAACGCTCATTCGGGCCGAACTCGATCGGCGCCTTGACGCAGCCCGCGTGGCGGAACCGACAAAGCGAAGGCGAGAAGCCCTCGAGCGAGAGCTGACACGGATCAGGAAAAGCATGGAACGGTTGCTGACGGCTTATCAGGAAGATCTCCTGTCGCTTGACGAACTGCGCCATCGGGTGCCGGAACTGCGCGCCCGCGAGCAGTCCATGCGGGCGGAACGGCAGGCGATCCTCGATCAGGCCGCCGACCAAATATCGTTCCTCCGACTGGCCGAAACCCTGACCGCGTTCCTTCAGCGGCTACGCCAGTCGGCGGAAACGCTGGAAATCGCTGAGCGGCAGAAAGTTGTCCGCCTCCTGGTCAGGGAAGTCTTGGTCGACAATGACACCATCACGATCCGGCACTCGATCCCGGCCCAAGCACCAACACCGCCCGCCGGCGGCGCGCCGCTACCCTCAAACGGCAAACTCCGGGTCCGCGATGAAAGTTACCTTTTGCGTTCGGGGAGTGATCAGCCCGCTGCTTGCAAACCTGTTCCTGCACTATGCGTTCGACGCGTGGATGTCGCAAAACTATCCGCACATTCCGTTCGAGCGCTACGCGGACGATGCCATTCGTCACTGCAAGAGCGCCGAACAGGCGCGGGCGCTATGGAGCGCACTGCAGGATCGCTTCGCGGCCTGCAAGCTGGTGCTGCACCTTGAGAAGACGAATTGTCTCCTGCTTGAGACTGGTTTGACCGGCTACGCCGAGCAAATCCAACGCTCTTCGCCCACTGGCGGCTCTGCCATGGAAACGGCCGAACATCGGGAGCCGTATGAAGCGAGAGGTTCACCGCGCGACCAGGTCGTCCACCCTGGACAGGAATAGCTTGAGAAGTGAAGAACTATTTTCCTTGTGGTAGCCCAAAACCAAGCCGATCGTTGGCGCTTCACCTGTTTATTGGCCGGCTCGTGACCGGGGGCGGCAGGAAATTCTGTGCATAAAGTGGCAGCAAGGCGATGCCCTGGGTCGACACCACCAATGATATCGCCATCGAAAGACTGCTTACTTCGTGGTCAGGCGTAATGTCGATGCCAGACCCCCTTATGTAATCGTCAATGACGACGCGGAGGGTGGGAGCATTCCCCGCCATGCTAATGAATGTCTCGCCCACGAGATCATGCGGGCCGATAGCCTCGAGCGCCGCGAGGTGATGGTCGCTGCGCAGGACGGCGACGAGCGGTTCCGTGGTCAGAAGCTCGAACGCTAAATCCGGCACCTGCTCCTCGCGCCGAAGAAAGGCCACATCGAGTTTTCCCCGCAAGAGAGCGCCCGCGAGTTCCGGCGAGGTTTGGCTGGAGATGATGACCTCGATATTCGCCAGTTCATCCGCGCAGGATCCTGCATGGCCTCGGGGAGCCACTCCATCTCGACCCCCGTCAGGAAGCCGATCACGAAAGAGGGCTTGGCCGGATAAGCGGCTCGGCGCGCCGCTTCCCCGGCCGCCTCGACCTGAGATAGCGCCAGCCGCGCGTGATCGAGAAACGCCCGACCGGCCGCCGTCAACTCGATCCCACGTGGGCTGCGCATCAGGAGTTGGACGCCGACCTCCGATTCCAGGTCGCGGATCTGCCGGCTCAATGAGGGCTGAGCGGTATGCAGCCGCCGATCGGCTGCGAGTGTCAGGCTTCTTTCCTCGGCGACGGCCACGAAATAGCGTAGATGCCGCAGCTCCATATCCCTCGTGCCATGCCTTCTAGGTATGACGTCGACCTTACAAAGTCTTTCTCAGAGCTGCCAGGAAAACCCAAGTCTCTGGAACCGGCACCGATCCTTGGAGTAGCGATATGAGTACCCCCGTGGTCTTGATTACCGGCGCGCTGACTGGAATCGGACGTGCAGCGGCCTTTGCCTTGGCGCGAGAAGGCAATCGCGTCGTCATTTCCGGCCGGCATGAGGAGGCCGGCCAGGCGTTGGCCGCTGAGCTGCGCGAGTTCGGCGGCAAAGCGGAGTTCATCCGCGCCGACGTGCGCCGCGAAGACGATGTGCGCAACCTGGTCGATCAGACGGTCGCGCGCTTCGGTCGTCTGGATGCGGCCGTCAACAGCGCCGGCACCGAAGGCAAGCCCGGCCGGGTGACGGAACAGACCGCCGACAGCTACGCCGCGACGTTCGATACCAACGTGCTCGGCACGCTGCTCAGCATGAAGCATGAGCTGCGCGTGATGCAGGCTCAGCGCAGCGGCAGCATCGTCAATGTTTCGTCGACCTACGGTCATGCGGGCACCCCCAACGCCTCCGTCTATGCCGCCGGCAAGCACGCGGTCGAGGGGCTCACCACATCCGCGGCGCTCGAGGTCGCGGGCTCGGGCGTTCGCGTCAACGCGGTGGCGCCGGGGCCGACCGAGACCGGGATGCTCAATCGCTTTACCGGCAACGCGGAGAGAAAGGCCGGCCTCGTCTCGACCGTGCCGCTCGGCCGGGTCGGCGAGCCCGACGAGATCGCCAACGCCATCCTGTTTCTTTGCTCCGAGAAGGCGTCCTTTATCAGCGGCCATGTGCTTTCGGTCGATGGCGGGAAGTCGGCGGGGTAAGATGCGAACCCGAAACCCAGACACAGCGAGGTGAAGCCGTGGAACCGAATGTCGCAACCGCAGCAAAGCCGGTCAAAATTCCCGGGCCCGATCATCCGATCACGATCGAACGCAATCCCGCCCACATCGTGGTCTCGATCGCCGGCCGGGTCGTCGCCGACACGCGAGAAGCGCTGACCTTACGCGAAGCCGCCTATCCCGCGGTTCAATACATCCCACGCAAGGATGTCGACATGGCGCTCCTCGCGCGCACCGACCACGCCACCTACTGCCCGTACAAAGGCGATTGCAGCTATTACAGCATCCCGCTCGGCGGCGAGCGTTCGAAGAACGCGGTGTGGAGTTATGAGGCTCCCTACGCCGCCGTCACGCCGATCAAGGATTATCTCGCCTTTTACCCCAATCGCGTCGACGCGATCGAAGAACGAAGAGAGGCCTAAACGAGAACCCAGTTCGGAAAGATCGTAGTGACCGTTTGAGCCCTTCGACAGGGGCCTTCGGATCAGAGATCGAGGATCCCGAAGCGTCCATTTCTTGAGGTGATGGACATGGGAAAGGAAGAGCGCAAGAGTTGGTAAGGTATTGGTCCGGCTGTAGCCGACGACGAGGTCGATGGTCGGCGGCTCACGGTTGAGAGGGCGGCTCGTTACCGACCAAGGCGGGAAGTTCTCCGCATAGGCTGGCAGTGGCTGCGATCCAAGCTCGGTCTCGGCGCATTGGCAGCGGCTAGTCCCAGGTCGCGCCTGTAGCCCGGATGCGGTCGCGCAAGACGACTGTAGAGAGCACTCGCCAATGCGCTGACGCTGGTCATGCTTATGGTTTGGCATTGCAGAAACGACAAGGTTCCACCCACAAGCATCGATAAGGTTCCACCCACAAGCATCGATAAGGTTCCACCCACAAGCATCGAAGGAGAGATACCGATGCAGATTCCGCAAACAGTACGCCAAGTGATCGAAAGAGGACCGTTCGCTCATTTGACCACGCTCAATTCCAACGGCAGCCCGCAGGTCACGGTAGTGTGGGTCGGAATTGAGGGCGAAGAGTTCGTGATGGGTCATCTGGCTGTGCACCAGAAAATCAAGAACATCCGGCGTGATCCGAGAGTTGCATTGTCCCTCCTCGGTTACAATACGACGCAAGGAATGCGGGAATACGTGGTGGTCTACGGCAATGCGCGGGTGACCGAAGGTGGCGCAGTGCCGCTGCTGCAGCGCCTGGCCCCCATTTACCTTGCGCCGGGGGCGGAATATCCGCCGGCTTCAATGCGGAACATTGCGGGGTATGTCACCAGGATCACCCCGGCGCGCTTCTCTGGGATTGGTCCGTGGGCTCAATCAGCCGCTGGCTAGACCGGAAGGAAGGTGCAGCGATGAAGGCAATTCAGTCTGCCGCTACCTGATGCAGTAACGTGGTCCCGCCTCCGGGGATCGTGAATATTATGGCACTTGAAACTACGGGTATATGCTCCTAAATCCGCACATCTCGTGATACACCCGGTCCCTAAGACCGCCGCCAACCCTCAACACGATGCCCTGATCAGGAGAAAGCCATGTCCGAGACCAACAAAGACATCGCCGTCGCCTTCTACAAAACTCTGTTCGAAGGCCGGGTCGAAGATGCCTTCCGGCTTTACGCTGGTCGCCCCTATCGCCAGCACAATCCACTGATCGAAGACGGCATGGAAGGCTTGAGGAAGTTCGTTACCTGGATGACGTCGAATCATCCGGATGCTCGGCACGAGATCAAGCGTGTCTTTGCTGACGGCGACTACGTTATCCTTCACTGTCATTGGCACGGCCTGTCCGGCGATTATCTAGTTGGCAAACCAAATCCTCGCGGAGAGGCGGTGGTGGACATCTTCCGGCTGGAAGGCGGCAAGGTCCTCGAGCACTGGGACGTGATCCAGCCGATCCCGGAGACCTCGGCTAACGCCAACACGATGTTCTAAGCTCCGGAGAACCTCGATGAACGGCCGTGCACTTGGGCGCGTCGGGCGAAAAGCCATAGTTTCCCGCTGAGCTTTCCTAGGCGTTGCTGTCGGCCGGCGACACCCGGAAGTAGTCTATGACGGATCGTGCGAACGCCGTTGGCGTTGGCATAGAGCTTGCGCGTAACGCCAAGTTCTAAACAACCCTCCCATTTCCGAGGACTGTTCACGATGACTGTGCCCCTCCGTCCGCATTTGTTCACGCCGGTGCAGATCGGACCGCTCACCCTAAAGCACCGCGTCGTGATGGCGCCCCTGACGCGTTCACGATCCGAGCAGCCAGGGGATATCCCGGCGGTCTGATGCTCGAGTATTACGCTCAACGAGCTAGCGATGGCGGCTTCATCGTCTCCGAAGGAACCTCGGTATCGCTGACGGGTCGCGGGTGGCTTGGAGCACCGGGTCTCTACTCGGACCAACAGGTCGAAGGATGGAAGAAGATCACCACCGCCGTCCATGCGAAGGGCGGCCATATGTTCTCCCAGCTGTGGCATACGGGACGCTCTTCGCGCGTCGAGATGGCGGGCGGCCGAATGCCGGTTTCGGCTTCTGTCAATCCATCCTATTGGGAGGATGCGTCGCACGTCGTTTCGGCGCCCAGCGGCTGGATCAAGCCCTCACCGCACCGGACCCTCGATATTGCGGAGATTCCGGGCATCGTCGAGGACTATCGCAAGGCCGCCGAGCGGGCGAAGGTCGCCGGTTTCGACGGCGTCGAGCTGCATGCCGCCAATGGCTATCTGCCCGATCAGTTTCTTCAGGACGGCAGCAACAAGCGCACCGACGCTTATGGTGGTTCCCTCGAAAACCGCTCACGCTTCCTGCTGGAGCTCGTCGAGGCAATGGCGTCGGCGTGGGGCGACGATCGCGTCTCTGCGCGGATCGGGCCGAGCGGAACATGGAACGGGATGTCGGACAGCAATCCGCAAGCACTGTTTTCTTACGTTGCGGCGCAATTAAACCGGTTTGGCCTCGCCTATCTCCACATCATCGAGCCGCGCGTCAAGGGTAATGTGCTGATCGGCGAGGGGCAGGCCCCTGTCGCATCCGAGCAACTGCGGAGGATCTACAAAGGCAAAATCATCGCGGCGGGCGGCTTCGAACCGGATAGCGCCGAGGCGATCGTCGAGAAGGGTGACGCTGATCTGGTTACGTTCGGGCGCTACTTCGTCTCGAATCCCGACCTGCCGGATCGCATCAGACGGGGATTGCCGCTCAACGATTACGACCGCGACACATTCTACACCTTCGATGCTCACGGTTATACGGACTACCCGTTCTACGACCTGTGCGCCGCCGCATGACTTTTTTAATGTGACAGCAAAGAGCAGGGAGATTGGTTATGCGGGTTGGGATTCATTTGCCGCATATTGGGCGCAAGGCGGGTCCGGAGGCGATCCGGCGCGCGGCGATCGAGGCCGAGGAGCTCGGCTTTGCCGATGCCTGGGCGAGCGAGCATATCATCATCCCCAAGGGTGCGCCCTACCCGCCTTCGGCGATCTTTTACGACCCGGTACTGACCTTGACCTGGGCAGCCGCCCACACGAAAAAGATCGGGCTCGGCACCAGCGTCTTGGTATTGCCGATGCGCCACCCGCTGCCGCTCGCCAAGGAGCTGGCGACGTTGCAGAACCTGTCGGAGGGCCGGTTGATCCTCGGCGCCGGGGTCGGCTGGATGGAGGCCGAGTTCGCCGCACTCGGCGCGCCGTTCCGCGAGCGCGGGCGGCGGATGGATGAGGGGATCGCGATGATGCGGGCGGTATGGAGCCAGGATCCGGTCAGCTTTCCGGCACGGTACATCCCGGCGGTCGTCGAGGACATGCGCATGCTGCCGCAGCCGGTCAAGCCAATCCCGATCTGGATCGGCGGCAGCTCCGAGGCCGCGCTCGCCCGCGCCGTAAAGGTTGCCGACGGCTGGCACGGCTCGCGCCTCTCACCCGAAGAGGCCGCGCCGATCGCTCGCCGGTTGCGCGAGCAGCGGCCCGAGGCGGGCTTCGCGATCTCGCTGCGATACGGGTGGGACGGCAAGGACGATGGCGCACTCCGCGCCCGTCTGGCCGCCTATCGCGCGGCGGGCGTCGAGCATATCCTGGTCGAGCCCGCCGAGCCCGCGCTCGAGGATTGGCTGCGCGCCGTGCAGCGCGTCGCTCGCACCGCAGAGGGGATTGAACAATGAGATTGGCCATCACCGTTCGCGTCTCGCCCGAGTCCGGGGTCGATATGGAGACGGTGTGGGAAGCGGAGCGGCTCGGCTACGAGGCGGTGTGGTGCGGCGAGGCTTACGGCACGGACGCGGTGACGCCGGTCGCCTGGGTTTTGGCGCAGACGAAGGAGATCAAAGCCGGCACCAGCATCATGCAGATGCCGGCGCGCACGCCGGCCTGCGCGGCGATGACGGCGATGACGCTGCAGGCGCTTTCCGGGAATCGGTTTCTCTGCGGCATCGGTCCGTCCGGCCCGCAGGTCGTCGAGGGTTGGCACGGCGTGCCGTTCGGCAAGCCGCTGCTGCGCACCCGCGAATACATCGCAATTATCCGCCAGATACTGGAGCGTAAGGCGCCGCTCGAGTTTCACGGCGAGCACTATCAAATCCCCTATGCCGGGCCGGGCGCCACCGGGCTCGGCAAGCCGCTGCGCAGCATCATCCACGGCGATCCCAGCCTGAAGATCTATACCGCCTCGTTCGCGCCGGCCGGGCTGCGCACGGCCGGCGAAGCGGCGGACGGCACGTTGCCGTTCTTCATGTCGCCTGAGAAAGCCGAGGCGATCACCGCTCCGGTGCTGGAGGGGATCGCCAAGGCCGGGAATGGCAAGACCTTGGCCGATTTCGACATCGTCCCCTATGTCCGGGTGGCGATCGGCGACGACCTTACGGCCTGCCGCGATAGGATCAGGCCGCAGCTCGCCCTCTATATCGGCGGCATGGGGGCGCGATCGAAGAATTACTACAATGACTTGGCCAAGCGGCTCGGCTACGAAGCCGCGGCGATCGAGATCCAGGACCACTTCCTCGCGGGCCGGCGCAAGGAGGCCGAGGCGGCGGTGCCCGACGCCTTGATCGACGAAACCTCGCTGATCGGGCCCCAGGAGCGGATCAAGGATCGTCTCGAAGCCTGGAAGGAGGTCGCCAAGGATCACCGGGTCGGCACATTGCTGCTGGTCGGCGCAACACCGGAAGCGCTGCGCGTCATCGCCGAAGCCGTCTTGTGACCCCGGCTCGAGGATCTCCCGATGACAAACTCGCTCGCTCCTCTCGTTGACACAATCGACCGCGACGGCTTTGCCTTCGTGCGCGCGCCGGAAATGGGGGGGTTGCTGGAAGAGGCTGGCCTTGCCGATTGGGAGGGTTTTGCCGCGACCTGGGGCGATCTTGGGGTCGACGCCTACATGGCCGATGGTGGACGCTACCGCCGCCGTCGGTTCGGGGTTTTTCGCGCCGCACCGGCCGGGATCACCAGGAAGCCGCATCAGCCGCACTACCAGAGCCGCGACTACAACCCCCTCAATGGCGGCGTCGAGCGCTGGTTCGAACCGGTCAGCGAGGCGGTCGGGCGCCACCCGGCCCTGACCGCGATCCTGCGCACCTGCCAGTCGCTGTTCGACCGGCTCACCCCGGCCGAGCTGCGGCCCGAAGCCTGGCATGTCGAGACGCATCAGTTCCGCATCGAGACGCGGCCCGGCCAGGAGGGGCGGCCGACGCCGGAGGGCATGCACCGCGACGGGGTCGACTGGGTATTGGTGCTGATGGCCCGCCGGGAGAACGTCGCGAGCGGCGAAACCACGATCTACGACCTCGTCAGGCGCCCGCTCGGCAGCTTCACCCTGACCGCCCCGCTCGACTCGGCGCTGGTCGACGACAGCCGCGTCTACCACGGCGTGACCGCGGTCGTGCCGCTCGATCCGGCGCGCCCGGCCTACCGCGACGTCTTGGTGGTGACGTTCCGCCGAGAATAGCCGGGCCATCGGCGTAGTGACAGCGAATGGGGCTGACGCTATCGTCGCCTCAACGGCCCACCACTCACCAAACGGAAAAGGAGCTTGCGATGCTCGATCTCCACTTTTGGCCGACACCGAACGGGAAGAAGGTCACCATTCTGCTCGAAGAATTGGGTCTCGATTACAATTTGGTTCCCTGCAATATCGGGCGCGGTGACCAGTTCAAGCCCGAGTTTCTGAAGATCAATCCCAACCACCGCATGCCGGTCTTGGTCGACCACAACCCCAAGGGCGGCGGGGCGCCGATCAGCATTTTCGAATCAGGCGCGATCATGATGTATCTCGCGGAAAAGGAAGGCCGCTTCTTCCCGCAGGACCTTCGCGGGAAATACGAGGTCACCCAGTGGGTCATATGGCAGATGGCCAATCAGGGCCCAAAACTCGGTGAATGCGGGCATTTCCGCCGCGCCGGCCCCGACGCCGGCGACCTGACCTATGCGATCCGCCGCTTTACAGACGAGGCCAACCGGCTCTACGGCGTCATGAACAACCGGCTCTACGACCGGCGTTATCTCGCCGGCAACGAGTACACGATTGCCGACATGATTTCCTATCCCTGGACCGTCAATGCCGAAGCCCAAGGGCAGGACATTAGCGAGTTCAAACACTTCAAGCGCTGGTTCGATGAGGTCGGCAGCCGTCCGGCGGTCAAGCGCGGGATGGAGACCGGCAACAATCTGCGTGTCGACCCCGCCACATTGAGCGAGGAGGAGCGGGCGCAGATGCGCAAGATCATGTACAACCAGCGCGCCGTCCCCGCCCCCGCGTAGCCCTCCGTTCCCTCCCCCATGCAGGACAACCGGTCGGGGATTCGAAGGAATCAACTCTAGGTCGTCTTGCGCGGACTTGATCCGCGCATCCACGCCTTTGTTTCGACCGCTCGAAGGCGTGGATGGCCGGGCCAAGCCCGGCCAAGACGAAATTAGCGGGCCGATTTCCTCCCTTTTCCCACCGCGAAAATCTTCCCCGGACCGCCCTCCGCACGCGAGGCAGGGTTAGGGCGCGGGTACCAATTTCCGTTCCGCCAGCCTGACGAACAGGCTGGCGCCGAACGGCAGTGCCATATCGTTGAAGTCGTAGCCGGGGTTGTGGACTTCGCAACCTCCGGTTCCGTCGCCGTTGCCGATTTGGATGTACGCGCCTGGCCGGCGGTTCAACATGTACGAGAAATCTTCAGAGGCCATCACCAGGTTGCCGTCACAGTTGACGTTGTCGGCGCCGACCAGTTCGGCGGCAGTGTCGGCGATGAATTCGGTCTCGGCGGCGTCATTGACGAGCGGCGGGAAGAGGATCCGGAAATCGAGTTCCGCGGCCGCCCCGAACCCGTCCGCGACGCCACTGGCGATGCGCCGCATCTTGTCCTCGATGAGCCGCAAGGTTTCGGGGGCGAAGGCGCGTGCAGTGCCGCGGATGAAGGCCTGCTCCGGGATCACATTGTACGCGTCGCCGGCGTGGATTTGGGTGACGCTCAGAACCGCCGTGTCGAGCGGCCTGACATTGCGCGAGACCACGGTCTGCAACGCCGTCGTGATGTGGCTCGCGACAATGACTGGATCAATACCGGCCTCGGGACGGGCGCCGTGCGCGCCGCGGCCGGTGACGGTGATATCGAAGTAGGCGCCGCCCGCCATCATCGGTCCAGTACGGATCTGAAATTTGCCAATCGCGAGCCCCGGCCGGTTGTGCATGCCAAAGATCGCGTCGCACGGAAAGCGCTCGAACAGCCCGTCCTTCACCATGGCCTCGCCGCCGCCGAGCCCCTCTTCGGCGGGTTGAAAGATCAGGTTGACGGTGCCGTCGAATTTGCGGGTCTCGGCCAGGTATCGCGCCGCGCCGAGCAGCATCGCGGTGTGCCCGTCATGGCCGCAGGCGTGCATGCGCCCCTGATGGCGCGAGCGGTAGGCGAGATTGCTCGCCTCCTCGATCGGGAGCGCATCCATGTCGGCCCGCAGCCCGATCGAGCGCGGCGATGTGCCGGCGCTCAGCCGGCCGACGACACCCGTCCGGCCGACGCCGCGATGCACCTCGTAACCGAACCCGGCGAGCTTTTGCGCGACGAAATCGGAGGTGCGGTGCTCCTCGAACCCGAGTTCCGGGTGAGCATGGATGTCGCGCCTCCAGTTCGTCACATCATCGTGAAATTCCGTAATGCGTTCTATGACGTTCATTGTCGCCTTTCCTTCGCACTATGCCCCACCGTCATAACCTGGACGCTGGTCAGTGTCAGCGGGAAAAGGGCCCTGAACGTAGCACAATGCCGTGCTACTTCTCTCATAGGGTTGAGGGCTCGAACATGCCAAGACGATAAGCGTAGGTGGAGCGAACCAACGATTTGCCCGTCGCATACGCGAAGTCGACGCCGGCGCCGAACTCGTTATTACCCGCAATGGCCAGCCGGTTGCGCGACTTACTCCCGTTGGCGGCGGGCGTATTCTGACGGCGCAACAGGAGGCCGCTCTAGCGCGCATGCGCGGGCGTATGCAGAAGGGCTGGCCGATCGGTGCTGGTCCCCTCGACCGCGACGCCCTGCATGAGCGCCGCTAGCGAGCGGTTTACGCCCGACACAAACCTGCTCGTCTACGCGATCGACTGCGGCCGGACGCGCCTCCTATTGGGATGCGCTGCCGCTAGCGATCGCGGGCGAAGCGGGATGCGTTGCGATTCTTACTGAAGACTTGGCGGATGGCGCGCAGTTGAGCGGCGTGCGAATCCATAACCCGTTTGCCGCAGGGGGTGGTTTCACCGGTCCGGCGTGCCGGCTGCTCGGCCTATGATTTGCATCGGGGCGCCTCCGATCATCGAGTGCCAATCGCCGTAAATAAACCTGCACGCGGGATTTCGCCCCGTTCCACACTTTACGAGCAAAACCGGGCTGCCGCGTTTTTGACGGGTGCCATCCTAGTTTTGCCAGCCGCAGGCGAAAAGTTACTTAACAAGTAAAATTTGAGTTTTACCGAGAATAGGTCTGGTAATTCAGCAGAATTTGGCCCTGTGACCTGAACACCGCAGCCAGCTTGCAATGTGCAGAAAAAAAGAGCGGCAGGGTTGACACCGGCATTTTAGGCTGTTTAGCCTCGGATCGTCCTACCTGTCCTACCCGGTTTGTCGGGGACAATCCGGGAAGACACCGATCTGCATTCACTCGACCATCCCAATACGATTGGCATGGCGGCGGGGCCGGTATTGCCCGCGACCAGGGGATGCCCAGCAAAGGGGAGGCGATGCATGCCAATGCGTCAAACGATCGGCATTTCGCTCGCGTTTCTTATGATTTCCGCCGGCGCGATCGCCGAGGTGCCGGACAAAAACTCATCGCCGCATCCTGGCCAGCTGCAGGGGAAACATGTCAGAGCCGAAATATGGCCCGGCGCAGCCCGGTTCCCGTCCTGCGGCGCGGATGCTCCCGCGCGCTCGCGCCACCCCGACTCCGATTCCGCCGAATTGGCCGAAGGTCCAGCAGATGCCTATCTGGGCCCCGTGCATACGACCGGAAAAAGCGAGATCGGCAGAGCGGCTTGGTACAATTGGGTGGGGTCCCGTACCGCTAGCGGCGAGATTCTCGATTGGATCACCCCAACGGCTGCCCATCGTTCGCTGCCGCTTGCTTCCTACGCAAAAGTCACAAACCTCGACACCGGCCGTGCTGTGGTCGTCAAGATCAACGACCGGGGTCCCTATCGGCGGCGTTTCATTATCGATCTTTCGCCCCGTGCCGCCGAAGAGATCGGTGTCGTTCGCAGCGGCATCGCGGCCGTCAGCGTCGAACCCATTGCGAGTGGGCGAGCGCCGAACAGGGGGACTGCTCCAGCCTCCGAGACGCATGTTGCGCGCGCCGATTCCGAGGCAATCCCTTACAATCAACCAGCTTGGGTCGATCCGCGGCTCGAGCGGCCCGCGTCGAAGGACGAGACCGCCTCAAGCACCGAGGTGCACGTCGCGCGCGCCGATTCCGAGGCAATCCCCTACAATCAACCGGTTTGGGTCGACCCGCGGCTCGAGCGGCCCGCGTCGAAGGACGAAACCGCCCCAAGCACCGAGGAGCGCGTCGCGCGCGCCGATTCCGGAGCGATCCCCTACAATCAACCGGCCTGGGTGGATCCGCGGCTCGAGCAGCGGTGAAGCGAGGCCGATGGCCCGCCCGAGCGGAGGAATAACCGCGCGGACGCGATCCTACGCCCCTCGGTTACGGCCGAAATACGCGATGTCCTGGGGCCGCGGGGTCCAGTCCGGGTTGCTCGGCCATTCCTTGGTGCGGCCGGACATTTCCTCGCCGTAGCGCACGCGGAACAAGAGGGTGCGTAGCGGGCCGTTGATGTATTCGTGCAGCTCACCGCGGGGATGGACCACGAAGCTGCCCGGCGTGATATCGACGGTCTCGGTAGGGGTGCGCATCCTGCCGCCACCCTCGAAGCATAAATAGATCTCGGTCGCATTGGGGTGGCAGTGATAAGGGCTGGTCTGCCCAGGTTCCCAGCAGGCGATCGTGACATCCCCCTCGCCGATCCTGCCGAGCACTCTTTCCATGTGTTTCTTGGGGTCGAACGCCTGCTCGGCCTGCAGATTGAAAACGTGCATTTGCCCCTCCGTGAATCGCGCTTTAGCCTTATCTTAGAGCGACATTATCGGAGGAAGAGATGACGCAGGCGAGCCGTTTCCGCGCTTTGCTGCAACGGGACGGGATGGTGGTGGCGCCCGGGGCCTATGATTGCATCACTGCGAAGCTCATCGAACAGGCAGGATTTTCTGCGGTCTACATGACCGGAGCCGGCACCGCGGCGACACTGGGGTACCCCGATTTTGGGCTCGTCACGATGTCCGAGATGGTGGGGAATGCCGGGCGTATCGCGGCCGCGGTGGAGGTGCCCGTCATCGCCGACGCCGATACCGGCTATGGCAACGAGCTCAACGTCGTTCGCACGATACGCGAATTCGAGCGCAGCGGCGTCGCCGGGATTTACGTCGAAGACCAGGAATTCCCAAAGAAATGCGGTCATCTGGAAGGCAAGCAAATCATCCCGCGCGAGGACTACATCGCAAAAATCCGCGCCGCGGCCGCCGCCCGCCGCGACCAGGATTTCATGGTCATTGCACGCACCGACTCGCGTGCTGTCGCCGGTTTGGACGAGGCCATTGCCCGGGCCAACGCGGCGCTCGCCGCCGGGGCCGATATGGCGTTTGTCGAGGCGCCGCAGACGTTGGAGGAGGTCGCAGCGGTGCCGCGCCTGGTCAACGGACCGTGCCTCTTGAATGTCGTCCGCGGCGGCAAGACACCCGATCTCGATCTGCGGGAAGCCGAAGCGATGGGCTACAAGCTCGCGATCGTCCCGGGCCTCCTGATCAAGAGCGTCGTCGGCATCTGCGACCAAATGCTGGCCGAGTTGAAGAGGACCCACCGCCATCCGCAGCCGGTCAAGGAGATCACCGTGCCGGAGATGTTCCGCCGTTTCGGGGCGGACGAATGGGACGCGCTGCGCACGCGCTTTCGCACCTCGCCGGACGCACGCGAAGCGGCAGAATAATCCGAGTACCAAATTTTGCCGTCGCCGCGACCACAGCCGACCCCCCACCCCAACCCTCCCCCGCGCGCGGGGGAGGGAGGGGCCGGCGCAGCGGGAAGGTGGAGGCTCGCAGACCGCGTCCTGTATCGCGACGGGCTGATCCTTGTCATCGACAAGCCGGCGGGGATTGCGGTGCATCCTGGCCCCGGTGGCGGGCTCAATCTGGAGAGCAGCTTCGACGAACTGCGCTTCGGTCTGCCGCACCCGCCGGCGCTCGCTCACCGTCTTGACCGCGACACCAGCGGCTGCCTGGTGTTGGGGCGGCACCCGAAGGCGCTGCGGCGGCTGGGCGCGTTGTTCGCCGGCGGGCAGGTGCAGAAAATTTATTGGGCCGTCATCGAGGGCCGGCCGCCCGAGACCGAGGGACGGATCGAGACGGGGCTTAGAAAGCTCAGTCGAGGCGGCGGTTGGCGCATGATCGCCGATCCCGCCGGACAGAGGGCAATCACCGACTATCGTGTTTGCGGCGCCGCGGACGGCCGCGCCTGGCTGGAGCTGCGGCCGCGCACCGGCCGGACCCATCAGCTGCGGGTGCATTGCGCCGAACTCGGCTGCCCCGTCGTCGGCGACCCCGTGTACGGAAATGGCGGAAGCGCAGAACCGCTGATGCTTTACGCGCGCTCGATCGGTTTGCCGCTCTATCCGGCGCGGCCTCCGCTCCAAATCACCGCTCCGGTCCCGTCCCATATGGTCGCGGCGCTGCGTCGGCTGCACTGCGAAGAGGTTCCAACGGCATGATCCCGCGCTACAGCCGGCCCGAGATGACCCGGATCTGGTCTCCGGAAAACCGCTACCGGATCTGGTTCGAGATCGAGGCATATGCCTGCGACGCGCAGGCGGCGCTGGGGATCATCCCCGATAGTGCGGCTCGCGCCGTCAGGGAGCGCGGCGGCTTCGAGGTGGAGCGCATCGACGAGATCGAGCGCGAGACCCACCACGACGTGATCGCCTTCCTGACCAATCTCGCCGAGCATGTCGGCTCCGAGGCACGCTTTGTGCACCAGGGAATGACCTCAAGCGATGTGCTCGACACTTGCTTTGCGGTGCAGTTGACGCAGGCGGCCGACATCCTGCTGGCCGATCTCGATCGGTTGCTCGTGGTGCTGAAGCGCCGCGCCTTCGAGCACAAATTGACGCCGATGGTGGGGCGCAGCCACGGCATCCACGCCGAGCCGACGACATTCGGATTGAAGCTTGCCGGGCACTACGCCGAGTTTGCGCGCAACCGCGTCCGCCTCGCCGCGGCGCGCAAGGAGGTGGCGACCTGCGCGATCTCCGGCGCCGTCGGGACCTTCGCCAATATCGATCCTCGGGTCGAGGAATATGTTGCAGGGAAGCTGGGTCTCGAGCCCGAGCCGATCTCGACGCAGGTCATCCCGCGCGACCGCCATGCCCAATTCTTCATGACCCTGGCGCTGATCGGCGCGGCGGTCGAACGCCTCGCCACTGAGATCCGTCACCTGCAGCGCACGGAGGTCCGCGAGGCCGAGGAGTATTTCGCGCCGGGGCAGAAGGGCTCCTCGGCGATGCCGCACAAGCGCAATCCCGTCCTCGCCGAGAATTTGACGGGTCTCGCCCGGCTCGTCCGGTCCGCCGTGGTGCCGGCATTGGAGAATGTCGCGCTATGGCACGAGCGGGACATCTCCCACTCTTCGGTCGAACGGGTCATCGCGCCGGACACGACGATCGCACTCGATTTCGCGCTGGCGCGGCTGACCGGCCTCATGGACCGGCTCGTCGTCTATCCCGAGCGGATGCGGCAGAATCTCGAATCCTTGGGCGGCCTTGTCGATTCACAGCGCGTGCTGCTCGCATTAACCCAAGCCGGGATGAGCCGGGAGGATGCTTATCGCGCCGTGCAGCGCAACGCGATGGCCGCGTGGGACGGCGAGGGGCGCTTCTCCGATCTGTTGAAGCAAGACTCGGACATTACACGACTTCTCCCTGCCTCGACCCTCGATGCCCTGTTCGACCCCGCGCATCACCTCAAACACGTCAACACGATCTTCGATCGCGTCTTCGGCAAATCCGATGAAGCCGCGGAAGGCGCCTCGTCCCTCGCCCCGCTTGTGCCGCTTGCGGGGAGAGGGGTGGGGTGAGGGGCTTAGCCGCTTGCCATGCGGTTGACCGACGAAGAGAGAGCGATCCTGGCCGGTGAATTTGGCTCCGTCAGGGGCTGGGCGATCTCGCACCAGATCGCGGTCGGTGAATTCTTCGACGCCTTGGATTTCGTTCCGATTTCGCAGGCCCACCTCATGGCCGATACAGAATCGCTGGGAGAGGCCGGTGTGCGGTTTCTCGAAGACCTCGCCGCGGCGCCCGAGGCCGAGCGGCGGGTCCGGGTGCCGACGATCACCGACCCGCGCGGGATTGATTTCGCGGTTTATCGGCGGCTCGGACAGACGCCGGAGATGGCGGCGCTGGAGGCGCGGGCGATCGTCGCTCTGTGCGCCTTTGGCGTGCTGATGACGGATACCTGCATCAATTATCAGACCATCATGGCGCCGGTGCGCGGCGAGCACATGGCCTATGGCGATACCGGCGTCGTGATTTATTCGAACAGCGTGCTCGGCGCCCGCAGCAATTTCGAGGGCGGGCCCTCGGCACTGGCTGCCGGGCTGACCGGCCGCACCCCGCGTTACGGCTACCATCTAGACGCGTGCCGGCGCGCCACCAAGCGGTTCCGCCTCACCACGACACCGCGCGACCTCAGCGAATGGGGCGCGTTGGGGGGCATCGTCGGCGAGGCCTGCAGCTCATACTGGGAGGTCCCGGTAATCGAGGGCATCGAGACGGTCCCCGGCTCCGATGCGCTGAAGCATTTCGGCACCGCGCTGGCGAGCTTTGGCTCGGTGGCGCTGTTCCACATGCCGGGGATCACGGCGGAGGAAGTGGTCTTTGCGGGATCGCCACCGCCCGCGGTCACCATAGCGCGGGACGGGATCGAGGTCTTTCTTACCCGCTATGCTGCGCCGGAAGACAAGCTCGACGTCGTCGTGTTCGGCGCGCCGCAGCTGTCGCTGTTCGAGATCGAGGCGGTGGCGCGCGCCCTCGACAGGCGGCGGGTGCATCAGGGGACGACGGTCCTCGTCGCGACCTCGCCTGAGATCAAGCACGCCGCCGACCGGATGGGGCTGACGAGCCGGATCGAAGCCGCGGGCGCGGTCGTCGCGCAGGGGATCTGCTTCTACCAGAGTTATGCGCGAGAAATGGCCGAGGCAAATGGCTGGACGCGGCTGATGACCAACTCCGCCAAGCTCGTGAACATCATCGGCGGCTATGGCTACCGGCCGACCTTGGCGAGCCTCGAACGCTGCATCGATTCCGCCGTGGCGGGCCGAGTGATCTAATGCCGATCCTCTTGCGCTGCCACAAAGGCATCGGTCCGGCGGTGACTGGCGCGGCGCTTGTTGCCGCCGATAATTTCAGCGCGCGCTACGATCTCGACCGCAGCAAAGGGATTTTCTCCCGCCCCAGTCACAAGCTCGCCGGACAGAGATATGCCGACCGCATCCTCGTCCTCGACACCGCCAAGGGCGGGGTCGCCACCGCCTGGATGCTGCACGAGATGGCCGCGCGCGGCATCGTGCCGAAGGCGCTGATCTTCAATCGGGTCAACCCGATCTTGGCGCAAGGCGCGGCCTTTAGCGGCGTGGCTCTGGCCGACCGCTTCGAGGGTGACGTGACGCGGCTCTTCCGCACCGGCGACGAGCTGCGCGTCGATCCCGCCGCCGGGCTCGTCGAGATTCTCAATCGCGACTGCTGATCCCCATATGGGGGCGGTATGAGCCCGGAGGGATGCGATGTCGACGACCTACCGTTACGTGCTCCCGGTCGAGCAGACCGAGTGGAAGTTCGACGGCAACACCGAGACTTGTTTTACCTGGGAGTACGACGAGCCGCGGGAGGCCCTGCTGCAACTCTATGCCAAGGGCAAGAAGCAGCAATGGGACGCCGCCGAGCGGATCGACTGGTCGCTCGACCTCGATCCTGAAAACCCGATGATGCTCGACGACCGGGTTGTTCACATTTACGGAACGGATTTGTGGAACCGCATGAATGAGCAAGAGCGGCGCCGGGTCCGCCATCACCTGCAGGCGTCGCAAATCTCGCAATTCATGCACGGTGAGCAGGGCGCGCTGATCGCGACAGCCAAGATCGTGCAGACCGTGCCGGACCTCGATTCGAAATTCTACGCCGCTACCCAAGTCATGGACGAGGCGCGGCACGTCGAGGCCTATTCTCGGCTGCTGCACGAAAAATTCGAACTCGCCTATCCGATCACCCCGGGCCTTAAGGCATTGCTCGATGACGGGCTCACCGACAGTCGCTGGGATATGACTTATTTGACGATGCAGATCCTGATCGAGGGTCTGGCCCTGGCCGCGTTCCAACGGATCCGCGACCAGGCCCAGAACCCGCTCGCGGCGGCGGTTAACGCCTATGTGATGCAGGACGAGGCGCGGCACGTCGCCTTTGGGCGCCTCGCGCTACGCGACTTCTATCCGCAGCTCAGCGATGCCGAGCGCAAGGAGCGCGAGGATTTTGTCGTCATTGCGTGCTGGCACATGCGCGACCGGTTCAATCAGCGCGAGGTATGGGAGCGGCTCGGCTTGCCGGTCGAGGAGTGCCTCAGGATCGTCGACGAATCCGAGCCGATGAAGGTCTTTCGCAGCCGGATCTTCAGCCGCATCGTCCCGACCGTGAAGGATATCGGCTTATGGGGGCCGCAAGTGCAGGAGGCCTTCGCGGCGATGGGCGCGATTGAGTTCGCCAAAGTCGACGCCGGCGCTCTGTTGGAGAGCGACGCCCGCGTCGCCGAGGAATTCGATGCACGCACTCGACTGCACGACGCCAGCGCGTGATAGCTGATTACTCGCTGGTGTGACGACAAAGGGGGGCTCCCACCTATTCCGGCAGGCCGAACACCTCTTCTGGTTCGAAGAGGCCGCGCACCGGATGAAAGCCGAGGGAGACGAGCGGGCGCGGGCAGATCCGGGCGAAGGCGCTCGACACCAGGATCGGCCGCAAGAGCCGTTTGGTCAGGCCTTCGATCCGTGAGGCGAGATTCACCGCCGGACCGATGACGGTGAAATCGAGCCGGTCGGCCGAGCCGACATTGCCGAAAATGACTTCGCCCAGATGCAGGCCGATACCGATTCGGACCTCGGGCTGGTTGGCTTCGCGCCGTGCCTTATTTATATGGCCGAGACGCTCGAGCCCCTCGAGAGCCGCTTCCAGCGCCTGCACGCTCGCTTCCGAGAAGTCGTCGTCGTCCGCGGCGGGAAAAATCGCGAGCACACCATCGCCCATGAACTTCAAGGTTTCGCCTTTGCGCGCTCCGACGGGGGTGACGATCGCCTCGAAATAATCGTCGAGGAGATCGATCACCTCTGCGCCCGGCAGCCGGTCCGATAAGGCCGTAAAACCGCGCATGTCGGCCATCATGATCACGGCCCGCAGCTGCTCGCCTTGAGCGCGCTGGATCTGCCCCGCGAGCACCCGCCGCCCCGCCTGCGGGCCGAGATAGGTGTCGAGCAGGTTCTCGGTGATCCGCCGGATGGCGCGAGGCTCGACGATCGCGGCGAGCGCCGGATTGAGTTCTTCGAGCGCGGCAATATCGGCGTCGCTGAACCCGCCCGGATGGTCGGTGGCCCAAGTGACCACCGGAAAGCGCCGGAAGCTGCGGTTGAGTGCCAGCGCGAAATAATCGGTGACGCCGAAATCCCTGAGCTTGGACAGCAACGGATAGTCCGGGGTCACCTCGGTAAGGCGGCGGCGAAACGGCGTTCCGCGCTCGATCGTGGCGCGGATCGGGCTCCGCAGATACTCATCCGTCGCTTCATTGCCCTGCAGTATGCGATACTCCTCGACGATCTTCAGCGAGCGCAGCCAACGCGCGCCAAGGCCCCGGATCTGCGGATGTAATGTCCCCATGTGGAGGGTCGCGCGGAACAACGGGATACCGTCGCCCACAAGCCGCCAGCACAACTCGTCGAACATTTCGATGTCGCTGTCGATGTGGGGGCCTTCGCGCAGCAGCCAGCGCCCGACTTGCCCGCCCGGTATCGGTGCGCCCAGGCTGGTATAGGCGCCTTCGGTGCGAAAGAATTCTTCGCCGCTCAGCGTCGTGTCGGGCGGGACATCCAAGGGCATGCTCGCATCCATTCGCGCAATACCTGAGATCGGCACGCCTGACGCGTCCGCCACGCGAGAATAAATAGGCTGCCCGGCGGCCATTGCGACCGCGAGGAGCTTCGCTTGACGCGCACGACGCTCTGCATGAGCATTGTGGCACTATTTCGGAGAAAAGCGATGCGCTCCTTTACTACCCGGCCAGAGATCCGCGGCACCTTCGGGGTCGTCGCTTCGACCCATTGGATCGCTTCGGCCGTCGGCATGAGCATTTTGGAGAAGGGCGGCAACGCATTCGACGCGGCGGCGGCCGCCGGTTTTACCTTGCAGGTGGTCGAACCGCATCTGAACGGTCCGCTCGGCGAGGCGCCGATCCTCGTCTGGAGCGAGGCGAATCGTCGCTGTGACATGATCTGCGGCCAGGGTGTAGCCCCCGCCGCGGCGACGATCGAACGGTTTCGCGACCTCGGACTCGATCTGATCCCCGGCACCGGGCTGTTGGCCGCCGCAGTTCCGGCGGCGTTTGGCGCCTGGATGCGGCTGCTGCGGGATTATGGGACGATGCCGCTCGCCGAGATCCTCGGCCCGGCGATCGGCTATGCCGAGAACGGCTACCCCGCAGTTCATCGGATCGGCGAGACGGTTGCCGCCGTCGCCGAGTTGTTCCGCCGGGAATGGCCGAGTTCTGCCGCGATCTATCTGCCGAACGGTGCGCCGCCGGAGCCGGGAAGACTGTTTCGCAATCCGGCTCTCGCCGCGACCTACCGCCGCGTGCTCGCAGAAGCCGGCGATGGCGGCCGAGAGGGGCAGATCGAGCGCGCCCGCCAGGGGTGGTACCGCGGTTTTGTCGCCGAGGCGATCGACCGCTTTTGCCGGCACGAGAAGGTGTTCGACTCCTCTGGCCGAAGTCATGCCGGGTTGTTGACCGGCGACGACCTGGCGCGCTGGGAGGCTCCGGTCGAGGCGCCGCTCACCTTCGACTACCGCGGCTACACTGTCGCGAAAGGGGGTCCTTGGAGCCAGGGACCGGTGCTGTTGCAGCAACTGGCACTGCTCCAAGGCTTCGATCTCGACGGTCTCGACCCACTCGGTGCCGATTTCGTCCATATCGTCGTCGAATGCGCCAAGCTCGCCTTTGCCGATCGTGAAGCCTGGTACGGCGACCCTGATTTTGTCGACGTGCCGATGCCCACCCTGCTCGGCACTGCGTACAATGACGCGCGGCGAAAGCTGGTGACCAACCACGCCTCGTTCGAGTTGCGTCCGGGCCGCCCGGAGGGCCGCACTCCGCGCGTGCTCGTCGGTGGTCGGGAGGCGGTCTTTGCCGCGCCTGGCATCGGCGAGCCGACCGTCACCGAGCACGGCGTCGTGGCCGGCGACACCTGCCATGTCGATGTGATCGACCGCTGGGGCAACATGGTCTCGGCAACCCCGAGCGGCGGCTGGCTGCAGAGCTCGCCGGTGATCCCGGAACTCGGCTGCTGCCTCGGCACGCGGATCCAGATGTTCTGGCTCGAGGAGGGGCTGCCGGCGAGCCTCGCGCCCGGCAAGCGCCCGCGCAGCACCCTGTCGCCCTCGATGGCCTTCAAGGACGGCAAACCCTACCTCGCCTTCGGCACGCCGGGCGGCGACCAGCAGGACCAGTGGTCGCTGCTGATGTTCCTGCACCACGTCCACCAGGGCATGAACCTGCAGGAGGCGATCGACTGCCCGGCCTTTCACACCGAGCACATGCCGAGCTCGTTCTACCCGCGCGCCGCGCAGCCCGGCCTTGTAGCCATCGAGAGCCGCTTCCCCGATGCGACGCGTGAGTCGCTCGCGCGGCGCGGCCACCGCCTGCGCGTCGGCGATCCATGGTCGGAGGGCCGTCTTTCAGGCTGCGCCCGCGAAGAAACTCCGGAAGGCCGGATCGTTCAAAGCCGGCGCCAACCCCCGCGGCATGCAAGGCTACGCGGTTGGCCGCTGAGTGGGTAACCGGGGCGCTAAGCGCCGGCGATGAACGACCGCATCGACTGCGCCTCAAACTCGACTTCGTCGAGCCGGTTCTTGACGACGTCGCCGATGCTGACAATGCCGCACAACCGGCCGTCCTGGACCACCGGAAAATGGCGGATGCGGCGGTTCGTCATTTCCGCCATCAGCTGGTCGACGCTGTCCGACAGCTCGCAGGTCACCACCCGCCGGGTCATCATCTCGGCAACGTTGAGCGACAGCAGAGCGGCTCCGTGCTCGGCGAGGCCGTGCACGATGTCGCGCTCCGAGATGATCCCGTCGACGCTTCCGCCGTCCGCGCTGACGACGAGGGCGCCGATATTGCGAGAAATCAGCTCCTTCACAGCGGCGCCGACCGTCTCATCCGGCCGGATCGTCGCCACTGCACTTCCTTTGGCGCGCAGAATGGTCTCGACGTTCATCGCAGGCCTCCCATGATAGACGCGGGCGCCTGAGCGCCCGTCGAAGCGTCCAGCTTAGGACAAAATGCCGCATCGGGGAATAAGTCTCCGCGGGCACGCGCTGCCGGGATCACGATGAGTTCCATGGACCCGCAAAGAGGGACGGAAATGGGGCGCATCCAAATCAATGAAGTTTCGCTCGAGCTGCTGACGGCCGGAGACGGTCCGCCGCTACTGTTTCTGCACGGCGGCGACTATTTTGCGCAACATCGGGAATTCTTCGACAAACTGGCGCGGCGCTGGCGGATAGTCGTTCCGCGGCATCCCGGCTTCGGTAATTCCGAGCGGCCGGATTGTTTCCGCACCGTCCACGATCTCGCCTACCTCTACCTGGACCTGCTCGAACGCCAGGATTTCGGCAAGGTGGCGCTGGCAGGCGCCTCGTTGGGAGGCTGGGTCGCGCTGGAAATGTGCGTGCGCTGCCTCGAGCGGATCGATCGTCTCGTGCTGATCAACTCGGTCGGCGTCAAATTCGGCGGGCGCGAAGAGCGCGACATCGCCGATATTTACGCGCTTCCCGGCCAGGAGCTGCTGCAGCGCAGCTTCTTCGATCCCGCACGCGTGGCGCCGGATTACGCGCGGCTCAGCGATGGTGAGCTCAATGCGATCGCTCGCGATCGGCAGGCGACCGCGCTCTATGCCTGGCGGCCGTACATGCACAATCCCGGCCTTCGCCAATGGCTGCATCGGGTCCGCGTCCCGACCCTGGTGATCTGGGGCGAAAACGACGGCATCGTCACACCCGATTACGGCCAAAAACTCTCCCGGTCGCTGCCCGATGCCCGGTTCGAGCCGATATCGCAGGCCGGGCACTACCCGCAGATCGAGCGTCCTGCCGAGGTCGCCGACGCGATCGGCCGTTTCGCGCGCGCGGAGGTGTTGTGATGAAGGTTTGGCATTTCAGCGAGATGGCCTACCACCCGGCCTGGCCGCAGCTCGGCGACTCCTATCGGGTCACGATCCCGAGCCGGCTCTATGACCCGAGCGTCGGCGCCGACCTCTATCACCGCTACCTCGACGAATGGGCGCTGTGCGACGAGCTCGGCATCAACATCATGACCAACGAGCATCACGCGACGGCGACCTGCGCCAACTCGGTGTGCACGATCCCAATGGCGATTTTGGCGCGCGAGACCAAGAAGGTGCGGCTGCTCGCGCTCGGCATGCCGATCGGCAATCGCAACGACCCGATCCGCGTTGCCGAGGAATATTCGATGCTCGACGTCATTTCACGCGGCCGCATCGAGATGGGCTTCGTCAAGGGGGTTCCGTTCGAGATCTCCCCCGCCAACACCAACCCCGCCGACCTCGCAGGGCGTTTCTGGGAAGCGCACGACCTGATCTTGAAGGCAATGACCAGCCATGACGGCCCGTTCAACTGGGAGGGCACGCATTTCCACTACCGTCAGGTCAATGTCTGGCCCCGGCCGTGGCAGCAGCCGCACCCGCCGGTCTGGATGCCGGTCGGCAGCACCGGCAGCGCGATTGAGGCGGCTGAGCGCGGGATAACAATCGGCGTGCTCAACACGGGCTGGGTGCGCACGCCGCCGATTTTCGAGGCCTATCGCAAGAAGGCGGCCGAGGTCGGCCGCCCGGTGACACCCGAGCGGCTCGCCTATATGGCGCTGATCGGCGTTGGCCACACGCGCGAGGAAGGCTGGCGCCGCGCCGACCAGATCCTGGGGTATAGCCGCACCTCGGGCATCGTCGCGTCGCAATTCATGAACCCGCCCGGCTACGCCTCGCCGGCGATGAGCGCACAGGCCCTCAAGACGAGCGGCGCCGGGTTCCGCGCCGGCCGCATCCAGTCGCGCGACGGCCGGAACATCGATCCTCGGACCATGTCAGTCGTGGACGCGATCGACGCCGGTCTGGTCTTTGCCGGCACCCCCGATGACGTTTTCGACCAGCTGCGCGCCTTCTACGACCATGTCGGCGGCTTCGGGCATTTGCTCATGATGGGCCAAGGCGGCCTCTTGGATCACGACGAGACCGTCGCCAATCTCTCGCTCTTCAGCAAGGAAGTGTTGCCCCGGGTCGCAGATCTCGCAGCCATGTAACGAGCCGTGAAAACTCGGCCAAATCTCTGCCCAATCGGCACCTAGAAATCGCCGAAATGGGAGACAAATTTTCACATGGCAAAACCGAGCATCGGAGAAGAAATGCCAATGTGGAAAGGACCCGCCTCTGTCCTCTGTGGCTGCCTGGCTGCGCTGCCGCTAATCGGCTGCGCCGGAGACGTCGCCACCCCGTCGCAGGCGACGGCGGTGACGCCGGCCGCGATTGCCGAACCCGCGCCAAATTACGTCCCGGCTCCGCGCGTCTATGCTGTCGGCCCGGCGGTGCCGGCTGCGGTTCTGGTGTTGTGGCCGGGTGACGACACCCTGCCGCGTGATCCCGCGCTGTGGACCGCCCAGGGGTTTGATGTCGTGATGCCGCAGCCGGCGGACATTTACCGGCTGGTCGCCGACCAGCAGGCTGCCCTGGCGCAGCTCGTCGCTTCGGCCCACGCGCTGGCAAATGCGCCGATCTGGGTCGTCGGTCCCGGCCCGGTCATCGACGCCGCTCTGGCCGCGCCGCAGCTCGGGCGCGGCGAGGTATCGGGTGTCGTGATGACCTCCGTCGCTTCGGGTGCGGGCAGCTGCAGCGAGAGTTTCTTCTATTCCGACCCCGGAACCGGCGCGCCGCCCAAAGTCGAGGTCAAACGGTCCGGGGATTGCGGCACAGGCACGCCCGCGATTACCGGGCGGCAACCGTCGGTGCTTCCGGCGCCCCTGGAGCCCCGGCCAAATCAGCCGCGCCTTATCGAGGCATCGGCGGTGGGGAAGAATTTGCCGCCGGCCGCAAAGGTGCGGCACCTCGCAGAGCTGATCAAATCAGCGCCCCCCGGGTGAAGTGGACGGCCCCGGTGCTCGCTGCAAGCGCCGGACCCGTTGTCGGCGAGAACCCTGGTCTAGTATGACGGGTAAGCCGGCGGCGGTGCAGGCGGGTAGCCATAGCCGCTCGGAGGGGGCGCGGGTGGATACCCATAGCCGCTCTGCGCGGGCGCAGGCGGATAGCCGTAGCCCTGATTATAAGCGCCCGGAGGTGGCGGCGGTGGCGGCGTCGTAGCGGCGCCGGTAACGGCGCCGGTGGCGCCGCCGATTGCCGCGCCGAGAGCGGCGCCATGCCCGCCGCCGACCGCACCGCCGATGGCCGCCCCCGCCCCGGCGCCGACCAGGCCGCCGCCGACCGCGCGCTGACCAGGGTCATAGGGGTTTGTGCAACCGGCCAACCCCAAGACGAGGGCCGCCGCAACAATGCCGGGAGCGATCAGTCGCTTCATCATGCCTTCCTTTCACAAATTTCGGCGCAACAACGAGTTGAACGCAAAAATAGTTCCGGTTGACATTTTTACCCTCCTTATGCAGTCGCATCTTTTGATTGAATATCGAGTTTTGAGCCAGCGGGGAATCTCATGGAACAGCGCGTCGCAATCGTTACCGGCGGCTTGCGCGGGCTCGGCCGCGCAATGGCGTTTGGCCTTGCTCGGGAGGGACACCATGTTCTTGCGATCGGCCACATCGACGCCGATCTCGCGGCAATCGAGGCGGAGACGGCCGCCGCCGAGCCAAAGGGGCAGATCCTGCCGCTCGTCGCGGATCTGCGCCGGCCCGCCGATTGCGACCGCATCGTCGCGATGGCGCTGTCGCGGTTTGGCGGTGCGCACATCCTTGTTAACAATGCCGGCCTGACCTTCACGACAATCGACCCGGCCCGCTTTCGCCGCCCCGAGCCGCAGAAGTTCTGGCAGGTGCCGGACGACATCGTGCGCGCGGTCATCGAGACCAACTATATCGCCGCCGACCAGATGGCCCGGCGGGTGGCGCCCCTCATGGTCGAGCAGGGTTGGGGCCGCATCGTGAATGTGACGACCAAGTTGGACACGATGAACCGGCCCCATACCTCGCCTTACGGCGCCTCGAAGGCGGCCCTCGAAATGGCGACCGAGGTGTGGGCGAAAGAGGTCGAGGGAACTGGCCTGACAATCAACATCGTCAACCCCGGCGCCGGCGCCAATACGCCGGGCATGGCCGAGGAGATGCGCGCGATGAGCCGCGAAGGCCGCGCCCCGCGCCTCGTCGAGCCCGACGAGATGGTGCCGCCGCTGCTCTACGTTGTCTCGCGTGAAGCCGACGCCATAAATGGCTGGCGCTTCGACGCCAACCTCTGGGACACGTCGGTGCCCCCGGCGGAAGCGGCCCGCTGCGCCGGCCGCCCCGCCGGCTTCGATCTACACCCGCAGTCGGCTTGACCGAAAGCACGCCAAAACGAAGCACATTTTCAGCGCCGAACTCTGCCGCCGATCAAAGCGGCAAATTCTCAGCGGCAATGCCCGCGCATGGCGACCATTGCGGCAGCCTGAATCATCGACCCGCCGTTCGATGTGGTCATGATCTGGTTGGCTTCACTCATGCCGTTGCAGCAGTAGTCGTTGGTGGTCCCCCCGGTCGTCATAGTCTCTTTTGGCACCGTTTGCGAGACAGACACAGTATACGTTTTCCTTTTCTCGGTTCCCGATCCCAGAGCGGAGAGGCGGGTTCCTGCGCTGACGCCATCACCCTCGACGATCTGTCCGACGGTAACCGTCCCCGACGATACGGACTCGACCGTCATTGTCGTGGCTGAGATTGATGCCGTGACTCTCGCTGGAGCGGCGAGGCCCTGAGCGGCCCAAGTCATCCAACGATGGTTCAGGTCCCATTCGGGGCCGCTCCAGTCCGCCCCATAGAAGCCGTCTTGGGTGCGCTGGTTGATAATTGATTGCGCGGTGTTGTTGAACACCGCCTTGAATTCTCCGCTTATATCGACGCCCGCCAATGACAGCACGTCACGGGCGAAGTTCTGAGCAAAGATACCATCACTCCACCCGTCGCGGTCATTCAGGAGGACATTTCCGCTCAGGCCGACATTAGAGCCGGGGCGCAGGAACGTTCTCGTCTGAAGCATTGCCGAGAGGATCGAGTTTATATCCTCGAGATAGTTCGTCGATCCGGTCAGCAGGTAAAGCTGCGCCGATAGCGACGCCACGGCCATGGTGCCGCCGATGTAAGCGACACTTGCCCCTCGGGTAATCGCACTTGGCTCGCTGCATTGGACGCCCTTTTTGTAGCAGGCATGGCTTGGATCCAGGTCCGCGCCAACATAGAAAACTCCATACGGATGGGCGGCGCAGCTGTGTATCCAGTTCCATACCCCTTGCGCATAGGTCAGATAGGATGCGATGCCGGTCTTCTGGTAAAGATAAAGGGCGTTCCGCGCTGTCAGAGCCTCGATGATATTCGACTGCTTTTGATGCGCTGGATCCTCGGATGAGGTGGCATAGAGGATGCCACAGCCGCTCTTATTTGGGTCGGCGAAAAAGGCCTGAATGCTCGACAGCAGGTGTTCGGCAATCGAAAGCGCGGCCGGATCTCCCGTCACCTCGTTGACTTGTACAAGGTATTGCAGAGCCACCGCCGCATCGTCCGATACGTTGATCGTCCCCCGATTTACCGACGGATCAGCCGACGACAGTTCGTCTGTCGTGTAGATCGACTTTATCTCATTCCACTGGGATTGGAACATTGCTTGGATGTCCGCAGAGTGCGTCATCTTGTACTCCCAATACAGGATGTTCGCCGCCTCGGCCATCTCCCAATAAGTGTATAGCGTGAGATTGTTTTTTACATAGCCGTTTCCCTCTGTTGGGCGGATGCGGGGAACGGCATTCGCTCGGTCCCAAAAATGGTACACGTAATCACGAAGGAACTGGTTGTAGCCCGCAATGATCGGAGAATACGATATCGTCCCAGGAAATTCGCTCAACAGCGGAGCTTGGTTGAGGTTATCCGAACCCCCTTGGGCAAGGGCGTAAGACGCACATAACATAAGTCCAGTAATTATGGCAAGAACCAGCCTAAACATCATTTGTTTTATTCATCAGATGCCGTTCCCCGTCGAATTCTGGTGTTCGCCAGCGGCGTCGCCATCCTCCACTTCTCCCAGTCAGGGGATGAACACCGGCGCTATTGTCAATTCGATCTCAGGGGCCTCGGGCGGATGAGGCGAGGCATCGAACTGGTTTATCGCCCGCCGCCGCGCATGACACTGCTCGCTCTTCCGCCATAAGCCTTTCAGAAACGGAAGGTGCCAAGGTGAATGTCCGGATGGCTCGGATCGTTTGGTATATCCAACGGTCCTGGAAACACTTCATCCGTTTCCGAGAACGAATATATGCTCCGATTGGCGAAGGTTATCTCAAGAACGTTCGGAACGATGACGTTCGCTACATTACTGAACCCCGCATAATTATTGGCATGCACGTGGACGACGGCATAGGCATTCGATAATTTCTTGAAGACACGGGCAAGGAGCCGCCGCCAGTGAACATCGGAAAGGCCCTGAAGATAATGGAACTCGCCGACAATCTGAGAGAACCTGTTCAACATTTCCGGCGGAGTTGAATCGAAGACCGCCCACTCACCACATTCGATATCAATCTTTAGCAGAATGTTTGGTTGGGCATTCTGCTTGTCATGCTGATTGATGAGGGACAAGAGGCTCTCACTCTCGGGTCCGGCGTCGGGGGCAATCTTTTTTCTTTCGAAGATCAAGCGAGGGTTGCCGGCAATAGGCGCATCCACAGTGTGGTCGAACTGATAAACCGTCACCCCTCGTTTCGCGACGTCGACGTCCCATGATGCATTCTGCTCGATACCAAATGAGAACGCCGTGTCGACGCCCCGGAAGTCGTCGAGATGGATATACCCGCCGTCGTGCGAGCTCCCGAACCGCGCCTTGCAGAATCCCTTGACGGCATAGGGCCGGAGCAGGCGCAGAATATTCTTTATTTCTTCTTGAGTCGCGAACTCTCCCGCCGAGATCAATGATTCGTTGTGTTTCTGATAATCGTTGAACCGAGTGTCCAGCTGACTGAACCGATGCCCTAAATCCCGCAAACCAGCGGTAAGTTCGTCCAGGTGCAACTCGAGCCGCGATAGACGACCCGCCGTATATTCATTGGCCGATGCCGAAACCTTCGATGCCAGTTCTGCATGCTCATTGGCCACGTAATAGCGATTGAGCAGGTCGGTGAACACAAACTGATAGCCTGCATCCCGCACCCGCTGATCCCACTTCTGATGAGTAGGAATGCGGGTGTTTGGTTCTGTCGCCTCGATGACCAGGATCCACGGCCGGAACCGCGCGAAGTCCATCCCGCCCAGCACCTCGGTCTCATGTCCCTCGACATCGATCTTCAGGAAATGGATCTCCCTTGGAGCGTGCTCCTCGCAGAGCTGCGTGAGAGTCACCGCCTTTACGACAGACGACCGCAACGGCTTGCCGGCATCGGAATGACGCTTTGCAAACTCGCCCACCACGGTGCCAAGTTGCTCGCCCACGATATCGTGAAACACGATCTCCCCGGACGTGTTCGAGGCGACGGCCTGGATGTTGATGTCCCGAGTCCTGGCGGTGGCTAGTCGCGCAAACCATTCCGGAGAGGGTTCGATGTTGATCCCGTGCCAGCCTTGATCATAGAACAGCTTGGTGACGGAATCTTTTTCTGGATCATTGGCTCCAACATCGATGTAGAATCCGACCTCGGCGGGGACGTGCTTCAGCGCATCGAACAACAGAACATCTTCGTTAGCCTGAGCGTAGCTGATGGTTCCCATAATCCTCCTCGAACGAGGCCCTTCGCTTATTCTACTTCGATCTCCCGCGCAACGCCTGACTAGCGCCCGCGACGCCGACCGGCAAGACGTATTGCTCACATCGGCGCTCGCATTCGGCATTACCTACTTCTGCTGGTGCTCTTGGATCAATGTGAACTATGCGTGACTTCTCCATAGGGGAGATCGTATACGACACTCGGATACGGGCGCTAGGTAGCGGCATCCGGTCGCTGCCTTGACCTGCGGCATGCGCTTGACATTCTTTAGCGAGATTCGTGAGTAACCGCTGGTCAGTAGGTCGTTCACGATCCGCCTCATGACAGTTTAGGGGACCGTACGCGTGACTATGATGATCCTCAATTCCGGAACCCGCAAGAGCAAACAGATAATTCGTCAAGCAAATGCCGCTCGCGATGCCAAGGAATACGACAGGGCAGCCCTTCTATACGAAAAGGCCCTGCGTCTCGTGCCGGACAACGCGGCTATTCATATTCAGTGCGGACATATGTTCAAGGAGGCGGGGAAATTGGCCAGTGCCGAGCCCCACTACCTGCGGGCGAAGGAGCTCACACCAGACGATCCCGATCTCGCCTTACAACTCGGGCATTTCTATAAGGTCGCCGGACGACCAAAGGAGGCAGAAGGCGCCTACAAGCGCGCGGTAGAGCTCGACCCGGCCTGGGACAAACCGGCAATAGAATTGGAAGAACTGTATCGCACTGGCTGGGGAAATCACACGAACGGGCTCATTGGCGATCCTTTCCTTCGCAATCCAGCTGGTCTATGGGCGCACTCCGAGTCGGTGGTGCCCGAGCTTGCGCCTCGCCCCCGGCAGAGCAAGCTCCACGGCCACGCCGAGGAGATTTCCATCAACTGGCTCGGACGGTACGAACGGACCCATTGGGGGGGAACACGCAGCACCCTGCGGGGCGCCGACGCGATCCGGGGCTTTTGCATCTCGGCTGTTCCCATCGTGGAATTGCGCGCGATGATAAACGGTCTGCGGTTCTACACCGGCACCTTGCAATCATACTCGCTGAAGTATGAAAAAGATGACTCTAATAAAATGAAATACGTGTTCAATATATGGCATGACTTTGCCGAGTTTTTCGAAGGAGTTTACGAGCTGGAACTCCAATTTGTTGACGAGAATGCCGGTATTCGTGTCCATAAACAACCGGTATTTATAGGTCAGCCGTTATCCGAAGAAAATTATCCGAACTCGGACCGGCTGGTTTCCGTCTCAGCGACTGACAACCGATCGGTTGAAGAGCAGATAAATTCGCGGCCAAGCATGATTCGCCCGGCGAGGCGGAATCGCTTCCCGACATCGCCGCGAAATGTTCTGATTATAAGGGTAGATCAGCTTGGCGATGTAATCGTTTCTATCGCGGCAATTCGCCGATTGCGGGACCTCCTCCCGGATGCCCGCCTAGTCGGATTGCTTTCGTTTGCCAATGCCGAACTTGCAAAGACGCTCAACCTGTTCGACGAGATCATCGCCATCGACTTCCCGGAAGACGAATGGGAACGGCGCAGGATCATGCCCCTCGACCAACAGCGTGAGCTGCGGCAGCGTCTGGAGGCTTTCAAATTTGATGTCGCAATCGATTTGGCGGAGGCCAGGGTATCGCGGCCGTTGCTGCTGTTGTCGGGCGCTCCTTTTCTGTTTGGCTTCAAGGACGATGAGGCACCGTGGTTGACTGCCTTCAATGAGGGGTGGTTCCGAGATCCGATAAATGGGCGTCAGGCGGTTCCGATTACGGTCAAGACGATGGGGCTGGTCGAGTGGTTTGGTGCAATCCTGCGCAACTACTCGGAGATCATACGCAGGGATGACCTTACGAGAGAACGCTTGGAGCCGTACGGATTAAAAGCTGAAGACCGATATGCGGTGCTCCATACCGGTGCACGCCTTAAATTCAGCCAATGGCCCCATTTCGACAAGCTGGCGGCAATGATCCTTGATCAGACCAACCTCAAGGTCGTCATGATGACCGACGATCCGCTCATGAGGCACAGGCTGGCCCCTGAGCTTGCGGCCTATGATCGCTTCCGGTTGCTGGATGAGCGGCTGCCATTCGATGACTTCGACGCGTTCTTGTCGTTCTGCACGGTTTTCGTCGGCAATGATTCCGGCCCGAGCCATCTCGCATCATTGCGCGGCGCAAATGTCGTCAACCTCTTCCTCGCCAGGCAGAACTGGAACGAATGGGGTCATGAGAACCGAGGCTACATCATCAGCCGCAGGGTCCCGTGTGCCGGGTGCAACATCTATTACGATCCCGAGGAATGCGGGAAGGGGTTTGCCTGCATCGTGAATATCTCGCCGCATGAGGTCTTTCGAACGGTCATGGAATTCGTGTAACACCCATATCTGGGCCCGAACCGTTCCTCGTTCCGACAAGATCGTGTACGTCCTTAAAACCGACGATATATGTTGATCATATGTGACCCGCTCGATTGAACCACCAGACCGCCGGCCACAATCCGTAGCGATTAAAGGTGACGACCATCATCTTCCCTACCTTCCCCAACCGGCTCCGCGCAGCTGACCACCGCAATCACTTCTCAAACGGTTCACGAAAAACGTAATGAGGATAAAGTTGCTCAGAATTGAGACCGTCTCGCCTGATGACGATATCCTCGACCGCTTCCGCAGCTCCTATGCAATCGGCAGCGAAGGGATCGTCAAATACCCAATAGCCGCCGGGCACCATATAAGGCCTTGTCACGTCGTATGCGTACTCCACGGCAGAGCGGATATCACAATCAATATGGCAAAAAGCTACACTCCGCCGTTGCTGCAGCACCGCTAGTGCGGTCTCCTCGAAGTAACCCTGAACGAAGGTGAGGTTTTGTAGGCCGAGCCATTGGACGTATTCGCGCAGTTCGGTTATATCCACGTCGGAAAAGCCACCAGGCCGATGAGCGTCGACGGCCCGATCAGTGGCCGGCATCCCTCTGAACGTGTCAAATCCGATCACTTCGACGCCGGGCAATAACCTTTCGGCCAATGCCGCCATGAAAATAGCCGAGCCACCCTTGTATGAACCGAACTCAACAATGTTACCGACCGGGAGTCGCGGCAGAAAAAACTTCAAAAGCAGAAAGATGTTCGCCAGACTCGCATCTCCGATAATCGTGCGTGACCCTGCCAGCGCGCGGGCACGGAAAAAATCTGGATCAACCGCTATCCGCGCCCCAAGATTGGAAAACTGAAGGCCTATCCCGCGCTGGTAACCTTCGTACAAATTTCGGCCTTTGCGAATAGATTGTTCTACCCTAGGGTCAGGTAGGTCGGAGATGCTTAGGCTCTGGAACTCAGCTGTGGAATCGGTGATTTCCCCGTTGATCTCGACAGCGGTGATGCCAGCGCTGAATATACCATCGCCAAACAGACGAACTTCTACGCCGTGCAAGGGGCGAGGGCATGAAAACTCCAGCCTTGCGCTCATGCCGGCGGCGAGGATTTCGTCCGCAGTAATCGACTGGCTCGTCAGTCTCTCCGCCCCCACAGTTGCACACACGTCCATCATCGCGCGCCCGCCACACGGGGTGCCCGGATCGAAACGAATCACCGCTTCATAGCGGCCGGGCAGCAGGTCGATATAGGGCCCATATAAGGCCACTCCGGTTACCTTGGGAATGCGTATAACATTTGGCTCACGAATACCTACAGTTTTGAGGTTGAGATTGTCAGGGCAAAATTGATAATACATCTTGCTCATACCTTTTGTCTCCTCTAACGTACTTTATTCTATCGAGTATCCTGGCGCCGAATCAGATTATCGGGTTCTCGAATTAGGATCACTTCGGGTGCCCCTTTTTGTCAACCTTGGGCAGGCACCGCAAGGATAAAATGAAATCCGGCGCAGAACAGGCCGCTCCACTCGAAACAGAGAAGTAACGAGGCATTGGTTCCGGCCGCAAATCGTTTGCAGCGTCCCGGCGGCAAAGCCGCGCCGGACGACCTCGATGGGCGTTTGCAACGCGTGCAGCATCATCGCGCCGCGGACCCCCGCCTTTGAAGCCGCAACATGCGCTTGATATACTTGATCGATGGTTGTAAATAATTGCTGGTCGGGAAACTCGTTCATAATCCTCCTTACCGGATTATAGGGAGTATACGCGTGACTATGATGATCTTTAATGTCCGGGCTCGCAAGAATAGACAGATAATCCGTCTTGCAGATGCCGCCCGTGATTCTAAGAAATACCACAAGGCAGCCCTTCTATACGAAAAGGCCTTACGTCTCGTACCGAACGACCCGGCTATTCATATCCAAAGTGGACATATGTTCAAGGAGGCTGGGAATTTAGACAGAGCTGAGCACCATTACAACCAAGCAAAGCGGCTCACTCCGGGCGATCCTGACCTTGCGCTGCAACTCGGGCATTTTTATAAGGTCTCTGGACGGCTGCAAGAGGCAGAGTTCGCTTATAGGCGAGCGATAGATCTGGACCCCGACTGGCCCGAGCCCGCCATTCAATTGGCGGAACTCTATCGAATGGGATGGCGAAACCCGACCAAATTGCCCGCGGGAGGGCGGGGACGCCCGATAGCTTCAGCCCCCCTCGGTTCAAGGACGCAGGAGTTCGGCAGCGTTGATGCTGAAAGTCGTCCGCGGCTCTTCCTTATCGACAACGGGTTGGTGCCTGAGCTTGCACCGCAGCCACCTGAGAGTAAGTTCCATAGCCACCCCGAGGAGATTGCGATCAGGTCGCTCGGGCGTCGCGAACGAACGCGCTGGGGGATGCGGAATACCCTTCGGGGTATAGACGCGATTCGGGGATTCTGTATCTCGGCGACTCCCCTTATGGAGTTGCGTGCGACTCTCAGTGGCCTGCGCTTCTATAGCGGAAAGTTGCAAGGGTTCCCGCTCCTATATGAAAAGTACGATCAAAATAAAGTAAAATACGTTTTCAATATTTGGTATGATTTTTCACAATTTGCGGAAGGACTTTACGATCTTCAGCTGCAATTTCTTGATAAAAACGGCGGCCTTCGTGTTCACTCTGAGATAATAACAATAGGCACCCCACTGCCGGAAGATCAATATCCAAACTCGGATCGTTTGGTATCCATATCAGCCTCAGACCCCCGTTCGGTTGAAGAGCAGATCAATTCTCGACCTAGCATGATTCGCCCCGCCAAGCGCACGCTCTTTCCGACGCCGCCGCGGAGCGTGCTGATCGTGAGAGTAGATCAACTTGGTGATATGGTTGTTTCTATTCCAGCAATCCGCCGACTCCGCGAATTTTTCCCTGAGGCGCATTTTGTGGGATTGGTCGGCTTAGCCAATGCCGAACTCGCCAATACCCTCGACTTGTTCGACGAGGTCGTCGCCATCGACTTCCGGGACGATGAATGGGAACGGCGTAGGGTCTTGCCGCTCGAAAAGCAGCATGAGCTGCGGCGGCGGCTGGAGCCGTTCAAATTTGATGTCGCGATAGATTTGGCCGAATCCCCCGTTTCGCGGCCGCTGCTGCTGTTATCCGGCGCTCCTTTTCTGTTCGGCTTCAAGGCCGACGAGGCTCCATGGCTTTCCGCCTTCTATGAGGGCTGGATGGTGGATCCGATGAATGGGCGGCAGGTGGTTCCGATGACCGTCAAAACGTTGGGACTGGTGGAGTGGTTTGGCGCGCTGCTCGGTGACCCCTCGCAAATCGTACGACGGGATGATCTTGCGAGGGATCGCTTGGTTACTTATGGACTGGCTACCGGCGACCGGTTTGCGGTGCTGCATACCGGTGCGCGGCTGAAATTCAGCCAATGGCCCTATTACGACAAGCTGGCGTCAATGATCCTTGATGAGACGGACCTCAAAGTCGTCATGATGAGCGACGATCCGCTCATGAGGTCCAAGCTGGCGCCCGAGCTCGCGGCCTGTGAGCGCTTCCAGTTGTTGGACAAGCGGTTGCCGTTCGATGACTTCGACGCCTTACTGTCGTTCTGCGCGGTCTTTGTCGGCAATGATTCCGGCCCGAGCCATCTCGCGTCGTTGCGCGGCGCGAACGTCGTCAATGTTTTCCTAGCCCGGCACAACTGGAACGAATGGGGTCATGAAAATCGAGGCTACATCATCAGCCGCAGGGTCCCGTGCGCCAGCTGTGATATCTATTTTGATCCGGAGGAATGCGGCAAAGACTTTGCTTGCATTACTAACATCTCGCCGGAGGAGGTCTTTCGCACAGTCAGGGAATTCGTTTAATCCTTTGACGCCGTCTGGCGACGCGGGAGGAGAACATGTCGATTTTGCAGGGTAAAGTCGTGTTGGTGACCGGCGCCGGGGCGGGGATCGGCCGCGCCACAGCGCTTGCGATGGCCGAAGCCGGCGCCAATGTGGCGGCCGCCGACATCGACCTCGCCGCGGCGCAGCGGACGGCCGATCAGGCGGCCGGCAATGCGCGGCGGGCGATCGCCATCGAGGCCGATTGCGGTGACGTCGCGAGCATCGATGCGATGGTTGCGCGCACCGTCGCCGATCTCGGCCGGCTCGACGTCATCGTCAACAATGCCGGGGTCACGCGCTACGCGCAGATCATGGACCTGACAGAGGCGGATTGGGACCGCATCCACCGGGTCAACGCCAAGGGCGTGTTCTTCTGCCTACAACGCGCCGCGCGCGAGATGATCCGGCAAAATCAAGCCGACGGGGGCGGCGGCCGGATCATCAATATCGCCTCGATCTCCGGACGCGGCTATTCCGGTGCGTCGAATGCCGCTTACGCTGCCAGCAAGGGCGCCGTCATCTCAATGACCTGGATGGCGGCTCAGCAGCTCGGCCGGCACAACATCAGCGTCAACGCGATCTGCCCGGGGGTGACGCGCACCGAGCTTGGAGCGCGCAACGCGGTGGAGCGGGCCGCCGAGCGCGGCGTCACGGTCGCCGAGCTCAACGCCGAAGCCGAGGCGCGCATTCCGATCGGCCGCGCCAATCAGCCGGAGGACATCGCCGCGATGGCGGTATTTCTCGCCTCGCCCGCCGCCCGCAACATCACCGGTCAAGCTTACAACGTCGATGGCGGGTTGGTGCCGAGCTGAGACTCCGGCGCACGGTGCCGAAAATTACCCGTCACCCCCGCGAAAGCGGGGGCCCAGAAGACGTCCGCTCGGAGTTTGTTGCCCTGGGTTCCCGCTTTCGCGGGAATGACGGGGGTCGCCGCCCAGGGCTGCCAGGTCTGCTGAGCCGCCGGCTGACGTTCTTTTACGGCTGGGTCATCCTCGGCTGCCTGTGCTGCGCCGGTTTCTCGCGGCAGGGGCCGGCGGTCGCCACATTGTCGATCTTTGTCGAACCGCTGACCCGCGAATTCGGCTGGTCGCGCGCCGCGCTGTCGGGGGCGGTGTCATTGGGCGGGGTGCTGGCGGCGCTGATCTCGCCGTGGATCGGCCCGCTGGTCGACCGGTACGGCTCGCGCGCGGCATTGTCTCTCGCGGTGCTCGCGACGGGAGCTGCGATGATGCTGCTGTCGCTGACCCAGTCGCTGCTCGTCTTTTACCTGCTGTTCTGCATCGCCCGGATGGTTTGGGCCGGCCCCTTCGAACTCGCGATATATGGCGCCTTGAACAATTGGTTCGTTACTCGCCGCGCCTTCGCCACCTCGATCGCCACGGTGGCTCAGATGGCCGGTCTCGTCGCGATGCCGTTGATTGCGCAACTCGCCATGCAACGCGGCGGCTGGCGCTCCGGCTGGGTGGCGATCGGATCGCTCACCCTGGTGGTCGGCTTTCTGCCGGTCTGGCTCTTCATGGTGCGCCGGCCTGAGGATCTGGGCTTGCTCCCCGATCGGCGGCCCGCACCGGATAACGCCGGCTGTCGGCCGCAGCTCGAGGAACCGAGTTTCTCGCGCCGAGAAGCCGTCGGCACCGCCGCGTTCTGGCTTTTGTTGCTGTACACCGTGCTGGTCTACCCGGTGCAGGCCGGCGTCAGCCTGCACCAGGCGGCGCATCTGATCGAACGCGGCGTGGCGCCGACCATCGCCGCGACGATCGTCAGCACCTTTTCTCTGGCCTCGGCGGTCGCGAGCCTTGCTTGCGGGTTCCTCCCGCGCTCGTTGCCGATCCGTTATCCGATGGCGCTGATCGGCGTATTCCTGACCCTCGCCACCTTGCTGATGGTCGGAATATCGTCCTCCGGCCAGGGGTATGTTTCCGCTTCGCTATTCGGCTTTGGCATCGGCGGCCTCCTGACACTGCTGCCGATCGCCTGGGCCGATTATTTCGGCCGCGCCAATTATGCGGCAATCCGCAGTGTCGCGTTGTCGGCACAAGTGCTGGCCCAGGCGGCAGGCCCGCTGCTCTCGGGCGCACTACACGACTGGACCGGCAATTACACATTGTCGCTGCACTGCTTCGCCGTGCTCTCCGGGTTCAGCATCTTGGCGGCCCTGATGGCGCGCCGGCCGAAATAACCCCGCCGAGGAAGGGAGGGTGAAGCAACACGCTCGCGCCTGCTGTTGCAAACGCGGGCAGATGCACTATCCTTCATCCGATAGGCTCGGGAGGTACGGCATGGAGCGTGGGCACCATATCGACATTCGCAACATCGCCTATTTCCACCATGTCTACGACAGCGAACAGCCGGACATGCGGCGCCTCTACGAGCAGGCCAAGATCGATCAGTGGAACGCCGCGACCGATATCGACTGGGAGCAGCGGCTCGAGGGTGATGGCGGTCTGATCGCCGATGATCTGGTAGATATTCACGGGACGAAATTCTGGGATCGCCTGTCCGACGCCCAGCGGGTCGAGCTCAACCGTTGCGTCAGCCGGTGGCGCATCTCGACCCTGATGGCCGGCGAGCACGGCGCGATGTTGGTGTGCAGTCAGCTGGTCGAGAATGTGGTGGGGCAGGACGCCAAATTGTTCCAGGCGACGCAAGTCGTCGACGAGGCGCGCCACAATGAGGTATTGCACCGCTATGTGACGTTGCGTCTCGACGGCGAGACCTACCCGCTCGCCGGCAATGTCAGGGAAATCTTCGACACCCTGCTCGGCACCTCCGCCTGGTATTTGAAGACGATCGGCCTTCAGCTCGTCGCAGAGACTTTTGCTGTGTCGCTTTTCCGCATGCTCGCCGAGTTGTCGAAGGACGCGATACTGCGCCAGGTGTGCCGGCGGATCCTGCAGGACGAAGCGCGCCATATGGGGTTTGGCATGCTGTCATTGCCGGCGGTTGTGGCCGAGGCGTCATCAGTGGAACGGCGCGAGATGGAGGACTTTGCGGTGTGGGCTTTGAACCGCACCTTGCGGGGGATTTTCCCGCTCGCCGCCTATGAGGAGATGGGGTTCGACCGGGCCGACATCGAAGAGATTAAGCGCCTTCGGCGCGAACGCGCCGCCGGCGGCGACGAGACCGCGTTCCGCAAATACTTTCGCCGCGACCTGCACGCCGGCCTCGTGCGCAACCTGCGCAAGGTCGGGGTCCTCACCCCCCGGATCGAGCCGGACATCGCTTCATTAGGGATCTCGCTCGCCGCCTGAACCTGCCCGGCTTGCCAATTTCGGGGGCGTCGTGTATCTGCGAGGGCTCAGTGCTGCCGTAGCTCAGTGGTAGAGCATTCCCTTGGTAAGGGAAAGGTCGAAAGTTCAATCCTTTCCGGCAGCACCATTTGAGCCGCCGGACAGTCGAGAGCGGACGAAGCCATGCGACTGCCGCCCGACTCTTTTGAAGGCGCCAAAACACGCGCGGTTGCGTGGCTGACCGCGTGGGATTCGCAGGGCGCTCACCGTACGGGGACAACCGGCGACGAGGCGGGCGCTCTGTGGCTGGCGCATCAGGCGGCTGGCGTCGGCGTCGAAGCAACCACCGAGGTGTTTGAACTGGATCGGCTAGACCCGGTCGCCTGCTATCTGGAGCTGGAGGGCGAGCGCATCTCAGGGGTGCCGGCATTTGACGCGCCCGCTACCGGTGCCAACGGCGTAATTGGCGCCCTTAGCCTCAGCCGCCGCGATGAGGCTGTTCTTATCGCCGAGCTGCCGCCCCAATCGGTTTATACGGGGCAGTACGAGAGGTTGCGCCGTGATACCTCGCATCGTGCTGTGGTGATCATCTGCGCCGGTGCGCGTCCGGGTATGGCGATGCTGAATGCCGAGGGATTCCGACATCCGTACGGCGCGCCAACAATCCACCTGTCGAGCGAGGCGAGGGAGACCGTGCTCGCCGGTGCCGCCCGCGCTGCACCTGCCCGAGTAGTCGCAGACAGCCGATACGTTCCGGCAACTGCCCGCAACGTGGTCGTCGCAATCCGCGGGTCCCGGCGCCCCTCTCCGCCAGTGGTGGTTATGACGCCACGCAGCTCGTGGTGGCAGTCGACCGCCGAGCGGGGCGGCGGCCTTGTTTGCTGGCTCGAATCACTGCGTGCGCTGGTCGCGGCCCCGCCCGCCTGCAACGTGATCTTCACCGCGAACAGCGGGCATGAACTCGGCCATCTCGGTCTAGACGATTTCATGGCACGGCGGCCGGGGTGGGAGCGCCCGATTTCCGAAGGCGGCGCCACCTGGGTACATCTCGGCGCAAACATCGGTGCCGCCGACGGCCAACTCTCGTTGCAATCGGCGAGCGACGACCTGCGCCGGTTGACCCAGGCTGAGCTCGCCCGCGCCGGTCAAGCACCGGACATAGTCGCTCCCAAGACGCTTGTGCCCAGCGGCGAAACCCGCGACATCCACCGGGCCGGCGGACGCTATGTCACGTTGGTGGGCAGCAATCCGCTGTTTCATCTGCCGCAGGACCGCTGGCCTCACGCGGTCGATCCGCACGTCGTGACCCGCGTCGCCACCGCCGCAGCCGCTCTGGTGGTGAAGCTGACGCGCTGACGGTTGCTCGCGCCCGGTAGACCGCCGGCGCGGATTACGACGCCACCCGGATCGAGGTGGCTTCTGGCCCCTTCCGACCTTCGGCCACGCCGATGAAGACGCGCTGACCCTCGTTCAAAGGTGTGACGCCGGCCTTCTCAAGCACGGAGGCGTGCACGAATATATCCTTCCCGCCGCCGTCCCGAACGATGAAACCGAACCCCTTGGCGGCGTTGTACCACTTCACCGTCCCCATTTCTTGGACGCTTGCTTCCAATGGCTGTCGGTCTGATTGCGATCCGAAGTTCTTGCGCGGCGACCTGGGCGGAGCTGCGGTTCTGCTATCGACGCTGAGGACTTCGGTCACCTGCGGACCCCGCTGCCCCAGAACCACCCGTAACTCGAGCGTCTCGCCTGGCTGCAAGGTGCTGATGCCGATGCCTGCAAGCGCGGTCGCGTGAAGGAAAGCGTCGCCGGACCCGTCCGAGAGCTCGATGAACCCATACCGTTTGTTGGGGTTGAACCATTTCACTTTGCCCCGGAGCGGTGGGTCGGCTGATTTCTCGATTTCAAGTTGAGCAGATCCTGCCGGGACCTCGCGATTGCCCGGCGGGTGGTCATGATCGTCCTCTTTCTCGATTTCGGCTTGCGCAGATCCTGCCGGGACCTCGGGATTGCCCGGCAGGTTATCATGATCGTCCTCTTTCTCGATTTCGGGTTGCGCAGATCCTGCTGGGACCTCGGGATTGCCCGGCGGGTGGTCATGGTTGTCCTCCTCGACGACGCGCCGTCTCCTTTGACGAAGATCTCTGCTTTTTTCCGAGATCAAATTCCGAAACGCTTCCCACGCCGCTACCATGCGCGCCCTCGCCGGTTTGGGCTGAAACTTCAACTTTCGCGACTACGAGCGCAAGGGTCAATGCTCGGCGGGAGGACGCCGATCATCGCCGCAAGGGATTTCGAATGGTTGCCCGTTGCGTTACGATTTCCGATGCGAGTCCGGCGCTGAGGGCAGGCAAACACGGGAGGAAGCTGGCATGACGGAAATCCAACGAGTGGCGATTGTTACCGGTGCGGCGGGCGGCATCGGCAGGGCCATGGTACGGGGCCTGTTGGCGGCGGGCATCCGGGTTGCCGGCGTCGATCGCGACCGTGAGCCGTTGGACGCGCTCGCGGCGAGCGCGCGCGAGCAGGGCAAGGCGGACGACCTGCTCACCATCCTAACCGATCTGACCAATGATTCCGCGACCGGGGAGATCACCAAGGCCACGCGCGCCCGGTTCGGCCGCATCGACATTCTCGTCAACAATGCCGGCATCGGTCCCGGTTCAATCCGGCCGGACAGCTGGCAGCGGCCGCTCAAATTCTGGGAGATCACGCCTGATCAGTGGCGCCTCTTTGTTGCCGTCCACACGACGGCTCCGCTGGCGCTCGCGAATTCTGTCGTGCCCGAGATGATGCGCCAGGGCTGGGGCCGGATCATCAATGTCACGACCAGCCTAGGCACGATGATAAACGCCGGCTCCCCGACCTACGGGCCGTCGAAGGCCGCGCTCGAAGCGCTCAGCGCAATCATGGCAAAGGACCTCGACGGCACCGGAGTCACCGTCAACGTCTTGGTTCCGGGCGGGGTGACCAATACGCCGATGATCTCCGACGAAGCGGGTTTCGAGCGCGCCAACCTCATCCAGCCTGAAGTCATGGCCCCGCCTCTCGTCTGGCTCGTCTCCGATGCGGCCGGGAAAGTCACCGGTCGGCGCTTTCTCGCGGTCCATTGGGATACCGGGCTGCCGCCTGAACAAGCGGCCGAGAAGGCAGGGGCGCCGGTGGCGTGGACCAGCATTGCGACGATGCCGATTACACCGAGCCGGCCTTAGCCTATTCTCGTGTTTCCGAAGGAGGACTTGTCATGGCTGCTACCTACAACGTCATCGATGCCGACGGCCACATTCTGGAGCCGCTCGACCTCTGGGACAAATACATCGATCCCGAATACCGCGAGCGCCGGCCGCGGTTTGTCATCGACGAGAACGGCAAGGAGCGCCTTAAGGTCGAGGGCAAATTGCTGGGCAATCCGCGAGGGATCGGCAGCCTCGGTTCTGTCGGTGTCCGGCAAGGCGCGGTCAAGCTCGACAGCCTCAAATATGCCGAAGGCAAGAAGGGCGGGTTTGACCCGCATGCGCGCATCGTCGACATGGATGCCGACGGGATCGACGCCGCTTTCCTCTACCCGAGCCTCGGCCTGTTCGCGGGGGCCGTCGAGGATCCCGGCCTCGCGGCGGGCATGTGCCGCGCCTACAACCGCTGGCTTGCCGATTATTGCAAGCCGTATCCCGACCGGCTCTTCGGGGTTGCGATGCTGCCGATGCAGTCGGTCGACCTCGCGATCGAAGAGATGCGCTACGCGCGCCAAAAGCTCGGGATGCGCGGCGGTTTTCTGCGGCCGAACCCGTACCACGGCAACAAGATGATCAGCGACCCGATCTACGAGCCGTTCTGGACGATGGCCGAGGAGCTCGACTTCTCGATCGGCTTCCACGAGGGCTCTACCAATGCGATGCCTACCGTCGGCGTCGACCGTTTCGAGGGCGACCGCGCGGCGCGCCACATGATCAGCCATACGATGGAGATGATGCTGGCGGCAATGGCCGTGATCTGGGGCGGTGTCGTCGACCGCCACCCGCGGCTCCGCATCGCCTTTCTCGAGTCGGGCGGCGGCTGGATCGCGCCGTGGCTCGACCGCATGGACCGGCATTTCGACGACCACGGCTTTAACGACACCGCGCCGAAGATGCGGCCGAGCGAGCTCTTCCAGCGAAATTGCTGGATCTCGTTCGAACCGGTCGAGAACAGCATCGCTGTCTTGGCCGACTATATCGGCCCGCACAAGATCATGTGGGCGACCGATTACCCGCACCAGGATGGCTTCTTCCCGGGCGCGCCGCAGATGGTCCGTGACCGGCTCGGGCCACTATCCGACGAGGCGAAGCACCAGGTACTGGCCGGCGGCGCGATGGGGTTTTACGCCTTGCAGTAGCGCTACACTCGTTTCAGATTTGCCGTCCTAAGCTGTCCTAGCGGCACGGTAGCGAAGCGCCTCGACCAGTAGGGCGAGGGCCGGCGTGGATTGGCGGCGGCTCGGGTAGTAGAGGTGATAGCCCGAATAGGGAGGGCACCAATCCTCGAGTACCCGCTTGAGACGGCCCTTCGCGATGTGGGGTTGCGCCACGTCCTCTGGCACATAGGCGAGGCCGAACCCGGCAGCGCCGCATTGAGCATCTGGAAAGTGCCGTTGAAGACGAGTTGGCCTTCGACATGCACCTTCAGCTCGCGGCCATCTTTCTCGAACTGCCAGGCGTACAATCCGCCATGTGTGGGCAGACGCAAATTGATGCAGTTGTGGCCGATCAGCTCCTGCGGCCTCTTCGGTTCCGGCCGCATCTCGAAATACGACGGAGCCCCGACGACTGCGCTGCGCATGTCCGGCCCTATACGCACGGCGATCATGTCTTTCGCCACTTGCTCGCCGCTTCGCACGCCCGCGTCGAAACGCTCGGCGACGATGTCGGTCAGGCCATAGTCGATGATGATCTCGACTTTGATGTCCGGATACTGCCGCAGCAACTTCGCGAGTTTCGGCCAGAGGATTGTCTCGGCCGCATAGTCTGTGGCCGTGATCCGAATGGTGCCGCCCGGCTTCTCCCGAAGTTCGCTCAACGCCTCGAGCCCGGCCTCGACCTCTTCAAACCGCGGACCCACGGTTTGAAGCAGGCGTTCGCCCGCCTCCGTCGGGGAAACGCTGCGCGTGGTGCGGGTCAACAGCCGAAGGCCGAGCCGTTCCTCGAGGCCGCGAATGGTGTGGCTGAGCGCGGATTGAGACACGCCGAGCTTCGCTGCGGCCCGCGTGAAACTGCGCTCCTGTCCGACGGCCAGGAAGGCCAGCAGGTCATTCAGATTTCCGCGGTGCATTTATGGCGCCTGCGCATAAGTCTATGCGAATTATAGGACTTAGTCGCGACAGAGACGCGCGCTAAATCATGGCCAGCGGGACAGGAGGTTAGGCCATGGCGAAATTCGATGCCGAGACCCTGCGCGAATTGCGCGACGTGCAGGAGGTGATGATCCGGACCGAGAAGCACCCCAAGAGCGCGGTCGTAATCTGGGTGGTGGTCGCCGACGACGAGGTCTTCGTGCGTTCATGGCTCGGCGCCAAGGGGCGCTGGTACAGGGACCTCGCGGCGGGCGAGCCCGCCACCTTGGAATTTGCCGGCCGCCAGTTGGAGCTATCGCCGAATTTTGGTGACGGCCTGAAGGATCAGGCGGCGGCTTGGGCTTGAGGCGCGGCAGAATTGCCGATCACCTCGATCCCGTCAGTGAATCTCATCCCCTGGATCAGTTTTGGCAACTGGTTGTGGCCGTCGATGCGGCGCCAATTCTTTTGGGCACCTTCGACCAGCTTGAAGACCATGGCGAGCGCCGTCTTGTTCGATAGACAGCCTTTTGACCGGATGGTGCGGTGCCGGACGGTTGCAAAGGTGCTTTCAATGGGGTTCGTCGTTCGTAAGTGCTTCCAGTGCTCGGCCGGAAAGTCGTAGAACGCCAGCAGCGCATCGCGGTCCTTGGTTAGGCAATCGGCCGCTCTCTTGTATTTGACCTGGTAGGTTTCGACAAAGGCCTCCAATGCCTTAACGGCATCCTTCTTGGTCTCGGCCATCCAGATCTCCTGCAGCGCGCGCTTGGCCTTGGTGTGCAGGCTCTTCGGCATTTTGTTCAGGATGTTGGCGGTCTTGTGCACCCAGCAGCGTTGCTCGCGGGTTGTCGGCCACACCTCGCCGAGGGCCTTCCAGAACCCGAGCGCGCCATCGGCGACCGCAATCTGCGGCGCCGTTGTCAGGCCGCGACGCTTCAAATCGAGCAGCAGATCACGCCACGATTGTGAGCTCTCGCGAATGCCATCGGTGAAGCCGACAAGCTCCTTCCTGCCTTCAGGCGTCGCGCCGATGATGACCAGGATGCACTGCGCCTGCTCCTCGAGCCGGGCCTCCAAATGGATGCCGTCGGCCCAGCAATAGACGTAGCGCTTTGCTGACAGATCGCGCTTCTGCCAGCGCGTATGCTCCTCGGTCCACGCCTCCTTGAGGCGGGCGATGGTCGAGGCCGATAGACCGCGCGCGTCCTTGCCGACGAGGGCCGCCAGCGCTTCCTCGAAGTCGCCGCTTGAGATGCCCTTCAGGTAGAGGACAGGGATCAGCACCTCAAGGCTCTTCGATCGCCGCGCGTACGGCGGCACGATCGAGGGCGAGTACCGGATGCGCTCGCCCTCGGCAGCTTCGCGGTCGCGTACCCGCGGCTGGCGAACGGCGACCGGCCCGATGCCGGTCATGATCTCGCGTTCCGGAAGATGGCCGTGGCGGACGACCCGCTGCTGGCCCGTCTCGGTCTTGAGATCGGCATGCTTTGCGAGAAACTCAGCAACCTCCGCTTCGATGGCCTGGGTCAGCAGCGCACGCGCGCCATTGCGCAGGATCTCGGTCAGGGAATCGGTAAAGGCCCCTGGCTGGGCGAGCTTGATCACGTTACTGTCGGACACGGCGTATCACTCCTTCATTGGAGAAGTGGAGGCGTTGAACACCACCACGATACGCCGCCTTACCCCGTCACGCCGTCACCAACTTCCGGCCATAGCTCCGCCAGTTGGCGGTGTACACGATCCCGGCGAGCGACCAACATGCGGTCGCCGGGGCCAGCCGCGAATTCCTCAGGAAGTATCAGCGGAGCACCCATGCGCAGGAGATGGTGCGCTCCGAGACCTTGCCGACCACGCTGCGGCTCGAACCACGCTGACCTGTTTCCTGCCGCAGCCATAAAATCGAGATTGCTTCGTCGCTCCGCTCCTCGCAATGACAACCATTACGACGTCATTGCGAGCGCAGCGAAGCAATCTCGACCGCAGGTACCGGCACCAAGTGTCTGATCCGTACCACTAGTTTTGGGTCGATGCGGGATGACTACGGCTTTCGATGGAAAAGTGGCACTCGTCACCGGAGCTGGCAGTGGCATTGGCCCGGCGACGGCAGAGGCCTTCGCCAAGGCCGGCGCCTCCGTGGTCCTTGCCGATCGCGACGAGGAGAGGCTCGGCAAGGTGGCCGAGGGCCTGCGTGCAGCGGGTCACAACGCCATTGGCGTCACCTGTGACGTGACGGATACCGCTCAGGTCGAGGCGATGATCGAGCGCGCCGTCAGCACCTATGGGCGGCTCGACGCTGCCTTCAACAATGCCGGCGTGAATTCCGAGGCTGCGGCACTTCTGGAAACCAGCGACGGCGAATTCGAACGCGTGATCAACGTCAACTTGCGCGGCATGTGGAATTGCATGAAATGCGAACTGCGCCAGATGATGGCGCAAGGCAATGGTGCCATTGTCAATTGTTCGTCGATCGGCGGCTTAAAGGGTTCCAAAGGACGCAGCGCTTATCCTGCGAGCAAGCACGCGGTTATCGGTCTGACGCGGAGCGCCGCGCTGGACTATGCGGCTCAAGGCATCCGCATCAACGCGGTCTGCCCGGGAATGGTCAACACGCCAATGGCAGCCTTCGTCACGAACAATTACGATCCGGAGATCGTGAGGCGGATGGTGGCGCAAGAACCGATCGGACGCTTCGGTGAGCCGGAAGAAATCGCCGCTGCCGTGGTATGGCTTTGCAGCCCAGCCGCGAGATTCATGGTGGGTCATGCCATGACGGTCGACGGCGGCCTCCTCGCCGGCTAATTGACGTTGCAGAGGTCAAGAATATCTGCACTTTGACGGCCCGCTTTCGACCCTAAGGGGTCATTCGATGACCTCATCCGCGAGAGCGAGGATCGTCGGCGGGATCGTCAACCCGAGCGATTTCGCGGTTTTGAGGTTGACGACCAGCTCGTACCTGGTCGGTTGTTCCACCGGCAGGTCGGCGGGCTTGGCGCCTTTGAGGATCTTGTCGACGTAAGTGGCCGCGCGCCGCCACAAATCGTGCAGGCTCGGGCCGTAGGTCATCAGGCCGCCGGCATCCGCATAGCCTCTGTAGGAGGAGACCAGCGGCAGGCGGTTTGCGGCTGCGAACTCGACGATCCGCGCTTGGTCGAGCCACACGTCGGCGTCGGAATCGACCATCACCCCGTCGGCGCGGTCGCGAATGATCGCGGCGAGAGCCGCGTCGATGTCTTTTGGGTCACGCAGCTCGACGGATTGGAGTGTCAGCCCAACCCTGGGCGCCAGCCCCTGCATCGCATTCCACGACGAAGCGCTGCTGTGGTTCGCGGGGTTCCACAGATAGGCGACCCGGGACACCTGCGGCGCGGCCTCTTTGAGCAGCTCCAGCCATTTCCCGCTGAATTGTTCCTCGATCGCGAGAGACAGTCCCGTCATGTTGCCGCCGGGATGGGCAAGGCTGCGGGCGAACCCGGAGCCTATCGGATCGGCCACGACAAAGACTACCGGGATCGCCAACGCAGCCCGTTGGACAGCAGCCGTGGCGTGGACGCCCCCGGTTATGATGATGTTGACTTTCAGGCGCGCGAGTTCCTCGATCGGCCCGGCGAAGGGGTCGCCCCTCCCTTCTGGGAGAAGATACTCGATCGCTATGTTCTGGCCCTCGACATAGCCGAGCTCGCGGAGACCCTGCCGAAGACCGTCGCGTGCAATGCTGAAGTCGCTTAAGCCGAGCCACCCGACCACCGGTACGTTCGCCCGCTGCTGCGCGCCGGCCGGCGGTGCAGCCAACAGACCGGCGAGGATCAGCGCCGGGCCGGCTGCACGCATCAGACTGACAAAGGGCCGTGACATCATTCGATGACCTCGTCTGCGCGGGAGAGGACCAGCGGCGGGATCGTCAGGCCGAGTGACTGCGCGGTCTTCAGGTTGACGACGAAGTCGAACCTTACCGGCTGCTGAATGGGCAGGTCGCCAGGTTTGGCTCTCTTCAGGATGCGGTTGACATAGCCGGCGGCCCGGCGGAAATTGTCCGGCGTTTTCGCCCCGTAGACCATCAGGCCGCCGTCGTCGGCATATTCTCGCTCGCGGTAGATGCCAGGCAACCGCGCCGCATTGACGAGCGCGACAATGTCCCGTCGGCGGTTCCAGAAAATGGGATCCGGAATAACCGCTGCCACGCTCGATCCGGCAAAAACGGTAGGGCGAAGTGCCCGCAAAGCCTCGGCGCTCTCCGCCTCAACGCGGGCGACCCGCAAACCGAACGACCGCGCCACCTGCTCGGTGGTCCGCCGATACGTGTCCACAGCGGAGTTTGCGGGATTGAGAAATACGGCCAGGGCCGAGATTTGAGGGAAGGTCGTCCGCAAGAGGTCCACCCGCTTTACTGAGAGCGCGGGCCCCATCAGGGTGAAACCGCTGACGTTGACACGATGCCGTGCCAGGCTCCCGACAATGTCGAACAGCAGCGGGTCGACCCCAGTCGTCACGATCGGGATCTCCCTGGTCGCTTCCAGCGCAATGCGGGCGACCGGCCCGCCGGCTGTCACGATCACATTGACCGGCATGCTCGCCAGCTCTGCCGCGAGCCGCCGCACAAGGCTGTAATCGCCGTGGCCGACCCGAAATTCGACGATGACGTCGCGGCCTTCGACATAGCCAACGTCGTGCAGCCCCGCTCGGAACGCGTCGGCGGTCGCCGTCTCGGCACTGTCCTCTGCTGTCAGATAGCCGACGCGCGGAATCTTCGGCGGGGCTTGCTGAGAGGATGGCCGTTCGGACGCGACCAGCAAGGCGGCGAGCCCGGCAATCACGCTGCGCCGCCTCATTCGATCTCCGGCGCGGTACGGGGTTGCCGCCCGCATCCATTCCCCGTCTTCATTGCGCGCGTCCCCAACTCCGCGCCCTAGGCACGCGCAGTTTAATCCTCGCGCGTTTACTTTAACATGCCGGCGCGTCCGCCAGCGCCAGGACGCCATGGCGACGACGAGCGCCGCCGCCGCACCGGCGAACTCGGCGCCTCCGAGTTTCTCACCAAGCCGGTCGACTTCGATTTCCCGAAGCACAACTGCGCAAACTGCCCGCCGCAGACTGGCAGAACAGAGGCCGACCGAAGGGCGGCTTTCCACCCCAAGCCGACCCTGGCGCAAAAATTGAGCCTTTTAGTGCGACGCAATACCCGCCGTTGAACCGCCATCAACCGGAAGAGCCACGCCGGTGATGAAACTGGCGTCGTCGGAGAGGAGGAAGGCAATCGCTGCCGCGACCTCTTCGGGTTGACCTTCGCGGCCAATGGGATGAGCCGCGCGGATCCGTTGCACGTTTTCGGGGTCCTCGAACATGGGCGCCGTCATCGGCGTACGGATCATTCCGGGCACGACGGCATTGACGCGGAGGCCGAGGGGTCCCAGTTCCAATGCCATCGTCTGGGTGATCCCCACGACCCCGTATTTCGACGCGGCATAGGGGAGGCGGTTGGGCACGCCTCTGATCCCGGCCGCAGAGCTAAGGTTCACGATTGCCGCCTGTGTTTGCGCTTGCCTCACGGCACGGGCGAAAGCCTGGCACATGTTGAAGGTGCCTTCGAGGTTGACCGACAGGACCTTCCGCCAAACCTCGGGATCGGTATCCAGAATATTGCCGACTCCCCGGATGCCGGCGCTGTTGACCAGCCCATAGAGTTTTCCGAACCGTCGAACCGCTCCGGACACGAACGCGGCCACCTGGTCCCGGTCCGAAATGTCGACGCCGGCGCCATAGACCCTTTCGCTGTTCCCGAATTCGGAGACGACCTTGTCGAGTTCTTCTTTACGCACGTCTGCGGCGGCGATCGACGCGCCTTCTGAGAATAACCGCCGGACGCAAGCCGCGCCGATACCGCTGCCGGCGCCGGTTACCAAGATAGTCTTGTCTTCAAAGCGTTTCATTCGAACACTCCTTACGCTGGGTTTCCTTGGGATAACCTACTAAGAGCGCGCGAGGAGCCGAACTAGTCCCAAAAATCGGCATGGACTTATGACATCAGCTCATAAGTCTATGCGAATTGTAGGGCCTAATCGCGTCAGGTGCGCGCGCTAAATCATGGCCAGGCGCCGCGCCCGCAGTCGGCGGGACTGCAACGTTAGGCGAGGTTAGGCCATGGGGAATTTCCGACGGCGCTGCAGCTCGAACCGCGCTGACCGGCGGCGCTTGGTTTACCTCCGGGCTTTCCCGCCGCAAGGGAGAAGCTTGCGGGAACCCCCTGACAGGACTTCCGACTGACAAGAGGCGATCGATTGGCTAGAGTTTTCACGCACCTGACATTGTCATTTCGGGACTCGGGCAATCCCCGGGACGGCCCGCGAGGGCCGGCCCCCCGGGGACGCGAGCCCGGAAGCCATGAACACCGACTTTGGACGCACGCGCTCGGAACGCCGGCGCAATCATGGCAAGGCCCGTGTTCATAGATCCCAGGCCCGGCCCAGGGGCCCGTCCCGGGATGACGACCTTAGCTGACGTGAATCAGATGTGCGATTACCGAAATGCGCAAAAGGAGAGCGGAGATGGAAATTAAGCGAAACGGCTCGCGACCTTCCACCAAAGGATCTGCCGACTATTTCACCGGTACGGTTCGTGTCGATCCGCTGTTCGGCCCGCCCGAGCCGGCCCGCGCTGGCGGCAGCAGCGTCACGTTCGAGCCGGGCGCGCGCACGGCATGGCACGCCCATCCGCTCGGTCAAACGCTGATCGTCACCGCCGGTTGCGGCAGGGTCCAGCGCGAGGGCGGGCCGGTCGAGGAGATCCGGCCGGGCGATGTGGTGTGGATCCCGCCCGGAGTGAAGCACTGGCACGGGGCCGCGCCGACCACCGCGATGACGCACATCGCCATCCAGGAAAAGCTCGACGGCCAGGTCGTCGAGTGGATGGAAAAGGTCACCGACGAACAATACGAGCGCTGACTCCCTTCCGACTGGTACCTCGATGGAAAAGACATGCAGAAACACAAACGGTCGAGGGCACCACCCGACCACGTAGCTTGTTGCCACGCGGCACGGTTATTGACAAAATCACACGAATGTTATATACGCAATCACATGAAGGAATCCCGCTGCGGTCTGAGAGGTGTCGCTCGGTGCATCGCATTGGCCGTCGCAACCTGATCTCGACGTGATAAAACAGGTAGAACAGGAGCCCACCAGCGCGACCAGGAACTCGCGCTGGTGTCCCATTCCCTTCGGCTCGGGCCCCGGAGCCGGCTGTTGCGAGGTACGACGAAAACGCGCTCGCGCGGGGTCATACCTCGACCTGCTCGGAAATGCCGACTCTCGGTGCCCGGTGTCAGCCGATTGTTTGGTTTTTCGGGCGGAAAGACGACCGACAACCGGGGTTTGGTTTTTCACCCCTAATGGTCAGCAGACAGAGACGGTCCGCGCGCACCTGCGGCGCCGTTCCCTCTTCCACCTCGCGCTCCAAGCGCCATACACCCCCGCCTCGTAGGCCGTATCGGCGATGGCGAACAGTTGCGAGCAGGTATCGCGGCGCCGGACGATTTCGACCCAAGCCGACAAGTTCTGCTGGAAGCGCAGGTGTTCATATTCCGAGCTTACCGCTGCAAAACCGATCGCCTCCATCACGGCAGACACGGCCTCGGGTGGCCAAAAATCCCGCAGATCAACGACTTCGGCTTCCGGGAAATATTCATAATAGAGCCAATCCGAAGACTCTTGTGGACATAAGTTGCGCAGGACAAAGCGGCCGAGGGGCCGGAGAACCCGAAAAGTATCACGCAGCATGCCGGCTTTAGCCCGAAAATGATGGAAGGCGAATTGGCAGCTGATGAAATCAAAGCTGAGCGCCGGAAAGGGGAGTAGCGCGGCGTCGGCATGCACCCAGGCGATGTCCGCCGCCTTGGGCCAAGCCTGCCTCAGCATACCCAGCGACCGGTCGACACCCACCATCGCGGCATTAGGCACAGCTGGACGGTTGGCGACGAGCTGATTTCCGGTGCCGCAACCAATATCTAGGATAGACAATCCATCCGAAGATGCACGGCGTTCGATAAACGCCAAGAGCTCCGGATCGACCATTTTCGACCGTGCGGGCCCCGAATCATACAGAGGAGCAATAGCGTTGTAGTCTGCGCGCGGTGATCCGTTCGCCAATGGCCTCTCCTAGATCACAATCCGGTCGACCTCATCTAAGCCGGCTTGATGGCCAGGAGCTTCTCTGCGGTCTCACCGAGTATTGCGGCGCGCTCGGCATCGCTCAACCCGGGGGTGCCGAGGATGTGGTCGACCGCCGTCGTGGTCCAGGGAAACGGATAGTCCGTCCCCAAAACGATCTGGCTCGCGCCGACCTCGGCGATCAGGTGGCGCAATCCTTCCGGGGTGAAGACCATCGAGTCGTAGAACAGCTGCCTCAGATATTCGCTCGGCTTCTTCTTCAGTGTCTTGGTGCATCGCGCCGGGAAGGTCAGGCAGCCTTGATCCGAGCGGGCCGCATAGGAGGGCAGATACCCGCCGGCATGAGCGGCGCAGATCTTGAGGCCGGGATAGGCATCGAGCGTTCCCTCGAAAATCAGGTGCGACAGCGCGATCGTCGTCTCGAGCGGGTTGCCGATCACATTGTCCAGAACGCCGTTCCCTTTGAGCCGGCCGGAAGCGCTGAGCTCGGCGGTACCTTGGGGATGGATGAAAATCAGCACGCCGAGCTGTTCGGCCTTGGCCCAGAACGGATGAAATTTGGGATCCGACAACTCCTCGCCATTGACGCTGCCGCCGACCAGCGCGCCGCGCAATCCGAGCTGCTTGACCGCCTGTTCGAGCTGCTCGGCGGCGAGATCCGGGTGCTGCAGAGCGATCGACGCCAGACCAACAAACCGATCCGGCTGCGCCGCGCAGATCTCGGCGAGCTTTTCATTTTGCAGCTTGACGATCTTGCCGGCGAGTTCGGGCTCGGCCTTGTACCAAAAGATCGGGTTGATGCTGAGTGCTTCGATGTCGATGCCTTGCTCGTCCATGACCTTGATGCGTTCCGACGAGATCACGAGCGACTGCGGCTGCACCTTCAATCCCATCAGCGCATTCGCCTCCGGCACGTGGCAATGGGCGTGCACGTCGACGGTTCGAACTCGTTTTCCATTGACGACGACCTCGCGCCGCCGCTGCGGCGCCTGCGCCAAGGCAGGGCTCGCCAGACCGCACCCGATCAACGCGAGTCCCGTCAGCGCGCCGGCAGCATGGCAGAGCATTTCTCGTCGGTTTGTCATCATCTAAGTTTCCCGCGGGGCGCGGCTAACTGAACCCTTCCCGTACAACACGGCGGATCTGTGGCGCGTCCATACCAGCCAGTCCCAAGCGCTCAAGTGTGCGTGCCTCGGGTGCGAAGGCTCTCCCGGTCATGCCCAATTCGGCGACGAGATAGAGACCGCCGATGCCCGCTCCGATGATAGCGACCGTCTCGGCTGTGCTTCCGACCCTCACCGCTCCCTCCTTCCGAGAGCTCACATCTCTTGCCGTTACTAGAACATTTCTGCTTGGCGGGACCAAGGTCAGGCTGGGTGCGCTAAGCGGCCGCCAAAAAGCGATCTTGATAAGACCCGGGCTCGCCTCTCATCGTTGTGTTGTTTATGGCACCGTGCGCGGCTCTATGATAGCCGGCGGACTTTCGGGAGACATTCTACCAATGGCTCATAGAGCGGGAAGCACCAACCTCCCGCTGCATGGCGGACAGGTTCCCGGGTGGCTCGCCGACCGGATGACCCGGCTCGGGGCGGTAATCAGCGAAGCGATCGTTCATCATTACGGTCGCGACGAATTGTTGCGCCGGCTCGCCCATCCGTTCTGGTTTCAGTCGTTCGGCGCCGTGATGGGCATGGACTGGCATTCCTCCGGCATCACGACGAGCGTAATCGGCGCGTTGAAGCGCGGGCTGGCTCCGCTAGAGCAGGAACTCGGCGTCCACGTTTGCGGCGGGCGGGGGAGATTTTCGCGGCAGACCCCGCACGAGCTGGTCTCCATTGGGGAGCGAGTGGGGTTCGATGGCTCCGCTCTCGCCATAGCCAGCCGCTTGGTAGCGAAGGTCGACAGTGCCGCTGTGCAGGACGGTTTCCAGCTTTACTTGCATGGGTTCGTCGTCACCGACGACAGCCGTTGGGTTGTTGTACAGCAAGGAATGAACGGAGAGCTCAAACAGGCGCGCCGCTACCACTGGCTTTCCGAGGGTTTGGAGAGTTTCGTCGACGAACCGCACGCCGCAATCGAAGGCCCGCGGCAGGGCGAGATCGTCAACCTGACCGACCACCGGGCCGAACCGTCTCGCCGCATGCAGCTCGAACTCCTCGCCTCACTGGGGCCGGACGGCATCACAAGTGAGCTAACGAAGCTGTCGGCTCACGATGCCCGCCCCGTTATGTCCACTCATCCTCCACAAACGCTGCTGCCGCACTTGGATCTTCCTGCCCATCACGATGTTCGCGCCAGCGACGTCAACGCGCGAAGGCTCTATGGCAATCTGGCTGCGGCCGCCGATCGTGGCCCAACCGATTTTCCAGAGCTGCTGCTCACCCCCGGCGTGGGAGCGCGGACCGTGCGCGCTTTGGCCATGGTCGCCGAGGTCGTGCATGGAGCGCCATACCGCTTCACCGACCCAGCGCGATTTTCATTCGCCCACGGCGGCAAGGACAGGCACCCGTTTCCGGTGCCGCTCCGGGTCTACGACGAGACCATACGCGTGCTGAAATCCGCCGTCGGTAAGGCCAGGCTCGGACGGGACGAGGAACTGGGGGCGCTGAAGCGGCTCGATGAGCAGGCTCGGCTAGTCGAGCATCACGCTTCGGGTCCTCATGTCGAGGAGTTGATTGCGCAGGAACGAGAGCGCTCGCATCTCTATGGCGGCAAATCGGTTTTCGGTTGAGCGCAACCCTCGGCGGCTCAGCCGGATCCGAGCCCGGCGGAAGTTGACCAAGAGGCGGTAAGGGGAGCTGCGGACAAGTCCACCCAGCTTCCGGAGCAAATTCCTCAGTTCCCCAGAGCGCGTGTCCGCTCGTCATCGGGACGGGTCAGCATATGACCACAGCCGGCCTTATTCGCCCAGTATTCCCAGGCGCGCCAAATCTCGGTCGAATAAGGGCTGTACCCCCGGTTGCGGGCATCGATCTCGCCTTGCAACAGGTACTTGATTCTGCCCGCAGCTGCTTCGCCCGCAAGATCCTTGAGGCGGGCGTTTCGGCCCCGAGCGGCGGAAATATGCAGCGGTGGCGGTTCTTGGTGGTCCGAGACCCGAAGGTCAGGGAAACAGTCGGGCCCACTACAAGCGTGCGTGGACGAAGGTCGCCCCACGATATCGAGCGGGAGAACCGGCACCGGGCACCAGCCGGGAGCGGTTGAGAGAATGCTCGCCACCGCTGAGCATCTCGCCAATCACATACATGAGGCCTCGGCATGGATCGTTCCGTGCCTCGAAGGCGCGACGCCGACCAGAACCGCAGGATCGTCGATTTATCCGGCAGTGCAGAATATGCTGCTCGCGGCGAGAGCGCTGGGCCTCGGTACGACGAGCTATCGCCGAATTTTGGTGACGGCCCGAATGATCAGGCGGCGGCTCGGGCTTAAGGTGCGGCAGAATTGCCAATAACCTCGATGCCGTCAGTAAACTTCACACCCTGGATCAGTTTTGGCAATTGGTTGTGGCCGTCTATCCGGCGGCAATTTTTCTGCGCGCCTTCGACAAGCTTGAACACCATGGCAAGCGCGGTCCTGTTCGATCGGCAGCCCTTTGACCGGATGGTGCGGTGCCGGGGTGGCAAAGGGTGCTTTCAATGGAGTTGGTCGTCCGTAAGTGCTCCAGTGCTCGGCCGGGAAATCGTAGAACGCCAGCAGCGCATCGCGGTCCTTGGTCAGGCAATCGGCCACTCTCTGGTATTTGACTTGGTAAGGTTTCGACAAAGGCTACCGAAGCCGTAACGGCATCTTTCTTGCTCTCCGCCAGCCAGATCTCTTGCAGCGCGAGCTTGGCCTTTGTGTGCAAACTCTTTGGCATCTTGTTGAGGATATTGTCGATCTTGGGCACCCAGCAGCGTTGCTCGCGGGTTGTCGGTCACACCCCGCCGAGCGCTTTCCAGAACCCGAGCGCGCCCGGCCGCTTTCGCGATGGCAGGCTTGTCGACCGCAATCCGCAGTGCCGTTGTCAGCCCGCGACGCTTCAGATCGAGCAGCAGATCATGCCACGATTGTGAGCTCTCGCGAATGCCATCGGTGAAGCCAATGACTTCCTTCTTGCTTTCAGGCGTCGCGCCGATGATAACCAGGATGCACTGCGCCTGCTGCTCGAGCTGGGCCTCCAGATGGACGCCGGTCATAATCTCGCGTTGCGGAAGATGGCCGTGGCGCACCACGCGCTGCTGGCCCGCCTCGGTCTCAGGCCGGCATGCTTGGCGAGAAACTCAGCAACCCCGCTTCGACCGCCTGCGTCAGCACGCACGCGCGCCGCTGCGCAGGATCTCTGTCAAAGAATCGGTAAACGCCCCTGGCTGGGGGAACTTGATGACGTTACTGTCAAAGACGGCGTATCACTCCTTGATTGGAGAAGTGGAGGCGCTGAACACCGCCACGATACGCCGCCTTATCCCGTCACGCCGTCACCAACTTCCGGCCATAGCTCCGGTGCGACATTGACGAGGCTGTATTTGCAGTTCGAGAAGGAAGTGGAGGCCGCACTGGGTTTGCCGCCGAATGTCCACTCGTATGCTCTACTGCCGATCCGCTATCCGATGGGCCGGTTCGGGCCAGTCCCTCGTGTGCCTCTCGCCGATGTCGTCTAGGAGGATCGGTGGGGTCAGCCTTGCCGGGATCGGTAGGAAAATTGTGATTGCTTTGGGGGCAGGTGTTTAATGACCAGATCCCGAAATTCAGAACACTGGAGAATGCGACCAGTCCGACAGCGGCATCGGATAGAAAGATGAAAGTTGGTCCAGTCGCATGAACGCTACAATGCTTCCCTAGAATCAGAAGGCATTGCGGAACGATGCTGAGTGTGCCCAACCCCGGATTGTGCGTGGCGAAAACACCCAAGCCAAGCCGCATCTGAGACACCGTAAACACTATCAGCAGATACAGCGTCGTCCTAAACCGGTGCAAAAAGCCAATTCCGAAAGCCGGTTTCGTAACACGGCATAGTCGCTGCTTGCCTCGCTACTCCGGCAATAGTCCGGCTGCCGCCGCGACCGGGAACGGACGACGGCTCACCAGAGTGCTGGCGAGCCGACGCGTCGTCGATTGCGGGTTTCATACGCTCGCTGGGCCGGCGATGCGGTAGACCCGGCCGCGAAGACGCCGCGCACAGTGTGGCGCTGCCACCCGGTAGCACTCGCCACCTCATCACCCGTCGCTCCCTCGGGCCGTCGTCGCAGCATCGCAATCACCCCGTCCTGCTTCGACAGACGCTTCGCCTCGGATTGCAGCTCCGGTTCCGGCAAGGCCTCGATGGCCGACCACAGCTGATCAATCATCGCCTCGCGGTCGCCGACTTTCCTGCGTTTTTCGACACCAGGCAGAGCGTTCCACAATGCCAAGAGCCGCTTGCCGCTGAGCGGGGCGGCGTGCAGTTCCTCCTTCGAAGCGACGGCAATCTCGCCCTCATTCACGGTGTCTAGCGCCTCACGACACAGCGTAATTCCGTCATTGCCGATGATGTAGATGCGCATGAGTGGGTCTCCTGTTCGATCCTGCGGCCGCTGCCGCGGGTGACCCCACTCACGCTCTCTTCGCTGACCAAAGCCACTCTATTGAGGATAATCTTGTGGCGTTGTTGAGCCACAGCCAAGCATGGAATTGCTCAGCCCGAAAACCGCGCGCTCTGGGGCGGCTATCATTCGGCGAGCAGCCCGATTCGGCCGCCAAGCGGAAACGAGCTAACGGCTCCCATTTTCTCACCCCTTCCGGACATTGATGGTCAGCGGCAGCGTGCTCTAGCAAGCCTACACACGAGTGCGCAATGAGTGATCGTAGTCGGCAAAAAAACTACGTTTACCCCAACGTGAAGATGCTGAAGCGTCATGTCGAAATGACGCACCGCGCCGGAAGATAGCTTAGTGATTTCGCCGGCTGCCTATCCCTGTAACAAAGCGTAGCTGAGCGTGAAGCGTAAGTCGAGCCAACCGGCATGCCGGATGACAGCCGGTGGAACGTGATGCCGGTTGTATGAGATCCAGGCCATCGCGCCGGCCTACCCGCGAACCCGCACTCCCGAGCCAGTGAGCCTGACAATGCCCCGGTAACTACCTAACGAACAGTGCGTGCGCTCTGCCCGAGGAGATCAGGCGTTGGTCAGGCGTCACGCGCCAAAACGAGAAGCAGCAAGGTCCCGCACTCCCCGAACCGAAAATCCGTCATGATTTTATTAACGTGCATTCGGGGATTGCCGGATATACAAGAGATCCTCGCGGCGGCAAGCGGGCGGACCTGCCCGGGCACTCGGGATTATCACGGGATACAAGCCCGCCTGGTGACTATGATCGTGCTGGAGTTGTTCAATAGAGCTGTTGCGGATACCTGAGAGAGGATCAGAGAAATGAAGCATCTCTTGACAGGGGTAGCGGTGGTTGCCGCGCTGGCAATCTCCGCTCCGGTTTGGGCGCAACCGGCCAATCCATCGGGCGGAAACTCGATGGGTACGCCGGGTCCGAACTCTGGCGGACCGGGCCTGACGCCCTATAGCACGGGCGCATCTCCTTCGCCGCCCGCCCCATCGGGCCGGATGCCGGCCGGAGGGAGGATGACATCAGAACCGACCAATATCCCGTCCACGCCCTCGGCCTCAGACACAACCTCGGCGACGCCCCCGATGCACCATCACGCGCGCAAAGCTTCGCACGGCAGGATGGCGGGCCGCCCGCAATTGACTGGGGACACCGCGGATCAGCTCAATCAAGAAGAGCTCGCCCGTCTGCAGTCGGGAAACACTTCGATGCCCGCGGCCTCCGAGATGTCTCCGGGGGCCCCCTCGGCTCCCGGTGCGTCGGCTAACCCCAACCAACTGAACCGGATGTCAACAGGAGGGAGGGCCACATCGGGCGGGCCCCGTTAATCGATCAGTTCCCGAGGCGCACCGTAGGCGGTGGCAGAACGAGCCCCCGAGGAGCAGTCCTTCAGGTTCGGGCTGAAAGGATGTTGCCATGCTGGATCGGAGGAAGGTAATAGCCGCAATACTCGCCCGCTGTGACCTGCCCGGCCTCCGATGCATTGTCACAGCCCGCTATCGCTTCTAGCTGGCGATGGAATGGCCGCCGCTGGGTTTGGATCTCCGGAGGCTGGAAATGGCGCTAAATTAAGCGATCCGACCGCCGCAGGTGTGGATCCGCGATAGCACTGACAGAGTATTCCCGAGCCGCGGGTGGCAGACAGTTTCTCATCGGCGCTGTTGTCCGGCGGCGAAGCCTTGCTGGAAGGCTTGGTCCTGGGCCTGCCGGGACCGATCAACGAGAAGACCGCCGACCAGCCCTGCTCCCGCCCCAGCGACGGCTCCGAGCCCGGCGTTTCCGCCGATGGCGCCAATCACCGCGCCGCCGCCGGCACCGATGGCCGTGCCGGTCAGCGCGCGTTGCTGGGTCGGGTTCATATCGGCGCAAGCAGCGAGCGGCAGAGCGACAGCCGCGAGCATCAGTAGCTTGTTCATGGCGTTCCCCAGAGCGGTTTGATCAGCGCGATTGCGGACAGGGATAGCGTTCGCTCAGAAATCGGAACAATCCGTCGGTGGACGAGGCTGCCATGCGATCCGGCGACGCGCGTGCCCAGTTGACGAACTCGCTTACCGCTTCGTTGCGGGTCGGCGGAGGGTTTGGCAGACAGAACAGCTTCGGTCCGCGGAAGGCAGCCTGGTTCTGCATTTCCACCAACACCGCACCCAGTGCAAAGCCCTCGCAGAAATTGACGGCCGCCGTTCCGATCGCGTTATCGGGCGTAGCCGTGCAAAGCTCGACCAGGTCACCGGTTGTGTTGGCGCCGAAATTCGCTTCGGTGGCGGCATTTGCGGCACACGGCGCGAGCATTATCAGCCCCGCAGCAACGGTCCATCCCTGCAATGTCATGACTACCCTTCCCCTCAGATGATAGAGAAACGATCGCCGATCGGTTGAACGATGACAAGCGCGGTTATCACAAGCCGGGTCCGAACTTCAGAACGAACCGAATACTGAGCCGAGCGCGATCACCGCGGCGAGCGCGATGATCGGGCCGACGATGGCGGCCATTACAATGTCGAAATAGCTCTCGCTGTGCGTGGTGCCGCAGACCGAGAGCACAGTCACGACGGCGCCGTTCTGCGGCAGGCTGTCGAGCGTTCCGGCACTCATCACGGCGATGCGATGCAACAGCGCCGGGTCGATGGCGTGCTGAGTGGCCAATCGCATATACGTAGCCCCGAGGGCGTCGAGCGCAATCGTCAACCCTCCGGACGCCGAGCCGGTCAAAGCGGAGAGCAAATTGGTCGCAACCGCCAGCGAGACGAGCGGGCCGCCTTCGATCGACAGCACCCAGTCGCGCACGATCTCGAATGCCGGCACCGCGGCGACGACCGCGCCAAAGCCGACCAGGCTGGCGACGCTCAAGATCGGCAAGACCGAGGCGTCGGCGCCGGAGTCGACCGTCTCACGAAGCCCCCGCAACCGCCGCCAATTGACGGCGACAACGGTTAGGATCGCCGCCAAGAGAGCGGTAACCACCGACCACACCCCGCCGACGGCATGCAGCGAAGTCGCACCGAAGCGCTCCTCGGCGAGGAACGATACGTCGAGCCTCGGGAGAACGACTAGCGTCATCAGGACATTGACGCTGATCACCACCAGGAGCGGCAATGCCGCCAGCCCGATCGGCGGCCCCTCGCTGCTCGGATGCCCGCGACTGACCTCGACGGGGTCAAACTCGCGAGCGGTCGTCGCGCGCTGTCGCACCGCCTCGTCCTGGGCTGCGGCGTCGGCGGAGCCGGGGAGTGTTGTGCCAAACCCCTCTCCGTTGCGACGGGCAGCCGTGGCGGCCCGGCTCAGCCACCACATTCCAAAGCCGGCCATGATGGCCGAGGCGACTATCCCCAGACCCGGCGCCGCAAGCGGTGTCGTGCCGAAGAATGGGATCGGGATCGCATTTTGGATAGCCGGCGTTCCAGGCAGTGCCGACATCGTAAAGGTGGACGTGCCCAAAAACACCGTCGCCGGGATCAATCGATTGGGGATCTGCGCCGTGCGGAATAAACCCTGCGCCATCGGCGCCAGCACAAAAACCGCGACGAACAGACTGACGCCGCCATAGGTCACCAGCGCGCCCGCCAGCACGACGGTCAGTATCGCCCGGCTCGGACCCAACCGCTCGGTCATGAACTCGGCGATGGCCGAGACCGAGCCGCTGTCTTCCATCAGCTTGCCGAACAGCGCGCCGAGCAGGAACAGCGGGAAGAATTGCGCGACAAAACGCGAAGCGCTGTCCATGAAAGTCTGCGTCCAGTAGGCGAGCAGCGGTCCTCCCGCGAAAGCGGCGGCGATCAGCGCCGCCGCGGGCGCCAGCAGCAAGATGCTCCAGCCCCTATAGGCCAGCCAGACGAGCAGTGCGAGACCGAGGAGGATGCCGAACAAACCCATGTTGCGACTAAGATTTCGCTGCCTCACGCGATTGGGCGGCCTCCTTGATGGCAGATCCCCGTGCAACTCCCTCCGGAAGATGCGCCGGTTTGAGGCTTTCATCGAAAATCCAGGAAAGGTCCAGCGTGTTCCGGACGCCGAGATCCTCGTAATGCCGCGACAGCCACTCCTGCGTGGTCTCTCTGCCGCGATCCCGGAGATGAGTGAGAAAGGCCCATTCGGCATTGAGCTTGCTGGAAACGCCGAGCGCGAGCATCGTCTTCTCGTCGTAGATCGCATGGATATGCACGTCGCGGAAGCGCTCGCGCTCGAGGTTCTCGTAGTGGATAATTTCCCACAGGAAGGCGAGCGAGCGCAGCTCCTTGAGCAGGCTCGTATTGAATGTGATCTCGTTCAACCGGTTCTGGATTTCCCGGGCTGATTGCGGAACATCCGGGCGGTAAAACGGGTTGATTTGGATCACGACGATGTCGCCGGCAGCGCATTCATCGACGAGCGGAAAGAGCGCTGGATTGCCCATGTAACCACCGTCCCAGTAGGCCTCTCCGTCGATTTCCACGGCTTTGAAAACAAACGGCAGGCACGCCGACGCCATGACGCTGTCGAGCTGGATCCCGGGTTGCCGGAAAATCTTGGGTTTGCCGGTGCGGACATTGGTTGCGGTCAAAAATAATTTGACCCCGTCCGGATCGTTGACGCTGCCGAAGTCGACGCAGCGGGCGAGGACGTCGCGCAGCGGATTTAAATTCATCGGGTTGAGATCATAGGGCGAAAGAATGCGCGAAAGGTGATCCATCAAAATATAAGTCGGCGAGGTATCCAGACTCCAATTCCCCATAAAGATGTCGAAAAGGGACCGTTGGATCGGGCTGTACCGAGCGGCGGCGCTGGTGGCCGACCAGAATTTCTCGAGGCATTTGCGCGCTTCGGCGGGGCCGCCGCGCGCCATCCCGTCAGCGAGTGCGACGGCGTTCATCGCGCCGGCGCTGGTGCCGCTGACGGCTGCGATGTGAAGCCGCTCGTCTTCAAGTAACTGGTCGATCACACCCCAGGTGAAGGCGCCGTGGGAGCCGCCGCCCTGCAGAGCGAGTTTGATCGACTTTTTGGGCTGCCTGCTCATCGAACATCTCCAGTCACCGCTCATCGGCGGCGCAAAGGCCGCGCAGCCCTACCTGCCCAGCCATGTGGTCTGCCGGTCCATCATGAACCCCCTCAAGGGCGGCATGGGATGAGGGTAGGCCACTATTGATGCGCTGCGAAGGCTTTGCTGACCATCCCCGCCCCTTTTCCGACCGCAAGGCGAGGCCCAGCCGCCGGCGCGCCTTAAGCCCTGACAGGTAGTCGGCGGGTACAATTCGACACATAGGCGGGCGCGTTTGCCTCGTCACTGTCGAGCGGCATCTGCATCGATCGTTCCTCCGGGCAGGAGTGTCTTTTGAGCCGGCGCCCCCTAGGTCACGTAGTCTAATGACCTCGGACGCAGCTGTCTTTGGTTGGGAATCCCAAGATTGTGTCGAGCATCCCAAGAATATGGATGAGCGGGCAAATTGCCCCGAGCCCGAAACGCGATGCGGCCCTCCGCGCGGTCGGTCAGCCCCTGGTCTTCCATTCCCCGCTCTGGGTGCGGCACCAGGTTAGGCGGTAGCCGGCGACGAAGATGTGATGCCGCACAAGGTGGCAGGCCATGCCGCCCTAGTGGAACACCCGGAGTATGGTGGAGCTACCCGAGCTGTTCATCTGCAGATTGCTCCACGCCTCGGAGCGTCCGGTCTGGCTCGGCTTGGCCGCACTCAGCCGCGCCACGCTCTCGAATAACAGTTGGTTATCCTCTGGAGAGAGGCCCGGCCCCCGAGAGCTTGCGGAACGGGTTGACCTGGGCCTGCGGCGCCGCGGCCAGTAGCACGCAGAGCGCGAGCGAGGCGGATAAGCAATGCGGTGACCGAAGTCGCATACACCTCTCCTCTCCGTCCCGGTGTGGCCGCGGCCAGCCCATGGAGCAAGCATGCCAAGCGCGCCATCAGCGTCAGTTCGGGCGGCCATCGGTCACGGATCTTTATAACGGCGCGCCTAAACCCCGCCATTATAAAGTAGAATTGATTTGACAAGCAATCATCTTACCCGCGCTTATCGCTCACTTTTTGGCGACGCGCTCATCGCCCACGTTTGGGAGACGCAGACCGCGGCAGACGATGAGACCGGACACTTTTGCAACGCAGGCTCTGCGCAGGCGGGATCAACTCGAAGCCTGGCTGGAGTGGTATGCGTCCATCTTCGATGTCGTACCCCAGCACCCGACCGACGCCGGATTTCCAGCCGAGATCTATGTGTGGACACTGAGCGCGTTGGCGGTTACCCGAACCTCCGCGCCGTCCGTCCATATCCTGCGAACCAGGGGCCATATCAGACGCGATCCTGTCGATCATTGGGTCATCAGCTATTGCCCCCGGGGCGCCCACTTGGCGAAAACGGCGGTTACAGAGGTCGAAGTACCCGCGAGAGTGCCCTACCTCTGGTCGTTGGGACAGGAATTCTTGCACGAGCGGACGCATGTAGACCGGGTCCAGTTCCTCATGACGCGCGACGCATTCCGCGATATTGCGCCGCTCCTCGATGCTGCTTGCGGGTCGGTGCTGGACACGCCTCTCGGACATCTGCTCGGCGACTACATGATGGCCCTGGAGCGCCACCTGCCGGCCGTGAAGGAGGCTGATTTTGCCCGACTTACCAATGCTGTCGGAGCGATGGTCGCCGCTGCGGTCGCGCCGTCGGCCGAGCGCCTCGCCATCGCCGGGCGCGCAAATCGATCTCGGCCGCAAGGAGCGGGTGCGCCAGGCCGTCCGCAGGCATCTGCGAACGCCCAACTTAGGGCCGAAGAACCTTAGCCGGCTTGTCGGAATGTCCCGTTCCAATCTCTATAGGCTGTTCGAAGACATTGGCGGCGTGGCCCGATACATTCAACGCGAGCGGCTGCTCGAAGCGCAGTCTATCCTGTCCGACCCCGCGCGTACGCAATCGATCTCGGCAATTGCCGAGGACCTCTGCTTCGCAGATGCCTCGAGTTTCAGCCGCATGTTCAGACGAGAGTTCGGCCACAGCCCCAGCGAGGTGCGGTCTGCCGCACTGGCCGGGGTGGCGCCCTCCGCAACGCCGCGAATTCGCGTAATGTCAGATCGCGCCAATTTCGGCGACCTTCTCCGCGGATTCTAGGCGCACAAGGCCAGCGGGCGGCGTCATGCGAGGCATTGCGCTTCTCGCTGTTTTTGCTGTTTTTCCGGGAAATTATCAGCGAGCGAAACCTCACCGATGGCGGAAATCCTGGGTCTTGGAGGGTCCGACGACTTACAAAACAGCGACACGCTCGCTGTTTTGTCGCTGTTCTCCGCTGTTTTGTGGAAGAATGCCAGCGTCGCGACAGTGGCATTTCCGCCGAAAACAGGGTCAACGCCTGGCATGGTGAGATGCACATGTCGACGATTATATCATAAGATTTTGCTTTTGTCAATTTGATAAATGCTGTTTTAGCGCTAAGCGGATCGCGGCTATTACACCGCCGATTAGGCAACAGAGCGGGCACGCGCCGCCGCCACTATATCCAGTCGATTGAGACCGCCTTCATCCCGGCGACGCGGCGGTCAAGCGGGCCGAGCTGAGTAGGCCGTCGGCGAAGGTGCCAGGGAGGCACCAAGATTGGGACACCCGGTATCGTCGCGGGATTCCAGGCTCATCTCAGGCGCTGCCGATATTGCTAGACTGCGATGCGACATGACGAGCGTAGGAGCGCGACGGTGATGATCATCAAGACTGCAATGAGCTTGGCCTTGGCGGCCGCTTGCCTAGCGACGATCGCGGTCACCCCGGCGGCGCAGGCGCAGGCGGCGCGACAGACCGTCACGGTCAAGCATCCCCCGATCGTCAACCCGGGTGACGTGTCAGAACCCTGGTCTGCGCGGCAGAACGTGATCGAAAGTAAGCAATACGAGCGGCTGCTGGAGACAAATCCCGCTTTCCGCCAAGCGCGGATGCGAAAGGAGTGTGGCCCGATCACCGATCCGCAACTCCGTAATAGCTGCCTTGCAAGCTTCAACCAGGATGAGCCGTACGTTGGTGCGTCGACAGCGCCGCGGCACTACCGGAGCAATGCCGGTCGTTAAAGTGTCGGCGCGACTGTAGGAGCACTGGCGGAAGGTCTTCGAGCGCCCGCGGTTGCTGGCGCCGGAGATCCACTGGCCGGAGCGCAAACATCTGCTTTGGCGAAGTGTCTCACGCGATAGTCGATCATGAGGGATAGTGATGTCGCTGCGTGAAAAATACCTCAAGCTTCTGTCTGAGATCATCCCCGTCGGAGCAATCGGCGCCTCTTTGTTGCTCGGCTCGACAGCGCCGAGCGCCGCCAACGACCATCCTAACGGCTCGCAAACTTCGGCCTCGGACGAGGCCCGGGTCTCCGAACGGCTCGCCGCCATTCGGGAGGCCGTGTCCGCCGTGGCCAAACCTGAGAGCGAGGCGAAGCCCGCCGACGGAAATCTCCAGCTCGCCTGGGGAAATCGGTGGGGCAACTGGGGGTGGCGTCGAAGCCCGCGTTGGGGTCGGGGTCGGCCGTGGAATAATTGGTGGCGTAATTGGTAAGCGCGATTGGTAAGCGCGGAGTTGAGCCGAGGGAAGGGGCGAGGTGCCTCGTGCCCAGGCTAGAACTGCTGGTCGTCCAGCCTACCCCGTTCTGCAACATCGATTGCAGGTATTGTTATCTCCCGGACCGAAACTCGAAGGCTGTCGTCGCTCCACAAACCCTCGTCAACCTCTTCTCTCAGGTGTTCGCTTCGGGCTGGGTCCAAGACTGCCTGTCGGTGGTATGGCACGCCGGCGAACCGATGGTTCTGCCGATCGGCTTCTATCGCGATGCGTTCCGAATGATCGATCGGCTGATGCCCGCAGGGCTGAACGTGGCGCATTCATTCCAGACGAATGGGACACTGATCGACGAAGTGTGGTGCGCGTTTTTTGCCGAGGAGCGCGTCGATGTCGGGGTCAGCGTCGACGGGCCGAAGCACTTGCATGATCGCAATCGACTGACGCGCTCGGGCCGCGGCTCCTTCGACAAGACGATTGCCGGCATCCGGCTGTTGCGCCGCAACGGTGTCCCGTTCCACGTGATCTCGGTCCTGTCGACGGCCAGCCTGGCCGCGCCCCGCGAGATGTTCGATTTCTATGTCGAGGAGGGGATCGAGGAGGTGTGCTTCAATGTCGAGGAATCCGAGGGTGACCATGTCTCGCGGTCTTTGGCCGAAATCGGGTGCGAAGCCGCCTATTATCGGTTCCTCAGCGAGTTCTGGCGGTTGTCCACCGCAGCTCCCGGCAAGCTCACCTTCATTCGCGAAATCGAGCACGCGGTGCGGCAGGTGATCCGGCCGAACGATGCCCCATTCGGCAACCAGCTCGTCGAGCCATTCGCCGTCCTCAGCGTGGATTGGGCAGGAAATTTATCGACCTTCTCGCCCGAGTTGCTCGGATTGAAGAACCCGGATTACGGCGATTTCCTGCTGGGGAACATAAATCGGGATGCGCTGGTCGATCTGCCGGATCGGCCGCATTTCGCAAGTATGCTGAGAGACATCGGGACGGGCGTGGAGATGTGTCGGGAGCGCTGCGAGTATTTCAGCGTCTGCGGCGGCGGCGAGCCAGTCAACAAACTCGCTGAAAACGGCACCTTTGCCAGCACCGAGACCGCCTATTGCCGGCTGACCAAGATGCGGGCCACGGATCTCGTGCTCGATGCGCTTGAGCGGACGCGACCGCGCGAATCTGATCGGAATGGCTCTGGCGCTCCTTGCGCCGAGCTGCCGACGCAAGCGGCCCATCGGAAGCCGGCGTATGTGGATGACCACCGTCGATTTGGAGGAACAGGATGAGCAAGACATTCCGCCGGTTGGCCGCGTTCGCTGTCAGCGCTGCGGTGCAGGGAGGTCTGATCGGCGTCGCACTAGCCCAAGGCACCCCATCGCCGTCGAGCACGGGCGGCCTGCCGCCGCAATACGAGGCCCCCGGGGTGGAGGTCCCATCCGCGCCTTCCGAAACCCCGCCGTCGACGCAGCTCCCGGTACTTTATGTCACCAGTGTTGAGGTCTTGCAGGCGGCTTTTGAGCCCAAACTGGACATCGTGCGGGTGACGGGGTTGGCAGCCTCCGAGGGCTGGACGGAGCCGGAGCTGATGCCGACATACGCGGGAAAGCCCGCGGACGACATCCTCGACCTGGAATTCATCGCGACGACCCCGGTGGAATCACAGAAAGCCGGAGGCTTCGTCCCCATCGACGCGATCTTTGCGTTCCGAGACGACCGCCAGCTCAAAGGTGTACGCGTCCGAGCCTCAGGGAATGCAATCGAGGTCAAGCAGATCCCCGGCAGGAGCCAAGGAACAATCGACGTCAACGGCTGCAAAGACTGCGTTGGAAAGAAATTTGTCGGAGAGGGCCACGCACAGGCAGGGCAACAGGGAGTTGTCCGCCAGGAGGATCTTCCGAAGGCATTGCGGTTGATCACGGCGTCAAGCGGCATCGGGGGCACCGAGCAGAATCCCAACCGCCTCACCCTGATCCTCGGTGACGACAACACCATTGTCGATGCCTTCTGGGAATAAATGGCAGCGGCGCCAGGAAGACCGCTGGTGACTTTGCCTACATACCATTGGTCTTACCGGCCGTCGCAGGCGAGTGAAGGATCCAATCTTGTCTGACCTCCTTGTCATCGAATTCCCGACCGAGTCAAAGGCGGAAGGCGTGCGCGAGATGCTGCTCGCCATGCAAAAGGAGTACCTGATCGAACTAGGGGATGCCGTCGTAGCCGTGAAGGAGGCTAATGGACAGGTAAAGCTGAACCAGCTCCTCCAGCCAGTTGCACCGGGTGCAGTGTCCGGAATGTTCTGGGGCTCGCTGATCGAATTGCTCTTCATGATGCCGCTGGCTGGCGTCGGGATCGGTGCCGCTTCCGGCGCGCTCAAGGGTCGGCTGACCGATCTCGGCTTCAACGACGACTTCATGAGGCAGGCGGCGAGAACGCTGCAATCCGGTAACGCCGCCCTGTTCCTGCTGATCCGCAAAATGACGACCGACAAAGTGCTCGCAGCACTGCGCGGGGTCGGCGGCATGGTGATGCGCAGCTCGTTCGACGAGACTAAAGAGGAGGCCTTGCAGGCGGCGCTGGCGGGTGTGCGGGCGGCAACCGCGTTAGCCGGAGGTTGAATTCCCAGCCGGCGCCGGGCATTCTGGTGCTGTCGAAGGGAGGATTAACATGTTGTTCTCAGGCGGTTTCACTTTCTCCAACTTTCTCGCCGACGTCTTGTCGATCTTTATCTTCGTGTTGTGGTTCTGGTTGCTGATCACGGTCTTCGGCGACCTGTTCCGCCGTCACGACGTATCCGGCTGGGCCAAGGCGGTTTGGGTGATCGTGCTGATCTTGTTCCCGTATTTGGGGATATTCATCTACCTGATCACGCAACACCGCGGGATGGCGGAACGGCAGAGCCAGCGGGTCGAGCAGGCTCGCGAAGACATGCGGCATTTCGTTGGCTTCAGCGTCGCCGATGAGCTCGAGAAACTCGAACGGCTGAAGAATTCAAACATGATTTCGAATGAGGAGTACACGCGGCTCCGCGCCCGAGCCGTGCAGTAGCCGGAATCGCGCCCGGTGGGAAATCCCGAACTATAGACTGCCCGCCGTCTGTGATGTTTCGGTCACGAACGTCTGCAACGCCGCCTGCGATTTTTGCGGCTTTGCCCGCGATAAGACCCTGGCAGGCGCCGCGCGATACGTCGATGCAGGCGAATTTTCCCGAGCACTTCCGATCCTGCACCGGCGGGGAATTCGGTATATGACGCTTCAGGGCGGTGAGCCGCTGGTGCATCCCGACATTGTCCGCCTCGTTTCGCAGACCGCGACGGCCGGCATATCGTGCGCGATCATCACCAATGGCTGGTTCCTGCCGGGTTATATCACCCCCCTGGTGGCCGCCGGGCTCCGCCGCCTGATCGTTTCCATAGACAGCGCCAAGCTCGCAGAGCACGAGCGCAATCGCGGTTTGGAGGGACTGGAGCGCCGTCTGGCCGAGGGCATCGCGCGTGCGCGCGCGTGCGGCGTGCCGGTGCAAGCTTCGGTAACTGTCAGTCGGCTAGTCCGTTACGACGAATTGCCGGATACGTTGCAGCGCCTGGGGTTCGACGACGTCGCGTTTTCCGATCCGCGGCGCGAGCCGCTCGGCTCTACTTCCCTGGTCTATGGGGGGTCGCCGCTGGTCGATCTCGACCGCGATGAGCTGCTCGCCGCACTCGACGCGATCGGCCGGCTGAGAAAACGGTTTCCGGTGCTAAACCCGCGGGCATCGCTCGCCGAGGTCGCGCGCTATGTGCAGGGCGAGCAACAAGCGGTTCCCTGCATCGGCGGCTACAAGTACTTTTATTTGGACTGGAACCTCGACATCTGGCGCTGCGAGGCTTGGAAAGAGCCACTGGGTTCGGTTTTCGACCTCGATCGCATTCCGGACCAGCGCGAACCTTGCAACGCCTGCATGATGGCCTGCTACGCAACGCCAGCATGCTGATGCACGCCGCCTTCGCGGCCGCAGATGCCACGCGGGCGCTCGCGGCCGGTCAAATCGGACCCGCGGTGTCATCGCTCTTCCGGCGCAGCGTGGCGCAGTCGCTCTGGGCGCGCTGATGGAGGAGACGCCGAAGATGCGCCGCCGGGCTCGCCGGCGGAAGGGGGCCGGTGCCAACAGCGAAGTCCCCTACGATGGCTTGCCCAAGAGGACAGAGGCATGACACGGCATCGCTTCCGGCTATCGCGCGCGGCCGTATTCGTGGCCGTGCTGATCGTTACGGCAACTCAGGCAGGGGTTTGCGATCGCCCAGACCGCCAACAGCAATGCCGGTCTCGAGGGAGGCCAGGATGGTCTGTTCGACGCCATACTGGGTACACCAAATCAGAAAACGCCGGTCCCGCAGGACAACATTTTTGCTACCGCGCCCGGTGTCGAGCAGGCGGCCCGCACGCCGCAATTCACGCTGAATGTTCTGGCTCCGGCTCTTTACAACTCCAATGCGCAGTTCCTCAGCTCCGGCGGCAGCCAGACCTTGGAGGGGAGTCCGCTCGTCCGCCTCGGCTGGGCGAGCCAGCTGTTCGATACGCCGATCAGGGTCTCGGGCGCGGCCAGTCTCGAAACCGAGAGGCTTGTCAACGCCCCCGGCGCCGCCATCGACTACATCCGCCCTTCGGCAAGGGCGCAGTATATCAATCCTGAAAACGACCAGGACTATTCACCCTTTCTGTCCTATGTGCCGCGGCTGGATTTCGATCCCACTTTTGCCAACAACTTCGCCACCCGCCAGGACGTGAATCTCGGTATCGACAAGGTGTTCAACTTTGACGGAGCCTTCAACAGGCTTCCGGCAGCGCCCAACAGCTCGGACGCGACGGTGTGGTCGTTCGGCTTCAGTATCGGGGGGCAGCGGCGCTTCCGCGACCCGAGCCCACAATCCTATGCGTTTTTGTTCAACCCGTCGGCTGCATATGTCATTTCGAACCAATGGAACGCCAGCTTCTCGATGGCGATAACGCGCCGCTGGTTCGAGACGATCGATGGGGTAAGCCAACGCAACCTGACATGGGAACCGACGGGTGTCCTCGAATACGTGATCCCGGCCGATTGGTTGGGCGGGGCGGACGCGGCGCGATGGCGGGGCAATCCGGCGATCGACTTCGTCGCCGGGTTGGAAAGAAACTGGTCGAACACATCGGGGCGCGAATATAGCCAGTGGCGCGTCGGCCTCGTTTTCAAGACGGGGTGGCGGTTCTAGATTGCGGAGGTCGAGTCATGTATTGCAGAGGCAGGAGCGTATTTCCGGCATCGTCGCGATTCCGGGCGATCGCAGTATGCGTGTCGCTTGCTGCGGCCTTGCTGGGGCGGGCCATGGAACCGGCGGCTGCGGCGCCGGCCAACCAGCTTGCCGACGGTATTTGGAGGGTTCAGGGACGAGCAATCCACGGCACCCGCCGCTGCGGCGATTGGCTCGTTCGGCTGACCAATAGGCAAGGGGAATTGTCCGGTGTCGTCTCGCTGGCGCGATCGAGCGTGCCCTTACAGAATCTGACGCTGCAGCCGGACGGGAGCTTCTCGGGAACTACGCAGGCCGGGTTGACGGGGTCAAGACATGCGCGCGCTTATAGAATCAGCGGGAAGTTTTCCGGGGACACAGTCAGCCTCACCCTCGAAGATAACCTCTGTCCCCCTCGCCACGGCACAGCCGTTCGAGAAGCGGGAGGCGGCTGAAGCGGAGGCGTCTTGCTTGAATCCTTCGTAACAGGGAGCAGTCAAATGTTGGATTTCGCCAGGACCAAAAAATTGATCGATCAGTGCTGGGCCGACGAGATCGTCCCGACCTTGGTCGAATACATCAAGATCCCAAACAAGTCGCCGGCGTTTGACCCGGACTGGGCGGCGCACGGCTATATGGAGGAGGCCGTCGCGCTGTTCGAGCGCTGGGCGCGCGCGAAGCTCCCTTCTCTTCCGGGTGCCACGCTCGAGGTCGTCAGGCTGCCCGGGCGCACTCCCGTCATCCTCATCGACGTCCCAGGCGAGGGCGAGGACACCGTGCTGCTTTATGGCCATCTCGACAAGCAGCCGGAGATGATCGGCTGGACCGAAGGCTTTGGCCCGTGGGTTCCGCAACTCGAAGGCGACAAGCTTTACGGCCGCGGCGGTGCCGATGACGGCTATGCGATGTTCGGCGCATTGAGCGCGCTAATGGCGCTAAGGGAGCAAGGGGTGCCGCACGCGCGCTCGGTCATCCTGATCGAGGCCTGCGAGGAATCCGGCAGCTATGACCTGCCCTATTACGTCGATCATCTCGCCGAACGGATCGGCAGCGCATCGCTGGTCGTCTGTCTCGATTCCGGATGCGGCAATTACGATCAACTCTGGGTGACCACCTCGCTGCGCGGTATGGCGTCGGGCACATTGAGGGTCGAGGTGCTCGACGAGGGCGTCCATTCGGGCGACGCCTCCGGCATCGTTCCTTCCAGCTTTCGGATCCTGCGCCGCCTCTTGTCGCGCCTCGAAGACGAGCAGACCGGGGCCATTCGCCCGGCCGAGCTCTACGTTCAGGTGCCGCCCCAGCGGGTGGCGCAGGCCCGGCGCGCTGCAGCGGCGCTGGGAGAGGCGGTCTATACTAAGTTCCCATTCAAGGCTGGCATGTCGCCGATGAGCAGCGATCTGACGGAGCTGGTGCTCAATCGCACCTGGAGGCCGCAATTGGCGGTGACCGGCATCGACGGGCTGCCCGCCCCGACCGATGCCGGCAATGTGCTGCTGCCCTCGACGGTCGCAAAGCTCAGCCTACGATTGCCGCCAACCCTGGATGCGGCCACAGCAGGCGATATGGTTCGCACGGTGCTGGAGAAAGACCCGCCCTATCGGGCGCGGGTCGCCTACGATCCGGAGTCGAATGCCGTCGGATGGCACGCCCCCGCCTTGTCACCATGGCTCGAGCAATCGCTGGCACGCGCTTCCGAGACTACTTTCGGCGCGCCGCCGGCCTTTATGGGCGAAGGCGGCACTATCCCGTTCATGGCCATGCTCGGGGAGAAGTTTCCGCAAGCGCAGTTCGTCGTCACCGGGGTGCTCGGCCCCCACTCGAACGCGCATGGCCCCAACGAATTCCTGCACATCCCGACCGGCCAGCGCGTCACCGCTGTCATCGCCCAAGTCCTCGCCGACCATCACGCCCGCCCCGCCCCGGAATGAGGGCAACCGCTCTGACAGGCGCTTAGCAAAGGAGCCAGGCGATGAGCGAGCCAAAGCTGACGAGTGCGGTTAGCGAAGCGACCGAACCGTCAAAGACGTTTCTGCAGAAATTGCTCGACGGCGTCGAAACGGTGGGGAACAAGGTGCCCCACCCGGCCGTGATCTTCTTTATTCTGGCTGGTCTGGTCATCTTATTATCGCATCTGCTCTATTTGACGGGAACGACCGTCAGCTATGAGGTCGTCAATCCGGAAACTCACAAGGTCGAAGCAGCGACTGCGACGGTGAACAGCCTGCTGAGCGCCGACGGTATCCGCTTCATGCTGACCTCGATGGTGCGGAATTTCGCGAATTTCGGCCCAGTCGCGATCATTTTTGTGGTGATGGTCGGCGTTGGCCTCTCCGAACAGGCGGGTCTGATGACGGCGCTGATCAAAAAGATCGTGCAAGTCACGCCGCGCAGAGCCGTCACCTGGATCTTGGTGACCATCGGCGTCGTGTCGAGTGTCGCCTCCGACGCCGGCTATCTGGTGCTGATCCCGCTCGGCGCCGCCGCCTTCCTGAGCCTCGGCCGACATCCGCTGGCCGGTCTGGCTGCAGCATTTGCCGGAGTTGCCGGCGTATTCGGCGTCAATTTCCTGATCACGCCGATCGACGGCATCCTGACGGAAATCACCAACGACGCAATCCACTTGCTCGACCCGGCGCGCTCGATTGCCTTGACCGCGAATTTCTATTTCGCGGTCGTTTCGAGCCTGGCGCTGATCGTGGTGTGCACCTTGGTGACCGAGCGGGTGGTCGAGCCGCGGCTCGGCGAATATCGGGGAGAGGTGCCCGCGGAAAGCGGCGAGAAGGTGTCTCCGGAGGAGGCGACGGGGCTGAGGTTTGCGCTCTATGCGCTGGTGGCGAGTGTGATTGTTATCGCGCTGTTGACGTTTCCGGCTGCAGCCCCTTTGCGAGATCCGCAGACCGGCTCGATCATCGGCAACACGCCGTTTATGAACAGCCTGATCGTGCTGATCATGCTGGTGTTTTTGGCGGTCGGGATCGGTTATGGCGTCGGCGCCAAGACGATCACCAGTATGGTAGACGGCATCAACGCCGTCATCAAGACCTTCGCCGGGCTCAGCAGCCTTATTTTTCTGCTGTTTGTCATCAGCCAATTTCTTGCCTATTTCAATTACAGCAACATCGCGACGATCGTGGCCGTCGATCTGGGCGATGCGCTCGAACATGCGAATCTTGGTTCCATTCCATTATTATTCGGGTTTATCACGATCACCGGCGCCGTCGGTATCTTGATTGTCGGCGCAATACCGAAATGGGCGATATTCGCGCCGATTTTCGTGCCACTGTTCATGAAGCTGGGGATTGCGCCCGAAGTCGTGCTGGCGGCTTACCGGGTCGGCGACTCGCCGCCCAACGGCGTATCTCCGCTGATGCCCTATTTTGCGCTGATCGTCGTGTTTGCGCAGCGCTACCAGAAGGACGCGGGTGTCGGGACCGTGGTGGCGATGATGCTGCCTTATGGGGTTGCGATCTCGGTCGTATGGATCCTGCTCTTTCTCGCCTGGGAATTGCTCGGGCTTCCTTATGGACCCGGGTGATTGATCGCAAGGTCAGAGCGGCGCCAATCGATGCTTCCCTATAAGGTGCGTGGGGCCGTTTGGCTCATCCTGTATCTGTTCTTCATCCTCGCCCCGGTGTTCGCGCTCCTGGCAGGAACATTGCCGCCGACGCGCGATTTCTGGACGGAGTTCTCGGTCGCGATCGGCTATTCCGGCTTGGCGATGATGGGCCTGCAGTTCGGCCTCACGGCGCGCTTCCGCCACGTCACCGAGCCCTGGGGCGAGGACGTTATCTATCACTTTCACCGCCAGATATCTCTGATAGCGGTCGGCCTGGTCATTGCGCACCCGCTTATCCTCTTCGTCGTCCGGCCGGAATTGCTCGCGCTGCTCAATTCCATCCAGGCGCCGTGGCGCGCCCGCTTCGCTGCGCTGTCGACATACTCGCTGATCGCGCTGGTGGTAATGGCCCTGTGGCGCGCGAAGTTGAATATCAGCTACGAGACGTGGCACCTCACCCACATCGTGCTCGCGGCTGTCGCCGTCACGGCGGGGCTGCTGCACATGGTGGGGTGGGGCTTCTACCTGACCGACCCCTGGAAGCGGGCGCTGTGGATCGGCCTGATGATCTTCTGGATCGGGCTGCTGCTTTACGTGCGCATCGTCAAGCCGCTGTTCATGCTCCGCCGGCCCTATCGCGTCTCGGAAGTGCGCAAGGAACGCGGCGACACCTCGACGCTGGTGATGCACCCTGATGGTCACCCGGGCTTCCGCTTCAGCCCTGGCCAGTTCGGCTGGCTGACACTGTGGGGAAGCCCCTTCAAGATTACCGGGCACCCGTTCTCGTTCTCGTCCAGCGCCGAGGTTACGGACGGGCGTGTCGAGATGTCGATCAGGAATCTGGGCGACTTCACGAGCGCGATTCACAAGGTTCCGGTGGGGCTGCGCGTCTACCTCGACGGGCCGTACGGCGCGTTTACCATCGGCAATCCGGCGGACATGCACGTGTTGATCGCCGGCGGCGTCGGCATCACGCCGATGATGAGCATGATCCGCACGCTCGCCGACCGCAGCGACACGCGACCCGCAATCCTGCTCTACGGCAGCAGGGACTGGGAATCGATTACCTTCCGTGAGGAGTTGGAGGCGCTGAAAGCGCGGCTCAACCTGACGGTCGTCCACGTGCTCGCAAATCCATCGGCCGGCTGGACGGGCGAGCAGGGCTTCATTACCGCTGAGGTGTTCGAGCGCCATCTGCCACCGCCGTATGCCGACCATGAGTACTTCATCTGCGGGCCGGACGTCATGATGGATGCGATTGAAAAGGCTCTCGGCGATATGAATGTGCCGCTGTCGAAGTACCATTCCGAGCGCTATAGCTTCGTCTAGAGAGAACCCATGCGTCGTTTGTTTGCCGATCGATTGGTCTTCGCCACGGGAGTGATTGTGATCTTGATGTCGATCCTGTTCGCGCTCTTGCGCGTGGCCGGGTAGGCAAAGGTAAAACATGACGCCGACCGACCTGCGATGCCACCTGCGCCGGCGTGCAGGCTCTAATTTGCAATCTACCGCCCTGACTTACGGATTCCAGCCCTTCTGAAAGGCGTGTCATGAGCGGTTACGCTTTCGAACTGCTCGGTATCCTGATCGCTCTCGGCTTGCTCATCTTCCTCGCCTTTCGGGGCTACACCCTGCTGTTGGCGGCGCCGGCGGCGGCGATCGTGGCAGCCGCCTTCTCGGGAGAGCCGCTACTTGCGAAATGGACGCTGACCTTTATGCAGGGCACGGGGCGTTTCGTCGTGAATTTTTTCCCGCTCTTCCTGCTCGGGGGCGTGTTCGGCAAGCTCATGGATGATAGCGGCGCGGCGCTTTCGATGGCGCGCACCATAACCGAGCGGCTGGGAGAGACGCGTGCGGTGATGGCGGTGGTGCTGGCGTGTGCAGCGCTCACCTATGGCGGTGTCAGCCTCTTCGTCGTAGCCTTCGCCGTGTTCCCGGTGGCGGACGCGTTGTTCCGACAGGCGGCGGTTCCGCATCGGCTGATCCCGCCGGCGATCGCGCTCGGTGCCTTTACCTTCACGATGACGGCTCTGCCGGGCACCCCCGCAATCCAGAACGCTATCCCGATGGCGTATTTCGGCACCACGCTCTTTGCGGCGCCGGGTCTCGGCATCCTAGCGTCTGCAACCATCCTGGGCTTCGGCCTGTGGTGGCTGCGCGTGATAGAGGCGCGCGCGCGCCGCGCCGGCGAGGGTTACAGCACCGAGACGGCTGCAATTGCCGATGAACAGTTCGTGCGCGAGCGCGCCACGAACGCCGACAACTTCGACCCTGCCGAACTGCCGCACGGCCATCGCAGCGAGCACTTACCGTCTTTCACGCTGGCAGTGGCGCCAATCCTTATCGTGCTCGCGGTCAACCTCATCATGAGTTTGCTTGTGCTGCCGCGGATGTATACCGGGTATCTTGCCGAGCCGCGCTTCGGCGAAACCTCGCTCTCTGCGGTGAGCGGTGTCTGGTCCGTCGTGACGGCGCTGGCGGTTGCCTCGCTGGTTCTGGTGCTGATCCTCCGCAAGCGTCTGCCGGAGCTGCGCAAGACCCTCGATGCCGGCGCCAACGCCTCCGTGCTGCCCGCACTCAACACGGCCAGCCTGGTGGGTTTCGGCGCCGTTGTGGCGGCGTTGCCTGCGTTCGCCGTGGTCCGCGACGGATTTCTGGCGGTTCCCGGTGGGCCGCTCGTGTCGATTGCCGTCGCCGCCAATGTGATGGGCGGCATTACCGGTTCTGCTTCGGGAGGATTGATCATCGCGCTGAACGCGTTGGGCGAGACCTACGCCCAACTGGCCGCGGCCGTGGGCATTGACCCCGAGCTGATGCACCGCGTGGCCGCCATAAGCTCCGGCGCGCTTGCCATGCTGCCGCACAACGGCGCGGTCGTTACCCTGTTGGCGATCTGCGGCGCCACCCAACGTGGGAGCTACCGCGAGATCATGATGGTGGAACTCGTGGGGCCGTTGATCGCACTGACTGTCGTTATCGCGCTGGGGAAGCTATTCGGGGCATTTTGAATCACGGCTTTCCCCGCCTTTCGCCTCACCTCATCGTGCGAGCCAGCCACCGTCCACTGGTAGCGCCGCGCCGTTGAGCTGCGCCGCAGCGTCCGAGCAGAGAAATGTGGCGAGCGCGCCGAGTTGCTCCGGGGTGGCAAAATCGAGAGAGGGCTGCTTCTCGCCGAGCAGCTTCACCCTCGCTTCCTCGGGGGACAGCTTCTCGCTCGCAGCAAGGGCGTCGATCTGCTTTTCTACCAGCGGTGTGAGCACCCAGCCAGGGCAGATCGCGTTGCAGGTGATGCCGGTGGTCGCCGTCTCCAGCGCCACACCCTTCGTGAAGCCGACGACCCCGTGCTTGGATGCGACGTAAGCTGATTTGTCCACCGACGCGACCAACCCATGTACCGACGCAATGTTGATGATCCGACCCCAGTCCCGCGCTAGCATTTGCGGCAGCACCGCACGAGTGGTCAAGAATACTGCGGTCAGGTTGATTGCGATGACTGCATCCCAGAGCTCGACCGGGAATTCGTGCACTGGCGCAACATGTTGGATGCCCGCATTGTTGACGAGCACATCGACGCGTCCGAGTTCGCGCGTCGCATGCTCGATCAGCCCCGTGGCGCCGGTTGGCTTGGAGAGATCGGCGGCGCTATAGGCCACGCGCACGCCGTGGGCCTTGGCGATTTCCTGCCGCAGCTTTTCGATCGCTGCGGTGTCGCCGAAGCCATTGATCATGAGATCGGCGCCCCCAGAGGCAAGCGCGCGCGCGATGCCGAGTCCAATCCCGCTCGTTGAGCCGGTAACGACGGCCACCTTACCCTTCAACATGAAGTATCCTCCCAGGGTGACGCCAATCCGAAAACACCCGACAGAACTGCAACTCACTCGTGCATTTGGAGAGACATTTCCAGGGATCTGTCACCCCTCGAGGCTATTTCACCCATATTATCCGGTCAACCGCTGCGTCCACCCTTTTGCTTTCTCCAAAAAGGGATCTGTCGCAAGTCTGGTTATTCTGCAAAAGGCGGCTCTCCCTTAGGGTCCGTCCACGAATTATCGAATCGACTTTTGATAGAGTTATATATTGGGTTTACAACCAAGTTCGAATACCGTATGTTGTGGTGGTGATCGATATCGAACCGATCAGAGAACGGTTTTCGGCGGTGGCCCCTTTTCTCGATGACCGAGGCGGTCGTCTGGTCGCGACGGCGGAGGCATTCGCCGCGGGTTAGGGTGGGATCGCGGCGGTCGCGATGGCGACTGGGGTTGCGCCGAGCACGATCCGGCGGGGCCTGAAGGAATTGGCGGAGGATGAGCCGTCGGCACGGGTTCGACGGCCAGGAGCAGGGCGCAAGACGACGATTTCCAAGAGCCTGCCCCCGCGAAGGCGGGGGACCCGACGCTGCTTGCCGATCTCGAAGCCCTGGTCGAGCCGACAACCCGCGGGGATCCGGAATCGCCGCTGCGGTGGACCTGCAAGAGCGTGCGCCGCCTGGCGCAGGCGCTGCAAGCGCAGGGTCACGAGGTCAGCCGCACCCTGGTCGCCCACTTGCTCAATGAAGCGGGTTACAGTCTGCAAGGCAACCGCAAGACCACGGAGGGCGACAGCCACCCCGACTGGATGCGCAGTTCGGTTACATCAATACCCAAGTGGCCGCTGCTTTGGCTGAACAGCAGCCGGTGATCTCGGTCGACACCAAGAAGAAGGAGCTGGTCGGGGATTTCCGCAACCGGGGATTCCCACAACAACGCCGTTGGGATATTGGCCGGTGTCGACCGCCATAGGGGCATGCTATGTTTCGCCAATCGGCGGTCCGGAAAAGTTTTGGGAGTTACAACCACTCGGCGAAATCTCGCTGCTGATTTGCTGGAGATGCAGCTACCGGTGACGGCGCTGACGCGTATAGGTTGTCACATGAGCAGCGTAGGACGGAAAAGCAAAGCCGATTCCGGCGATCTGGATGAGAGGAGAAATGATGGCGCGGGTCGGAGCGGGCCGGGGCAGCGCGGTTTGCCGCGACGATCGCGGCGGAGTAATGTCTGCCTGACCTATAAACCAACGGGAGAAGCGCCGTGAAACGCAGTATCATGATGTCGCTGATCGCCGGCGGGCTCGCCGCCGCGCCTCTTTTGGCCGTACCGATGGCGCGGGCTGCGGACGTGTTCATGCTGACCTCGCCGGCGATCCAGGACAACGGCGCCCTGGCAAATAAAAATGCGTGCAGCGACAAGCAGAGAAGCCCGAATTGCGTCGGCGAGAACATATCGCCGCCGCTCGCCTGGTCGAACCCGCCGGAGGGAACGAAGAGCTTTGCCCTCCTGCTGTTCGATCCCGAAGGCCGCGCCCCGGCCGGCGTCTCGCATATGGTGGTCTATGGGATCCCGGCCGACGTGAAGGGGTTTGCCGAGGGCGAACTCAGCAAGCCCTCCGACAAATTCGTCGGCGGCAAGAGCACGATGAACCAGGCGGTCTACTGGGGCCCAGGCACGCCGCCGAACACCGATTGGCACCACTATACGTGGACCGTAGTCGCCACCGACCTCGACCCGAAGGCGCTGCAGCCGGGTCTGACCCGGGACGAGCTGGCCAAGGCCCTTGAAGGCCACGTGAAGGGCTCGGCCGGCCTGGTCACCCGGTTCCGCCACCCGTCCTGATGGAAGGGCAATGCCGAAGTTTCCGCCATTGCGCCGCTACGACGTCAGGCAGTGCTTGGGGATGCCGTGCTCTCGCGGTTCCCGGTCGGGAGCCTTGTACGGGACGCCCTCGTCGGAGTCGGCGCCAACCATCGTGATGCCCTCGGTGCGGGGCTCCGCATCAGGATCATTGCCGGTGGTGATCGTGCCCCCCGAGACGACTTCATTGCGCGACGGCCAGATCATGCGGAAATGATCGAGCTGCAGCCCGGTGCCGCCCGAGACGTAAAGTGTAGAGCTCAACAGGAAGGTGCGATCGGCGATTTCTGCGCCGACCGGCTCATGCGTCTCCGCCCAGGCCACCTTGTCGCCGCGAAACCACGCGTTCAAGGCGGCCGTGTCGTCGTGCTCGCCGTCGCCCCACAGCACCGCGGGCGCGGCGGCGCAGTCCGATCGCTCTTCCGCGATTGCCGGCGGGATGGCGACAACGACTAGAAGCAGCAAGGCGGCCCGTGCCAATACATTGGACAAAGCTCGACTCATCCCTTGGGATCCTCCAAGCTGAACATCTCGGCCTGGTCGTCGTATGCGAAAACCTCGGCGTAGCGGCCCCAATCTATCACGGCATCGAGCGTCTGCTCGGCGGCGGCGTCGCTGAGATAATCTTCCAGCTCTTGTTCGAAACGCACGCGAGGGGCGCGGTGGCCGGGGCGCTCGTCAAGCACGCGCTTGATGTGCTGGGCCAGCGGCACCGAGGCGAGCAGGTGTTCGGCAAAGACCTTCTTGCGTGTCTGCGTATCGAGATCTGCAAAGCTGCGCGCCGCTGCACTCAACAGAATATCTCCCTCCTTGATCTCGGCGAAGCCAAGGTAGTGAAGAAGTTCGGCGACCGGGAAGAGTTCGTCAATCTCAAGCTGCAACGTGCGTGCGATTTCAGGCAGATCCGCGTTGCCGTTATAAGGCGGAGCGGCCACCGTCTCGATCAATCCGGCTATCATGTTGGTCGAGACCGGCGGCAATCGACTGCCCAGGTGCAATTTGGGCGCCGGCTCGTCGGCTCCGACAGTGGAGCGGGCCGTCATCTTGGCGTAGATGTCGTCGACCATCTCTCGAAACGCCGAGTCCAGGCGGTTGCGCGGATGTGGAAATGTGACCTCGATCTCGGCTGCGACACGGCCCGGGTTCGACGAAAAGATCAGAATCCGGTCGCACATGAACACTGCTTCCTCGATGTTGTGTGTAACCAACAGCATCGATTTGGTCGGCAGCCGGCGCTCTATCCAGAGATCGAGGAGGTCGGTGCGGATCGTCTCGGCGGTCAGCACGTCAAGCGCCGAGAACGGTTCGTCCAGCAGCAGAATGGTCGGCTCGACGACGAGCGCGCGAGCAAAGCCGACGCGCTGGCGCATGCCGCCCGACAATTCTCGCGGATAGGCCAATTCGAAGCCATCGAGGCCGATGAGATCAATCGCAGCAAGCGCGCGCCGGCGGCTTTCCCTGGGTGGTACGCTCAAGGCCTCCAGCCCTGCTTCGACATTTTGCAACACTGTCAGCCACGGAAACAGCGCGAAGGTTTGAAACACCATCGCGATTCCCTCCGCGGGACCACTGACGGGACGGCCGCGATAGATCACCTCGCCCCCGCCTGGCCTTATCAGACCGGCGATAATCCGCAGCAAGGTCGATTTGCCGGAGCCGGAACGGCCGAGCAGACCCACGATCTCGCCGGCGCGCAGCGTCAGATTGACGTCCTCCAGGACCCGCACTTCGCTGGCGCCTCGCGCGAAACCGCGGCTGACGCCGCGCACGGTCAAGACAGTATCGCCGACTTTCGTTTCGCTCAGCGTGTCGGCCACTACAGCCATTGCAACTCCCTAGTCGAGACGCAGCCGTTCTTCCGCATAGGCGTAGAGCGGCCGCCACAGCAGTCGATTGAACCCAGTTACCAGCAGCGACATGACGGCGATGCCGAGAACGATCTTCGGATAATCTCCGGCGGCGGTATTGTCGGCAATATAGGCTCCGAGGCCGTGCGCAGTGATCTTCGTGTCACCCCAGGAAACGGCTTCTGCCACAATGCTGGCGTTCCATGCGCCGCCCGCTGCGGTAATCGCGCCGGTAACGAAATAGGGAAAGATCCCTGGCAACATTACTTGCCGCCACCATTGCCAGCCGCGCATGCGAAAATTGGTCGCCGCCTCGCGGAAGTCGGTGGGGTATGCCATCGTGCCCGCGATCACGTTGAACAGGATATACCATTGCGTTCCCAGAATTATCAGCGGACTGAGCCAAATGTCCGGGTTCAGATCGAAACGGACAATCGTCAGGACAAACACCGGAAACAGCAGATTGGCGGGGAAAGCGGCAAGAAACTGCGCCAAGGGCTGAATCTTCTCGGCCAGGCGCGGCCGCAAGCCGATCTCAACCCCGATCGGCACCCAAATCGCGGAGGCGACCGTGATCAAAACGACGACGCGGGTCAAGGTGAACAGGCCGAGCCTGAAGGCATTGAGGGCGTCGTCCCAGCCAACTCCCGAGGCTACGTACTCGATAATCTTCCACGCCGAGTAGGCAGCCAATAGCGCTACCGCGCTAAACCAAACGGCATCCATCACCACCGAGCGCGCGCCGCCGGCCCTCGCGGCGCCGGCGCGCAGGGGCGCGAAGCGGTGTCGCGCAAGCATCCCCAACAGGAGACCTCCGGGTCTAGCGACGGTTCGGAGCAGGTGGCCTTGCTGGAAGAGATTGAGAAACCAAGAGCTCGGCACCGTCTGAGCGCCGGTCTGCTCGAAGCGGAATTTGTTGGCCCAAGCGACAAGGGGCCGGAACATCAGTTGATCGTAGGCAATGATTACCAAGGTCATCGCCAGGATCACCCAGCCGACTGCGGCAAGGTTTTTGTCCGCCGTCGCCTGGGCCAGATAGGCTCCGATCCCGGGCAACGTGATCGTCTTGTCGCCGACCGTGATCGCTTCACTGGCCACCACGAAAAACCAGCCGCCGGACATGCTCATCATCATGTTCCAGATAAGGCCGGGCATCGCGAACGGAACTTCGAGACGCCAAAACCGCTGCCACGCCGAAAAGCGGAAATTCTGTGTTGCTTCTTCGAGGTCGCGCGGCACGGTGCGCAGCGACTGATAAGAGCTGAAGGTCATGTTCCAGGCTTGGCTCGTGAAGATCGCGAAGATCGCCGCGGCTTCGGCACCTGCGACCCGGCCGGGAAAGAGGGACATGAAGAAGACGACGGTAAAGGAAATGTAACCCAGCACCGGCACCGATTGGAGGATGTCGAGCAGCGGGACCAGGACGAGCTCGGCGCGACGGCTCTTGGCCGCAAGTGTCCCGTAGGTAAAGGTGAAGAGCAGCGACGCGACCATTGCCGCCAGCATGCGCAATGTCGTGCGCAGCGCGTATCCCGGCAGGTTGAGCGGATCCAGTGAGACGACAGGCTCTGTGAGGGTCGAGAGCGGCGCCAAGGTTTCGTGAGCGCCCTTGGCTGCAAGCAGCAGCAGCCCAAAGACCAATGGAAAGGCAATGATATCCCAACGGTTCGGAACCAGGCCCCGCGCGGTCAAGCTCGCATAACTGATTGCGCTTTCTTGCACTGTGGAATCCTCGCAGCCGCGGATTCGCAGCACGGGGCGGACCGATAGTCAAGTCGTGGCGTCGGTTGCGCACTGTCACAGAACTGTAAGATTAGTCGGTCATAGTTGAGGGGTTGCCGACACCAGGGGGGACCAGAACATGACCGACGCTGCGCTGCATGTAGGCGCCGGGCCTGGGACAATCGCACCGCGGCCCAAGCTCGATCGTCCGCTCGATCCACGCACAGCTATCATTTTACTTCTGGTGCTCGCAGGTAGTTTGCTCTACGTGGCGTACAGTCTCTATGCGGACGTCGATGCGAGCGGCGCCAGACCCACGACGTTTTTGCCCTACCTGCTGCTTTTCGTCGCGCTGCTGATCGCGCTCGGCTTCGAATTCGTCAACGGCTTCCATGACACCGCGAATGCCGTAGCCACGGTCATCTACACGCACTCGCTGCCGGCGCAGATCGCGGTTGTGTGGTCGGGGTCTTTCAATTTCCTCGGGGTTCTGTTGTCGAGCGGCGCCGTCGCATTCGGCATAATTTCACTTCTCTCTGTGGAGCTGATCCTTCAGGTCGGCAGTTCGGCCGGGTTTGCGATGGTATTTGCGCTGTTGATCGCCGCGATCATCTAGAACCTCGGTACCTGGTATCTCGGCCTGCCGGCTTCGAGTTCGCACACACTTATCGGATCGATCATCGGAGTCGGCGTCGCCAATGCTCTGATCCACGGTCAGGACGGAACCTCCGGTGTGGACTGGGGGCAGGCCACCAATGTCGGTAAGGCGCTGCTGTTCTCCCCTCTCGTTGGCTTTTTCGCCTCGGCGCTGTTGCTGCTCTTAATGAAAGCTCTGATCCGGCAACCCGAACTGTACCGCTCGCCGGAGACCGATGAGCCGCCGGCCTGGTGGATCCGCGGCTTGCTGGTCTTCACCTGTACTGCGGTCAGCTTTGCCCATGGTTCAAATGACGGACAAAAGGGGATGGGGCTGATCATGCTGATCCTGATCGGCACGGTACCCACCGCCTATGCCCTCAACCGAGCGCTGCCGGACAGCCAGCTTGCGCAATTCTCTATCAACTCGGCGGCAGCTTCGAAGATCGTCGAAGAAAAGGCCGCGGGCTACAATGTCCTTGGCAATCCGCGCCCGGCGGTGACCGAATATGTCTCGCACCACAAAATCAACGAGGGCACCTACCCCTCGCTTGCCGCGCTGATACAGGATATCGACAAGCAGGTGAAGGAATATGGCTCGCTGGCGAAAATCCCCTCCGAGGCGGTCGGCAACACGCGCAACGACATGTATCTGACCGATGAGGCACTGCGCCTGCTGATGAAGGACAAGGAGGCCGATCTGTCGGCGGCCGACATAGCGACGCTGAACGCTTACAAGCAATCGCTCGACGGAGCGACGAAGTTTATTCCGACCTGGGTCAAGGTGGCGGTCGCGGTCGCGCTCGGTCTCGGAACCATGATCGGATGGAAGCGGATCGTCATTACCGTCGGCGAAAAAATCGGCAAGACCCATTTGACCTACGGTCAAGGAGCGGCCGCCGAGCTTGTCGCGGCGGGTACAATCGCCGCCGCCGACATGTACGGCCTCCCGGTATCGACCACGCACGTGCTGTCGTCGGGTGTCGCCGGAACCATGGCGGCTAACGGATCGGGCCTGCAGATGTCGACGCTGCGTAATATCGCGCTAGCCTGGGTCTTGACATTACCGGCAGCGATGATGCTGTCCGGCGGCCTCTATATTCTGTTTCTAAATATATTCTGACGCGGAGGACCGAGGAGGGCGACATGCGGGCGATCGATGTCATGGTCCGGGATGTGGTGACCGTCCGTCCCGACACGGACGTGGCCGAGGCGATAAAGCTCCTGGCGGAACACGATGTCAGCGCCCTCCCGGTCCTCGGCGCCGCCGGTAATCTGGTCCGCATGCTGAGTGAGGCGGACCTCATCCATCGCGTCGAGATCGGCACCGAAAAGCAGCGGCCCTGGTGGGTGGAGGCCGTGACCGGCGCGAGCACGCTCGCCGAAGACTTCGCCAAGTCGCACGGCAAGAAAGCCGGCGAAGTCATGTCGAGCGGCGTCATTTCGGTCTCCGAGGATACCCCGCTCTCGGAGATTGCCGCAGTGCTCGAGCGCAACGGAATCAAGCGCGTTCCGGTCGTCAAAGACGGCAAGCTCGTCGGGATGGTAAGCCGCTCGAACCTGATCCAGGCGCTGGCATCGGTGGTCGGCCGTATCGACCATCACAACGAAACCGACCGCCAAATCAGGCTCGACCTCCTCTCTCGCCTGAAAGAGCAATCGTGGACCGATTTCGGGAGCCGCAACATCACGGTCAGCGACGGCGTCGTGCATCTGTGGGGGCTCGTCGGCTCAGCGGCGGAACGCAAGGCGCTGCTGGCGCTGGCGGAAGGCGTGCCCAGCGTATCCGGGTGTCGGACGAAATGATCCCGGCCTATTAGTGGTACGAACCTGACTGTTGGTACCGGGCCCGCATCATCGAGATTGCTTCGCTTCGCTCGCAATGACACCCCAAATGGCGGTCATTGCGAGGAGCGCAGCGACGAAGCAATCTCGACGTGAGACTCGATGGCGGGAAGCATCGGTTTGGTTCCAATTACTAGGCAGGGGCTTGCCGGCGCGGGTCGGGAGCCTCAATCTGCTGCCTGACGAACCGTGGGTACGGGCGGTAAGGGGCAGGCATGGCACAGCTGGCGGTAGATCGGCCGGCCGATCAAGCGGCCTCGACAGCCGCGTCGCTACTGCCGGCGCAACGGTACATCAACCGTGAGCTGTCCTGGCTCGCCTTTAACGAACGGGTTCTCGAAGAAGCGAGCAATCCGGCCCATCCGCTTCTCGAGCGGGTGCGGTTCCTGTCGATATCCGACAGCAATCTCGACGAATTCTTCATGGTGCGCGTCGCGGCCCTGAAAGAATTGGCGACGAGCGGCATCCCCGTTAAGAGCGAAGATGGATTGACACCGGAGCAGCAGCTGACCGCCATCGCAGAAGCGGCGGCGCACCTTGTCGATCGACAGCAGCGGTGTTGGGCGGATCTGCAGAAGCGGCTGCGCGCCGATAGCGTCTTGATCCTCGATCATGACTCCTTGACGAGCAACGATCGCGCCTGGTTGCGGCAGCTGTTCATCGATCGCTTGCTTCCGGTCTTGACCCCGATCGCGATCGACCCGGCGCATCCGTTTCCGTTCATTCCCAATCGCGCCTTGGCTATGGTCGTGGAGTGGCGTCGCGAGGACGGGTCGCAGATCAATGCTCTGGTGCTCGTTCCCGAACGGGTCGAGCGGTTGATCCGGCTGCCCGGCGAGAGCATTCGCTTCGTCCTCATAGAGGATGTGCTGCTCGCCGTCGGATTATCGGAGTTGTTTCCCGGCATGACACCGCTCGGCTACGGCGTGTTTCGAGCATTGCGCGACAGCGACATCGAAATCGAGGAGAAAGCACAAGACTTGGTCGTGATGTTCGAATCCGCGCTCAAGCGGCGTCGACGTGGTCAGATCATCCGGCTGACATTTTCAGCCGGCACTCCGGATCGTCTGCGCGATTTTGTCGTCGAGGAGACCGGCACCCAATTCCAAGATGTCGTCGTGGTCGACGGCATGGTCGCCCTGTCGGATGTTCGCCTACTCATCACACCAGAGCGGCCCGACCTGTTGTTCCCACCATTTACGGCCCGCTTCCCAGAGCGGATAAAAGATTACGGCGGCGATTGTTTTGCTGCCATCCGGGCGAAAGACATCGTTGTCCACCACCCGTACGAATCCTTCGATGTGGTCGTCCAGTTCATTCGGCAGGCTGCGGACGACCCCAACGTTATTGCCATCAAGCAAACGCTCTACCGGACCTCGGAAGACTCGCCGATCGTCGCCGCGCTCGTCGATGCCGCCGAATCCGGCAAGTCGGTGACGGCATTGGTCGAGCTGAAGGCGCGTTTTGACGAGGAACGCAATATCCGCTGGGCTCGGCGCCTGGAGCAGGCCGGTGCGCAAGTTATCTTCGGCTTTGTCGATTTGAAGACCCACGCCAAAATCTCGCTCGTTGCGCGCCGCGAAGGCGAGGTTCTGCGTTCCTATGTCCATTTTGGAACCGGCAATTATCATCCGGTCACCGCCAAGATCTACACCGACCTGTCATTCTTCACTGCCGATCCGGGGTTGTGCCGTGATGCAGCAAGAGTGTTCAATTTCATTACCGGCTATGCTTATCCCGCACACCTAGAAAAGCTGTCGATTTCGCCGCACGGCATCAGGGCGAAGCTGACGGAACTCATCGAGGCTGAGATCGCGCATGCCGAGGCCGGCCGGCCGGCGGCGATCTGGGCAAAGCTCAACGCGCTCGTCGATGTCGGCATGATCGACGCCCTATATCGCGCGTCGCAAGCTGGTGTCTCGATCTCACTCGTCATCCGCGGCATGTGCTCACTGCGGCCGGGCGTGCCCGGGCTGTCCGAGAACATCACGGTGAAGAGCATTGTCGGGCGGTTTCTCGAGCACGCGCGGATCGTGTGCTTCGGCTCCGGGCACGGGCTCCCGTCGCCCGAGGCCCTTGTATTCATCTCGTCAGCCGATTGGATGCCGCGAAACCTCGACGGCCGCGTCGAGACTTCTCGTTCCGATCCAAAACCCGACCGTGCATCAGCAAATCCTCGGACAGATCATGGAGGCAAACCTCCACGATGATGCCCAGAGCTGGATCCTGCGCTCTGACGGCTCGTGGCAGCGCCTCCTCCCCGGAGCCAAGCCTCAGAGCGCACACGTCTACTTCATGACCAACCCGAGCCTTTCCGGCCGCGGCAGTGCGCTTCACGGACCCCACCCGCATGGGCACAGGATTAGAGTCTTTGACTAGATGCAGTACCCACCATTATTGCTTTCGAAAGGCCGCTTGGCTCTAGATTCCGTTCGGGGCGAGGATGACCGGTTCTAGCAAATCCCAGCCCCTTGTCCGGTTTCGCCGTGCCGCCTGGGTTGCGCGATTGGTTCTGGCGGCCACGCTCGTGCCACTTGCGTCGGCGGCAGCCGCGGCAGGGTCGACACTGCAAGTCGAAGCGGCTACTGGGTTGCCAGGGTTTCACCGGGGCGACTTGCAGCGCTACCTGGCCCTGCACATGGCAGAGGCCGGGCTCGGCCAGTGGCGTTTCGAGCCGGCTGCAGATAGTGGTTCGGCGCGTGATCGCGTCGAATGGACATTCAAGTTGAACCCGTATGCCGGGGGAGAAGTGCGCAATTTTGTGCACACCCTGGTCTATGAACGGCAGCTCGGCGAACACCGTCCGATCACGATCGAGGCGCGTCTGTATCTGAATGGGGAGTATCAGACCCTCGTCGAACAGCAAGCGATCATCCACGGCGGTCCAGACGATCCCGAGCTCGCCGCGGCGGTCGCGAGCGCAACGCAAAATCTCCTCGGTCCTTCAGGAGCTTACCGCGCCATCGACCTCGGACTGCGCCGGGGTCATTTGTGACGGCGGCCTGAACGCGCCAGCGCATCTTTCCCCGGAGACATGAGAGGGGCCCTTTCTTCGGCGCGCGAACCTTGCGCAAGCGCTCCGCGCAGCAGGGGCTGTCGACCGGTGTCAGTCAGCCTTCTCGCGCTGTTGATCTTCGGCGGCCAGGCTATCGGGCTTGCGATCGAAACGGCGGCTGCGGCAGACGATCTTTTCGAGCGGGACAGGCTCACCGGGGACTGGGGCGGAGCGCGCAAGCAATGGGAAGATGCCGGCGTTGCTCTTGGCGCCACTGACGTTTCGGAAACGCTGTCGAATCCCACCGGCGGGATAAGACAGCTGACAATTTACCAAGGTCTACTCGACGTATCGCTCAACCTCGACCTAGACAAGCTCTTAAAATGGCCGGGCGCGACCTTTTACACAGATGGGTACTGGATACGCGGGGAAGGCTTGTCCAGGAACGCAGTCGGCAACCTGCTGGCTGTCAGCTCGATCGAAGCGCTGGCCTCGACGCGCCTCCACGATCTGTGGCTACAACAAGAGTTGCTCGAGAGCCGGGTCTCGCTCCGTATCGGTCAGATCGCCCTCGACGACGAGTTTTACATCAGTCAATACTCGGCAAGCTTTGTCAACTCGACCTTCGGCTGTCCGGACATCTGGTCGACCGACCTGCCGAGCGGCGGGGCCTGCTATCCGTTCGCGACCCCGGGCGCACGATTGCAGGTCGCGCCGACGACCGATTTGACGCTATCCGCTGCGTTCTTCAACGGCAGCCCGGCACCTCCTGGGCCGGGAGATGCGCAGGTGCGCAACTCGAGCGGCACCAACTTCCTAATCGGCGAGGGTGGCTTCATGCCGATTGCCGAACTTGCTTATTCGTTCGACGAGCAGCCGATTTCTTCTACCCGTCTGAGCGACGTCAAACTCGGTGCCTGGTATCATACGGCAGAGTTTCCCGATCAGCGCCACGATAGCTTGGGGCGCTCGCTCGCGGACCCGACCAGCAACGGTATCCCGGCCACGCATGGCAGCAATTTCGGAGCCTATTTGGTGGCGGATAAGATGTTGTGGCGGCGGCCCGACACGGCGACCCAGGGTTTGGCCGCCTTCCTTCGCGTCGGCTACGCCCCTCCCGACCGCAATCCGATCAGCCTCGAGGTGGATGCCGGCCTCACCTTCAAGGGCGTCTTGCCGAACCGCGAGCTCGATGTGCTGGGCGTTGGGACAAGCTACGCACGGATCGGCTATGCACGCCGTTTAGACCAGGACGAGGTCCTGTTCACCGGCATCGAGCGCCCGATCCGCGATTACGAGGGGGTGCTCGAAATCACTTACGAAGCCCGCGTTGCGCCATGGTGGTTGCTGCAGCCGGATCTGCAACTGATCTTTCACCCTGGCGGTCATATCGCAGCGCCCCCGCCCGCGCCAGCAGGGCAGCCGATCCCGAATGCTTTGGTGATCGGCCTTCGATCCGGTATCACTTTTTAGAGCTCCGTCAGCGAACCCTGCGATTTCGGATTGTCTGATGGTTAGGCTGCTGGCGCGAAATGTCATCCTCGTCGCCGCTACCGTAATCCGCGTTCTGTGCTGGTCAATGATGTGCACCGCCCAAATGGTTGGTCCGACGCCGCAACCTCAAGGCATACCGGTTACTCCGGGACAGGCCGAAGAGGCGCAGCCGGAGAATTGGGCCATTCACGGTCAGGCAACGAATGTCTGGCTGCTGCAACCGGCGTTCCGCTCCCCGTATGAGGGCCCCAACAGCCTCCGCGCTGGCGCCAACGGCAGGGAAACGGTCGACGTGACATTGTATGCCGGTGTCCGACCATGGCTCGGCGCCGAAATCTGGATCAATCCGGAGGTCGACCAGGGTTTCGGGCTCAGCGACACCTTCGGCGTGGCGGGATACGTCAGCGGCGAAGCCTACAAAGTTGGCAAGGCGGACCCCTATTTTCTGGTCCAGCGGGGCTTTCTGCGGCAAACAATAAATTTAGGCGGCGAGACGGAAAAGCTCGATCCCGGCCTGAACCAGCTCGGCGGCATGCAGAGCGCCGACCGATTGGTGCTCACTATCGGTAAGTATTCCGTCGTCGATATCTTTGATAACAACGCATACGCTCACGACCCGCGGAACGACTTCTTCAACTGGTCGATCATCGACATGGGTGCATTCGACTACGCAGCGAATTCCTGGGGTTATACTTACGGCGCCGCGCTGGAATGGTATCAGGATTGGTGGACCGCCAGGGCCGGGGTGTTCGACCTGTCGCAAGAGCCGAACTCGATCGCGCTGTCCCATGGCTTCGCACAAGGGCAGTTCGTGGCCGAATTGGAAGAGAGGCACAGGCTGTGGGATCAGCCCGGCAAGCTCAAATTCCTCTATTGGCTGACCCGCGGCAATCTCGGGACTTATCTTGACGCGATCTCGCTGGGCGCGGCCACTGGTCAGACGCCGTCGACTTCCGACGTCCGCCGTTTTCGCACAAAAGACGGGTTCGGACTCAATTTCGAACAACGGCTCGCCGACGACTTTGGCGTCTTTGCCCGCGCCAGCGTCTCGCAAGGCACAGTGGAGGAAGTCGATTTCACCGACCTCAACCAGTCGATCTCGGCGGGGCTCTCACTGACGGGCGCGCGCTGGGAGCGGCCAGACGACACGATGGGGTTGGCTGGCGCAATCAACCGGATCTCGCACCAGGGCAAGCTGTATCTGGCCGCCGGCGGTCTGGGCGGGATTATCGGCGACGGCCAATTGCCGAATGCCGGCCCCGAGCAGATCCTCGAAGCATACTACAGCGTTGCCTTATTCAGCTTCGCCCACTTCACAGCCGACTATCAGTTCATCCAGAACCCGGCCTACAACCGCGACCGCGGTCCCGTATCGGTATTCGGCCTGCGGCTGCATTTGCAGTTTTGAAGCATCGTGCAGTGCCGCGTCATTGCGAGGAGCGCAGCGACGAAGCAATCTGGCCGAAAAGCGCCGACAGGCGCCAGATTGCTTCGCTTCGCTCGCAATGACATTTGCAGGGGCACCGGTTCGATCTGATCGGAAGAGCGCGCCGGATCCGAGCTCCGCGGTCACGGGATGAACTGCACGTCCCATTTTTTCGCCGGGACAACGTCCTCACGGTTCCACCAGCCGCCGCCCAATGCCTGGAACAACGCGGCAGTGTCCGCATAACGGGCGGCCTGCGCCTGGACAAGCGCGATCAGCGCCGTATCATACGTGTTCTCGGTGGTGAGCAGCCCGAGATAGCCGATGGCGCCGAGCCGCAACTGCATACGCGCGATATCGAGGCTCTTAAAGGCGGCGCGCTCCGCCGCATAGGCCGCTTTCAGCGTATCGGCATCCGATTGCAGCGCGTGCAGCGCGTCGGCGACATTCTGCAAAGCGGAGATTACTGTACTGCGATACATCGCAGCCGCCTCGTCGAAGGCGGCCTCGACGGCGCGCTTTTTGTGCAACAATGTGCCGGCGTCGAAGACCGTCTGGGACACCGTCCCGGCCAGGCTCCAAAAGGCGGTACCGGGAGTCATGAACAATGTGTCGATCTGATTGGAGGCGAGGCCGGCATTAGGGGTCAGCGTGAACTGCGGCAGAATGGCAGCAACGGCGACGCCGATCGAGGCGCTCGCCGCATGCAGCTGCGCTTCGGCCGATTGCACATCGGGGCGCTGCTCGACCAACTTGGACGGCAGGCTCACCGGCAGCTCCTGTGGCAGGTGCAGTGAGGCGAGATCGAACTTTTCGGCCGGCTCCTCACTCGGGAACCGGCCGATCAGCGCCGTCAGCAGGTCGCGCTGCACCGCCAATTGCTTCTGCAATGGCGGCAGCGTTGCTTGCGCCTGCGCCAACGTCGCTTCCACGGCCGCCACATCGGCCCCCGCCACCTGGCCGAGCTCTAATTGCTTGCGCAGGATCCCGAGTGATTCGGTCTCGATCTTGATGATTTCCTCGGTCGCCGCAATCTGGCCGCGCAAGGACGCCTCCTGCACCGCGGCAGCGACCACGTTCGAGGTCAAGGTCAGGTAGGCCGCTTCGAGCTGAAACAGCTGAAATTCGGCGGTCGCCTCAAGCGATTCGACCTGGCGCCGCGTACCGCCGAACACATCCGGCATATAACTCACCGTCACCTGGGCGGTGTAGAGGGTGAACCAGGGCTTGCCGGAGGCGGAAGCTGGCGAGACGGCACCCGTCGCGGTCTTGTTGCGGCTGGGCGAGAAGCCGGCTGTGATCGTCGGAAAGAACGCGCCCTGCTGGGCATAGACGTTTTCCCAGGCCTGGCGCAGCGCCGCCTCGGCGGCCGGCAAGGTCGGGTTGTTTTTCAGCGCCTGCTCGACCAAGCTGTTGAGCGCCTCGGAGCGGAACAATGTCCACCACTGCCCCGGAATGTCCAGACCTTGTACGAAGCGCTGCGCCTCGCCGCCCTTCACATCCGCCGAACTGGTTTGCTCGGCCAGCGGCTGCGGCGTGTAACCGGTGACGTCCGGCGCAGCAGGTTGCTCGAAATCCGGACCGACAGCACAGCCCATCAGTGCGGCCACTCCGACAGCGAGCAAGCAGCCGCCCGCTCGGCGCACGATGCGCACCACTATTCCGCAGGCGAGGGCAGTGGTTGAGGCGCTCCAACCGGCGCCCTCCGGCGCGAGAACAAGTCGATCAGCACCGGCATCACGATCAGTATCAGAACAGGCGCGAGCAGGATTCCGCCGACGATCACGAGCGCCAGGGGCTTCTGCACCTGTGAACCGATGCCGGTCGACACGGCGGCCGGCAACAGGCCGACGCAAGCGGCGATGCAGGTCATCATTACCGGGCGCAACCGGATCTGACAGGCGCGAATGACCGCTGCGGAGCGCTCGACGCCGGCATCGATCAAGGTATTGAAGTAGGAGAGGATGATGATCCCTTCCATGACAGAGATGCCGAAGAGCCCGACAAAGCCGATCGCCGCCGAGACGCTGAACGGCGTGCCGGTGAACCACAACGCGAAGATCCCGCCGATCAGCGCCATCGGCATGACGCTGGCGGCCAGCAGCGTGTCCACCAGCGACGAGAAGTTGACGAAGAGCAGCAGCAATATGAGGGCGATGCTGAGCGGCACGACCACCTCGAGGCGTTCTAGCGCATCCTGCAGATCGCCGAACTCGCCAACCCATTCGACGCGCGAGCCTGCGGGCATCGGCACTTGCTCGGCCACCTTGCGCTGGGCCTCGAGCACGGCGCCGCCGAGGTCGCGGCCGCGCACGCTGAACTTGATCGGGATATAGCGCTCCTGATTCTCGCGATAGATGAAGGAGGGGCCCGAGACCAGGCTCACCTTGGCGACGTCGGTGAGCGGGATCGGCACGACACCACTGCTGCTCGGGTTTGGTGCGCCAATCGTAATATGCCGGATCGCATCGAGGCTCTGACGGTATTGCGGCGAGAGGCGAACGACGATCGGGAAGTTACGGTCGCTGCCGTATTCGTAGACATTGCCGGCGGCCTGGCCGCCGATCGCAGCCTGTATCGTGGAGTTAATGTCGCCCGGTGCCAAGCCGTAGCGGGCGGCGCGCTCGCGGTCGATGTCGATGTCGACGGTCGGCTGGCCAAGCGAGTCGAAGACGGAGAGGTCGGTGATGCCCGGCACTGTCTTCATCACCTCCTTGATCTTGTAGGCCGTCTTCTGGATCGCTTCGAGGTCGTTGCCGTAGAGTTTGACCGAGTTTTCGCCTTTGACCCCCGACGCCGCCTCCTCGACGTTGTCCTCGATATATTGCGAGAAATTGAAATCGACCCCGGGGAATTCGGCCGCCAGCGCGTCATTGACCTGTTGCGTCAGCTTGTCCTTATCGATGCCCTTGGGCCAGCTGTCGAACGGCTTGAGCGGCACATTAAATTCCGCATTGAAGAATCCGGTGGTGTCGGTCCCGTCATCCGGCCGCCCGAGTTGCGAGATGACCGTCACCACCTCGGGAAAGCTCTTGATGATTTGGCGCATGCGGTTGACGTAGGGGGTCGCTTCATCGAGAGAGATCGAGGGCGGCAGGGTGGCGCGGATCCACAAATTGCCTTCCTCTAGATGGGGTAGGAATTCGAGACCGAGCGCACGCACTCCGACCACTGCCAGCAATGCCAGAAGCCCCGCGCCGGCGAGGGTCATTATTCGGTTGGCCACGGCGAACTCGAGGAGAGGTTCGTAGACGCGGCGCAAGCCGCGCACGATGATCGTTTCGGTCTCGCTGACGCGTTCCGGCAGCAGCAGCGCGCTCAATGCCGGCGAGATCGTAAAGGTGGCGAGGAGGCCTCCGGCAATCGCGTAGGCGTAGGTCTTGGCCATCGGGCTGAAGATGTGCCCCTCGACGCCGCTTAGGGTAAATAACGGGACAAAGCCGGCAATGATGATCGCGGCCGCGAAGAAGATCGCCTGGTTCACCTCTCCGGCCGATCGCAAGATCGTGCGCAGCTTGCCGGTCAGGCCGAATCGCTGGGCAAGGCCGGTTGCGGCGTATTCATGGTGCTGTTCTCCTTCGCTCAAATGGCGAAAAATGTTCTCGACCATGATGACCGTCGCGTCGACGATCAGGCCGAAATCGATCGCCCCGACCGACAGCAGGTTCGCCGATTCGCCGCGCAGCGCCAGCATCGAGATCGCGAAAAACAGCGCGAACGGGATCGTCGCCGCGACGATCACGGCGCTGCGCAGATTGCCTAGGAAGATCCACTGCACAAAAAAGATCAGCACGATGCCGAAGACCATGTTGTGCAGCACCGTATGCGTGGTGATGTTTATCAGCTCCCGGCGGTCGTAGATCTTTTCGAGCCGAACCCCGGGCGGCAGTATCCCGGTGCTGTTGATCTTCTCGACCTCGGCCTCGACGCGACCGATGGTGGGAAGGCTCTGTTCCCCGCGGCGCATCAACACGATGCCTTGGACGATGTCCTCGTCGTCGTCCTGCCCGACGATGCCGAGCCGTGGCTGATTGCCGACGGTCACGGTGGCGATGTCTTTGACATAGACCGGGGAGCCGTTGTTCGACGTCAGCATCGTATTGCGAAGGTCGTCCATCGTGTGGATCAGCCCCACACCGCGCACGATCGCTGCCTGGGGACCGAAATTGACGGTCTGGCCGCCGACATTGATGTTGCTGTTGTTGAGGGTCTGCAGCACCTGCGGCAGGGTGAGGCCATATGAAAGCAGCTTGTCGAGGTCGACGGTGACCGAATAATTCTTGGTCTTGCCCGCCCAGCCGCTGACGTCGACGACCCCGGGCACCGCCTTGAAGCGGCGCTCCAGAATCCAGTCCTGAATGGTCTTGAGATCGGTGACCGAATATCCGGGGGGACCGATGATGCGGTAGCGATAAATCTCGCCGGTCGGGCTGTCCGGCGAGATTCCCGGCACCGACCCATTAGGCAAAGTCGGGACCTGGGTAAGCTGATTGATTACCTTCTGCTCGGCCTCTTCGTAAGTGTAATCATAGGTGAATGCAACCCTCACATCGGAGAGGCCGAACAGCGAAATCGTCCGGACCGAAGTAACATGCCGCACACCCGCCACCTGGATCTCGATCGGGATCGTAATGTAGCGTTCGATCTCCTCGGCGGATTGGCCCGGGTTTTGAGTGATGATTTCGACGCGCGGCGGCACCGGGTCCGGATAGGCTTCGATGTTGAGCCTCACGAAGCTGATGGTGCCGGCAACGAACACGAACAGCATCAACGCGACCATCAGGACGCGTTGCTTTAGCGCAAAGGCGACCACCGCATTCATGGTTGTTGACCCCGCCGGTTCAGTCGGCCTTGGCGGCGCGATCGATAAAGACGGTGCCGCTCGTCACGACCTTCTCACCCGGTGAGAGGCCGGCGAGAACCTCGACCATGCCATTGCTGATCCCGCCGGTGCTGATTTCGCGCAGAGCCAGGGTATCGCCGGCTCCGACAACCCAGACGCGAGCCTTCTCGCCTTCGTAGACAATCGCCTCCCGCGGAACCGCCGGCACCGTCGACGCTTCACCCGTGATGATGTTGAAATTGGCGAACATCCCCGGTTTCAGGGCGCCATCGGGATTCTCGACATCGGCGCGCACCGACAATCGGTGAGTGTTGGGATCGATCGAGGGTGCGACCCAGGAAATCTTTCCTTTAAAGATGCGGTCGGGGTAGGCCAGCACATGGACTTCGAGCAGCAGGCCGAGACGCATCAAAGGCGCATCCACCTCGCGGACGTTGGCGATCAGGTACACGGTCGACAAATCGCTGATCGTGAAGACTGGGTTCACGGCGCCATTGGCCTCGCTGTTGATGTATTGCCCGACCCCAATCTGGCGTTGGGTGATGGTGCCGGCGATCGGCGCGGTTACGGTGGCAACCGCATTGAGCTTTTGCGTCGGTTCGGCTTCGAGCGAGGCGATCTCCTTGTCGGTCTTGCCGAGGATGCGCAGCCGGCTGCGCACCGCGTGGAGAGCGATCTCGTTGCTGCGGACGGTGTTTTGCGCCGTGATCAGATCGGTCTTGGACTGCTGCCAGTCCTTGAGCGCACCGCCTTGCGCCAGATAAAGCTCATGGTTGCGCTTCTCGGTGGTTTGCGCCATGGCCAGCTGAGAGCGCGCGGCAGTCAGATTGGCGAGCGCGGTGATCAGGTCGTTCTGCGCCTGCACGAACTCACTCGCATGGATGACAAAGAGCGGGGCGCCAGGCTCGACGACATCGCCGAGCATGGCAGTCACTTTGATGACCCGCCCGGAGTAATGCGAGAACACCGGCGTCGTCAGATCATCGTCGACCGCGATAGACCCTTCGGTGACCTCCTCTGGACGAAACGTCCTGATCGTGACAGGCTCGAACCTCAAACCCGCCCATTGCTGTCGGGTCGGCCGGAATGAGCCCGCCGAGACTTCTGTTTTGACCGGTCGCGCGTTTTCGGGCTGGTCGGCACGGGGTGCCCATATCAGCGGGGTCACCGCGACCCCCCCAATCGCCAGCGCGAACGCGAGGAGTTTCGCGCGGCGAGAAAGCCATCTGCTTTTCTGGTACCGAGGGACCCTCACCGGGCCGAGGCTAAATGCCTGCGCCTTTCAGCCGCCTTTCCAATGGATTACCATTTGGTAATGCGTGTGATGTGTTTTGATCCGGCCGCTGCCGGGTCATGGCACCGCAAGGCACGGATTGCTGCGTGATTTCGATAGCTTCGCCCCGGTCAATCGAAACCTGCGCCGCGTCGACGGCCGCGAGGATCTCCGCGCGGCGGCGCTCGCGCTCGACCCACAGGCCCAGCGCCTCCCGCACGGCGTCCTCGGCGCGTTCAAAACGCCCGCTCTCTATGGCGCGGCGGACAAAATCTTGCTGCTCGGGTGTGAGCGCTATTTCCATGGAAGGTAGGATTGCCGTCTGAAGAGACAAGGAAGCAATCGTTTCAATGCGATAGAGGACAAGCATGACCTTTGCCTCAGGCCCCGATCAGAAAGGCGGAATAGCCTGCATTTGGGGGCCACCGCATGAGCGCCCCGGCCTTTAGAAATGGATGGCGCGGCCATAAGCGTCGAGCACGGCTTCGTGCATTGTCTCCGACAGGGTCGGATGCGGGAAGACGGTGCGGATCAACTCCGCCTCGGTGGTCTCCAGGGTCTTGGCGATCGTGTAGCCCTGGATCAGCTCCGTCACTTCCGCCCCGATCATATGGGCGCCAAGAAGCTCGCCGGTCTTGCTGTCGAATACCGTCTTGACCATACCCTCGGGCTCGCCGAGCGCGATCGCCTTGCCGTTGCCGATAAACGGAAAATGGCCGATTTTGACGTCGTAGCCGGCATCGCGCGCGGCCTTTTCGGTCAGCCCGACGCTGGCGATCTGCGGCCGACAATAGGTGCAAGCCGGGATGTTGTGGACATCGAGCGGGTGCACATCGTTGACCCCAGCGATGTGCTCGACACAGATCACTCCCTCGTGGCTGGCTTTATGAGCCAGCCACGGCGGCCCGACAACATCACCGATCGCATAGATCCCCGGCTCTCCGGTACGCAGCCACTCGTCGACGACAATGTGGGTCCGGTCGACGACGACACCGGTGTTTTCCAGGCCTATGTCTTCTACGTTGCCGACGATGCCGACAGCCAGGATCACGCGCTCGACATTGGTTTCGAACCCCTTGCCGTCCGCCTCGATCCGCGCGGTGACCCCCTCCCCGGCGCGCTCGAGGGCCGCCACGCTCGCCGCGGTATGGATTTTGATCCCCTGCTTCTCGAAGGTCTTGCGCGCAAAAGCCGAGATCTCCTCGTCCTCGATCGGCAGCACGCGGTCGAGCACTTCGACGACCGTGACCTCGGCGCCCATGTCGTGGTAGAAGCTGGCGAATTCGATCCCGATCGCGCCCGAGCCGACGACCAGAAGGGATTTCGGGATCACCGGCGGCACCATCGCTTCCTTATAGGTCCAGATACGCTCGCCGTCGGGTTCGAGCCCCGGCAAGCTGCGCGACCGTGCCCCGGTAGCGAGCACGATGTAGCCGGCGGCAAGCTCGGCGACGGGGTTGCCGTCCTTCGCCACCGCAAGCCGGCCCTTTCCCGCCAGGCCCCCCTGGCCGTCGAAAACCGTGACCTTGTTCTTCCGCAACAGATACGCGACGCCATTCGACAATTGCTTGGCGACCGCGCGAGACCGCGCGACCACTCTCCCAGCGTCGAAGCTGATGTCCTTGGCGGAGAACCCGAAATCGTCGAGGCGATGGAGCAAATGGTAAATTTCCGAACTGCGCAATAGCGCCTTGGTCGGGATGCAGCCCCAGTTGAGGCAGATGCCGCCCAGATGCTCGCGCTCGACGACCGCTGTCTTCATACCCAGCTGGGCCGCGCGGATCGCCGCGACATACCCGCCAGGCCCGCCGCCCACCACGATCAGGTCGAATGTGCTCTCGGCCATTGCCCCTCACCCTCCCGCTGACGCGGGCCCCTCCCTCTCCCCGCTAAAGCGGGGAGAGGGGCTTACGCCGCCTGTTCCCTCGCCCCGCTTGCAGGGAGAGGGTTAGGGTGAGGGGCTCGACGCGGCATCAGTTTACAGCAGCATTGTCAGCGGGTCTTCGACGAGCTTCTTGAAGGCAGCGAGGAATTGCGCGCCGACGGCGCCGTCGACGACCCGGTGGTCACAGGCGAGGGTGCAGCTCATGACCGTGGCAATCGCGAGCGCGCCGTTTTTGACGACCGGACGCTGCTCGCCGGCGCCAACCGCCAGGATGCCGCCATGCGGCGGGTTGATGACCGCGGCAAAATCGCGGACTCCGAACATGCCGAGGTTCGAGATCGAAAACGTGCCGCCCTGAAACTCTTCGAGCTTCAATTTGCCTACCCGGGCGCGCGCGGCGAGATCCTTGGTCTCATTCGCGATTGTCGCCAACCCCTTGCGGGCGGCATTCTTGACGATCGGCGTGATGAGCCCGTCCTCCAGCGCGACGGCGACAGCGATATCGACCGTGTCCCAGAGAAGGATCGCTTCGTCGCTCCACGAGGCGTTGGCCGCGGGCACCTGCCGCAAGGCCAGCGCCGCCGCGCGGATCACGAAATCATTGACTGAGATCCGGTAAGCGTCGGATTTCCCGTTGAGTTCGGCGCGGAATTTCAGCAACTCGTCGATCTCGCAATCGACGGTCAGATAGAAATGCGGAACCGTTTGCTTTGATTCCGTCAGCCGCCGGGCGATGACGCGGCGCATCGCCGTGAGAGGACGCTCGGTGTAGGGCGGATTGCCGGACAGCGCCAGCACCCGCTCTTTGGACAGGGTCGGCGGTGCAGGTTGGGGTTGGGCAGTTGGGCGCGCCGGGGCGGGGCTGGGCCGTTCGGCAGAAAGTGCTGCTTCGATATCTGCTTTTACGATGCGGCCCTGCGGACCCGAACCGGTGATCGCGGCGAGATCGAGCCCGGCCTGTTGCGCCATCCTGCGCGCCAGCGGACTGGCAAAGATGCGGCCGTTTCCCCTGGCAACTGTTGGCACCCCTGTCCGAGCGGTTTGGGCTGGAGCAGCCTTTGGCTGGCGAGGCGCGGTCGGCTCAGGTTGAGGTGCAGAGACGGTCTCCGATGCAGGCGAGGCGAATTTTGCTAGTGCAGATGGGTCTTCTCCCTCACCCAAAAGCAGTGCGATCGGCTGGTTGACCTTGACACCTTCGGCGCCTTCCGGGACGAGGATTTTGCCGAGCCGGCCGTCATCGACAGCCTCAAACTCCATTGTCGCCTTGTCGGTCTCGATTTCGGCGAGGACGTCGCCCGAATGCACTTCGTCACCCTCTTTTTTCAGCCATCTCGTGACGTTGCCTTCGGTCATTGTCGGCGACAGCGCCGGCATGAGGATCTCGATCGGCATATGACCTCCCCTCCTCCGCCGATCAGCGGTAGGCAACCTCGCGTGCGGCGGTGACTATGTCTTCCACCTGCGGGACGGCGAGCCGCTCCAGATTGGCCGCATAAGGCAGCGGAACATCTTTGCCGGCGACCCGCTTCACCGGGGCGTCGAGCCAGTCGAAGCATTCCTCCATCATGATCGCGGCAAGTTCCGATCCGATGCCGGCAAAGGGCCACCCCTCTTCGACCGCGACGATCCGGTTAGTTTTCTTGACCGAAGCGACGACGGTTTCGACGTCGAACGGCCGTAATGTGCGCAGATCGATGATTTCCGCGGAAATCCCGGCCTTCTCCAGCTCTTCGGCGGCCTGCATCGCCAATTTCACCATTCGTGAAAACGCCGTGATCGTGACGTGCTCGCCCGCCCGGGCGATCCGCGCCCGGCCTATCGGAACGATGAACTCGGGATCGTCCGGCACGGCGAAGCTTTCGCCGTAGACCAGCTCATGTTCGAGAAAGACAACCGGGTTCGGATCGCGGATAGCCGCCTTCAGCAACCCCTTGTGGTCAGCGCCGGTGTAAGGGGCGACGACTTTGAGCCCGGGGCAATGCGCGTACCAGCTCGCATAGCATTGCGAATGCTGTGCCGCGACGCGCGCAGCGATGCCGTTAGGCCCGCGGAAGACAATAGGGCAGCTCATCTGGCCGCCAGACATGAAGCGGGTCTTGCCGGCCGAATTGATGATCTGGTCGATTGCCTGCATCGCGAAGTTGAAGGTCATGAACTCGACAATCGGCCGCAGGCCGGCAAATCCCGCGCCGACCCCGAGGCCGGTGAAGCCCTGCTCGGTGATCGGCGTGTCGATGACGCGGCGCGCCCCGAACTCCTGCAATAGGCCCTGGCTGACTTTGTAAGCTCCCTGGTATTCGGCCACCTCTTCGCCGATCAGAAAGACCGTGTCGTCGCGTCGCATCTCCTCGGCCATCGCGTCGCGCAACGCCTCACGCACAGTCATCCTCGTGGTCTTGCCGGTGTACTCGCTCTCTGCCGGTACAGCGCGCGGCGCGACGGCTGAGGTCGTCGGCGGCGGCGAAGGCCGGGGCGGCGTCTTCGCCGGTGTTTCCTGAGGCGCCTTAGCAGCCGGAGCGATTTTTTCGGCGGCGCCGGCTTCCTCGCCGTTCCCGGCGATTACCGCGATCGGCGTATTGACCGCGACGTGCTCGGTGCCCTCCGGAATAACGATCTTGGCGAGCACCCCCTCGTCGATCGCTTCGACCTCCATCGTCGCCTTGTCGGTCTCGATCTCGGCGAGCACATCGCCGGCCCTGACCGGCTCCCCCTCGCTCTTCAGCCAGCGGGCGATCTTGCCCTCGGTCATTGTCGGCGACAGGGCCGGCATCAAGACTTCGGTAGTCATGGCTTTGTCCAAAATGATCAGGCTTCGGCCAGCACGTCCGTCCACAGCTCGGCAGGGTCCGGCTCGGGGCTGTCCTGAGCGAATTGTGCCGCTTCGGCGACCTGATCCCTGACCTCGCCGTCGATTTGCTTGAGCTGGGCCTCGTTCGCGCCATTCTCCAGAAACCGGTGCCTCACCTGCTCGATCGGATCGTGCTCGGTGCGCATCTTGTTGACTTCATCCCGGGTGCGGTATTTCGCCGGGTCGGACATCGAATGCCCACGATACCGATAGGTCATCATCTCCAGGATGATTGGCCCTTGACCCGATCGGGCATGTTCGGCGGCGGCGAGCCCGGTCTCGTAAACCGCCAGCACGTTCATGCCGTCGACCTGCTCCCCAGGGATACCGTAGGCCATCCCGCGATGGAACAGGTCGGTGCGGGCCGAGGCGCGGTCGATCGACGTCCCCATACCGTACCGATTATTTTCGATGGTGTAGACCACCGGCAGCTTCCACAAGCTTGCCATGTTGAAGCTTTCGTAAACCTGACCCTGGTTGATCGCCCCGTCGCCGAGATAAGTGACGGAAATCAGACCGTTGGCGCGGTAATGATGCGCGAAGGCGAGACCGGTGCCGATCGGGACCTGCGCCCCGACAATGCCGTGGCCGCCGAAGAAGTTCTTTTCGCGGCTGAACATGTGCATCGAGCCGCCCTTGCCGTGCGAGTAGCCGCTGCGGCGTCCGGTCAACTCGGCCATCACCCCTTTGGGATCCATCCCGGCCGCCAGCATGTGCCCGTGGTCGCGATAGGATGTAACGATCGTGTCGCCTTCCTTGAGCGCTGCCTGCATGCCGACGACGACCGCTTCCTGCCCGATATAGAGATGGCAGAAGCCGCCGATCAGACCCATGCCGTACATCTGTCCGGCCCGCTCTTCGAAGCGTCGGATCAACAGCATGTCACGGTAGTAACGGAGCAGCTCTTCCTGCGAGACGCCCAGGTCGGCAAATTTGACCGAATCGGATTTGCGCTTGACTGCCATATCGCTTCCTCCACGCAGCCGTCGAAAGCGCGGCCGCGAGAATTTGCCGGGACCATGGTGACAAATCCCCGCCGTTGCAACCTCGACCGGGTCAATTACTTGGGAGCAACCAAAATAGCGGCTTCTGGCGGTGCGCTACAACAACCGCCTGGAGACCCTCCGCGGGGCCGCTAGCGAGCGGCGGGCTGCATGATGACGATGTCGTCCGGCGATACGAGGTTCAGGGTCGCCCGAATGCGTTCGTCGAGCAGGTCCGGATCGATATGCTCCGGCCGCAGGTTGGAAACCCTCAGTTCCAATGCCGCACGCTGCGCCCGAACCGCCTCGAGATTGGCGGTCGCGGTGCGCATCTCGCGGTTCAGGCGCAGCCACGCCTTAAACCCGCGCTCACCCTCGACCAGATGGTAAGCAAAATACCCGGTCAGCGCGATCCCGACGATCGGGCCGAGGATGAAATGCACGCGCCGCCGCAATGCGCGCAATACGGTCATGCCGCACAGGGACCACGATAGTGAGCGACCCGTCAACTGCAGCGATCCGCAGGGCTGAAGTTCTTGCCCAATTGCGCTATCGCCGCAACACCGAGCGGCCGGCATAGAAGGCCGATTCTCCGAGCTGCTCTTCGATGCGGATCAACTGGTTGTATTTGGCCACCCGGTCCGAGCGCGACAGCGATCCTGTCTTGATCTGCCCGCAATTGGTCGCCACCGCCAAATCGGCGATCGTGGTGTCCTCGGTTTCTCCGGAGCGATGCGAAAAAACCGTGCCTCCAGCCCGCCCGCTGCGCGATCTCGACCGCTTCAAGTGTCTCCGACAGAGTGCCGATCTGGTTGACCTTGACGAGCAAGGCATTGGCAACGCCGCGTCCGATCCCGTCGCGCAGCCGCTGCGGGTTGGTGACGAACAAATCGTCCCCGACGAGCTGGACATTGCCTCCGAGTTCGCGTGTTAGCTGAGCCCAGCCTTCCCAATCGTCCTCGGCCATTCCGTCCTCGATCGACACGATCGGGTAGCGCCGGACGAGATCGACCCAATAGGCGACGAGCCCGGCGGCATCGAGGGTCTTGCCTTCTCCGGCGAGATGATAGGCACCGTCGCGGTAGAATTCGCTGGCGGCCGGGTCGAGCGCCAGCACGACATCGTCGCCGGCATGGTAACCGGCGGCCTCGATCGCCTGCATGATCATGCCCAGCGCCGCATCGGCCGACGCGAGGTTGGGGGCAAACCCGCCCTCGTCTCCGACGTTCGTGTTGTGGCCCGCGTCGGCGAGCTTTTTGCGCAGTGCGTGGAAAGATCTCGGCGCCGGCGCGAATCGCTTCGGTGCACGAAGCCGCGCCGATCGGCATCACCATGAATTCCTGGATGTCGATCGGGTTGTCGGCATGAACGCCGCCGTTGATGATGTTCATCATCGGCACCGGCATCGTGCGGGCGAATACGCCGCCGACATAGCGGTAGAGCGGGACTCCGGCCTCGGCTGCCGCTGCCTTCGCGCAGGCGAGGCTGACCCCGAGGATCGCGTTGGCGCCGAGCCGGGATTTGTTCGGCGTGCCGTCGAGCCCGATCAAGAGGCGGTCGACGGCCAGCTGGTCCTCGGCGTCGAAGCCGGAGAGCGTGTCGAATATCTCGCCGTTCACCGCCTCGACGGCCTGCAGCACCCCCCTGCCTCCGAACCGAGGACCGCCGTCCCGTTTTTCGATCGCCTCGTGCGCGCCGGTTGACGCACCGGACGGAACCGCGGCCCGGCCGAGCATGCCGGTATCGAGGGTCACTTCGACCTCGACCGTGGGATTGCCGCGGCTGTCGAGGATCTCGCGGCCATGAATGTCAGCAATCGCGGTCATGATTATTTCCTCAAATGCCCCGCCGCTGGGGGTGCACCTTGGCGAGCCGGTCAAACGCGATCAATTGCTCGAGAAGCGCCGGGAGCGCCCTCAGCGGCAGCATCGTCGGACCCTCGCAGGGAGCGCGGTCGGGATCCTGGTGGGTTTCGAGAAAAACCGCCGCGATGCCGACCGCCGCCGCAGCGCGCGCAAGGACCGGAGCGAATTCGCGCTCGCCGCCCGATCGGTCGCCGAGGCCGCCGGGTTGCGCCACGGCATGCGTCGCATCGAACACGACCGGACAGCCGGTGCGCGCCATGATCGGCAGCGCGCGCATATCAACGACGAGCGTGTTGTAGCCGAAGCTCGTGCCGCGCTCGCACAACAGGATCTGCTCGTTGCCGGTCGAGGCGATCTTCCCGGCGGCGTTCCTCATGTCCCACGGCGCCAGGAACTGGCCCTTCTTGATGTTGATCGGCTTGCCGGTCGCGCCCGCCGCCAGCAGCAAATCCGTCTGCCGGCAGAGAAACGCCGGAATCTGCAAGACATCGACGACTTCCGCCACCGGTACGCACTGCTCTTTCTCGTGCACATCGGTCAGTACCGGGAGACCGGTCGTCTCCCGTACTTCCGCGAGGATCGGCAATCCCGCTTCGAGCCCAATGCCACGCTCGGATCCGAGGGAAGAGCGATTGGCCTTGTCGAAGGAGGTCTTGTAGACGAGCCCGATCCCGAGCTTGCGGGCGATTTCGGCCAGCGCCGCGCTCATCTCGAGTGCATGCGCCCGCGATTCCAGCGTGTTCGGCCCGGCAATAAAAACCAGAGGGAGATCGTTGCCGAACGTGACATTACCGATCGTGACATGGCGTGGGGTCATGAACCGGCTCCTCAAACCAGCCGCGACTGATCGAGCGCAGCGCGGATGAAGGAGGTGAACAGCGGGTGCGGCTCGAAGGGCTTGGATTTGAGTTCCGGGTGAAATTGCACGCCGATATACCAAGGGTGATCCGGGAGTTCGACAATCTCGGGCAGCATGCCGTCGGGCGAAATGCCGGAAAACCGCAAGCCGGTGGCTTCCAGCGTCTCCTTGTACCCGACATTGACCTCGTAACGATGGCGATGGCGTTCGCTGATCCGCTCGGCGCGATAGATCTCGGCTACCCTGCTCCCCGGGGTGAGAAGCGCCGGATAGGCGCCGAGCCGCATCGTGCCGCCGAGATCGTCCGTCGAATTGCGCCGCTCGACGGTATTGCCGCGTGTCCACTCGGTCATCAGCCCGACCACCGGGTGACGGCACGGCCCAAATTCGGTCGAACCGGCGCCGGGCAGGTCGGCGAGGTCGCGCGCCGCCTCGATGATCGCCATGTGCATGCCGAAACAGATGCCGAAATACGGGACGCGGCGTTCGCGTGCGAAACGCGCTGCTTCGATCATGCCATGAGTGCCGCGTACCCCAAACCCGCCGGGCACCAAAATGCCGTGCACGCCCTCAAGCTTGTGGACCGCCTCGGTCTCGGCCTCGAACACCTCCGAATCGATCCAGTCGAGATCGACACCGACATGGTTGGCGATCCCGCCATGGGTCATCGCTTCGGCCAGCGATTTGTAGCTGTCTGGCAGATGCGTGTATTTGCCGACAACGGCGATTGTCACGCGCCCCTCGGGCTTGTGGATCAAATCGACGATCTCGCTCCAGCGGGCGAGATCGGGCTCCGGAGCATCGAGCCCGAAATGCATGCAGACCTCACGGTCGAACCCTTCCGCATGGTAGGCGCCGGGCACGGCATAGATCGTCTCGACATCGAGCGCCGGAATCACCCGGCTTTCCCGAAGATTGCAGAACAGGGCGATCTTCTTGCGTGCGTCAGGAGGGATCGGCCGCTCGCAGCGGCACAGCAGGATGTCAGGCTGAATCCCGAGGCCGAGCAGCTCCTTCGCGGAATGTTGGGTCGGTTTGGTCTTCAGCTCCCCCGCCGACGCGATCCACGGGACTAAGGTCAAATGCACGAACAGAACCCGTTCGCGTCCCAATTCGTTGCCGAGTTGCCGAATCGCCTCGAGAAACGGCAGGCTCTCGATGTCGCCGACCGTGCCGCCTATTTCGCAGATGACGAAATCCTCGCCATCGAGATCGGCGAGGATGAACTCCTTGATCGCATCGGTGACGTGCGGGATCACCTGCACCGTTGCCCCGAGGTACTCGCCGCGCCGTTCGCGGCCGATCACCCTTGAGTAGATCCGGCCGGTGGTGACCGAATCGCTGCGCCGCGCGGCAACGCCAACATAGCGCTCGTAATGGCCGAGATCGAGATCGGTCTCTGCCCCGTCGTCCGTGACGTAGACCTCCCCGTGCTGGTAAGGGCTCATTGTGCCGGGATCGACATTGAGGTAAGGGTCGAGTTTCCTCAACCTGAGCCTAAAGCCGCGTGCCTGCAGCAGCGCGCCGAGCGCCGCCGCGGAGAGACCCTTGCCGAGGGAGGAGACCACGCCGCCGGTAATAAAGATGAACCGCGTCATGGAACTCCAGTCTACAGCATCAAAGGCTTGGGTCACATGGTTAAAAAATAGCGTGAGATCGGATGCCGCTCAGCGGGCTAGGGGTGCGCTCGGCTGAGCCGGCTCCGCCGGCGGGGCGGGCGGCTGCGGCGCTGCAGGAACAGCCGGCGTCTCAGGTGCGCTTTGCTCGAGAATCGAGCGCGGCCCGCGTTCACGGTTGTTCATGACGACGAGCAGCACGCTCGTCGTCATGAACGCGGCAGCGAGAATCGCGGTCGCTCGGGTCAGCAGATTTGATGTCGAGCGGCCAGTCATAAATCCCGACATGCCGCCGCCTCCCATGCCGAGTGCACCCCCCTCGCTCTTCTGCAAGAGGACCACGCCGACGAGGGCAATGGCGACGAGGAGATGTATGGCGAAAAGCAGAATGATCATCGGTCTTACCTATTCACTCCGTGCGTCGCTGGCCAGCCCTACTTCACCTGGCAACTCTGCGCGATTGCCCAGAAATCATCGGCGTTGAGGCTGGCGCCACCGACGAGTGCACCGTCGACTTGGGGGAGGCAAAGGATCGCATCGGCGTTCTTCGAGTTGACCGAGCCGCCGTAGAGGATGCGAGTGTCCGACGGTATGCGGCTGCGAATCTCGGCGTGCATTGCAGTGATGTCCTCGATCGTCGCGGTCAGTCCGGTCCCGATCGCCCAGACCGGCTCATAGGCAACGACGAGTGAGGCCGCGGTGGCGTCGTCCGGAATCGAGCCGGCGAGCTGCGACGACACGACCGCGACAGCCTCTCCGGCCTGACGCTGCCGTTGCCTCTCGCCGACACACAGAATTGCCACCAGACCCGCCCGCCACGCGGCGGAGATCTTGCCGCGAACAACACCATCGGTTTCGCCATGGCCCTGGCGCCTCTCGGAGTGGCCGAGGATCACGTAACTGCAGCCGACATCGGCCAGCATCTCGGCACTGATGTCGCCCGTGTAGGCGCCCTTTGGGGCGGCATGACAATCCTGCCCGCCGAGCGCGACGCCGCTCCCGGCGAGGACGCCGCTCACGGTCGAAAGGATGGTCGCGGGCGGACAAACGAGAAGCTCGCAGCCGAGCACGGCGCCCGCCGCGATTGCGCGCTCCCCGAGCGCGCGCGCCAGCATCATGCCGTCTTGGCACAAGCCGTTCATTTTCCAATTGCCTGCGACGAGTTTTGTGCCAATCGCCATGTTGCGACCCCGCTGCCCGGTCCCTATCATCTAACCGACACGATCACACCGGCACTCGGGCGGGTCAACCGGCCCGGGCCCGCAGAAAGAGGCCACCTGCCTCCATGCTTCAGGCGATCCGCTCTAGAGCGGGATCCTACGTCGTCAAAGTTCTGTTCGCGCTCCTGATCCTGACCTTCGGCATCTGGGGGATCGGCGATATTTTCCGATCGCGCACCAGCGACACGGTAGTCGCGACAGTTGGCTCCCAAAGCATCCGAGCCGAGGAGCTGCAGACGGCGCTGCGGCGGGCACTCGAGCAGCTTAGCGCCAGGTTCGGCAGCGCGATCGATCCGCAGCAGGCCAAACAGCTGGGCCTCGTCGATCAAACTCTCGGCCAGCTGATAGACCGCAGCCTGATCGATCAAGAGGCGGCTAGTATGAAGCTCGACGTTTCGGATGATCTGATCCGCAATGTAATCACCGCCAACCCGAGCTTCAGGGGGTCCGACGGGCGTTTCGACCGCAGCCTGTTTGGTTCGGTGCTCGCCGCGAACAACCTCACCGAGGATCAATATGTCGCGTTGCTGCGCCATGACATCCCGCGCAACGACCTGCTGCACGCGGTGACGGCCGGGGCGGCAGCACCGCAGCCGGTCGTCGATCTCCTCTACCGGTACCGCAACGAGAAGCGCACCGCCGACATCGTCGCGTTGCCGACGACCGGCGCTCCCGATGTCGGACAGCCGAGCGAGGACGAGCTGAAAGCGTTCTACGACAAGCATCCGGACCTCTTCCGCGCTCCCGAATATCGGGGCTTTACCCTCGTGAGCCTCGACCCCTCGGATATCGCCAAGGACATCGAGATCCCCGAAGCCAAGCTGAAAGAGGAATACGACCAGCGTCAGGACGAGCTGCAGATCCCCGAGCGGCGCGACGTCGAGCAGATCCTGGCGCCCACCGAGGAAAAGGCGAAGGAGGCTGAAGCGGCGCTGGCGGCCGGCAAGGACTGGCGGGAGGTCGCAACGACGATCGCCGGGCAGAACCCGGAGACGATCGATCTCGGCCTGATGCGGCGCGACGAGATGCCGAGTGCGCTGGGCGATGTCGCGTTCGAATTGCCCCTGAACAAGCCGAGCGAACCGGTCAAGACCCCGCTGGGGTGGCACATTTTGCGCGTCGCCAAGATCGAGCCGCCGGTCACCCAAACCTTCGATGAGGCCAAGCCAAAGCTCGAAGCCGATCTCGCGCATCAGGAAGCGGTCGATCGGATCTACAAGGTCGCCAACAACGTTGATGACGCCTTGGCGGGCGGCGCGACGCTCGGCGACGCCGCCGCAAAATTCGGGCTGAAGACGACCACTGTCGAGGCGGTCGACGATGGCGGTCACGATCCCCAGGACAAGCCGGTGACCTTGCCGGTCTCGGCCAGCGACGTTTTGAAGCTCGCCTTTGCGACCAATGAAGGACAGATGAGCCGCGTCACCGAGACGCCCGACGGCGCGATTTTCGCCGTTCATGTGGACAAGGTCATCCCGTCCCAGGTCAAGCCGCTGGACGAGGTGAAGGATAAGGCGGTGGCGGCCTGGCAGGCCGACCGGCGGCGCGAGATCGTCGCTAAGGAAGCTGAGGAACTCGCCGCGGCGGTCACCCCGGGGACGCGTCTGGCGACCGTCGCCGGCGAGAAAGGGCTGAAGGCGACCACCTCGCCGCCATTCACCCGCCATCCCGATAACGACACCGCGGTCCCGCCACCGCTTGTCGGCAAGCTGTTCGCGGCAAAGCCCGGCGAGGTGGTCACGGCCTCCGATGCGACTGGGTCATACGTCGCGCAGCTCGATGAGGTGCAACGCCCCGAGAACGTGTCGCAGACTGCGGCGGCGGGAGTGTCGCACGAACTCGACACCGCTCAGCAGGTCGACCTCGCCGAGGAATTCACTCGGGCGTTGCGCACCCACTTCCCGGTCGAGATCCACCGCGACGCGCTCGACCGGTTCTTCTAAGCGCGAGACCCCGCGTCAATACGGACTGCTCGACTTCGGGGCCGGGGCTGCGGCACCCGAGCGCATCTCCTGCAGTGCCGCCTGGCCTCCCATCGTCATGAAGCGGTTGTCGCCGCCGACCGTGACGAAGGTAAAACCCATCTCGATCATTTTCTTGGCATAGGAGGGGGCGCCGCAATGGATGCCGGGCTGCACCTTGTGCCGCTTGCAGCCGTCGAGCACCTTCTTCAGCGCCGCCAACATCCATTCGTCGGGCTTGTCGCCGCCGGGCGCATAGCCGAGCGAGATCGACAAATCTGAAGGACCGACATAGATCGCGTCGAGCCCCGGGGTCGACAGGATCTCGTCGAGATTATCGAGCGCCTCTTGCGTTTCGATCATGCCGAAGGCGACGACGATGTCGTTGGCCTTGGCGTGGTAGTCCGCGCCGCCGTAGAGCGAGGCGCGGATCGGCCCCGAGCTGCGATAGCCGAGCGGCGCGTAGCGGCACGAGCCGACGAACTTCTCGGCCTCGGCGCGGTTGTTGATCATCGGGCAGACAATGCCGTAGGCGCCGGCGTCGAGCGCCTTCTGGATGTGAGCGGGATCGTTCCATGGCACGCGCACCAGTGGCGTCACGTTGGTGGTCGAGATCCCCTGCAGCATCGTCACCATCATTTGGTAGTCGATCATGCCGTGCTGCATATCGACGACCAAGGAGTCCCACCCCATGCTGGCCATGACCTCGGCCGAAAAGCTGCTCGGGATTCCGAGCCAGCTGTTGATGACCGCCCTGCCCTGCTGCCAGGCTTCCCGCACTCCATTGGGCCGCGCCATGTGATCCTCCTCGGTTCCCGCGATGATCGCAGATCCCGCCAGCTAAACCGGCAGGTGTCAAGCACCGCGCGCCGGGTGTTCCCGCTGTTTTCTGCAGCGAAAATACAGCCAGCCTGCCAGCCGCATCCATCCCGGGCACGGCCCGAAGCGTGACTGCCGCAAGCTCGACGAGGTAACACACCAATATGTCTTTCCCGCGACAAGACCCTCACCCGCCTCGCTGCCGCTCGGCACCCTCTCCCGCGATGCAGGAGAGGGGCTATAACGCATTCAGCACAAAGCTCCTCTCCCGCACCGCGGGAGAGGGGGACCAAGCTCAAAGAGCTTGGTGGGTGAGCTTCTCCTCTTTTCTTTTTTCTTTTTTTTTGCTATCGTGTTCTACGCTGTCTGCTTTTTCGTCTTGCCTTCCTCTGTCTACTGCCGGTGGCAGTCGGTATAGTCGCTATCGTATCGCCGGACGACGTCGGCGACGACGTAGAGGATCTTGCGGATGCCGCGTCGGCCGCCGCTGCCTCTCGTTTCCGGAGCTTGCCGCTGTCTCGGGCTCGGGGCTAGCCGGCGAGTTTGCTGCGCTTTGTTCGCGCGCGCCGATTTCGGCAGTTCGCGATCAGGCGGGCGTCGGTTCTTTCGGCGTCGCCCTTGTTGGTGCGGTAGGCGCGTCTGCTTGCCACAGCGGGTCGCTGTCGATCAGCTGCTCGATCCGGTCTGCCAGCTCTCTCTCTGGCTGGCGTTTTGCTCGAGCAGCGCGTCTTCTTGCCTCTCACCTTGGATCGGCCAGGCGGCGCTGGTTGGATTGGGCGGTGCGCAGCTCTTCGTGCGCCCGGGTGACCAGTGCGGCGAGCTGCTGCTGTTCCGCGGGCCGGGGTCTCGCTCGATGCGTTTTTTCTGGCACCAGTCTGAGGGTGGCTCTTATCGCGGATACCGGCGGAGGCGCACAAAGACGAGAGCGATGATGCTGAGCGCGGCAGTGAACATGATGTAGAAGCTCGGCGACAGGCTATTGCCGGTCACGGCGATGAGCCAGGTCGCGACGAAGGGCGTGAAGCCGCCGAAGATCGTCACGGCGACGGCGAAGCTCAACGACACGCCGATCCCGCGGATCCGGGTCGGAAAGAGCTCGGCGAGCTGCGACGGCAGCACCCCGCTATAGCCGGCCTTCACGAGGCTGAGCCAGCCCGCGGCAAAGATCGCCGTCGCGAGCGAGGGATGGGCGACCATCAGGTAAAAAATCGGATAAGTGGTGAGGAAAAAGAGCCAAGCCGTTCCCGTCAGGAGGCCGCTGCGTCCGAATTTGTCGGAGAGGTGGCCGGCGAGTGGCGAGACAATTCCGAGAATCACGGCGCCGACAAAGGTCGCGGTGAAGCCGGTGGCCTGCGGCAGGTGCAGTTCCTTCATCGCATAGGTCGGGATGTAGAGGATGATGTAGGCCGAGCTGTTCGAGACAACTGCGGCTCCCATCGCCAAGAGACACTCGATCGGGTGCTCGCGCAGCACGTCGCGCACTGGAGTGCGGGTCGGCTTGATCTCGACGTATTCCGGCGTCTCGTCGAGCCGGCGGCGAATATAGAGCCCGATGGGACCAATCAAGATCCCGAACAGGAACGGGACACGCCACCCCCAGTCGACAAGCTGCTCCGGCGACAGGATGGTCGTCAGCAGGATCCCGAAACCCGACGCCAACGCGCCCGTGATCCCGGTGCTGGCCCATTGCCAGCTTGCGACAAAGCCTTTGCGCGATGCTGTTTGTTCGGCCAGGAAGGTGACGGCGCTGCCAAACTCGCCGCCGACCGAAAACCCCTGCATGAGCCGGGCGACCAGGATCAGGATCGGCGCGGCGAGGCCTATCGTCGCGTAGCCCGGCATCAACGCAGTCATCGTCGTGCCGACGACCATCAGCAGGATCGAGAGGGTGAGGCCGGCCTTGCGGCCGGCGCGATCGGTATAGGCGCCTATCAGGATGGCGCCGATCGGGCGCACCAGAAACGAAACGCTGAAAGTGCCGAGAGTCGCCAGCAACGACGCGGTCTCGTTGACGCTCGGGAAGAACACTTTCGAGATCGTGACCGCGAAATAGCCGTACACGAGGAAGTCGAACCATTCGAGCGCATTGCCGAGGGAGGCGGCGACGATGACTCGGGTCAGTGTGGGTTTGGCGCGGACGGGCGGGGCAAAAACGGCGGCGGTCATGGCGGCTCCCGATGACTTAGGACAGCTTCTTGGTCATGAAGAAGCGCGTATGGCCGGGCGGCTCGCACTCGATCCGGGCGGCGACCTCCCAACCCTGCTTCAGGTAAAAACCCGGCGCCTGAAAGTGGACTGTCGACAATACCGCGCGGGTACAGCCGCGGCGCCGCCCTTCCTCCTCCGCCATGGCGAGGATCCGGCTGCCGAGCCGGGCGCGCCGCAAATCCTCCGGCAGAAAAAACCGCTCTACTCGCAAGAGGCCCAGTGACGTGCGGCCGTGCAGGCCGCCGACGACCTTCTTGGTTTCGGCATCGCGGACGAGGACGGCGAGTTCACGACTGTCCGAGCATCCCGCCTGCGCCTCGTTGTAGGCGCGCAACCCCTCCGCGATCACCGCGCGCTCGTCGTCATCCGGTGCATCGGTCAAAGCGATCGTGGTTTCGGCTTTATTGGCCACGATGTGTCCTCCCCACCAGTCGTCATGGCCGGACTTGATCCGGCCATCCACGCCTTCGCCAACTGATTCGATCGGCGCCAGAAGGCGTGGATCACCGGGTCAAGCCCGGTGATGACGACGTTTAATAGAGACGTTACCTGCGCGCCTGTCTCGCCGTGAACCTCAGGCGTCCATGGTCGCCGCTATCTTGGCGGCGATATCGGCGCGCCATTCCTCGATCGGCTTGAAGCCGGGCTTGGCGCGGCAGATGGCCTCGGTTTCTCGGTAGAGTTCGTCCTCGGACTTGTCGAGATCGATCTCGAACCCCAGAGGTTGCGGCACGTACCACGGCGTATCGCAAAACATCTCGATGCGGTTGCCTTCGGGGTCGCTGAAATAGACCGACCACGCGTTGCCGTGGCAGCGCGGGTCGATCACTTTGCAGCCGGCCTCGCGCACCTTGCGGAAGACGCGCTGGACACTGGCGAGCGTGCCGACATTGAACGACACCTGCTGCACCATCGGCGCTTCGAGATCGCCATTGCGGCCGCGCACCAGCACGACCTGATGATGGTCGCTGGGGTTGCGGCTGAGGAAGGTGATGCGGCCGTCGGGTGCGCCGTCGCTGACGACGAAACCGAGCACGCGGGTGTAGAAGTCGATCATCTTCGGCACGTCGTTGACATAGAGCCCGACATGGCTCAAGCGCGGTGATTGCTCTTGCGACATTGATTGGGTCTCCTTTCACAGCCGAAGGATATCATAATCTGAACCCTTGCCTCCCCCTGACCCGCTTCTCTGCTGAGCCCCACGCGGAGAAGCACAACCGCCCACTTCAGTGCTTTGCTTCGTCCCTCCGCGCGTGCGGCCAGCCGAGCGCGGGTTCGAGGGCGGCGGGGTTTTCGAGGTCGGCGAGGAGGGTGCGGGCGGCTTGCAGATCGGCGGTGTCGAAGCCTTCGGTGAACCAGCCGAGGATCGGGGCGAGCAGGGCGACCGCCTCTTGCTGCCGGCCCTGCTGTCGGCGCAGGCGGGCGAGGCTCATCGCGCCGCGCAATTCCCAGGACTTCGCGTTCTGCCGGCGCGCGACGTCGATGCCTTTCTCGATGGCCGTCTCGGCCTCGCTCACCGTCCCGGCGCCGGCGAGCAAGGCCTCGCCCTTGAGCCGATAGAGCTCCGGCTTCAAGCGGCGCTCCCCCCATCTTTTCGACCGCCTCCAGCCCGGCGGCGACCGACGCGAGCGCCGCTTCGGGTTTGCCGATCGTCAATTGCGCGTCGGCCTGCAACGCCAGCAGGGTATGTTGGTTCGCCCCAAGACCGTAGCCGTCCACCCCTTGTCCGATTTGGGCCAGTCCCTTCTCGCTTTCGCCGGAGGCGCCGAGCGCCCATCCTGTTCGCGCAAGGGCAAGCGCCGTGCCACTGCGCGATGCGCTGCTCCTCGCAGATCTGCAAAGCCCGTCCGGCATAGTCGGCAGCCGCCGATGGCTCGTGGCGAAATATGTGAACGAAGCGCAGCGTAACACAGTGTTTGGGCGAGGGTCAGCGGGTGTCCGAGTGTCTCGGCGCTTCTTACCGCTGCCATCAGCTCCTCGAGGGACCGATCCGGGTAACCGAGCATCCAGGAAATCAGCATCAGGTAGAACTGGCAATGCACGCCGGGGTGGGTGCCCGGCCAATCCCGGAACTGCATGTTCGGATCGAACATCTCGAAGCCCCTGCCGAAAGTGCGCAAGCGCCGGTTCGAGCTTCCCCTGGAAGAACAGCGTCACGCCGAGCGCCAAGTGCGCCCAGACGAGACGGGCCGCATCGCCGAGCCGTTCGGCCACCCGCAACCCCTCCTCGGCAAAATGCTGCGCCTTCTCCATCTCGAGTAGGTTCAAGTGGTGGAGCATACAGGCCGCGGAGCGCCGTGAACCCCCGGGAGTGATCCCCGAGTTGCCGACAGAGCTCCGATACGCGCGCATAGGTTCGGCCGATGTCGGGGTGGCTGTAGCTCCTGGTCGCGAACAGGGCGGCGCCGAGCGCCATTTGCAGGTCCAGCTCCCGCTCAGCCCGCTCGCGCCCATCCGGTAGCGCGTCGACCAGCGCCTAGGCCTCGGCGAAATTGGTCGATCGCTTCGACGGTTCGCCGACCTGCTCGCCGCGGCCGCGCCGGCTTTGTGCCAGTACGCGATCGCCTGCGCCGGGCAGTTCGCTTCGGTGTAGTGATGGGCGACCAGCTCCGGTTGCGTGCTCGCCACCTCGGGAAAGCGATCCTCCAGCAGCTTTGCCGCCCGCTCGTGATATTGCTGGCGGGTGCGCTTCAGCAGCGATTGGTAAGCCGCATCCTGAATCAGCGCATGCTTGAAGAGGTAGCGCGAGCGCGGCGGGCGGCCGCGCTGGTAGAGCAGCTCGTCGACCACCAGCTGACCGAGACCGCTCTGCAGCATCTCTTCCTCGATCCCGGCCAGCGCGCTGATCATGTCATAGGCAAACTCGCGTCCCAGCACCGAGCCCAATTGTGCCACTTCACGCAGCCGCGGCGCCCGGTCGAGCCGCGCCATCAGCGAATCCTGCAATGTCTCCGGGATGTGCAATTGCGCCAGCGCGCCCGTGAGCACGTAGGCGTCGCCGCGGGCCTCGAGCACCCCCGAACCGAGGATCGCCTTGGTCAGCTCCTCGACATAGAGCGGCACGCCGTCGGCCTTGGCGACGATATGATCGACCACCTCGCCGGGCAGCGGCCTGCCGCCGGCCAGATGACCGACCATCGTCTCCACCTCCCGCCGCTCCAGGCGGTTGAGCGTGATCGGCGTCATGTGCGAGCGTTGCGGCCAAGGCGGCGTCAATTCCGGCCGATAGGTCGCAACGACCAGCAATGCCGCCGTCGGCGCCTGCTCGACCAGCATGCCCAACGTTTCCAACGTCGTCGGATCGGCCCAGTGCAGGTCTTCCCACGCCATCAGCACCGGGGCGCGCTCGGCCAATTCGATCAGCCAGGCAACGATCGCATCGAGGGTCGCATCGCGCTGCTGCTGCGCCGTCATCGAAAGGCGCGGATAGCGGTCCTCGGGCGCCGGCACGGACATCAGGTCGGCGAACAACCGCACGCTCTCGGAGAGGGGCAAGGTCTTGAAGCCGGCGAGCCCGGCTTCGAGCTTCGCCAGGTGCTGCTGCGCGGTATCCTCCGGCTGCCAGCCGAACACGCGCTTCAAATGTTCGATGATCGGATGAAATGCGCTCGCCGTGTGAAACGGCGAACAGCGGATCGCCACCCAGATGTGGTCCTTGCCGGCCGCCTCCCGCAACCCTTCCACCAGGCGGGACTTGCCGACCCCGGCTTCCCCCTGGATCAGCACGACCTGGCCGCGGCCGTGGCTACTGCCGTCCCAGGCCCGCAATAGCAGCCCCATCTCCTCCTGGCGCCCGACGAGGGGTGCGAAGCTCCCGGTCCGGGTTGCGGCAAACCGGCTCTCGACATCCCGCGCCGACAAGACGCGCCAGGCCGGCACCGGCTCGGCGAACCCCTTGAGCTGATAGGCCCCCAGATCCTCGAGGTCGAAGTGATCGCCGAGCATCGCGCGCGTGGCCGCGCTGACGACGATCTGGTTCGGCTGCGCCAATGCCTGCAGACGCGCCGCCAGGTTCGGCGTCTCGCCGACGACCGCGGTCTCCGATGCCGTTCCTTCGCCGATCTGGTCGCCGACGATCACCGGTCCGGTGGCGATGCCGATCCGCACCGCGAGCTCGACCCCGGGCGGCCTGCGGGACCGCGGCATTCAGCTCCGCCATCGCATCGACGATATCGAGACCCGCCCGCACCGAACGCTCGGCCTCGTCCTCATGGGCGCGCGGGTAGCCGAAATAGACGAGGATGCCGTCGCCCATGTACTTCGCGACAAAGCCGTCGTAATGCCGGATCGCGGCACTGCACCGGTTCTGATACGACGCGATGACATCGCGCAAATCTTCGGGGTCCATCCCGGTGGAGAGCGCCGTCGATCCCACCAGGTCGCAAAACATCACGGTCAGCTGGCGGCGCTCGGCCTGGGCTGGCGCCGGTCCGGGGGGCGGCGCCGGTGTCGCTGTCGGGGCTGGGGCCGGCGCCGCGGCGCCGAGTGCCGCGATGGCGGAAAGGAGTTTGCGGCGATGGCCGACCGCGGTCACGCCGATGGCGATGAGGTCGTCGGCCGTCAGGTCCGGCAGGACGTCTCCGTCGACTTCGTTGTCGCGGAACGCCGGCTCGTATTGAGCAAGACCGAGCTGCTGCAGCCAACTCGCGACATCGATCGCCATCTCAGGTCCCGTTCTTCAGGGAAACCCAGCATCCGCCGCTCGCACCACGACCGCAATAGGGCCGTTCACCTTGCCTCGTCATCGCCGCCCGGCGGGCATGACGGCTCACGCGGTTGTCTAATCGAACCATTTTTGGTACATTGAGGTGTGAAGAGGCTGCCAGCCGCTTTCTACCAAACCCGTAGCGGGGCGCAGCCTGTTCGCGATTGGCTACGGGGCTTGGTTGCCAAAGACCGGAAGGCCATCGGCGACGATATCCGAACTGTCGAGTTTGGCTGGCCGATAGGTATGCCGATCTGCCGCCCAATGGGCGATGGGCTCTTCGAGGTTCGCACCAACCTCGGTAGCGGCCGGATCGCCCGCGTGCTGTTCACCGTAGAGCGGGGCAACGCGGTACTGCTCCACGGCTTCATCAAGAAGTCTCAGAGGACTCCACAAAGGGAACTTTAGACGACGAAGACACGGCTAGCTGACCTAAGAGAAAGGATGAAGCATGACTACAACAGAGGAGCATGACCCTGTTGGATCTACGTTTGAATCTTGGTTGGAGGAGGAAGGGATTCTCGAAGAAGCCACCGAGCATGCCGTCAAAGCAGTCATTTCCTGGCAGCTTCAAAAAACGATGGCGGAGCGCGGGCTCAGCAAGAAGTCGATGGCTGCTTTGATGGGAACCTCCCGATCGCAGCTGGACCGGCTTCTCGACCCGGAGAGCGACGCTGTCACCCTGAAAAGCCTGATGCGTGCCGCCCGCCTGGTCGGGAAAAAGATCAAGATCGACCTCGTCGATGCCGTCTAATCCAGCACTTCCTTATTTACGATCTTGTCGCGGATCGGCTTGCCGTCGAGCAGGGTGAGGATGGTCTCGACCGCGCGATACTCATGCGATCGACCACCTCGCGCCTGGCGCCGGCGGCGGCGATCAAGTTATCCTCGCCCGAATTTGGCGCGCAGCGCTTCAGCGGCGTGGTCGAGAAGCAAGCGGACCTTGGCCGGGAGGTGGCGGCCTTCCGGATGCACGATGTGAATGGGTGCGGGTGGGGGCTCGTATTCGACGAGAACGGTCTGCAGTAAGCCTGCCGCTATATGCGGCTCCGCCTGATAGGACAGGATACAGGCAATCCCGAAACCGTCGAGTGCGGCGTCCACCGCTGCGGCCGTGGTGTTCACCACCAGCCGGGGCGTAACGGCTACGGAAGTGACCCCGCTCGGACCGTGAAACAACCAGCGGTCGGGAATAGGTGTGACGGCCGTGCACGCCACCACACAGTGGTTGCCGAGATCGCGCGGTGTCGCCGGCACGCCGTAGCGGGCAATGTATTGCGGAGCTGCACAAACGACGCGCCGGACCTGCCCGACAAGGACTGCCCGCAGTGAAGAGTCCGGGAGCTGACCGATCCTGACGCCGAGATCGAGCCCCTCGTCCACCAAAGAGACGACCCTATCGAGCAACAGCAGCCGAATGTCCACCTGAGGATACTTGTCGAGAAAGCTTCGCACGAGAGGCAGTACGTGAAGCCGGCCGAACATTACGGGGGCTGTAACATTGATCCAGCCGCGGGGCTCGACTCGCTCGGCGAAATTCACCGCTTCGAGCTCGTCATAAACTGCCAGCAGTCGCCGGCAGTTTTCGAGATAGCGCCCGCCGGCATCACTTAGCGCGACCGAGCGGGTCGTCCTATTGAAAAGGCGCGTTTGCAGCCTTTCCTCGAGCGCCGCGACAGCCCGAGTGACCGAAGCCGGGGAGCGGCCTAATTGCCGCGCAGCCGCCGCGAAGCTCCGTTGCTCCGCTACGGCGACGAAGATCGTCAGAGCATCGAGTTGGTCCTGCATACTGTTGCATAAACTGAAATAGAGAAACGCGTTTTCGCTCAATTCAGTTGTCTGACGCTAAGCCTATTTCGAGCCGCTGACACCATCACCGCTCCCGGGCTGTCCATGACTGCCATCAATTATCGTACAGCCGAGGTCGACGGCATCGACGTGTTCTACCGCGAAGCCAGTGCGGCAGACGGCCCGACAGTGCTCCCGCTGCATGGCTTCCCGAGCGCCGGCCACATGTTCCGTGATTTGGTCCCGCTTCTCGCCGCGCGTAAGCCAGTCATTCGCGGTGAGAGACGGCGATTGCCGGCCTCATAGCAGGCGACAAACGCTTCGAGCACCTGATTAAAGAAGCGCGGCAAGCGCATCATGGGGGTTACGGATCCATTTTTGAGGGAGAGCGGAGATGTCCTCGAGCGATGCGAGCGTTGTTCTCGTCCACGGCGCCTGGGCCGACGGATCAAGCTGGGCAAAGGTTATCGGGCCGCTGGCGGCCGACGGTATCAAGGTGCTCGCGGTGCCGTTGCCGCTGACATCTCTCCACGATGATGTAGCGGCGCTCGATCGCACGCTGGAGAGAGCAACGGGGTTGGTCGTTCTCGTCGGCCATGCTTATGCTGGCGCCGTCATTGCGGCGACGCGCGACGAGAAGGTAAAGGCACTCGTCTACGTGGCCGCTCTGGCTCCGGATGAGGGCGAAACCGTGGCCGACGTTTTCTACCGTGCCGAGCCCCACCCGCAGGCTCCCAAGCTAGCTCCAGACAAGCATGGGCTGATCTATTTGCCCGAGGAAGCCTTCGCCGCAGCCTTCGCCCAACATGCCCCCGTCGAGGAACAGGTCGTACTGGCGGCGGTTCAGCGGCCAATCTCGCCCGCCTGCATCACCGTAGCGGTGGATCGACCGCTGTGGAAGGACCGTCCGGCTTGGTTCCTCGTGGCGGAGCAGGATCGCATGATCGTCCATGAAACTCAGCGCTTCATGGCCCAGCGGATGCAGGCAAAGGTGCGCTCGTACCCCGTCGATCATACACCGATCGTGACCGCGCCCTCCGTCGTCGTAGACATTATTCGCGAGGCGATCGGCGAGGTGGTCGCGGGTTGACCGCGACCAGTCTCGCACGGCTGCAAGACAGCAGAGCTGAAATTTGTCGTAACCATTGAAAGCGTCGTGTCGCAGAGGAAAAGAACTATGACCGCTATCAGGTATCGAACTGCCGACGTAGGTGGCTTTAAGCTCTTCTATCGTGAGGCGGGCGCGCCGGACGCTCCGAAGCTGTTGCTGCTTCATGGTTTTCCGAGCGCGAGCCATATGTTTCGCGATCTCATCCCGCTTCTGGTCGATCGCTTCCACATGATCGCTCCCGACCTGCCGGGGTTCGGGAAGTCCGACATGCCGGGCCGCGGCTGCACCTTCGACCAGATCGCGCAGACGATCGATCGCTTCACCGAGGTGGTCGGTTTCGATCGCTATGCGGTCTACGTCTTCGACTACGGTGCGCCGACCGGATTCCGGCTCGCCGTGAAGCACCCAGAGAGGATCACGGCGATCATTTCACAGAATGGAAACGCCTATGAGGAAGGCCTGAGCGACGGCTGGAACCCGATCCGGGCTTATTGGGAAGACGCATCGCAGACCAACCGGGACGCACTCCGCGTCTTTTTGGCGCCCGAGACAACCGTTTGGCAATACACGCACGGCGTTTCCGACGCGACGGCGGTCTCTCCAGATGGCTACTCGCTCGACAATTTCTACCTGGCCCGGCCCGGCGCGGATGAGGTGCAGCTCGACCTGTTCGGCGACTACCAGAGCAACGTCGCGCTGTACCCGACGTTCCAAAAGTATTTCCGCACTCACAAGCCGCCTTTCCTTGCAGTGTGGGGCAAGAACGATCCGTTCTTCCTGCCCCCGGGCGCCGAAGCGTTCAAGCGGGATATTCCGAATGCGGTCGTGCGGTTCTTCGATACCGGACACTTCGCGCTGGAGACTCACTCCGCGCAAATTGCGGCAGCGATCCGCGACTTCCTGTCTCCCTGACCGCACCGGAGAATTGCCATGCGCGCGATCGTGCTGGAGAAATTCGGCGGCCTCGTCGTTATCCAAGTAAATCTTAGTCGGTTACTGCAGGAGAAGCGAACATGACGAACATGATCTCCGCGGCATTTCCGTACCAAAAACAGCGGCGGCGGGTCCTCGGCCGCGAGATGGCGTACGTGGAGGTGGGGCAGGGCGACCCCATCGTGCTGTTGCACGGCAATCCCACCTCGTCATACCTCTGGCGCAACGTGTTGCCGCACCTGCAGCCACTAGGCCGCTGCATCGCCCCCGACCTGATCGGCATGGGCGACTCCGACAAGCTGCCTGACAGTGGCCCCGGCTCGTATCGCTTCGTCGAGCACCGGCGGTACCTCGACTCCCTGCTCGAGGCCCTGGATGTGCGCGAGCGGGTCACCTTCGTCGTCCATGACTGGGGCTCGGCCCTCGGCTTCGACTGGTCCAACCGCCACCGCGATGCTGTGAAGGGCATCGCGTTTATGGAGGCGATCGTGGCGCCGCAGGGCCGGGACCACTGGGACACGATGGGAATGCGTCAAGCCTTGGAGGCGCTGCGTTCGGAGGCCGGGCGAGGCGATGGTCCTGCAGAACAACTATTTCATTGAAGAGATCCTGCCGAACGCCATCCTGCGTAAGCTCTCCGACGAGGAGATGGCGGAGTATCGACGGCCGTTCGCCGAGCCTGGCGAGGGGCGACGGCCGACGCTGACCTGGGCCCGGCAAATACCCATCGAGGGCGAGCCCGCCGATGTGCATGCGATCGCGACTGAATACGCGGACTGGCTGGGGACGAGCAATGTGCCCAAGCTGTTCCTGAAGGCTGAACCAGGTGCGATCCTCACCAATGATACGCTGGTCAACCTCGTCCGCGGGTGGCCAGCGCTGAGCGAGAAGACGGTCGCGGGGATCCATTTCGTCCAGGAAGATTCGCCGGACGAGATCGGGCGGACCATCGCCGGTTGGATGGGGGCGTTGGGCTGACGGGAGCCATGTCATCCGCGGCGCGAGTTCCTCATTCGGCCAAGCCGCGCTCAAGATGGCGGTCAACGCTGGCGTTCGGGTGATTGCGACGACCCGCAATGCGATCGGAGGGATCCGCCGAGCGGATGAATGCCTCCCCCCGGGATAGATGACAAATCGGAGTTTAATCAGATGGCCGCTCTTCCTCTGATCGTCTTTGATGTCAATGAGACGCTTCTCGATCTTCAAACAATGGAGCCGACTTTCGAGCGGATCTTTGGCGACAGGAGAGCAATGCGCCTTTGGTTCGCTAACTTCATCATGTATTCCGCGGCCCTGACTGTGGCCGGATGCTACGTTCCGTTCACGGATATCGGTTCGGCTGTCATGAAGATGCTGGCGGATACGCAGGGCATCAAAATCGATGAGGCGGATAAGGAAGAGCTTACGGAGAAGTTTTCGACGATGCCGCCGCACCGGGAGGTGCCGGCAGCGCTACGCAAGCTGCGGGATGCAGGTTTCCGGCTATTCACCCTCACGGACAATCTGCTCGAGGTTCAAACCCGTCAGCTCGAGCATGGCGGCATTGTCGATCTTTTCGAGCGGCGCTTCAGCGCGGACGGCGTGAAGCACCATAAACCGTCGCGCCAGGCTTACGCCTACGTCGAGAGGGAGCTCGGGGTTGAGCCCTCAAAGCTCTGTCTTATCGCCTGCCATACATGGGACACGCTTGGCGCTGTGGCGGCCGGCTGGGAAGCAGCGCTGATCAAGCGGGTCGGCAACGATGTTTTGGGGGTGGGCCCTCAGCCGCAGATCGTCGGCGATGATCTGAATGACGTTGCCGATCAGCTCATCGCCCGACACAAGGGCCGGGCCTAGCCAGCATCAGCTCGCCTCCTGCAAGTCGCGCCAGTACTGGATCAATGCCGTCTTATCAACTCTGGAGGGCCGCCCAATCCGCGTGGTGAAGTCGGTCACCCGGCGACGCGAAACATCGGTAAGGCCGTAAAGCCTGATCAACGGCAGCTACGCCGAGTATACCCGCCCGCCCGTGACAAACGTCGCTTAGATCGAGTCGGACCTGCCTGGGAGGATCTCGCCGCGATCCCGGAATCCTACGCTACGGCCTGGACTTGCCTGTTCCGCAACCTGGAGCTCGCCGAGGGCCAGACTTTGGTGATCCGTGGCGCAATGTCGTCGTTTGGACAGGCGGCTCTGAACATGGCTGTAAACGCCGGCGCGCACGTCATTGCAACGGCGCGCAACCAGGATCGCTTCCAGAAATTGGAGGCACTCGGAGCACGGCGCGTAGAGATCGAAGGATCGGACCTGTCGGAGCGCATCGCTGAACGGAAACAGATTGATGCCGTTCTCGACCTCGTCGGCAACAGCACAATCCTAAACTCCCTCGCCATGCTTCGCCGTGGGGGACGGGCGTGCCTGGCTGGCTTTCTAGGCGGGCTCGCCCCGGTGCCCGACTTCAACCCTCTGCTGCAGATGTCGAGCGGCGTTCACTTCAGCTTTTTCGGTAGTTTCGTGTTCGGCAAACCGGGGTTTCCATTGTCGGATGTTCCGCTGCAGACCATTGCCAATCAAGTGGCCGCCGGCCGTTACAAAGCGAAGCCGGCGCGCATGTTTCGCTTTGAGGAAACCCAGGAAGCGCACCGAGTGATGGAGTCGGGCCAGGCCGGTGGCAAAATGGTAGTGCTTGTCTGAGCGATGCAGCTAAAGGTCACTCTCCTTAGTCGAGCACTTCCTTGTTGACGACGTTGTCGCGGATCGGCTTGCCGTCGAGGACGCTGAGGATGTTCTCGACGGCGGCGACGCCCATGCGGTCGACCGCCTCGCGCGTGACGCCGGCGACATGCGGGGCGGCGATGAAGTTCGGCAAATTCAGGAGCGGGTTGTCCTGCGGGGTCGGCTCCTGGTCGAAGACGTCGAGCGCGGCGCCGGCGATGCGGTTCGCCTTCAGCGCGTCGTAGAGCGCCTTTTCGTCGATGATGCCGCCGCGCGCGGTGTTGACGATGAACGCGGTCCGCTTCATATGCGCAAGCCGCGCGGCGTCGAAGAGGCCGGTCGTCTCGGGCGTTTTCGGGCAGTGGATCGTGATGAAATCAGCGCGCGCCACCGCGGCGTCGAGGTCCTGCACCGGCTCGTAGCCCATGCCGTGGATCGTCGCGGAGTACGTATACGGGTCGTAAATCAGCACGTGGGTCTCCATCGCCGCGAAGCGCTTCGCCGAGCGCGTGCCGATCTTGCCGAAGCCGATGATCAGCACGGTCTTGCCGTAGAGATCGACCGGCATCTCCTTGTAGCGGTCCTGCCAGCGGCCTTCCCTGACCAGCGTGTCCATCGCCGCGCCGCGGCGCGCCAAGGACATGATCAGGAACACCCCGGCCTCGGCGACGGTGACGGAATTGGCGGTGCCGCCGATCATCAACGGGATCTTGCGGCGGGTCAGCGCCGGCACGTCGACCGCGTCGTAGCCGACGCCGATGCGCGAGACGACTTCGAGCTCGGGCGCGGCGTCGAGCTCGGGGTCGCTGAACGGCTGCACGCCGAGCGCAACCCCGGCGACATCTTCCAACAGCCGGTGCAGTTCGGCCTTCGGCACGGTGGGCACGAAGGAGACCCCTTCGACATCGTCGCGGGCTTCGACCAGCGCCCATCCGGCCTTCGACATCGTCGTCGGCAGCAGAAGCTTTTTTCTGTTGGTTCCGGTCGTGCTCGTCGCCATGGGTCGGTCCCTCTGTGCTGTTATGCCGAAACCCTATCGCGTCGCCGTCCTCCTTGCCACCTCGGTCGTGTTATTTTCGTTTGAGGTGATCAGTGCCAGCCGGGAGGAATTCGCCATGCCGACCGAATTCGTGATGTTGCCGCCGCAAACCGAAAAGACCCGTGAGTGGGGTACCCGCCTCGCCGCCGCTTTGCCCGAGCTGAAGGTCGTGGTTGCCGAAAACCACACCCACGCGGCTCAGGTCATCGCCCATGCCGACGCCGCCTTCGGCGTAATCCCGCCCGACCTGTTGGGCCGCGCGCAGCGGCTGCGCTGGCTCCAAGCGCCGCAGGCGGCGCCGCCGGCCGGCTATTACTATCCCGAACTGATCGCGCATCCGGTGGCGATCACCAACTTCCGCGAGATCTACAACGACCACATCGGCGCGCATGTGATGGCCTTCCTCTTGGCCTTTGCGCGCGGTCTGCACCACTACATTCCGCAGCAGCTCAAACGCGAATGGAAGAAGCTGCCGCCGGATACCGGCGTTGTCCATCTGCCCGAGGCGACGGCGCTGGTTGTCGGCGTCGGCGGCATCGGCAGCGAGGTAGCGCGGCTCGCCGCCGCCTTCGGCATGCGCGTGATCGGGGTCGACGAGCGCCGGCGCGACGCGCCGCCGGGCGTCGACCGAGCTGCATCGCGGCGACGAGCTCGATGCGCTGTTGCCTCAGGCGGATTTCGTGATCCTGACCGTGCCGCACACCCCCGAGACCGAAGGGTTCATGAACCGGACGCGGTTTCAGGAGATGAAGAAGACCGCGTTCTTCATCAATATTGGGCGGGGACTGACGACGCGGCTCGACGATCTGGTCGAGGCGTTGCGGGCAGGGGAGATCGCCGGCGCCGGCCTCGACGTCTTTGAACAGGAGCCGCTGCCCGCCGACCACCCGCTATGGACGACGCCAGGCGTGTTGCTCACCCCGCACACCGCCGGCTACGGCCCCTATCTCGACGAGCGCCGCTACGAGATCATCCTCGACAACTGCCGCCGCTTCCTCGCCGGCCAGCCGCTGCGCAACCTCGTCGATAAGGCCCGCTGGTTCTGAGCGCCGGGATCGTTATTGACCAAGAAGCTTCTAGAAGCTACATTCCCGGTATGCGCAAAGTAGGGTTGAAGATTCTGAAGAACAAGCTAAGCGAATACGTTCGCCTCGCCGCGGCGGGCGATACCGTCGTCATTACCGATCGCGGCCGCGCCGTTGCCGAAATCGTCCCGCCGCGACGCGAGGATAATGAGAGTTTCCTCGAACGCGGCGTTCGCGAAGGCTGGCTCACGCCAGCGACGGATCGGAGTGGCCATCCGCCGCCCCGAAAGCCGATCCCCGGATACACGTTGGAGCAATTGCTGGCCGATCTTGATCGCGATCGAGAAGACCGCTGGTGATCTATCTCGACAGCTCGGTGATCCTCGCGCACTTGCTCATGGAGGAGCGCCGGCCGCCAGCGGCGCTCTGGGAGCAGGTCGCGGTTTCCAGCCGGTTGCTCGAGTACGAGGTTTGGAACCGGATTTGGGCGCGTGGACTTGGCGGATCGCATCGCGAGGAGGTCCGTGCATCGCTCGCTAAAATAGAAATGATCGAACTTACGCGCCTCTCGCTGCGCCGAGCGCTGGAGCCGTTCCCAGTTGGGGTTCGCACATTGGATGCGCTCCATCTCGCCACCATCGAATTCCTTCGCTCCGAGGGCGAGTTGCCGCAGCTGGTCAGCTATGACACGCGCCTGGTGGCGGCTGCTCGCGCGCTTGGTGTGCCGATCGCCGCCGTTTAGTGTAATGGTATTGCGCCGCCACGATTCTTCCGAGAGCTAACCCCCGGTCGCCGGTCATTCGATGATTTCGTCGGCACGGGCCAGCAGCAGGGGTGGGACCGTCAAGCCGAGCAATTTCGCGGTCTTGAGATTGATGACCAGCTCGAACTTGGTTGGCTGCTCAACCGGCAGGTCGGAGGGTTTCGCCCCCTTGAGGATCTTGTCCACATAGACCACGCTGCGCCTAGTGGTATCGGCAAGATCCGCGCCGTAGGTCATGAGAAATCCTAAATCCGCAAACAATCTGAGGCCTGATATTGCCGGCAATCGGTGATCAGCCGCGAATTCCGTGATTTTCTTTCGGAGATCCACGGTGAGCGGATCTTCAACCGTGATCAGCGCATCTGCGTGCTGACCCGTCGCAGCTTCAAGCGCGGCGTCGATATCGGCGGGCTCCCGTACTTCCAGCGATTGAAGCTCGACCTCAAGGGTTCGGGCCGCGCCCGCCGTCTCCTTGAATACCAGCGCAGAGTAGGGATTGGCCGCGTTCCAGACCACTGCGACGCGAGAAACTCCGGGGAGAAACTCCTTGAGCAGTTCCAGCCGCTTTCCGCCGAGGTCGGGTGCCATGAGGCTCGTCCCCGTCACGTTACCACCGGGGTGGGCCAAGCTCGCAACGAGGCCGCTTCCGACCGGGTCGCCGGCTGCTATCATGACGATCGGAATCGTCGACGTGGCCTGTTTGGCGGCAAGCGGCGCCAGCGTCCCCCACGCTATGATCACGTCCACTTTGAGGCTGACCAGCTCCGCGGCAAGTTTGGGTAATCGGTCGAGCCTGTCCTCCGCGTATCTGCTCTCGAATGTGACGTTTTTGTCTCCGACGTATCCCAGCTCGCGGAAGGCCTCACGCACAATGGAAGGTCCCGGCGAACCCGCGGTCAGAGAGCCTATCTTGTAGACTTTCTCGGCCTGTTGCGCCCTTGCGCCGAGCGGCCAGGCGGCGGTCGCCACGCCGAAGACAGCGATAAATTTCCTGCGCCTCATCTTCGTGTCCAGAAGCGCGATCGCGCGTGTTCGCTCACGCGACGCGGCTCGCTTGCCAGCGGCCCGGGCCGAACTGGCTGCGGTTGACGATGCCGTGGTTCTGGTCGCTGGCGGCGCCGAGCATCGCCGTGCCGGTCATTCTGCCGTCGCGGATTTCGCCATCGAAGAAATAGCAGATCGTGCTGCCTTCGTATCGCGAGGTGAAAGAAAGCTGGATCTGGTCGCCGTTCAGCCAGCCGCTGACCGGGCCTTCGAAATGGGTCGATAGCTGATGGCCGGCAATCTCGGGGCCGCGCTGCTCGAGATCGAGCCGGTGGATGCGCGACCCCTGTAGGAAGTCTATGCGCAATTCCCAATTGCCGGCGATTTGGGTCTCGGGCGGTCGGGCGGGCGTCGGCGCGTGCCGGCTGGCCTCGCGCAGCACCGCCGCGATCGCGTCGCCGACCTGCTCCGCCTCGCCCGGCTGCAATTGAAACGGGTCGATAGCGATCGAGTTTTCGGTCGCCGAGTTGTCGTCCAGCATAATGCGCGGCTCGCCGTCGAGCACGTGCTGACGCAGCGCCAGCCCTTCGAGCGGGTACTGCCAGCGGTCCCAGAAGACGCGCAACCTCGGCACCCGGTCAACGCCATTCGGCTCGATGAGCTCGCCACCGGCGCCGTGCAACGCCCCGACCCGCTCGGCTATGGTTTCCAGGTCGTCGTACCATTGCTGCCGCTCGGCCGCGTGGTCGCGCTCCTCGAACCAGTGCTCGACCGCCGTCAGCACGCCGACAATGTCCTCTTTGGACACCTTCATCGGGCGGCCCAGCGCCTGATGCGGCGACGCGTTAGACCAAGCCGCCTGAACCAAGGGCTTTGAGCCGAGCAGCAAGCCGCTGGTCTGCGGGCCGCGCAGGAACTTGCCGCCGCTATAGACCACGAGCTCGGCGCCGCGCACGAGCCAGGGGTTCGGCCGCTCAAGATGCTCGGAGGCCGCATCGACCATGATCGGGATGCCGCGCGGCTTCACGACCGCGCCGATCTCCTCGAGCCGCAAGCTGCCGAGATGCTCCAGCTTGCCGAGCACCACGACCATTGCCACAGGCTCGGCGAGCGCCCGGTCGAGGTCGTCGCGCGTCTCGATTTCGACGAGATGGCAGCCGATCATTCGCACCGCCTGATCATAGGAGAAGCGCTGAGCCTTCGGGATGATAACCCGGTTTACCATTCCGTCGGTGAAAGGCAGCCGCAGCATCTTTACCGGATCGTTGCCGGCGACGCAGGCCGCCGTCCCGAGCGCCACCGCCGCGGCGCTGCCGCAGGTGACGATGCCCCATTCCGCCCCGGTCAGCTCGGCGAGCCGCTTTCCGGCCGCCTCCATCAATTCGTCGAGATTGACAAAATGGCGCGACGCCTCGGCCATCGCCTCGCGGACCTGTGGCAGCATCAGGCTGCCGCCATGCATCGTCCGCACGCTGCAGCAATTGATGAACGGCCGCACGCCGAGCATCGAGATAAGGATTGGGTTGCGTTCATGGCACCTCCGGGATCGATCGGCGGAATTATAGCAGCGGATGACGCTGTCGGCGCGATCCTTGGCTACGCCCGGCGGACCCAATTCACCGCGCTCCTTGTTTACATCACGGCGTAACCAGTTGAGGAGGCAAGCCATGGCGGACAAGCAGGAAAGCGTTGGTCGCGCGGTCGTCAGCGATCCGAACGCCAATAGGACGAATGGCGGCGACAACAGCGGAACCGGGCTCGGCGAGCAGGCCAGCCAGGCTCTCGAAGGGCTTCGTTCAGTCATAGAGCAGGCCTCGCAGGTCTTGCGCGACTTGACGCAGGCCGGGGGTCAATGGGTACAGAACAACGATCGCGCGCGAGAAATGGCGCAGGGCTTGCGGGTGCAGGGTGAGCAGGCTGTCGGGACCGTGTCGCGGCAGGTCGAACAGAACCCGATGATGAGCTTGGCGATCGCTTTCGCGATGGGTTACTTGCTGGCCACGATGACCCGCCGCTGAGCGGCGTGTTGATAGGGGCCACCTGACGCGCTATCTCGTGTCGGGTGGCCCAGCTCCCTCAGAACCCGCACGAGATTCGATCTGAGAAGGCGTTCGTCCTGTTTTCTGGGGGGCAGGATTCGACAACCTGCCTCGCCTGGGCACTGACCAGCTTTGCCGCGGTCGAGACGATCGGCTTCGATTACCATCAGCGCCACCGGATCGAGCTCGATTGCCGCGCCTCGGTGATCGAGCGCCTGCGCCGCGAATTCCCCGATTGGAGCGGCAAGCTCGGCCACGACCACATCGTCGACCTCGGCGTCCTCGGCGAAATCAGCGATACCGCGCTGACCGGCGACACTGCGATCGCCTTCGCGCAATGCGGGTTGCCGAATACCTTCGTGCCCGGCCGCAATCTGCTGTTCTTCACTTTTGCCGCCGCCATCGGCTATCGTCGCGGGGCGCGGCATCTCGTCGGCGGCATGTGCGAAACCGATTATTCGGGCTATCCCGATTGCCGCGACGACACCCTGAAAGCGCTGCAGGCGACATTGTCGCTTGGCATGGATCACCGCTATGTCATTCATACCCCCTTGATGTGGCGCGACAAAGCGGCGACCTGGGTGCTGGCAAATGAGCTCGGCGGGGATGCTCTGGTCGAGCTTATCCTCGAAGAAACCCACAGCTGTTATCTCGGCGACCGGGCGCACCGCCATTCTTGGGGCTATGGTTGCGGCGATTGTCCAGCCTGTGAGTTGCGCCGACGCGGTTGGGAGGCCTTTGCGCAGAGTCGGGCTGTGGCAGCGGAAAGCCCCCTCCCCTTCCCTCCCCCGCATGCGAGGGAGGGTTAGGGTGGGGGCCGCCATGAAGCGACCGCATGATTGCGTGGTGACCGGCAGGTGAGCTACGCGGTCAAGGAAATATTCTACACGTTGCAAGGCGAAGGGGCTCAGACCGGGCGGCCGTCGGTGTTCTGCCGTTTTGCCGGCTGCAACCTGTGGTCGGGACGCGAGGCCGATCGCGCAAGTGCGATCTGTTCGTTTTGCGACACCGACTTTGTCGGCATAGACGGCACCGCGGGCGGCCGCTACCCGACGCCCGAGGCACTGGCCGATCGCGTCGCGGCCCACTGGCCTAGACTGGGTCTGCGTCAGCCCGAAAGCCGGCGCCGGGCTCGTCGTCAAACGTGGCGACGAGCTCAAGATCGTTGTGCCGCAAGCAGGCTTAGATCCGCTCGATTTCGCCCAACTCGCCTTCCGGCGATTTTCTGTTCAGCCGATGGACGGGGCCCCGACCGCGCCCGCAATACCGAATTCGCGATGGAATTTTGCCGCGCCCACCCACAATGGCAATTGAGCTTGCAAACCCACAAGCTGGTCGGGTTCCGGTAGGCCCGAGTTCGGCGGAGAACAGCATGCGACCCTCGGGACGCGCCCGCGATGCGATGCGACCGGTCAGTCTCGAGCCCGGTGTCGCCAAATATGCCGAAGGATCGTGCCTCGCGAAATTCGGCGACACCCATGTGCTGTGCACGGCTTCGGTCGAGGAGCGCGTGCCGCCCTTTCTGCGCAATACCGGCAAGGGCTGGGTCACTGCGGAATACGGGATGCTGCCGCGTTCGACGGCGACGCGTACCGATCGCGAGGCGGCCCGCGGCCGGCAGAGCGGCCGCACTCAGGAAATCCAGCGGCTGATCGGCCGCAGCCTGCGAGCGGTGACCGATCTCGCCCAGTTGGGCGAGCGCCAGATCAAGATCGACTGCGATGTATTGCAGGCGGACGGCGGCACCCGTACAGCCGCGGTCACCGGCAGCTATGTGGCGCTTCATATAGCTTTTCAGCGGTTGCTTTCGGCGGGTTCGTTGAAGGTGCTGCCATTGCGCGACAATGTCGCCGCGGTCTCGTGCGGCATCGTTGCCGACACCGCCGTACTCGATCTCGACTATGCCGAAGATTCGCAGGCGATGACCGATGCTAATTTCGTGCTGACGGGGATGGGTGGAATTGTCGAGATCCAGGCGACCGCTGAAGGCGCGCCGTTCGATGATACGCTGTTCGCGGAGATGTTGCGCCTCGCGCGGCAAGGCATTGCGGACCTTACCCGATGCCAGCGAGTAGCGCTCGGGCTTGCCTGACGCGATGCCCCACCCATTCACCGGTGACCGGCTGGTCATCGCCAGCCACAACCCGGGCAAAGTCGCGGAGATCGCGGCGCTGCTGGCACCGTTCGCCGTCGAAACCATTGCCGCAGGGTCGCTCCGGATTCCCGAGCCGGAGGAAACCGGCGACAGCTTCGAGGCGAATGCGGCGCTGAAGGCCAAGGCCGCCGCGGAAGCGAGCGGACTGCCGGCACTCGCCGATGATTCCGGCCTCGTCGTGCCGGCGCTGGGCGGCGCGCCCGGGATCTACTCCGCGCGCTGGGCCGGCCCAGCCAAGGATTTTCAGGTGGCGATGGAGCGGGTTCACCGCGAGCTCGGCAACCAGGACCGCAGCGCCAGATTTGTTGCGGTCCTCGCCCTCGCCTGGCCGGGCGGCCGCGCCGAATTGTTTCGCGGGGAGGTCGAAGGCAGCCTCACCTGGCCGCCGCGGGGCGACCGAGGTTTCGGCTACGATCCGATGTTCATCCCGCGGGGCGCAACCCTGACCTTCGGCGAAATCGACCCGGCCGAGAAGCACCGCATCAGCCATCGCGCCCGCGCCTTCGCCAAGCTCGTCGAGCGCTATTTCCATGAACGCTGAGGTGAAGCCCCTCACCCGCCTCGCTCCGCTCGGCACCCTCTCCCGCGGTGCGGGAGAGGGGCTACATCACCGGCCCGTTCAAAGCTCCTCTCCCGCACCGCGGGAGAGGGGGGACCCAGCCCGCCAGGGCTGGGTGGGTGAGGGAGCTGCTACCGAGCCGCTCGCGGTCTATATCCACTGGCCGTTCTGCCGGTCGAAATGCCCTTATTGCGATTTCAACAGTCATGTCCGTGACGGTGTAGATACCGCGCGCTGGACACGGGCGCTCATCCGCGATCTCGAGCACCAGGCCGAGTTCACGGCCGGACGCGCAGTCGGCTCAGTGTTTTTCGGCGGTGGCACGCCGTCGCTGATGCCGCCCGAGACTGTGGCGGCGTTGCTCGACGGCGTACGGTTGCATTGGGCCGTCATGCCCGATGTCGAAATCACCCTCGAGGCCAATCCCAATTCCGCCGAAGCCGATCGTTTCCGGGCCTTTGCGGCAGCCGGTGTCAACCGGCTGTCGCTCGGAGTGCAGGCGCTCGACCCGGCGGCCTTGCACCTCTTGGGCCGCGCCCACGACCGAGAGGAAGCGATTGCCGCAATCGAGCATGCTCGCGAGATCTTTCCTCGGTACTCGTTCGATCTGATCTATGCCCGCCCCGGCCAGAGCGATGCGGCCTGGCGCAGCGAACTCGACGAAGCTCTGACCCTCGCCGGCGAGCACCTGTCGCTGTATCAGCTGACGATAGAGCCCGGCACCGCCTTCGCCACGCTCGCGCGGCGCGGCCAACTCGTCCCGCCGGAGGAAGACAGAACGGCCGCGCTCTTCGAGACGACGCAGGAGCGGCTCGCCGCTGCCGGGCTGCCGGCGTACGAAATCTCCAATCATGCCCGTCCCGGCGCCGAATGCCGGCACAACCTCACCTATTGGCGCTACCAGGACTATGTCGGGATCGGCCCGGGCGCCATGGCCGGCTGACCCTTGGCGGCACAAAATACGCTATGCGACAGTACCGGTTGCCCGAGAAATGGCTCGCAACGGTCGAAACGAAAGGAACCGGCCTCGAAGAGACAGCGACGATCGAACCGCCAGATCGCGATCGAGGAATTGCTGATGATGGGCCTGCGCCTGGTTGAAGGCGTGTCGCGTGAGCGGATTGAACAGATCTCGGGCCGGGATGCCGAGACCGTCCTCGGCCGCAATCTCACGCCGCTGATCGAAGGCGGCTTTCTGACCCTCGATGCCGAGCGCCTCGCAGCAACCAGCGCTGGCCGCCAGCGCCTCAACGCGGTGCTTGGCGCTCTTCTCTCCTAAACGAGCTCAGTAACCGAGGTCCTGGAAGCTCTGCGGCGCTGGGCTGACGACGGTTGTCCCCTGGGGGACGACTTCGAGCACGGCGAGGCCGCGCTGCACGAGACCACTGGGTGTGAAACGAAACAATCCGTCGACGCCGGTGAAGCCGCTCGGGTTGAGGATCGCCTGCTGGGAGAACGGCTCGCCGGCTTGGCCGCGTGCCAACACCGCGGCGAGCGCCGCCGAATCATAGCCGAGCGAAGCCAGACGCGGCGGGTTGTGGCCATAGGTGGCATTGAACCGCCGCTCGAAATCCTGCCGCGCCTCGGGGGGAGAGGAGGCGAACCAGCCGCCGACCAGCGCCGGGTCGCTGCCGATGTCGGGGGTGTCCCAGAGCCCGCTGCCGAGCAACTGCACGGGCTTGGCATTGCCGCCCGCAGCCCTGACCTGGGCGGCGATCTGCCGGAGCTTGGCGCCGCCTTCCGGCAGCAGCAGCGCATCTAAGGAGGCAGCTGGAGGCGATGCGGGAGGCAGCTCGGCACTGGCCTCCGCACCGCCGCCGGGCAGCAGCCGCTGGATTGCGGGGGAGGCGTCACCTGCCCGCGGGTCGAAGAATTCGATTTTTGTCACGCTGCCCCCGCTCCCCGCTGCGGCTTCCCGCAGCGCGTCGGCCATCAAATGCCCGTAAGGCGAGTTGGGCGCGAGCGCCGCGAAACGGGCGAGCCCGCGTTCGCGCGCATAGCTGACCTCACGCAACACCTCCTGCCGTGGCAGAAAGCCCATCAAATAAGTATTGCCGCCCGCGAGGGTGGTAACCGTCGAGAACGCGATGACACTTATGTGGGCCTCTTGGGCAATCGGCTTTACCGCCTCGACCTCAGGGGCGAGCAGCGGCCCCAAGATCAGCCGCGCTCCGTCGCCGATGACCGCGCGTGCGGCGCCGGCGGCGCCGGCGGCATTGCCGCCGGTGTCGCGCGGCACCAGGATCATGCGATCGCCACCGCTCTCGAACAGTGCCAATTGCGCCGCGTCGAGGAGGGCCTGACCGAGCTCGGCATTGGCGCCCGACAAGGGAACGAGCAAGGCTACCTTCGCGGGTCCCGCTGCGCCGGCCGTGGTCGGCGGCGACGGAGGACCGGGCGGAAGCGGTGGCGGAACCCGGCCGTAACCGTAATAGGGCGGTTGCGGGCGGGCGATCGGCGCCGATACCATCGCCGGAGCGCAACAGGCGAGCGCGGCTACGGCGAGGGCGGCAAAGGGTGAGGCGAACCGCGAAAGCGACGGGCGCGGCAAGAGCTGGCTCCGACAAGAGGGAGGACGGGAGCCGGCACCCTAACCGCCGTCCGGATGCGAGTAAACCCGACCCGCCGGCTCCTGATGCGGCGGCCGGAGCGCAACCGGCGGGAGCGTTACCCGAAACAGAGCTGGCACCTGGGCTCTACCTCGTCGCAACGCCAATCGGCAATCTGGGTGATATCACGCTGCGCGCGCTGGCGGTGTTGCGCAGCGCAGACCGCATTTTGTGCGAAGACACTCGAGTTACCGGAAAGCTGCTGGCAAGGTACGGCATCTCGACATCGCTCGGGGCCTATCACGACCACAATGCCGAGCAGGTGCGACCCTTTGTTTTGACGGCGTTGCGGCGCGGCGAGCGAGTGGCGCTGGTGTCGGACGCCGGTACGCCGCTCGTCTCCGATCCCGGCTACAAGCTCGTGCGGGCTGCGCTTGCCGAAGATTTGCCGGTCACCGCCATTCCGGGTCCAAACGCGGCGGTGACCGCGCTGATTCTATCGGGGCTGTCTCCGGACGCCTTCTTGTTCGCCGGCTTCCTGCCACCGCGGCAAGGGGCGCGGCGGCGGGCGCTGGCGCGCCGGGCCGCCGTCGAGGCCACCGTGGTGTTTTATGAGTTCACCCCGCGGCTTGCCGAATTGCTCGCCGACATGGCCGAGGTGCTCGGCAACCGGGACGCCGCGGTTGCGCGCGAGCTGACCAAATTGCACGAGGAGGTGCGGCGCGGGCGACTGGCGGATCTTGCGGCACACTACCGCCTCGCCGGGCCACCGCGCGGTGAGGCCGTGGTCGTTGTCGGTCCGCCCGAGCACCATGATCCAGACCAGGCCGAGGTCGACGAACGGCTGCGCGCGGCGCTCGCTGAACTCGGCGTGCGCGAGGCGGCGGCAAAACTCGCGGCCGAAACCGGAGTGCCGCGCGGGAAACTCTATCGGCGCGCCTTGGCGATGCGCAACGGGGAGGAATGAGACCGGCGCGGCAGACGGCCACGTATCGGCGGCAGCGGGCGCAACGCCGCGGACGCCTCGCCGAATGGCTGTGCCTGTGGCATTTGCGGCTGCGGGGTTGGCGCATCCTCGCCCGCGGCTGGCGTTGCCCCTCAGGCGAGATCGACATCCTGGCGCGGCGCGGCCGCGTGCTCGCGATTATCGAGGTCAAGTCGCGAAACGAACTCGACGCGGCGGCATCGGCGCTGCTGCCGCGGCAGAGGCGGCGGATCGCCCGCGCCGCAGAAGCCTTCCTGCTGTCACGCCCCGATCTCGCACGGCTCGAGCCGCGATTCGACCTGATGCTGGTGGCGCCGCTCCGGGTACCCCGGCATTGGCGCGGTGCTTGGCGAGCCGATTAGCGAAGCGGCGAGCGCCGCTGCGAACCCTTGGCCGCGCGCGCCTCGCCGCCAGTGGAAGCAGCGTTTCATTTATCGGACAATGCCCGAGGGGAATATCCGCGGGGGTCCAGCAATGTCGAAATTACGTGCCGTCCTTTGTCTCGTTATCACCCTTGCGCTGCCGGTTGCGCTGTGCGGCTGCCCGGTAGCGATCGTCGGCGGGCTCGCCGCCGCCGGCGGGGCGGGGTACACCGCGAACCAGGAACGCGGCGTCACCGGCACCTTCGACGATGTGACGATCAAGACCAACATTCAGAACGCCTGGCTGCAGGTGAACCCGCTGATGCAACGCGATTTCACCATCACCGTCTATGAAGGGCGCACTTTGTTGACCGGCACGACGCCGAGCCCTGAGCTGAAGGCTCAGGCCGCGCAAGTCGCGAGCCAGATCCCGGGGGTTCGCGCGATCTATAACGAGATCGAGGTGGCGCCGGGTGAAGGCGCCTGGGCGAGCGTCAGGGACACCTGGATCTCGTCGCAGATTCGCTCGAACCTCGTTTTTGCCAGCCAGGTTCGCTCGGTCAACTATACGATCGATACGGTGAATGGATCGGTCTATCTGATCGGTTCAGCCCGCACGCAGGCCGAGCTCGACCGCGTCACCGAGGAGGCGCGGAACGTCCCCTATGTGAAGCGGGTCGTCTCTTACGTCGATATCCGGCCTGGCGCACCCGTCGCCGCCCAGCCGGGAGCGCCGCCAGCACCCGCCAGCGCACAGATGCCCGACGTGCCTCCTGGTGCCACGCCGGCGACGGCTGTCGAGGTACAGAAACTCTGATATAAGAGAAGGATGAGAGGACCGCCGGAGCGATACGATCCAGAGACTTGCGCAAATTTTCTGCGCGAACTCGGCGCGTCGGGCGAACGCATTCTACCGATCGCCGAGGCGGCCCTGGCGCTCGCCTCGTTCGAACGCCCGCGGGTCGGCCCGGCGCATTACCGCGAGCATTTGGAATTGCTCGCGCGCGATGTCGGCCGCCATCCCGGAGCGGCGGGCGATGTCGCCGAGCGGGGCCGTGCTCTCAACGAGATCGTGCTTCTGAAATACGGGTATTCCGGCGATGCGCTGACCTATGACGACCTGCAGAACGCCAATCTGATGCGCGTTGTCGATCGCCGGAAGGGTCTGCCGGTAGCGCTCGGAATTCTCTATATACACGCCGGCCGCGCCCAGGGTTGGGAGACCGTCGGGCTCGCCTTCCCCGGTCATTTTGTTGTCCGCCTGTCGGACGGTCCGGAGCGGCTGATCCTCGACCCGTTCCATGGCGGCCGGATCTGTACCGCAGCGGAATTGCGCGAGCTGTTGAAGGCGACCGCGGGCTTGGACAGCGAGCTCCAGACCGAACACTACACTCCGGTATCGGACCGTGACGTGCTGCTGCGCCTGCAGAACAATCTAAAGGCGCGCCTCATTCAGGCGGAGCAGTACGATCGGGCAGTCATGGTGGCTGAGACCATGCTGATGCTGGCGCCCGATCTCGCCGAGCTGTGGCGCGAGGCGGGATTGTTGCACGCTCGGCTCGGCAACATGCGTTCGGCCGCTGCCGCGCTCGAGCAGGTCGTCCTGCGCGCTCCCGACGGCATGGCTCGGCATCAGGCCGCGGCCTTGCTGCAGCAGCTGCGGTCGAAATTGAATTGAGCTTTGGGAGGACTTGCCCCCTCACCCCGACCCTCTCCCCGCAAACGGGGCGGGGGAGAATGCCGGACGCCCCTTGCCCCGCTCTAGCGGGGAGAGGGAGGGGGCCCGCGTCAGGCGGGAGGGTGAGGGGCAGATGACCCCACAAGGGAGGTCGGCATGGCTCTCGCCGTTGCGATCCAGATGGATCCGATCGATACGATCAACATCGATGCGGATTCGACCTTTGCTCTCGCTCTCGAAGCGCATGCCCGCGGGCATGCCCTGTTCCATTATTTGCCCGATGCGCTGACGCTTCATGACGGGCGGCTCTATGCCCGCGCCCGGCCGCTCGAAGTCATGCGCAGACAGGGCAACCACCACCGCTTCGGCTCGTTCGAGGAGCTCGATCTCGCCGGTGTCGATGTGATCCTGATGCGTCAGGATCCGCCTTTCGACATGGCCTACATCACCGCGACGCATTTGCTCGAGCTGTTGCCGGAAAACGGGCCGCTCGTCGTCAACGACCCCGCCGCGGTGCGCAACGCTCCGGAAAAGCTCTTCGTGCTGCGCTTCAAGGAGCTGATGCCGCCGACTTTGCTGACTCGCGATCGCGACGCGATTCGCGCATTCTGGAGAGAGCATGAGGACATAATCCTGAAGCCGCTGTTCGGCAATGGCGGCGCCGGCGTGTTCCGGCTGCGGCCGGGCGACGAGAACCTGACCGCGCTGTTGGAAATATACGAGTTGATCCAGCGCGAGCCGGTAATGGTGCAGCGCTATATCCCGGAAGTGCGCCAGGGCGACAAACGCATCATCCTCGTCGAAGGGGAAGCGATGGGCGCGGTGCTGCGCGTGCCGCCAGAGGGCGAGGCGCGCGCCAACCTCCATGTCGGCGCGCGCCCGGTCAAGACCGAGCTGACCGCCCGCGACCGCGAGATCTGCTCGGCGATCGGGCCGACCTTGCGAGCCCAGGGGCTAGTTTTTGTCGGGATCGACGTGATCGGCGATTGGCTGACGGAGATCAACGTCACCTCTCCGACCGGCATCCAGGAGATCGCGCGGCTCGACGGCATCGAGATCGCGCCAAGAATCTGGGACGCAATCGAGACGCGCCTCGACGAGAGCGCCAACCGCACTCCCGCATAACCCCGAGCCAAAGGATTTTGGCCTGCAAGCCGCTCGGCGCCCGACGGACACGCGCCGCGGTGCGTCATGGCTCTTTTTCTTACTCGAGGGGATAGACGAACATGTGTCCACCGGGCGGCGTTGTGCCATTGTCGGCGTCGAAAACGAAGCAAGTGAACACAAGTGCAGGACGCCCGGTCGGCAATGCCACGAACGAGACGGTCGGGTTGCCGAGCGACCGAGCCCCTCCGGAGAGCACGGGGCTGAGCTTTTGAACTGTGCTCGCCGTCTGGTTGACAAGGAAGAGCCGCCAAGAACCATAGTCGCTCCTCGATGTCGGACTTACCTGCGCCTCGACGACTTCGAACACCTGCGATCCGACCTCGAAGACCTCTCGATCGCCGATCTTGCCGTTGCCGCCGGCATTGTTCACCAGATTGTTGATCGTCGTATCCGACGCGCTCGTCCAGGTCTTGAAATTGGCCAAAGTCCCGTCGGCCTCCATATCGCGTTGACCGAGATCGTAATAGTGATGGGTGACTTCGAGCGTCGAGCTCGCGATTGCGCCGCTGTAAGTGATGCGTCCGAATTCGGGCGTCCCGTCGGCCTTGGCAAGGTCCGTTCCCGGCAGTGTGATCGCTTGCGTCGGCGCCACGGCCGGGTTGGCGATCAATGCCTCGAGCCCGCTGGTGGCGCCATTGCCGTAATAGTGCACTCTGACGTAAGGCCGGCCGGAGGGGTTGTATTCTTCCACATAGACGGCGCTGTCGTCGGGGAGAATCCGCAAGTCGGGCTGGCTCGCGGGACTGTGTATCTGGCCAATCGTGTGCCAGACCCGCAGATCGGTCGAGTAGCCAAGATACGTCGCAAATTGCGTGCTGTTGATCTGGTTATGAAACACCCCGAGATAGGGATGTAATGCATCGTCGGTCGGGACGACTTTCAGCGGCGCAGCCCCGGCGATGTTGTTGTTTGCATCGGTGGTCGTCAGTTGATAGGCGATGACGTAGGGCTTCTGGGGCGCCGTCTCGTTCAATATCGCTGCGATGTCCGTGGTCCCCAGAGTGGCGGCAATTGGCGGAGCAACCTGCGGCGCCACATAGTCGTAACTCGCACTTCGCGCTGGTAGCGGCTGAACCGCGAGGTTCACCAAGACTACCGCTGCGATCACGCTGGGGAAGCGCTTATTAGCCGTGAGCATCGCCGATATTCTCCAAACCCTCATGATCGACTACTTTCTCCTGGGCATCACGATCACCGCACCGAATGTAGTCGGATACGACTGGTTATTCTATTCATCCGGTGGCTAGATCGCTTATATCGTTGGATAACCTCGCGGTGGCTTCCTGTCAGGGCTGGGACGCCGCCGATCTTGAACTCTGTTGGCAGATGGGGAAGCAGCGATGACCGAAGCACGCAACGTTTTCGGCGAACCTCTCGCCGAATGCTGCACCAAGCCGATAACCGGGTTTTACCGCGACGGCAGCTGCAACACCGGACCCGAGGATTTCGGGATGCACACGGTGTGCACCAGGGTCGATGCCGCCTTTCTGGCGTTCTCGCAGGCGGCCGGCAACGATTTATCGACGCCGGTGCCCGAATTCGGCTTTCCGGGTTTGCAGCCGGGCGATTGCTGGTGCCTGTGCGCCGAGCGCTGGAGGGAGGCGTTCGAAGCCGGCAAAGCCCCCAAGGTCAGACTGACTGCGACCCACGAGGCGACCTTGGAGGTCGTGCCATTGGAGGTGCTGAAACGTTACGCAATAGACCTGAGCTGAAATTGAGGAGACCTGAGCTGAAATTGAGGTTGAGCAGGTACGAGAATGATCGACCCTGATCCTGCCTTCGATTGCTGATCTAGATTAACCACGAGGAATAATCCGGGCACCGGTTCCTGGAACAGCGGCCCGCTCGTTGTCGTTTGACGGATGGAGATGTGAAGCGCAGGGACGCCCGGCTTGACTCAGCTCGTCAGCGATGCGGGAACGATGGTGCAGAAGCGGGGCGGGCAGGTATCGCCGGCGAGAGTATACGCGGGCGGGATAGTACCGCTGCAGCCGCCGCAACCCGCGGCTCCGATGCGCCGCTTCGGGGCTGGAGTACTCTGTGCCGGCCTTGCGGCGCTGGCGGCGATCACACTCTACCGCCTGCTCGAAAGGCCACGCGTCACCGTGGCGGAACATCAGGAAGAGCCCGAACACGTCGGAGCGGCGCGATATCTCAATGGCGCCGCGGCGGTTCTTTCCTTCAGCGTGCTGACCGACAGCGCAATGGAGCACTACCGAGGTGCCTATCATAATCCGGCGATGTATTTGCCGCCGATCGTCGCAGGCGCCTCGCTCGCCAACAGCCTGCACATGACCTTGACGCCGGCGCATTTCGGGGTGGCACGAACGGCGGTTTGCGGTATCGCCCTTGCCACCGGCCTCGGCGGTTTCGGGTTTCACCTCTACAACGTAGGCAAACGCGAGGGGGGATTCGATTTTTTGAACCTGTTCTACGGCGCCCCCCTCGGCGCGCCTGTCGCGATCACGCTCGCCGGTCTGGCCGGGCTCGCCGCCTCACGCCTCGTTCTGGAGGGTGAGCAAAAACAACCGGGCCGCCTTCTTGGAATCCCCGCCGGGCCGTTGCTGGGCTGGGGCACGGCAGTGGGGCTGATCGGCACAGTCGCGGAAGCGGCCCTGCTTCATTTTCGCGGCGCTTTCCACGACCCGTTCATGTTCTTGCCCGTGACTTTGCCGCCGGTGACTGCCGTGGCAATTGCGCTGGCCGCCATGAAGCCCGAGGTCACCCGGTGGGCCAAACCGATGTTGCAGGCGACCGCGGCAATGGGCGTTGCCGGCGCCGGCTTTCATGCTTACGGCGTCTCCCGAAATATGGGCGGCTTTTACAACTGGAGCCAGAATTTGCTGAACGGGCCGCCATTGCCGGCGCCGCCGTCGTTCAGCGGCGTTGCGTTGGCCGGTCTCGGCGCCGTCAAATTGATGGAAGCGCATCAATGAGCGAGGTGTTTCATCATCGCTTCCCGGCCTACGATGTTCTGGACAAATGGGATTCGCCGTCCTGGAACGACCAGACGCGGACCGTCGTCAAGAAGCGACTGGATGAAGTGCCGGACCGGCGTTTCTTGACCGAGACCGAGTGGGAAATATTGGCCGCCGTCTGTGATCGCCTGATCCCGCAGCCCGATCGCGGCACCCAGCCAGTTCCGATCGTCCCGTTCATCGACGAAAAGCTGCATAAGAACCAGGGCGACGGCTACCGCTATGAAGGGATGCCGCCGATGCGGGAAGCATGGCGGCAAGGCATTAAAGCCATCGACGATGAAGCCCGCGCTCGTTGGGGCGGAGGTTTCCGCGAGCTGCCGCACAACCAGCAGGAGGCGGTGCTGCGGGCGATCCAGCACAACGACATCCGCAGTGACGCCTGGCAGGGTCTGCCGGCCAAGCAGTTCTTTTCGAGCCTGCTGCTGCGCACTACGGTCAGCATCTATTACGCGCACCCGGCCGCCTGGAACGAGATCGGCTTTGGCGGCCCGGCCTCGCCACGCGGCTACGTCCGCCTCGGCTTTGACCGGCGCGACCCCTGGGAAGCGGAAGAGCGCCATGACGAATAGCCCGCGGGCAAAAGACGGGCGCGCACCGGACGTGTTCCGCCCCGGCGGCTGGGTCCCGATGCGCTGTTATCGCGACGAGGACGAGGTCGATTTTGCGATTGTCGGCACGGGCGCGGGCGGCGGCACGCTCGCCTGCAAGCTCGCCGAGGCCGGGTTCTCGGTCGTCGCTTTCGATGCCGGTCCCTATTGGCGGCCGCTCGAAGATTTCGCCTCGGACGAGTACGAGCAGAAAAAGCTTTTCTGGCTCGGCGAGCGCATCACCGGGGGCGAGGATCCGGTCCAGCTCGGCGACAACAACAGCGGCCAATCAGTCGGCGGCAGCACCGTGCATTTCCAGATGGTCTCGCTTGCGCTTTCGTCCAGAGCGCTTCAAGGCCCGCTCGCGGCTCGGCTATGCCGTCGACTGGCCGATCGAGCCGGAGGAGATGTGGCACTACTACGATCTCACCGAAGATGCGCTGAAGATTAGCGGACCGGTCAGTTATCCGTGGGGCCCGCCGCGGGGACGCTACCCCTACCGACAGCATGAGATGAATGCGGCCGGGCTCGTACTGGCGCGCGGCTGTGAAGCGCTCGGCATCAAATGGGCGGCGACACCGCTGGCCACCGTTTCCGCTCCGCGCGGCAAGTCCCATCCTTGCGTCTATCGCGGGTTCTGCAAATTCGGCTGTTCGACCAATGCCAAGCAGAGTGCGCTCATCACCTGGATTCCCTGGGCGATCAAGGCCGGGGCCGAGATCCGCGATCTGGCGATGGTCGGGCGCATCGAGGTCGGGCAACGCGGGAGGGTCACGGGCCTCGAATACCGTCGCGAAGGCCAGTGGCGTCGGCAGCGCGCAAAAAATATCGTCGTCGCCGGCTATGCGATCGAGACCCCGCGTCTGCTGCTCAATTCCGCCTGCCCCCAGTTTCCCGATGGGCTCGCCAACAGCAGCGGCATGGTCGGAAAATTCTTCATGGTTCAGTCGAACCACGCCGTTTACGGGACTTTCGAGGAAGAAATCCGGTGGTACAAGGCGCCGCCGTCATTGGCGATTACCGAGCATTGGAACTACACCGATACCGGCAAGGATTTCCCGGGCGGGTACGCCTATATGAGCCAGGGCCCCTTGCCGATCGAATGGGCCGACACGATGACCGGGCAGCGCGGCCTGTGGGGCATGGAGTTGCGCAACGAGATGGCGAAGTACAACCATCAAGCCGGCCTCAAGATCGTCGGCGAGGTGCTGCCGCAGGAAAAGAATCGGGTCGAGTTGGCTGACGAAACCGACGAATATGGCCTGCGCATCCCCCGCATTATGTTCTCCTATGGCGAGGAGGACAGAAAGCTGTACCAGCACGCGATACGCTTCATGTCCGCAGCGTTGGAGGCGGCCGGCGGCAAGGACCTCTGGTCCGCGGAGGACACGGCCCATCTCGGCGGCACCTGCCGGATGGGCACCAATCCCAAGCAGAGCGTAACCAATGCCGACGGACGCTGCTGGGACATTCCCAATCTGTGGATTTGCGACGGCTCGCTGTTTCCGACGGTTGCCGGCGTCAATCCGTCGTTGACGATCCAGGCGCTGGCCTGGCGCATCGGCGACCGCATCCGCGAACTGGCGCGGCGCGGCGCGCTGTGAGGGCTGGGTGACGGATCAGATCGAGCATTTGCCGGCGAGCGGTACTGCCTCGGCCCAGCCGCCGAGCCATTCGGTCCGCGTCGACGGCGAGGGACAAGGCTGCGTGGCGCAGCGGGGCTGCGCTTGTGGCGTTCGGAGTGGCTGCCGGTGCGCTGGCATTGGCTGCCAGACCCGGCATTCGCGGCGCCGGTCGCGTACCTCCCGGCTTTGCCCCGGCGGACAGAACCTTGGGCTGGGCCTCGCCTGCCGTTCTGGGGACCAGCCCGCAGCGCCGGTTTTACACCGGCACCAATCTCGACCAAGCCGTGACGGTCGAGGATCTGCGGGCAATGGCGCATCGGCGGCTGCCCGGCTTTGTCCTGGAATATCTCGAAGCCGGCGGCGAGGACGAGGCCGCGCTCGCGCGCAACATAGCTGCGCTCGCCGAATGGCGTTTTCTTCATCGCTCATTGGTCGACGTGTCGCACCGCGATGTGTCGACGACGTTGTTCGGCCGAAAAATGACGATCCCCGTCATTGTGGCGCCAACCGGGCTCAACGAGTTGTTCTGGCCGCACGCCGACCTGCGGCTCGCCGAAGCTGCGGCTGAAGCCGGCATTCCGTTTGCGCAGAGCACAATGTCAAATGATGGGATGTCACGGGTCGCGCGCGTGCCTGGGCTGCGTTACTGGTGGCAGCTTTATGTCTTTGGGCCTCCCGAGGTACGCGAGACCCTGATCGAGCGGGCGCGCAATGCCGGGTGCGAAGCACTGATCGTCACTGTGGATGCGCAGATCTATGGAAATAGGGAGTGGCACAAGCGCACGACCGCGGGTCCGAAATCGTTGAGCTGGAGCTCGAAGGTCGACGCGCTGATGCACCCGCGGTGGTTTGCTCGCGGGATGTTGACGCATGGCATGCCGCGTTTCGAGAATGTCATTGAGTTCCTCCCAAAGGATAGGCGCGGATTTTTCGATAGCGCGCACTGGATACGTTCGCAGATGGATCGTGCGCTCTCATGGGACACCATTGCCCGGATACGCGAGCGTTGGCCGCGGAAGCTTGTCATCAAGGGCCTTTTGAGTGTCGAGGACATCGCGCGCGCCGCCGAAATCGGCGCCGATGCGGTTGCGATTTCCAATCATGGCGGGCGCCAGCTGGATTGGGCAGTCGCCCCGCTCGACCTCCTCCCCGCCGCGCGCCAGGCCGTCGGTGACCGGATCACGATCCTGGTCGACGGCGGCATGCGGCGCGGCACCGACGTGATCAAAGCGCTGGCGCTCGGCGCAGATGCGGTGTTGGCCGGGCGCGCGATGCTGTACGGCGTCGCTGCCGCTGGCAAAGACGGCGCAAAACGGGCTCTCGACATCCTGCGCGAGGAGATCCTGCGCGACCTCGGCCTTCTGGGAGTGCCATCGATCGCGGAGCTGACCCCTCGCCTGCTCGTTCATTCCGACCACGCGGGGGGCTGCCCTCGAAGCCTTGCGTGAGATTTCGCCGATCACGTGGTGGCATTGAAGCGAAGCATGAAGATTCTGAACCGGTGGCCTCCCACTGATCTAGACACAGCGGGGCGATCGGGCCGCTGCGTTAGAGCAGATTCTAATCAGGTTGCATCACTCACTCCAATCGTCGTTATGAGCACCAATCTGATTGAAATCCGCTCCAGCCGGCAACGCTCAAATTTTGTTGCCAGAGAAGGGGTGGAGGCGGACCATGGCGCCATCGCAAGGCCTCAGCGAGGAAGCATTGAGCCTGTCGGCTAACGGTCTTTCGATTTACGAGGACATATGAAGCCCGCAAACCTGCTATTCATCCTGTGTGACGAGCACAATCCACGCGTGCTTGGCTGCGCCGGGCATCCGATAATCCGCACGCCGAACCTCGACCGCCTCGCAGCGAGGGGCGTACGCTTCAGCGAAGCTTATTGCAACTCGCCGATCTGCGTGCCGTCGCGCGCCGCGCTGGCTACCGGGCGCTATGTTCATCGCATCCGCTTCTGGGACAACGCGATCCCGTATGATGGGAGCGTGCCGAGCTGGCATCATCGGTTGAGAGAGGCCGGGCACGAGGTTACCGCGGTCGGCAAATTGCATTTCAGGAGCGCCGAGGACGACAACGGCTTCACTCGAGAGATCATGCCGCTGCATGTCGTCGACGGGATAGGCGACCCGCTCGGCTGGCTGCGCGATCCGCTGCCGGTGCGCAAGGCGGCGTTGCGTCTGGCCAACGACGCCGGGCGCGGCAATTCGAGCTACCAGGATTACGACGACAAGATCACCGCGGCGGCGGTCGATTGGCTGAAGGCGCAGGCATCAGCGCCGTCAGGAAAGCCGTGGGTGCTGTTCGTCTCGCTGGTCTGCCCGCATTTCCCGCTGATCGCCCGGCCGCAATGGTACGACCTCTATCCCGAGGCCGAGCTGCCGCTTCCGGCGCTTTATGACGCGGCGGACAGGGCGCCGGACCACCCCTATATCGCGGCGATCCGCGAATGCCAGATCTATGACAAGGCGTTCGACGCGGTGAAATTGCGGCGTGCGCTCGCGGCCTATTTCGGGCTTGTCAGCTTTGTCGACGACAATGTCGGCAAGCTCATCGGCGCGCTCGCCGCGACCGGTCTCGCCGAGCATACGCGGGTGCTCTATTCGAGCGACCATGGCGACAATCTCGGCACGCGCCGGCTGTGGGGCAAATCGACGATGTACGAGGAATTGGCGGGTGTTCCGATGATCCTTGCCGGGCCCGAGGTGCCGGAAGGCTCGGTCTGCCACGAGCCGGTGTCGCTTGTCGATTGCTTCCCTACCGCCGTCGAATGCGTCGGCGCGCCGCCGCATCCTGACGATCGCGACCTGCCCGGCGCATCGCTGTTCGACCTTGCCCGCGGCACCGCGCCGCGCCGGACGATCTTGTCGGAGTATCACGCCGCCGGCGCTGCGACCGGCGCCTTCATGATCCGCAAGGGCCCGTTCAAATACGTCTATTACGCCGGCATGGCGCCGCAGCTTTTCGACCTCGATAGGGACCCGCAGGAGACGCGCGACCTCGCGCGGGAGCCACGTTATCGGGGTCTCGTCGCCGATTGTGAGGCGGCGCTGCGCCGGGTAGTCGATCCCGACGCCGCCGACGCGTTAGCAAAGGCCGACCAGGGGGCGCGCATCGCCGCCATGGGCGGGCGCGAGGCGATCATCGCCCGCGGCAGCTTCGGCTATTCGCCGACGCCGGGCACCAAACCGGTATACAACTGATCTGTTCCGTCCCGCCGGATCAAGAAGGCCAGCCGTGGCGGGTCGCGTAATCCGTCGTGCTCAGTCCGTACAGAAACAATAACCAAAAGAAGCCGCCGCCGGCGAAGATCCATTTCAGCGATGGGGGGCCCTTGAGCCGCATGAACAGGATAAAGATGATGGACGCCTGGGTCGCCGCAATGCCGAACTGGATGACCGGAGCATACATCCCGAGCCCGAGAAAGGCCGTCCCTATACTGACACCGATGAGCACCACCAGCACCAGCCAGGCGATGATATAGAGCAGTGCCGGTTCGTGCTTGACCCCGGATCATGAGCGGCCCACGAGGTAGATGCACGGAAATAAGAGGATCCAGACCGTGTCGACAAAACTCCAGTAGACACCGACCACCTCCAGCGGCGCGTAGTAGGCCGGGGTCAGATCACCGTGGCGCATGCGCCTCAGCATGTAAAGAAATAAGGCTGATGCCGATCAACAGATGCAGCGCGTGCAGCGGCGTGGCGATGAAGTAGAATATCCAGAACAGCTCGCCGGCGAGCGCCTCCGCCGGCCTCATGATGAAATTGATCGACGGCACGTCCTGATCGAGCGGCCGCAAAATGCGGCGCTGGATCGCGGTGGCAGGAGAGGCACCAGCTCATATGGAGCGTCGACGCTTTCCGGGTCAGCGGCATGTCGCCAATCGGCCCATGACACTCGGTGCAGCCGACGCCCTTGGCAATGTGGATGCTGTGGTCGAAATAGACGTAATCGGGCAAGGTGTAGACTGCGGTCCAACGCAGCGGCTTGCCCTCGGCCAGGCTCTGCCGCACCGGTGCGAGGATTTCGGCATTGGTCCAGATCTGCGAGTGGCAAGTCATGCAGGTATGGGTCGGCGGGATGCCCGCATTCTGCGAGATCTCCACCGTGGTATGGCAGTACCGGCAATCGAGGCCGAGGCCGCTGACGTGGTGCTTATGGCTGAACGGCACTGGCTGCGGCGGGATGTATCGCTCCTGGCTATTGTAGCCCATCACCGGCACGACCCAGATGAGGATTGATAGAAACACAAACAGGCCTGCCGTCCCGAGCAAGGCGATGTTCATGAACAAGTTGGCTCTCGGGCCGAAGATCGCCACCAGATGCTCCGCAACCAGCGCTCTCAAACGCGAGCAACCATCCTTGGTTCCCGAGCATTCGGGAATTTGATCCGGTGCGCAGCTGCGCCCGTCGCCTTAGTGCAAGATGTTATTGATCCAAATTAATGACCTGAGCTATTCCGATGTGCTCGATGAAATCTTCGCCAGTGGCTTGCCCCCGACAATCAACGTCGTGAGGAAGGCGGCAATCGCCAGTGTGCCAGCCACAAGCGCACCCCGGTGCTCCGTCGCCCACAGCTGCAAACTGTAATTGGCGGCACGGCTGTCAAAGCGCCCATGGGTATCGGGGTCGCCCGGCACCGGTTCGAACAGATTGTCGGGTTGTCCGGGATCGGCCGGTTCGTCGGTCAGCTGGCCGGTGTAACCCTTCTTGGCAAGATACCGGTCGAGCAATCCAGGGAAGAGTTTGTTCCCCATGATCACCTGCACGCTGGAGCCCCCGACCCAGACCTCGCGGCGGCGCGAATGGGCGGCATAGAGGATCGCGTCGGCTGCAATCTCAGGCTGGAAAATTGGCGGCACCGGCTGCGGCCGGCGGCTCATCTTGTTTCGGGCCCAATCGAACTGCGGCGTGTTGAGCGCCGGCATCTGGACCATAACAAGGTGCACATCGACCCCGTCATGAAGCAATTCCGTCCGCAGGCTGTCGGTAAACCCGCGGATCGCGAATTTGGCGCCGCAATAAGTCGATTGCAGCGGTATAGCACGATAGCTGAGGGCAGAGCCGACCTGGACGATCGTGCCGCGGTTGCGCGGCCGCATTCGCTTCAAGGCGGCCATCGTGCCATAGACAAAACCGAGATAGGTCACCTCGGTCGCGCGGCGATACTCTTCGGGCGAGATGCGATGGAACGGGGCGAAGATCGTCGCCATCGCGCAATTCACCCAGATGTCGATCGGGCCGAACCGGTTCTCGACAGTGCCGGCCGCCGCTTCGACGGCATCTGGATCGGCGACGTCGAGAGGCAGCGCCAGCGCCTTCCCGCCGCGCTTTTCGACCTCCGCTGCGGCAGCCTGCAGCCCCTGGGTGCCGCGTGCGATCAGCCCAATCTGCGCCCCTTGCGCCGCAAAGGCATGCGCCGTCGCGCGCCCGACCCCCGCCGATGCCCCGGTAATAACGACGGTTTCCGGCATCCTGATCTCCTATTCGCAGGGGGACGGCCGACTGCGGCAACGCACCGAAAACACTGGCCGGTGTTGATTGTTCCGGTGCGGTGCTGTGTCGGATATGCGAGCAGGAGACGCGGCTGCCGGCGACTCGTTGTCAGCCCTTGACCAGCGGGCATTGGTCGGGGCCAGGCAGCTTGAAGGCTTCCTCGCCAGGGATCACTGCGATCTGCTTGTAGTAGTCCCATGGACCCTTCGATTCTGAAGGCTTCTTGACCTCGAACAGATACATGTCGCGGACGAGGGTGCCGTCCTCGCGGATCTTGCCGTTCTTGGTCATGAAGTCGTTCACCGGGGTCGCCTTCATCTGTTTGACGACGGTCGGGCCGTCGTCGCTGCCGGTCGCCTTGATGGCGGCCAGATAATGCATGATCGCGCCGTACACCCCCCCTTGGACCATTGTCGGCTCGCGCTTCATCTTGTCCATAAAGCGCTTCGACCACGCGCGGGTTTGGTCGTTCTGGTCCCAATAAAAGGCCGAGGTCAGCTGCAGCCCGTGTGCAGCCTGTAAGCCGAGGCTGTGAATATCGGAAATAAAGACGAGGAGGCTGGCGAGCTTTTGTCCGCCCTCGACGATGCCGAACTCGCCGGCCTGCTTGATCGAGTTGATCGTGTCGCCGCCGGCATTGGCGAGGCCGATGATCTTTGCCTTGGAGTTTTGCGCCTGCAGCAAGAAGGAGGAGAAATCCGCGGTATTTAGCGGCGCCAGGACCGAGCCCAGCACTGTGCCGCCGTATTCCTCGACAACTCTTGACGTATCCCGTTCAAGGTTATGGCCAAAGGCGTAATCCGCGGTGATGAAGAACCAGGTGTCGCCGCCGGCTTTGACGATGGCGGCGCCGGTGCCGTTCGCCAGTGCCAGCGTGTCGTAGGTCCAGTGTACCGAGGTCGGCGAGCAGGCCTTGCCGGTTAGGTCGGAGGCCGCCGCGCCCGATATCAGGAGCACCTTGTTCTTGTTTCGGGCGACCTCCTGCACGGCGAGCGCCACGCTCGAGTTCGGCACGTCGACAATAGCGTCGATGCCGTCACTGTCAAACCACTGGGTGGCGATCGCCGAGCCGACATTCGGATTGTTTTGATGGTCGGCGCTGATCAGCTCGATCTTCTTGCCGTCGACGCTGCCGCCAAAATCGGCGATCGCCATACGCGCCGCCTCGACCGAACCCGGCCCGCCGATATCGGCGTAGAGGCCGGACATGTCACTGAGAACGCCGATCTTGACGACATTGCCCGACATCTCGGCAGAAGCTGTGGCGCTGAGCACCAAGGTGGCGGCAATGGCGAAAACAACAGCGATCTTCATGTGCATTCCCTTTGCCGCAACCGGTATTGTTTTTGTTGCAGCGCTACCCTAATCCGGGGATTGCGAGGGGGGCAACCGGCAGAAGGGACGAGGCAGGTGCAGGATCAGATCGAAGATGCGCTGGCGGCGATCAGGTTCGGCCCCGACGGTCTCGTGCCGGCCATCGCCCAGCAATACGATACCGGCGAAATCCTGATGCTGGCCTGGATGAACCGCGCGGCGGTGCGGGCGAGCCTCGACGAGGGCCGCGCCTGCTATTGGTCACGGTCGCGCGCGAAGCTCTGGCGAAAGGGCGAGACCTCCGGGCAGGTCCAGCTGCTGCGTGAACTCCGCCTCGATTGCGACGGCGATACGGTATTGCTGCTGGTCGATCAGCGAGGGCGTTGCCTGCCACACCGGGCGTCGCAGCTGTTTTTTTCGCGCGTGGCGGGATGGCGGCTGGGCGCTTATCGCCGAGCCTGAAGTCCCGCCGGAAATTCTTTACCCCGGGGAGGCAAAAGAGCTCTGACAGGAGGGAATGATGTCGAAGCGCCGCACAGAATTATTCGCTCGAGGAAATGGATCGGCAGAGCCTGATCCATCCGGCGACCTCGATCGCCGATCACCTGAAGAACGGCCCGACGATCATTGCCGGGGGCTCCGGGGTCAGGGTCAAGGACCGACACGGCCGCGAGCTGATTGATTGCGGCGCCGGGTTGTGGTGCGTCAACATCGGCTACGGCCGCGCCGAGCTCGGCGAGGCGGCGGCGCAGGCGATGCGCGATCTCGGTTATTATCATACCTTCAGCTCGCACTCGAACGAGCCGATCATCCGGCTGGCCGACCGCGTGCTGAGCATCTTCCATGAAAAAGCGGGGGCAGGGCATCTGTCAAAGATGTTCTTCGGCACCTCGGGCTCGGACGCCAACGACACCAATTTCAAGCTGGTGCGTTATTACAACAATCTGCGCGGCCGGCCGCAAAAGAAGAAGGTGATATCGAGGCTCGGCAGTTATCACGGCTTGACCTATGCCGCCGGAAGCCTCACCGGCATCGCGGCCTTTCACAAGGCGTTCGATCTGCCGATCGAGGGGGTCTTTCACACCTCCTGCCCGCATTTCTACCGTTTTGCCGAGAAGGGCGAAGACGAGGAGGCGTTCACCGGCCGCATGGTGGGCGACCTCGAGGCGCTGATCGCCCGCGAGGGGGCGGAGACGATCGCCGCCTTCATTGCCGAGCCGATCATGGGCACCGGCGGCGTCTTCCTACCGCCCAAAGGCTATTTCGACCGGGTTCAGGAGCTTCTCGCCGAGCATGACATCCTGTTCATCGCCGATGAGGTGATCACCGGTTTCGGCCGCACCGGCGCGTGGTTCGCGACGGGTCTGTTCAATCTGAAGCCGGATATCGTCACGCTCGCCAAGGGCATCACCAGCGCCTACTTCCCGCTCTCGGCATCGGTCATCTCAGAGAAGATCTGGGAAGTATTGCGCGACGCTTCGTCCGAAATGGGGCCTTTGATGCACGGCTTCACTTATTCGGGGCACCCGGTCGGCGGGGCCGTCGCATTGGCCAACCTCGACATTATGGAGCGCGAGGGCCTGATCGAGAATTCCGCTGAGATCGGCACGTATCTGCGTGACCAATTGCGGGAGCGGCTCGCAAACAACCCCTTTGTCGGCGATGTTCGTGGCGCCGGCCTGATGGTCGCGGTCGAATTTGTCGCCGACAAAGAGGCCCGCCGGTTTTTCGACGCGCAAACCCAACCCCACCGCGTCATCTCCCGCAAGGTGCTCGAAGAGGGTGTGCTGGTGCGCGCCCTGCCGTACGGCGAGATCACCTCGTTCTCGCCGCCGCTCTGCATCACGCGCAGCGAGATCGACGAGGTTGTCGAACGCTTCACGCGCGGTTTGGAACGCGCAATGCCCGAGCTGCGGCAGCTGGCGCAGTGATCATTCCGCCTGGTTGTTCCGGAAGCGCGGGATGCGATTTCGCGACGCGGTTCTCGCGGCGCTTACTTCGGTCATCTGGGGCCTCGCCTTTGTCGCAACCAAGCTCGGTCTGGAAAGCTTCTCGGCCGCCGAACTGACCGCGCTGCGCTTTTTGATCGCGTGCCTGCCGGTACTTTTTGTTCCACGGCCGAGCATCGCGTGGCCCCGGCTGGTCGCAATCGGCTTGACGCTCTTCACCGGGCAGTTCCTGCTGTTATTCTTCGCCTTCAAGCAAGGAATGCCGCCAGGGCTCGCCTCAGTGACGCAGCAGAGCCAGGCTTTCTTCACGGTCCTGCTCCCTGCGGTGTTTTTGCGGGAGGCGCCGAACCTGCGCCAATGCATCGGCACGATGATCGCATTCACTGGTCTGGCGGTGATCGCGTTGACTATTGGCGGCGACCTCACGTCGGCAGCGCTGGGTCTTGCTCTCGCCGGCGCCTTCAGCTGGGCTATTGGGAACATCCTGGTGAAATGCACGGCGGAGGTTCCAGTATTCCCATTGGTGGTCTGGGCAAGCCTCGTGCCGCCCCTGCCAGCCCTGATCCTCTCCGCAGCCTATGACGGGCACGTGCCGATTGTCGGAGCGCTCGCCAGCACGTCCTGGGTAACTCTGGGCGCAGCCGTTTATCTCGGCACATTGGCCACCTTTGTAGGTTACGCCATCTGGGGAGATTTGCTCCGGCGCTACCCCGCCGCCATGGTGACGCCATTCGCGCTGCTTGCGCCTTGTGCCGGTTTTTTGTCGTCCACACTGGTCTTCGGCGAGACCTTCGAGCCGATGCGCTAACCCGGCATCTTACTGGTTCTGGCAGGGCTCGCGGTCATTATCCTGCCGGGAGCCGGTGCACACCGCAGGTTCAATTGGCGGCAGACGCGCCCATAGAAGCGAATTACGTCGCCGGGGTGTTGCTTTTGCACATATAGCCCTTGCTATATTGCCGACATCCGTGTTATATATGCAACGGGAGCCTCTCAACACGTCTCCATCGAGGTTAGGCTCTGGCTGATATATTTCCAATAACAGCGAAAACAGCGAGGCTCCACGCTGTTTTCTTTGATCCGACGTTGCCCGAGTCCGAGGATTTCTGCGGAGAAGAAGAGATGGATGGCTGATGATCTCCTTGCCGAAACAGCAAAAAAACAGCGATGCGGATAGGTCCAGCCGAGGACGGTCGGGCCGCAAGGTTTTTCAACCGGGCGCTCCTACGGTCGGCCGAGCCCCTGCAGTCGGGTTGCCATGCCGATTCCGAGGAGCGTCGCGCGTGAGCCTTCGGCGCCCACAGACTTGATCCGTGGAGGCGGGAGGGCGAGGTGGGCGATGCCGCATACCCGCTCGTCGGCCCTCCTCACCCTACCCTCTCCTCCAGCCGGCGAGGAAAGAGGGTAAAGGCAGCGTCGTCGGAGCCAAACTTCGGCGGCAAACTCTTTTCAAGACTGCACTACAGCCCGAAACATTCGGCGTATTTCTTTTTGATCTCGTCTGCGGCCTTTTCCTGGGCGGCGGGATCGGCCTTTAGGATCCTGATTTCCGAGAGCGGCTTCATCCCGGCCTTGAGCTTCACGTCGGGGTGAAAGGAGCGCAGCCAATCTGCATCGACAAGCAACTGTTGCCCGGCGCGCGACAACAACCAGCTGATGAAGAGCCGGGCGGCATTGGGGTGAGGAGCGTCGACGATGATGCCGGCGCCGCCGGGGATCGATGGTGTGCCTTCGCTTGGATAGACCGGCTCGATCGCGCCGCCACGGTCGCGGATCTGCAGAACGGAATATTCGTCACCATCCGCCCCGATCGGGCGCTCACCCTGTGCCACTTTTTTGGGCGGCTCCCACGCCGCCTGCACCTGCATCACGCGCTGCTGACCGAGTTTCTTGAGATAGTCCCAGCCGAGATCGCGGCTCAGCTCGAAGGTTACCGTCTCGATCGTGCCGCTATAGCCGGGATGGGCCTTGACGATCTTGCCGGTCCATTTCTTGTCGAGCAAGTCGGCATAGCTCTTTGGCGCATCCTCGGCCTTGACTAGCTTGGTATTGTACGAGATCGGCGACAGGGTAAACCGCTCGGTCGCGAAATAGCCGTCGGAATCGCGCTGATCGGCCGGCCATTTCTCCGCTACTTCCACCGGCACAAAGGGCGCCAGCCAACCCTGCCCCTTCCAATGGAAAAGCGCCGTCATATCCGAGCACTCGATTGCGTCGGCAACGCGGATATTGCTGCCGCGTTCCGCGGCGAGCCGCTCGAACAGGCGCTCGCAGCCGTTGCGCTCGACCTGCACGGAGATGTCGGGATAGGCTGCCTCGAAGGCCTTGCCGATCTTCTCGGCGGTCTGCCGCTCGAGCGAGGTATAGAAAACTACCTTGCCTTCGTGCCTCGCGGCATCGACGAGCTGTGCCGTGATAGGGGTCGGGCTCGGGGCGGCCGACACTGCTGCCGACAGCGCGGCAACCCACACGAAGGATGCCGACAAGTATCGACCTGCACTCATGCCTGCTCTACAGCATCGAGCCGAGGACGCGGTCGGGCGGGCGATGGCCGTCGGCGAAGGTCTTGATGTTGATGATGACCTTCTCGCCCATTGCGAGCCGCCCTTCGATCGTCGCCGAGCCCATATGCGGCAACAGCACGACGTTATCGAGGGCGCGCAGCCGCGGGTCGATCGCCGGCTCGTGCTCGAACACGTCGAGACCGGCGCCGGCGATCGCGCGGATCTCGAGCAGGCGAAGGAGCTCCTCCTCGTCGACTATCTCGCCGCGCGCTGTGTTGACGAGGATCGCCTGCGGCTGCAGCAGACGCAGCCGGCGCGCCGAGAGCAGGTGGTAGGTGGCCGGCGTGTGCGGGCAATTGACCGAGACGATGTCCATATGGGCGAGCATCTGGTCGAGGCTTTCCCAATAGGTCGCCTCGAGCGCGCTTTCGATCTCCTCCGGGACCGGCCGCCGGGTGTGGTAATGAACCGATAGGCCGAACCCCTTGGCCCGGCGCGCGACCGCCATGCCAATCCGGCCCATGCCGACAATGCCGAGCCGCTTGCCCCAGATCCGGTGGCCGAGCATCGAAGTGGGGCCCCAGCCGGTCCAGCCGCCGCTGCGGATCAGCCTTTCGCCTTCGGCGAGCCGGCGTGACACTGCGAGGATCAGCGCCATTGTCATATCCGCCGTGTCCTCGGTCAGGACGCCGGGCGTATTGGTCACGATGATGCCGTGCCGTTGGGCCGCCGCGAGGTCGACATGGTCGACGCCGGTCCCGAACGACGCGATCAGCTTGAGGGCGGGACCAGCCGCTGCCAGTACCTCGGCATCGATTCGGTCGGTGACGGTCGGCACCAGGACATCGGCCCGCTCCACGGCGGCGATCAGGTCAGGCTTTGAAAGGGGCGAGTCGTCCAGGTTGAGCCGGCAGGCGAACAGCTCCATCATCCGGGTCTCGATCGGGTCCGGGAGCTTGCGGGTGACGATGACGAACGGTCGTTTCGAGCGCATGGCGACAGGTTCCGCAGAGGGCGGGGTCCGCCATTAGCAACAGCGGGGGTGAGATGTCCAGGCGGCAGACGCGGCATCGATTGGTGTCGTGTCTGCTGGGGGTGCTGATGGCAGCATTTGTCGCCGCAGCTCCGCCCGCCGCGGCGGGCGAAAGCGAGGCCGGGCAAAAACTGCCGCGCTTTGTCAGCCTGCGCTCGGACCAGGTGAATTTGCGGGTCGGACCGGGCGAGAATTACCCGATCGAATGGGTGCTGACCCGCAAGGAGATGCCGGTCGAGGTCGTCAAGGAATTCGAGAATTGGCGGATGATCCGCGATTGGCAGGGTACCGAGGGCTGGGTGCACGAAAGAATGCTGACCGGCAAGCGCGCCGTCGTTGTCAAGGGCGGCATTCGCACCTTGCATCGCCAGCCCGACCCGGCCTCCCCGGCGGTTGCCCGCGCACAGCCGGGAGTCATTGCAAAGCTGCTCGAATGCCGCGGCGACTGGTGCCGCATTGATGCTGCCGATCATGCCGGCTGGGTCCAGCGCGGCGACCTCTGGGGGGTCTACCCCGATGAAATCGTGCAGTGATCCGCCATCCTCGTAAGACGGCGGTCACCGAAATGTGAGATGCGGGCCGCGCGATCTGGAGGCATGTTGGGCCGCGGTCATTAAAGAAGTAGCAGGGAGGATTTTGGCATGCGCTTGCAATCGGTTTTCGCCGTCGTCTTCGTCGCAGCGCTGGCGCTGCCGGCTGTCGCCCAGAACCCGCCGGCGAGCCCGCCGACGCGCATCCGCGGCACGGTCGAGGAGCTCGACGGCCAGGCACTGAGGGTCAAGTCGCGCGAGGGTCCGCAAGTGACGGTCACCCTCGCCCCGAATTTTGCCGTGCGTGCAGTGGTCGCCAAGACCATCGCCGACATTAAGCCCGGCGACTTTGTCGCCTCGACTTCGGTCAAAGGCCCCGACGGAAAGCTCCGGGCGATCGAGGTGCACATCCTTCCCGAAAGCCTGCGCGGCGTCGCTCGGGAAGGTCAATTTCCTTGGGACCTCGTCCCCGACAGCCTGATGACCAATGCAACTGCGGCGCAGATCACCAGCGCGCCGCAAGGTCAAGTAATCAAGGTCACCTACAAGGACGGCGAAGCGGAGGTAACCATTCCCCCAGGCACTCCGATAGTCGGTTATGTGGCGGGCGATCCCAGCCTGCTGAAGCCTGGCGCGGCTGTGTTCATCATTGCTCAGAAAACGGCCGATGGCAGCCTGACGGCCTCCGGGGTGACGGCTGAGAAGGATGGCGTCAAGCCCCCGATGTAGCTCATTCGACGCCGTTTAGCGCGAAATCGAAAATATCGAAATTGCGCAGCCGGCGGGTCGCGGCGATGTCGCGGTATTGAGGGATCAGCGGGCGCGACAGGACGAAAGGCACGAGCTGTTCACCGAGCCCGCCATGCGAGCGCAGGCGATGGCCGGCCAGCCCCGATAGGTCGTGCTCGACCCTGGAGGCGCCGATCGCGGTATTGGCGTCGCCAAGCACGATGAAATCGCCCTCCCGGTCGAGCGGCAATTCGAACCGCTGCGCGGCCTTTGCCGCGTCGAGCACCAGAGCCACTCCCGGCAATTCCGCGCTCGCTGCCATAAGAGCGGGAATGTCTCCGGCGCCTCGCGCGTAGACGCGGACAAACGATCCGAGGGCGCCGTGATGGCGCACGAACGGGTCGGTAATCGGACAGATCACCCGCACCGCCCCGAGGCCAAACCGCACGTTGAGCTCGTCTTCGAGGAAAATCACGTTGGGCTCGCCATTCGGCCGCGCCTTGTCGTTCATGCCGTGGTCGGCGACGAGACCGACGACGGCGCCCAATTCGACAAAACGCCGCACGCGATCATCGATCGCCCGATTGAACGCATCGGCTTCCGCCGCTCCCGGCGCGTGCGCGTGCTGCACATAGTCCGAGAGCGACAGGTAGAGTAGCCGAGCCATGCCGCGCTCGAGGAGCGCAACCCCGGCATCGAGCGCAAACAGCGACAAGTCGGCCGAATACATGTCGGGCCTGCCGCGACCGACCAGCGCTTCGACCTCGGCATCGGCATATTCGGACGAAAAGCAGATGCCGTCGAGGTTGCGCCCGAGCAGCTTGCGCAATTTGTCTTTGGCGGTGACCGCCGCCGTCCTGACGCCGGCCCGCGCCATCAGCGCGAGGATCGTCTCGCTGCGCATCAGGCCCTCGTCGGTCATCATGATCTCGCATCCGCTTGCACGATCGAGGTAATAGTTGCCGGCAATGCCGTGCACCGAAGGCGGTGCCCCGGTCACGATCGAGACATTGTTTGGGTTAGTGAAGGTTGGCACCACAGCGTCCGCGGTTCCGAAATAACCCTCGCCGCGGAAAGAGCCTATCGTCGGAAAGATGCCGTCCGGAATGCCGCGTTCGAGATATTCGGGGTCGCACCCGTCGACGCAGATGACTACTGTCGGCCGCCGCGGGTTCCGGTATCGCCTGCCGTTCAGCTCGATGCCGTTCACCATTGCCTCTCCCCGGATTTCATAACCATTGTCATTCCGGGGCGCGGCGCAGCCGAGAACCCGGAAGCCATGAACACCGTCGCCAATACGAAATGGTACCAATATCTGAGGACAATTGCTTTTCGTCCGTGTTCGTGGACTCCGGGCCCTGCCCCAAGGGCCGTCCCGGAGTGACGGCTTTTATTTGCATTGCTAAAGCGCTGCGCGTTAGCCCCCGAGAAAAACAAAAGTCGCGATGACGAGCGCTTCCACCTCATTCTCCTCAACATACCGCGCGAGCGACGGGGTCGCGTACGAGCGGTTTCTCGGACGGTGGTCGCGGCTGCTCGCCGGGCCTTTTGCAGAGTTCGCGCGACCAGCGGATCAGGGCCGATTGCTAGACGTCGGGTGCGGCACCGGGAGCCTCGCCCTCGCCTTGGCCGAACGCGGAGTGCCGGATCGGGTAGCCGCCCTCGATATCGCCATCCCTTACATCGCATTCGCGCGGTCGCGCCCGGGCGCCGCCGGCATCGGTTTTGCCGTCGGCGATGCCGGTCGCCTGCCGTACCCCGACGGCAGTTTCGCAGCGGCTTTGGCGCAGCTTTCGCTGAATTTTGTCCCGAATGCCGCGCACGCCGTGCGCGACATGCGGCGGGTGGTGCGGCCGGGCGGCGGCGTCGCGGCGGCGGTATGGGATTTCCGCGGTGGGCTCGTGTTCCAGCGCCTCTTCTGGGACACCGCGGCCGGGCTGGACCCGGACGCCGGGGTGGCACGGGATCGGCTGTTCTCGGGTCCGCTCGCCCTGCCAGACGGGCTCCCGGCTCTGTGGCATGATGCCGGGCTCGCGGCGGTCGAGCGCGGTTCGATCACGATCCGCATGGAATACGCCGATTTCGCCGATTACTGGGAACCGCTGCTCGGCGGTCAGGGACCGGTCGGTTCCTATGTCGAAGGCCTGCCGCCCGAGCGGCGGCGGCAGGTCAAGGAGCGCGTCCGCGCCGCCTTTCTCTCCGGCGCCCCCGATGGTCCACGCTCGTTGACGGCGACTGCTTGGGCGGTGCGCGGAATCGTCCCCTGACGCTGCTGCAATTTCGTCCGTGCGGCGACGGCCAACCTGCTATCGTTCCCGCTTTCCCAGAGAAGGAGACATCGGCATGAGCTCGAACGGAAAAGTCGCCCTCGTCACGGGTGGAGGAAGCGGGATCGGCAAGGCAGCCGCAGTCGCCCTCGCCAAGGAGGGTTTTGCCGCGGTCATCGCCGGCCGGCGGCCCGACCGGCTGGACGAGGTCGCGCGCGAGATCGAAGGGGCCGGCGGTCAGGTATTGGCAGTGCCGACCGATGTCACCGATCAGGCCTCGATCAAGAATCTGTTCGCCAAAACCAAGGAGCGTTTCGGCCGGCTCGATGTGCTGTTCAACAATGCCGGCTTCGGCGCTGCGGCGCCGATCGAAGAACTGGCCTTCGAGCGCTGGAAAGCCGTCATCGACACGATCCTGACCGGCTCGTTCCTGTGCACTCAGGAGACCTTCCGGATCATGAAGGATCAGCAGCCGATGGGTGGGCGGATCATCAACAACGGCTCGATCTCCGCGCATGCCCCGCGCCCCAATTCGGCCGCCTACACCTCGGCCAAGCACGCGATCACCGGCCTCACCAAATCGACCTCGCTCGACGGGCGCAAATACGACATTTCCTGCGGCCAGATCGACGTCGGCAATGCACTGACCGAGATGACCCAACGCATGCAGCGCGGCGTGCCGCAGGCCAACGGCACAGTCATCGAAGAGCCGACAATGGATGTGCAGAACGTTGCGCGCGCGGTCGTGTTCATGGCGACGGTCACGCCGGAAGCCAATGTCCAATTCCTGACCGTGATGGCGACCAAAATGCCGTTTGTCGGACGCGGCTGAGGCCTCACTCCTCCTCTTCCTCCATCGCGCTCTCGTGCCAGTGGCGCAACAGCAGACGCGACACGAGATCGAGCACGAGGTAGATGACGATTCCGGTCAGCGACAACAGAAATAGCGCGGCGAACAGGCGGGGGATCGCCAAGCGGTAGCCCGCTTCGAGGATGCGGAAGGCGAGGCCGGTCTCGGTGCCCCCAGTACCGGCGACGAATTCGGCGACGACCGCGCCGATCAGCGCGAGGCCGCCGCTGATCCTGAGGCCAGCGAGGAAATAGGGCAGCGCCGTCGGCAATTTCAGGTAGCGCAATGTCTTGCCGGTCGAGGCGCCGTAGAGCCGGAAGAGCGCCAGCAAATTGCGGTCGGCGCTGTTGAGCCCGACTGTCGTGTTCGCGACGACCGGAAAGAACGCGACAATCCAGGCGCAGACGAGGAGGGCGAGAAACGGCTCGCGAACCCAGATGATGATCAGCGGCGCGATCGCGACGATCGGCGTCACCTGCAAGATCACCGCGTATGGAAAGAGGCTGAGCGCGAGAATTCGCGACAGCGAGAACAACAGCGCGATCCCGCCGCCGAGAATGGCCGCCGCCGCCAGTGCCGCCAAGGTGATGCGCAGGGTCACAAACAGAGAGGCCATGAGGCTCGGCCCGTCGGTCCACAGCGTCTGCGCGATCAGCACCGGGCCAGGGAGGATGTAAGGAGGTATGCCCTCGGCCCGGACGATAATCTCCCACAACGCGAGCAGGACCACTCCCACCCCGAGGGGAGCAGCGATGCGCCCGAAGCGGGATCCCGCTCCCTGCATGATTATTGGATAGGGCCGCGCAAAAATTTGCCCTCTCCGCCCGCTGGCGGGGGGAGAGGGAGGGGACCCGTCGTGAAGCGATGGGGAGGGTGAGATGGGCTGGGTCGCGGGTCTGGCACGAGGCACCCCCACCTCACCCCGACCCTCTCCGCCCCCAAGGGCGGAGAGGGAGAAATAACTGGCGATGTAGTGCGGCCGGCCATTTATCTGGCTGCCATCGCATTTACGAGCTGCTCCGACACCGTCGCGCAGAGCGCGGCGTAACGGGGTGAGGTGCGCAGCGTGCGCTGGCGCGGCTGCGGCAGATCGACCGGCAGCTCGGCGACGATATGGCCGGGTCGCGGCGTCATCAGGGTAATGCGGGTCGACAGGTAGACGGATTCGAAGACACTGTGGGTGACGAAAACGACAGTCGGCCGGCGGCTCTCCCAAAGGCGCATGAGATCGTCATTGAGCGCCATCCGGGTGATCTCGTCGAGCGCGGCGAAGGGCTCGTCGAGCAGCAGCAAATCGGGATCGGTGACGAGGGCGCGGGCGATCGAGACGCGCATCCGCATGCCGCCCGAGAGCTGTCTCGGGTAGGCCCGCTCAAACCCGGCGAGGCCGACAGATTGGATCTCGGCGCCGGCCCGTTCGCGCTGCCTAGGCCCGATGCGCCCGGCGAGACGGAACGGCAACAGCACATTGTCGACGACAGTGCTCCATGGCATCAGGGTCGGGTCCTGAAACACGAAGCCGATCCGCCCCGCTGGGACGTGGCCGGCGCGGTCCGTCTCGAGCAACAGGCGGCGGACGCCGGAACTCGGCTCGCTGAGCCCGGCTATGATGCGCAACAAGGTGCTCTTGCCGCAGCCGGAGGGTCCCAGCAGGCTAAAAAACTCGCCCCGATGAATATCGAGATTGATCCCCTCGAGCGCCGTCACCCCGGTGGCGAAGCGCTTGCCGACGCCGCGCAAGGCGACGAGCGAATTCGTTGCTCGGGATTGCGATACCAGGCCCGGCGACAGCGTTTCCGTCAGGGCTTCATACCCACTTTCTTGTCGACGAACTGCAAGGTGAAGGCCTTGTGGAAGTCGAGATCCTTGGGGTAGATGCCGGAATTCGCCATCGTGCCGAAGAATTCGCGCCAGCGTGCCTCGGTCATCATCCCGATGCCGTCGGTCTTGGCGTCGCCGCTGTCGACAATGCCGTATTCCTTGATCTTGGCGATGCCATAGGCCAGTAGCGCGTCGGTCATCTCCGGATTGTCGCGTTTGATCAGCGCGTTGGCCGGCGCCGGTTCGCCATAGAGATAGCTGTACCAGCCCTCGATGCTGGCATCGACAAAGCGCTGCACGAGATCGGGCTTTTCTTGCACCAGTTGGTCGGAGGTCTGGATCAGCGATCCATAGCTCGAATAGCCGGCATCGGCCAGCAACATGACGACTGGCTTTACCCCCTGGGCTTCGATCGTGAACGGCTCGCTCGACAGATAGCCTTGCTGAACCGCTTTGGGATCGGCGAGGAACGGCGCGACGCTGAAGGTATAGGGCCTGATCTGGTCGTCGGTGTAGCCAAACTTGCTCTTGAGGAAGACCCAGCTGGTGATGCGGGTGTCCGAGCCGATCATGATCGGCTTGCCTTTGAGTGCGGCGAAGCTGTCATTACCCTGCCCGGGATGGGCGATCAGCACCGACGGGTCCTTCTGGAAGATCGCCGCGACCGCAACCAGCGGGATGTTCTCCTGCACGAAATTCAGCGGAATGAAGGAGTTTGGCGCAAGGTTGAAGTCGAGCCGGCCGGCGGCGAGCAATTGCGCGTGGTTGACCTGCGGTCCGCCCTGCCGCAACGTCACTTCGAGGCCGTGCTGCCGGTAGATCCCCGTGGCGATGGCCTGGTAGTAGCCGCCGTGTTCGGCCTCGGCTTTCCAATCCGTGCCAAAAGTGATTGTTTCCGCGTCTGTCGCGCCGCACGCCAGGGCCAGACCGGCCGCGACCCATAAAAAAAACCCGATCACAACGCGCATTCCCGCCAACTCCCATTGCCGCGCCCGCAAGTCTAGACGGATGCACGACGACGGTCACCCGGCTGCTCTCGCAATGCATGACACAATCGTGTATCGTTCACTAAAGACCCCGCTCCGATCGGGGCGGGCGAGGGCAGTGGAGCGCGCGATGAAGAACTTACTAACCGTAGTCGGCGACGGCAATGCGGGGCCGGTTCTCGACACCGCTTTCATGGCGGCGCAACGCTTCAATAGCCACCTCGTCGGGTTGCACAGCCTCACGACCGAATACGCCGTGGTGTTCGGCGGCGAGATGGGGTTTTCGATCTCGTCGGAGGTCGATCGCACCCTCGAGCGGGAGGGCCATGAGCGCCGCGACCAGGCGCGCCGGCTGTTTCGCGACTTCATGAATGCAAAGGGTGTCCCGCTCGATCCGGTGCCGGCGGGACACAATGGCCCGAGCGCCTCCTGGCGCGAGGAGGACGGTCGGCAGAACGCGGTCGTCGGGATGATCGGCCGGGTCTTCGACCTGATCGTGGTCGAGCAGCCCGAAAAGCTCGCCTCGATCGCCGAGGCCACGCTCGAAGATGCATTGTTCGAGAGCGGCCGCCCGGTGCTGATGGTGCCAAAGCGCAGCCTGCCGACCCTGGGCGAGGTCGTCGCGGTCGCGTGGAATGGCAGCACCGAGACCGCGGTCACCGTGGCGATGGGGATGCCGTTCCTGAAGCAGGCGCGCAAGGTCGTCGTCGTGACGGTCGGTCCGCAACATATGCCTGAGCCGGGCCCCGAGGGCGAAGAACTGGCGCGTACGCTCGAACGGCACGGCATGGACGTCAGCGTCCGGACGGCCTATGGCCGACAGAAAGCCCAGGGCGAATCATTTCTAAAGGAAGCGATGGCAGCTGGTGCCGATCTCCTGCTGAAGGGCGCTTACACGCAGAGCCGCATCCGCCAAATGATCTTTGGTGGCGGCACCCGGCACATCATCATGGAAGCGCAGCTCCCCGTCCTGATGGCGCGCTGAGCCACCAAACCGTCTCTAGCAGAAGGCGTTCGGGAGCCCGACGCTACGCCTGCGCGTTCGCTGGTGGCGTATCAGGTCATTTGACCGGCTTGGCAGATCGCGGGGAGGCGAGAATTGGCGAACACCTCGCTGACTGCGCCGATCGCCTTCGCGGTTCCGGCTGAATCCCGAAATGCGCCATGTATCTCGCGTAACGCTCGCGCTCGAGCGCGGCGTCGAGACCGTACTCCTCGAGCCGAGATCCGTGTGCGCCGTAGCCGCCGTTCGGCTTTGCCTCGACCAGCCGGCCGATTCGGACGGCGGCATCGGGGTGCAAGGCGTCGCCGAAGTGGCTGTATAGTGCCGCCACGGTGCCAACGGGGTCCTTGACCAGATCCAGGTATTGAACATGAAAGATCGGCTCGGCGAAGCGCTTCTCTTGCGCCGCGGCAATCATCAGTTCGGTAGCCGCCAGCCAGCGGTCACTGTCCTGACGCCCGATTTCGGCCTTGTCGATGCTGCGGGTGAATGGCCGCCTCAGGGTCTCGGTCAGCCGCGCAACCGACAATAAGACTGCGAGCGGGTCCCGGTGCACGAAAACCAGACGGGCGTCCGGATAGACCGCCCTTATCGCGTCTAGTGCGAAGACATGGTCTGGGCATTTGAGCACCCAGCGCCCACCACCCGCCGTTTGATGCTGCATGTGCTGCAGAAAACGCTTGTGGAAGCGATAGGCTTCCAGATGTCCGGTTGCGTCGAGCCAGCGCCGGTAGCTCGGAATACGGTAAGTCGTATCGAAGCGCAGGCTGGCGAAGACATGTGCGGTGATCTCGGAGCATTCCTGGGGTGAGCCGGCGCCAATCGGGTGCATACGGCGGAAATCCGGCGCCAGCAAGCCGAAGAGCCGCAGCTGGCGGGCGACCCGCCGCACCCGGCGGTCGGGCCCGGACTCGGAATTTCTCGGCGGATAGGGGTGGATCAGTTGCCAAACTCGCGGCACCAGATTGGCCGGATCCTCGACCAACAAGCTGTGCAAAAAGGTGGTTCCCGAGCGGGGGAGCCCCGAGATGAAGATCGGCCGGTCTACCGGCCGAGCGAGAATTTCGGGCGCCTGCTGCTCTTCGTCAAAGAGCCGAAGCAGGTTCGACAAGAACCGCACCACGTCCCAGCGGGTCGCGACCCGTCCGACCAGGCTTAAATTTCCATCCTCGTAACACGCGCGCAGAAGCTTCTGCAGCGGATCCCTGAAGGCCGTTTCACCAAATTCGCTCAGCCCGGTGCGGCGGCGCGCCAGAGCGATCAGCTGATCGACGCTCAGCGGTTCGCGCAACGGCGCAAACGCATCGCCCAGCATATCGGCGACCTGAAAGACGGCGGATATTGGCAGCATCAGGGACCTTTCCGGCCGAACACGCCTAAACGGCGCCGGATCTGCGAGAGTTCCAGCTATGTATGTGATTCCACGGTGATAGCGATGCGACCGAAACTCGCGGCAGACCTGCTGCTAACGCCCGGAATTGTGCGTCGTGTCCATCGCAATCGTCCCCGCCGGACGCTGCCGCGACCGGTCCTTACGAAAAACCGATCTCGACGCGCCGGTTCTGCGGCTCGCGCACGCCCTTCGGGGTCGGCACGCGCGGGTCGTTCTCGCCGCGGCCGGTGACCGTCATGTCGCTGCGCGCGACGCCTAGATTCGCCAGAGCATTGGCGACATTGTTGGCGCGTCTCTCCGAAAGCCGCTGGTTGTAGCCGGCGGAGCCCGAAAGATCGGTGTACCCGGTTACCTGGAGGCGTACCGAACCACCGGCTTTGTAGGCATTCGCCGCCAGCCGCACGACTTCCGTCCCAGCGGGAGTCACTTCGGCGCGATCCCAGTCGAAAAACACCAGGAATACCTGCGGCGCCGGCGAGGTTGGCGCCGGCGCTTCGACCGGAACCGGGGGCGGGGACGGTGGGGGCGCGAATCGATAAATCAGGCTGGCGACAAAGTTGTTCGTGTCGTAAGCGGTGCGATAACGCAGATTGGTCTTCGGGATACTGAACGTCGGCCGGGTAATGGCGAAATAGCGGTAGTCGAGATCGAGGGTGAAGGTCGGGCTGAGATTGTACCGGATCCCGGCTATCCCCTGATAGCCGAATTGCCAGCTGCTGTTGTTGAAGAGCTGCCCGATGCCCGGAACCTTCAGCCCATCGAAGACGTCCACCGCCCCGACGCCGAACCCGACATGCGGCGTAATCGGGTGGCCGACAGTGAAGTCGTAGAGCACATTGGTCATGATGGAATTGGTGTGCCGGTCGCCGCTGACCCCTTTGATTGTGAAGTTGTTGCCAACGAGGTCCCGGGCGCCGTTCTGGCGATAGCTGTATTCTTCTTCAAAGCGCCAGGGACCCCACTCGTAGCCGCCGCGAACGCCGGCGTTGAAGCCGGCGTCGAAGCGCGCCTTCACCGAGGTCACGTTGAGGATGTCGTCGGTCCGATCCGGCAGACCGGTCCATCCGCCTTCCGCGCCGATGTAAATCTGCGCCCGCGAATCAGCGGGGAGCAGCATCGCCAGCAATGCGAGGCATGCGCCCATAATTGCCGACCGAAGGATTACGCTCGACCTTGCAATGCGCGGTGTCTGCGTAATGCGCGGTGTCTGCATTTCCCCCACCAAACCTGAGCGTCCTATGCCGTACTCTCAATTCTATCTAACAGCGACGATTGCTGCGCGCAAGGACACCCCCGTAGATATGGACCAAAGTAAATCGCTTCCCGAGCGTAGACGGTTTACCGAGTGCTGATTATGGTGAACACAACGATACCGAGGTAGGGGAAAGTTCGTGAAGCTCAGATATGTCGTCGTCCTGGAGGCCTTGTTAGCCGGCGGCCTGATCGGCATTCTCCCGTTAACGGCGCCCACATCGCACGCCGCCACTCAGCAAAAAAAGCCGGCTATCAGTGAGGAAGCGAGCGCGGCCCTGATGCGCATGGGCCAGACCCTGCGGTCCGAGCAATTCTCGTTTCAGGCTCGAACAATCCGGGAATACTCGGATGCAGAAGGTCACCCGCTCCACATCTTTCATACCCTCAAGGTCACGGCGCACCGGCCGAACCGGCTGCTTGTCGATAGAACCGGAGATGATGGGGCGAGCAAGCTCGTTTTTGACGGCAAGACCGCCATCGTGTACTCGGCCACCGAGAAAAAATACGCGAGCATTCCGGTACCGGAGGGCACCATCGCGGGAATGCTGACGGAGGTGGTGGGGCGCCTTGGCGTCGATTTCCCGCTAGCCGATTTCCTGACCGAGGATCCTGACAACGCCTTTCTGACGGGTGTGACCGAGGGCACAGTGGTCAATACCGTGACGATCGACGGCGTCCCTTGGCTTCACCTGTTCTTCTTCCAGCCGCCCGGCATCGAGCTCGAGCTCTGGGTGGAGAAGAACGATCAGTCGCTGCCGCGCCGGCTGATCGTGACCTACCGAACATTGCCGGGCCAACCAAACTTCATCGCCGAGTTCTCGGATTGGAACTTCAATATCCATCCGTCCGACGCGGATTTCACCTTTCAGCCGCCGGCGGACGCGACGGAGGTGCAATTGAAGCCGGTTGCGGCGACGGCGCCGCCGGTCAAGGGCAAGGCCAAGGGGCAAGGGAGGTAAGCGATGAAGCGGCTGGCGATCGTTTGTTTGAGCATGGTGTTGGCTTCGTCGCTGGCGCCGCAAGCGTTCGGCTGGGGCGCGGTTCACGGCGCCTATGGTGGCGCTGCCTACCGTGGTCCGATGGGCGGCACTGCGGTTCGCGGGCCGGGAGGCAGCGCGGCTTATCGCGGTCCCGCGGGCGGCGCCGCAGTTCGTGGTCCCTATGGGGGCGCTGCCGCTCGCGGCCCCTATGGCGGGACCGCATATCGCGCGCCTGGGGGTGCCTATTACGGCGGAACTGGGTACCGCGGCCCTACCACGGTTTATCGCGGGGGTGCTTATTACGGCGGCACCGCCGTCGGAGTTGGCGCCGGCGTCGCGGCGGGTGTGGCGGTCGGCGCTGCAGCCGGCGCCGCGGCCGCGTCCTCACCCTACTATTATCCGCCGCCTTATTATCAGCCGCCGCCGTGGTAACGCCGTATTCGTTGGAGGCCTGAAATGAGCGACCTGCTGGAAACGACCGAAGGCGGGATCGCTTGCTTGGCCCTCAATCGGCCCGATCGGCTCAACGCGTTTTCGCCGGCGATGCTGCAGGCGCTCGGAGAGGCGCTGCAGCGCTTGGGCAGCGATGCCGAAGTCGGGGCCATCGTCATCACCGGGGCTGGGCGCGGGTTTTGCGCCGGGGGCGACGTGAAAACGATGGAGACGCGGGCTAGCCAGGGCTTTGAAGAGCGTGTCGAGGGGCTCCGGCGAATGCATCAGCTTCCGCTGCTGCTGCGGACGATCCCGAAGGTTGTTATCGCTATGGTCAACGGCCCAGCGGTCGGCGCCGGGCTGGGGCTGGCCATGGCCTGCGACCTGCGCATTGCCGGCCGTTCCGCCCGCTTCGGCACCGGGTTCGCCGGGGTCGGCTATTCCGGCGACTTTGGCGGGTCGTGGACGCTGACGCGCCTGGTCGGCACGGCGAAAGCGCGCGAACTATATTTTCTCGGGGAGATCATCAACAGCGCCGCCGCGGCCTCAATGGGCTTGGTGAACCGAGTTGTCGAAGACGACGTGCTGCATCGCGAAACGATGACCCTCGCTCGGCGCATCGCCGATGGGCCCCGCGTCGCCTACGGCTACATGAAACGCAATCTATTTGCCGCGGAAGCCGAACCGTTCGCCGCGGTTCTCGAGATGGAGGCCGTGCATCAGGCGCGCACCGCGATGACGGAGGACCATCTGGAGGCGAGCCGAGCCTTCGTCGAGAAGCGCCGGCCGGTCTTCAAGGGGAGATGAGCGCGTTGGGCAAGCTGGACGGCGTGGTCGCGATCGTGCGCCGCGGCTGAATCATGTTTATGTTTAGCTGAGTCATGTTTATGTTTAAACGGCCCCCGCCGGGCGTGCGATGATACGAGCCTCTCAACGATGAATTGGAGATCGCCGTGGCAAAATACATGCTTGTCAGTTTCAAGACCTGCCCTTGGGTGCAGCGCTCGGCGATCGTGCTGCGCGAAAAAAATACCGAATTCGAGCTCCGCCACATCGAACCGGACAACCGGCCCGATTGGTTCCTCGCAATCTCGCCGCACAAGAAAGTGCCGGTGCTGCGCATCGACGATAAGGTCTCGCTGTTCGAATCAAACGCGATCAACGAATACCTCGACGAGACGATCTCGCCGCGCCTGCATCCCGAGGATGCGATCGAGCGCGCCATCAACCGCGCCTGGACCGATTATGTGCCAACTTTCGCCAGCACGGTGACCGCGACCGCCTACGCCGACACTGAGGCCGATTACAACAAGGCAGCCGAGCAGATCCCGGTGCCGTTCGAGCGGCTCGAAAAGGCTCTGGAGAAGCAAGGCAGCGGCCCATTCTTCAATGGCGCCAAGTATTCGCTGGTGGACGCGGCCTACGCTCCCTTCCTGCAGCGCTACGTCTTTCTCGACCGGGTCAAGAGACTCGGCCAGATCGAAAAATTTCCGCGGCTCAAAGCATGGTGCGAAGCGCTGCTCAATCGCGCTTCGACGCACTCCTTTCCGCCCGCGGATTTCGAGGCGATGTATCGGGAAAACCTGAAGCGCCGCGACAAATGGATTGCACAGTTCATCGAGCCGGTTAGAGCCGCCGCGGAATAACCGACCCTCACCCGCCTCGCTGTGCTCGCTCCCCTCTCCCGCACTGCACTGCAGGAGAGGGGCTACAATGCTTCAGGGGTAGAGCGCGCCTCGATCCGGGCTGTTGAGCAACCTGCGTTACCACTGCCAATTACCGGAGGCCAAAGCCAACCGGTCCGCCCGCCTCGACACCATCTTCCATCAGTTCTTCGAATTGGCCGGGCAAGGACATCGAGCGCCGCAGCGAGTTGAATTCGAAGCCCGGCACAGTTCGCGCCAAGGCCCGCAGCAGTCGCGTGATCATGGGAAAATCTCTTGCACCATAGTAGGCAATGTCAGCCGCAAGGTCGATTTCATGCTCGATTGCGACGTCGAGCAAGGCGAGATGGTCGTGCAGCGTAGTCGCGGGCGCTTCGCGGATCTCGGCCACGACCGCACTGATGTCGAGCAACAGGCGGGCTTCTCGATCGCGCAGCAGCGTCACATCGGCACCGCCGTTACGCGCTTCCTCTATCACGATGGCGAGCTGATGGCGCTCGTTCTCAAGGCTCGCCCAAAGCTTGTGCAGCTCGGAGATTGTAGCGTGCACGCCTTGGATCACAGCCCGATGTTCCTCGCCGCCTTTCCCGGATCCAGATTGGTCCCGAGTATTGCAATTTGACTGTCCAAAACGCGTCAATACGAACGCGGGCAACGCCGTCATCCTTGCGGATCGGCGGCTCTTGATCGACGGGTGCGACGAGCCTGAAGGCGAGTGGCCCGTAGTCCGGGGAGGCCATGGGCCTCGAACGCGCGCTGCCAAGTGAGCAGCTCTTCCTCCGAAAGTGCGTACCGGCGGCAAGCTTCCTCCATGGTGATCGCGCCACTGCGCAGGGCTACGAGGACGGCAGCCTTGCGGCGAGCCACCCATCTATTGGTGTTCGCCGGCGGCAGATCAGCCATTGATCGAGGCTGCCCGGTTGTACGGCCGCAGGCGCACAACCCGCCGCATCAGGGTCGGACCAGATCGTGGGTCCGGATTAGCCTCGACCGCTTGTTGGTTCCAGACATGTGCCTCCCAGCGAGCCGCAACGGGTCGTCGTATCTTATCAGGATACTTCTAAACCCCAGCCAGCGCGGAAGTGGAGAACGAATTTGTGGCTAAACGTAGTTAACTCAACGATTTCGGGTCGATCGAGCGGAACCGTCGGGTCTTGCGCCGGCCGGCTATTCTCGGCGAGCAGGGCAGATCAGCGCAGCGGAGGAAGTTATTGATACCCGAGGATGGGGTGCAAATGATCCGATGGCGCCAAGATCGAGAACACCAGAGAAGATGGGCCAAACAAGGCTGATTTTGGTCGGAGCGGGCGTGCTCCTCAGTCTCGGGATGGGAATGCGCCAGAGCCTCGGCCTGTTCCTGACGCCGGTAACGCGCGACCTCGCGCTGACGACAGTCGATTTTACGTTGGCCGTTGCGGTCCAGAACATCGTCTGGGGATTGTCGCAAGCTCCAGTCGGCGCGATTGCCGATAGGTTCGGTCTGCGATCCACAATGGTGGCGGGCGCCGGGATCTATGTGGTCGGGCTTGCGGTGATGGCTGCGGCCGGGGGCGCGCCAGCGCTGATCGCGTCGGGCGTTCTGATCGGCGTGGCGCTGTCGTGCACCGCCTCGTCCTTGGCGTTGACCGCCACCGCGCGGGCGATCCCGCAACAGCGCAGGAGCGAGGTGCTCGGCATCGTCTCCGCCGCCGGGTCGCTCGGCACGTTGCTGATCCCGCTGACGACCCAAACACTGCTCGCACACCAAGCTTGGCAGATCGGTGTGCTGTTTTTTCTGCTTCTCGCCGTCACGATGCTGCCCGCCGGATTTTTCGCGGGCTGCCGGGGTTAGGCGCGCCGAGGACCACGATGCGGGAGATGATCGGTCAGGCGGCACGGCACCGACCGTTTCTCGTCATGTCGGGAGCGTATTTCGTCTGCGGACTGAACCTCGTGTTCCTGACTACTCATCTGCCGACTTATCTGGCGATCTGTGGCCAGGACCCGATGCTGAGCGCCGAGGCTCTTGCCGTCATCGGCGGGATGAACTGCGTCGGTTCGCTACTCGCCGGTTGGCTCGGCGGGCGGTATCCGAAGCATGTCCTGCTCGGGCTCCTCTACATCATGCGCGCGCTCGTGTTCACGGCCTATTTCGTGATGCCGCCGACGCCGGCGAGCACACTCCTCTTTGCGGCGGCGATGGGAATGCTGTGGCTCAGTGTGCCGCCGCTCGTGAGCGGCCTCGTCGCCGAGATGTTCGGCACCCGCTATATGGCGACCCTCCTCGGGATCGCCTTTGTGATGCATCAGGTCGGGTCGTCTCTGGGGGCATGGGGCGGCGGCCTGATCTTCGACATGACAGGGTCTTACGACCGAGCCTGGCAGACCGGCGTATTGATCGGCTTTAGCGCCGGCGTCGTGCAGATCCTCTTCGGCGGCCCGCCGCGTCGGCGCAGCCGAGCGATCGAGGCGCGCCTCGCCACCACTTAGCGCGAGCGAAATGCCGTTAAGATTTCATGACGTCGGAACAGCCTTCGTAAGACGACTGTTCGAGAAAGTACCGTTCTCAAGTTCGTATGGCTGCGTATGTACTTCGTCGCCCTCGCGACCGATTACGACGGCACCCTGGCCGAAGACGGTCTGGTTGCCGAAGAGACCATCGCAGCGCTGCGCTCTTTCAAGCAATCCGGCCGCAAGCTGATCCTCGCCACCGGGCGGGCGCTGGCGGATCTGCGGCGCGTGTTCTCGCATCTCGACCTGTTTGACGCGGCAGTGGTCGAGAACGGGGCGGTGCTCGTCGACCCCGCGACGGGGGAGGAAATTCCGCTTGGCGAGGAGCCCCCTCCCCTCTTCGTCGAAGAGCTGCGGCGACGCAATGTTACGCCGCTCTCGGTTGGCCGCAGCATCGTCGCGACCTGGGAGCCAAATGAAAAGATCGTCCTCGACACGATCCGTGACCTCGGGCTCGAGCTGCAGATCGTTTTCAACAAAGGCGCGGTCATGGTGCTCCCGGCCGGCGTCAATAAGGCGAGCGGGCTCGCTGCAGCGCTTGCCAGACTGCAATTGTCGCCGCTCAATGTCGTGGGGATCGGGGACGCGGAAAATGACCACGCGTTTTTGCGCGCGTGCGGCTGCGCCGTCGCGGTAGCCAATGCGCTGCCGATGGTCAAGGCAGACGCCGAGATCGTGACGAGCGCGCCTCGCGGCGCCGGAGTTGTCGAGACGGTCCGCCGTATCCTTGAAGACGACCTCGCCGAAATCGCGCCGACAATAGAGCGTCAGACTGTCGAGATCGCACACGACCTGCAAGGTGAACCTGTCCGGCTCCATCCGCAATGTGGCAGCGTGTTGATCGCGGGCACATCCGGCGGCGGCAAGTCGACCGCGGCGACGGGGCTCATTGAAAAGATCAATGAACGCGGGTTCCAGCTTTGCGTGATCGACCCAGAGGGTGACTACGCCGATCTCGAAGGCGCTTTGGTGTTGGGCGATGCCAAGTCAACGCCGCGTCTGCCCGAAATTGTCGAGCTCCTCCACAAACCCGAGCAGAACCTCGTGGTGAACCTCCTTGGGGTCGATGTTGCCGAGCGGCCTCACTTTCTTTCGGAATTCATGCCTGCCCTGTCCAGCCTTCGCATCGAGAGCGCGCGGCCGCATTGGCTCGTGATCGACGAGGCCCACCACCTGCTGCCATTCGGCTGGAACGGCGCTTCGGTGATTCTGCCCCAGGAATTTGCCGCCACGATCTTGATTACCGTCGATCCCGAGCACATTGCCGCCGAGGCACTACGGGGAATCGATTATGTCTTGGCGCTGGGCGGCGAGGCTGATCGAGTGGTGGCGTCGTTCTGTAAAGTTGTCGGGGAACCCGCGCCGCCGCCGTTCGGGGAAACCATCGATCGGGCCCAGGCGCTGTTCTGGAACCGACGCTCCGGTAAGCTGAGGCTTGTCTCGACAATCGAACCGCGCCAGGACCGGCAGCGCCACAGCCGCAAATATGCCGAAGGCGAGCTTGGTGAGGACAAGAGCTTCTATTTCCGGGGTCCAGACGGCGCCCTAAACCTGCGGGCGCAGAACCTGGCCTTCTTCCTGCAGATCGCCGACGGGGTCGACGATCGGACCTGGCTGCACCATTTGCGCGCCGGCGATTATTCGCGGTGGCTCAGGGACAATATCAAAGACAGTGAACTCGCCGAGGATGTCGAGAGCACTGAAAAGGACGAGCCGCTGACGCCTTCGGAAAGCCGGCGGCGGATCAAAGAAGCCATCGAACGCCGCTATACCAGTCCTGCATAAGTAGCAGCTGGCTCCGTGTAGATACTATCGGTCGAGGGAGCGCGGACCGGGACGACGTGGCTGAGAAACTGCTCGATCGAGGTTTGCCAACTGAAGCGCTCGGCCTGCGAGCGGCAGATCTCGCGGCGAATGTTCAATGCTGCCAAGGCGGCCGCACGCAGATCCCAATCGAGAACTCCGGCGCCGCTGTCACCGATGACGTCCATAGGTCCGGGGACCGGCAATGCCGCGACCGGGAGCCCGCAGGCCAACGCCTCGAGCAACACCAGCCCAAACGTCTCCGTTCGACTGGGCAATACGAACACATTCGCCGATGCGTAATGCTGGACCAACGCTTCGCCCTGCTGAGTTCCGGCAAAGTGCACATTGGGGTAGCGCCGCTTCATTTCCGGCAAGAGGTGGCCGCCGCCCACGACCAACTTCGAGCCGGGCAAATCGAGGTTGAGGAAGACCGGCAGATTTTTTTCGGCCGCAATGCGCGAAACGCACAGAAATACCGGCCGAGGCAGATCGACGGCGGGGGTACATCCCGGCCGGAACAGCGCAATGTCGACGCCTCGCGTCCATAGGGCGAGCTGTTCGAAATCCGTTTTCCGCGAGCTCACGGCGGATGATTTCCGTGGCGACCAAAATGGCGCTCGAACGGCAATGAAAGCGCAGCAATATTGCGTAAGTCCATGCCTTAGGCACCCCAAAACGGGCCTCTAGATACTCCGGATATTTTGTGTGATAGGCGGTGGTGAAGTGCAAGTTCCGCTTTATGCAATACTTCCGCGCGGCCGTGCCGAGCGGTCCTTCGGTCGCGATGTGGATCGCGTCTGGCGTGAGCACTTCCAGCAGTCGCGTGAGGCGCGGCCGCGCAGCAATCGCCAATCGCACTTCCCGGTCCGTCGGGCACGGTACCGTGCGAAAAAGCTCCGGGGTCAGCGGAAAAACGTCATGCCCGGCTGCCTTCAGCCCGTCGTGCAAGGCCGCGAGCGTGCGCGCGACGCCATTGACCTGTGGCCTCCACGCGTCGGAAACAAGCGCAATCCTCATAAATCCGTGTCGGCGAACTCGGGGAGCTGAGCCTCCACCTCGATCTCGGGTTCATCGTCGACGCGGCGCCTCAACGGGTGGTGCATCCAATCTTCGATCCAATGGACCAGCTCGAGCCGGCCATCGAAATGCTCGACGAGAGCGGTGCAGCTTTCGACCCAATCGCCGTCATTGCAATAAAGGACGCCGTTCATCTCGCGAATCTCGGCGTGATGGATGTGGCCACAGACGATACCATCGACGCCGCGCCGGGTGGCCTCGGTGGCTACGGCATCGGCGAACGAGCCAATGTACTGCATTGCGTTCTTGACCCGGTGCTTGAGATAGGCAGACAGCGACCAATATTGGTATCCCAGGCGGCGCCGCATGATATTGAAATAGCGGTTGAGCCAGAGCACAGCGGTATACGCGTGGTCGCCGAGCAGCGCCAGCCAACGGGCGTGCTTGACGACCGCATCGAACACGTCGCCATGCAGCACCAGCAGCCGGCGGCCATCGGCAGTGGTATGAATGACCTCTTCCGCGACCTCTACGCCGCCGAACTGCAGCAGCGTGTAATCACGCAGCCATTCATCGTGGTTGCCGGGGACATAGATGACGCGCGTGCCCTTACGGACCTTGCGTAATATCTTCTGGATGACGTCATTGTGGGTCTGCGGCCAATACCATGATCGCTTCAGGCGCCAGCCGTCGATGATGTCGCCGACCAGATAGATCGTGTCCGCATCGTTGTAACGCAGGAAATCGATCAGGAAATCGGCTTTGCACCCACGGGTGCCGAGGTGAATGTCGGAAATCCAGATCGTGCGATAGTGGTACATGCTTGAAATCTGGGGAATCGGAGAAATCTGGTTCACGACGGCCGGCCCGCGGCAATCGGTTCGGATTTTTGCGAATAAGCCCAGATCTGTGCCGGGAGCAGATTGAGCCAGACCCGGCAAATCTCTCGGCCGGCAATCCCCAGCCGTTCCATTTGCAAGGGCGAGGAGAACGCGTTGGTCATCTGCAAAAAACGCCCGCCCGGTCCCAATAGCTCGAGACACGGCTTGACGATGGCTCGCTGTGCCTCCAATGGAAACCACTTGATCGGGAGGCTGGAGACGACTGCGGCCAGCGGTTCCCCGCGACCCGAAAAATATTCATCGATTCGGGTCGCATCGCCTTCGATCACTCTCATTCTCGGGAATTCACTGCGCAGCACCGCTGCGAGCCGCGGCTCACTCTCGACGGCAATGATGCGATCGGGCGGGCAGCCGGCCCGGACGAGCCCGCGCGTGAGGCTCCCGGTTCCGGCGCCGAGTTCGAGCACTGCCCCGGGCCGCTCGAGTTCGACGCAGCGTGCGAGGGCGTCGGCAAAACGCCGCCCGCTCGGGTTCGCAGCCGCTATACGCATCGGCTTTTGCAACCAAAGACCAAAAAACACGGTCGCCCCCGCGGACACGTGGTTTCCCCTACCTAGTTGGTCCGACGCTTATTCTATCAATTGTATGTTACAGTTTTTCGAGCCCCATATCTGGGAGACGTTCGCAAAACGGTAATCATCCTGTGGTACCGATCGCCGATTAGGCTAGTGGAGCGCTCCCTGATGGCTAAGAAAGCAACTCGCCCTGGCGCTCGGAAAAATGTGTTCGAGGCAACCCTCACCCGTTTTGCGAAAAAGCGCGGCCCACGCGGCCGGGCGCGCTTCGGCGAATGGCGAAAAATCCTGAAGTCCCGATTGGTACCTGGGCCCGAAACACCGGATCCGGTCTCTCTCGTCATTTTCGCGATTGATCGGGTCGGCCCGGCCGCGGTGCGCGCCTGCGCCTCCGGGGTCGAAGTCCGCGTCGCAGCGCCGGACGAAGCGACCGCCGCGGTATTTCGCGCCGCGCTAGCCGAAACCGGTCGACGGCGCACCACGGATCAACTGATCCGAATCGTCGTCGATTAAATCGCGTGCCGGGTCGAGGGGCCCGGAAACCGCGCAAGCTATTTGACGGGATGGTCTAGAGCGTAGCCGGCCGAGCGGACCGTGCGCACCACATCGACGGCGTCATCGGCGTTCAGCGCCTTACGTAGGCGGCGGATGTGAACATCGACAGTCCGCGCCTCGACATAGACATCGTGGCCCCACACCGCATCCAACAATTGCTCGCGCGAGAAGACCCGCCCGGGATGCGTGATCAGATAACGAAGCAGGCGGAACTCCGTCGGACCGAGATGGATCGGCCTACCCGCGCGCGACACCCGATGCGCGGCTGTATCCAGTTCCACATCGGCGAACTGCAACACGTTTTGGGTGCCGCCGGGCTGAGCGCGCCGCATCACCGCACGCAGCCGAGCGACCAATTCGCTCGGGCTGAACGGTTTGACCACATAGTCGTCGGCACCGCTGTCGAGCCCGCGCACCCGGTCGGTTTCCTCGCCGCGCGCGGTCAGGATGATGACCGGCAGCGAGCGGGTCTCGGGAGAGCGCCGGATGCGGCGGCAAACCTCGATCCCCGAAACCAGCGGCAGCATCCAGTCGAGCAGCACGATATCGGGCTTGCGCTCGGCGATTTGTACGAGCGCCTCCTCGCCATCACCGGCCTCACAAACCTGAAAGCCTTCCTTTTCGAGGTTGTAACGCAGCATGGTGACGAGCGGCGCTTCGTCTTCGACAATCAGGATGAGCGGCTTCACCGTCACGGGGCACGATCCGGCGTCATGACCTCGAGGCTCGACACATCGCCTTTCGGCCGCGCTTCCTCCAGCGGTGTTCCATTCACCAGGTAGTACAGATTTTCCGCAATATTGGTTGCGTGGTCACCAATTCTCTCGATGTTCTTCGCCATAAACAGAAGGTGGGTACACGAGCCGATACTGCGAGGATCTTCCATCATATAGGTAAGCAGTTCGCGGAATAGGCTCGAATACATCTCGTCGAGCTCGGTGTCGCGCTTCCACACGGAATATGCCTTGTCGGCATCGCGTTGCACATAGCTGTCCAAAACGTCCTTGATCTGAATTTGCGCCAAATGCGCCATGCGCGGCAGGGCGTAAACCGGCCGCACTGCAGGTGTCTGGCTGAGGGCAATCGAACGCTTGGCCACGTTGGCGGCGTAATCACCGATTCGCTCCAGATCGCTCGCGATCTTCAGCGCGGAGAAAATCTCCCGCAGGTCGCGCGCCACCGGTTGACGCAGCGCGAGGAGCCGGATCGCGAGATTGTCGAGCTCGCGTTCGAGCTGGTCGACTTTGACGTCGCCTTCGACAACGCGCGCGGCAAGCTCGGTGTCGCGCGTCATTACCGCCTCGATCGCCGTGCCGAGCTGGCTTTCGGCAAGTCCGCCCATCTCGGCTACGGTGTTGCTGAGCCTGCGCAGTTCTTCGTCATACGCTCTGGCAGTGTGCTCTGAAGCCATCGGCAAACCCCTCGCCTTCGATCAAATCAACCGAACCGGCCCGTAATGTAATCTTCGGTATGTTTCTCTTTCGGGTGCGTAAAGATGCGTTCGGTTTCATCGAATTCGATCAGCTCTCCGAGATACATGAAAGCGGTAAAATCCGAGGTACGGGCCGCCTGCTGCATGTTGTGCGTGACGATTGCGATGCAGTAATCGGCCTTCAATTCAGCGATCAGCTCCTCGATGCGCTGCGTCGAGATCGGGTCCAGTGCCGAGGCGGGCTCGTCGAGCAGCAGGATTTGCGGCCGCACTGCTACCGCGCGCGCAATGCACAAACGCTGCTGCTGGCCGCCCGAAAGACTGAGCCCGCTTTGTTGCAACTTGTCTCTGACCTCTTCCCAAAGGGCGGCGCGACGCAACGCCGATTCAACCCGCTCGTCCAGCTCGTGGCGCGGGAGGCTCTCGTAGAGTCGGACGCCGAAAGCGATATTGTCGTAAATCGACATCGGAAAGGGCGTCGGCTTCTGAAAGACCATGCCGATCCTCGCCCGCAGGAGATTGAGATCCAGCCCCGGCGCCAGGATATTTTCGCCGTCGACAATGACCTCTCCGGTCGCGCGTTGGCCGGGGTAGAGTTCGTAAATCCTGTTGAGGACGCGAAGCAATGTCGACTTGCCGCAGCCGGACGGGCCGATGAAAGCGGTGACCCTCCTGTCGTGCAGCGGCATCGTTATGTTCTTCAGAGCCTTGAACGTGCCATAATAAAAATCGACGTTGCGGATCAGGACCTTTTGACGGGGCGCGGGCTGTGCCTCCCTCCGCTCCGAATCGGGTGATGAAATCGGCATCGACTTGCCGCGCAGTGGCTAGGCTCATTGCTTAAACGTGCTCCAGGAAGCGAGGGCTCGGGCGCTGATGTTGAGAAGCAGGACCGTGATTGTGATCAGCAGCGCACCGCCCCATGCCAGCGTCTGCCAATCGGCATAAGGGCTCATTGCAAATTGGAAGATTACTACCGGTAAATTCGCCATCGGCGCATTCAAATTCGTGCTCCAGAACTGGTCGTTGAGCGCGGTGAAAAGCAGCGGCGCCGTCTCGCCGGCGATGCGTGCGACCGCAAGCATGACGCCGGTCACCATTCCCTGGATCGCCGCGCGGTAAGAGATCATCACGATCACTTTCCACTTCGGCGAGCCGAGAGCCGAAGCCGCTTCGCGCAGCGGATTCGGGACGAGGTTCAGCATGTCCTCGGTGGTCCGTACGACGACCGGGATCACGATAATGGCGAGCGCGACAGCTCCGGCCCAGGCCGAGAAGTGCCCCATCGGCACGACCATCAGCTCATAGACGAAGAGCCCAACGATGATCGAAGGGGCGCTCAGCAAAATGTCGTTGATAAAACGGACGACCTCGCCAAAGCGGCTGCCCCGGCTGTACTCCGCCAGGAAGGTGCCGGCCAGAATGCCTGTCGGCGTCCCGATCAGGGTCCCGACCAAGGTCATGACTACGCTGCCGAAAATCGCGTTCAACAAGCCGCCTGCGCTGCCGGGCGGCGGGGTCATTTGGGAGAATAGTGACGGGGTTATTGCCGCGATCCCGTTCTCCAGCAGTGTCCACAGAACAAGGACCAGCCAAAGAACTCCAAACGCGGTCGCCGCGACCGACAGGGTCATGACCACGCCATTGACGATGCGGCGGCGGGCATAGACATTCATCGCATTAGGTTCCCGCCTGCTTTTGCAGCCGCAGCAGCAGCAGCTTTGCGATTGCCAGCACGATGAAGGTGATAATGAACAGGATTAAACCGAGCGCGATCAGCGACGACCGATAGAGATCGCCGAAGGCCTCGGTGAATTCATTCGCCAGCGACGCAGATATCGTGGTTCCCGGCTGCAGGATCGAGGCGCTGATGCTATGCGCGTTGCCGATGACGAAGGTGACGGCCATCGTCTCGCCGAGCGCGCGGCCGAGACCGAGCATAATGCCGCCGACGACACCGATGCGGGTGAAGGGCAGGACAACCCGCCAGACGACTTCGGTTCGAGTGGCGCCGAGACCGTAAGCACTTTCCTTCAACATCGGCGGCACGGTCTCGAACACGTCGCGCATGATAGAGGAGATGAACGGCAACACCATGATCGCCAGGATGAAACCGGCTGTCAGAATGCCTATGCCCAGCGGCGGACCGGCAAATAGCGCCCCAATTCCCGGAATCTGCCCGAACGTATCGATGATCGCCGGCTCGATGTACTGCTGGACGAAGGGCGCGAATATAAACAGGCCCCAAATGCCGTAAATGATGCTCGGAATTGCCGCCAGCAGCTCGATCATCGTGGCGAGCGGCCGTTTCAACCAGAGCGGGCAAATCTCGGTGATGAACATCGCGACCCCGAACGCCACCGGAATCCCGACCAGCATCGCAATGGCGGAGGTCACGAGCGTTCCGTAAATTGGGGCGAGCGCTCCGAACTTTTCGGTGACCGGGTTCCAAACCTCGGTCACGACGAAGGAGAGCCCGAAAGTTCGGAACGCCGGCAGCGCCCCGTCGATCAGAGCAACGATGACGCCGCCGAGGATCAGCAGAACCAGCGACGCAAACACAAAAGTCAGCGACCGGAAGACTACGTCGCCGATTACACCACCGCGCCGGCCCGAGGCCGCTACGCGATCAACGATTGCCGTCTCAGCCGCCACGGGGCGTCACCCCAATCGGTAATGAGGGGGGAGGGCGGGAGGCGCGAGGCCTCTCACCCGCAACATCAAGACGAATGACCGTCCCACACCGGCTTGCCGTCGGATCCGACTACCTGCCTCCAGCTGTCTTCGAAGATCGCTACGGCATTCGGCGGCATCGGGACATAGTCGAGCGATTTCGCCATTTCGGCACCGTTCTTGTAGGCCCAATCGAAGAAGGCCAGAACCTCTTTTGCGCGGTCCGGATGCTCCTGCTTTTTGTGCATCAAGATGAAGGTCGCGCCCGTAATCGGCCACGTTTCCTTACCGGGCTGGTCGGTGAGGATCAGATAAAAGCCGGGAGCAGTCTTCCAATCCGCGTTGGCGGCGGCGGCCTGGAACACCTGTATGCCGGGCTCCAATGAGGCGCCATCGTGATTGATGAGCTTGGTGTGGACCAACTTGTTCTGCAGCGCGTAGGCGTATTCGACATAGCCGATGGCGCCGGCCGTGCGCGACGTCAGCGCCGCGACGCCCTCATTTCCCTTGCCGCCCAGACCGACCGGCCATTGGACGGACGTGCCCTCGCTGACCTTGTCCTTCCACTCCGGGCTCACCTTAGAGAGATAGTCGGTGAAGATGAAGGTGGTGCCGGAGCCGTCGGAGCGGTGCACCACGGCGATCGCGGTATCCGGCAGCTTCATGCCGGGATTGAGCTTGGCGATGGCCGGATCACTCCATTTGGTGATCTTGCCCAGATAGATGTTGGCGATTGTCGGCCCGTCGAGCGTCATCTGGCCCGGCTGGATGCCCGGCAGATTGACAACCATCACCTCGCCGCCGATCACCGGCGGAAATTGCGTGAGACCGTTCTTCTCGAGTTCTTCCGGCTTCAAGGGCATGTCGGAAGCGCCGAAATCGACCGTTCTCGCATTGATCTGCGCAATGCCGCCCCCCGAACCGATCGACTGGTAATTCAGCTTCGTTCCCGTCTTGGCCGCGTAGGCCTCCGCCCATTTCGCGTAGATCGGGTACGGGAAGGTGGCGCCGGCACCGGAAATTTCGGCCGCCTGTGCAGCAAGGCCGATCGCGGCAGCGGCGGCCATCCCAAAGAATGCGATGCGAAAGGCGTTCACGGTCTCCTCCTCACAGCCAGGAAGGCCGACCCGAAGGGTCTCGACTTTCTTAACGGCGCATCCCACACCTTTTATGACGTTTTGATTGCACTTTCGTGACAACGTCGCGTCACGGAGCTTCTCGCCTCGGAGAGACCGAAACCGCAGACCGGTGCTTCCCGAATAAGCGCTGAAGTGCAAAAAACAGCAGCGTAATCAGAGGACCGATACCTCCGAAAATAATGCAGAAAGTAAGAAACGCCCAGAACGCCTCGCTTGCACTCTCGGTCTGGTCGCCAAATTTCGGGTAGTATGGATGGAAGACGATCGCGGCAATAGCCGTCGCCGCAAAAAATGCGATGCCATGTGCGATCAAATGCCACCATTTGACATGCTCACCGCCGTTGACACGGTCGTCGTTCAAGGGACAGCCGTTCACCTGATCAAAGCGGTAGGCCTGGAGGCTTGCAACCAAGCTCGAGATCGGCGTCCATGCCGGCAACACCGCTGCCGTACCGGTTGGGGATCATCTCCTTGACCTCGGTCGTGTTCATTGTCGCTCCCGCGCCAGCGCCGAGTTTGATTTCGATATTTTGATGAATGTCCTTGACAAATCCGGTTAATGTCCATATGAATTCGACTATCGTTGAAACATGAAATTTTTGTGACAGCCGATGGATCAGAAACGCGCTATAGCTGCGCTCGGTGCTCTTGCTCAGGAAACCCGGATCGAGCTTTTCCGCCTGCTCGTGACCTGCGGTCCCGAGGGGCTGCCGGCCGGCGTCATCGCCGAAAAGCTCGGCGTAATGCCCTCATCGCTGTCCTTTCACCTTCAGCAACTCGTGCATGCCGGGTTGATCACGCAGCGGCGCTTGAGCCGCCAGCTGATCTATTCCGCCGAGTACGGCACGATGAATGAGCTGATGGCGTACCTGACCGAGAATTGCTGCGGCCGCGGCGCATGCGTGCCGGTCTGCAATCCCGCGGATACCTTCACGAAAGGAGAGACTGATGAAGCGCCTCCACGTACACGTATCCGTTGACGATTTGGCCCAGTCTATCCGGTTCTATTCGACGCTGTTTGCCGCCGAGCCTACCGTCGTCAAGGACGATTATGCGAAATGGATGCTCGAAGATCCTCGGGTCAACTTCGCGATCAGCAGACGTGTCGGCGAGCGCGCCGGCATTTCGCATCTCGGCATCCAGGCCGAGGATCAGGAGGAGCTCGCCGAAGTTTACGACCGCCTCGCCCGCGCCGAACGCCCGACTGTCGAGGAGAAGGCCGCCACCTGCTGCTATGCCCAATCCGACAAGCAGTGGATCGCCGACCCGCAGGGCGTGCCGTGGGAGACCTTCTTCACCTATGGTGAGGCCACGGTCTACGGCCAAAGCTCACTGGGGAGACTTAGCGACGCAACCGAACCCGCGTGCTGCGAGGCGAGCTGCTGCGATCCTTTGGAGAGCGCACAACCGGCCGCCGCAACGCCTTGCTGCGCGGCCTGAGCGGTGAGCGGGAAAACCTACAACGTCCTCTTTCTCTGCACCGGCAACTCGGCCAGGAGCATCATGGCCGAAGCGCTGCTCAGGCATTGGGGGAAGGAACGGTTCAGGACGTACAGTGCCGGGAGCTTCCCCAAAGGCGCCGTGCACCCGCTGGCGCTCGATCTTCTCGAAAAGGCTCGTCTCGATACTAGCGGGCTGCGCAACAAAAGCTGGGACGAATTCGCCAAACCGGGCGCGCCGGAAATGGATTTCGTCTTCACGGTCTGCGACCAGGCTGCAGGCGAGGTCTGCCCGGTCTGGCCAGGCAACCCCGTTACCGCCCGTTGGGGTGTGCCGGACCCGGCTGCGATCGAAGGCACCGAGGAGAAGAACCGCCGGGCCTTCCGCGATGCGTATGTCGTGCTAGAGAACCGGATCAAACTCTTCACGAGCCTCCGGCTCGATGCCCTTGATCGACTCGCCATCAAGCGAAACGTCGACGAAATCGGGCGTCTTCGAGTGGTCGCAACTGGGGAACCGGCGCGATGACGTCGGCCACGGCGGCGGTGAGGCGGGCCGCGCTGAGCCGCCCTCTCGTCCGCGAGGCATTGACGGAACTCGTCGCGACGGCCTTTCTCCTGATCGCCGTGGTCGGCTCCGGCATCATGGCCGAGCGGCTATGCGGCGGAAATGTCGGCCTCGCGCTGCTCGCAAACGCAATCGCCACGGGCGGGGCGCTGACGGCCCTGATCCTCGCCTTCGGGCCGCAATCGGGCGCGCACATGAACCCGGTTGTGACGCTTGCCGCCGCGGCGACCGAGGGTTTGCGCTGGCACGCGGTGCCGCCCTACATCGCCGCGCAGCTCATCGGTGCGATCCTCGGCGTGTGGCTCGCGCACATCATGTTCGATCTGCCGGTGTGGCAGCTCTCGCAGCACGTGCGCACCGGGCTTCCGCAGTGGGTTGCCGAGATAATAGCGACGTTTGGCCTGCTGACCGTGATATGGGGCTGCCGCGCGCATCGCGAGCCGGTGACGGCTTTTGCGGTCGCGGCCTACATTACCGGCGCCTATTGGTTTACAGCCTCGACCTCGTTTGCCAACCCGGCCGTGACCGTCGCCCGGGCATTGACCGATACCTTTGCCGGCATCCGCCCGGCCGACGCGCCAGGCTTCATTCTCGCACAGCTCGTGGCTCTCTTGCTTGCGCTCCCGCTGCTGCGCAGGCATGGGACCGGGGAGTGATGGGCGATACCCAGTGAGGCGAGCCGTCGTCGTCGCTGCACTCGGCACCGCGCAGACTCTCGCCTGGGGGTCGAGCTATTACCTGCCGGCTATCCTCGCCGATCCAATAGCGGACGGGCTTGGTGTCTCCCGCGCCATGGTGTTCGGCATCTTCTCGGGTTCGTTGCTGCTCTCAGCTGTCCTTGGGCCGGCGGTCGGTCGCGCGATTGACAATCGCGGCGGCCGCGGCGTGCTCGCGCTGTCGAACCTGGTGCTCGCAGCCGGGCTCGTTCTTCTCGCCCTCGCTCAGGGCATCGTCGGCCTGACGGTGTCCTGGGCAGTGCTCGGGGTCGGGATGGCGTTGGGCCTCTATGATTTGGCGTTCGCGACGCTCAGCGGGCTTTATGGCCTGGCAGCGCGCGGACCGATTACCGGGATCACTTTGATTGCCGGCTTCGCGAGCACTGTAGGATGGCCATTGTCGGCGTTTCTTGACGCCAGCGTCGGGTGGCGCGGTGCTTGCCTCGTTTGGGCGGCGCTGCACCTGCTGATTGGACTGCCGCTCAACCGTCTTCTGATCCCGCGGGCGCCGCCGCCAGCACGCGCGGCCGAGACACAAGCCATCGCACCCCAGGTCCCGCGCGGTGCGATGCCCATTCTGGCCTTTGTGTTCGCCGCGACATGGTTCGTCACCGGCGCCATGGCTGCGCATTTGCCACGGCTCCTCGAGATCGCCGGTGCGAGTTCGACGGCCGCGATCGCGGCGGCTGCACTCGTCGGCCCGGCACAGGTCGGCGCACGGCTCGTTGAATTCGGCGCGCTGCGCTGGGTGCATCCGCTCGTTTCGGCGCGGATCGCAACCGTGCTGCATCCGATCGGCGCCCTCGCGCTGGCCGCCTTCGGCCCCGTGGCAATCACCGTATTCGCGGTCTTTCATGGGGCCGGGAATGGCATGCTGACGATTGCCAAAGGCACCCTTCCGCTCGCTATATTCGGTCCAGTCGACTACGGGCTGCGCAGCGGCGTCCTCGCCGCGCCGGCGCGCGCCGCGCAGGCAGCGGCTCCCCTCATCTTTGGCATTCTGATGGAGCATATGGGGGTCGGAGTGCTCGGCGTCTCGGCAGGCATCAGCCTTGCGGCGCTCCTCGCCTTGATGGCGCTCAAGGCGGGAGCGACGACCGCGGAAATGCCCGCATAGGCTTCAACCGCAAGAAAGGGTGAACCCTCTCAGCCTGAGACGTACTCCTGCGACTTGAAGCTCAGGTGGCGGGTGACCTCGGGTGCGTCGGCGATCTTGCGGATATTGGCCCAGGTCTGCTTGTAGTTCGGGATAATCAGCTCGTTGACGCCTTTCGACACGACGTTTCCCATCGTGCCGGTCGGGTAGGCGAACAGCATGAAGGTTTGCTTGCGTTTTGCCGTCGGTGTCGGCTGCGCCATCGCCTGGGTCGAGCCGTTCTCGTTATAGACCTCGACGAGATCGCCCGCCTTGAGCCCGAGCTCCTTCATGTCCTCGGGATTCAATTCGAGGAATGGGAGGGGCCAGCGGCCCATCACAAAATCGTTGTACTGATCGAGGTAGACCGACTGCCAGACGTGATTGGCCCGCCCGTTGTTGATCAGATACTGAAATTTTTCCTTCTCCTGTTGTTTGCCCGGCGCTTCGAGCCCCCGCCATTGGGTCGCCATGAACTGGGCCTTGCCCGATTTGCCGAATTTTCCGTCAGCGTAGAGGCGCTTGGTGCCGATGATCTTGGCGTCCTTGAAGTCGACGGCGGGCTCTTGAAAACCGTTCGTTCCCATCGCGCGGAGCCGATCGTAGGTCACGAACTTCCCACCGTCGGCGTGCTGGTGATAGCCGTCCATGAAGGCGTCTTCTTCGGTCTTCCAGCCGTAGCCTTTGAACTTGTCGGCAATGTCGTTCTTGCCGGCATTGCGCCACGATTTTTCGAGTGCTTGGGCGAGACCGGCGACGATCAGGCAGTCGGGCTTCGCGCTCCCCGGCGGGTCCATGTAGCGCTCGGTGAGCCGCATCCGCCTCTCCCCGTTCATCGAGGTGAGGTTCATCTCGCCTGAGGTCGCCGCGGGGAGGATGAGATGGCAATCCTGGCCGATTTTGGTTGGGACAATATCGACATCGATGGCGAAGAGACCACCCTGCCGGATTGCGCCCATAATCGCCTCGGCCATGCGGTCGCGATCGCCGTATGGGATGTCGTTCATCGCGTATTTCACAAGGTCGGTCCGCTTCTTGTAGACGCGCCCGAATTCCATCGCGTTGAGCGTCGTCTTCAAGTGGTCGCACGCCCATATGTGGTGCACGCCGCCTTTGCCGCCGATCAACAGCTGATCGACATAAGGAGCCGGTTTTCCGCCGGGATAATCGGGCCTGACATAGCCTTCCTGATGGCCGCCCATGCGGACGCAACCCCCGCCTGGGCGCCCGATATTGCCGGTCGCCAGCGCGATATTCACGAGAGCGCCGTTGGTCCGATAATTGTCGTTGCCCCAGATCAACCCCTTCTCATAGGCGAACATCGTCCGCCTCCGAGCGCCGCCCTGTTTGGGCTCGGCGATCCAGCTCGCCGCCTTGCGGATCTCGTCGGGTTTGAGGCCGGTGACGCGGGCTGCCTCGTCGATGCCGACCTTGTTGGCGGCCAGCATCTCGTCAAAACCGGTCGTCGACTTTCCGATAAAATCGCGGTCGACCCACCCCTTGGCCGCGATCTCGGTCATCAGCGCGTTGAAGAGGATCAGATCGGTGCCGGACTCGAGCGCCAAATGAAGGACGTTCGCCTTGCCGGCCGCGTCTTCGCAGGCATTGACCGTGACCGTGCGCCTCGGGTCGATGACGACCACGCGCGTTGCTTCATGCGGCTCGTTCGGAAGCTGCTGGCGCTTTTTATCGGCCGTGGTCCCGCGCAGGTTCGTCAGCCAATGATTGAGGAAGTAATTCGTCTGCGTTTCTAGGGCGTTCGTCCCGACGGCTACAATCGTGTCGGCAAGTTCGGCGTCCTCGTAGCAATTGTTCAGCTCGCCTACACCCATGTCGCGCGTCGCATGGACCTCGGAATTGTAGGCGGGCCGATTGTGGATACGGATGTTCTTGATTTTCATGCTCTCGAAATAGAGCTTGCCGGTGGCCCAGGTGTTTTCGTAGCCGCCGCCGGCGCCGCCGTGATCGAAGGCAGACACGATCAGGCCATCCTCGCCTTGCTCTTGGATGACGCGGCGGGTGACCTCGGCGGCGAGCCACAGCGCGTCATCCCAGGATGTCGGCAGCATGCGGCCGTAGCGATAGACGAGCGGCTCGGAAAGCCGCTGGCCCTGCGTGCCGGTGATCGTCGAAAAGGAGAGTTCCCCTTGCCGGGCACCCCGGATCGAGCCGAGGCCCGAATTCACCTCGCAATTCTTGTCGGGCTTGATGACGAGATGCACCTCGCGGCCGTTTTGCTTGACGATGTTGTACATGGCCGGCGAGAACCAGTTCGCGGTCTCCGCCTCCTGTTGGTGGGTGAGATCGGTGCCGAAAAAGTTGTCGGTCGCCTTGGGTCCGCCCTGTTTGTCCACAGGCCAGCTGATCGCCTTGTAACCGCAGCCGACAATGCAGAACGGGCAGGTGACATTCTGCACTTTGGCGTCTTTCGGCGGGATCGGCAGGCGGTCGATGTTGCGCTTGTAGGCCATCGCTCGTCTCCCTCTCTCACGCCATCAAGGTGTTGCTGAGGCGGCCGTAGATCAGCTCGTCGACACCCTCGGCAAAGATGTCGCCGTTGCCGGCAACGCGCAGCCGAAACTGCGGCAGGTTCTGCGTGGCGTGGCCCCAGATCTCCTGGCCTCCGTTCTCGCAGTCGAACCGTGAGTAGTGCCCCGGGCAGTTCAGCGTTTTGTCGGCAGCGACATAGCCGAGGGGGTAACCCTTATGCGGGCAAAGCGTCGAGAACGCGACGATGTCGCCGTCTGGGCCGACACCGCCCCCGACCTTCCGTCCGAGCTTGATGATGACCCCTGGCGAGCCCTTGTCGGGATATTGGATCTGCACTGGGGCGTCGACTTTCAGATCTCTAACGTTGGCTAATCTGGTGTTGGGATAGTTGATGCGCGCGAGGGCCGGCGTAGCGTCGGCGTGGCGCGGCATCACTCCGGATGCAACCGTCGCAACAGCGGTCGTGGCTCCGCCCCTCAAGAACTGGCGACGGCCCAGCTCGGCAACACGATCACAGCTCTTCATGGCGTCCTCCAGGGGTCATATCCGTCCGTTTGTAGGGACGTTTCGATATTTCGATAACATAGCGTCTGCCGAAGTGATCGCGCAACATGTCTGATGACAGTTTTATTGCAGGCCTACAGCCGCCGGAGCCGTAACGGGAGGTCCGAAGGCCTTGTCGATCCGCAAAATTGCCAACTTCGCGGAGCATAGTCTGCGCCAAACCGGTTTCTGGAATGGAGCCGGCGGGAATCGGAAGCGGATACCGATAGGGTCGACAAAACTGCCGAAACGGGCGTTTGTTTACGACGAGCGGCAGAGGCTATTCTATCAAAAGGGGAAATTTTGGCTGCTCATTCGCTGCAGATACAGCCATCGGGGTTTGCTGATGAAATCAAAAGTTGGACGGGACCGAAGCTTGCGCCCGAGCGGCGTTGTCGCTCGGCGGCGCCCCAGCGGGATACACGCTGCGGTGACGCGATTTTCCTCGCGGATCTGTCAGATATGATTCACTAAGGAACCGGCGGGGTGGGGGCGCAAGAACACGGTGAAGACCGAGCCGACCCCGGGAGTGCTCTCGACCTCGAGAAATCCGCGATGGTGGTTGAGTATGTGCTTGACGATCGCCAAGCCGAGCCCGGTGCCGCCCATCTCGCGCGAGCGCGCCGTGTCGACCCGATAGAAGCGTTCGGTCAGCCGCGGCAAGTGCTCGCGCGCTATCCCCTCGCCTTGATCGTGCACGGCGACGGCGACCACTGCGTCCTGGGAGCCACTGATTTCCCGGGCTGGCGGCAGACCCGCCACCGCGCGGATCGTGATTTCGGTTCCGGCGCGCCCGTACTTGATCGCGTTGTCGATGAGGTTCTGGAAGACCTGGGCAAGTTCGTCGCGATCGCCGAGCACATCCGGGAGATCGGGCGGCACCGCCAGCCGAATGCGTATGTCACGTTCGCCGGCGCGCAGCTCAAGGGTCTCGGCGATCTGCCGCAGCAACGGGCTCAGCGCGACCCGGTCTCGCGGCATCATATGCTCGTTCAACTCGATCCGAGACAGCGACATCAGGTCCTCGACCAGCCGGGCCATGCGCGAGGCTTGCCCGTGCATGATGGCGAGAAACCTCTCGCGAGCTTCCGCGTCCTCGCGCGCGGGCCCGCGCAACGTCTCGATAAAGCCGATCAAAGTAGCGAGCGGAGTGCGCAGCTCGTGGCTCGCATTGGCGATGAAATCGGCCCGCATCTGCTCGGCCCGCTTCAACTCCGTGATGTCGTGGAGACTCAACACCACGGCTGCGCCGTCGGGGGACGGATGGTCGATGCGGGCAAAACGCGCCCGGAGCTGGCGCTCGACCGGAACCGTCAAGGAAAAATCGATTACCCGAGCCCTTTCGCCGCGCAATACCGCATCCGCTGCAGCCAGCACCGCGGGGTTGCGCAACACCGCAGCAAGATCGCGGGGCTCGGGCGTGATGTCGATGAATACCGCCGCCTGTGCATTGGCGCGCACGATCCGCCGCCGCTCGTCGAGCAAGATCAGCGGGTCCGGCACCGCAGCGATGACCGCCTCCGCGGCCGCCAGCTTTTCGTCGGCTATCCGGACGCGCTCACGCCAGAGCCTGGCGAGCCTAGCGATCGCGAGCCAGATCTCGCGCGCTATCGGAGCGAGCCGGCGAGCCACCTGCCGCGCGACGGCCTCGCCATTCTCGTTCGGGCCGAGGCTGTCCGACGGCGTCGCGGACCACGGCCAAGTCGGCAACGGACCGGCCGATGACCAGCACCGTCGAGACCCATATGACGGCGAAGGCGATGACTGCCGCCTCGACCGGAACCAAGCTCCATGCGGCAAGCGCACCAAGGACGATCAGGCTCGGAGCGCAGCAGAAAAAGGCCAGTCCCGCGCTGCGGTAGAGGCTCCGCGACGGCCTTGCGATCACTCGCTGCGGCCCCGATCGCCTCGGCGGCAGTGCCCCGATTTCGCTATCAGCGGATCGCGTCGTGCGCCGAGAGGGCGGCGAGATTGACCAGGTCGGACACCGTCGCGCCCATGTTGGCGATCTGGACCGGGTGCGACAGCCCGAGGAGGAGCGGGCCGACCGCCGTCCCTCCGCCGAGCTCGGGCAGCAGCTTTGCCGCAATGTTTGCGCTGTGCAGTTCGGGCATCACGAGGATGTTGGCCGGGCCGCCGAGCCGGCAGAATGGATAGAGCTGGCGCATCAGACGTTCGTTGAGGGCGACGTCGGCGCTCATCTCGCCATCGTATTCGAACCCGACGCCGCGCCGGTCGAGCAGCGCAACGGCGTCGCGTACGCGCTGGCCGTCTTTGCCCATCGGATTGCCGAAATTCGAATACGACAACAGCGCCACCCGCGGAACGAGGCCGAGCTCGTGCGCCCTGGCTGCCGCCTGTATCGCAATGTCGGCGAGCTGGGCCGAGCTCGGCACCTCATGGACGAGTGTGTCGGCGAGCAGAACAGTGCGCTCGCGCGCGAGCAGCACGGTCAGACCAAACAGCACCGAGCCAGGCTCGACCGCAATGACCCGCGAAATCTCGTCGAGCGCATCGAACGAGTTGCGGGTGACCCCCGTCACCATCGCGTCGGCATCGCCGCAGGCTACCATGCAGGCGGCAAAAACGTTGCGATCTTGATTAACCAAGCGCTGACAGTCGCGGTACAGCATCCCCTGGCGCTGCTGACGCGCATAAAGGAAATCGGTGTACCGCTTGTTGTGCTGCGACAGCCTGGCATTATGAAACTCGAGCCCCCGCGGCGAGGTTAAACCCATCGCGGCCATTGTCGGTTTGATCCGCTCCTCGCGACCAACCAGCACCGGTGTGCCGTATCCGCTCTCGGCGAACTGCAGCGCGGCGCGGATCGTCTTCTCCTCCTCGCCCTCGGCAAAGACGACGCGCTTCGGCGCGGCGCGCACACGTTCGAAGATCAGCTCGAGCCCCGCGGCGGTCGGGTCGAGGCGCGCACGCAGGCTGCGCTTGTAGGCGCCCATATCGAGAATTGGCTTGCCCGCCACGCCGGAATCCATGGCCGCCTTGGCAACCGCCGACGGGACCGCCCAGATCAGCCGAGGATCGAATGGCGCCGGGATGATATAGTCGGGCCCGTACAGCAACCGCTCGCCGGAATAGGCGGCGGCGACCTCGTCAGGCACGTCCTCTCGTGCGAGCTCGGCCAGTGCTTCGGCCGCGGCGATTTTCATCGCGTCGTTGATCGTCGAGGCGCGCACGTCGAGGGCGCCGCGAAAGATATACGGAAACCCTAGAACATTGTTGACCTGGTTGGGATAATCGGACCGCCCGGTGGCGATGATCGCGTCGGACCTTACGGCGCGCACTTCCTCGGGAGTGATCTCCGGATCGGGGTTGGCCATCGCGAAGATGATCGGCTTTCCCGCCATCGAGCGGACCATCGGCTGGTCGACCGCTCCTTTTGCGGAAAGCCCAAAGAAAGCTTCGGCGCCCTCGATCGCTTCGGCAAGAGTGCGCGCCTTGGTCTCGGCCGCATGCGCCGATTTCCACTGGTTCATGCCTTCCGTGCGGCCGTGGTAGATGACCCCTCGCGTGTCACACAGCACGACGTTCTCCGACGGCAATCCCATCGTCTTCAACAGCTCGACGCAGGCGATCGAGGCGGCGCCGGCGCCGTTGACCACCATTTTCGTCGTGTGGAGCTCGCGGCCGGTGAGGTGGAGCGCGTTGATCAAACCGGCCGCGGCGATGATGGCTGTGCCGTGCTGGTCGTCATGGAACACCGGGATTTCGAGCAGCTCGCGCAGTCGCTCTTCGATAATGAAGCATTCGGGCGCCTTGATGTCCTCCAGATTAATGCCGCCGAAAGCCGGATGCAGAAAGCGCACGCAATTGACGAACTCATCGACGTCGCGGGTATCGATTTCGAGATCGATCGAGTCGATATCGGCAAAACGCTTGAACAATGCGCACTTGCCCTCCATGACGGGCTTGGCAGCAAGCGCCCCCAGGTCGCCGAGCCCCAAAACCGCCGTGCCGTTCGAGATCACCGCGACGAAATTGCCCTTTGAAGTGTAATCGAATGCGGTGCCGGGATGCCGTTGGATGTGCAGGCACGGGAACGCGACGCCGGGAGAATAGGCGAGCGTCAGATCCCGCTGCGTCGTCAAGGGTTTGGTCGGCGCGATCGACAGCTTTCCCGGACGCCCGCCGGCGTGGAACTGCAGGGCCTCGTCCTCGCTTGCCCCGATAATGCCGGTGTCCATGCCTTTGGACGCTCCTTTAATGAAACCCGGCTCATGCCGGCCCGCGCTGGTCGCGCATCAGTCTAGAGAGCGCGTGATGTGCCGTCAAAGCCGCGCTGGGAGATACCCTAGGAGATACCCTAGGAGATACCCCAGGGGATGCCCTGGGAGATGCCCTGGAGATGGTTGACAGTCGGAGCCGCGGACCTATATTGCGCCGCTCGCGGACGGGGTTGGCCCAGTCCGGCCATATGCGCGCCCCCTTGCCGGTTGCATCGGGTATGCGGCAGGCTATATCGGCGGGTATCATGTTCGCAGTCATCCGCACCGGGGGCAAACAGTACAAGGTCGTCAAGGACGACGTCATCTCGGTCGAAAGACTGGCGGCCGAGCCCGGCGCGACGATCGAGCTCGGCGAGATACTGATGATCGGCGAAGGCGCAGAGGTCGCGTCCGGAACCCCGCTTGTTGATGGCGCCTCGGTTAGCGCCATCGTGGTCGAGCAGACGCGGGCAGCCAAGATCATCGTCTTCAAGAAAAAGCGGCGGCATAATTACCGACGCAAGAAGGGGCATCGTCAGCAGCAGACCATATTGCGCATCACCGACATCAGAGGCGCGAACGATTTGCAGCGCGAGCTAGGAGCAGCAGATGGCACATAAGAAAGCGGGCGGTTCGTCGCGCAATGGGCGCGACAGCGCCGGCCGGCGACTCGGGGTCAAGAAATTCGGCGGCCAGATCGTCATCCCTGGCAACATCATCGTGCGACAGCGCGGCACCAAATTCCATCCCGGCGCGCATGTCGGGATCGGCCGTGACCACACTCTGTTTGCGACTGCGCAAGGTGCGGTGAAGTTTCACACAGGCCTCGCCGGACGAACCTATGTTTCGATCGTACCTCCCGCGCCGCCGCCGGCCGAGGCCGCCGAATAGCCGTTCCCCGACACGGACGGAGCCAAAGGGGAGCGGCCCGGCTGCTCCCTTTTTAGTTTAGGCACATGCAATTCCTCGATCAGTGCAAGATTTACCTGAAGAGCGGTGACGGCGGTCGCGGCGCGATGAGCTTTCGCCGCGAGAGATTTATCGAGTTCGGCGGCCCGAACGGGGGTGATGGCGGCAAAGGCGGCGACATCGTCTTCGTCGCGGCCGAAAACCTCAATACCTTGATCGATTACCGTTACCGGCAGCATTTTCGGGCAAAGGACGGCCGGCCCGGCGCCGGTCGCGAGTGCACCGGAGCAAACGGTGAGGACCTCGTATTGCGCGTTCCGGTCGGCACTCAGATCATGGATCAAGAAAATCGGATAGTGCTATCGGACCTCACTCGCCCAGGCGGAAGGCTCGTCCTTCTGAAGGGCGGCGACGGCGGTTTCGGTAATGCGCATTATAAGAGCTCGACGAACCGTGCGCCGCGTCGTGCCGATCCTGGCTGGCCGGGCCGCGAGGCTTGGGTCTGGCTGCGCTTGAAGCTGATCGCCGATGCCGGTCTCGTCGGTCTGCCCAACGCCGGGAAATCGACCTTCCTTGCCGCGGTCACCCATGCCCGGCCGAAAATCGCCGATTACCCGTTCACGACACTGAAACCGCAACTCGGCGTCGTGCGGCTGCATGACCACGAGTTTGTCTTGGCCGACCTGCCCGGACTGATCGAGGGCGCGAGCGAGGGAGCTGGCATCGGCACCCGCTTTCTCGGCCATGTCGAGCGCTGCGCCGTCGTTCTTCACCTGGTAGACGGCACTCTCGACGATGTCGCCGGCGCCTACCGCACGATCCGCGAAGAACTCGCCCAGTATGGTCACGGCCTTGCGGAGAAAACAGAGATCGTCGGGCTCAACAAGAGCGATGCACTCGATCCTGAGGCGACGAACGTAAAATGTCGTCAGCTGCAGCAGGCAGTCCGGCCGGGCACCGAGGTCCGTCCGCTGTCTGGCGCGACCGGCGCCGGCGTCCCGGAGGTGGTAGCGGCGCTGCTGGCGGCCGTCTCGGCGGAACGCGCAAATACAAATAAGGATGAAACCACAGTGGAGGCGAGCTCTCTCGTTCATCCGTTGTGAGCGCACCGACGAACGGCCCTCCTCCCAGTCCTGCCCAAGCACTCGTCGCGGCGCGGCGGCTTGTTGTGAAGATCGGGTCGGCGCTTCTAGCGGCCGAAAATGGCGAGGTCCGCCAGCCATGGCTCGGTGCGCTCGCCGATGATGTCGCCCGTTTTCGATCGCGCGGCCAGGAGGTGATCCTCGTCTCGTCGGGGGCAATTGCTGTCGGGCGGCGGCATCTCGGGCTCGCCGGATGGCGGCTCCGGCTCGAGGAGAAGCAGGCCGCCGCAGCCACCGGACAGATCCGCCTCGCCCACGCTTACCAGGAGGCCCTCGCCCGCCACGGCATCACCGTCGCGCAGATCCTCCTGACCCAGGACGATACGGAAGAACGCCGCCGCCATCTGAACGCCCGGGCGACCTTTGCCCAGTTGCTGGCGCTCGGCGCGGTTCCGCTCGTCAACGAAAACGACACGATCGCCACCGCCGAGATTCGTTTCGGCGACAACGATCGGCTCGCCGCACGCGTCGCGCAGATGACGAGCGCCGATATGCTGGTGCTGCTGTCGGACATCGACGGGCTCTACACTGCCGACCCGCGTAATGACCCGAACGCGCGGCATATCGCGCTGGTCTGCGAGATCGGGCCCGAAATCGAGGCGATGGCGGGCGAGGCGCCGCTTGGCTACAGCTCGGGCGGCATGGTGACAAAAATCTCCGCCGCCCGCATCGCGATGAGCGCCGGCTGCCAAATGCTGATTGCCAAGGGGAAAAGCACCGGGGCCGCACCTGGGCCCCTCGCGGCCATCGAGGCAGGCGACAGGGCGACCTTGTTCCTGCCCCGGGGCGAGCCGCGGTCGGCGCGCAAAGCGTGGATTGCCGGCGCGGTCAATCCGTCCGGCGTGGTGATCGTCGATGACGGCGCAGCCAGAGCGCTGCAGCGCGGCACGAGCCTTTTGCCGGCCGGCGTAATCGCGGTCGAAGGCATTTTTGAACGGGGCGACGCCGTGATCATCCGCACCCGTTCGGGCGGTGAAGCCGGACGTGGCCTCTCGGCTTATTCGAGCGCAGATATCCGGCGAATTGCCGGTCACAAGAGTGGTGAAATCGCCGAGATCCTGGGGTACCGTGGCCGCGATGAGATTATTCATCGCGACGATCTGGTGGTGAGCGAACCCCGATGAGGACGGAGACGCTGACCCGCGAGCGGGCCATCACGGCTGAGCCGGATTTGTCGGCCGTCATGGCCGAGATCGGGCGGCGCGCCCGCCATGCCGCGGCCACCCTGACCCTTGCGGCGGCCGCGCATAAAGTCGCGGCACTGCGCGGGGCCGCTGCGGCGGTACGGACGCGATCCGAGGAGATCATCGCGGCCAATGCCCGCGACCTCGCCGAGGCTGAGGATCGCGGCCTCGCCCCGGCATTGCGCGACAGGCTCGCTCTCGACCCCAAACGCGTCGAGGCGATCGCCGCCGGCCTCGAGATGATCGCCGCATTGCCCGACCCGGTTGGCCGCATCCTCGCGGAGTGGACGCGGCCGAACGGTCTCGCCATACAGCGGGTCGCGGTGCCCTTGGGTGTCGTCGGAATCATCTATGAAAGCCGGCCGAATGTGACGGCGGATGCCGGCGGGCTAGCCCTCAAATCGGGGAACGCCGCAATCCTGCGCGGCGGATCCGAAAGTTACCACTCGTCGCGGGCACTGGTCGCCGCGCTCGGCGAAGGCCTACGCGCGGCCGGTCTGCCGGAAGCGGCGATCCAGCTGGTGCCGACCCGCGACCGCGCCGCCGTCGGCTTGATGCTCGGCATGAGCGACTGCATCGATGTGATTGTGCCGCGTGGCGGGCGCTCCCTGATCGAGCGGGTTCAGTGCGAGAGCCGTATCCCGGTGATCGCGCATCTCGAAGGCATCTGTCACACCTACGTCGACAAAGCGGCAGATCCGGACAAAGCACGCGCCATCGCGCTTAACGCGAAAATGCGCCGGGTTTCGATCTGCGGAGCGACGGAAACCCTGCTGATCGACCGGGAGGTCGCCGCGGACCAATTGCCGGTCATTCTCGGCGATCTGCGCGCCGCCGGATGCGAGTTGCGCGGCGACCCGGAGACCCGGCAGATCTATCCGGCCGTCTTGCCGGCGATAGAGGAAGACTGGCGCACCGAATATCTCGACGCGATCCTCTCGGTTCGGGTCGTCGATGGGGTAACCGGGGCGATCGCGCACATAAACCATTACGGCTCCCATCACACCGACGCGATCGTGACCGAAGATCAGGATGCGGCCGAGCGCTTTCTGCGCGAGGTCGACAGCGCGATCGTCTTGGTCAACGCTTCGACCCAATTCGCCGATGGCGGCGAGTTCGGTATGGGCGCGGAGATCGGCATCTCGACGCAACGCTTGCCGCCGCGGGGCCCGGTCGCCGCCGAGCAGCTGACGACATACAAGTACTTGGTGCGCGGCACAGGGCAGGTGCGCCCCTGAGCGGCCAGACGGAAACCCCACCGTCTGCCGGACGGCATCGCCGCATCGGGCTGCTGGGCGGCTCTTTCAACCCGGCCCATGGCGGGCATTTGCACATTAGCGCGCTGGCGCTCAAACTCCTCGACCTGGACCAGATCTGGTGGCTGGTCTCGCCGCAAAATCCGTTGAAGCCGGTCGACGGCATGGCCCCGTTCGCGGTCCGGTTGGAGGGGGCTCGCCGGATTGCCGAAGCCGACCGCCGCATCGTCGTGACCGATCTCGAAAGCCGGCTGAGATCTTCACGTTACACCGCCGATACCTTGAAGGCGCTGCGCCGCCGCTTCCCCCGGCTGCGATTTGTATGGCTGATGGGCGGTGACAACCTCGTCCAGATCCCGATATGGGAGCGCTGGCCCGACATCTTTTGGACAGTGCCCATTGCCGTGTTCGACCGCCCATCCTATTCTCTAAAAGCGCTTTCCGGACTGGCTGCGAAGCGGTTCGCCCGATACCGTGTTCCGGCTTCGGACGAACGTCGGTTGGCCGAAATGGAACCGCCGGCTTGGGCGTTTTTCCACACTCGCCTGGATGACCGCTCGGCGACCCGAATTCGGTCGGAGTGGAAGAGAATTCCGTCGAATGGACTTGCGGAGCAAAAACTCGAATTGTCGACCATAGCTGCCCTGTTACCCCGCACCAAAGCGATAGAACCCGACCGGACAATCCTCGGTCTCATCATACAGACGCTCGAGGACGGCAAGGCAGAGGAGATCATCACGATCGATCTTGCCGGCAAAACGACGATCGCCGACCACATGGTGATCGCCAGCGGCCGTTCGACGCGTCAGGTGCTGGCATTGACCGAGCACCTCGATGAGGTGCTTTCCCGGCGCATCCGGATTTCGATCGAGGGGAAGACGCAAGGAGACTGGGTGCTGATCGACGCAGGCGATGTGATCGTGCACCTGTTCCGGCCCGAAATCCGCAGCTACTACAATCTCGAAAAGATGTGGGGCTCGGCGATGCCCGACAGCGAAGCCGTTCGCCTGTAGCCGGAACAGCCCGATCCGTTTCCGCATTCTCGCGGTCGGCAGGCTGCGCAGCGGCCCGCTCAAGGAACTTCAGGCTTTCTACGCCGCCAGGATTCTCCCGCCGCCGGCAATCGTCGAGGTGGACGAGAAGCGCTCTCTTCCGCCCGTCCAACTGAAAATCCGCGAGGGCGAATTGATCCTCGGCGCATTACCCGCGAACATCCCCTTCGTCGCCCTCGACCAGCGCGGGGTCCAGTGGTCCAGCCGTGCACTGGCCGAGCGCATCGCGATCTGGCGGGACCGGGGTTCGCCCGAGCTCGCCTTCGCGATTGGCGGCGCCGAGGGCCTCCACTCGATGGTTCTCGACCGCGCCGATGTGACCCTCTCGTTGGGGTCGATGACCTGGCCCCATCTGCTGGTCCGCGGCATGTTGCTCGAACAGCTCTATCGCGCTCAGCAAATTCTCGCCGGTCACCCTTATCACCGCGGTTAAACACGTTGGGAACGCTATCTACTCGCGGGCGGTTTCGCGTATAGAGATAGAGTTCCTTGGTTGAGGCTTCCCGCGATGAATCCCCGCCCACGTCCACTGGTGCTGTGCATTCTCGATGGATGGGGCGAGCGGCAGAAAGCCGACGATAACGCAATCGAGATCGCGCGGGCGCCCAACTGGCATCGATTGAAGGCGCGCTGGCCGCATGCGCAGCTGCAGGCGAGCGAACACTACGTCGGCTTGCCCGACGGCCAAATGGGGAATTCCGAAGTCGGCCACACCAATATCGGGGCCGGCCGGTTGGTTATGCAGGACCTGCCGCGCATCGATGCGGCGATCGCCGAGGGCAAGCTCGCCAGCATGCCGGCATTGCGCGGTTTCATCGGTAAACTGAAGGAGAGCCGCGGGACCGCGCACCTGATCGGGCTGATGTCGCCCGGCGGGGTTCATTCGCACCAGCGCCAGATCGCCGCGCTGGCCCGCATCCTCGCCGAAGCCGGAGTGCCGGTTTCTGTGCACGCTTTTCTCGACGGGCGTGACACGCCGCCCAAGGCAGCCGCGTCCTATTTGAAGCAGTTTCAGGAAGAGATTGCCGGCCTCCGCGACCTGCGGATCGCCACACTCTGCGGCCGCTACTACGCGATGGATCGCGACAAGCGCTGGGACCGGGTCGAGAGAGCATACCGGGCAATCGTCAGCGGCACCGGCGAGCGCGCCGATGATCCGCTGCAGGCGGTTAAAGCCTCCTATGCCCGCGACGAGACCGACGAATTCGTGACGCCGACCGTCATCGCGGGTTATGTCGGAATGCGCGACGGCGATGGTCTGCTGATCGCTAATTTTCGCGCTGACCGGGTGCGCGAGATTGCCGCTGCTCTGCTCGACCCCGAGTTCTCCGGCTTCGCGCGGGAAAAGCGAATTTCGTTTTGCGACGCCCTCGGGCTTGTCGAGTATTCGACGGAGCTCAACCAGTTTCTTGCGACGCTGTTCCCGCCCGAGAACCTCAACGACAGCTTTGGCGAGGTGGTGTCACGGGCCGGGCTGACCCAGCTGCGCATCGCGGAAACCGAGAAATACGCGCACGTCACGTTCTTTTTTAACGGTGGGCGCGAGTTGGTCTTTCCCGGTGAGGAGCGGATCCTCGTTCCTTCGCCAAAAGTTGCGACGTACGATCGGCAGCCTGAGATGTCGGCGCCCGAAGTTACCGACAAGGTCGTCGAGGCGGTCCGCTCGGGACGGTTCGACGTGATCGTAATGAACTACGCAAATGCGGACATGGTCGGGCATACTGGCCGCATCGATGCGGCGACCAAAGCGGTCGAGACCGTGGATGCTTGCCTCGGCCGACTGTCCGAAGCCGTCGAACAGGCCGGCGGCACGCTCGTTATTACCGCCGACCACGGCAACGCCGAGATGATGCGCGACCCGAAAACCGGCGAGCCGCATACCGCGCACACGCTCAACCCGGTGCCGTTCGTTGTGGTGAACCCGCCAGCAGAAATCGGCCACCTCGAAAACGGCCGGCTCTCGGACATCGCCCCGACCTTGCTCGACCTTCTCGGCCAAACGAAGCCGGCGGCGATGACCGGCCATTCGCTCATCACACCAACTGCGGGACGACAGGCGGCAGATTGAACCGCACCATTTCACCGCGGCGGCTCGGCTTGATCTTCACCCGCACTGCCGGGTATCCTGTCCCAAGTGCATCGTGCCGATTGGGCCCGACACATAGGATGAATGGATGAAGCGTTCGGGTCTCATGGTGGCAGTCGCTGCCACACTCCTCGTGTTCTCGCTGCGCCAGGACCTCGGCGCAGCGCCACCGACCAACTCGGCGGAAACCTACAAGCAGCTCAATTTGTTCGGCGAGGTCTTCGAGCGCGTACGTGCCGAATATGTCGACGAAGTCAGCGACGACACCCTCGTCGAGTCGGCGATCAACGGCATGCTGACATCGCTCGATCCCCATTCGAATTACCTGAACACGAAGAACTTCAACGATATGAAAGTCCAGACTCGCGGCGAGTTTGGCGGGCTGGGGATCGAGGTTTCGATGGAGAACGGCCTCGTCAAGGTTGTTTCGCCAATCGACGATACCCCGGCGGCGCGCGCCGGGCTGAAGCCCGGCGATCTGATAACCCACCTCGATGGGGACCCCGTCCAGGGAATGACCCTTCCGGAGGCGGTCGAGAAAATGCGCGGCCTGATCGGCAGCGAAATCAAACTGACGATTCGGCGCGAGGGAAAAGACCCCTTCGACGTCAAATTGACCCGCGCAACGATCAAGATCCAGTCGGTCCGCTCTCATCTCGAGGGCGACAATATCGGCTACATTCGGATCACCAGCTTCAACGAGCAGACCGATGTCGGCCTCAACAATGCAATGAAGAACCTAAAGCAGCAGGCCGGGAACAAGCTCTCCGGGGTGATCCTCGATCTCCGCAACAACCCCGGCGGGCTGCTCGACCAGGCGGTTGCGGTGTCGGACGCCTTCATCGACAAAGGCGAGATCGTGTCTACTCGCGGCCGGCGCAGTGAGGATGCACAGCGCTATAACGCTCGCCCAGGCGACATCGCGAGCGGTCTGCCGATGGCGGTATTGATCAACGGCGGGTCTGCCTCGGCCAGCGAGATCGTCGCCGGGGCGTTGCAGGACCACCATCGCGCGATCCTTCTGGGGACGAAATCCTTCGGCAAGGGATCGGTGCAAACAATCATACCGCTCCCCGGGCACGGGGCGATGCGGTTGACGACGGCGCGCTATTACACGCCCTCCGGACGCTCTATTCAGGCGAAAGGAATTGATCCGGACATCGTCGTCGAAGCCGCCAAAATCGAGAAGACACCTGAGAAGGGGGAAAAGGGCGACAAGGTCGCCACGGCGACGGATCTGAAAAAGGAAGATTCCGGAGACGGCTCCCCCGAGCAAACATCCGTCGATCCGTCGGTCATGGGCACGCCCGCCGACTACCAGCTGGCCAGGGCGGTCGACATGTTGCGCGGCATCGCGATGTTCAATGGGCGCGTCGTCAACTGAGATTACTTGCCCGATGGTAGAGACCGGCAGCGAGACGCTCGGATACCGTCCTGCTGTAGGGATCATGCTGCTGAACCGGCAAGGCGAGGTGTTTGTCGCACGCCGCATCGACCATGTCGACAAAAGCCGACCGTGGCAGATGCCGCAAGGCGGGATCGATTCGGGCGAGACCCCCCGTCAGGCAGCTTTGCGCGAGCTCAAGGAAGAAACCGGCATCGACAAGGCCGTGATCCTGGGCGAAAGCTGCGGGTGGCTGAAATACGACTTGCCCGCCGAGCTCGCCGGCAACGTATGGGGCGGGCGTTACCGCGGCCAGCGGCAAAAATGGTTCGCGATGCGTTTCACCGGCAGCGATGAGGATATCGACCTCGCGAACGAATGCCCGGAATTCGATGCTTGGCAATGGGTGTCGCCGATCCGCCTGCCCGCGCTGATCGTCCCCTTCAAGCGTCAGCTCTATATCGACCTGTTGGCCGAATTTCGGGATCATTGCGTGCCCCTCGATTAGGCCGGCGGCAAGCGCGTCATCGCCGCATCGATTGCCGCCGAGTCGGGGATAGCCGTCTGCGCGCCACGGCCGAGGCAGGCGAGCCCGGCGGCCGCACCGGCCCGCCGCAGCGCATGTTCGAGGCTGGAGCCGAGGTCCCGCGTCGCCGCGAGAACGCCTACAAAAGTGTCGCCGGCGCCGGTCGTATCCACCGGATCGATCGATAGCGCCGGCACATCGCGACAGTTGCCGTTGGCGAGAAACGCGATCGCTCCCGCCGCACCGCGGGTCACGACGAGAGCTTGCCGCAGCCGGCGTGCGATGCCCATGAGGTCATGACCCATTGTCGCGGCCTCGCGCTCGTTCGCGACCAATAGATCGATGTCCGCCAACAGCGCGAGATCTATCGGCATCGCCGGCGCCAAGTTGAGCAGGCATCGCCCGCCTCGCTCGCGCACGCGCCTGATCATCGCTTCGGTTTCGCCGGCGGGGACCTCCATCTGCACGACGAGGAACGTGTTCGGGCCGAGCAGCTCATCGGGAACCTGATCGGCCGTAACGCACGCGTTGGCCCCAGGCGAAACTGCGATAGCGTTTTCCCCCGCGGACGCAACCATTATTGCGGCACAGCCGGTCGGCTGCTCTACGCTCCGCACCAGCCGCGTGTCGACGCCGTTCCGCCGAACCAGATCGAGCGCGATCTCGGCGAAGGAATCTCGCCCGACGGCGCCGGCCAGCATGACCTCGGATCCGCTTCGGCGCGCCGCCAGCGCCTGATTGGCCCCCTTCCCACCGGGCAGAAGTTTATAGGAGCCGCCCAGCACGGTCTCCCCGGGCTGCGGCAAACGTGGAACCGGGACGACCAGATCGGCATTTATTGACCCAAAGGTGAGGATCATGTGACAGAGTCCCGCGCGGGGCTGCAACCGGCCGCAACTCCGATTACAGCGGCTGGTTGTAATCTGATAGGATATCAGATCGCAGTGACGGAGAAGACGTATGGAGGGCTTCGAGACACGCCAGGTGGGGCGGACGCCCCTCAGACTGACGGTCCTCGGGCTCGGCACCGGAACTCTCGGGGGACACCGGATCCCGGTCACTCGCCACGATGCAGAGGCGGTCGTAGGGGCCGCGTGGTCGGCCGGTGTTCGCTATTTCGACACCGCCCCTTTCTATGGTTTCGGAAAGGCGTGCCGAGTTGTCGGCGATGCCCTGCGCGACCTGCCCCGCGAAGATTGGGTCTTGTCGACCAAGGCAGGGCGGCTGCTGCGGCCGCAGACGACTGCCGGTGCTCCCGGCACGCTGCGGCATCCGATGCCGTTCGAGGATGTCTTCGATTATTCCTATGATGGCATCATGCGCTCGTTCGAGGACAGCTTACAGCGCCTCGGCCTGGCGCGGATCGACATCCTTTACGTCCATGACATCGGTGCGCGGCAGCACGGCAAAGACGCGCATCCCGGGATAATGCGCACGTTGCGCGACAGCGGATATCGCGCACTCGAAAGGTTGCGCGCCTCCCGCCAGCTGGGGGCAATCGGAATCGGGGTGAACGAATGGGAAGTTCTCCTAGAGGCGACCGATTGGGGCGATTGGGACGTTTTTCTTCTTGCCGGGCGCTATACGCTGCTTGAGCAGACGCCGCTCGATGAACTGCTCCCCCAATGCCTGCGATCCGGGATATCGGTCGTAGTCGGGGCGCCATTCAATACCGGCATTCTCGCCGGCCGCGATACTTGGAACTATCGGCCGGCGCCTTCGGAGATCTTGCGCCGGGTCAAACGGATAAGGGCAATCTGCGACAGTCATAAGGTGCCTCTTGTCGCCGCCGCGCTGCAGTTTCCACTCGCCCATCCAGCCGTCGCGGCGATCCTCCCCGGGCCGCGCAATGTGGACGAGTTCGAGACCAATGCGAAGCTCCTACAGTATCCGATCCCGCCGGCGTTGTGGGCGGATTTGCGCAATGCCGAGCTGCTCCATCGAGATGCGCCAACCCCGGCGTGATCTCGGGCAGCTGGCGCGGCCGTGTGGGCTCGGCACCCCCACTTCGACCTGCGCCGCTGTAGCCTGCCTAAGCTCAGTCCGGCGACTCGATCCGCTCCATGTCCTCGTCGCTGAACCCGAAATGATGGCCGATTTCGTGGATCAGCACGTGGCGCACCAGATGCCCCAAGTCTTCGCCGCTCTCGCACCAGTAATCGAGGATCGGCCGGCGGTAGAGAAAGATCATATCGAGGTCCGGCCGTGGATCGCTGACGCTTTTGTGCGGTAGCGCCACGCCTCGATAAAGGCCGAGAATATCGAACGGGCTTTCGAGGCCCATCTCCGCCTCGGTCTCCTCGTCGGGGAACTCCTCGACCCGGATCACAACGCGTCCGAGCTGGTGTTTCAACTGCCGCGGGATTGTCCCCAGCGCACGTTCCGCCAACCCCTCGATCTCGGCGAGCGATGGCGGCAGACGGTCCGGCATGATATCACTCCCGCTACTGACGGAGGTTAGAATGGTCGAAAGACTGGTCGGAGCACAGCGGCAAACCGCGTTGCACGAGCTGCACGGTTGGGTCGAGGTCGACGATCGCGATGCGATCCGCAAGACCTACCATTTCGAGAACTTTTCCGAAGCCTGGGCCTTCATGTCGCGAATGGCGCTCCTGGCGGAAAAAATGGACCACCACCCTGAGCTGTTCAACGTCTACAACCGCGTAGAGGTCATCCTGTCGACGCACGACGCGGGCGGGCTCAGCGAGCTCGACATCCGACTGGCGCATGCGATCGACGAGATCGCTCCCGAAAGGGATCGCCGCCCGCCTTTGCCCTGAGCGCGCCCGACCTGGCCCTAGCGCGGTGCCATGCGCAAGGCGCCGTCAAGCCGGATGACTTCGCCGTTGATCATTGGGTTCTGACAAAGGTGCAGGACCAGCGCGGCATATTCCTCGGGCCGGCCGAGCCGGCTCGGGAACGGAACGCTCGCGGCGAGGCTCTCCTGGACGTTCGGCGGCAATCCCTGCAGCATTGGCGTCTCGAAGAGACCGGGGGCGATTGCCGCCACTCGCACCCCATAGCGCGCCAGTTCGCGCGCCGCCGGCAGGGTCAGCGCGACGATACCGCCTTTCGAGGCGCTATAGGCCGCCTGCCCGATCTGGCCTTCATAGGCCGCGACCGAAGCAGTCGAGACGATGATGCCGCGCTCGCCGTCGAGGAGCGGGTCGAGAGTTGTCATCTCCGCCGCCGCGACTCGCAGGAGGTTGAAGCTGCCGATCAGATTGACCTCGATGACGCGCCGAAACGCATCGAGCGGCAGCGGACCGTCGCGTCCGACGATCCGCCCGGCGGTGCCTACGCCGGCGCAATTGACCGCGATACGCGCTGGGCCGTGCCGCTGGCGCGCCGTCGCAACGGCCGCTTCGACCGCGGCGGCGTCGGTCACGTCGCAGCCGATGGCGAAGCCGCCTATCGAGCGCGCTGCGGCGGTCGCCGACGCCTCGTTGATGTCGAGAATCGTAACCTTGACCCCTGCCGCGGTCAGCGCCTCTGCTGTCGCCCGGCCGAGACCGGAGGCTCCGCCGCTGACGATTGCCGCCTGCCCTGCGATCTCCATGCGCTCCTCCTGCCGATGATCGCGCCGAAGAACTTTATCGCCGAGGCGACCTCGGTGCACGCGCCTCGCCGCGGCGCGCCAGCCTGGCGAGCCTCGCCTCGCGATACGCGACGTAAACCGACGATCCGGCAATGATGGCCGCTCCTACCCAGGTCCACAGATCGGTGACCTCGCCGAACCACAGAAAGCCGACCAGCGCCGCAAACGGCAGACGGGCAAACTCGAAGGGCGCGCAAGCGCTGGCATCGGCCGCCGCGAGCGCCCGCGCAACCGAAAGATGCGCAATCGTGCCGAGACAACCGAGCCCGACCAGCGCGCCAAGGGTCGATACGGCCGGCCAACGCCAGACGAACAGGGCCGGGATCAGCGACAACGGCGTCAGGTAGATCATGAACATGGCGACGATTCTGCCCGGCGGCTCGGTCCGCGCGAGAAATTTGAGGGTGATGTTGTTCATCGCCGCGGTCGCCGCCGACAGCAGCAGGATCAAGAGGTTCGCGTCGAGCCGCTCGCTGCCCGGCCGCATGATCACAAGCACGCCGAGAAAGCCGATGACGACCGCGCTCCAGCGTCGGAGCCTGACGTCCTCATGGAGGACCAGCACCGCCGCTAACGTGGCAAAGAGGGGCGCCGTAAAGTTGACGGCGGTCGCGGTCGCCAACGGTACGACGGTAATCCCATAGAACCAAGTCGCCATCGAGACGAGCCCGACCGCGGCGCGCAATAGGTAAAACCCGCTGTTGCGACTGCGCAATAGAGCCGGGCCGCCCTTAATGATCCAGGGAAGCAAGAGCACAAGCCCGAAGAGGCAACGAAAGAACGCGACTTCGAACGGGTGCATCGCCTGAGCGGCGACGCGAATCAATACGTTCATGATGACCGCGCAGACCCCGCTGAGCAGGATCCACAGCGCGGCGCGGGTAGTCGGCGCGAGCCGCGGCATTGTGAACAAAGGCATCAAAGATTTACCACGCCGCCCCGCGGCGACGTCGTGCGCAGACTCCAGATCAGTGAAGCGGCACGGCGTAGACGAGCAGCAAGGCCTGCTCCCCCGGGTTCTGCTTGGTCAGACCGGCATTCGACATGTGATAGAAGGCAAGACCAAGGCGGCTTCGGTTCGCGAAGCGATAATCGAACTCCGCGCCGCTGCGGAACTCCCACCAGGAGCCGAGATTGAGACCGTCCCCGCGGTACCAGTACCCGCCGGCGAAGGTCGGGGTCACAACCCAGTTCGCACCAAAATTCACGTCGAAGCCGAAACCGGCATAGCCGTAGAACGCGCCGGCGCTGGTTCCCATCAAGCCGACAAAGGGCGCAAAGATCCAGGCAACGTCCCCGAACCGATACTCGCCCTGCAGCTGGGCGTTGCGCATCGCGTCGGCTTTCTTCCGGTCGGGGTTGATGTCGAAAACCCCGGCGCCGGTTCCTATGCTCGGCGGATCCGCGGGGGACCCCAGGGTGACGAAGGACCCCAAGGCGATTTGCGCGGTCGCGGGAGGCGACGGCGCAATGCCGAACGCCAAGAGCAAGATTACCCCTAGCCCGATAATCGATTTCTTGCTCACGGCTTTTCCCTACCCCCGATCGCGGCTCGGTCGAGACCCGCGCTTTTTTTATCCTAAAACGCAAATCAAGGTGCGCAAGCAAAACCGATCGGCAAATTCAGATCCGCTTCATTTGTTCCATCGCAAGAATCAACTGCTCACGAATTCCCGGTTCCATCGCCGAATGTCCGGCGTCGGGAACGATTACATACCTCGCTTCGGGCCAGGCGCGTACCAATTCGTCCGCACTGCCAACCGGGCAGACCATGTCGTAGCGGCCTTGCACGACAACCCCCGGCAAATGCCGGATCTGAGCGATGCGGGCGATCAGGTCATGTTCGCCGTCGAATAGATGGCGGCTGAAGAAATGCGCTTCGATTCGCGCCAGGCCGAGAGCGAGCCGGTCTTCGCTGAAGGCGGCCACCGTCTCAGGATTGGGCAACAAGGTCGAGCAGGCGCCCTCGTAGATGCTCCAGGCGCGCGCCGCCGGCATGTGAACGCGCGGGTCCGAGTCTCGCAAGCGGCGGTAATAGGCGGCGAGAATGTCGCTGCGTTCGCTCTCGGGGAGAAATCCCGAAAAGGCGCGCCACGCTTCGGGAAACACTCTGCGAATACCGTAAAGAAACCACTCGATCTCCTCGCGCCGGCACAGAAATATGCCGCGCAGCACGAGCCCGATACAGCGGAGCGGGTGGGTCTCGGCGTAATGCAGCGCCAATGTCGAGCCCCAGGACCCGCCAAATACCAACCATTTGTCGATACCCAGCGAGGAGCGCAGATGTTCGATATCGGCCACGAGATGGGCCGGCGTGTTGTCGGCGATCTCGCCGAGCGGCGTGGAGCGGCCGGCGCCGCGCTGATCGAAAATCACGATCCGCCAGTATTCGGGATCGAAAAACCGCCGGTGCGCCGGCGTCGCGCCGGCGCCGGGACCGCCGTGCAGAAACAGCACCGGCACTCCGCGGGAGTTTCCGGACTGCTCCCAATACATTGTGTGGCGGGCATCGAGCCGCAGAGTGCCGGTGCGATACGGTTCGATCGGCGGGAACAGATCGCGGCGGCTTCTCATCGCACCGCAGTCTAAAGCCCCCGCCCCCGATTCCCTAGTGGTACAGACCGGACAAAGAGTTCCCACCCTCCATTCCTCGTCGCCCCCGCGAAGGCGGGGGTCCAGGGTCGCCAGCGACGACGTTGTCCGCCCCTGTTCAGGCCAGGGGCGGGCTCTGGGTGCCCGCTTTCGCGGGCATGACGGAAAGGGGTGAGGTACCAAGCGCTAACTCGCACCATAGCGAGGTGAACGAGCGGCTTTCGCCGCCGGCCGAGAACCCCGGCGCTGGCTGTTTTTGCTGTTATTTGCACCGAAATATCAGCCATGCGTCGGTTCTCCGCTGCAGATTTCCTGGGTTTTCGAACAGCATGCGCCTCCGAAAACAGCAAGAACCTGGCTGTTCGTGGCTGTTCCTGGCTGGTTTTCGAGAGAGCCCGGTCGGCAGCGGATCGCAAATGCATGGCGGCCGGAGATTACCAATTTGACAACGAAATTGCAAGTAATAATTCCTATTTAAGCAATTACCTCGAGGGCCGCTCAGGCGCTTGGCCGTCTCTTTGCCACGCGCCTCAAACGGCGGCTTCGGGTGGAAAGCGGGCATTCCCAGTCGCTGTCGCCATCGGAGCGTGCTTGCTACAAACGGCCAGTCGCAGGGGTCGGGCGGTAACGAGCAGCTGGGTCTTTCAGAATGGGGCCTACGCGACTTTCGATCACACTGGCTCAGCGGCAAAGGGTCAATCAACGCCGCGCTTGTATTGTTCACCTTTCAAAGCGAAAACTTTGACCCGACTGCTTTAATATCACAACAGTAGCTATGTCCGTTGAAGGTAAGAACTGCAAGGAAGCGTTGACTGACGCTGAAACAAACTCCGATTTTTTACGTACAAAAGCGGCGGGTGGTTGTTTGTTGATACTTATCATTAATCCCGCTCCCTCACACGTCACCTCGCAGACAAGGCCATGCTCCGTTTGATAGGTGCCCTCGACTGCCCTCGGTAGCGGTTCGGTGATGATTTCGGTGCTCGGGTAGGGCCAGTCATATTCGCGGGCAATCGCCTCCCTGATTTCGTCCCGCAGTGGCCAACCCTGATTCGAGTTGATCATGATTGCCGCCCCCTTACCGACGGCTGGATATAGCCACAGCCCCGCGACGAAGCCTTCGTCCCAGCCGTCGTGGCTACACCGGAAGGCGTCACCCTCGCCATCGCATACCCAACCAAGCCCGTTGAACGCCGCCCCTTCCAAATTCGTCGGGAGTGGTGGCTTCAGCATTTCGGCAGCCAATTCGGCCGAGAACCCGAGGGGTGAGCTTTCCCTCTTGAGGACACGGAGAAATGCACAGCCGATGCGGGCAAGGTCGCCGGCCGTTGTCCATAGGCCGGCTGCTGCCATTTCGGGGTAGACGTGCCAACGGCCGGGCATCGGCACTCCGTTCCAAGGATGCGCTGTCGCGCTGCAACTCGCCAGATCGGGCGGCAAAGGCTGTGCGAAGGTGCTGTTATTCAGCGCCAGCGGGTCAAAGATCAGCTCGCGCATGAGCTCAGGAAATGGAAGTCCTAGGATGTCTGTTACCGCTGCCTGCGCAATAGTCGTGCCGCCGCCCGAATACCTGAACTGCATGCCCGGAAACAGATCAACGATCACGGGGAACGTGTTGGCTGGCGGCAAGCCATTCAGCACCTGAGTTAGGGTGGGCCACGGTCCCGAAGCGGGATAACCCGGAAATCCGTGAACCGACGTTCCGGCGGTATGGCTGAGCAGCTGGCGAAGCGTAATGCGCGGGGTCCACTCTTCGTTCGATGGAATGTGCCAGGAGCTCAAATATTGCTGGATGTCGCCATCCAGCGCGATCCGCCCTTGTTCAACCAAGCGCATCGCGCCCAGCGCAAAGACTGGCTTGCTCACCGATCCGGCCTGGAACAGGGTATCCGCATCCACCGGATCAGGTTGGCCGCTCGTGCACACGCCGTATCCGCGCTCCCACGCAACGCGACCGCCATCGACGACAGCTATGCTCACACCCGGCGTTGCATAGTGTGCCATCCGTTCGGGGAGCGAGCACGCGGCCATCTTACGATGAACCAGGGTCGTCGTCGGGCGCAGATCAGCAATCACTCGCGCGACTCGATCAGCGGGGTAGCTAGGCATTGCGACAAGCCTTCCGCTCGTTGGCCGATAGGGACTAAAACTAAATAACCGCGCTCCATGTATCGTGCCAGCGGTTACGCACGCGGGCTCTGACGCCCTACAAATCAAGAATTTTCGTCGTAAGGTTGCCGGCGGTGAACAGCCACTAGCGCGTGCAGAAAGCCGATGCGAATGTCTGCTCCCGACCGGCCCGATCATCCGCTCGCGAGGTCGCGAACGACGGCTTAGGGTCGAAGCCGGACGTTCAGACCTCAGGGCCTCAGGGCTAGGGAGAGTGTAGCCCGCCACTGCCCGAACGAAGCGCTCCACTTCGGACTCGTCGTTGTAGCAGTGCACGCTGGCGCGGACGAGCCCGTCCAATCCGCGCGCGGGCAGATCGAGGGCGGGCGAGCGCGGCGAGCCAAGACACATGGACGTGGTGTTCATCCCGGAGAGCCGGTCGCGCGTCTTGCCCGGCGCTTTCGCCGTCAATTTAGAAAGCCGACGATCCCGCATTGGTGCCGAGATTGTACCCGCTGACGCCAGGCCGCCCGCGCCGAGCGCATCCGCAACCTAGCGCAATCGATCTCCGATTTAGCAGGAATGGGCACGATTTCTGGCTGGGTTTGGGTAGCGGCCGTGTTGCAGCGCTGCGCGCCCGCGTTAACGGCTTACGGTGACCCGGCAGCCACAAATCGGGCAGGCGGCGGTGAGCGACTGTGCAGAGGGGTCGTTTGCGAGCTGCGCCTCCAATTGCGTCAGCAGAGCCTGGTGCTCCGAAGGGCCGCCGCAACGCTCGGCATAGGCCCGACCGAGACGGCTCGCCGGGTCGATTTCTTCCACTTGCCACGCCTTCGCGGAGCGCCCGGCTGTAAGAGCGGCCAAGCCGCCGACCCATGCGGTGGCGGACAGCAATTGCCGCCTCAGCACCGATTCACTCAAATTTCATCTCCCCCGTCATTTCTAAAGGACACCTGTTTTGCGGCTGCAGCCCTCGCCACATCGATTTCCTTGGCGAGCTTTTGCGCCATCGCGTCGGCGAAAGTATTAAAGTCCTTTACGGACAACATAAAGGCGTTCGGTCCCCCGATGACGTTCTGCTGGTAATAGAGCGGCAGCCCGCCCGGAGGCTGCGTGTGGGCAGAATAACCCAAATTCGGCTTGTCGTTGATGATCGCCAGACCGTTGATCGTCACGCCTTGCGAGATTGCCTGGTCGCGCGCCTCGGTGATGGGACGGCCCGAATTATTCGTGCCGTCGCCGGAGATGTCGATGATGCGACGCTTGGCCTGCCATTTCGAGCTCGCAAAATGCGCCATCGCGAAATCGATCGCGGCGCTGATCGACGTCCGCCCCATGAATGAGCGGGGCGCGGCGAGGATCGCGGCGGCCATGCTGCCGGCATCCTCCTCGTCGCGGATTTCGGTCCAATCGACGACGACCTGCTGGTCCTCGTCCCCCGACCACTCGATGAAGCACACGCCGATTGCCGCACCCGGCCGGGCGTGAATGGCCGTGAGCACGCGCGGGTCGGTCAGCGCCGCGGCATAGCCCTTGCGCTGCAGATCGAATTCGGCGTCGTCGATGCTGCGCGAGACATCGGCCGCGAGGATCACCTCGAGATCGACACCGGCGCTTCGCGCCTCCCCGCCGAGGCAGAAGAGCGCCACAAACGCAATCGCGGCGAGGGCACGTCTCATCGGACTTTCTCCCATCCGGTTCTTTTTAGGATAAGACCAGATCTCGTCTCGGGAAAGGGGTTCGCAGCCCTTTCTCCAGAGGGGCCTGACAGGTTCAAGCGGTCCACCCTTGCCACTCTGGCCCCGATTTACCAACTGTCAAATTATTAACGCCGCCGCACCGGCTGCGCCGCGGCGTTCGAGCATTTTTGAATACGGAAAGGCGCTATCTCATGACGACTTGCTCCGCCCCCACCCATTCCGACCATGCGCATCAGCACGGCCCAGGTTGTGGACACTCCGCCGTGCGTCACGGCGGCCACACCGATTACCTGCACGATGGTCACCTTCACCACCCGCACGAAGGTCATGTCGACGAGCACGTGATCGAGGTGTCACGCGAGAACCCCGACAGCTGCACCTCCGACCATCGCTGCGGTGGGCACGATTCGGGTCATGTCCACGGGCCCGGATGCGGCCACGATGGGGTGCCGCACGGCGACCATGTGGATTATCGGGTCTCCGGCCATCTTCACCACCCGCATGGCGATCACTGCGACGACCACGGTCCCTTGGCGTCTGCCTAGAGAGGAACGCCTCTCGCGGCATCGTTCGGGCGGCTACTGACCGCGCACGCGCAGTTGGCCATTCGGTCCGAGGGTGACCCCAGGGAGTTGTCCTAAGCGATTGCGCCAGGCTGCGGTTCTCGTCTTCTGGCTGATCGAGTAGACGGCGACTGTCGAGCGTGTACGTCGTCGCGCCGAGGGGTGGGGCAATCTCCTCGCGCGCCTGATCCAGCTGGGCAGCGGCCCCGGCGTAATCCGGCCCCGGGGCGGAACAAGCGGCAAGGGCGGCGGTCGCCCACATGATCGTTGCAAGTTTCATAACTCGCGAAGCTGGGACCAGCCCTCGACAACTTCAAGCGGACCACAAGGCAAGCACCCCTTGCCATTCCCTCAACCGCGAATTGGGGGAGAGGGTTGCGGAGCTTGGCAAGGGGGCTGCCGGGCGGTGACTAAGGGGATCGGCGTACGCGCAGTGACTGCGAAACCATTTGGTTGAAATCTGCCCTAGTCACGATTTCCCGGGGCTGTTATAATATATCAATCGGGTGCCGAATTCGGCGGCCGGGCGGGGGCATGTAATATCGAGATGGGGGTGGCCTCTCGACGATGGTCCGGCTCGGTCGCGCTCGACAGATGGGCGTCCGGGTTGCGCGCTGCGTCGGCACATTCGCGATCCTGTTCCAGGCTGTTCTGTTCGGCTGGCATCATCACGAAATTCCCTTTCCCATGTACGCCGCCTTCGGCCTCACGACCTGGTGGCACCGACCGCCCCGGCCATGCCGGCCGCAGACCATCACGATTGTCGAAATCTGCTTCGCGCTCAGCCACCATGGCGCGGTCCCGGTCGATTTTTACGCGGCAAAGCTACCCGAACAACGCACCGCTGCCTCAAACCCGGATAGCAGCGGTCGACGGTTCCTCTCACACCGTATTCGCTCTTCCGATCCCGCGCACCGCCTGCGGCCTGAGGCTCCCTCTGCCCAACTGACCGCAGCAGCAACGCTGCTGCATCCCAAACACAAAGGGGAACTTGATGGCCAACCCGGTTTGCACGGGGGTGCGGCGCGTGCCCGCTCTCCTTTCCATTGCCGTTACGTGGCTCTTCGTCGGCGCCGTCGCCACGGCCCAGGAAACACCGACCCCAGCCCCGGCAGAAACAACGCCTACGACGCCGACGGGACAAGCGCCGGCTCCCGAAGGCGAACTTTCGCTCGACATGGAGGTGGTCGCTAAAAGGCTCAACGAAGCGCGCATCAACATAGAGCCACGGATCGGCGCCTCTACCTACACGCTGACACCAGAGGCCATTCAAAACTTGCCAGGCGCGCAAAATACGCCAATCGACAATGCCATCCTGCAAATGCCGGGTGTTGACCAGGACAATCTAGCCAACGGTGGGCTTCACATACGTAACGAACACCTAAATGTGCAGTATCGCATTGATGGCGTCATTATTCCGGACGGGGTAAGTTTCTTCGGGCAGGATTTGAGTCTGCGCTTCGTCAATTCGATGTCGCTTATTACCGGCGCGTTACCCGCGGAGTACGGACTGCGGACTGCCGGCATCATCGATATTCAGAGCAAAAGCGGCCTCTTCAACCCAGGCGGCTCAGTCGAACTGTACGGCGGGAGCTACTCCACGATCAATCCGAGCTTCGAAGCCGGTGGCGCTATCGACGGCTACAACTATTTCGTAACCGGCAGCTACCTGCAAAGCGCCAATGGCATCAACGACGTCACGGCGAAATATAATCAGATCCACGACTTTACGAATCAGACCCACGACTTCGCCTATATCGACAAGATCATCGACCCGAACAACCGGGTCAGCGTGATGTTCGGCGAGTTCAACGGCTTGTTTCAGATACCGAACAACCCGGGCCAGGCCACCTTCTCCGGCATCAGCGCGATCAATGGCATACCTATTACCGCTTACAACTCGGCAACGCTCAATGAGCTGCAGACGGAGGGCAGCCAGTTCGGGGCGATCTCATTTCTGCATTCGCAAGGGGATTTCGATTTCCAAGTCTCGGCGATTACAAAGTATAGCTTTCTGCAGTATTTTCCGGACACGTCGTTGGGCGATCTCGCCTTCAACGGCATCAGCGAGACTGCGGCGCGGACCAGCTGGGCCAACTTCCTTCAGGGGGAGGGCACCTACCGGCTGACCACCGACCACACGCTGCGCGGCGGCATTCTTGTCAGCGGCGAACATGTGACAGCGAAGGTGAACTCCAACGTGCTCGACCAGACCGGAACCGACAGTTTGGGAAATCCAATCTTCGCGACGACAACGACACCCATTGCGGCAAACAGCGAGAAGACGAGTTTTTCCTACAGCGCCTATCTCCAGGACGAATGGAAAGCCCTGGATACGGTTACCGTCAACTATGGCGCCCGCTTCGATCTCGTCAATGGCTACACCATGGGCAGTCAGTTCAGCCCACGCGTCAACACCGTCTGGAAGGCGACGCCGTCGACGACCTTTCACGCCGGGTACGCTCAGCTACTTCACGCCGCCGCCGCAGGAGCTGGTCTCGACCGAAAATGTCGCGCTCTATGCGAACACGAGTGGGGCACCCGCGAGCACGGAAAATTCGCCGCTCAAGAACGAGAGCGCCAACTATTTCGACGTCGGGATGACGCAGGACGTGCTTACCGGCCTCAAGGTGGGCGTCGATCTCTACTATAAAAAGTCGAGCAACCTGCTCGACGAAAGCCAATTCGGGGCGCCGATCATTCTCACGCCCTTCAACTACCGCCTCGCCATCAATAAAGGCGTGGAATTGACGGCCAACTATAACGTCGGGAATTTTACCTTCTATGGCAATCTGGCGATCGCCAACCAGTTGGCAAAGGGCATTAACTCGGCGCAGTTCAACTTTACTCCGGACCAACTCGCATCTGCCGACAGCATGTTTGTCAATACGGATCACAGCCAGCTAAAAACCGCCTCTGCCGGTGTGGCGTATCTCTGGAACGGCACGCGGTTTACCGCCGACATGGTCGCGGGGTCCGGCCTGCGCACGGTGGAGCCCACCAATCTAGTGTACAACGGCGGAACCGTCCCGTCCTATCAGCAGGTGAATCTGGGCATATCGCACGTCTTCGCATCGGCGCCCGGCGGTCCCGTCACCGTGCGTCTCGCCGTCATCAACCTGCTCGACAAGATCTATCTGCTGCGCAGCATGACCGGCGTCGGCGAATTTTCGAACCAATATGGACCGCGGCGTTCGGTCTACGCAGGCCTTAAGAAGGAGTTCTGAGTTCGCCGCCCGCCTTCGCAACGGCACGCGTAGCGCCTCACCATTACGGTCCGCGCCGCACGTTCCTCGCCGGCCTGACCCAGCGGTTCTAGTGCCGCGGCAGCGCCACATTCTTGCTGCTTCAAGCTCGCAGTTTTCGTCAAGTGAAGTTCTAGAGGCCGATCGTGAACGACCCCGCCGCGACCCTTTCGATCGTCAAGCTGTTCATGAATGCCGACCCTGTGGTGAAAGGCGTGCTGCTGTTGCTGCTCGCGGCCTCGGTGTGGAGCTGGGCGGTGATCATCGACAAGCTCTGGCGGCTCGGAGCGGCGAGCCGAGCTGCACGCGAGCACGAGGCGCGGGCCGCCGCGGCGCGCTCGCCGCAAGAGCTGTCGGCGACAGAGGGGCGGGACCCGGCTGGCCTCGTCATATCTGCCGGGCTCGCCGAGAGCGCGGCCGAGCCGCGGCCGCAGCCCGAAACGGCGGGTGAGCGTCGCGAGCGCATCGAGCGGGCGATGCGGCTGGCCCTCAACGCCGAGCTGCGCCGCCTCGAAGTCCGCCTTCCGTTCCTCGCGACCCTCGGCTCGGCCGCGCCGTTCATCGGCCTCTTCGGCACCGTCTGGGGGATCATGCGCAGCTTCGAGGGAATCGCAGCGGCACACAGCACCAGCCTTGCGGTCGTGGCGCCCGGGATTGCCGAGGCCTTGTTCGCCACCGCGATGGGACTCGCCGCGGCGATCCCGGCAGTTGTCGCCTACAACAAGATCACGGTCGATCTCGGCCGCTTTGCCGGGCGCATGCAGGGCCTGATCGGGCGATCGGGCGGTCTGCTCGCCCGGGCCGGCGCAGAGGCCTGACGATGGCGCTGTCATTGCCTCCATCGGGCGAAGCCGGCGAGGACCGCTATGCACCGCTCGCCGAGATCAATGTGACGCCGATGGTCGACGTCATGCTGGTGCTGCTCGTCATCTTCATGGTGACCGCGCCGCTGCTCAGCGTCGGCGTGCCGCTCGACCTGCCCAAGTCGCGGGCGGCACAACTCAGCGAGCCGAAGAAGCCGGTCGTCATCAGCCTCAACCGCGACGCCGAGGTGTTCATCGGCGACGATCGGGTCAATTCCGACGAGCTCGAGCCGCGGCTCGCCGCGCTCGCCGCGGAGGACCCGAACCGCATCGTCTATGTCCGCAGCGATAGGACAAATACCTATGCGCAGCTGATGGACACGTTGGGGCTGGTCAACCAGGCCGGGTTCTCGAAAGTATCCCTGATCGCCGAGGCGGCCGGTCCGAAGTGAGCGGCATCAAGCTTCCTTTGGCGTTGTCGCTGGCAGGGCATGCCGTTTGCCTGACGGTGCTGGTGCTGTTCCTCTCCGCTCACGCCCCTCCATTGCCGGAGCCGATTGCGAAAGGCGGGATCGAGGTGGTTTTCGAACCAGCCGCCGCCAAAGCCGGAGGCGGCGCCGCTGGCCGAAACCACACCGCCCCCGCCGGAGCCGCAGCCGGAGGCAGTTCCACCCCCGCCCGAGCCGCCAGTCGTTGCGGCCGAACCGCCCCCTCCCGAACAGCCGCCTCCCGAACCGCCCCCTCCCGAAGTGCCGCCGCCACCCCAGCCCGAGGCGCCTGTTGCGGTGAGTGAGCCGCCGCCTCCTCCACCCCCGCCGCCGGAGAAGCACGTCGCCAAGAAGGTGCCGAAGCCTGTACCGCGGCATCAGGAGGCGCCCCCGCCGACCCAGACTTACCTCCCGAGCCTGCCGCCTCAACTCCCCGCCGCGCCGGCCACGTCAGCGCCGCCGCAGACGGCGATGGCCCCGACGCCGGTGCCGGCGCCGGTCCCGTCACCCGAAGCGAGCGCCGGATACCGTGCTCTGTTGAGCGCCTGGCTCGAGAGCCACAAGCGATATCCCGACGCCGCCCGCCAGCGCGGCGAAGAGGGACGCGCGGTGCTCCGCTTCTCGGTCGACCGCAGCGGGCGCGTGCTCGACTATGCCGTCACCTCGACCTCCGGCTACCCCGATCTCGACCAGTCGGTAGAAGAAATGATGCGAGGTGCCGCCTTGCCGCCTTTTCCGGTCGGAATGCCCCAGCGGGAAATGCAGGTATCCGTAACGATCCGCTTCAGCCTGCGGCGGTGAAGCGAGCGGGCGGGTGCCTATAGCGTCGCGTCCACCAGCTTGCCCGGCACGAGATAGGCTCTGTCCCAGCGCGACCATCTTCCCGGAACCGGCCGACCGGGATTGCGGTCGCTGCGCCAGCAGACATCCGCCCCCGGCGGCGCCTCGATGAACTTGGTCGCGTTGTTCGGCATCGTGAATTCGAGCGTCGAGACGTAGCCCTCGTCGCGCGCCGCGCAGTCCGGGTTCGCGGTGATCACCGCCTCGACGTTGATCAGCCCGAAATTGGGATTGCTCAACTGCAGCCTGCCGGGAAGAGGGACAGGCGCGCAGGATCCGGCGCAGAGCAAGACGATGGCCAGAAAGGCCAGCTGGTTTCGTGCAGTCGACACTGAGAGCCCCAGTAAGGAAGGTGCCGGTTTTGAGCTTTTTCCGCCGCCGGCGATCAGCTTATCATGGCCCGGCTCGGGTCAAGGAAGGACGAGATCATGGACAAGCGTATTGCGGTGATCGGTGCCGGCGCAATTGGCGGCTATACCGGCGGTCATCTCGCACATAACGGGTTCGACGTCACGTTGATCGACCCTTGGCCCGAGCACATCGAGACGATCCGCCGCGACGGTCTGGCGATCGAAGGCGTGACCGAGGAGGAATATGTCTGCGCCAAACCGAAGACGATGCATCTGACCGAGGTCCAGGATCTCGCAAAGCATAAACCGATCGACATCGCGATGGTTGCGGTCAAGTCCTATGACACGGAATGGGCGACGACGCTGATCGCGCAGTACCTGGCGCCCGACGGATATGTCGTGTCGTTGCAGAACTGCATGAACGAGGAGCGCATCGCCGGGATCGTCGGCTCGGATAAGACGGTCGGCGTCATCCCGGCGCTGCTGGGGGCCGAGCTCTATGCGCCGGGCCGGGTTCGCCGCACCGCCGCGAAGGGCGCCTCGCCCTACGAGGTCTACCGCGCCGGCGAGCTGCACGGTCGCATCACCAAGCGAATCGAAGAGCTTGCGGACATGATCCGCACGATCGACAGCGTCAAGGCGACGACCAATCTGTGGGGCGAGCGCTGGTCGAAGCTGTGCGTCAACGGCATGGCCAACGGCATCGCGGCAGCCACTGGGCTGTCCGGCAACGACTCGAACCGAGACGACAAGATCCGCCGGCTCAGCATCCGCCTCGCCGGTGAGGGGGTGCGCGTCGGCCAGGCGCTCGGCTATCAGCTGGAGCACATCCGCATGCACGAGCCCGAGACCATCGCGCGCGCCGCCGAGGGCGACCGCGCCGCGCTCGACGAGGTCGAATCGGCCATCCTCGCCGCCTTGCAGTCGAACACGCGCAGCGAATTCGCCCGGCCGTCGATGGGGCAGGATATGCTGAAGGGCCGGCGTACCGAGATCGACTTCATCAACGGCGTTATCGCCGCCAAGGGCCAGGAGGTCGGCGTCCCCGCGCCGACCCACATCAAGCTCGTCGAAAAGGTCAAACAGGTCGAGCTCGGCAAGATCCCGGCCAAGCCGGAGAACCTCTACGCGATCTAAGTCCCCTCCCGAAATGAGTCTCCTCGCATCAAGGCTTTGCGCCCAAGTTTCGTCATTCCCGCGAAAGCGGGAACCCAGGGCGGCAGGGTCAGCGGTTGATCCCCTGGACCCCCCCTTTCGCGGGGGTGACGAAAAACGTCAGCCATGAACCTCAACGCGGATTTCGGCGCCCGCGCGGCGGTCGCATGCGGCCCGGCTGGACTGGACGCCCTCGCCGACCCCCGGGGTTGAGCGGCGCATGCTCGACCGCATCGGGGACGAGGTGGCGCGCGCCACCTCGATCGTCCGCTACGCCCCGCACAGCCATTTCTCGCCGCACACCCACGGCGGCGGCGAGGAGTTCCTGGTGCTGGACGGCGTCTTTCAGGACGAGCACGGCGACTATCCCGTCGGCAGCTATGTCCGCAATCCCGCCGACCACCAGCCACACGCCCGGCTCCGAGCCGGGCTGCACGATCTTCGTCAAGCTCTGGCAGTTCGACCCGGACGACCGCACGCAGCTGCGCATCGACACCTCCGCCCGTTCTCTCGCGCCGGCGCCCGACCTCCCGGGTGTCGAATTTGCAGTGCTGTACGAGAGCGCCTGGGAGCTTGTTCTGCTGGAACGCTGGGCGCCCGGCATCAGCATCGCGGTACCTATTCCCGGCGGGATCGAGTTGCTCGTCCTGGACGGCGGCTTCACGGAGGGCGGGGAGGAGTTCGCCCAATATTCCTGGCTGAGGCTGCCCGCCGGTTCGACGTTACGAGCCGCGGCCGGACCGCAGGGGTGCCGCCTTTGGGTCAAATCGGGCCACCTCTCGCATGAGCCGCGGTCACCCGCGCCGTCAAAAGATACCGCGCGATAGTCTTCAGAAGCATCTCTCGCTGTTTTTGCTGCAGGAATTATCAGCCAGCGGCCTCTCGTTCTCTATGTCAATATAGGGTTGCAAGTGTTTAAGGAGATCATCTTTATCGTAATTAACACGGAATGCCACACTGGCCGCAGATCTGTCCGGGCCATCAGGCCCATACGGTATGTGCTCCGCCAGTTTTCGCATGTTAAAATGTTCAAGAGAAAAACCAAAACATACACCGCGACCGTCGTCAGCATAATTCCGCCATTGATCAAGATTGTTACCATCTAAAGTCGCGCTAAAAATCCAGAATCCGTATGTTTCAAGTCCAAGCTTGTGCTCGCCTTTCAAGCGTGACGCGACATCTTTGGGGATGGCCGCGCCGCTATTCTGCGCGACCGTCTGGAAAAGTTCGTGTGCAATGCCGAGACCGTAGGAGATTTCCACCGGGTCGTTCAGGTGCTCGCGCTCTGTGAACCAAAGCTCGCCAGATTGCAGGATGCCAAACGCTCCCTTCACGTCAGTATAGTGGTAAATAGTCGCTTAACTCGTAAGGTTGTCGTTTGCCTCGTTGTCTTTTGCTGCTTCGAATCGCTTCCAATCGCGATTTAATTGTTGCCGAAGTTCTCTAGCACCACATCAACGTCATCCCAATCATCAAGCCTCATCTACCTACGTCCTCCAAATATGTGCACCGCCGTTGCCCGCCCACGCGGGGTCGGATTGGACGGTTCTCAAACCCGGTCACTTCGCTACACGCTATGGGCGTGGCCGAAATGAGACCGTCGAGGATCAACGCCGCGATTTTCCAGACGAATTATGCTACTTTCGAGCTAAGGAGGCTGGTTAACACCAACCCATACGTGGTGCCTATCTAATACCCCCGCTCGCATGATCGCTGAGAGACCGTTGTTGATCAGGCCCCAATGATCAGTCAGGCAGTGGGTTTCGCTGCCGGCGGCACGACATCGCATCAATCCACCCATAATTGTGACTGGTTAAATGTCACAAAGGGCGCTGACTATCAGTCGCCCTCCTCCGCCTCCCACGCCTCGCGCCCTTCTTTTACGAGGAACCAGACGATGGCGAGCGAGGTGGCGGCGTCGATCCACCAGGCGCCGAAGGCGAGTTGGGCGCCGAGACCGATGACGACGACGACGGACAGCCAGAGGCAGGCCACCGACTCGGCGGCGTCGGCGCGCAGGGCACGGCTGCCGAGCTGATCGGCCAGAGCGAGCTTGCGCTGTGCCAGCACGAGCATGATCGGGATCGACAGCAGCGCAACCGCCAAGCCAGGCCAGGAGAATCGCCTCGCCCTCGCCGCGCCACAAGCTCCAGCCCGCCGCCACGACGACATAGGTTGCCAGCGCAAACAGCAAGGCCCCCGGCGATCCGCCGGGCAATTCTTTCGGCTCCCTCGGAGACTTCGCGGCCGAACCTCAATTCGGTCGACAGTCGCCAGATCAGGACGCCCGCCGACGCCAGTTCGATCACGCTGTCCAGCCCGAAGGCGACCAGCGTGATGCTGCGCGCCGCGATTCCGGAGGCGACCGCGACCGCGGCCTCGATCGCCATCCAGCCAATCGTCACCCATTCCAGCCGAAACGCCTGGCGGATCAACCTCTGCCGCTGGGGATCAACGATTGGCAATTGATCGTGGTCTTGCCGTCTCGCATCTTCCAACAACGATCGAGGAACACGAATAAGAAAGAGTAGGTAAGGCGGCGCGCCGTGCGGCGGGGCTGACCAGCGCGACGAGCAGCATGACGGTCGCGCTTCCTTACTGCACGCGATCAGCGGGCACCGTCAACCCCGAGTGGCAGCAGAGCGGGCCGTAGTCACCAAAACCGGGCCGTGGAGATTTCTCTACAGGCTATTGCAAATGATCCTTTCCACCGCGCGGCGGGCCACTTTCTCGGACGCATCCTGGTTACGAGCGCGGTAAACACCAACCGCGCCATCAAACGCGTCCTGATGCTCCTTTAAGGAGGTTTTCGTGGCCGCCCTATAAATCTTGAGCACCTCGTTGGCAGAAGTATCGTTAGCTGCGGACATGTTGCTGGTCCTGTGACTAAGCGAGCGGGAGCAGGCGCTGCTCTCAATCGCTATTTTGCCCAAAAGGTTGTTCGATGCGATTAACCATAGGTGATTATCGGAGGATACCGTTGCTCGCGTTCTTTTCGCGCATGGCAACCAGCAAAGCTGGCACCTGCCCGTTATTGCGCTGGATGACTGAGACCAGATCGGAATGCTGCGCGCTGGCCATGCTAATGCCGTTGACGATCAGGTCGGTCACCTTGTAGCCACGGTCGGTAGGGTTGAGCAGCCAATCGACCTTGACCGGTGCCGCGCCGTTGATCTGGATCCGGCTCGTTACGATGACCTTTCCCTTATCGAGGCGGCTCCCCAGCACTTTGAAGCTTTCGCCGCCGAGGGCGCCGAGGTGGGCGGAATAGCCGATGACGACGTAATCCTCGTAAAGTTCGACGAACTCTTGCCGCTGCGGCGCCGTCGCTTTTAGCCAGTATGGCCCGAGCGCGGAACGGGCGCAGGATTCCACGTCGAAATATTGGCGGAACAGCTGGCGGAACCGAACCTGCTTAGCCGCCGCAGTGTCGCCGTTTCCCATCGCTGCGAGGGCGCGACTTCCGAGATCGGTGACAAAGTTCACCGGATCATCCGCGGCGGCGAAGCTTCTTGGGGCACTCCCGATGATGCCGGCCAACAGGACGAAAGCCGACAGCAGCAAAGAACGTCTTATCATCTGCATCTCCAAACTCAATCGATCCGCGACAAGCCGGAGACGAGTGCGCGGGAAAGGGCGAGTACCTCGGTGCGGCGTCTTCGCCGCCTTAGCGGCATACTCGCTGGCCATTTACGAAAGCACAGCCAGGCGCCACTGCTTTGGTCGCGCTATTGCCGCGCGCTCCGGTGGCGGTCGTGCCAGCTTGAGGGGCCGATCTCATGTGCATTCCGTTCGTTCCGGCAGCCGCTGCCCCTCGTGGTCCGGCGACGACGGCCCCATTGGGACCGGCACAGCCGGCGCGAACGACGCCGGCCGCACATTCGACGGCGTGCGCGGTCGGAATAACGCCGGCCAGCAGGGGAAGGACAGTCGCAATCGGCGAACAGCGTAGGTTTCATCATTTGTTTCCTCGCTCGGTGGGATGGTCTCCAGGCAAGATCGCCCGGCTTTAAGCTGCGCCAAAGACACGAGCGCTCGACGGCATCTCGCACGCTGCTCGGCCAAGTTTAGTTTTTAAGGAGGCCTTCCCCCTAAGGTCTCTAACGTTGCCCAGTCCTCGTAGCCCGAGTCTGGTCAATATTGCTCACTTTCAAAACTATGCCGGCAGGCGGAAACACGATGCGGCGGTAGGGACGATTTTGGCCGTCAGTCGTGCAGGACCACGTTCAGCAGCGAGCTATGGACGCTCAAACCGCCGTTGTATTCGATGAAGCCGAGCTTGCGGAATTTGTTCATGAAAAAGCTCACGCGCGACCGGGTAGTGCCGATCATCTCGGCCAAGGTTTCCTGGCTGACCTTGGGAATCACCGCCTCCGGTTTCCCTTCCTTCCCGAAGTTGGCCAACAGCAAAAGAAGGCGCGCCAGCCGTTTTTCGCTCGAATTGAAAAGCTGATCGACGAGATCTTCTTCGATACGAATGTTGCGGGTGAGCAAGTATGAGATGAAAAGCGCGGAAAAGACCGGTTCGTCGTGGAGCGTCGCGATCATCGCCGATTTTTCGAGGCGCACGACCGAGCACTCTGTGACGGCGACAGCCGTCGAGATGCGCAGCGGCTGACCCGCCAGGCATCCCTCACCAAAAAAATCATCGGCACCCAGAATGGCGAGGATCGCTTCCTTGCCCTGCTGGGACAGGACCCTCAGCTCGATCTTGCCCTTCTGGATGTAGAAGACGGCATCTGCGGGATCTCCCTGGGCGAAGACGATCTGCCGCTTGCGCAACTCGACCCTGGTTTTTCCGGCCCCGACCCGCGCCAAAAAGGCCTTGGGATCGAAAGGCGGTGGCTTTCCTTCGACTTTCATGCAGGCTGACACTCCGGCTTGGCGGGACAGCCCTTGTCGGTCCCGCCGCTGATCGAGGAGAGCCAGAGGCCTCTACGCACCCACTAAACCAACGCTTTTAATGCGGTCGCTGCCCGGACCTAACCGGCTGCACAGAGCAGCTGTGGCCTCGCGTCGAGTGTGCTAGCCTTTTTATCCCCTCGATCGGGTGACGAGACTTGGTCGATCCGTCCTCGATCGCATTATAACCGAAGCCTTTATCGATGCCATCCGACGATCTAGCCCAGATGCGCCGAAGCCCTCGGCGCCGCAGAGCCTCAGCGACCGGCTGGCCGCCCTCACGGCGCAGAGCGGCCACTGAAACGCAATCGAGGCGGAAGCGGGCTCTCTACCAAGAGACCGTGAGCTTGCCGTCTCGCATTTCGTAGCCCTGCAGCCGGCTGAGAAAGCTCATGCCGAGCAGCGACACGTTGAGGTTTTCAAGGACCGCAGCGGGCACATCGTAAATCGACAGCTGGCCGATGCGGATTTCGCGCAGGGTCACCGGCGCCATACTCGCTGTGCCGTTGGCGGTGTTGACATGTCCGCTGAACACCAGTCGGGCGGGATCGATGCCGGCGGCGCGGGCATCCGCCGGGGTGAGCGTCACCAGGCTGGCGCCGGTGTCGACGAGCATGCGGACCGGAGCACCGTTGACCGCGGCGTCGAGGACGACGTGGCCCCTTTCGTTTGCCGTATAGACTATCGTGTTGGAGGCTGGGACAGACGCGCGCTGGGCCGACATGGCGGCCTGGCCTTCCCGTCCAGCTGGCAAGGCAACGTGCGGCAACAGCGCTGCGCCGCGGTCCAGCAGCCCGACACCGAGGAGGACGATACCGCAGCACAGCAATACCCAACGCAACGCCCAGCCGATCACGATGCCCGCTCCGGTCCCAATTATCGCCTCTCGCACTCTGCGAGAGGGTGTTTAAGGGTTGGTGAAGGCCCTCACCCACCAAACCCTGGAGCCTGTCCTCGGGCCGCGCTTTGCGCGGACCCGTGGGGGTTTGGGTCGCTCGCCCGCTCGTCCCCGCACCGCGGGAGAGGGGGCCGAGCGCAGCGAGGCGGGTGAGGGTTTCGGGTAGGCTGCGCTACTCGGCAGCCTGGGGCGCGTCGGGATAGCTGTTTGCGCGCCAGCGGCGCTGCCCGGTTTCGGACGCGTCGGCCCCGTAGCCCCAACGGTCCCAGCCGGGCCGGGGGGCTCGGGCGAACATTTCGAGATAGGGCCCTTCGCACAAGGCTTCGATGCGCTCGTAGGCCTCCTCTGGCTTTCGGCTGTGCTCGCGCCGCGGCGACACGATCAGCTTGCGGACATCGGCCCGGCTGCGATGGGGCTTGCCGCGCGTCGCGAGCAGGCACGGCTCGGGGTTTGCCCGCGTCCAGAAGCCGAGCCCGGTAAAGAAGCTCCGATCATTGTAGAAAATTTCAGGTTTTCGCAGCTTAGCCCAGTAAAACCCGACAGTCTTATAAGTAAAGCCCCAGGCATTTATTATATCGAACGCCTTCTCCAGCAGAGGATCGGTCGCCCACAGCAGCAGCACGCAATCGTCTGCCGCCCATTCGGCAACCGGCAACGCCTTGATGTCGGCGAGAGACATGCAGTCGTAGTAGGCTTCGGGGCTCCTCCCCTTGCCCTTCCGCGAATAGGTGGCGAAGGTCCAGGGCGGGTCGGCGTAGATGACCCTGTAATGTTTGGACTGGGGAGTGACGCTCATCGGCGCATGCTCGCGGGCTCCGGCCGCGTGGTCAACCGGCTTCCTCGCCGTCCCCTTCGTCGGGCGCCTCCTCGGTCGGGATGATGTAATTGCCTTTGAGCCAGCGGCCGAGATCGATCTGCGCGCAGCGCGCCGAACAGAATGGCCGATATTGCGGCAGCGGCGGCTTGCCGCAGATTGGGCACGGACGGGGTGCGGGTCGCTCTATCGACGAGATGGAGGCCATTGCCGAGCGGATATAATCAAAGCGCCGAGATTTGAAAACGTTCGCGCTCACAGCCGGGATCGGCCTCAATTGCGATGCTGCGGGCGAATCGCTGCTCGGCTTGCCGTACGGCGTCGGCCGCGGCCCCCGCCAACGCAGCCGCAACGTCCGGTGCGACAGTGAGGCGCCATCGCCGGCCGGGCTGCGCCCGCGCTGCACGGCGCAGCGCGCGCAGTGCATCGTGCGCGACCGTGACCGCAGTCTTGACGAGAGCGCCGCCCGGGCGCGGCTCGAGCAATGCCTCGGCGAGCCGGCGGCTGCGGCGCGGCCGCACCAGCTCGAAATGTCCGAGCCGCGTCCATCCGAGGAGCTGCGGGGCTGCCGGGTCGGGAGCGAGCGCCTCGGCGAATGCCGCTCGCAGCTTTTCGCGCGCCGGGCGGCTGTCCAGCCCGACAAAATCGACGACGATGCCGCCGCCCAAATTGCGCAGCCGAATTTGCCGGGCGATGCTCGCGGCGGCGGCGAGGTTGGCCATCATCGCGGTGCGCTCCGGCGAGCCCGGTTCCGGAGTCCCCGTATCGACGTCGATCAGCATGCCGGCCCGGGTCGCCTCGAAATGCACCGAACCGCCGCCGGGGAGCGGGAGCGTAGCGGACAACGCCTCGTCGAATACCGCATCGAGATCGATCGGCCACTCGGCCTCCGGCAGGTGCGCGACGGCGCTGTCCCTAAAAGCGGCGCGGAGTTCGGGAATGGCCGCAGGGTCGTCTACGAGGATTTCGTCGGGGGTCCACGGCAGTGACCCGGCGAGCGAGGCGGTGAAAGACGCCACCGGGTCCAGCCGGGCCGGCGGGTCCAGCCGTGAAGCGCGATCAACGATGTCATCCCAGCGCCGCGCCAATGTCGCCGCGTCGGCAGCGAGGGCGTCGACCGGGGCCGGTTCGAGAAGCCTCAGCCCCCACCCCGGCCCTCCCCCGTTACCACGGGGGAGGGAGTTCCAGTTCCCTCCCCCGCGAGCGGGGGAGGGTTAGGGTGGGGGCTAGTTGGGTGAGGAGCGCCGTACCATCTGCGGAACCGGGCCGGCCGACAATCAGCTCGACGAGCCGGCCGCGCAAAATCGCAGCCATCGTCACCCTTGCGGCTTTGCCGGCCTGAGCCTCGCGGCGGATTTGCACGATTACGCGCTCGCCTTCGTATAGCCGCTTGCCGCGCGGGAGAACCTCGCTGTGCGGCAGGAAGGTGGGCCGGTCGCCGCCGATATCGACGAGCGCCGCCCCGAGCGCCGGCACCAGCTGGCGCACCCGGCCCAAATGAATGCTGCCGGCTTCACTGCGGTCACCGCGCTCGACGTAAAGCTCGACGGGAATGCCCTCTTCGAGCAGCGCCGCGCGCCACTCGCCAGGGCCCGCCGATATCAGCAGCTCGCGAGCCAACTCGGTCGATAGCCGCGCCCGGCGAGCAGCTGGGCGGTCTCGAAGAGCGGCAATCCGACGACATTCGAATAGGAGCCGCTGACCCAGCGGATCAGCGCCGCCGCCCGGCCCTGGATCGCATAGCCGCCGGCCTTGCCCTGCCATTCGCCGGTGCGCAGATAAGCCCCGATCTCGGCCTCGCTCAACCGTTTGAAGGCGACCTGGCTGTCGACCCGGCGCGTCACCAGGCAACCGTCGGGGCTCACCAGTGCGATGCCGCCATGCACGCGGTGGCGGCGGCCCGACAGCATTTCGAGGCAGGACCGCGCGCTCGCCTCGTCCTCGGTTTTCTGCAGGATGCGCCGGCCACAGGCGACGACGGTGTCAGCGGCCAGGACATAGGCGCCAGGATGGCGCGCGATTACTGCCCGCGCCTTTTCCTGCGCGAGGCGCATCGCATGTGCGGGAGGCAACTCACCACGGCGGGGGGTCTCGTCAATATCGGCCGGATCGATGCAGTCGGGCATTAGGCCCACTTGGCGCAGCAGTTCGAGGCGGCGCGGTGATGCCGAGGCGAGCACGAGGGGCGGCCCCGTCACACAGTCACCCCCGCAGATGCAGCACGCAAATCAGAGTGAAGAGGCGCCGGGCCGTGTCGAGATCGATCTCGACCTTGTCGGCGAGCCGCTCGATCAGCAGCGCGGACCCCTCATTGTGCAAGGACCGCCTGCCGACGTCGATCGCCTCGATTTGCGCGAGGCTCGAACGGCGGATCGCTTCGTAATAGCTGTCGCAGACCATGAAATAATCTTTGACGATACCGCGAAACGGCGCCAGCGGCAGAGTGATCGTTTCGTTCGAGCCGTTCGCCATCGAGCGGATTTCGATGCTCAGCCGGTTCTCCTCGATCGCCAAATGCAGATGGTAAGGCCCGCTGCAGCCGGAAACCGGCGCGAAATGGTTCTCTTCGAGGAGATCGAAAATCGCCACCGCCCGCTCGTGCTCGATATCGGGGCTGCGGCGGACGACCGTATGCTCGTCGAGAGTGATGCCGGCAATTCGCGAGGCGTCCTGCTCGCCCATAGCTTGTCGGGTTATCCCGCGCGCGCCCGACCGAGCCGGATCGACAATGACAATGCATGCGCGTCCAGCCCCTCCGCCTCGGCGAGGCGGATTGCCGACGGGGCGAGCGCCGCCAGGCTCGCCGCGTCGCAGCGGACGAGTGAGCTGCGCTTCAGGAAATCGAGAACGCCGAGACCCGACGCAAAGCGCGCGCTGCGGGACGTCGGCAGGACATGGTTGGGTCCGGCGATATAGTCGCCGATCGCCTCGGGCGTGTAGCGGCCAAGAAAAATCGCCCCGGCATGATGGACCCGCTCGGCCAACGCGTCGGCCTCGTCGAGCGCCAGCTCGAGATGCTCGGGCGCAATCCGGTCGATCAGCGCCGGCGCCTCGTCCCAATCAGCGACAATCAGAATGGCGCCATGCGCCTGCCAGCTGGCTCGCGCGATCTGCGCCCGCGGCAGCTGCGCCAGGTGGCGCTCTACGGCCGCCTCGACCGCGGCCGCAAAACCAGTGTCGTCGGTAATGAGGATCGCCTGCGCCGCATCGTCGTGCTCCGCCTGCGACAGCAGATCGGCGGCGATCCATTCGGGGTCGTTGTGCCGGTCGGCGACGACCAGGATCTCGGACGGGCCGGCGATCATGTCGATCCCGACCTTGCCAAAGACCCGCCGCTTGGCCGCCGCGACATAGGCGTTTCCCGGACCGACGATTTTGTCGACCGGCGCAATCGTCGCCGTGCCGTAGGCGAGCGCGGCGATCGCCTGCGCACCGCCGACCCGATATATCTCGTCGATCCCAACCATCCGGGCGGCGGCGAGAACCAGCGGGTTCAGCACGCCGCGCGGGGTGGGCACGGTCATGACCAACCGCTCGACCCCGGCCACCTTGGCCGGGATGGCGTTCATCAACACCGAAGAGGGGTAGGCGGCGGTGCCGCCCGGAACGTAGAGCCCGGCCGCGGCGACCGGGCGCCAGCGCGCGGCGAGCCGCACACCCACCTCGTCGACATAGTCGATCGCGGCAGGCAGCTGGCGACGATGAAAGCTCTCGATCCGCTCCGCCGCGACGCGCAACGCGGCGATGGTCTCGGGGTCCGCCGCGGCGGCGCCATCGGCGATCTCCCGCGCCGTCAGACGGAGGCCGCGCGGCCGCGAGATCCATCGCGTCGAAGCGGCGCGTATAATCGATCAGCGCCGCATCGCCGCGGGCAGCGACGTCCTCGATGATCTCGGCGACCGCGGCGTCGACATCGGCCGCACTCTCCCGCTTTGCCGCGAGCAGCTGTCCGAACCCCGCCTCGAAACCGGGGTCGCGGGTGGAGAGCGTAACCGGCATCAGCGCCCCTTGCCCTCACCCGCCCCGCTGCGCTCGGCACCCTCTCCCGCGGTGCGGGAGAGGGACGGCACGGCTCCCATCCTAACCCTCCCCCGCACTGCGGGAGAGGGGGACCCAGCCCCCTCCCTGACCCTCGACCGCTTACGGGGGAGGGAATGGGTGGGGGCTGGGTGGGGGAGGACCCTTTGTGATTAATCGCTTCACGAAAGCGCTCGATCCAACCGCCGACTTCTTCGGGGCGGGTCTTCAGTGCCGGGCGGTTGACGATCAGCCGAGAGGTGACCTCGGCAATCGGCTCGATCTCGATTAGACCATTCGCCTTGAGGGTGGCGCCGGTCTGTACGAGATCGACGATGTGATGGCAGAGCCCCAGACGCGGCGCCAGTTCGATCGCGCCGTTCAGCTTGATGCATTCCGCCTGAATCCCCCGCGCCGCAAAGTGCCGGCGGGTAACTTCCGGATACTTCGTAGCGACGCGCACGTGGCTCGATCGTCTGACGTCGGCCTGCCCGAGCGCGTCCACTGTTGCCGCGACGGCGAGGCGGCAATGCCCGACATCGAGGTCGAGCGGCGCATAGATCTCCGAATAATCGAATTCCATCAGCACGTCATTGCCGGCGATGCCGAGCTGCGCGGCGCCGAAGGCAACGAAGGTGGCGGCATCGAAGCTGCGCACGCGGATCAAATCGAGACCGGGTTCGCTGGTCGTAAAACGCAGCTGACGTGAGGCGGGATCGTCGAAGGCCGGCTCCGGCTCGATGCCGATCTGGCGCAGGAGTGGCATCACCTCGCCGAGGATCCGCCCGTTTGGCAATGCCATTATCAAGGGATCGTCGCGGATAGAGGCGCGCTCGGCAGTCACGAAGCTTCATCCAGATCGTGGCGCGGCCGCCAAGGCGTCGGCCACGGATCGCCGAGGTCCCTGGCGTGGCAGAGGAGCCGCGCGACCTCGAGCCGGATCGCCGCGCCGCCGGAAAAATCGAGATGTACTGCGCCGTTTTCGTGCCGGATCGCCAGCAACGACAATATCCGGCCATCATCGGTGCGGCGGAACCCGCTGTACGACACCGCCGCAACCTCGCTGAAGCTAATCCCGCACAAGACACGCTCAAACGGGGCCTCGCCGGGCATCGGACGGAGCCCATTTTCCCAGCGAAATCGGTTCGCGACGAACAGAAAGCTGCGTTCCTCCGGCGCATAAGCGAGATCGCGAACCGCAACGAGCGCGTCCTGCAGACAGGCCGAGATCACCGCCAGATCTTCGGCGTCCTCGGCGCGCAGTTTGAGCGCCGCGTCTTCGTCAGGCGCCATCCCGCAGCCTCTCGATCCGGGCATTGCACCCGGCGAGCTTTTCCTCGAGCCGTTCGTAGCCGCGGTCCAGGTGGTAGACGCGGCTGATCACGGTTTCCCCGGCGGCGGCGAGGCCGGCGACGATGAGCGACACCGAGGCCCGCAAATCCGTCGCCATGACCGGCGCCCCCATCAGCCGCGGCACGCCGCGCACCAGCGCGGAGGCGCCATGGACGTTGATGTTGGCCCCCATTCGCGCCAGTTCCGGGACATGCATGAACCGGTTCTCGAAAATCGTCTCGGTGATCATCGAGGCACCGTTGGCAACCGTCATCAGGGCCATGGTCTGCGCCTGCAGATCGGTCGGAAACCCTGGATACGGCTCGGTCATGACGTCGACGCCTTGGAGCCGTTCGGCATATCGCCGAACCGTCAGCCCGTCGGCGGTTTCCGCGATTTCGACACCAGCGCCTTCGAGAATGCGCGCGACTGCAGCAACGAGATCGAGACGGGTCCCGGTCAGCCTGACCTCGCCATTCGTCGCTGCGGCGGCCATAATGTAGGTCCCGGTCTCGATCCGGTCCGGGATGATCGAATGCGTCGCCCCGTGCAGCCGCGGGACCCCGAGGATCCTCAGACGGTCCGTGCCGATCCCATCGATGCGCGCGCCCATAGCGACGAGGCATTCGGCCAGATCGGTGATTTCCGGTTCGCGCGCGGCGTTTATGAGCAGGGTCTCGCCCTCCGCCAGGCTTGCCGCCATCAACAGATTCTCGGTGGCGCCGACCGAGACCGCCGGAAAAGCGATCTCCGCGCCCCGCAATCCCTTGGGGGCGCGCGCATCGATATAACCTTCGCGCAGCTCCACCTCCGCGCCGAGCCGCTGCAATCCCCTTATGTGCAGATCGACCGGCCGGGGGCCGATCGCGCAACCGCCAGGCAGCGAGACGCGGGCTCGCCCGCAGCGTGCGACCAGCGGGCCGAGGACGAGCACCGAGGCCCGCATTTTCCGCACGAGGTCGTAGGGTGCGGTGCTCGAAGTTATGTGCCCGGCCGACAATTCGAGGACGTGTCCCGGATCTGCCCCCTCCTCGCCTGGCATGAGAGCCACGCCGTGCTGAACCAGCAGGTTCGCCATCGTGGCGATATCGGCGAGAACGGGGACGTTCTTCAAAGTCAAGGTTTCCGGTGTCAGCAGGGACGCGGCCATCAGCGGCAGAGCAGCGTTTTTGGCGCCGCCGATCGGAATTACCCCTTCGAGCGGCACGCCGCCCTTGATGCAGATCTTGTCCATCGCCTCGGTTGCACTCCGCGCCCATCGGCCGCCGGCAGCTTATTCAATTAGCGGTCAAGCCGCCGTCGGGGTGCTTTTACTGGACCGCGAAGCGCCGCTCAAGCCGGCGGCTCGCCGTCGGCCCCCGCGCCTTTTTTGGGGCGCGCCGCGCCGCGCCGCTGCTGGGCGCGCGTCTGCTCCTTGCGCCGCCGCAGATTATCGCGCAAGGCCTTTGCCAAACGCTTCTCGCGCTCGGCTCGTTCAGCCTGCTTTGCGCCAGGCTGTGAAGGTTCGCCCATGCCCGGGATGCAAACGGGAGCGCTTCGTATATGTCAAGGAGAAGCTATTCCTCGATCCGGATCTTCGCATGCGTCGTGAGAATCACGGCCACCGCCTGCTTTGCCGCGTATTCGGGGGATTGGTCCGGGTGCTGGTGCCGCCAGGCCTCCACACCCGCCCGGTAACATTCGACCGAGGGGCGTCCGCAGCGTCGCGCCGATTCGAACGCCTTCAGCACCGCCGCGGCGGCGACGTTGGTCGTCGGATCGATCTTGGATGCCCGCCAAACCATCAGGCGCTCATCGTGGTTAGCCGCGGTCAACCCGGCAAACATCGGCGGGCCCAGCGGGTTCCGGCACGCTCCGGGTGAGCGTGCATTGCTTCGGCGCGCGTGCCTGACCGCAAAGATCTCGACGTCATCCCCGCGCCGCCGGTATGAGACGATGTAATTTCCAAGTATCAGCCGCCGCGTGCCTGGGAGAGCACCCGGTGCGCCCGAGCTGGGGAACTCTGACAGCTGCCGTTGGGCCTGTTCCAGCGCCGCCACGAAACGCTGTCCCACCGCCGGGCAGTTCTCGGCAAGTTAGCTCGCGATCTCCCTCCGCTGCCGCACGTCGAGAGCGGAGGACGCGGACCATCATTTCCTCCGAACTGGCCGCTTCCTGGATCCGCTGACGATCTCTCGAGCGACTCTAATCGAATCCTCGAGCGGAGCGCTTTCGCCTCGGTCGAGTTCCGCCAGGCTCTCGACATCCTCGACGATCTCCGCGCCTTCGTCCTCGAGATATTGTCTCAAGGCCCGCAGCATCACCCAGGAGCGGGGACGGTCGAGCATCGTTGCCAGCTTGTCAAAAGCCTCGATTACCTGATCAGGAACGCGCAACGAAACATGGCTCGATGGGGCGTGGTCGTCAGGCAAGATTTCCCCCTTTAACCTCTCAGTGCTCGTGCTACAGCGTAGCACACCGGACCACGAAGTGCCAGCCGATCCACGTTCTCGATAGCCCTCGGGATGCAAACGCGAGCGCGACACGCGGCAGTGTCGCCGCTCAGGCCGCGGACATTGCGGCCAGCCCTTCCTGCTCCAGCGTGTTTGCGACATCCGCCACCGTTGTGCGGTGGAGCACGCGGCGCTGGGTGTCGTCGTAGGGCCGGCCGCGATGCATCGTGCAGCGATTGTCCCAGATGACGAGGTCGCCAACGGTCCAGTGGTGCTGATGAACAAATTGTGGCTGGGTCGCGAACGCGATCAGCTCCTCGATCAATGCCCTCCCCTCCTCGACCGGCCGGCCGTTGATGTGCGAGGCGTGCGAGGCGATGTAGAGGCTGGTGCGGCCCGACGCCGGATGATGGCGCACCAATGCCTGCGGCACCGGCGGCAATTGTTTGAAGATCTCGTCGTTGAAATCGGCGAAGCCGATCTGGCTGCGCGAGCGGAAGATGCTGTGCTCGACGACGAGCCCATCGAGCTCGCGCTTCCTCGCCTCCGGTAACGTGTCCCACGCCGCGCGCAGATCGGCGAACTCGGTCTCGCCGCCGCCCATCAGACCACGGGCCGGGAGCTCGCGGGCCGACAGCAGCGAGCATTTCGCGGGAATGCGCTTGAACGAGCTGTCGGTGTGCCAGAGCTGGTTGCCGAGATTGAACAGGTTGCGGCGGTCGTCACGCGGGAGCACCCGCCCTTCGGCATCGAGGTTCGAAATGTCGGCAATATCGGGGCGCAGCCGCATCTTGGCGCCGGCATAGTTCGGATTGACCTCGAGCGGGCCGAACAGCCGGCTGAAGGCGAGCTGCTGCTCGTCGCTCACCGGCTGCTCAGGGAAGACGAGGATGCCGTAGCTGTTGAAGGCGGCTTCGATCTCAGCAAAGACTTCGGGTGTCAGAGCCCGCGTGAGGTCAACCCCGCGCACCGCGGCGCCGAGGGTCGGGTGAAGCGAGGATATTTGTATTGCCATCTTGCTCCCCGAGAAAGCGCGTTACTGTAATATGAGCGCGGATTTCGAAACGATCAATTCGGCTCCATGTCGACCTGCGAGATCAAAGAGATTGCCGATTGGCTGATCGACGGCGCCCGGTCGGCGCCGCAGCCAGCCCACGTATTGGCGCAATTATCGGAGCGGCTCGTCGCTTGCGGCATCCCGCTGTGGCGGGTCGCGGTGTTCGTGCGCACTTTGCACCCGCAGGTCATGGGCCGGCGCTTTATTTGGCGGCCGGGGACTGAGGTCGAGGTATCAGAAGCGCCGTACGAGCTCCTCGAAAGAGCGGCTTTCCTCGATAATCCGATTGCGCAAGTTTATGCGACCGGGCGCGTGCTGCGCCGCAAGCTCGCCGACCCGGATTGTGCCGTGGATTTTCCGGTCCTTTCGGAGCTTCGCGCTGAAGGGATAACCGATTACCTGGCGTTGCCGCTCGTCTTCACCGACGGCGCCATTCACGCGGTGACCTGCACGACGCAGCAGGCCGGTGGCTTCACCGACGCGCAGATAGCCGGCCTCGAGACGATCATCACTCCACTGGCGCGGGTCGCCGAGATCCGAGCGTTGCGGCGAATGGGGAGCACCCTGCTCGATACCTATGTCGGGCATGACGCCGGCGAGCGCATCCTCGCCGGGCGGATCCGACGCGGCGATATCGAGGAGATCCACGCGGCGATCTGGCTGTCGGACATGCGCGGGTTCACCGCACTGGCGGACCGTCTGCCGCCGCGGGTCATGATCGACCTCCTCAACCGCTATTTCGATTGCCAGGTTCCGGTGATCCTCGACCACGGCGCCGAGGTGCTGAAATTCATGGGCGACGGGCTGCTGGCGATTTTTACGATCGCGGGCAACGAAACCGAGGTGTGCAAACGCGCACTCGCTGCCGCGTGCCGCGCGCAGGCAAATGTCGCGGCACTCTCAGATTCAGCGATGCCGGGGCTGCGGTTCGGCTTGGCGCTGCATATCGGCGACGTCCTCTACGGCAATATCGGCAGCGGCAATCGACTTGATTTCACTTGCATTGGTCCAGCCGTCAATTGCGCCGCCCGCATCGAAAAGCTGACCAGCCAGTTGGGTCGCGCAGTCCTCGCCTCCGGTGAATTCGCGCGCCACTGCGCAGGAGAATTCACGCCTCTCGGTGAATTCAGGCTGGCCGGCTTTAGCGCACCGCAATTCGTATTCGGGCTCGATGACTCAGTCCAGCCTCAATAGGCGCCCAAACCCTGAAATAGGCTGCCTGACGCCGGCAAGACGCAGCGCGTGCCACATCATCGCGGAAGCACTCGAAAGCACCGGTTTCCCCAGATCCTGCTCCAGCATTTCCAATACCGGCAATGTCGGCAGGCCGGTGCCGCTGAGGAACACCGCCTCGGCATCTTCTCGGTCGACCATGCGCCCCAAGCCGTAGGCCCGTTCGGCGGTCTCTTCGTAGATATTCGTGACCCCCCGCAGATTGGCGAAGCCGACCACTTCCAGCCCGTGGGCTTCCAGATGCGCCTTGCCCTGCAGTGTCGTCTCCGGCGAGTAGGGTGTGCCGAGCGCCAAGCGGCGGACGTTGAGCCGCTCCAGTGCCCGCAGCACCGACCCGAAAGCCGTGACGACACGCGTGCCGGTCGCTTTCTGCAGCCGGGCGAGCATATCGGCTTCGCCCTGACGGCCGAGATGGTAGCTCGTCGCGGTGTGAGCCACGACGATGACATCGGGGTTCACCATAGCGAGCAACTCAATGCTGCCGTCGATATTGTCCACCATCGTCCGATTGCGCTCGTCCTGACCTTCGAGCGAGCCGGTAGCGCCGTGCGCGGTCATCCGGTGGAAATGCACCGACACGCCCTGGGGCGCCAATGCGATCATCTCGGGCTCGACCGTCGGGTTTCCCGGCGGCAGCAGAAAACCCAGTCGCGCTCTCCAGCCGATCATCGCGTGAAACTCCGGTCAGATGACGCCGTGATCACGTAGCCCCTTTACCTCGGCGGGCCGACACCACAGAGCTCGCCGTCTCAGCCCGCGACGCGGGCGATTGCGGCCGAGATGAGATCGGCGGCCTCCGCAGCACCGGCCCAGCGCGCGATGTTGACCCATTTGCCTGGTTCCAGGTCTTTATAGTGACGAAAGAAATGGGCAATCTGATCGCAAAGGATAGGCGGCAGATCCTGGTACGAGCGCACTCCGGTATAGAAAGGATGAAGCTCATCGACTGGGACGGCAAGGATCTTCTCGTCGGGCCCGTGCTCATCCTCCATCATCAAGGCGCCGATCGGGCGGCAACGAACGACGGCTCCCGGTACCACCGAGGCCGGGCCCACGATCAACACATCGATCGGATCGCCGTCCTGCGCCAAGGTGTGCGGCACAAAGCCGTAATTGCCGGGGTAAAACATCGCGGTATGGAGAAACCGGTCGACGAACACCGCCCCCGACGTTTTGTCGAGCTCGTATTTGACGGGCTGGCCCCCTTGCGGGATCTCGACGACGACATTGATGTCGTGCGGCGGTGCCTGGCCGACCGAGATCTTGGCGACATCCATCTCAGCGCCCGCCGTTAGGGCGCCATGCCCTTGTCGGCGAGCTCGCGGAGAGCCTTCTCGCTTTTGTCGAGCTCGAAGTTCATTGCGCGCAGTACATGCGGCGCCTTGGTAAATTGAATATTGCTGTATTCTACGACCTCGACGCGATTGCCCCAGGGATCCAGAAAATCGAGGAATGGTCCCGGCAACAAACGCCCGCCCGCAGCTTCGACCCGCTCCCGCACGCTCGAACGGTCATCGACGACGAGGCCGAAATGGCGGCGGCGATCCTCGTGCGGGGCCGGGGTTTCCATCAGGTTGATGAACTGATCGCCGAGTTCGATAAAGGCGTTGCCCGACCGTTTGCCGCGGAGCGTGAAATCGAAGATCTTGCCGTAGAAATCCAGCGCTTGGTCGATGTCGCCGACCTCGAGGGCGATGTGATTAATACCGACAAGCCGAGGCTTCTTGGCATCGGTCTGACTGATCTGGGTCATCTGTGTCCGTCCTGCTGGTTCGTGCCATAGGCACTGCCTATATATTAACGCGCGCGCGGGATTTCCCCGGGAAACTGCGCTACAGCGTTTCGCGCGCACCAGCCGGCGTCGGGTCCTCTGGGGCGGGGGACCACTCGCCAGGAGAAGACGGAATGGACTTGCTCACCAAGCTGCCGGAGATGTCTGACGACGCCCTGGCCAATCTCCGGACAAATGCAAAGCGGCTCCAGAACAGCGGCAACCCGGCGCAGCGCACCGACGCTGCGGCATTGCTGCCGGCTGTCGAAGCCGAAATCGGCGCCCGGCGGCTGGCGAAGGTCAAGGCGACGCGAAGTGCTCCGCGCAAGGACCGTCCGCCGGCATCGCGGCCGACCAAGCGGCCCAAGCCCAAGCCGGTTGCCGATCCCGATTAAGCCTGCTTTTAATCCGCGGCTTGGAAGAGCGGCGCTTTTTTCGCAACCTGCCGCTGCTGTCAGCAGATACTGACGAGGGTAGGGAATGTCGGTTGATCTGACGATTGAAGGCGCGGTCGCAAAGGTAGTGCTGAACCGCCCCGACAAGCTCAACGCGTTGACCGTCGATATGCGCCAGAGCCTGTGCGATTACTTCGCGCAGTTGCGGTTCGACGACAAGGTGCGCGCCGTCATCGTGACCGGAGCCGGCAGAGCGTTCTGCTCCGGCGCCGACGTCGACCGCATGGCCGGAGAGCCGCACGATCTGCGCGCAGACCGGGAGCGTATGCAGCGCGGAGGTCACACCTTTATCCGCGCCCTTCATGCGATCGAAAAGCCGGTCATTGCCGCCGTGCGGGGGCCGGCCGTCGGCATCGGCTGGAGCATCGCGCTCGCCTGCGATCTCGTGGTGGCCTCGAAGACGGCGCGGTTCTCGCAGATCTTCCGGCGCATCGGTCTTGCTCCCGACGGCGGTGCGATCTGGTTTCTGACCCGCCGCCTCGGCATGCCGAAGGCCAAGGAATTGGTCTTTTCGGCACGCTTTGTCGAGGCCGAGGAGGCATTGGCGCTTGGTCTCGTCAATCATGTCGTCGAGGATGACGAGCTGATGAGCAAGACCGAGGAGCTCGCCGCGGAGCTGACCGAAGCGCCCACTTTCGCTCTCGGGCTGGCAAAGAAGCTGTTTCACGCCGCCGTCGGCCCCAGCCTCGAAGACTATCTCGAAATCGAGAGCCTGGTTCAGCCCCAGCTGCACATGACCGCCGACAACGCCGAAGGCGTCGCGGCGTTCAGAGAAAAGAGAAAGCCAAAATTTACCGGCAGGTGACGCGCTGCAGTCTATTCCGCGGCGAGTGCTTTTACCGGCTTAGAGTTGGTGCCGGCCAACTCGTCCCGGTGCTCGTCGAACAGGCGACGAATCCAATCGATCACGGCTCGTACGCACGCGGCGCGGCGCAAATCGTGATGCACGATGACCCAATATTCGGCTCCCAGTTCGATCACCGGCGGGGTGATCCGCTCGAGGAGCGGGTCGGCGTCGCCGGCGTAGCACGGGAGCAGCCCCACGCCGATCCCCGCCCGTACCGCCGCGGCCCGTAGGGGTAGCGTCGAGGCCCTGAGCGCCACTCGTCCCTCGCTCGCGCGCATTTCCTCGTCTACCCAGCGGGCACTGATCAGATGGCTCTGCTCCTCGGGATAGGTTACCCACCCAGCGTTCCGGAGTGGGTCGCGATCCTCGCCATCGCTTCGGCGGTAGACGGCACAGGCGATCACGCCGACTTTGGAGACGTACAGATTTCCGCCTTCGGGGATGCCGTGGCGCAATGCCAGGTCAGCATCTCGGCGTGCCAGATTAGCCGTCTCCCGCGATTCGACGAGTTCGAGCGTGAGGGTCGGCGGCAGCCCGGTTTCACCCGATTGGTCGAGATGGAGAGCCAAAAAGCCGCCGCCCCATTCGCCGACTGAAACGCGGACGGTGCCGCTGAGCGCCGGCGAGGCGGCCGCGCGCCTCCTCTCGAGCGCCAGCGCGGCGCTCTCCAATTCTTCCGCCACTGGCATCAATGCGTCACCGGCGGCGTTGAGACGCAGTCCCTCGGGCAGCCGGTCAAACAGGGTCGGCCCGCCAAAGGTCGCCTCGAAGGCGGCCAAGCGACGGCCGACCGTCGGCTGGCTCAAACCGAGGGCGCGGCCGGCGGCGCGCAATGAACCATGGCGTGCGACCGCGAGAAATACGCGGACGTCGTCCCAATCCATAGATGCAGAGCCGTTCGCCGCAACCATGATACGGATGTGTATCAGCACTTACCGAATTTGTCGATCCCTGATTATGGTATGTATCACCAAATTGAGTGAGCACGGATTGCGCAAGGAGATGCGTTAAAATGCTGACTCTCGCAGGGCGCCAGCCCCGAACAACCCTGATCTCATGGAATGAGGTGATGCGCCTCTGCCGGAGAGGCCGCGCAATGGTGGCTGCGTGGCGCTCGCGGGCTCGCCAACGCGAGGCGCTGGCACGGCTCGATGACCGCCTGCTCGCCGATATCGGGCTGACGCGGGAGGCGCAAATTGTGGAGTGCTCGAAGCTGTTCTGGTGGTGCCCGTGATCGAGATTTTCGCGTTCCTTGCATGCGTCTCGACTATGTTCAATCTTTCGCACGGAGCGGCCGATGTACTTTGACCGACGCCTTTGGCAGCTGACCCGTGGCATGCGGGGTTGGATTGCTGCGGCAATTTTCCTGGGCCTAGTAGCGGCGGTGGTCGGGATCGCGCGGTTTGCGATTCTCGGCGTGCTGCTGTCACGGGTGTTCCAGGGGGCCGGTCTTGTTGCCGTGGCGGTTCCGGCGCTCGGGGTCGCAGTCGCCGTGGTCTTGCGCGGTTTTGTCGACCACCACCGCGCGATGATCTCGCACCGTACTGCGACCCGGGTGCAGGAGGATTTGCGCGGACGGCTTTACGACAAGGTCGCCGCGCTGGGCCCGGCCTGGTTCGCCGGCGAGCGCACGGGCGGGGTGATGCTGTCGATCGTCGACGGGGTCGAACAGCTGCAGACTTTTTTCGGCCAGTATGTCCCGCAGCTCTGCATCGCAGTCCTGATGCCGCTTGCGATCTTCGTCTTCATCGCCTTCTGGGACGTGCCGGTCGCGACAGTGATGCTGGTCTTCGCGCTCGTGACCCTGATCGCGCCGGGCGCATTCGCGCATCGCGAGCGCCGCTCCAGCCACGGCCGCCAGGGCGCTCTGAAGTCTTTCGGCTCGGAGTTTCTCGACGGCGTCCAGGGCCTACCGACTTTGAAGGCGTTCGGTCAGAGCACGGCCTATGGCAGACGGCTCGCCGCCAGAGCGCGGGAGCTTTGCGAGCATTCGCTGCGGGTATTGTCGATGGGCGTGATGACCCGCGGCATCACCGATTGCGGGGTGGCGATCGGCGCTGCATCGGCCTTGGCTCTCGCCGTCTGGCGCGTCTCTCACGGCCTGATGAGCATCGAGGCACTACTGATCGTTCTGATGGCCGGCACCGAGATCTTCCGCCCGCTGCGCGATTTGCGCACGGTCCTGCATCAGGGGATGCTCGGGCAATCGGCCGCCGCCGGCATCAATGCGCTGCTCGACGCCGAACCCTTGGTTCCCGATCAGCCGCCCGGCCAGCCGGCGATCAGCCGGGCGCTCCTTCCGACCATCGCTTTCGAGGACGTCTGGTTCGCCTATCCCGGCGGGCGCGGCGCCGCCCATGACGGGCTGTCCTTCACCGTCGCCGCCGGCGAGAAGATCGGCATCGTCGGGCCGAGCGGCTCCGGCAAGTCCTCGGTTGCGCGGCTGCTGCTGCGCCTCTTCGATCCGCAACGCGGCACGGTCAAGATCGGCGGTCATGACATCAAATCGCTCGATCCCGAAGCGCTCCGCCGGATGATCGCCGTAGTCCACCAGGACACCTACCTGTTTTACGGCACCGTCGAAGAGAACCTGCGGCTCGGCAAGCCCGACGCCACGCGCGACGAGATCGAGGTGGCGGCGCGCGACGCCAATGCGCACGAGTTCATCTCGCTGTTGCCGCAGGGTTACGACACGATGATCGGCGAGCGCGGGGTATTGCTGTCGGGCGGCCAGCGCCAGCGCCTGGCGATCGCCCGTGCGCTGCTGCGTGATGCGCCGATCCTCATTCTCGACGAAGCGCTCTCCTCGGTGGACGCCGAGAACGAGGCGGTCATTCAGCAGGGGCTCGACCGCCTGTCGGCGGGACGCACGACGCTGATCCTCGCGCACCGGCTGTCGAGCGTCATTGGCGCCGACCGCATCCTCGTCCTCGACAAAGGCCATATCGTCGAAAGCGGCCGGCATGCCGAGCTGATCCGCCGCAACGGCCCCTATCACCGGCTGATGGGCGCCCAAGCCGCGGAGCGCGAGGACGATGGCGAGATCGTTGAAGCCGACCCGGCAGCGCGCGCTACAGGTGACCGCGACAACATCGAAGTCGAGGCGGCGACGGCGACCGACGCGATGGCCGAGACCGTGGCGTCGGTCGGCTGGGGTGCGACGCTTGCTACCCTAGTGCAGATCATCAAGCCCTGGAGGCGGCGCTTCGCGATCGTCGTGACATCCGGGATCGCGCGGGTTGCCGCATTCATCGGGGTCGGCATTTTCGGCGCACTCGCCGTCGCGGCCGTCAAGACGGGCGCTCCCTTCGGGTACCTGCTTATCCTGCTCGGACTGGCGGCGCCGCTCGCTGGGCTATTGCATTGGCTCGAATCCTGGCTGGCGCACGATATCGCTTACCGGCTGTTGGCGGAAATGCGGATCGATCTGTTCCGCAAGCTCGACACGCTGGCGCCCTCCTATCTGGTGCGGCGGCGCTCCGGCGACCTGATCGCGCTCGCCAACCAGGATATCGAGACGATCGAATATTTTTTCGCCCACACGGTCGCGCCGGCTCTCGTAGCCGTCATGGTGCCGGCGGCGGTGGTGCTGACGCTCGCGTTCGTTTCCTGGCCGATTGCCTTGGCATTGCTGCCCTTCGTCCTCTACGCCGGTCTCGCTCCGGTCGTGACCCGCACGCGGATCGACTATTTGGGCGCGCAAGCACGCGACGCCCTGGGGCTCCTCAGCGCCTATGTTACCGAGACGATCCAAGGCCTATCCGACCTCGTGGCCTTTCAGGCGGTTGCCGGCAGGCGGCGCGGTTTTATGGAATTGGTGCGCGGGTACCAGCAAATCCGCCTGGAACTGTTGCGCGATCTCTCCTCGCAGACGGCTCAGCTCGAAATCGTGACCGGGCTCGGCGGGCTCGCGGTCGCCGTGGTCGGGGCGCGCCTCGCCGCCGAGCATCATCTGATGGCGACCACCTTGCCCTTGCTGATCCTGTTGGCACTGGCCTCGTTCCTGCCGATCTCGGAGATCGCCCAGGTCGGCCGGCAGCTCGCTGATACCATTGCCTCGACCCGCCGTTACTTTGCGGTGCAGCGCGAGAAACCGGCAGTCGCCGACGGCCCGCTGCGCCCGCCGGCCCCGGTCGGCGGCTCGGCAATCCGTTTCGAGCGTGTCGGCTTCACATATCCGGGCGCCCGCCGGCCCGCACTCAGCGATGTCGAGCTGGTGGTTCCTGCCGGCGCGACGATGGCGTTGGTCGGCCCGTCGGGCGCCGGCAAGACGACGATCGCCAATTTGTTGCTGCGGTTCTGGGATCCCGGCGTCGGCCGGATCCTGATCGACGGGGTCGATCTGCGCGAGTTCCAGCTCGACCACCTCCGGGCGCGCATCTCGCTCGTCTCGCAGGACACCTATCTGTTCAACGACACCCTGCGCGCCAACGTCGCACTGGCGCGCCCCGATGCCGACGAGGATGCCATTCATCGCGCGCTCGATCAGGCCGCGCTCGCCGATTTTGTCGCGAGCCTGCCCGAAGGCCTCGGCACGATGGTCGGCGAGCGCGGCGTGCAGCTGTCCGGCGGGCAGCGCCAGCGGGTCGCGATCGCGCGTGCATTTCTGAAGAACGCGCCGACTCTGATCCTCGACGAAGCGACCTCGCATCTGGATGCAGTCAGCGAGTCCCAGGTGCGCGGCGCGCTCGACGAACTGATGCGCGACCGCACCACGATCGTCATCGCGCACCGGCTCTCGACCGTGCGCAACGCCGACCTACTCGCGGTGCTCGACAGCGGCCGCCTAATCGAGACCGGCAGTCATGACGAGCTCCTCGCCCGCAATGGCCTTTACGCCCGCCTGATCCGCCGCCAGATCTCCGGCGCCCGGCAGCCGCTGCGCGCTGCGGGGAATTAACGGGAACTGGGGATTAACGGGAACGAGCTTGCTTCGCTGCCTCGCAATGACCCACCGGCTCGTCATTGCGCGAAGCGCAGCGACGAAGCAATCTGGCTCCTCACAAGAGCGGCCGTGGTCGTGGTGATCGGATCTGGTGATCAGCCCTCGGGCTGCGGGGCGGGGCCTTGCGGGCGGCGGCTGCGCTCAGCCATAAACTCGTCGAATTCGGCCTTGTCCTTGGCGTGACGCAGACGGTCGAGAAATGCTTTGAACTCGCGCTGTTCTTCTTCGAGGCGGCGCAGGGTTTCCGTGCGGTATTCGTCAAAGGCGCGGTTACCGCTGGAGCTTGACCGCGTGCCCCACCATCCGCCGGGATTACCGGGATTAGTCTGGGCTTGCTGCTGCCACCGCCTGGCTCCACAGCCGGTCCAGCGCGCCATTCGCCCGCTTCCGACCAGATACCCCAGAGCGACGAGGCCAAGCGGCCACCAAATCATAAAGCTCACCACAGTCAGCGCAATCCAGGCAGGATTGCCTAAATCGTCCAGTTTTGCCGCGAGCGTCATGGGAGGGGCCCTCATGTGAATGTATTTAACATTGACATAGGGTCTCGATGCCACCCTTGTCAAGCCTTCGGGGGGTCGCCGATCAGGCTGAGGCCACGGAGATAGACGAGCACTCCCGCCTCCAGCAATTCCTCGGGGCTCATCGGCAGTTTGCGGCGCCCCCCGTCGGCGCGTGCAAACAACGAGGCGATCCCATGCGCCAGGGCCCACAAATGCAGGCTCATCATCAAAGCCGGCGGCCGGCGGTCGCTCGGCAAGCGGGCGCAGAAGGCGTCGGCCGCGCGGCGCAGCACCGCAAAAGCGCGGTCGGCGGCCTCGCGCAACTCGGGATCGCCATCAAAGGGCAGGCCGGCCTCGAACATTGCCGAGTAGAAAGCGGGTTCTTCCCGCGCAAAGGCGAGATAGGCATGGCCGACATTCTCGAAGGCGAGAAACGGGTCGGGTCTGCCCTCGTTCCAGGCGCGGTTGAGGCGCTCCTCGAACAATTCGAAACCGCGGCGCGCGACATCGGCGAGCAACGCCTGCCGGTCGCGGAAATGCCGGTAGGGAGCCGCCGAGCTTACCCCGGCCGAGCGCGCCGCATCGGCGAAGGTGAACCCCGCCGGCCCCTTCTCGGCAATCAGGTTGAGCGCGGCGCGGATCAGCGCCTCGCGCAGATTGCCGTGATGATAGCCGCGACGCCCGGTTGCCTGATCGTCTCTCGACCAGCTCATGCCGGATACTCTACAACGTGCCCACCGCTGGCAAATGGGGACGACATGGCTGACGATCGCAAAGTCACCCTTTTCCACTCGCCGAATACGAGATCATCCGGCGCGCTGACCCTCCTCGAAGAGTTCGGCGTGCCGTACGAACTGCATGTGCTCAACATGAAGGCCGGAGAACAGCGCCGGCCCGAATATCTCGCGATCAATCCGATGGGCAAGGTGCCGGCGCTGAAGCACGGTGAGGCTCTGGTCACCGAACAGGTCGCGATCTTCCTCTATCTGGCCGATCTCTTCCCAGAGGCTCGCCTCGCCCCGCCGATCGGCGATCAGCTGCGCGGCCCGTATCTGCGCTGGATGGTGTTTTACGCCGCGTGCTTCGAACCAGCCGTCATCGACAGCGCCACCCAGCGCGACCCGGCGCCCCAGCCGATGTCGCCGTACGGCGATTTCGAGACGATGCTCAGGACCCTCACCGACCAGCTTGCCAAGGGGCCCTATCTGCTCGGCGAGCGGTTTACCGCGGCCGACGTTTTGTGGGGTGGTGCTTTGACCTGGACCACGATGTTCAAGCTGGTGCCCGAACTTCCGATCATTGCAGACTACATCAGCCGCTGTGGCGCGCGGCCGTCGGTTGCGAGAGTCAAGGCCAAGGACGCGGAACTCGCGGCGGCGCACGAGGCAGCGGTATCCGCTGCCGCGACACCTTAGACGGGACGCACCGGCCAGGCGCTCAGTCAGCGCATATCGGCGTCACGGACCGCGACTCCGAGAACCCGGCCGTCCCGAGCCTGCAAGATCGCCGCGATGCGGTCGCAGGGTGAGCGAATCGGCAACTCGATTGCCCGCGGCCGGCCGTCGAACGGCGCGATCTCTTCGATGCTGCGCACCACATCGACATGAGCGAGCGTGCGGCCGCCATTTTCGCCCCGCGCCACCGCGGTGACATGCCGGCGGTCGAAGCCGATCAGCAGGAGGGTCGCCGCAATCCCGTCGCCGCCCTGACCCACTGTGATCTGCGCTCGGCCGTGATCGACCGCGAGGCTGACCGGGACATCATCGCGGGTGCGCCGGGCCGAGCCCAATGCCTGCTCGACCTCGCCGCGGTCGGAACCGACCGCCTGCCATCTGCCGTCGACGACCATCTGCGGTGTGTAGACCGTGGCTAAGCCGAGAAGCTCAGCGTAGCCGTGCTGACGACGCGTCGCATCGGGGCTGGAAAACGGATCCTTCCAGCCGAGCCTGTCCCAGTAATCGACATGGAACGATAGTGCCAGCACATCGGGCCGGCCGGCGAGCTCAGCGAGCAACGCATCGGCAGGCGGGCAGGATGAGCAACCTTCGGAAGTAAACAGCTCAACAAGGGTCGGGCGCTCGCCCGCCTGCAGCGGCGCAATCCCGAGCGCCAAAAAAGCTAGAGCGAGCAGCAGGCCGGTCTTGGTCATGCCGCCACATTAAAGCAGTTTGCCGAGCTTTTGGTTCAACAGACCGTGAGCGTGGGTTTGCGACCGGCGGTCCCCTACAAAATGAAGCGGGACAGATCGGCGTTTTGCGCGAGAGCGCCGACCCGCTCGCGGACATAGGCCTGGTCGATCTTGACCTGGCTCCCTTCGGGCCGGTCGGAAGCGGTGAAGCTGATCTCTTCGAGGAGGCGCTCGAGGATCGTGTGCAGACGTCGCGCCCCGATATTCTCGATGGCCGCGTTGATCTCCTCGGCCAACAGCGCCAGTTCGTCGATCGAGGCTTCGTCAAACTCGAGCGTCACCCCCTCGGTCGCGAGCAATGCCTTGTATTGCTTGATCAGGCTCGCTTCCGGCTCGACCAGGATGCGCCGGAAGTCGTTGCGGTCGAGCGCCTTCAGTTCCACCCGGATCGGCAATCGGCCTTGCAGTTCGGGCAACAAATCGGATGGCTTAGTCTGGTGGAAGGCACCGGAAGCGATGAATAGAATATGGTCCGTCTTGACGGCCCCGTGTTTGGTCGCAACCGTCGTGCCTTCGATCAACGGCAAGAGGTCGCGCTGCACTCCTTCGCGGCTGACATCAGGACCGCCGCCGCCGGCGCGTTCGCCGCGCCCGCAGATCTTGTCGATTTCGTCAATAAAGACGATGCCGTTCTGCTCGACCGCGGTCGTCGCTTCGCGCACCACCATTTCCTGGTCCAACAGCTTGTCGCTCTCCTCGGCGACGAGCACCCGATGGCTGTCGGCGACATTCATTCGCTTCGGCTTCGAGCGGGTGCCGAAAGTCTTGCCGAAAATGTCGCCGAGGTTGAGCATCCCCATCTGCGCGCCCGGTAAGCCTGGGATCTCGAAGGTCGGCAGGTTCGCCGCGGCGCTCTCCTGAACGGCGACTTCGATTTCGCGGTCGTCGAGCGCGCCTTCGCGCAGCATCTTGCGGAATTTCTGGCGGGTGTCGGCACCGGCCCCCGAGCCGACCAATGCATCGAGTACTCGCTCCTCGGCGGCAACCTCCGCCTTGGGCTCGACCTCCTTGCGCAGCCGCTCGCGGGTCATCCCGATCGCTATCTCAACCAGATCGCGCACGATCTGCTCGACATCGCGGCCGACATAGCCGACTTCGGTGAACTTGGTGGCCTCGACTTTGACAAAGGGGGCCTGGGCGAGCCTCGCCAGGCGACGCGAAATCTCAGTCTTGCCGCAGCCGGTCGGCCCGATCATCAGGATGTTCTTTGGGAGTACCTCCTCCCGCAGCTCGGGGCTGAGCTGCTGGCGGCGCCAGCGGTTGCGCAGCGCGATCGCGACGGCGCGCTTGGCGTCGTGCTGGCCGACAATGAACCGGTCGAGTTCGGAGACGATCTCGCGCGGGCTGAAGGAGGTCATCAGAGCTTGACGCTCGCTCTGTCGTCATTTCCGCGAAAGCGGGGATCCAGGACCGACTGCATTTCACCCGTGGCCCTGGACCCCCGCTCCCGCGGGGGCGACGATGAGGAGTAAAACCAGCTGCTCATTCTCGGGCCTCTAGTATTCGAGTTTCTCGAGGGTGATCTTGTCGTTGGTATAAATGCAGATCCCGGCGGCGATCGCCATGGCGCGGCGCACAATTTCTTCCGCGTTCATGCCATCGATGCCGATCAGTGCGCGCGCCGCGGCCAGCGCGTAACCGCCGCCCGAGCCGATGCCGATGATGCCGTCCTCCGGCTCGAGCACGTCGCCGGTGCCCGACAGGATCAGAGAGACGCTCTTATCGGCCACCGCCATCATCGCTTCGAGCCGGCGCAGATAGCGGTCAGTGCGCCAATCCTTGGCGAGTTCGACGCAGGCTCTGGAGAGCTGCCCGGAATATTGCTCGAGTTTCCCTTCGAGCCGCTCGAACAACGTGATCGCGTCGGCGGTCGCGCCGGCAAAGCCGGCGATCACCGAACCGCCCGCCAGACGGCGCAGCTTGCGCGCATTCGACTTGACCACGGTCTGACCCATCGTGACCTGGCCGTCGCCGGCAACTACGACCTGGCCGCCCTTGCGCAGGCAGAGGATCGTCGTGCCATGCCATCCGCGATTGCCGGAATAATCCATGCCTTTGTCGGCATCCGATGCTGCGCAGGGAATTCCCGGCAAATTAAGGCGTATGCCGCTCCCGGGAAACTGAGATGTAAGTTGGGCCGGGTCGGGATCAAGCGCGCAATGCCGCGGTGCGGAATGCCCCGGAGTGGAAAGCGCGCGCGAAAGTTGTTACAAGGACCCACCGCAGGCGCGGCGCATCGAGGAGAGTATTGTGCGGGTGGCGACGGTCGAACGCAACACCAAGGAAACCCGGATCACCGGCCGAGTGGACCTCGACGGCAGCGGCGCCGCAGAGGTGTCGACCGGCATCGGCTTTCTCGACCATATGCTGGAACAGCTCGCCAGGCACAGCCTGATCGACGTCACCCTGCATGCGGAGGGGGATCTGCACATCGACTTCCACCACACCACCGAGGACACCGGCTATGTCGTCGGCGAGGCGGTGTCGCGCGCACTCGGAACCCGCGCCGGCATTGCGCGTTACGGCCACGCCGTCATTCCGATGGACGAGACCCTGACCCGGGTCAGCCTCGACGCGTCCAACCGGCCCTACCTGATCTGGAAGGTCAATTTCACCCGGCCAAAGCTCGGCGAAATGGACACCGAGCTGTTCAAGGAATGGTTTCAAGCCTTTGCTCAATCGGCCGGGGTAACACTTCATGTCGAAAACCTCTACGGCGAGAACAATCATCACATCATCGAATCGTGCTTTAAGGGTCTCGCCCGCGCCTTGCGCCAAAGTGTCGAGATCGATCCGAGGCGGGCCGGCGCCATCCCTTCGACCAAAGGTGTGCTTGGCGGCAGCCTGCCATGATTGTTGCGATTGTCGATTACGGCTCGGGCAATTTGCGCTCGGCCGCCAAGGCGTTCGAGCGCGCGGCGGCCGAGAATGGAATTCCTGCCGAGGTGAAAGTGACGAGCGCGCCGGAAGCTATTGCCACGGCGGACCGCGTCGTTCTCCCCGGTGTGGGTGCGTTCGCCGATTGCCGACGCGGGCTGATGGGAGTCGCCGGTCTCCAAGAGGCGCTACACGAAGCCGTCATGATCCGCGCCCGCCCGTTTCTCGGCATTTGCGTCGGGATGCAACTGATGGCGGAAGCCGGTCGCGAGTTCGAGACCGTCGAGGGCCTGGGTTGGATTGCAGGCGAAGTCACTGCAATCGCGCCGGCTGACGCAGGGCTGAAGATCCCCCATATGGGGTGGAACGAAATCGAGCCGCGGTCGGCGCACTCGCTCCTCGCCGGGCTCGGCGGGGGCGTGCACGCTTATTTTGTCCACAGCTATCATTTTCGCCTTGCCGATTCCGCCGACCTCGTCGCGAGCACCGAGTACGGCGGGCCGCTGGCGGCGGTGATCGGGCGTGACAATCTCGCAGGCACCCAATTCCATCCCGAAAAGAGCCAGGAGGCGGGGCTGCGGCTGCTCGGAAATTTCTTGCGTTGGCGTCCATGAGCGATATGCGTACTGCCGGAACCGTCTCGGTTGATCGGCTGACCAAATTCTCGGGCACGGATCTCGACGATTTGTGCGAGGCCACCGAGAGCGCCATCACCGAAGGCGGCGGGTTCGGTTGGCTGAAGCCGCCGCCGCGGCAAGTGCTCGAGAATTATTGGAAGGGCGTTCTGCTTGTCCCCGAGCGCCGCCTCGTCGTCGGCCGGCTCGACGGCATCGTCGCCGGCTCGGCGCAGCTGAGCCGGGCGCCGCGCAACAACGAGGCGCAGGCCTTCGGCGGGAGCCTGACGAGCGCCTTTGTCGCGCCGTGGGCGCGCGGCCGCGGGCTCGGCCGCGGCATCGTGCGGGAGATCGAGCAACTCGCCCGGGAGCTCGGCCTGGCAGTCCTCAATCTCGACCTTCGCGACACCCAGCGGGCAGCCGTCGGGCTCTACGAGAATCTGGGCTACAGGCGCTGGGGCACGCATCCGGTTTACGCACAGGTCGAGGGCCGCATCATACCGGGGCATTACTATTACAAAGTCCTCGAGGACGAGCCGGCGACGACGTGATCCTCTACCCGGCCATCGATCTCAAGGATGGCGCCTGCGTCCGCCTCCTCCGCGGCGATATGGCGAGCGCTACCGTGTTCAACACGAACCCTGCCGCACAGGCTCGGGCATTTGCCAAAGCCGGCTTCTCTTGGCTGCATGTGGTCGACCTCAACGGCGCCTTCGCCGGCCGCTCGGTCAACGACGAAGCGGTCAAGGCGATCCGCGCCTCGGTCGATCTGCGAATGCAAGTCGGCGGCGGCATCCGCGATCGCCGCGCCATTGACGAGTGGCTGGCGCTCGGTATCGACCGCGTCGTGCTAGGCACCGCCGCCTTGCGCGATCCCGATCTGCTGCGCCGCGCCGCTGCGGACCACCCCGGGGCGATCGCTGTCGGAATTGACGCGCGAAACGGGCGCGCCGCTATCCAGGGCTGGGCCGAAACAACGGAGCTTGGTGTCGTCGAACTCGCCCGCCGGTTTGAGGATTGCGGCCTGGCCGCCTTGATCTATACCGATATCGCGCGCGACGGGGCTCTTTCCGGGATTGACGCGCGGGCGATCGCGGATTTCGCTCGGCAAGTCTCAATTCCAGTGATCGCATCGGGCGGGGTCTCGTCGCTCGCCGACATTGCCGCGCTGAAAGCGCACGAGGCCGACGGCATTTCAGGTGTCATTTCCGGCCGCGCCCTCTATGATGGCCGGATCGATCCGCGAGCGGCGTTGCGTCTGGCGGGGGAGCCGACCTCATGCTGAAGATGCGGGTCATTCCCTGCCTCGACGTCAAGGACGGGCGTGTCGTCAAGGGGGTCAATTTCGTCGATCTCGTCGATGCCGGCGACCCGGTGGCTCAGGCGCGGTTCTACGACCGCGAGGGGGCCGACGAGCTGTGCTTTCTCGACATCACCGCCAGCTCGGAAAACCGCGACACGCTCTATGACGTGGTACGGCGCACGGCCGAGAAATGTTTCATGCCGCTGACCGTCGGCGGGGGTGTGCGGACGGTCGAAGACATCCGCAGGCTCCTCCTCGCCGGGGCCGACAAGGTTTCGATCAACACGGCCGCCGTCACTCGGCCCGAATTTGTACGCGAAGCGGCCCGGAAATTCGGCAGCCAATGCATCGTCGCGGCCATCGACGCCAAAGCCAAAGCCATAGCCCTCGAAAGCTGGGAGGTGTTCACGCATGGCGGCCGCCGGCGGACCGGGATCGACGCGATCGCGTGGGCCTGCCGGCTTGCCGATTACGGCGCCGGCGAGATCCTGCTCACCTCGATGGACCGCGACGGCACCAAGTCGGGTTTCGACATTCCTTTGACGCGCGCGGTGGCCGACGCGGTTCGTGTCCCGGTCATCGCCTCCGGCGGCGTCGGCACTCTCGACCACCTGGTCGAAGGCATCCGCGACGGTCATGCCACCGCGGTCCTGGCCGCCTCGATCTTTCATTTCGGAACCTACCGCATCGGCGAGGCCAAGGCGCGGCTCGCCGCTTGCGGCATCCCGGTGCGGCGCTGAGCCATGGCCGAAGAGCAGCTGGGCCCTTTGGCGCTAGGCCAGATGGAGTTGGGATCGGCCCTCGACCGGTTGTGGCAAGTCATTCAGTCGCGCCGCGGCGCCGATCCGCAAACCTCGTACACGGCGCGCCTCTTTTCCCGCGGCCGCGCCAAGATTGCCCAAAAACTCGGCGAAGAAGCGGTTGAGGCGGTGATCGAGGGTGTCGGGAATAACCCGGCGGCGCTTGTCGGCGAGAGCGCCGATCTCCTTTACCACCTACTGGTGCTGTGGGCCGCTGCCGGCATTTCGCCCTGCAGATGTCGCGGCGGAATTGACCCACCGCGAGAGCAGTTCGGGCATCGCGGAAAAGCGCGCTCGCGCCAAGCTTTGAATGCTCTCCAGCCGAGGCGAACTGATGGCCTACGACCGCAACAACGTCTTCGCCCGCATCCTGCGCGGCGAGATCCCTTGCAAGAAAGTCTATGAGGACGAGCATGTCCTGGCGTTTGACGACATCACCGCGCGAGCCCCGACACATGTCCTGGTGATCCCGAAAGGGGAATACGTTTCCCTCGATGATTTTTCCGCGAATGCCTCGACCGCCGAGATCGGCGCCCTGGTTCGCGCCCTCGGGCATATCGCCCGAGAGCGGGGCATTGCCGAAAGCGGCTATCGCGTCCTCTCCAACACTGGACCCGCCGCCCGTCAGGAAGTGCCCCACTTCCACGTGCACCTCGTTGGCGGCCGCGACCTCGGCGCAATGCTGCCGCGAGGCTGATCAGCCCCCGCGGGCGGCGCGGGCGAGATGAGTATTTTCGTAAATCGCGGGTAGCGGACAGGAAAAATCAAGACTTCCCAAAAAGAGCGCCGCGTCGGATTCGATCGGCAAGGGGTTTGAAGGCCAGCTTCCATCCGCGCCGCGCCGCAGCAGTTCGGCGGCAATGCGTGTCGAGCGGATTAACAGGATTTCCCGGACGGTGGGGATTGTCGCGTAGGCCCAGACATTCTCGCGCGTTTCGGACTCGTTACTCGGCGACAATATTTCGACGACAAGGGTCGGCTCCGTCAACGCCCGCAGACCCCGATCGTCGATTTCACAGCTCACCGCGAGATCCGGGACCCGCATATTCGCCTCCGATCTCACTCGCGGGATGATGCCCGGTTCGACCACGACATAGCAGCGTGTGCCGGACAAGTGAACTCCTAGAAGGCGCGCTATCGTAGCCTGGATAATCCCGTGCGAGACGCTCGCCGGCGCCATGGCGCGCGGTTCGCCGTCGACGAGTTCGAACTTGTTTCCACTGCCGTCACCGGGCCAATCGAGAAATTCCTCGATGGTCATTCGTGAGGGAGCAAGCTTGGGTAACGCTGTCATCGGTGATCCTCCGCCGCCTAAAGATGGCGCTGCCGCGTTGCCGCAAAAGATGCGGCGCGCTTGAAACCTACCACCGTTTGCGTGTACTCAGACAATGGGAGTAAACGGCTGGGAGAGTGTCATGTCGGTGTCAGCAGACGCCGCCGGTCGAAGGATCGCCACCGGCGCCCTGAGCTTGCCGTGGATTATTGGTGCCTCCTCGGTCGGCACGCTGATCGAGTGGTACGACTTTTATCTCTACGGCGTGCTTGCGCTGTTTTTCAGCAAGCATTTCTTTTCGCCGGCTCTGAACCCGACGGTCGCCTTCATTGCAAGTCTTTTCGTGTTCTGGACGGGTTTCCTCGTTCGGCCGTTTGGCGCCGTCCTCTTCGGCCATCTGGGCGACCTGATCGGCCGCAAATTCACCTTCATGTTGACCTTGGGCCTGATGGGAGCCGCGACCTTCGTCGTTGGCCTATTGCCGGGTTATGCCCTGATCGGGGCTCTCGCACCGATCCTGCTAGTCACGATGCGCGTCTTGCAGGGTTTAGCCTTGGGCGGCGAATACGGCGGCGCGGCGACCTACATCGCCGAGCACACCCCCGACGGCAAACGCGGCTTTTATACCAGCTGGATCCAGACCACGGCGACGATGGGGATCGTCCTGGCACTGCTGGTCATCCTGATCTGCCAACTGTGGTTCGGCGCCCAAGCATTCGCGGACTGGGGTTGGCGGGTTCCGTTCCTGCTCTCCGCGATTCTCGTTGTGCTGTCGGGCTACATCCGGCTCAAGCTCGAGGAGTCCCCACTGTTCGCTCGGCTCAAAGAGCAGGGCAAGGCGTCGACCAACCCGGCGGCCGACAGCTTCCTGAGCGGCGGCAAGAATTGGGGTCTGATGCTGGTCGCCTTGTTCGGCGCCACCGCGCCCGAAGGAGTCGTCTGGTACACCGGCCAATTCTACGCGCTGTTCTATTTGACCACGGTTCTCAAGGTCAATTATGTCACCGTGTACATCATCATGATGATCGCACTGACTTTGGGGGCTCCGTTCTTTGTCGCCTTCGGCGCCCTTTCCGACCGGATCGGCCGCCGCAACATCATGACTTCGGGATTCGCATTGGCGGTGGTCACCTTTTGGCCGGTGTTTACCTGGCTCGGCACTTTCAGGGACAACCCCGTCGTCCTGACGATCCTGGTTTTTTATATGGTGATCCTGGTGACGATGGTGTACGGCCCGATCGCCGCATTCCTGGTCGAGCTGTTTCCGGCGCGCATCCGCTACACCTCGATGTCGCTCCCCTATCACGTCGGCAACGGCGTCTTTGGCGGGCTGGTCCCCGCCGCCGGAGCTTCGATCGCCGCGATTACCGGCATCGCCCTGAGCGGGCTGCTTTACCCGATGGCGATCGCCGCGATCGGGGTCGTCGTCAGCCTCGCCTTCATCCGCGAGCCGACCCACAGGATCAGGATCTGGGACGAAGTCGGCGGCGGCGCGCCGCCGCTCGTCCCGGATCAGCCTTAGGTCCGGGACGTTGGAACGCGTGGGTCAGTCGGCCGACCCCGCGCGGAACAGCGCCCGCATTCGTTCCGGGACCGGTTCGTCGAGAACGTGATCGTAAAGTGCGTGGAGAAGCTCTTCCCCATCCGTTCTGCCGTCGAGAAAGTCTAGGAGCTGTTCTCCGACCATGCCGGTTTCCTCCACCGGGGGAACGCCACAACAGAGAATTGCCGGCGAAGGCAACCTGGTTTCCAACTGCATAGTCTTACACCGTGCCACAATTGATCCAGTCCGCTGATGATCGATAACGTTCCGTGTCCCACCGATTCATGAGGGTAACGGATCGTAACAGCCCTCCGTTCCGGTTGGCGGCGCATAAGCGGCATGCAAAAACGAGTGGAACGAAGTGCGTATACCGCGGCCGATCAGGCCCGCAGTGTCTCGCCTTCGCTCAGCGCCTTCATTCGACGGTAGCTCAGCGCCTCGGCGATGTGGCGGCGGGCGACGATCGGCGCGCCTTCGAGATCGGCCAGAGTGCGGGCGACGCGCAATACCCGGTGGTAGCCGCGCGCCGACAGACGCAATCGCTCGGCCGCCCGGGCGAGCAGCGCGCCACCGGCGGGCTCGGGGGTCGCGATCTCGTCGAGCAATGCCCCGTCCGCCTCGGCATTGGTGCGGATGCCGCGCTCCGCGGGCAGCCCCGCATAGCGCTTGGCTTGCCGGGCGCGGGCCGCCGCGACCCGGCCGGCGACCGCCGCGCTGCCCTCGGCGGCGGGCGGCAGCGCGAGATCCGCCGGCGATACCGCGCGGACGTCGATGTGCAGGTCGATACGGTCGAGCAACGGGCCCGACAGCCGGCCCTGGTAATCCTCCGCGCAGCGCGGCGCCCGCCCGCAGGCGAGTTCGGCAAAATGGCCGCAGCGGCACGGGTTCATCGCTGCGATCAGCTGAAAGCGCGCCGGATAGGTGACGTGCCCCTGAGCGCGGGCGATGCTGACGCGGCCGGTCTCGAGCGGCTGGCGCAGCGCTTCGAGCGCCGCGCGGTTGAACTCGGCCAGCTCATCCAGGAACAGGACACCCTGATGCGCCAGCGAGATCTCGCCCGGCCGGGGGCGCGGCCCGCCGCCGACCAATGCCGCAAGCGAGGCCGAATGATGCGGGTCGCGGAACGGCCGCTCGCGCGACAATCCGCCGCTGCGCAATCCGCCCGCGACCGACTGGATCATGCCCAATTCCAGCGCCTCGGCCGGTTCGAGCGGCGGCAGGATGCCCGGCAGACGCGCCGCCAGCATCGATTTGCCGGCGCCCGGCGGGCCGACCATCAGCAAATTGTGGCCGCCCGCGGCGGCGATTTCGAGCGCGCGTTTGGCGCTCTCCTGGCCCTTGACATCGGCGAGGTCGAGCCCGGCCGAGCGCGACGGCGCGAGCCGCGGCTCGGGCGGCGGCAACAGCTGGGTCCCCTTGAAATGATTGACGATCGCCAAGAGGCTCGGCGCCGCGATGACCTCCACCTCGCCCGCCCAGGCCGCCTCGCCGCCGCATTCGGCCGGGCAGATGACGCCGCTGCCGCGGCTCGCCGCCGCCAAGGCCGCGAGCAGCACGCCGGCGACGCTCGTCAAGCGAGCCGTCGAGCGCCACCTCGCCGAGCGCCATATAACCGCCGAGCTCGTCCGCCGGCAGCGCCTCCATCGCGGCCAGCAGAGCAAGCGCGATCGGCAGGTCGAAATGGCTGCCCTCCTTGAGCACGTCGGCCGGGGCGAGGTTGACGGTGATCCGCCGCGGCGGCAGCCCGAGGCCCAGCGAGGCGAGCGCCGCGCGGACCCGTTCGCGCAACTCGGCGACCGCCTTGTCCGGCAATCCGACGACGGTAAAGGCCGGCAGCCCGGAGGCGATCGTCACCTGGGTCTCGACCTCGATGACCTCGACCCCGTGAAACGCGACGGTCCGCACCTTCGCGACCATACCCCTACCGTTTTGCAAGGAACGGTTGAGTATAGCGCCGCCAGGTCAACAACACCAGCCTGGCAAACGACCCCGACCGGGCAGACGGTGCCCGACGACGCATCGGTCGCCCCTAGCTGTTTTTGCTGTTTTTTGCAGCGAAAGTAGAGCGATCGGCTTCGCTCCGCCGCGGAAATCCTGGGTCGGAGTGCGGCGACGGGGCGCAGTAACAACGGCAATTCCGCTGTCGGTTTGCTGTTTTCCAGTGTATCGGGAGTGTGGCTCAAGCTCAGGTCCCAGGTTCGGCATGACCCTCGGCCGGCCGGGCGACATTTAAAACCCGGACTGGCTTTAGCGGGGCGTATACCCATAAGGATCTGGACGGCGTGCCGACTGCGCGTCCTCCAATTGCCGCAAGCGATTGTCGAAATCGCTCGCGTCGATCGCCCGCAGAAAGCTTTCGATCATCTGGGACAGCGCGAAGCCTTCGGCAGGGGTGATGCCGCCGCGCCCGACCGCGTCGGCGACCGCCTTTATTGCGCCAAGGATATCGGCCGCGCTGTTGATCGGCGGCAGAGGGAGCTCGACGGACCGGTCGCGCCGCGGCGCGACGGTGCGGTCGAGACAGAGCCGCAATGCCGTCGGATCGCCGGCGAGGGCGAGTTCGACCGCCTTGCGGCTCAGCGCCGTTGCTTCGCCATCGAGCAACAGCTGCGCCGCCCGAGTAGACCGGTTGATCGAGCCGCGAGGCCGGCCGCCCGGATTTCCGGACTGCCCCTTCGCAAACGGTCGACCTCGAATCCTTTTTAGCTGTCGTTGCTGTTTTCTGCAGCGAAATATCAGTCATCGCTCCACCTCGGTTCGGTAACCTTGCGCCGGCCCTCGGCGCTTCCCCGAACGACATGAAACGCGAACATTATGGCAATTTTATCGTTGCTATTACCACGATGCGCTATTGAACATAAGGAATTTAGCCACGGAGCGCGATGTCTCTCACCCAATCTATCATTTTCCCGATGGCAGTTTGTCCGCACCATGAAGGGATTAATGGGCTCTCTCCCGCACTCCTTCGGCCTTCAGCAAGGGCAACCATTACAGGTGCTTCGCCGCTTCGCTGCTTCTCGCCTCCGACGATGCCGCCTTCATGACCGGCGCCGGGCTCGTCGTCGACGGCGGGCTGACCGCACAATGATGGGCGCAGGCTGTAGAATTGCGGTCGTCGCGTGCTCCGCTCAATCCGAAGGTCGAAGTGTCCGATGTCGATGGATGGGCGTGTAGTTTAGTAAGCTGTCACCGT
>CAVTQA010000045.1:0-153655 GCA_963736715.1 uncultured Alphaproteobacteria bacterium | reverse complement strand
TCGCAGGGCGCGGGATCGGCAACAAATTACTCCGCGATCGCGTTAGCGGCGCATCACCTGCTATCAGAGAATGACCATGCGCAGATCCCGCCCCGTAATCCCCACTGGTTGGCCTGTCTCTCCCAATGCTCGCCAGTCTCGCTGCCGCAGCCCCTTGTGGCGGCCGCGGAAGACGCAGACCCCGGCGCTCGCGCCGGGAACGGCGCGGGTTTGGTTTCTGCGGCCGGCGGGCTCGCTCAATGGCAATGTATGGGCAGCAGCGCCGATGATTTACGCGAATGGCACACCTATCGGCGATATTCCGGCAGGAACCGAATTCTATCGCGATTTTCCGGCCAGGAACCTACAGGTTTACAGTGCAGCCTTACGGCCTGCCAACTGGTCAGGCCGATACCGTACAGCTGGCGCCTGGGACGCAGACCTATCTCAAATCCAGTGGCTGGCCAGCTGGCAGGAGGGCTATCCGGAGGCAGGTTGGGGTTTCGCACCCAATACCTTCGGTATCCTGACGATGTCGCCGCAGCTGGCACAGGCATATCTCCCGACATTGGCTTATCACCCGCAATAATCACAGGTGCACGGGAAGACAGTGAAATGAAAGTAGGAATAATCGGCGCGGGCGCAGTTGGTTCCGCGTGTTTGACCGCTCTGGTCGCGCGCGGCTGCGCACGCGAAATCGTGGTGGTGAACCGAGATCAAAAGAAGGCAGAAGGTCTGGTAACCGACGTCCAATACGGCGCCGTGTTGTGCCCTTATGCCGAGCTGCGCGCCGGCGACTATTCCGATCTCGAAGGCGCCGCGTTGGTATGATCACGGCCGGCGCAAACGAAAAGACGGGCGGCGCTACCGATCGGAATGACCCTGCGGGCAGGCTGAGGCTGCTTGACACCAATGCCGCAATCTACAAGACATCGTTCCGCAGCTTCACGCAGTGGCGCCGCAGGCGCTCGTCCTTGTCGTCACCGATCCTCCGGATCCGCTGGCCGATGTGGTTCGCATGCTGGGGCACGAGCGCGTTCTCAGTACCGGGACATATCTCGACAGCTTGCGTTTCCGGTTTCACTTGGCGCGGGGGCCGGAGTAAGCCCGGCTTGTGTCGATGCGCAGATCGTCGGCGAGCACGGCACGACCGAGGTGTTCCTCTGGTCTTCTGCCCGCATCGCGGGAAAGCCGGTATTAGAGCTGCCGGAGCGAATTCGGGGCAAAACCGGCAAGAGTTTCGACACGAGATCGAGCGGGAAGTCCGGTACGCCAACATTACGATAATCGAAGGCATTGGAGCCAGTCAGCACGGTATTGGGATGGCGTCCGCGCGCATTGCGGAATCCTGTTGCGGAATGAGCCGGCTGTCATTCCGATCGCCTCGTACAACGAGGCATACGGGGTCACGCTGTCTTTGCCGAGCATTCTCGGACGCAGCGGCGCGGCCAAGACATCGAGCCGCCACTTCCGACGAGGAGCGTGAGGCGCTGCAACGCGGCGCTGACACGCTTAAATCGGCATTGGCAAGGATACAATTTAGCCCGTCCTGAATCGAGATGCCGCTGTCATCGGTAATTTACCATTCTTGACCACAGTTTACTCGGGAGGCGGGTGCGGTCCGCCCTATATTCATCGAGATCGTAGTCCGGAGGCCGTCATTATCCCGGCCACCAAGACGGTTTGTAACGGCCAGGCCTACATCCACGATCAACCGACCCGGTGATCCTTCTCCCGCACCGGGTCCGCCAGCGGCCGGTCCTGGATCAGGACCGAGCGCATTATGTGGTGCTGGCAGGAACTGATGGGACGATGCCGAGAGAATTGCACATCCTAATTTCGACGCCGGTCGCTACTTCCCTACCCGAGAGGAGGCGCATCGAGAGGCTCCCGCTACGTGCAGCGATTTGTTGCATCGGCGTTCTCTCGCTGGGCGGCTGGGCTATAATCATCGCCCTGGTTCTTGCGCTCGATTAACCGCGGCTGGGCCCGTAATCCAATCCGCCCATCACAGTTGAAACGTTGTAGGCTAATAGCCGGGGTTCTTCGCGGCAATGTGGGCGATATCGCGCCCGGCGTCAGCAAGGCGCCCGCCAGCACGACCTGTCGCCGTTGCGCCAAACTACACCCCGACCCACTGATCGGCAGCGCAGTTTCCAGAGGTGAACCGCGGCTTTCGTTGCTGTCGGGTCGGTAGACCGTCGTTCCCGCGAAAGCGGGAATCTAGGGTGGCAAGGCCGCAGCTGTTGGCATGGACGCTTTCGCGGCGACGACGATGATTTGTTATGGAGTTTCACTCATTCTTACCCGGCTTAACTGGGCTTGGAGCGCCAACGACCTAATTCCTTGGCTGCGAAACCTGGCCTTTGACGGGCCGCTCGCGATGCAGTAGGAGAAGCAAAATGCGATTGCACGCCTTATGTTGACTGGTGCCCTTATCGCGACGGCAATCCCGCTCTCCGCGGGAGCGGTACCCGTCGCAGCGGATCACGAGGCACGCGCCAGCGCTCCGCAAACCGTGTCGGCTGCATACACTTGCCCCACCGGTTATTATTGGGAGCCGGATGGCTATGCTCCGCACGGCAAGTTCAGGCCGGCGCATTGCGCGCTCCGTTGGTAAAGAGCCGGCTGCCAGCCTCGCAGACATTCGGATCGACTGGATGCGACATATGAGACGATCTCCGACCACAGCACGTCCCCACCCATTGAGGGCACACCGCATCCCCCACTGTGGGAAGTTGGTCGTGTTTCTCGGGCCCGGACCTGGCGAGATCTCCAAGGTGGCGGGAATTTTTCTGGTCTCGCCCCTTTGTCTCGTCGACGCGAAGTGCGCCTGCGCCTAGCCCCGCCGCACGACGTGTGGTATGATAAGATTGTCGGGATGGGGACACGGTGTGACGGATATTAGTCTCTGCTGCACGCCGCTGGTCAACCTTTGGGGTGCCTATTGGCCGGCCTGGGTGCCGTGTCTGGTGTGCGGCATCCTCATCACGGTCGTTTCCCGCCTTGTCTTCTCTTGGTCCGGCCTGGAGCCGCATCTGGGTCCGCTCCTTCTGGTATACCCGATGCTCATCGTCGCCTACTCCTGCGGGCTCTGGCTCCTGCTTTACCGCGGTTGAAGATGAGCGGCCAAGCGCCCTGGCCTCTACGCGTTCTCGGGCGGCTGATCGGGTTGGCGATTGTCGTGACCGGCGTTGCAGCGGCGGTGATGGCCGCGGGCACCAGCAGCGGAAATCCGCGCACTGATGATGCTTATGTCAGCGCAAACGTGATCGGGATCGCGCCGCACGTAGAAGGCCCGCTGGTACAGCTGAATGTCGTCGACAATCAGCCGGTCGAGGAGAACGATCTTCTCTTTGTCGTCGATCCGCGGCCATACGAAGCCGAGGTGCACCGTGCGCGGGGCGAGCTTATCCTCGCCCAGGCAGAAGTCGGCGGCATCGAGCAGGCTATAGCGGCCGCGGGCGCAGAAGTCGCCCGGTTGCGGGCGGACATGGGTTATGCGCACACCCACGCCGGCCGGCTGGAACCGCTCCTCGGCGGCCGGTTCATCAGCGCCGACCAATATCAAGAAGCGGTCACAAAGGCCAGGTCGCTCGATGCCGCGGTTCAGCACGCCCAATCCCAGTTGGCGCAGCAGGAGAAGCTGCTGGCGCAACAGGGGGATGTGAACGGCAGGCTGGAGACGGCCAAGTCGCGCGTCCGGCTGGCCGAGCTGAATGTCGAGTATTGCTATGTCCGTGCGCCCTTCAAGGGGCTGGTGACTAACCTCAATATCTCTCTGGGCGATTATGCTCACATTGGCGAGCGCGTCTTCGCATTGGTCGACCGTCGGATGTGGTACGTGCTGGGGAACTTACGTGAGACCCTGTTGCCGGCGATCGGACCGGGCATGGAAGCGCGGGTGAACCTCGTCGGCTATCCCGGCCCGCACTTTTCACGGCGTCGTGCAGGGGATCGCCTGGAGCGTCCTGTCGCCCTCCGGACAGGCAGCGGGGCTCCTACCCAAGATTGATCCAACGCTCAATTGGGCACGCCTCGCACAACGCATTCCGGTGCGGATCATCCTTGATGCGCCGTCGGCCAACGCCCCGTTTCGTATGGGGATGACCGCCGTCGCGACGATTACCGGCTTCCCGCCGGACGGCAAACCGTTGAGCGTTCCGGGCATGCCCGTCGCCCCCGCACAGTGAAATCTCCGGCTGACCGTGACCGCCTCCTCGTCCGAGGAACCGTCGCTGCGTTTCATCCGCCGGGAGCTGGCGCCCTCACGAGAGCGTTGGATCGCTACTCTGAGCTTTACCGGTCTGGCGGTGATCGGGGTTATCGCGACCGTCACTTTCCGCATTCCGTATCCAGTGCTGGTCTTCGCCGGCATCCTGCTGCTGACCGTGCCATCGGCACACGGCCCGTTCCGCCAGGCTATCGAAGCGACTGGCGCCGCGGTCCTCGGCGCCGGTTTCGCGATCCTGCTTGCTGTCACCACCTACGATCAGCCCTGGCTCTACTTGCCGCTGCAATGTGCAGCGTTGACGGTGCTGCTGGTGCTTTCCCGCCTCACCTCTGCGCGGGCGGCCTTGATCCTGGCCGCGCTGGTCCTGTCCTTTGCCGAGCCTGCCTACCTGCCCGATCCGGAGGCAGCAATCCGCGCCGCGCTATTCAATGCGCTCGCCCTCGCCGGTACAGCATGGGCGGTCGCGGCGGCGAGCGGCCTATTCGTGCCGCCAGCCAGCCGCGAAGACGTCCCGGTGCCCCCCGGACGAAGAGAATTGGTTGGCTTTGGGCTGCTCGCGCTGAGCGCAATCGGCCTACAGATGCTGTTCTACAACACGATCAATCTGCCCGAAATCCGCACCGGGGTCATTGCGGTCCTCCTCACCGCCGATCCGGATCTGCGGGCGGTCTGGCGGAGAATGCCGCTGCGCCAGCTTGGCGCTGCGAGCTGCGCCGCGCTCGCCTTGCTGATAATAGCAGTTGGGGCTCCGTTGATGGACGATCTCGGCTTTTTTGCCGCGCTCGCGGGGAGCTGCTATTTTGCGGCGGGTTGGGTCGCGCATGGCGGTCCACGCATCGCCTTTGCCGCCGTGCCGGGCGCGGTCGCAGTAACTCTGGTACTATTGCTGGATCTCCGATTTACGATCGATATCGTCCCCAGCCTGTTGAATGTCGTCGGAGCTTTGTGGGGGTTTTGGTTACCGCGCTGATTGCGCTGCTGCTGGCTCCGTTGGTGGAGCAGCAGGACGAACACCAATCCTAATTTGCGGTTGTTCCGGCAGGCTAGGGCGAGCGCGGCCGCGCTGTCGAGGATGGCAGCGCGAGTGTCGACCTCGACGGCGAGTGCGCGCGCGTAATCCCGCTCGGCAGCAAGGAGGTCGACGAAATTGATGATTCCACTGCCGTAGCCGGTCAGCGCGCTTTCGTACCCAGACTTCGTCGTGGCAACGAGGGCGACGGCGAACTGGTGCTGCGAAAGGGCCGATTGGAAATCGGCATAAGCGGTCCAAACCTCGGCCTGGCTTGCGAGTTGCAGTGCATCGAGATCGGCCCTCGCCTGGTCGCGTCGCGCCTTGGCCTCGCGCACCCGGTTGTCCCGAATGAAGCCGTCGAACAACTCCCAGCTGAGCTCAAGCTCTACGCTCCAGGTCTTCGGGTTGGCATAAAACGTCGTGCCGTGGGGGCCCAGACTTAGGCTGTCCAATTCGCGGTCGACGCGGCCCAATGTGCCGTTCGCAGATAATTTCGGCAGATAGTCGGCACGAGCCCGTTCGAGTTCCGCTTCGCGTGCTCTCACATCCGCGAACTTTGCGGCGAGGTCCGGGCGGGCGGAAACGGCCTGCTGGAGCAGTGCATCCACCGACGCCAGCAGTCCCTCGGGCAGCGGCAGGGAAGAGAGTGATGCAACCTGCGTCAGGGAAACAGGAGAAATCCCGATCGCCTGCGCCAGCTGTGCCTCGGCGGCGTGCACGTCTCGGCGTGCACTGGGATATCGAATTGCTGTTGCAATACCACTTGATGCGCGAGGAGCGCATCGGTAACCGAGGCGAGACCGCTGCGGCTGCGGATATCAGTCGCCTGTTCCGCCGCGGCCGGAGCCTTCAGCGCCGTCTCTCGTGCCGTAACACGGGCGCGGCCGGAATCGAGCACAAAATACGCTTTCTGCACAGCGAATATCACGCTCTGCTGCTTGCGGTTGAACTGCAAATTGGCGGCAAGGAGGGTCTGTGACGCGCTGTCGAGATCCGCGGTGCGTCGACCGAAGTCGAGCAACAGCCAATCCAGCCGCAGCAACGGCTCCAGCACACCCGTGCGAACCACAAACGGCCCCATCCTGTCGTAACTCGGCAGAAAGGTGTAGCTGGCCATGCCAATGGCAGCGAGCGTCGGCAGATAGGCGCCTTCGGCAATCCCGAGCGTGGCCGCGAAGGCGCGCGTTGATTCCCATGCCGCACGCGTTTCGGGGTTTGTCTGCTGGGCAAGATCGATCAAATTCGGCAGATCGTAGACCTGCCTAGGCTGAATTGCCGCGGCAGATGGAGCCGACCGAGCAGAAAATGCATTCAGCGTGGCATTCCCAACGGGAATCCGCGTCGCCTCTTCCGGCACCCATGATCTTGTCGCGGTCGGCGGCGCGAGCACATTTGGATCGATTGCCAGCTTCGGCTGGATCGCCCCGCAGGCCGCCAACAGACAGGCCAAGCCGGGCGACAACCTCTTCAAGAGTTTTGTGCTAGTCGGGTGGATGGACGCAGGGCTGCAGCCGCCGAGCCGTCCTTCTGGGCGGGGTTCGAATCAGGGCAGCAGAGAAAAATCGCGCGCCCAGGCCACTGTAGATGCGCTGTGGGGCGACGCCGGGCGTCGCCGATGACCATGTCGCGCCTTCGCGCCAATGAGCACGGGTGCTGATGCAATACCTGGTGATCCGCATGCGTAATGCTCAACCTCGCGTGAGCTGAATATTCACTGGCTCGAATTTTACCTAAACGTTGTATTCTTCACAAGCGCTCGGGCTTGGACTACGCGGCAAGGGCGGTGCGGCGGACGCCCACGACCCCCGAGATCGCCACCGGATGTCCTATGCGCGCGCTGACCGATGAACCTTCTGACCTATCCGCGCGTTTTCCCTGCCACGCAGCGAAAACACGGGACAAAATCGATTTCCGGCCGGGAAATCGGTCGGGTTAATCGCCAATAAACCGTTCTCGATCGCTTCGAACTTGTCGCCAAGATGGCGACGCAAAGCGCGCCGTCGCCGATCCAAGCATGGAGTGACACATAACTATCACCCATTCAGGACTATTTAAGCCCTAGTATCGAGCTGCAAAGCCGGGCGGGATGGCCCCGGATCCGAAAACGGGGGGCTTTTGGTATGCCGGACAGTGCCGTTGTGACCTTCACCGACCCCGATGCGTACCACGCGAACATTCGACGCTCCCGGGTAGAGGGCGTCGTCACCGGTCGCGGCGAATACCGTGCCGAGTTGACGCGCATTGAACTCCACCGCCTGTGGATGCAGCGCGGCGACGAAAGTCTGCCGCGCATCCTGAACGTCTCGCCGAGCGGGGAACGGCCCGCGATTGTTTTTGGCACTAATCAAAATCAACCAGCCATGCATTTCGATGGCAGGGAACTGCCACAACACGGGATCATCGTCATCGGATTCGGTTTGCCGGTCCACTTCCGATCCTCGGGGGCCTGTCATTGGGGTGCTATGTCGCTGAGTTTGAGGGATCTTGCCGCCGCCTGCCAAGTCATCACCGGTCGCGAATTTATTGCACCCCTTTAACGCAGTTCATCAGCCCGCCTCCTGCTTTCCTTGCCCGGCTGTCGAGCCTGCATGAAGCGGCCGGCCATCTCGCCAAGACCGCGCCTGACATCCTGGCACACCCCGAGGTAGCCCGGGCGCTGGAGCAGGGCCTTGTGCAGGCGATGGTGTCGTGCCTGAGTGGCGGAGAGACCGCCGAGACCAGCAGCGCCCACCACCGCCACGCAGTGATAATGCGGCGATTGGAAGAGCTGCTGGAGGCAAACCCCGATCGCACCCTGTACGTGGCGGAGCTCTGCGCGGCCGCGGGGGCATCCAGCCGCACCCTCCGCGCCTGCTGCCAGGAACATCTGGGCATGAGTCCGACGCGGTATTTGTGGCTGCGCCGGATGCATCTCGCCCGCCGAACGCTGCGAATGGCCGACCCGGCGGCGGCGAGCGTGACCGAGATTGCGACAAGCTACGGCTTCTGGGAATTAGGGCGCTTCTCGGTGGCGTATCGGTCGCTGTTCGGAGAGTCGCCCTCGGCAGCGCTGCTGCGGCCACCCGACGACCCCCGACCGCAAAAAAATACCGGTTCGCCGTGGCAGTTGCCGCAATCTGCATGGTCAGCCACGGTTCGAACGACCTACCCTTCGGGTTTGGCGCCAATTCCGGTCGGCATCGTGGCTCTTCGGACTGCGGGTTTGATCCGGCTGGCATGCAGAGAGGCAGATGCCGGGAAGCGGCACAATCACCTTCATCGATCCCGATGATTACCAAGCGAGCCTGCGCCAGGTGCGGATCGATCTCCTCGCGATCTCTCAGGGTGTGCTTAAGGCCAAGCTGACCTGGGCAACGCTCCATTGCTTCCAGCTGCTGCACAGTGAGGAGGATTTGCCGCGCATCGCTTATGTTTCGCTGGCTCCGGGGCTGGTATTTGTCGGGTTTGCGACACGCAGCGGACGACCGGCCCTTGCAGCTGGAGCCTCTTAGGACTGGCTCCAGAGCACCTCGAAAGATATTGTGAAGCTCTTTCCGGAAAGCCGCTCTCTCTGCCGGCTTCCGCGCGGATCCTGCACCCCGCGCGCGCGACGCAGCCCGCCTGCGGCGACTGCATGCGCAGGCTTGCCGCCTCGCCGAGACCCGGCCCAAAGTCTTAGCCCACCCCGAGGTTGCGCGAGCTATAGAACAGGGCTCATTCAAGCGCTGGTCACCTATCTGGCCGCCAGAGCCTGGGATGACGGGGCTGCCAGACGCCGTCACGCCAGGATCATGGTCCGCTTCGAGGAGGTGCTTGGCAGAGCATCCGAACCGGCCGTTGCCCATGCCCGAGCTGTGCGCGCTGATCGGCGTGAACGATCGGACCCTGCGGTCCTGCTGCGCCGAGTTTCTCGGTATCAGCCCCAGCCGGTATAGCTCCTGCGGCGTTTGAAGGCGGTGCGGATCGCGCTGCGCGATGCCGACCCGGCTACAGCGAGCGTCGCGGAAATCGCCAGTGGTTGCGGCTTCATCGAGCTGGGGCGCTTTGCCGGGGCCTATCGGAACGCATTCGGCGAGTCGCCATCGGCGACTCTCCGCCGTGCACCCGGATCAGGAATTTTCGGCGCAACATTCGCCAATTCTGCATAGTCAGCCGAAAAACCAGGGGTCTAGGCTCGCGACTGGGCACGCTCGCTTAGTCGACATGAACCCCCTGATGGAGACAGAGCCATGAACTTAAACCTCGCGGCAGCGGCGCGGATCATCCCCCTCACTGCGCTGATGTTGGGAGCTTGCGTATCGCAGAGTGCATACGAAAAGCAGGGAGCAGAACTCCAGCAGGCTCGCGCCCAGTCGGCAGCAGAGCAGTCTCAGATCACCAAGATGCAGCAAGAGCAGAAATGGGTTGTCGCCGGCGACATGCTGTTCCCGGAGGGCGCTATCAGCTCAGCGCCAACGGCAAGCAGGCGCTGAACCAGTACGTCCCCAAGCTGCAGAATTTGCAGAACGCCAAAGTCGTCGTCTACGGTTATACCGACGACCTGCAGGTCGGACCCGCGCTGCAGCGGCTGGGGATCGCCAACAACATCGACCTGTCCTCGCGCCGCGCCGATAACGTCGTCGCGTATCTCCGGTCGCAAGGCGTCAATTCGGACATCCTATCGGCCAAGGGGTTCGGCGACACGCATGCGGTTGCCGCGAACGACACGCCGCAGGGCCGGGCGCAAAACCGCCGTATCGAGATCGTACTGGAAGGCCCCGGCGCCTGAACTCAAGCCCGTTGGATCGAAGAATGCCGGGGACGACGCCGAACTCCCGTCCCCGGCTGGATAATTCCGCTCGAAGGAGATCCCCTGTAACGACGTCGTCCTACGACTGCGTTTCTGAACGGACATTAAAATGGAGGCGAAGATTGAAAAGACATACAAGTGTGACACTCGCATTGACAACAACGCTTCTTCTGCTCAATACGGCGATTGCTCAGGAGATAATCAAGGACAAACCGACTCCCAGCCGCGCTGAATGGGCGCCGCTCGGCCAAGCGTATGGGCAGGATTATTCGACATCCGACGTGACCAAGGTCGTCGTAATCGGCAGTGGCACGCCGGCGGCCGATCCACGTCACGGCGGAATTTCCGTCGCAGTCGTCGTCAACGGTCAGCCTTACATTATCGACTGTGGTCCAGGCTTTGGCGAGACTCGCAAGCGAGCACTCCGGCGTACGGTGGAAAGATTGCTGGCCTCGAACCGAAGAAGCTGACCCATCTGTTTCTCACCCATTTACACTTCCTGATTACGTACTATCCTCAGCCATCTACTATCCTCAGCCATCAACTGATGGTACGAAACAGGAATATACGGCTGTTTCTGCGGGTTTGAACGATGGCGCGCAACAAGGTGCAATTTCAAAAGGGGCTCAGCGAGGTGCAGTTTGCTGTTCTTTACGGAACCGAGGATCAGTGCCGGGAGGCGGTGATGCGCTGGCGCTGGCCATCCGGCTTTGTCTGCCCGGTTTGCGCAGGGCAGCATCACAGCTTCGTCAAGACCCGGGCGCTTTACCAGTGTACCGCCTGTCGACGGCAGACATCGGTGATCGCCGGAACGATTTTCGCGGCGACCAAGGTGCCGCTGTGCACTTGGTTTCGCGCCATCTACCACCTCACTCAGAGCAAGGGCGGCATCTCCAGCATTGAGTTGGGCCGCCGGCTTGGCGTCACCCAGACCACCGCCTGGAAGATCAAGCACAAGCTCATGCAGGCGATGATGGAGCGGGACGCCACAAAGCGCCTGACGGGACGGATCGAGATCGACGACGCCTATCTCGGCGGGGAGCGCAACGGCGGCAAGCGGGGCCGCGGTTCGCCTGGCAAGACGCCGATCGTGGCGTCGGTAGAAACCACACCAGAGGGCAAGCCAATCCGCTTGAAGTTGCGCCGCGTGAAGGGTTTCCACCGTGCCGAAATCGCGACCTTGGCGCAGCGCAATTTCCATCCCGCCAGCACCGTTGTCAGTGACGGCCTGCACTGCTTCTCTGGGGTCGGCAACGCCGGCTGCGTCCACCAGCCGATCATCACTGGATCCGGTCGCAAGGCCGCCCTGAACCCTGCCTTCAAGTGGGTCAACACCACCCTCGGCAACATCAAGAGCGCCATCGCCGGCACTTACCGCACCATCCGCGACAAGCATGTACCCCGCTACCTCGCCGAATTCGAATACCGCTTCAACCGCCGATACGATCTCGCCGCCATGATGCCACGCCTCGGCTATGTCGCAGTCCGAACCCCGCCGATGCCATACCGCCTCCTCAAATTGGCTGAGGATCATGCGTAATCAGGTTACACTTTGACCACACCGAAGGCCTGTCGGAATTCATGCTCGCGCCCTGGATCTATTATCGTGAAGGGCCGCTGCAGGTCTATGGACCGCCGGGTACCGAGGACATGGTTCGCCACCTCACGGAGGCCTACACGAAAGACATTGATCTCCAGATGTTTGGCTCGAACAGCTCAATGCCACGGGTTATATTTTAAAAGCAAAAGACGTTCTACCCGGTGAGATCTACAAGGACAATAACGTCCGGATCACCGCATACCAGAACCATCATGGCACTTGGGATTATACGTATGCTTACCGCGTCGTCACCTCCAAACCTGATGGAACCGTGGACCGGACGATTGTCTTCAGCGGCGACACGTCGCTCTTCGATGGCATGGAAGAGGTCTACGCTGGCGCTGATATTCTGTTCCACGAGGCGTACAGCTTCGATCCGAAGACCAATCCCTACGACGCCAAGGCACCTGTAAGCGTGTCGTACATGAACGCATTTCATACTTCGACAGAACAGCTGGCCGGCGTTCTCAAGAAAGTGAATCCCAAGGTGACCGTGCTGTACCATTACGTAACATTCACGCCCGCGAATGCGACGGACCAAGAGCGAGGTGTCAAGGAGATCAAGAAGTTCGGTTACAACGGTCTCGTGATTCAGTCGCAGGACGCAGACATCTTCTAGAAGGTTTTCAAGGAGGCTTTGGGCCAACAGCAGGCCACGCAGCGGCAGCAGCGTCTACTGCCGGGCAGTCGCAAAGCCAGGTTGAACTCTACCTCTACGGGGAATTCAGCAATGAAGACCAAGATAGCGATTGCCTGCCAGGGCGGCGGCAGTCGGACCGCCTTCAACTTGTTTCCGGCCGTGCAGTTGGACGGCGACGCGCTCTGGGATAGGCTATTCTCCGACAACCCGCCGCTCGACGACCTGGTGCGCCCGCGCATCGTCGGCGGCGCGGCCAACCTCCCGAACGAGCTCTGGATCATCAAGATCAATCCGACCATGCGTGCAAGTGCGCCGGTAGAGCCGCACGAGATCGCTGACCGGCGCAATCAGCTCGAAGGCAACGTCTCCGTGTTCCAAAACCTGAAATGGATCGAACTGATCAACGACCTGATAATGGAGAACGCTTTCCGGCCAGACTTCCTCGCCAGCTGGGCGCATGGTGAGGAACGCGGGCGGGCGTTCCTCGCCGAGCGGGCGCTTCGAGTCGGGGCTGCTGGCACCGGGCTTGCGGATCAGGATGCCGGCCCGCGTCGCCGGAAGTAGAAAGTCCAAAAGGCGGCTTCCGATAGCGCCAAACCCATGGCTATCGTTCCTGAGCGCTGGTCGCCCAAGTCACTGCATAAGGAGCTCCGTATGACCACCAGACGTACCCTATTCGCTGCGGCCCCTGCTCTTGTGGCCTCGCTCGCCTCGGCCAAGTCGGCGCTGGCACAGGCCGCTCAGCAACCGGCGAAACAGGCGGACTTCCTGTTTGTGCAGACCGCGAAGGGCATGACGTTCGACAAGTCTGCGAGCAAGCTGACGTTGAACGGGGTCAGCCCCGTCACTGTGATGTTCTCCGATCGTCCCGAGCGCATCGCCGCAAATATGAGGACGGCGGCGTTCGTGCCGTTCTGGAGCAAGGGCAAGGATAGCTTCCTCTCCGACCCGCCCAATGCCGGCATATCTATTCTGGAAGGCGCGACCAGCTCCGGCAGATCGTGGCCGTGCTGCAAGACCCGGCGCTGCAGGGCGACAACCTGACATACACGGTCAAGGTGGTACAGGGCGAGATGCCGGCCATGGGATCCGGCGTGTCGGTGTTCATCGATATCATCGGCATGCCTATGACGCCGCTTTCGTTCGCAGGGGTTGCACGCCGCCACTACCGGCGCGGATTCTACCGGTGAACTTCAGGAGGAGCTCCGGCAGGACGGCGGCGATTTGACCCACAACGCACCCAACCACGAAGGAGAAGCTAAATGCGACAATCATGCCGTCTCATCCTCTCGGCGCTCGGGGGTTTGCCGCCGCGCTCGCCACGATTGGGGCGGGACCATCCTCCGCCGGTGCGCAAGAGGCCACCGCGCCTTACGGAATGCAGTTCTTCGTCATGCCCTATCTCTATCTCTGGCTCGCGGGTATTAACGCGTCTATTAAGACGCCGCTGCCGCAAGCGCCCGAGGTCAATTCGAGCGTCGGAGCCTTTCACCTGCTCGGCGACCTCAAGGGGGCGGCGTTCATGGGAGCATTCGAGGTCCGTCAAGGGCCGCTCGGGTTCCTCGGCGACGTGCTGCACGTCCCGGTCGGCACCAACATCGCACAATCTGTTTTTCCAGGGTGGTAACGCCGCGCTGACGACCAATATGGGCACCGGCCTCGTGCTCTATCGCCTAGTCGACCAGCCGACTCAGTTCGCCGATGCCGGCCTCGGCTTTCGCGCATGGAGCTTCTCCGCCGATCTGTCTCTGAACCCCGGCTTCCTTCCTGGGCAGAGCGTAAACCGCGGCTCAGGGTGGGGCGATCCTCTGATCGGCGGTCGCTATCACTACGACTTTGGCAACGGGTTCGGCGCTACGGCCTATGGCGATCTCGGCGGCTTCGGCGTCGGCGCGCATGTCGACTGGCAGCTCATCGGCACGATCGACTACGTCCTCAATTCTTCGATCAATCTCCATCTGGGTTATCGCAGCCTCAATTTTAACTATCAGGCGGCTTCAACATCCACATGAAAGGCCCGATCCTCGCGGGCACTTTCCGGTTTTAAGGATGTGTGAGACAATCAAGCAAGATCCCGGCGACGATAACGCCAGAAGACAGCTCGCAGCAGGAGACTGGCCATGACTAACCTTGCCGAGTCACGGGCGCTTCCGCACGCCACGACTCGCCGTTCGCGCCGGATATCGGTCATTTGGATCGTCCCGCTCGTCGCGCTCGCGATCGGCGCTTGGCTCGCCTGGGACACGCTGTCGAAGGAAGGCCCGACGATCAAGATCTCGTTCGAGGGCGGCGAAGGGCTGCAGCCCGGCCAGTCACAGCTGAAATACAAGGACATCGTCTTCGGCACGGTAAAGAGCCTGACATTGGCCCCTGATAAGACGCATGTCATCGTGACGGTCGCGACGACCCGTGAGGCCGAGCCCCTGCTGACCGAGGGAACCTTGTTCTGGGTAGTCAAGCCGCGGCTCTTTGCCGGCAATATTTCCGGCGTTGAGACGCTGTTGTCGGGTTCCTATGTCGGCATGCTGCCCGCGCCCAAGGCCGGCAAGAGTGAGCGGGACTTCGTCGGGCGCGAAGACCCGCCGCTGCTGGGAGCCTATGTCCCAGGCCGCACTTTCCTGCTGAAATCCAAGCGGATCGGCGCGGTCTCGGTCGGCTCGCCGATCTTCTTCCGCGATCTCAATGTCGGCGAGGTGCTCGGCTGGGACATCGCGGATATGGCGGAGTACGTGACGATCCACGCCTTCGTCCGGGCGCCGTATGACAGTTATGTGCACGACGAGACCCGTTTCTGGAACGCGTCAGGTGTCTCGATCAAGCTCGGCGGAACCGGGGTCGAAGTGCAGATGGAGTCGTTAAAGGCGCTGCTGCTCGGCGGCGTCGCGTTCGAGACGGCGGTAGCGGACATCCACACTGCGGAAACACCCGAAAACCATGTCTTTCCGCTGTTCGACAACCGGGATACAGCAAACGCGGCGTCCTATACCCGCAAGATCCCGGCCATCTCTTATTTCTCGGGCTCGGTCAGCGGGCTTGCACCGGGGGCTGCGGTCACAGTGCACGGGCTCAAGGTCGGAGAGGTGACCGATGTGCGCCTCACCTACGATGCAGCCAAGGACGCGGTTTTGGCTCCCGTGCGGTACGAGATCGAGCCGGAACGCGTGGTCGGCGTCGGGAAACGCGTGTTCAAGACCGACGCGGAGTCGGTGCAGGCGCTCCTCAAGCAGGGATTGCGGGCGAGCTTGCAGAGCGCCAACCTGATTACCGGACAGCAGAATGTGGCACTCGACTTCGTCACCGATGCGCCGGAGGCGGAGGTCTCGATGGATGGGCCGGATTTTGTTGTGCCGGCGGGTGAAGGCGGCGGGTTCGCCGGCCTCACTGCCTCCGCGACTGAGCTGCTCAACAAGGTCAATACGCTGCCGTTCGAGCAGATCGGCAAGAACCTCGACGGCATCCTGAAATCGACCAACGACATGGCCCAGGGCCCGCAGATGAAAAAGGCGTTGACCGATCTCGCGGGGATGATCGCGTCTGCGCAGACGATGATCCGCAACCTCGATACGAAGCAGTTGCCGGAGCTCGTTTCCGGGCTGCAGAAGACATTGACCAGCGCCAATAAGCTCGTCCTGTCGCTGGACAGCGGTTATGGCGACAACACCAAGTTCAACCGCGATATGGACCGCTTGCTTGCACAGGCCAATGACGCGCTTCGCTCGATCCGGGCGCTTTCCGATCTGTTGGCGCGTCATCCCGAGGCGCTGATCAAGGGCCGCCCCGCTGGGGCGCTCGAATGAACGGCGCAAAGCTCGCTATATTGGCGCTCGCGGCAACCCTTACTGCCTGCTCCTCGCCTAGCCCGGTGCTTTATACGATTGCGCCGGTCCCGGGGCGGGTGCAGGCAGGGGGGCCTCCAGGGGGACCTAAGGTGATCGCGCTGCAGCAGATCTCGACGGCGCGTTTCCTCGAGCGCTCCGAGATCGTGCGCTCGTCGGAGAACTATCGGCTCGATGTGATGTCGAACGATTGGTGGGGCGAGCCGCTGGGCGCCATGCTTAGCCGGGTATTGGTCGAGGAATTGGGTCAACGCCTGCCGCAGAGCACGGTATTTGCGGAAAGCGGCGCCGTCTCGGCCTCGCCCGACGCGACGATCGAGCTCAACCTGCAGCGGCTCGATGAGGATGCCGCCGGCGATCTCGTCTTGCAGGCGCAGGCCAGCGTCAGCTTCAAAGGGCGGCCCGGCCAGGCGCTGCGCAATTTCCGTTTTGTCGTAACGCCGCCGGCGCCCGGTGTCCAGGGCGAGGTGACCGCGATCAGCATGGCGGTCGGGCAGCTCGCGGACGGAATTTCGTCGATGCTGGTCACCGGGCGGTAATGCGCTCCGCGGCGGACCAGCTGATGACCGAGCCGCAGCTGAGGGAGTGCCCGGGCTGCGGGTTGTTGCAGACAGTGCCGCCTCTGGCCCCGGGGGCGAGCGCGCAGTGCGCACGGTGCCCAACGATCCTGCGCCGCACCAGCGCTCATCAAATCGAACACATCATTGCGCTGACTTTGGCAGCGTTCGTCTTGCTCGTCGTCATGTGCTCGACGACGTTGATGAGCGTGGAGACCGCCGGCATCAGGCGCACTGCGGATCTGTTCTCCGGGCCCGAAGAGCTGGTTCGGCAGAACATGGGCGAGCTCGCTGTGGTGATCATCTTCGTGACCGTGCTGGCGCCGCTCATCCGGCTCGTCGGCATGCTCTATGTCCTGATCCGATTGCACGAAGCGCGCGCCGCCCCGGCACTTGCGCGGTGTCTTTGCCTGGGCCGAGCGCCTGCGGCCGTGGTCGATGCTCGAAGTCTTCGTGTTCGGCGTCTTCGTCGCCTATGTAAAGCTCGGCGACCTGGTGACGATCGGGCTCGCGGCGGGCGTTTATGCGCTTCTTGCGCTGACCTTTCGTCCTCATCTGGATGGACTCCGCGCTCGACCGCGAGGCGATCTGGGAGAGGCTATACCAAGGCCCCCTTTGCGGCGGATCGCCACTGCTGGCCGGCGCGATCGGTTGCGAGGTCTGCGGCTTGGTCAGCGTGCCCCAGCCGGATGACCCGCGCTGCCCCCGCTGCGACAGCGCGCTGCACGAGCGTAAGCCGAACAGCGTGGCGCGGACCTGGGCCTTGGTCATCGCCGCCGCGGTCCTCTATATCCCGGCGAACTATTACCCAGTGCTGTCGGTCGTGCAGCTCGGCGCCGGACAGCCCAGCACGATCCTCGGCGGCGTCGAAGAACTGTTGACCGCGCGCCAGTATCCGCTCGCGGCGTTGGTGTTTTTCGCCAGCATTGCGGTGCCGATGCTGAAGCTCATCGGGCTCTCTTTCATGCTCGTCACGATCCAAACCGGCCGTTTGGGATGGCTGCGCGACCGCATCCGGCTCTACCACATCGTCCGCTTTATCGGCCGGTGGTCGATGATCGACATTTTCATGGAGTTGCTGCTCGGCGCGCTCGTCGCATTCGGTTCGGTGATCACGATCGAGCCCGGCGCCGGCGCCCTCGCCTTTTGCGCCGTCGTGGTCCTGACGATGTTCGCCGCCGAAACCTTCGACCCGCGCCTCATGTGGGACGCGGCGGCGGAGCGTAAGGCAATGCCGGCCGATCCGGGGTTCGCGCCTGGGGATTGAGTTTACCTGAGCATGTGGCCACGTGTGAAGTTTTCATGACGCTTGATCTGGATCAAAGAAGGTGGCAGGTAGTCCGCTATTAGACGGCCGATCCAGCCTGAGAGACCAGGGCGACCATGCCGTCGAGCGCAGTTCGTACCTTCACCGACCCCGATGACTACGCGGTAGCGATCCGCGCAACAACGGCCGAGCTGACGGTCACCGGGCGCGGACAATTCGCTGCGAAACTCATTCGTATCGATCTGCATCGGCTGTGGATGCAGCGTTTCTCCGACAATCTGCCGCGGATTTTTCACTCGGCAATGGTGCCCGGGCGGGCCATCATTACGTTCCCCACGCAATCGGGGCCGAGCCTGTTTTGGAGCGGCGTGGAATGGCAGCCGACTGACATCACGCGACACAGCGATGGAGAGGATTCGCATCAGCTCTCATCCAGGTCGGCCAGCTTTGGTGCAATGTCGCTGCCGGTCGAAGATATGGCGTCCATCGGGGCGACGATGGCCGGATGCGACCTGACGCCGCCGCATGATCCGCTCCTCATCACACCCCCACCAGTCGCGATGGCAAGGCTCCAGCAACTGCACATGGCGGCCGGGCGACTGGCGGAGGAGACCTCCGAAATCATCGCCCATCCCCAGGCGGCGCGGGGTCTCGAGCAGGTGCTGATCGAAGCCATGGTCGGCTGCCTCCATGAGGGAGAGGTTCGCGAGGACAAGTCGGCCCGGCGCCGTCACTCACTGATCTTGCGCCGGTTTCGCAGTGCTATGGAGGAAAGCTCCGATGAACCGCTTTACATACCGGAGCTTTGCAAGGCGATCGGGGTGTCGGACCGGACATTGCGGATCTGCTGCCAGGAGCAGCTAGGCACCAGTCCGAAGCGATACCTGATGTTGCGCCGGATGCATCTGGCGCGGCGGGCCCTGCGCGACGGTGCTCCCGGCACGACAACGGTAACAGGAGATCGCCACGCGCTACGGCTTTTGGCAATTCGGGCGCTTCGCCGTCGAGTACAAGTGGCTTTTCGGTGAATCACCGTCCGCTACCCACCGTCAACAGCGCCAGTAGCGGCGCGGCGCCGCCGTCGGCTCTTTCGCATTTCTGCCAAAACTGAATAGCGCTCCGATTCGGGGCGCGAGCACAATCACCTCCGGCATCCTTGCCGAACTGTCGACAACCGGAGGCGGAAGATGAAGGCTCGACATCTCACATGGCCAAGGTTCGGCGCGTTTGCCGCCGGGTCGTTGCTGGCCGCAGCCGCGGTCATAAGCCCGGCACAGGCTCAGCAGAAGCGGCCCAACATTGTCATGCTAATGACCGACGATACCGGGTGGAATGATTTCGGCGCCTATTCGGGCGGCGGCGCGTCGCTCGGCCACCCGACACCCAACGTCGATCAGATCGCCAAGGAAGGTGCGGTTTTCACGAACTGGTACGGCCAGGCGAGCTGCACCGCGGGCCGCGCCTCGTTCCTGACCGGGCGTCTTCCGATCCGCTCGGCGCTGTCGATCGTCGTGGCCCCGGGTGACGAGAACTACTTGCGCAAGGAAACCCCGACGATCGCCGAATTCTTCAAGAAGAATGGCTACACGACGTACTTCTCCGGAAAATGGCACATGGGCGACAAGCCCGTGGCCTATCCGATCGAGCACGGCTTCGACGAGATGAAAGAATTTGCCGCCTACTATGCCGGCGTCTATGCCTACAACGACACCTCGAATTTTTTCCATCCCTGGTTCCCATCGTACAACCCGCAATTCAATCAGACGTACGACAGCGTCGTGAATTTGGGCGAATGGGAAGGGGTGGCCGGGCAGCCCGCCACGAGGGTCGGCACGATCAGCTACGACTCCCTTGCGACCTTTGACATTCGCCAAACGGATTCGGCGATCGCCTACATCCAGCAACACGCGAACGGCAGTCAGCCATTCTTCATGGACGTCAACTTCATCAAGATGCACAACCCGACCAACGCGGCGCCGGAGTTCAGAGGGAAGTCGCATCTTGGCGACTACTCGGATTCGCTGATGGAGCTCGATGCCGATATCGGCCGGATCACGGCTACTATCCGGGCCGCAGGCACCCAATACGATCGTCATCTTGACCGCCGACAACGGTGCCTGGCTCGATGCCTATCCCGATGCCGGGACCACGCCGTTTCGTGGCGAGAAAGGTACCCCGTTCGAAGGCGGCTGGCGCGTCCCCGGCATCATGTGGTGGCCGAACCACATTGCGGCAGGCGTGCAGTATGGCGAGATGATGTCGCACATCGACGCCTGGGCGACATTGGCCGCAATGGTCGGTCTGACGCCGCCGCCGCACGATTGGGTCGGCAACGACGGCAAGCCGATCTATTTCGACAGCATCGACAATAGTGCCTACATCCTGGGCAAGGCACCGCACTCGGCGCGGGCCTCGTGGGTCTACGTCGATGGCGAGACCTTCTACGGAGTACGCGCCGATATCGGCAGTGATCCGAGCGAGCCCTGGGTGCACATCGCGTGGAAGTATCTCTACACGGCGAAGGATTCCGTGGCTCGGCGCAACCGCGAACCTCGGTGCCATCGGCGCGATCTATAACCTGACCATGGATCCGTACGAGAAGTACGACATGACCTTTAATGGTGCCGCGCCGACCCGCGTTCTGTCCACTTCGCCGGGCAAGTATGCGGGCCAGGACAATGCGTGGGCGTTGGCACTGCTCGAGCCGGTCATCCTCGACTTTGACAAGTCGATCATGAAGTATCCGAACATCAAGCGCTTCCCGGGCGGCGCCTCGAACGACCTGGTTCCGGATCTTCAACATCCTGACAACCCGTTACCCTTGCTGAAGGACCAGCCAGAGCCGCACGTCCAAGGCGGCGGCGGCTGATCGCGATGGCGAAGGGGGAGGTCCCGGCCGCCCCTCGTTCGGCGTGTTCGGTGAGGCGCAGGTACGATGAAAGCATGCGACCTAACATTCGGACACGGCGCGGCGTGGTGGCGCTGCCTTGGCGCATCCGTTCTGGTCGCCGCGCTTTCGGCCGGTGGTATCGCCCCGGCCCGCGCCGATGCCGCGAGCGGTGGGCCGACGCAGGTTAGCGTGACGGCGTTCGCGATGCACTGGTTCACCGAGATGCAGGCCGGTCGAACGGACCACTCGCAATATGCGCCCGCCTACCGCGCCCAGGTGACCGACGCCGCCGTCGAGGCAATGTCCCACGCCCTCAATGAATACGGAGCTTCACCACTGCGCGCCGAAATTGTGCAAACCCGAAAGCGCGGCGACCAGACCTTCTATGTCGTGAAATTCGTCTTCCCGCGCGGCGACGCGACCAGCCTGCTGTTCGGCTTCGATGCGGCGGGCAAGATCACCGGCGTCGGTGTCGGCGGCTTGGCGGGGGACTGACTGGACAAAGGATGAAAGAAGTTGCAGGGCGCCGTCTCCGGCAACCAGCACGAGGACCTGGTCATTAGGGCCGCGCTGCCGGCCCCACGTTGGCAGCGTGGGATTTTTTAAGTCTCTGATGATGCCCTCTGGTAAAATGAACCACGAGTCGGTGGGAGCGTCGGGAACAGGGGTGATCCAAATGGCGACACACGATCAGCAGCGTCTCGGTGCCGCGGCGATCTGCCTTGCCGCAATCATTCTCGCGGCCGTGCCGATGTCCGGCGCTTTTGCGGCGCAGCATGCGGCCGGGAAATCATCGTCGGCGAGCGGAGAGGAGGCGACTGTCGCCGGAGATCGCCGAGTTTACGGCATTGCTCGCCAATCCGAAGATCCAGAAGTGGTTGCTGGAGCAGCAGCACGCGGCCGAAGCCGCCGAAAAACCGAAGCCGCACGAAGAGACGGTTTCGGAATACATCGATGCGCGCGTCGGCGCGACCCGAGAGCACATCGGCGCCCTCGCCGCCGCGCTCCCCATTTTGCCGAACCGGTTCGAAGAGGCCGTCGGCCTCATCCGGGCAGAGATTCCAACTCGGGGGACCGTCCCGGTACTCGTCCTTGCTTTTGCGGCTTTGGGCTTCGGCGTCGAATGGCTATTTCGTAAGGCGACGCAGAAGACACGCCAGCGCCTCGCCGAACTTCCAATGGAGACAGTTAACGACCGGCTGCGTCTCGTCGCTGCGCGCCTCGCCTTTGCCTTCGGCGTGGTCGTAGCGTTCGCCATCGGCAGCCTCGCCCCCTTCTTTGCGTTCAATTGGCCGCCGCTCCTTCGCCAGATGCTGCTCGGCTATCTCGTCGCCTTCCTCATCACCCGTATCGCGGTGGTCGTCGGCGATTTTCTTCTCGCTCCCGACGCTGAGCGCTTCCGCGTCGTTCCGACGGATACGGTGGCCGCGCGGTTCTGGTGCCGGCGGCTCACCGTCTTTGTCGGGTGGTTCGCTTTCGGCTGGGTCACCATCGCCGTGCTCAGCGCTCTCGGCTTTTCGTTGGAGGAGCGTCAGCTCCTCGCCTACGTGCTTGGCCTTGGTCTTCTCGCCATTGCGCTGGAAGCCGTCTGGCGCCGGCCAGTGCAGCCGGACCAGGCCACAGAAGCTCCGTCACTCAAGAGGCTTAGCCTCGGCCGAGGCGCACAGAACGCGCTACTGACGGTCGGCATCGTGCTGTTGTGGGGGCTGTGGGTGGCGAGAGCGATGCCGGGTTTCTGGCTCGTTCTGGTTATCGTCACTGTGCCCCTCGCCAACCTCGCGATCAGGCGCACGGTCGAGCACCTCCTTCAGCCGCCCGGTTCGCTGCGGGTTGGTGATGGTCTGCCAAGCGTCATCGAGGTAAGCCTCGAGCGCGGTTTGCGGGCGTTGTTGATCGTCGGCGCCGCAGCGGTCCTCGCCTGGGGCTGGGGCCTTGACGCGCACATCCTTGGCAAGGAGGACACGCTGTTCGCCCGCCTTGTCCACGGCGCGTTGAGCGCTGCCATCATCCTCCTCGTCGCCGACCTGCTGTGGCAGGCAACAAAGACGGCGATCGACCGCAAACTCGCCGAGGCCGAGGATCTCGGTCAGCCGAACACCGACGAGGCGCGGCGGCGGGCGCGCATGCGCACATTGCTGCCGATTTTCCGCAATATCCTGTTCGTCGTCGTGATTGCTGTCGCGGTGCTGATGGCGCTGGCGGCGATGGGCTTCGAAATCGGCCCGCTGGTCGCCGGCTTGAGCGTCGTTGGAGTTGCGATCGGCTTTGGTTGTCAGAATTTTGTCCGCGACATCGTCGCCGGCATGTTCTACCTGCTCGACGATGCCTTCCGCGTCGGCGAATACATCCAGAGCGGCAACTACAAGGGCACCGTCGAAGGCTTCAGCATCCGCTCGGTCAAGCTGCGGCATCAACGCGGCGCGCTCTACACCGTGCCGTTCGGCGTGTTGGGCGCGGTCCAGAACCAGAGTCGCGACTGGACCATCGACAAGCTGACGGTGGGCATCACCTATGACAGCGATATCGACAAGGCGAGAAAGCTGATCAAGCAGATCGGTCTCGAACTGGCCGCGGACCCCGAATTCAAGCCGCTGATCATCGAACCGCTGAAGATGCAGGGCGTCGATGCGCTCGGCGATTTCGCGGTGCAGCTGCGAATGAAGATGATGACCCTGCCCGGCGAGAATTTCCCTATTCGGCGACAGGCCCTCGCCATGATCAAAAAGGCGTTCGATGCCAATGGCATCAAATTCGCCTTCCCGACTGTGCAGATCGCCGGCGACGGCGAACCCTCCAGCGCCGCTGTCGCACACCGCGCGCTCGAGCTGACCCAGCCCGCGGCAGCGTGATCGAGAGCGGCTGCGCCGCCTCGTCTATGCGATGATTGACATTTTCATGGAGTTGCTGCTCGGCGCATTCGTCGCCTTCGGCGCAGTGATCACGATCGAGCCCGGCGCCGGCGCCCTCGCCTTTTGCGCCGTCGTGATCCTGACCATGTTCGCCGCCGAGACCTTCGACCCGCGCCTCATGTGGGACGCCGCCGCCGCGCGCGAGGGAGCGGCGATGGATGCCGCTCCAGGGCTCGCAGCCTTAGATTGATGGTACTCCGCGGCGATTCGCCCGATGGCGCGTCTTGGGCATTTCTGTCGAAAGTGCATAGATCCCGATTTACTCCTCCACCACGATGGGCGGTGGTAGGCGCCCCGGACTAGCGATGAGATGGGGGGCGCTCCATAACGGGGTGCGTACCGTGGGAAATCGTAAGCGCTCACATCAGCAAGGGGAGAAAAAATGATTACCGACCGTCTGTCTCGCGCTGCCGCGCCCGCGGGGATTATGATTTCCTTGATCGGACTGATCCTTTCGGCTTGCGTGCCGGCGCAGCAATACAACGCACTCGAAAACGACTACAACCAGCTCAACCAGCGGCTCTCGGGCGAAATCTCGCAACAGCAGGTCCACATCACGCGGCTGCAGGGAGCGATCAAAGTCGCCGTGAACAGCGATCTGCTGTTCCCGTCTGGCAGCTGGCAGATGCCTCCCGCGGCTGCCCAGACGATCGCCAAAATGGCCCCGGTTCTTGCGCCCTTCGTGCAGACCACGATCATCGTGACCGGCTACACGGATAACGTTCCGATCGGCCCCGAACTGCGTGCGCAGGGGGTCGACAGCAACCAGCAACTCTCGCTGAAACGGGCGCAAACCGTTGGAAACTTCCTGATCTCCCAGGGGGTCAATCCAAACCTGGTTTCGGAGCGGGGTCTTGGGGATGCCGATCCGATCGCGCCGAACGATACGCCGCAAGGGCGGGCCCAGAACCGCCGCGTCGAGCTCACCCTAGCCGGCCCCGGCACCTGATAAGGAGCCCGCAACTATGAGTGAAGACAGTCTTGGGCGGTTCGCCCTTGTCGCAGCGACAGTCGCCGCCCTTTTCACTGGATGCGCTGAACCCAATCCAGGGACCGCCGCAGGTCGCTCGGATATAGCCGGACAGCAATGCACCCTCTGCATTGCAGAGAACCCCGGGGATTACGATGCGTGCCATGCAATCTGTGTTCGGCGCGTAGAGGATGAATCAGCTTATTTGAAGGCGATTGGGCGATGAGTTGGTTCATTCTCGCGATCGCGATTGGGGGGTTGCTCTGTATGCCAGTGATGGCAGGCGCCCAAACGCCGACCACCGCCGCCCCAAGCGCATCGACGCCGGGCAAGTCGTCGGTGAAGGTCGACATGGTGCCGTCGCTGTTCGTCATGAACGCGCACGGCGCCAGTCTGCAAGGCCAGACCCTGACACTGGCCGGCGTAGGCCCGACGTCGATTGTGTTCGCCGATCGGCCGGTGAGAGCCGCAGGGCACCTGCCGACCGAGGCGCTGCTCGAGGAATGGACTACCGGCGACTTCGCCAAAGACGCCCCGAACGCCACCGTATCCGTGCTGAGCAAGGATGGCCTTTCGGCCCATGATGTCGTTGTCGAGCTGCGGACCCCGCATCTCGAAGCCGATCGGCTGACCTTCGATGTGCGCGTGCTGGAGGGTGACCTGGCAGGCGCCGACGGCCCGGCTTCGGTATTTGTCGACATTATCGGCATGCCTCTCACGCCGCTGTCGTTTGCCGGCGTGGCCCGACGCACCGCGCGGCGAGCCTATTGGTATGGCGCCGCTGCCGCACCGTACTACCGGCCTTACGGATACCCGGGCTATTACCCGCCGCCCTATGCTCCCTATCCATACCCATACTGAGGGTTTAGCAGCTGCGGGGTAGCGCCTTTGCAATCAGCAGAAGGCATAATTTAAGGAATTTGACTTGGCTATAGTGAACGCCACTGACTGCGCCGCTCTTGCGCATCCGACACGCGGAATGGTGTGGATCGAGGGGGACGAGTTCCGGATGGGTTCCGATGCCCACTACCCGGAAGAGGCCCCAGCGGACCGCGTGCGGGTCAATGGGTTCTTATCGATCCCTGTCCCGTGACCAATCGTCAGTTTGCCGCCTTTGTCGCTGCCACGGGCTATCGCACGGTCGCCGAGCGCATACCGAATCCGGCTGACTACCCGGGCGCGTTACCGCATATGCTCAAACCCGGCTCACTGGTTTTCCGCAAGACGCGCGGGCCGGTGGATTTGCGCAATATCTCGAATTGGTGGGAATGGAAGCCGGGCGCTTATTGGCGCCATCCAGTAGGCAAGGGCAGCTCGGTTTCCGGAAGGCTGGATCATCCTGTCGTTCACGTCGCGTTCGAGGATGCAGAGGCTTACGCCGACTGGGCGGGCAAGGCCTTGCCGACCGAGGCCGAGTGGGAATTCGCGGCGCGCGGCGGATTTGACGGCGCCGAATTTGTCTGGGGTGACGAATTCGCTCCAGAAGGCCGCCAGATGGCAAACACCTGGCAGGGCGAATTCCCCTGGCAAAACCTCTGTGCAGACGGTTTCGAGAGGACCTCGCCGGTCGGCGTCTTCCCGGCAAACGGTTACGGGCTGTTCGATATGGCGGCAATGTCTGGGAATGGACCACCGATTGGTTCAGCGCTAGCACTATGCCCAAGGCCGAAAGCCCTTGCTGCACACCGAATAATCCGCGGGTTGCGCCGTTAGAGGCGAGCCTCGATGTCGCTCAACCCCGGTGCTCCATCCCGGCAAGGTGGTAAAGGGTGGCTCGTTTCTCTGGGCCCCCAACTACTGCCGGCGCTACCGCCCGGCGGCGCGCCACGCGCAAATGGGCGACAGCGGCATGAGCCACATCGGCTTCCGCTGCGACGCAGCAGGAGATTATCGTGATAACTGAGACAGCCGCAAAACCGCCGCTGCACCAACGGGCAATGCACGAGCTCAAGAAGCTCGTGTTCATTTCTCTTTATCTCTACGTCACCCTCGGAGCGGTGATCCTATTGAAGACGGCGGTCCTGCGCACCCAAGGCATCGAATTCACTCCTTGGGGCATCGCCATCGTCAAGGCCGTGTTACTGGCGAAATTCATGTTGGTCGGCGAGGCGATGAGGATCGGCGGCCGCACCACCACGGGCCCGCTGATCTGGCCGACGCTGCGTAAGGCGTTCGGTCTTTTGGTGCTGCTGATCATCATGACCATCATCGAGGAAGCCGTCGTCGGCCTGTTTCATCGCCGGTCGATCGCCGCCTCGCTTGGCGACCTCTTTGGTTCTCGCCTCGAGGAAACGCTCGCCGGTTACCTCATCATGCTTATGGTGCTGCTCCCGTATTGCGCCTTCCGCGTCCTCAGCGAGGCGCTCGGCGAGGGCAGGCTCGAGCGCATGTTTTTGTCGGGCGGCAGCCCAACGGAGCGGGGATGACGGAAGCCTCAGTTGCGTCCCCGGACCCTGCTTGAACGCGCCTTCAACGCTGGCGCGAAAAAAGCGCGGTTGGCGCACGCGCCGCAACCAGCCAACGGCACCGGAATGACAGAGACGCGCGCAGGCCCGAGCAGCGAGAGGTTCGAGGTCAGGGTTACCGCGGACAGTCATTTTGCCTGGCTGCGCACCCGCCTTGCCCTCGAACGCACGATAATGTCGTGGCTGCGCACCGCCGTGGCACTGATCGGCTTCGGCTTCGCGATCGTCCAGTACTTCAACCACTTGCAACAGATCCCCGGAGCCCGCTCCGCCTATCTTCCGACCGCTCCTGAATATCTCGGGCTGGCGCTGATTTCGTGCGGCGTCCTCGCACTCGTCGTCTCAATTTGGCAGTACCGGTGGACGGTTCGTTACCTGTGGGGCGGATCGTTCGCGCTGATCGCCGGAGTAACCAAGGAGGGAATGAACTCGCCAGTTCTGGCGATCGCCATCCTCCTCATCGGCATCGGCCTCTTCGCCTTTTTTGCCGTACTGTTCCGCCTCAGCTAGCGGGCCAAGCCAACCAACTGCAACCTATAACCACTTTTCGATACACCCGACCAACGCAAGGAGATCGAGATGGCTAGATCCAGAGCAGCAAACAAGCCGAACATCGTCGTGATCTGGGGCGACGACATCGGCATCGCCAATCTGAGTTGCTACACTCACGGGTTGATGGGGTACCAGACCCCCAATATCGACCGCATCGCCCAGGAGGGCATGCTTTTCACCGATTACTACGGCGAACAGAGCTGCACGGCCGGGCGATCCTCGTTTCTTACCGGTCAGCACGGCTTGCGCACCGGGTTGACCAAGGTCGGATTCCCGGCGGCCACGGTCGGTCTGCACAAGGAAGACCCGACCATTGCCGAACTGCTCAAACCGTTGGGTTATGCCACTGCCCAGTTCGGCAAGAACCACCTCGGCGATCGCAACGAATACCTGCCGACGATGCATGGCTTCGACGAGTTCTACGGCAATCTCTATCACCTGAACGCCGAGGAAGAGCCGGAATTGCCGGATTATCCGAACCCACGGGATTTTCCGCACTTCCGCGAGAGGTTCGGTCCGCGCGGTGTCATGGACTGCAAGGCCACCGACACCGATGATGCGACGGTCGATCCGCGCTTCGGTAGGGTCGGCAAGCAGACCATCCGCGACACCGGCCCGCTGACCAAGAAGCGTATGGAAACGATCGACGACGACGTCGCCAGCCGCGCCGAGGAATACATCAAGCGGCAGGCCCAGGCCGGCCAACCGTTCTTTCTGTGGGTCAACTTCACCCATATGCATTTCCGCACGCATGTGAAGCCGGAGAGCCGGGGCCAGGCGGGCCGCTGGCAGAGCGAATACCACGACACGATGATCGATCACGACAAGAATGTCGGCCAGGTGCTGAAAGCGCTCGACGATGCCGGCATTGCCAATAACACTTTTGTCATGTACGGCACCGACAACGGCCCGCACATGAATTCCTGGCCCGACGGTGCGATGACGCCGTTCCGCAGCGAAAAGAACACCAACTGGGAAGGTGCCTATCGGGTGCCGTGCGTGGTCCGCTGGCCGGGCAAGATCAAGCCCGGCACCGTGTCGAACCAGATGGTCGCGCATCACGACTGGATGCCGACCTTCCTCGCCATGGCCGGAGATGCCGAGGTCAAGGATAAGCTGTTGAAGGGCCATACGATCGGCGACATGACTTACAAGGTCCATCTCGATGGCTTCAACTTGGTGCCGTACCTGACGGGCGAGGTCGAAAAGAGCCCGCGCGAGTGGTTCCTCTACTGCAGTGACGACCAGGAGCTCGTCGCATTGCGCTACGACAATTTTAAGCTGGTATTCTCGGAGCAGCGGTCGCCCGGCACGATGGAGCTGTGGGCCGAGCCGTTCACCAACCTGCGCGTGCCGAAGATCTTCAATCTCCGCACCGACCCGTTCGAGCGAGCCGACATCACCTCGAACACCTATTGGGATTGGATGATCGGCCACGCCTACATGCTGGTGCCGGCGCAGGCCTTTGTCGGGGAATTCCTGCAGACCTTCCGGGAATATCCGCAGCGCCAGAAGGCGGCCAGCTTCAACCTCGACGAGGTGCTTCGCAAGATGCAGGAGCCCACGCACTCGTAACCCGCTCGAACCTCGATAGAGGGCAGCCGTCCGGGTAAACCCCGGCGGCCGCCCAAAGCGGGTTCGGAGGAGCGGTCGATGGAGGAAGGGTACGAACAGACGCACATGGCCCCGGAAGAGACGAGAACACCAGCGCCCGCCGATCCGGCCGACCCAGTGCGCGCGTTCTACGAACGCCACCCGTATCCGGCGCCGATCGGCAACCTGGATCGACACCGCGACCTCTACAGAAACCCGGATCGGCGCCGGGCATTGTCCCTCCTGCTGTGGCCAACGGAGGCGCCGCGGGCACATCGAGCGATCCTGATCGCCGGCTGCGGAACATCCCAGGCTGCCATCCATGCGCTGCGCGAGCCCGATGCTCGGGTCACGGCAATCGACATCAGCGAGACCAGCCTGCGCCACACCCGCGATCTTCAGCGAAAATACGGCTTGCGAAACCTCGATCTCCATCGGCTCGCGATCGAAGAGGTCGGGCAACTCGGGCAAAGCTTCGATCAGATCGTCTGCACCGGTGTGCTCCACCACCTGCCCGACCCCGATATCGGCCTGCAGGCATTACGCGATGTCCTAGCGCCCGACGGCGCAATGCAGGTGATGGTTTATGCGGCATACGGGCGCGCCGGGATCTACATGATGCGGGAGTATTGCCGCCTGCTCGGGGTCGCGGCCAACGAGCAGGAGTTGAGCGATCTCGGCATCACGATCGGTGCGCTGTCAGCCGACCATCCAATCGCCGGTGTCGCCAGGCGAGCCAAGGATTTCACCTATCCCGATGCGCTCGCCGACGCACTGCTTCATCCTCAAGATCGAGCTTACACCGTGCCGCAGCTCCACGCTTGGCTGGAGCGGTGCGGCCTATCATTTGGGCGCTGGTTCGAGCAGGCTCCGTATCTCCCGCAGTGCGGAGCAATAGCGGGCACACCACACGCCGCACGTCTCGCCTCGCTGTCGCCACAATCGCAGCACGCCGCGGTCGAGCTGTTGCGCGGGACCATGACCAGGCACAACTTCATCGCCTATCGCGACGATTGCCCCCGCGAAAGTCAGCCGGTCGCGTTCGACGGCGACGCCTGGCGCGGCTACGTTCCGCTGCGTCTGCCGTGGACCCTCTGGATTCGGGACCGGGCGCCCGCCGGTTTCGCGGCCGTCCTCATCAATCGAGCCCACACCTACCCCGATCTCGCCCTTCCGATCGATATCGCGCAGGAGCGCATCTTGGCCGCAATCGACGGCAGCCGCTCAGTCGATGAGATCCTGCGGGGCGCGGGAGCGGCTGGTAATGAGCAAGCCCGCAGATTTATCAAACGCCTCTGGGAGTACGATCAGATCGTGTTCGATGCGACGAGCTCGCGCTGAGCGATAGCCATTTGGAACAACCCGGGGCCCCGGAAGCGAGGAAGCCGTTTATGTTATTAAAAGACAAGGTTGACGCTGTCAGGCTGCTTCGGCCGCAAAATGCGACTCCAGTGAGCGCGCGCTACGGCGATATGGTCTGGATTCCGGGCGGCACCTTCCGCATGGGGTCGGACAAGCATTACGCGGAAGAGGCGCCAGTCCATAGCGTGACAGTCGACGCCTTCTGGATCGATCGCGCTCCGGTGACCAATCGAGAATTCCGCGAGTTCGTCAGGGCGACCGGCCATGTCACCTTCGCCGAGATCGCGCCGGATCCGAAGGACTATCCGGGAGCTCTGCCGAACATGCTAAGGGCGGGCTCCCTGGTTTTCAATCCGCCGAAGCATCCGATCGATGATATGGACAACTGGAGCCAGTGGTGGGCGTTCAAGTTTGGCGCCAACTGGAGGCGGCCCTGCGGACCGCGCAGCTCGCTCAGTGGGCTCAATGATCATCCGGTCGTTCACGTCGCCTACAGCGACGCCTTGGCTTACGCGAAATGGGCGGGCAAGGACTTGCCGACCGAAGCGGAGTGGGAGTTTGCCGCCCGCGGCGGGCTCGACGGGGCCGAGTTTGCCTGGGGCGATGAACTCTCGCCCGGCGGCAAGCAGATGGCAAACACCTGGCAGGGTGCCTTTCCGCACGAGAATCTCAAGCTTGACGGATACGAGCGCACCTCGCCGGTGACCGCATTCCCACCGAACGGCTACGGCGTCTATGACATGATCGGCAACGTGTGGGAATGGATCAGCGACTGGTACTCACCCGGCCACGAGGTCGATGCCGACAAGGCGTGCTGCATCCCGACCAACCCGCGGGGCGGTCGCGAGGATTCGAGCTACGACCCTTGCCAGCCCAAAATCAAAATTCCTCGTAAGGTGCTGAAAGGCGGCTCGCACCTGTGCGCACCGAATTATTGCCGCCGCTACCGCCCGGCCGCACGGCATCCGGAGCCGGTGGACACCTCGACCAGCCATGTCGGTTTCCGCTGCATCGTGCGTCAGGCGGGAGCATCGATGTAATGGCATTGATCATCGACGCCGACTGACAGCCGGGAACCGGAATCGAGGAGTTCTGATAATGTCTTTAAAGGGCAAGGTTGCCATTGTTACCGGCGGCAATAGCGGGATCGGCCAGGCGATCGTTCTCGAACTGGCGCGGCTGCAGGCCAATATCGTCATCGATTATGTGGCCCATCCCGAGGCGACCGACGCGCTCGAACGGGAGCTCTGCAAACTCGGCGATCAGTCGATCGGCGTCAAAGCCGATGTCAGCAAGCTCGCCGACCTGCAGATGCTGGTCGATCAGGCGGTCGGCAAATTCGGCCGGCTCGACATCATGGTCAATAATGCCGGCGTGGAGACCCGCACCTCGATCCTCGACACGACCGAGGACCAGTACGAACGGGTCATGGCGATCAATCTCAAAAGCGCTTTTTTCGGCACGCAAATCGCCGCCAAACAGATGATCAAGCAGGGCGGTGGCGGCCGGATCATCAACATCAGCTCGGTCCACGAAGACTGGCCGATGCCGGGCAATACCGCTTATTGCCTGTCCAAAGGCGGCATGCGCATGCTGACGCGCACGGCCGGGGTCGAACTCGCGCCGCAAAACATTCTCGTTGTCGGGGTGGGGCCGGGTGCGGTCGCAACGCCGATCAATGTTTCGGCGACGGACGACCCGGCAAAGCTGGCGCTGCTCGACAAGGCGATCCCGCTGCAGCGGATGGCGCGCCCGGAGGAGATCGCGCGCGTCGTCGGCTTTCTCGCCGGCGAGGCGGCGAGCTATCTGACCGCGACGACGATTTTCGCCGACGGCGGTCTCATGCACGCGAGCGTCGGTCTCTAAGCGCCGGGCCGGTGCGGGTGGCGCCCGCGCGGTCACTGATACCCGCCACAACGCGAAGGACGATCAGACGATGAGCAGTGAAAACAAGAAATATCGTTCGCATCTCCCGATCCCCACGCCCGAGCGAACCGGGCTGATCACTTATGATGCAAAGGATCCGGACACCAAATTTCCGCCAATCGAGCAGTTGCGACCGCCCAAGGGCGCGCCCAACGTGCTGCTGATCCTGATCGACGACGCCGGGTTCGGTTCCAACAGCGCCTTTGGCGGCCCCTGTCAGACGCCGAACCTGGAAAAGCTTGCGGCGGGCGGGCTGAAGTACAACCGCTTCCACACCACGGCCCTCTGCTCCCCGACGCGGGCGGCGCTGCTGACCGGGCGCAACCATCACTCCGCAGGCATGGGCGGCATCACCGAGATTGCAACCGGCGCGCCGGGCTACAGCTCGGTGCTGCCCAATACCATCTCGCCGCTCGCCCGGACCCTGAAGCTCAACGGCTACTCGACCGCGCAGTTCGGTAAATGCCACGAAGTGCCGGTGTGGGAGACGAGCCCGGTCGGACCATTCGACGCATGGCCCACTGGCGGCGGCGGGTTCGAGTATTTTTACGGCTTTATCGGCGGCGAAGCGAACCAGTGGTACCCCACGCTGTACGAAGGCACCACGCCGGTCGAGCCGAAAAAGACGCCTGAAGAGGGCTACCACTTCATGGCGGACATGACGGACAAGGCGATGGCCTGGGTCTCGCAGCAAAAGGCGCTGGCACCCGACAAGCCCTTCTTTGTCTACTTCGCGCCCGGCGCGACCCACGCGCCTCACCATGTGCCCAGGGAATGGGCCGACAAGTACAAGGGCAAATTCGACCAGGGCTGGGACAAGCTGCGCGAAGAGACCATCGCCCGGCAGAAGGCGCTCGGCGTCATCCCGGCAGACTGCCAGCTCACCGCGCGCCATACCGAAATTCCGGCGTGGGACGACATGCCCGAGGCATTAAAGCCCATCCTGCGCCGCCAGATGGAGGTCTACGCAGGGTTCCTGGAGTACACCGACCACCATGTCGGACGCCTGCTCGACGGCTTGAAGAAGCTCGACATCCTCGACGATACCCTGATCTACTACATCACCGGCGACAACGGCGCCTCGGCCGAGGGCACGTTGAATGGCGCCTACAACGAGATGGCCAACTTCAACGGCCTGGCGGCCCTCGAGACCCCGGAATTCCTCATGGAGCGGTACGAGAAGCTCGGCGGGCCGGAGTTGTACAACCACTACGCCGTGGGCTGGGCGCATGCGATGAACACGCCTTACCAGTGGACCAAGCAGGTCGCCTCCCACTGGGGCGGGACCCGCAACGGCACCATCGTGCACTGGCCCAACGGCATCAAGGCGAAAGGCGAAATCCGCTCGCAGTTCCATCATGTCATCGACGTCGCACCCACGATCCTCGAGGCGGCTGGGCTGCCCGAGCCGGTCTCGGTCAACGGCGTGCAGCAGCGGCGCATCGAGGGCGTGAGCATGCTGTACTCGTTCGACGACGTTAACGCCGCAGAGCGGCACGAGACGCAGTACTTCGAAATGTTCGGCAACCGCGGCATCTACCACAAGGGCTGGACTGCGGTGACGAAGCACGGCACGCCCTGGGTGCTCGTGGGGCGGAAGACCGTGGCCCTCGACGACGATGTCTGGGAGCTCTACGACACCACCAAGGACTGGAGCCAGGCCAGCGACCTCGCCAAAAAAATGCCGGAGAAGCTGCACGAGCTGCGGCGACTGTGGCTGATCGAGGCGACGCGCTACAATGTGTTGCCGATCGACGACCGGGTTGTCGAGAAGATGAACCCTGACACCGCCGGCCGGCCGGTGCTGATCCGCGGGAACACCCAGTTGCTCTTCAGCGGCATGGGGCGGCTGTCGGAGAATTGCGTCCTGAATATAAAAAACAAGTCCCACTCCGTCACTGCCGAGATCGTGGTCCCAGAGACGGGGGCCGAGGGCGTGATAATCGCCCAGGGCGCCAATATCGGCGGCTGGAGCCTCTACGCGAAAAACGGCAAGCTCAAATACTGCTACAACGTGGCGGGGGTGAATCACTACTACGTTGAAGCCGCGCGGGCATTGCCGGCCGGCGAACACCAGGTACGCATGGAGTTTGCCTACGCCGGCGGCGGCCTCGGCAAGGGCGGAAAGGTGACGCTCTATGTCGATGGCGAGAAGGTCGGCGAGGGAGCGATCCCAATGACACAGGCCATGGTCTTCTCCGCCGACGATGGCTGCGACGTCGGCGAGGACAGCGGCGCCCCCGTGTCCCCCGACTACGGTTCGCGCGGCAACGCGTTTAACGGAACAGTCAAGGGGGTGCAGCTCGCCATCGGCGGCGCGGCCGAGAGCTCGGATCACCTCGTCTCGCCCGAGGATGCTATCCGCATCGCCATGGCACGGCAATAAAAGAAATAGAAGGGCCAGGCATGGCAGGTTCCCAAACCGCCCCAAACGCAGGCAGGTTCGAAGTTAGGGTAACGGCGGACAGCCATTTTGCCTGGGTCCGCACCCGCCTAGCCCTCGAGCGCACGATAATGGCCTGGCTGCGCACCGCGGTGGCGCTGATCGGCATCGGATTCGCGATCGTCCAATACATCAACCACTTGCAACAGATCCGCGAAGCCGTCCCGCCTATCTTCCAACCGCGCCGGAATATTTAGGGCTCGCGCTGATTTTGTGCGGCATCCTGGCGCTCGTGATTTCCATTTGGCAGTACCGGTGGTCCATTCGCTATCTGTGGGGTGAACCGTTCGCACCAATCGCCGGCGTTACCAATGAGGGAATGCAATCGCCGGTCATGGCCGTCGCCATCCTCCTCATATTTGTTGGCCTGTTCGCCTTCTTTGCGGTCTGGTCCAACGCGGCCAAATCATTGGCGGCGGCACCAAACAGATAACGGGTGTGCAGCCCGTCGGGGGATTTCTTCCCGATCCGTCGCTGCTCAATCCCGGCGGTGCGGGCCAGCCGGACCTTGTCTACCGCAGCCCGACCGCGAATTTCGCGTCGTACAACAAGGTCATCCTCGAGCCCGTGGCAATCTGGGCGGCGCCGGACTCCCAACTAAACACCGTGCCGGTGGAGCAGCGGCAGGCTGCCGCCAACGCTTTTTATTCCGATCTCTACAATGCGCTCAGCAGGCGCTGACAAATGGTGACTTCGCCCTCGCCGGATACGATGCGGATGCGGTTCGCGCTCGTCGATGCCACAATTCCCAACTCCACCGTCAACACCGTTGCGACTTACACGCCTTACGTCGGCACCGCCTACAGCCTCGCATCGCTCGCCTTCAACAATGGCGTCGGTTACTTCGCCGGGACTGCGACGGCCGAGGGCTACGCGACGGATACGACGAACGGGGGCCTGCTCTGCGAGGCCGTCGACCGAAGAGGTGGCACCACGGCCGTGGTAGAAAATACGCTCAACAACTGGAACGATGTCGATCATGCTTTTGAGGCCTGGTCCGAGCAGCTCGCCTCGCGCATGCAAGAACTCGGCGCCTGCCGGGGGTAACCTGCCTATGCCGATGACGATCTTAGAATTGCCTCTTTCGCACTGCATGATTGCCCTCATACGGGGCCGGCGGCTTTCACCAGACGCGCGGGGCGGAGCATGACCCAGCGCCCGGCTGTGCGCCACAACCGAAAGGAGAGCTTTCGCTGTTGATTTGCTGCGAATACAGCCAATGACCGAGGACCATGCAACGATTGATTGTCGCGCGGAGCGAAAGCCGTTCGGGGCACGAATTATCTGGGCGTTGCGATCCCGAAAAACGCTGGGGTCAAAACGACGGTCGAGACCCCATCGGTGACGGCGAGCTCCGAGGGCACAGCCGAACGACGGGCTGCGCTAGGCACATCTTGTGCGGCGCACAATTTTGCTTGAGAACCATGATCATTTCGCTTACCTTAGACGTTGTGCGGCGCGAGATGTACCGCGGCGAAGGACAAGGCTGAGATCATGGAAACCAAGGGCAGACGCTCTGTACGCGCGTCCGGGGCGAGCGAGGCCCCGGCCGCGCCATTTAAGCCGGTCGAAGCTCCGCCCCCGGCAAACGGGCAGAGCGAGGTCGAACCGCCTAAACCCGCCGAGCTGCTGGTCGAGGCGGGCAAGTCGATGGAGACAGCTGTGGATCTCGCGGCTGCTGCAGCGACGACAACGCCGAGCATCGGCGCACTCCCGCCAGCGCCGAAGAGCGCGAAGCCCGATTTTCCCGGGCATTTCGAGGGGGATGCTGCGGCGGCGCTCGCCCAATCACAAGCGGCGCTGGCGCGTGGCCTCGAAGCATTGAGCGCCGAGATGGCCGGATTGGCTCTCTCGGGCATGAATGTGCTGGCGCGCACAGCAACGAAGTTGCTTGCGGTGAAAACGCTCTCCGATGCGATCGAGGTGAATGCCGGGTTCACGTGCAGCAGTTTGGAGACTCTGGTCGGCGGTTCCGCGAAACTCTCGGAGCTCGGGGTAAAGCTCGCTGCCGAAACCTCTCAGCCGCTCTTCGGCCAACTGGCACGAGGGTGGAGCAGGGCGGCTCGGCCCGGCGGCTGACACCCGGGCCGGCAGAAAGGGGCGGCGCATCGGCCCGTTATTCGACCTTGGCCAGAAGGGCCCGGATCTGACGGTCGATGAACTCGCCCTCGGGTGTTTCCGGCGCGGGGCGCGCCGCGCGATGACCAAGGTCTGACGGGATTTCTGCATAGCTCGCCTGCTTGACGCCGTCACGAATCCGGCGGGCGCCGTCGACCCCGAGCAGCCGGTCGCTGGCGCTCGGCAATAGGAGCGTCGGTGCCGTGATCTGCGCCAGAGCGGCGCTGAGGTCGCCGCCAAACGGGCCAGAAACGTCATGCGCGCGGCTCGCAGCATAGCGCAACACCAGCGAGTTGGCGTCCCAATTGGCAAAGGCGAGAGCGGCATTCTCGATCTCCTTCGCCAATTGCGCTGCCGGCAGCCGATCGAGATAAGGCGCCGACACGGTCCACGGGTAATAGGCCATGCCGGCGAGTCGCAGTCCCTCAACCGGGTTTCGGGTATACCGGCCACCCTGCCAATCCGGATCGAGCGCGATCACAGAGGTCATCAGATCGACGGTGAGCTGAAAATTGGCTTCGGCTTTGGGGCTCGGAACCAGCAGGATCAGGCTGCGCACCATCTCCGGGTGATGAATGCCCCATTCGAGGGCTTCGAAAGAGCCCATCGAGCTGCCGCCGACAGCGCGCAGGGTCGTCAGTTCGAGCCCGCGGGTGATTAGCGCGTGCTGCGCCGCCATCATGTCGCGGATCGTGTAGCGCGGGAAATCCTGTCCCAATCCGTCCTTTGGCGAGGATGAATCCCCGCCGCCGATGGCGTCAACCGTGATCACGAAATTCTTGTCGGTGTCGAAGGTCTTCCCTGGCCCGATCATTGCGTCAAAGGAATGACGGTTGCCGCTCGTCCCGTGCAGCAAGAGGATCGCATTGTCGCGCCCGGCGCCGAGTTTGCCGTGGGTTTCGTAGGCGACCCGCAATTCCGGCAGGATGGAGCCGTTTTCAAACGCGAAGTCGTAGACGTTGAAAATCTGTGGTTCGGCGCGCGCTGCGCCAGCAACGCAAACCGCCAACGCGCCAGCCAAGAGAGCCCTCAATTGCTACTCGCGATTGCTTGGTTAAGATTTTGTTCGACAGCGGCGTCGCCCCGCAGCTAGAGTTGACCTCCAAGCTGCTGGATGAGCGACGCCATGCGTATGCTGCGGTCAGCCTATTTTTCTCGGGTAGTGCCGGATTCGGCCCGGGCGCAGACCATTCTCGCTTTTCTGCTGTGGAGCGGCGTCACGGTCTTCATCTTCGGCATCCTCATCGATTTGTTTCGCTGACTGTCTGCCTCGTTTCGCGCCTCAACCATCGTTCGAGTCCCGCGAACGATAGGTCGGTGACGATCGCAAACAGCGCCACCAGAACAGCGCCTTCGATGACGAAAGGCAGCTTGTCGGCGACCAAGCCATTAAAGATCGGAGTACCGAGCGTCAAGGCGCCGACCGTTGATCCGATCGTTGCCGTGCCGATGGCGATCGTGACCGAGACGCGTATTCCAGAAAGGATCACCGGAGCGGCCAGGGGCAACTCCACGTCGCGCAGCTGCTGCCAAGACGAAAGGCCGAGACCCGTGGCTGCTTCGCGCACGGCGCGAGGCACTCCTTCCAGACCGGCGATCGCGCTTGCGATGATCGGCAGGAGTCCGTAGAGAAACAATGCCAGCACCGTCGGGCGGGAGCCGAAACCGACGGCCGGGACGGCAATCGCCAGAACGGCGGCGGGCGGCAAGGTCTGGCCCACGGTCGCCAGCGTGTTGACCATCAATCTGAAATCCTGTCCCACCGGGCGGGTGACGAACACCGCGAGCGAAAGGCCGACCGATATCGCCGCAAGGCTCGCCGCTGCGACGAGTGCCAGATGCGACAGGAACAACGCAAGAAAGCTGCTGCGCTGGTAGATCACCGGCTCGACGCCTGGAAAAGCCCACTGGAACACCGGTTTCAGCGCTTCCATCCGTAGCAACAGCACTGCAAAAAGGAGCCCGACCCACAGGATTGGGCTCGCGAGGATGCGAGACCCGTTCATCCTATGCGGCGGTGCCGGGCCATGCCTTCATCCACGCTGTCTCACCTCGCTCGAAGAACCGGGGCTGGTAGCGCACGCGACCTCCTATAATGCTACGATAGCAACCGGACCAACACGCATTCGATCCGACCGATGCGATGACGCGCTTTCGGCTTTACTGCACAATTCTGTGTTTGGTGCCAGCCGCCCTCTTCTGCGAGCCTCGGGAGAGCTGGGCATGGGGTAGCGAGGCGCACGAGATCATAGCCCTGCTCGCCGATCGGCTCCTAGAAACCGGTGATCCGCCGGTCGAAAAGAAGGTTGCCGAGATTCTCGCCGCAGACAAATCCAATACCTGGACGAAGACCGATATTGCCGGAGAGGCGATCTGGCCCGATGCGCTGCGCGAGAAGAGCCCGGAGGGACGCGTGGCAACATCTAAGTGGCATTACGTGAAACTCGATCCCGACAATCCCGATTTCAACAAAGCCTGTTTCGGCAGACCCGCCTTGCAAGCGATGATGCCGGCGAGCCACGGGCCGCAAGACGACTGCATCGTCGACAAGATCGAGCAGTTCGCAAAGGAGCTGCGCGAGCCCGGTACTTCGGCGCCGGAGCGGCTGATGGACGTGCAGTTCTTGCTCAATCTTGTCGGCGATATACATGACCCGCTTTTCGCGATCGAGCGCAACGACCAGAGCGGGCGCTGTGTTGCGGTTCTCCCGCCCGGGAGCAAGACCCCGGTTCGAACTCAGCGTCTACTGGGAGGACGACTTGGTCGCGGAGGCGGAGGGGAAGAACCCGGCCAAGGCCGCCGAGCAGATCGCCGCCAGACTGACCGCAGTCGATATTCGCAAATGGTCTGGTGGCACCCCGGAGGAATGGGCGCGGGAATCATACGAACTCGCGAAATCGGTGGTATACAGCTTGCCGGCCGAAGCAGGCGATCATTTCACCTTTCCAGTGCGGAAGGGGGAAACGGATGCTTGCGGGCCGGTCCCGCTACACCGGCTTGATGCGCGGTATCGCGACCGCGCCGTTGCTGCGGTCAAGGAGCAGTTGGCGAAGGCAGGTGTCCGTCTTGCCGCTCTGCTGAGGGACAGCTTGCAATGAGACTTCCGGGAGCCTTCCGGTGATTACCGGTTTCTCGCCGGACGCGATTTGACCAGCGCGGCTGCGATGTCGATCGGATCGTCATCCGCTCCGGCGAGGTATTCGACCGCGCGCGAAACCGGCCGATTGAGCCGGTCGGCCAATTGAGCAATCTCGGAGATCGGCACCGGCCGCGCTTCGAGGTATTCGGCACACTGGCCGAGCACCCTTTCGAGAACAAAAGCCACCGTCACCCGGCTCGACGACATCGATGATGCCACGCATCCCCGGGCGGAAATCGCCAACTCCAGCAGCGCGTCCAAACTGCCGAACCGGCCGCGTTGCGCCTGATAAAGAAATTGACGCCTGAGATGCGCCGCCGCGAGGTCGATTACCGATTTGCTCAACTGAAATCACGCCAGGTAAACACGGCTTCGAACTTGACACCCGCCGCTCGGAAGTTCTCCTCGGCTCCTTCCAGGCGGTCGACCACGGAGACCAACTTCAACACCGTGCAATCCAATTGACGCGCCTGGTTCACCGCCTGCATCGCCGAGCCGCCGGTGGTCGTGACATCTTCGAAGAGAATGACTTTCGATCCTCTCTGCAGCAGTCCGTCGATACGTTGGTCGGTGCCGTGCCCCTTGTTTTCCTTGCGCACAAAAAAGCCCTTGAGCGGCTTTTCGGGCCAGCTTCTGGCGCACACGGCGGTGACGATCGGGATCGCTCCGGTTTCCAGCCCCCCGATGTACTCGACATCCTCGGCCTTGATCGCCTCGAACAGCAGGTCTGCCAACAATGCCGCTCCCTCCGGATCGAACATTGTTCGTTTCATGTCGAAGAAGAAGTTGCTCGACCGTCCTGAAGCGAGCACAAAATCACGATTATGTAATAGCGATTGCTGCCTGATAATGCCGATCAGTCTCTCTCGTTTATGACGAAGAACGAGTATTTGGGAAGTTGCCGGTATTTCCGGGTCGTGCGGGTGTTCTATTCCGATCTCAGAGGGGTGGCGTGCCATCAGGTGGTGAGCCGTGCGGCGGTTCGATCCACGGAATTAAACCTGAACATAGGCCTGAAAACAAGTGACCTCGGTACCGGGACAAAGCCCCCGGGGAGCGATCCTTGACGCGGTGTTACGGCGATCGTACTGCTTCAGACAGTTCTCGATTTACCCAGGGGTAGGAGGGGTTATGGCAGTTCGGCTTGTCGTCACGATCACGGCCGCACCGGGAAAAGGGTCCGAGCTCGCACAGGCGTACAGGGCGCGTTGCGAGGAGTGCATGAGGGAACCCGGCTGCGAGCAATTCGAGGTTTTCCAGAGTGCGCTCAACCCGGACAAGCTGGTTTTGCTGGAACGCTGGTCCGACCAGGCGGCGCTTGACACCCATGCCAAGCTGAATGCGACTCGCCCTGCCCTGAACCCGCAGCTGCGTGTCGGCAGCGGCGAGCGCGAGGATTACGAGTACAAACGGACCCGCTGATGGTGACCGCTGCGATTTGGCCAGCGCTCGATTACAGCCGGGTGCCCTACCGCCTTTATCACGACGCCGAAATCTATGCCTGCGAACAGGAGCGGATCTTTCGCGGGCGGGTGTGGAGCTTCCTCGGCCTCGACTGCGAAATCCCCGAGACGGGGGATTTTCGGGCGACCTGGGTCGGCGAGACGCCGGTCATCTTCAACCGCGACAAGTCGGGCGCGATCAAGGCTTTTGTCAACCGGTGTGCGCATCGCGGCGCGCTGGTCCGCCGCGAGCTTTCCGGCAACGCCGACGAGCACATCTGCATTTATCACCAATGGTGCTATGGGCTCGACGGCTCGCTGATGGCGATCCCGTTCCGCCGCGGCATCCGGGGCAAGGGCGGCCTCGACGCGAGCTTTGAGATGCGCCGGCACGCACTCCGCCCGCTGAGGGTCGGCACCATCAACGGCGCGGTGTTCGGCACACTGGCCGAGGATGCTGAGCCGCTCGAAGACTACCTCGGCCCGCCGATCCTGGCCCAGCTGCGCCGCCTGTTCGACCGGCCGGTCCGGGTGCTCGGCTACAATCGCCAGCGGATCCGGGGGAATTGGAAGCTCTATGCCGAGAATACCCGCGACAACTACCACGCCAGCCTGTTGCACGAATTTCTCGTCACCTTCGGGCTCGACCGGTCGACGCAGACCGGCGGGGTCAAGATGGACGCGCGGCACCGTCACAACATCACCTGGGCCGAGGCCGACAGCGACACCGACGAGTTCGCCCACCAGGCTTACGCCGGCGCCGGGGTGCGCAACGACTTCCTGTCGCTGAAGGAGCCGTCGCTCGTCGCCTTTCGTCCTGAGCGCGACGACAAGCTAAATCTCGTGATCACCTCGGTATTCCCGTCCGCGGTCTTTGTCCAAATCAGCAACAGCCTGGCAGTGCGCCAGATCCGGCCGCGCGGGGTCGACGAAGTCGAGGTGTTCCAGACGATGCTCGGCTACGCGGACGACCGGCCCGAGATGACCTTGCACCGGTTGCGCCAGGTCAACCTCGTCGGCCCGGCCGGCCTCGTCTCGATGGAGGACGGCGAGGCGATCGAGATCGCCCACCGCGCCTCAGGGCCCGACCTCGACCGTGCCACGGTCATCGAGCTCGGCGGGGGCGGAGTGATTTCCGATCGCGACTACCGGGTAACCGATGTGCCGTTGCGCGGCTTTTGGTCGTATTACGCCGAGCTGTTGGGCATCGAACCGGAGGGCGCAGTGCGATGAAGCCCGACCGCGCTGCGGTGTGCGATTTGCTCGCCGAATACGGCGCGCTGATCGACATGGCAAAATTCGACGAATGGCTCGACCTCTTCGCCGAAGAGTGCTGCTATCAGATCGTTCCGCGGGAAAATTTTGAGCTCGGCTTGCCAGCGGGGCTGGTCTTTTGCGACAGTCGCGCGATGCTCGAAGACCGCATCCGGGCACTGCGCGAAGCCAACAAGTACAACATCCACACCGATCGGCATGTCATCGGCCTGCCGCGGATCTTCGATGACGCGCTCGCGGTCGAGGCGCCGTTCGCCGTCTACCAGACCGACCAGGAAGGCGAGACCCGGCTGTTCGCGACCGGCTTGTACCGCGACCGGCTCGAACCTGCGGGACAGCGCCTCAAAATCCGCGACAAGCTGATCCTGCTCGACACCTTCGCCGTTCCCAGCCTGCTCGCAACGCCACTGTGAGTGGGCCGACGGTACGCCGCTGTTGTCGCCCGAGCCGCATCGGAGCAGCATCAAAGCGCCGCGGGTGAGCGCGGCACATTCGGGGGGGGAAAATGGCTTCATCGAGGTTCGGCGGAATTACAGCCGTTGCGATTGTAATCGGCGTCCTGGTTGCCGGGTCCTCGTCACGCGCTCTCGCTCAAATTCTAATCGTCGGCAACGACGAGAAGCAGGGGTGGGATGAAAACGGCAAGCCGGTCTTTCGCGAGCCCGGCAAAGACACGCTGACGGTAATCGACATCTCCAAACCGGACACGCCGCGAATAACCTCTTCGATACCGCTGATGAATTCGGTAGTCGGGCCCCCGACCAACCTGGCGATCACTCCGGCGGGTGATATTGCTCTCGTTGCCAACTCGTTGGAGCCGCTCGTTCAGGGATGGGGCCACCGGCTGGAGCCGGACAATAAGGTATTCCTGATCGACTTGAAGGCCAATCCGCCCGCCGTGATCGGAACGATCACGGTCGGCAAGCAGCCCTCCGGCATGGCGATCAGCCCGAAAGGCGATCTGGCGCTCGTGGCCAATCGCGCCGACGGCACGATCTCGGTCCTGTCGATCCACGGCAAGGACGTTCTGGTCCTCGATACCGTGCCGGTCGGAGCGGCGACTGACCAGGTTTCCGCGGTCGCGATCACGCCCGACGGCAAGCACGCGCTCGCCGCCAAGGCCGCCGCGAACAAGGTCGCGCTGTTGTCGATCGACGGCCAGAAGGTGACTTACGATAAACGCGACCTGCCGACCGGTATCTTTCCGTACAACGTCGCGGTGGCGCCGGACGGCAAGCTCGCGCTGACCGTTGACAACGGCAATGGCGGCGGCTCCGACGGCAACGCGAAAACGGTCAGCGTCATCGACCTCGAGGCCAACCCGCCACGCGTCATCGAGCACGTGACCGTCGGCGATTCGCCCGAAGGGCTCGCAATAAGCCCGAAGGGCGATTTTGCCGTCTCGGTCGAGGCGCGCGGCTCGAATGTGCCGAAGACCGCGTTCTTTTATCATCCGGCCGGCGCCGTCACCGCGCTCAAAATCGACGGCAAGAGGGTGAGCAATGTCGGCAGCATCGATGTCGGCGCACTGCCCGAAGCCGTCGCCTTCAGCCCGGACGGCCAATACGTCTATGTCGGCAATTTTATCGACGGGGATTTGTGGGCATTGAAGGTGGAGGGAGGCAAGCTGACCGACACCTCACAGCGCATCAAGCTGTCTGGCCATCCGGCGTCGATGCGCGGCGGCCCGCAATAGCGCCGGTTCCGGACCGTTCGCCGCGGCTGCTGCTTGCTGAATGGGCGAGCCTGGCATCAGGACCTTTGACCGATGGCGCTGCATCTGACCCGCATGGACGAGCTTGCCCTCATCACACTCGACCGGCCAGAGGTGCTGAACGCCCTCAATTTTGAACTCTTGCGCGATCTCGGGGCCGCACTCGACCAGGTGGCGGGCGGCGATGCGCGCGCGCTGCTGGTGACCGGCGCCGGCGACAGGGCCTTTTGCGCCGGCGCCGACATCAAAGAGCTGATGGGCCGTTCATTGCGGACCCAGCGTGAAGGCGCCGCTTTCGGACAGGCGATTTTCACCAAGCTCGACACGCTGCCGATCCCGTCGATTGCGCTGATCAACGGATACGCGTTCGGCGGTGGGCTCGAATTGGCGCTCGCATGCACGTTTCGACTCACTGTCCGCAACGCAAGGCTCGGTTTGCCCGAGATCAAGCTCGGCCTGATCCCGGGTTATGGCGGGACGCAACGTCTGCCGCGGCTGATCGGCGAGGCGCGTGCGCTGGAAATGATCTTGACCGGCCGCGCCGTCGATGCCGAGGAGGCCGAGCGGATCGGCCTCGTCAACCGCATCATCGGAGGCGATCTGCTCGAGGCCGGGGCGAGTTTCGCACGCGAAATGACCGGCTACAGCCTGCCTGCCCTGCGCCTGGCCCGTGACGCCATCCACCGCGGCCTCGCTTTTCCGTTGAAGGACGGCCTCGAAATAGAAGCAGACCTCAACACCCTCGCCTTCCAGACCGCCGATGCCGTCGAAGGCATGTTGGCTTTCCTCGAAAAGCGTAAACCCGTCTTCCGCGATGGGTGAGCTCCACAGCCAGATGACCGCCCCCAGTTTTATGGAGTGATGAGAGAGACCATCGCTTCTCGATCCGAACCGCCGGCTGCGAGGGCGTATGTTTCGAGAACCGAACCGCAGCCGAGGTCCTTCGCCATCAGGATCTCGTCGAAGTACCTGCCGCGAAATTTCAGGGAGTTCTTCTCGATCCCGTACTCTACAAAGCCGAGGCGGGCATAGAGCCGGCGCGCTTGCTCGTTGCCCACCACCACGCTGAGCTGGATCAGTTCGACACGCCCACTTGCATAAACGATTACCGCCTCGACCAATCGGCGAGCGATCCCCGCCCCTCTGGCGCCCGGGCGCACATACATGCCCCAGAGCAGGCCCTTGTGCGCTTCCTTCTCTTCCTGTCGAACCGCAAATCCGGTAACTCCCAGAATCTTTTCATCACCGATTGCGCCAAACACGACGGAACTGCTGAGCCGTTCGAAAAACCAAGCCAGCGGCTTGGTAAACTCAGCCTCGAATGTGCTGCCGAATGCTTCCGGGCTCTCCTTGAGACCCTCCAGACGGATGCTGCGATACAAGGCGGCGTCCCCTGGCGTCAGCTGGCGTATGTAAATATCTGCGGCGTCCAAGCCTATCTCCCGCGTTCCGATGCTCGCCGCGGTCGCACGTGTTCGTTCGTCGACCGCCGGTTGCGACTGACCTATCTCATATCACCCTTCTGTGGCGATTTTATGCCGCCCTTCAGCCGATGCAGGTCTGGCTCCCCTCAGAACGTCGCGCCTGTGGTCTGACGAGAATCGATCAGGGAACGGTCGGCTCGGTTCCGAGGTTCGAAGGGCAGACCTTTCCCGCACCGAGGACGCTCCATGTTCAGCCGAAATGACCTGGACGAATTGGTGGCCATGGACGCGCGGCCGGCGATTTCGATTTATCTCCCGACGCATGTTGCCGGGGCGTGAGATCCGGCAGGATCCGATCCGACTCAAAACCTGTTGTCTTCTGCGGCGGAACGGCTCGCTGCCACATGGTGTCAAGGCCGCGCGCTATGCGCGGGTCGACACCTTGTTCCTGGCGGGCGACCACCATCTTTGGGGATGGTTCGATGAATCGGGAGACCGCGTCACCGCTCTCGGCAGGGCCGCCGATGGCGACATCGATTCCCTCGACTTTGCCGCCCTGTTGACATTGCGTCAGGGCGGATCGGTGATGCTCGTTGCGCGAGAGGCGTTACCTCCGCCAGGTCTCTCCGCGGCGATCCTCAGATACTCAACGATCGTTACTGCCGAACCAGCGGCTTGCGAAAGCGGAGCGAATTCGGCTCGTAGCCGATACTACGATAAAAGGTGTGGGCCTCCGCTCGGTCCATGGCCGAGGTCAGCTCGACGAATGCGCAGCCGGCGGCGGAGCCAACCTGTTCGGCGTGCTCCATGAGCAGCTTGCCCACCCCACGGCGACGTGCCCGCCAGTCGACCACCAAGGCCGTAACGCGCACGATCGGGCTTGGGTATTGCAGCATCCGACACAGATGCGATGCGAGAAGTCCGAGTACCTGACCGTCCGTGATCGCGAGAAAAATCGCATCCGCCCCAGTTTTGCTGAGCTCTCGAACGTGTTCTGTCGCCTGCTGGACCGAGACTGTGTACCCCAGCTCACCCAAAAGGGTGCTCACTGCAACGGCATCGTCGGGCGTACACGCTCTGATCTCGATCATCTCTCGCTGCCGACGCCAAGAAGTTCGCCGATGCGCTCGGCTGCCTTGAGGCCAGAGCCGGTCAGCACGGCGACGGTCGTCTGATCCGCTGTGATCGTGCCGTCGGACAGGAGCCTCGTCAGCGCCGCGCCGGCGGTGGCGGCGGTCGGCTCGACAAAGAGCCCGAGACGGCCGAGTGCGGCGAGCGCCGGCGCGATCTCCTCTTCGGGGACCGCGACGACGCCTCCTCGCGATCGGCGCAAGGCTGCTAGCACCTCCGCGGCGCGCACCGGTTTCGGGGTGGCGATCCCGTCGGCGACGGTCGGGCGTGCCGCGAACGGCACAAACCGGTCCGCGCCCGCCGACCAGGCCACCGCAAATGCTGCGCAATTCGCCGCCTGGACGGCAAAGAGCCGCGGTCGCGCGGCAATCTCGCCGGCTCTCTCGAGTTCGTCGAAGCCGCGTTCTAGCCCGAGAATGTTGCTGCCGTAGCCGGTCGGAACGAGGATATTGTCGGGAACCCGAAAGCCCAGCTGCTCCCACAATTCGAAGGCGAGGGTCTTCGTGCCCTCGATAAAGAACGGTTGCCAGTTGTGGCTGGCATAAAAGCTCTCGCCGACCGCGGCGAGCGCCGCTTCGGTAACGTCCTGCCGTGTGCCGGGGATCGCCCGCACATCAGCCCCCGCGGCGGCGATCTGCACCAGCTTGGCGCGAGGCGCCGCGGTCGGGACATAGATGCGGCACGGAATTCCCGCCGCCGCTGCGTAGGTGGCGATCGAGGCGCCGGCGTTGCCCGAGGAATCCTCGTGGATCGGCCCTACCCCGACTTCAAGCAAATGATTGAGCATGACCGCCGTGCCGCGGTCCTTGAAGGACCCGGTCGGCATCTGCGATTCGAGCTTGAAATGGATCTTTGCACCCTGCCAGTCGCGTAGCACGAGCGGCGTCCATCCTTCACCGAGCGAGACCCGCGGTGGAGTTGATAATGCGAGCGCCGCGCGGTAGCGCCAAAGCGAGGCATTGGTCGTCACAATTTCGCCCCGCCCGAAGCCCCGCCCGGGCGCCAGATTGAGGTGACCCCCGCAATCGCACCGCCAAAGCGGCCGGTCTGCAGGGTAGACATGCGGGCAGGCGGGGCAGTGATAGCTCGCGATCGTCATCCTTACCCCATCCAAGTCCGACAGCACGAGGTTAGCTGAACTCGACCGCTGCCGCCTCTGTTCTCACGATGAGAGGCCCGCATGCACAACAACAGAGGAAATGGATATGGCCCAAGCAAAGGTCACGACGGACCACGACGAGATCCGCAAAATGGGCGGAGGCCCGCGGCGGGCGCCCGCCGTCGTCCGCTCGACGCAATCGAAGGATAGGACCGGGATAATCCGCATCGAGTTTCCCGACGCCCCGAATGCGAAGGACGACAATCTCGAAGAGATCTCCTGGGACGAATTTTTCGAGAAGTTCGACGAATCGAACCTGGCATTGCTCTATCAGGAGGAAACCGCGAGCGGCCATCGCAGCAATTTCAACAAACTCGTCGGCCGTGAAACTGCCGAAGCCCGCGAGCACGGCGAAAGCCACACCAGCCGTCATCACGGCAAAGGGTGAGACGCCCTCGACGTTCCTTTACCCTCTTCCCCCCGGACGGGAGGAGAGGGCAGGGTGAGGGGGGCCGACGGCGGTTTGGGATCAGCCCGACGATTGGCTATCGGCCGTGGGCGCGCTGGCGGGCGGAGGGCAAGGCGGGTCTGGCGGACGGTCGCGGTGCCCAGCTCTGGCGCGCGAGCCGCAAGGCTGAGAGGTTCGACTCGATCGAGGGCGGTCAGCGCGGCTTGGCTAGCCGCGTGGGAGGCGCGTCCCGGTAGATCTGCAGTCGCGTGACGCGCAAACCAGCGACGCCGTGGGCCTCGATCGCACGCTCCCAGGCGGCGAACTCCTCGGCCGACAGCATGTAATGGCGGCAGGCGTCCTCGATGTTCATTTCGCCGTTGCGCACTGCGTTGACAATCGCCGCCTTACGCCGCGCCACCCAGCGCTTTGTGTCGGGGGCCGGCAGGTCGGGAGGATCGGCGCTGATGTGCGACAATGACTTAGCCTCGGCGATAAGCGCATGACATCTGACGGTTGATTCAATCGTCGGCGACGGGAATGGTTTCAGAAAAATCTCACGTCGCCCTGATGCCGCCTTGGCTTGCCGCAGCCGTTGCGCGCGATCATCTTTGACGGACCAAGAGGGAAGAGGAAATGACTGTCGAGCTCAACCACACTATCATTCCGGCCAGGGATAAACGGGCATCTGCCAAGTTCCTTGCCGATATACTCGGATTGGAGGCGGGATCGGAGTGGTCGCATTTCATCCCGGTCCGCACGAGCAACGGGGTAACGCTCGACTACGCCGATGCAACCGAGTTCCGCCGACAGCACTACGCCTTTCTCGTCAGCGAGAACGAGTTCGACGCGGCGCTTTCCCGCATCAAGGCGGCGGGCATCGCGTTCTATGCAGATTTCAATCGCGCCGGGCGCGGTCAGATCAACCACCTATACGGCGGGCGCGGCGTATATTTCGACGACCCCGACGGCCATCTGCTGGAGATCATCACGCGACCCTACGGGTCGACCCCGGAAAGGTGGACCGAGACACGGTCCTGACACCGGATCAGCGTCACTCCTGCGACGACACCGGAGCGACAGCCCGTTGAACCTCAAACGTTAACCGGGGCGAGTGGTGGGCTGCCGCAGATCAGGTCGGCGGCCTTCTCGGCGATCATGATCACCGCGGCGTTGATATTGCCGCCGATGAGGTCCGGCATGACCGAGGCATCGACAACTCGCAGCCCGGCGATACCCAGCACTTTGAGGTCGGGATCGACGACCGCAGCAGGGTCGGCCGGCGGCGCCATTTTGCAGGTGCCGAGCGGGTGGTGCACGGTGATTGAGGTCGCCTGGATATGCGCGTCGATGGCGGCATCGGACCGGCAATCCGGGCCCGGCGAGGTTTCTCCCGTCGTGAAGAAGGCGAGCGGCGGCTGCCTGCCGATCTCGCGCACAAGACGCACGCCGGCGCGCAGTGTCGCCCTATCCTTTTCGGTCGCGAGAAAATTCTGCCGAATGCGGACCGGCACGCGCGGGTCGGGCGAGGCGAGCTCGATCCGGCCGCGGCTTTCCGGGTGCAGCAGCACGGCCCGGCAACCGAAACCATCGGCATAGGGGCGCACAAAGGGCGGGAAATAGGCGTGCGCCGTCATCGGCGCGGCAGCGAACAGCAATTGGAGGTCCGGAAGGACCACTTCGGGCGAGCTCTTCAGGAACGCCATCACCCCGCCCGGCCAATCCGCCGCGATCCCTTCGCCGCGCAGATAGGCCCGGCCGAGCTCCACCGCGATGCGGTCGGCGCGCATCTTCGCATGCAGCGGACCGGGCTCCTTGCGGCCATATGCGATCGTCACCGAGACGTGGTCCTGCAGGTTATGGCCGACGCCGGGCAGCGCAACGTTTACCGGGATTCCGTGGGTCCGGAGAACTTGGGGATCGCCAATCCCGGACAGCATCAGGAGCTGCGGCGAGTTGATCACTCCGCCGGCCAAGATGACCTCGCGCTCTGCCCGTCCTACGCGGGGCTCGTTCCCCTTCAGATACTCGACGCCGACGGCGCGATGGCCTTCGAACAGGATCTTGGTCGCCAGCGCGTGTGTCTCGACCTCGAGATTTGGCCGAGCCATCGCCGGCCGCAAATAGGCGACCGCGGCACTGCAGCGGCGCCCGTCGCGGATCGTCTGCTGCGAGCGGCCGAACCCCTCCTGCTGCGCGCCGTTGTAGTCGTCGGTCATCGGGTGTCCGGCTTCTTCGGCGGCAGCCAGATAAGCATCGACGAGCGGGTCGCGGTAGCGCGTCGCGCGCGTCGTCAGCGGCCCGTCGCCGCCGCGATAGGCGCTCGCTCCGCCTTCCCAGGATTCCTGGCGGCGGAAATATGGCAGCACATTCGCGTAGGACCACGCGGTCAGCCCCTGCGCCGACCAGCGATCGTAATCGCCGCGGTGGCCGCGAACATAGGCCATCGCGTTGATCGAGGACGAGCCGCCGATGACCTTGCCACGGGCGCATTCGACCCGGCGCCCGTCCATCGTCGCCTCGGGCTCGGCAAAATACCCCCAGTCGTGCTTGCGCTGCTGCAACATGCGCGCCCAGGCAAGCGGGATATGGATCCACGGATCGCGGTCCCAGCCGCCCGCCTCCAACAGCAGCACGCGAGCGTCTTTATCTTCGCTCAGGCGATTGGCCAATGTGCAGCCGGCCGAACCGGCGCCGACGATGATGTAGGCGTACGCCTCGCCCTGCATAACCGCCTCCTCTCAGGGTAACCGGATCGCAACCCGCGGGAGCTATCACCCCCCGGAACGCGTTACCACATATCGGAAAGCGCTGCCTCATCAGGCGCGATTGAGTCATTGGATGCGCAATGCCACCGTTTGAAACCACCGAAGAGCGTCCTGCAATTACCGAGGCGCGAAGGGCGCCGCTCCCGCCTGCGGTCGCGCGGTTCGAGATCCGCTATAGCCGCTTTCTCGACCCCAAAGGCAATGCGGTGCGCCCGTTGCCCGATTTTGGCGGCGACCGCGACGAGCTGGTCGCGCTCTACCGCGCGATGGTGTTGGCGCGGCGCTTCGATGCCAAGGCGGTGGCATTGCAGCGCACCGGCCGGCTCGGGACGTTCGCCTCGGCCCTGGGCCAGGAGGCCGTACCCGTCGGCGTTGCGAGCGCGATGCGAGCCGAGGATGTATTGCTGCCGAGCTTCCGAGAGCACGGCGCGCAGCTGTGGCGCGGCGTCAGCCCGGCCGAGCTGCTGCTGTTCTGGGGCGGCGACGAGCGGGGCAGCGACTTCGCCGAGACCCGCGAGGATTTCCCGGTTTGCGTGCCGGTCGGGACCCACGCGCCGCACGCCGTCGGCGTCGCCTTGGCCCTCAAATTGCGGCATGAGAAGCGGGTAGCGGTCTGTGTGTTCGGCGACGGCGCCACATCGAAAGGCGATGTCGCCGAGGCGCTCAATGCCGCCGGGGTCTGGCTATTGCCGGTCGTGTTCGTGATCAACAACAACCGTTGGGCGATTTCGCTGCCGCTGGCCCAGCAGACCGCGGCCGAGACTTTGGCGCAGAAGGCCATAGCCGCCGGCATCGAGGGCGAGCAGGTCGACGGCAACGACGTCATCGCGGTTCGCGAGGCGATGACGCGGGCGCTCGCCAAGGCCCGCGCGGGCGGCGGCCCCCACTTGATCGAAGCGCTGACCTACCGGCTCGGCGACCACACGACCGCGGACGACGCCAGCCGCTATCGAAGCGGCTCCGAGGTCAGCGCGCGTTGGGCGGAAGAGCCGATCGCCCGGCTTCGCAACTATCTCGTCGCGAACGGGATGTGGGGCAAAGCGGATGAGGAGCGGCTGTTGGCCGAGATCACCTTGACCATCGAGCGCGCGGCGGAAACCTATCTCGCGACCCCGCCACAAGGGGTCGAGACAATTTTCGAGTTCACTTACCAGGAATTGCCGAAGGATCTCGCGGACCAGCGGCAGGCGGCCCTCGACCTGGCGGGGAAGTGAGACTGGAATGGCTGAGATCACACTCGTTCAGGCTGTCAACCTGGCGCTCGCCCGAGCGATGGACGACGACCCTTCGGTGCTTGTTGTCGGCGAGGATGTCGGCGCGGAGGGCGGCGTCTTTCGCGCGACCGAAGGGCTGCTCGACCGCTTCGGCGCCGACCGCGTGCTCGACACGCCGCTTGCCGAAGGGCTCATTGCGGGCATGTCCGTGGGCCTCGCCGCGCAGGGTTTCCGCCCGGTGTCGGAAATCCAGTTCACCGGCTTCATCTATCCGACGATCGACCAACTGGTGAACCACGCCTCGCGGCTGCGCACCCGCACGCGCGGCCGGCTCAGCTGCCCGATGGTCGTACGCTCGCCTTATGGCGCCGGGATCCGCGCCGTCGAGCACCATTCTGAAAGCCCGGAAGCGATGTTCGTCCACATTCCCGGTCTGCGGGTGGTGATCCCGTCCTCGCCGGCGCGCGCCTATGGCCTGCTGCTGGCGGCGATCCGGGACCCCGACCCGGTGGTTTTTCTCGAACCGACCCGGCTCTACCGCGCGGCGCGGGAGGAGGTCGAGGACAACGGCGCGGCATTGCCGCTCGACCGCTGCTTTGTCTTGCGCGAGGGCACCGACATCACCCTCGTGACCTGGGGCGCCATGACGAAGGAGACCCTCGCCGCCGCCGATCGGCTGGAGGCCGACGGGATCAGCGCCGAGGTCGTCGATGTCGCGACACTGAAGCCGCTCGACAGCGACGGGCTGCTCGCTTCGGTCGCCAAGACCGGACGCTGCGTCATCGTGCACGAGGCGCCGCTGACCGGCGGCGTCGGCGCCGAGATCGCCGCACGCATCGCCGAGCGCGGCCTCGTTTCGCTGCTCGCGCCGATCGAGCGGGTCGCCGGCTGGGACACGGTCATTCCATTGCCCCGCCTCGAGCAGCAATACCTGCCCAGCACACCCCGCATCCTCGCCGCCGCTCGGCGGGTCCTGGCGTACCAATGATGATTTTGCTCGTCATTCCCGCGGAAGCGGGAATCCAGGAGCAGCAAGTGCCTGCGCATGTTGCCCTGGACCCCCGCTTTCGCGCTAGGGCATGCACACATCTTCCGCCTATCCGCCGTCATGCCCGCGAAAGCGGGCACCCAGGACCGTTGTCGGGCTATTCACCACGGGGCCCCTGGGTCCCCGCTTTCGCGGGGACGACGGATAACTTATTGAAAGTCCTGCTATTGTGGAGATGTGTGCATGCCCTAGCGCTTTCGCGGGGGTGACGGAAGAAAGGCTGCGGATTTCACACCATGAGCACCTTTGTGCTGCCGGATCTGGGGGAGGGGTTGCAGGAGGCGGAACTCGTCGCGTGGCATGTCGGGGAAGGCGACCATGTCGTCGCCGACCAGCCGCTCGTCTCGGTCGAGACCGAGAAGGCGGTTGTCGAGGTTCCCTCGCCGCAAGACGGCAAGATCGCCCGGCTGTGCGTCCAGCCGGGCGACAGGGTCAAGGTCGGCGCGCCATTGGTCGAGTTCGAAGAGGGTCCCGCGAACCGACAGCGGCACGATCGTCGGCGAGCTTGCCGCAGAACCGGCGCAGCCGGTTCCTCAGGCAGCGCCGCCAGCCCCGGCGGTCAGGGCGGCGCCGGCCGTCCGCGCGCTGGCGCAGCGGCTCGGGGTGGATCTGGCCGGAGTTGCGGCGAGCGGCCCCGGCGGCGCGGTGACGAGCGCCGATGTCGAGCGCGCCGCCCGTGCGCATACCGCAGCCGGCCCGGTCGAGCCGCTTGCCGGGGTGCGCCGCGCGATGGCCGTCAACATGGCCCGCTCGCACGCCGAAATCGTGCCGGCGACGGTATCCGACGAAGCCGATGTCGCGGCCTGGACGCCGCAATCCGACATCACGATCCGGCTCATCCGGGCGATCGCCGCGGGCTGCGCCGCCTCGCCCGGCCTCAACGCGTGGTATGACGGGCGCTCGATGGAGCGGCGCGTCCTGAAGCAGATCGATCTCGGCCTGGCGGTCGACACAGAGGACGGGCTCTTCGTGCCGGTGCTGCGCAATATCGCCGGACGCGACGCCGCCGATCTGCGCCGCGGGATCGAGGCGATGAAGAAGGACGTGCGCGCCCGCACCGTGCCCGTCGCCGAATTGCGCGGCCAGACGATCACCTTGTCGAATTTCGGGATGTTCGCGGGGCGTTTCGCGGCGCTGGTGATCGTCCCGCCGCAGGTCGCAATTCTCGGCGCCGGCCGCATCACGGAGCGGCCGGTCGTGGCTGATGGAAAACTCGCCGCGCATCGTATCCTGCCATTGTCGCTGACCTTCGACCACCGCGCCGTCACCGGCGGTGAAGCGGCCCGGTTCCTCAAAGCTGCGATCGAGGACCTCGAAAAGCCCGAGTAATGCCTTTCCTCCGGCTGCTGCTCAATATTCTCTGGATCATCACCGGCGGCTTGTGGATGGCAGCCCTATGGCTGCTCGCCGCCATCATCATGGTGATTACGATTGTCGGCATCCCGTGGGCGCGGGCGGCGTTCAATATCGCGCTCTACACGCTGCTGCCGTTCGGCCAGACGGCGGTCAACCGCGCCGACTACACCGGGCAGGAGGATGTCGGTACCGGTCCTCTCGGCACCATCGGCAATCTGATCTGGCTTGTGCTGGCCGGTTGGTGGCTCGCCCTCGCCCACTTGATCTTCGCGCTCGCTCTGGCGATCACGATCATCGGTCTGCCCTTCGCCTGGGCGCATCTGAAGCTTGCCGGCATCGCCCTGTGGCCGATCGGCAAAATGATCGTCCCGGTCGAGGACCGGCAAATCGCCCGCTGAACGGAATTGCGGCCCAGTGCTGGGCGGCAGGCCTCAGACGGAGAAGTACTTCGCCTGCGGATGGTGGAGGACGATGGCGGAGGTGGATTGCTCGGGGTCGAGCTGGTCTTCTTCGCTGAGGGTGATGCCGATTTCCTCGGCCCGCAGTAACGCCAGCAATTGCTGCTGGGATAGCCGAAGGAGTAGCGGCTGCCGCGGTAGCCTTGCGCCAGCATCGCGTCGGGCGGGGTCGCGGGCCTCCTCGGCGGCAAAGCCCAGTTCGCCGCGGATGCGCTTGTGGACGTATTCGGCCAAGGCCTCGGCCATCTCGACCGAGAGGTCGTGCAAATCCTGGTAGCGGTTGTCGGCGAACCACTCGCGCGCTGCCTCCGACGCGCGCCAACCCTCAGCGGTCAACGGCGGAAGGGCGCGCCCCCGAAAGCGCTCAGGCGAAATTTTTTCGACATGGCCATGACGTACCAGCAGAATTTTGGTCATCGGCGCTGTCCGTCAAAAGTCTCCGTACCCTGAATGTGCGGTCCTGAACCTCGCTCGCTGATCTCGCTGTTAAATGCAGCGAAAGAACAGCCAGTAGCCTTAGCCATCGCCGCGAAGATCCTTGGTTCTCTGACCATAGCCATCGCCCCAAAACAGCGAAAACGCTGGCTGATCCTGGCTGTTCCGGGGCTGCAAATCACGGATTTGTGCTCATTAGTTACTGAAATAGATGAGATAAACGCTCAACTGACCGCAATAACTCCACCCGACACTTCTATCACTGCATTGCGGCTTTTTTCGGGTGAGCGGCCGACGCGAGCGTCCGGGCTAACTACCGATCCAGGAGTTTAGTGGCGAGTGTATCGATTTTCGATGCAACACCGTGCTCGGCCAAGGCATCGCGGATCGCGCGCCGCTGACGCATGAAATGTGCACCCTCGCGCAGCGGCACGACTGCCGCGACCCGCTCGGCTTCCGCGGCGGCGTTGACGAGTTCCCCGTGCAACGCCTGCCGGCGGTCGAATTCAGGTATTGGGAGCTCCCAGACCAGATTGTCGAAATGGCGCGGATCGCGCCAGCCCCGGGGCTGCATTGGTATCACGCGCGCTAGAACTGTCGCGCTGTTCAGAACGGCGGTGAGATAACGCGCTTCCTCAAGGCTGCGGGCAGTTGCCCAATAAGCGCCATGCTCGACAAGAAGCCGCGGGTCATCCAGCGCGACCGCGTTTAGCAGCGTGCCGGAGCCAGTGTAGACCACCTTTAGCCCGCTCGCTGCCAGCTGCATCGACAGCTTGCGCATATGATCCAGCTGTTGACTAAGTGTCATTCGCGGAGTGCCGTCGGTCCGCTTTCCACAATGCGTCCTCCATTTGGCGTTGATATCACGCAGCCAGGCAGCAAGATGCCGATGACTGGCCATTGCCGCGGCCGCGGAATCCAGTAGCACCTCCCCCTCAGCCGGGATGACCGCCAACGCCGTCGTCAACAAGCGGAAGGGGGCAATACCCTCGCCCAGCAGGACAGTGCGTAAAAACTGCGCTTCAACCGCGCCGCGTGGTGGCTCCACCTCCCTCCACGGAATCCGATCGAGAGAGCCGATCCTACCGCGCACGCGCGGGGCCGCAGGGTTATCACCGAGGCGGGCTGTCGGCTCCCGCTCCACCAAAAAGAAGCGGCGAGGAAACATGTTCGCCCCATTTCGGAACCGCGCGCGATATGGTGAGGCGCCCTCCAAGGTCGTCACACGCGGCCAAGGCTCGCGTATGCGCCGCAACGAGGTATCGGCCTCGGCTTCGCTGGCATCACGTCGCGGCAGAGTGCCGGAGAATTGTTCGACTTGCGCCGGCAACGCAGCTGCCGGCTCTCGCTGGCCAAATAGCACGCAAGTCGATGTCGTGCCGATCGCGCCGCCAAATATCGGCCGTACCCGCGCCAGATCCCATGCCTCGACTAGGCGCACTTGTACAGTCTCGAACTCACCTCGGCGCAATCCGGCGAAAGCCGGGCGGTTGATCGCGGCAAAGGGCAGCACGAACGCGATTGTGCCGCTCGGTCGCAGATAGCGTTCGGCGCTGCGCGCCCAGAATAATGCGGACATGTCCTGCTGGGTCGCCAGCACCCCGCCGACCCACAAATTCATCTGTCGACATGCCGAACGAAGACGCGGCTTTATTTCGGCGCTCAAATGTCGGTATGCGATCCAGGGCGGATTGCCGAGCAGAACATCGGCCTGCTGCTCAGGTCGCGACAGCCAAAGCGGGCGCATTAGATTGCGCAGCACGAATGGCCAAATGCCATTGCGCCCCGTGTCGTAGAGCTCGCGCAGTCGCTGATAAGTGTCGGTCATCGCGGCGGCGTCCAGCGCGGCGACGCCTTCCATCCGCAGCAGAGAGCGTTCCACCTGGGCCGGCGGAACGGCGTCGTGAAGGCCCTGGGTTAACGTCTGCAATCCGTGGTCGAAGCGCGCCTGGTCCTCGGCAAAACCGGCGGGCACGTGAAGCGGAGCGTCGTCCGGCACCGGAACTACCACATCGCGCGCGTTCCCGATCTGACGCAAATTCCATTGCATCGCGTCACCGAGGTAGACGGGGACATGCAGCTCGCCGATCCGTTCCTCGATCGCTTGCCCCAGCGCCAGCAGCCAGGTAACCCGAGCAATAATGACCGCGACAGGGTGCACGTCGAGGCCGCGCACCTGCTGGACACATGCCGCCACGGCCGAGCCGCGCGTCAAACCGGCGGCTTCCGCCGCAGCCAGCTTGCGGCGGATCGCGTGAAACAGGAACGTACCCGAGCCGCAGGCCGGGTCCAGCACACGCTGCGTCAGCGGGTCGGTGAGTGCCCGCGCGGTTACTTTGGAAGCCAGCCAATCCGGCGTGTAGTACTCGCCTAGGTCATGGCGCTGGGCCGGGTCGATTAGGCTTTCATAAAGCGATTTTAGAACGTCGACTTGCACGTCGCGCAGCCGGAAACGCGCGGTCTGCCGCGCGATGCGGACGACTAGGTCGCGGCCGTCGGCGAGTTCCAGTATCCAGTCGAAAAAATCGCTCTCGACGGCGCCCTGTATGCCGACTTCGTCGAGGGCGCGGCCGGAGAGGATGGCATCGGCATCGTTGGCCGGAAGGTCGAGTACGCGGCAGGCGATCGTCTTCGCGACAATCGTCAGATAGGTGTGTTGCAAGAACAGGGCATCGTCGCCGACCGGAGTGCCGTAGGCCTCGCGCAGCAGCCCGTCCCAGAGCTGTCGTTTCAGCACCACTTCGGAACGCGCGCGCAACTCGTTCCACAAGCGCTCTAGCACGCCGCGGGCACGGCCGAAACTGAGGCTGCTACGGCCCAGCTCGCGCTCGACGGTCAGCGGGTTCGGGAGCAGATCGTCGCGGTTGGAGAGGGCCGGCTCCAGCCACGCGAGCAGCGCCTCGGCGCGCGCTGGGCTCGGCTCGTGTTTGCCGATCTCGACAAGTGCGCCATGACGCAGCTCATAGGCGACGAAAGTCGCGCCGTCTGTGGCGATACCTAGGAAACGGCGCCCGGTCTGCCGCTCGCGCTCGCTCAGATAATCGGGGAGCCGGGCAAACACATCGCCCTGTTCCAGCCGCAGGTCGCGCTTGAACTCGAATACAACCGAGCCAAACAGTGTGTCGGCGCGGCCGTGGACTTCGGGCAGCCTTACTTCGTGGTCAATGTCGTGATAGTCGACGCCAAATCCGTACCGGAGAATGTCGGCGACCAGGGTGCGTACGGACTCGTGCCCAGGCCGATTCGCCAGATTCGCGACAATCTGAGGAAGGTGCTGCTCTCGCCAGGTGCCGAGCATAGTCGCGAGCATGGCTTGTTTCGGCAGCTCGCATCAAGAGGTTTCCTCGGTGATGCCAACTATCTACAATATCTGGTATGCCGCGCTTTCGAACAAATGATCAACCCGACCTTTTCGCCGATCTTTGCGGTGTCGCGCCGGCGGAGGCGCTCCCCTCGGATTTCATCGCGCGCATCCGCGGCGAACTCACTGAAACGCTCGCCCGGGTGCGCGCGGCGGCCACGTTGCCGTGGAAGAATCTGACGGCGGCGACTCTGGCCGAGTTGCGCTTTAACTCGATCTCTGGCTGGCTGCCTGACGAGGAGGCAAGGACGTTGCGGGTCAGCTTTCAACGCGAAATGGATCGTCTCTACGCCATCGCTGAAGAGGACGAGAAATCACACTGAGAAATACTTCGCCTGGGGGTGGTGGAGGACGATGGCGGAGGTGGATTGCTCGGGGTCGAGCTGGTCTTCTTCGCTGAGGGTGATGCCGATCTCCTCGGCCCGCAGTAACGCCAGCAACTGCTGCTGGTCGGCGAGGTTGGGGCAGGCGGGATAGCCGAAGGAGTAGCGGCTGCCGCGGTAGCCTTGGGCGAGCATTGCGTCGGGGTCGCGGGCTTCGTCGGCGGCGAAGCCCAATTCGGCTCGGATGCGCTTGTGGACGTATTCGGCCAAGGCCTCGGCCATCTCGACCGAGAGCCCGTGCAGGTAGAGGTAATCCTGGTAGCGGTTGTCGGCGAACCACTCGCGCGCCGCCTCGGAGGCGCGGCGGCCCATCGTCACGACCTGCAGCCCGATCACGTCGCGCGCATTCTCGGCGACGTCGCGGAAGAAATCGGCAATGCAGAGCCCGCCATCCTTGTTCTGCCGAGGAAACGAGAAGCGGGTCAGCTCGCGGCTCCCCTCGGTGTCGAAGAGGATCACGTCGTTGCCCTCGGCGGCGCACGGCCAATAGCCGTAGGCGGCCTGCGGGACGAGAATGTCCTCGCGGATCGCGATGTCGAGGATGCGGCGCAGGACCGGGCGCAACTCGTCCTTGGCCCATTCCCGGTATTCGGCGAGGCTCCGCCCGTCCTTCCGGTAGCCCCACTGGAATTGGTAGAGCATGCGCTCGTTGAGATAAGGCACGACCGCCTTGGCCGGCACCCGGGCGATCGTCCGCGGCCCCCAGAAGGGCGGCTCCGGAACTGGCACGTTGCGGGTCAATTCGGCGCGGCGCAGGCGGATCTCCTCGGCATCGACCGGCCGCATCGGCTTGGCATCGGCGGCGCGCCCGAGCTTGCGGCTTTGATTGACGGGGCGGCCCTCGTTCTTACGCCTGACTTCTGCGAGATGCGTATCGAACCGGCCCGTGACGATCTTGTCCATCAAATCGAGGCCGTCGAACGCGTCGCGCGCGTAGGCGACGCGCCCTGCCCCATAGCATTTGACGCAATCCTCCTCGACATAGCGCCGGGTCAGCGCAGCGCCGCCCAGCATGACCGGCACGGAGAGGCCCTGCCGGCTCATCTCCTCGAGGTTCTCGCGCATCACGACCGTCGATTTGACGAGCAGTCCCGACATCCCGACGGCGTCCGCCTTGTGCGCGACCGCGGCTTCGAGGATCGAGGAGATCGGCTGCTTGATTCCGAGATTGACGACCCGGTACCCATTATTGGTCAGGATGATGTCGACTAGGTTCTTGCCGATGTCGTGGACGTCGCCGCGCACCGTCGCCAGCACCACCGTGCCCTTCTCCTGTCCTTCGACCCGCTCCATGAACGGCTCGAGATAGCGGACCGCCGCCTTCATCGTCTCGGCCGATTGCAGCACGAAGGGAAGCTGCATCTTGCCGGCGCCGAACAACTCGCCGACCGTCTTCATGCCGCCGAGGAGGATGTCGTTGATGATGTCGAGCGGCTTATAGCTCTGCATCGCCAGGTCGAGATCGGTCTCGAGGTCGAGCCTGTCGCCGTCGACAATGCGCTGCGCGAGGCGGTCCTCGAGCTTTTCCGGACGGCCTTTTTTCTCGCTCTTCTCGGCCGTGCGATCTTCGAACAGCGCGATATAGGCCTGCAGCGGATCGTAACCCCCATTAGGCCCATTTGGGCGCTGCCTGTCGAAGATCAGATCCTCGGCGACCCGCACCTCCTCCTCCGGGATCTTGTGCAGCGGCATGATCCGCGAGAAATGCACGATTGCGCCGGTGAGGCCCCGGCGCAGCGCGTGGTCGAGAAACACCGAGTTCAGCACGTGACGCGCCGGCGGGTTCAGGCCGAAGGAGATGTTCGAGAGGCCGAGGATGATCTGGCACTCGGGCATGTCGCGGGAGATCCGCTCGATCGCCTCCAAGGTCCACAGGCCGAGCTTGCGGTCGTCCTCGTTGCCGGTGCAGATCGTAAAGGTCAGCGGGTCGAATAACAGGTCCGAGGGCGGCAGGCCGTGCTGGTTGCACGCGAAATCATAAAGCCGGCGCGCGACCGCGACCTTGCGCTCGACTTCTTTCGCCATGCCGGCTTCGTCGATGGTCAAGGCGATGACCGCCGTCCCGAAGCGGCGGGCCAGCCGCAGTCGCTTGTCGGCGGCCTCTTCGCCGTCCTCGAAATTGATCGAGTTGATGATCGGCTTGCCGCCGTAGAGCTTGAGCGCCGCTTCGAGCACCGGGTATTCGGTCGAGTTGATGACCAAGGGCGCGTTGACCGCGCCGCGCATGCGCGTCACCGCCTCGGTCATGTCGGCGATCTCGTCGCGTCCGACAAAGGCGGTGCACAGGTCGAGCGTGTGCGAGCCTTCCTTGACCTGCTCGCGCCCCATCTCGACGCAGCCGTCCCAGTCGCCCTGCTCCTGCAATCGCCGGAACTGGCGCGAGCCGTTGGCGTTGCAGCGCTCGCCGATCGACAGGTACGCGTTCTCCTGGCGCAGGTTCACCTGGCCGTAGAGCGAGGCGACGGAGGGGGCCCAGAGCGCGTTGCGCCGCCGCGGCAAAGGACGCGGGCGCCCATCTCCGCTGGCCCGGCCGATGCGCCGCAGCATCGCGTCGAGCGCGGCGATGTGCGCCGCTTCGGTGCCGCAGCACCCGCCGATCAGGCCGACCCCGTCTTCGAGCACGAAGCGCTCGAGCCATTGCGCCAGTTCCGCGGGCCCCAGCGGGTAACGCGTGCGGCCGTCGACGAGCTCCGGCAAGCCGGCATTGGGCTGCACCGAGATATGGCCGGGCCAGTTCTCGCCGAGCCATTTGACGTGCTCGGCCATCTCGCGCGGGCCGGTCGCGCAATTGAGGCCGATCACCGGCACGGCAAGCGCGTTGACGACCGTCGCCGCGGCGGCGATGTCGGCACCGACGAGCAAGGTTCCGGTCGTTTCGACCGTCACGCTGACGAGGATCGGAATATCCTTGCCGGCCTCGTCGCGGGCGCGCTTGGCGCCGTTGACCGCAGCCTTGATCTGCAGCGGGTCCTGACAGGTCTCGATCGCGATCGCGTCGCTGCCGCCGGCGATCAGCCCGGCGCATTGCAGCGCGAGCCCGTCCTCGAGGTCCTGGTAGGAGATATGGCCGAGCGAGGGCAGCCGTGTCCCCGGTCCGAGCGAGCCGAGCACAAAGCGGGTGCGGCCGTCATGCGCGAATTCGGCGATCGCCTCGCGGGCCAATTCGGCGGCGCGGCGGTTCAATTCGAACGTGCGGTCGGCAATGCCGAATTCGCCGAGGGTGACGGGCGAGCCGCCGAAGCTGTTGGTCTGCAGCGCGTCGCAACCCGCTTCGAGATAACCGCGGTGGATCTCGCGGATCAGGTCCGGGCGGCTGGCGCACAGAATCTCGGTGCAGTTTTCGAGACCGAGAAAGTCGCGCTCGATGTCGAGATTGCGCGCCTGCACCTGCGTCCCCATCGCGCCGTCGCACAGCACGACCCGGTCGGCGAGGTAATCGAGAAAATGGGTCATCGGCGTGTGTATGCATGTGATCCGAATTCGTCGCCCCCGCGAAAGCGGGGGGCCAGGGTACCCGGCTCGGAGCTGGCGGCCCTGGGTTCCCGCTTTCGCGGGAATGACGAGTGAGGTAGCACGTCGAAGCGGTTTGGCATCACACGGCTGCCGCGGCGGGCTTGGGGGCGCGCACGCCGAGCAGGTGGCAGATCGCGACGAGCAGGTCGGCGCGGTTCAAGGTGTAAAAATGGAATTCGTGCACACCGTTAGCCTGCAGTCGGCGGCATTGCTCAGCCGTTAATGAGGCGGCGACCAGCCGGCGGGTGTCGGGATCGTCGTCGAGGCCGTCGAAATGGGCGCCCATCCAGGCCGGGATCGAGGCGCCGCAGCCCGCCGCCATGCGCTTCAACTGCGCGAAATTGGTGACCGGCAGGATACCGGGAACGATCGGCACCTCGATGCCGGCCGCGCGCGCGCGGTCGCGAAAGCGCAGGAACACGTCAGCGTCGAAGAAGAATTGCGTGATCGCCCGACTGGCGCCGGCTTCGAGCTTGGCCTTCAGATTATCGAGGTCGTGGCCGGGACTGCGCGCCGAGGGGTGGGTTTCGGGATACGCGGCGACGCTGATCTCGAAATCCGCCACCTTCTTCAAACCTGCGACGAGATCGGCCGCGTAGCTATAGCCGCCCGTGTGCGGCACATATCCCGTCCCGATGCCGCTGGGCGGGTCGCCGCGCAATGCGACGATGTGGCGGATACCCGCCTCCCAATAATCGCGCGCCACCGCGTCGATCTCCTCGCGCGCCGCCGCGACGCAGGTGAGATGCGCGGCCGGTTCGAGCGCGGTTTCCTGGCGGATGCGGCGCACCGTCGAGTGGGTGCGCTCGCGCGTCGAGCCGCCGGCGCCGTAGGTCACGGAGACGAAGTGCGGCCGCAGCGGTTCGAGCCGCTTGACCGCGGCCCACAGCCGCTCTTCCATCTCTTGCGTCTTCGGCGGGAAGAACTCGAACGAGATGCGCGGCGGGCCGGCGTCGAAATCGCTGACCGGGTCGGCGCCGAGCAGCCCGCGGGCGGAATTCTGCATCAATGAAGCTCCCCTTCGACGAGTGCCGGCGCTTCCGGCTGCAGGGCCTGGGCAAAGCGCGAAGCTGTGGGGACTTGCCGATGCGCGGTCCAGATCACGACGGTCAGCGGGTCGCCTTGCAAATGCTGCGGCGATGCCGGATCGAGACCGGCGGCGCGGCACCATTCCGCCACCTCGGCATCGGAGAAGCCGAGCCGCCGGTGAGCGTGCTCGTCGCGCAGGAATTCCAGCGCGTGGGGCGCGAAATCGACGAGAACGAGGACGCCGTTCGGCCGCAGCACGCGCGCCGCCTCGGCGATCACGGCGACGGGCCGGTCGGCGTAGTGCAGGACCTGATGGATCACCACCGCGTCGAAGGACGCGTCCGGCAGAGCCAGCTGGTACATGTCGCCGAGCCGGACAGACCCGTTTTCGAGGCCGGCCCGCGCAAGGTTGACCCGCGCGATCGAGAGCATCTCGCGTGACTGGTCGATGCCGAGCGCGTGCTCGACGCGCGGCGCCAGAATCTCCAGCATGCGGCCGGTGCCGGTGCCGAGATCCAGAAGATCGCGCGGATCAGCGGCGGCGATGACCTCGACGAGGGCCGCCTCGACCTCGCGCTCATCGATGTAGAGCGAGCGGATGCGATGCCAGTGGTCGGCATTTTCGCGAAAATAGGCGCTCGCGAGATCGGCGCGCTGCCGCTTTATCGCGTCGAGCCGCTGCAGATCGAGGGCGATCGTCGGGTCGGCCTCGTCGCAAGCGGCGACCAGCTGGCGGGCGAGGGCGCTTGCCGGGCCCGCTTGGCTGAGGCGATAGAACACCCAGCTGCCCTCGCGGAAGCGGTCGAGGAGACGGGCTTCGCACAACAGCTTCAGATGGCGCGAAACTCGCGGCTGGCTCTGCCCGAGGATCACGGTCAGCTCGCTGACCGTGAGCTCCCCGCGCGCGCATAGAACGACGAGCCGAAGCCGGGTCGGCTCGGCAACGGCGCGCAATGCAGCCAGCAGGTGCTCCATCAGCCAAGTCTCTTCCTTTAGCCGGCAGCAACATATACAGATATCTTTATATGTGCAAGCGGCTTGTGAATTGACGTGTCCGTTCCGGCGCTACTTGCCCATTCCGCGAATTTCCCGCAATTATCTCGCCCGTTGGCCAAGACACCGATTGATGCGAGACCGACCGATGAATGATCACCCGCTTCGCCTCGGCTTATCGGAACTGTTTGCCTTCTCTGTCCTTATCCTTACCGGTTGCGCCTCACACCCCGACACTACGCAACAGGCCGCCACCTACGAAGAGGATTTCAACGATCCTTTCGAAGACACCAACCGCAAGATCTTCGAATTCAACCAATTCGTCGATCGCCATGCGATTGTGCCCGTAGCCAAGGCCTACCGGGATGCCGTGCCCGATCCGGTGCGCGAGTCATTACGCGATTTTCTCAATAATTTGCGCGCGCCGCTGGTTTTTGTGAACGACGCCCTGCAGGGTCAATTCCAGCACGCCGGAGAGACGATGGGCCGCTTTGTTATCAATTCGACGATCGGCATGGGCGGAGTGGTCGATGTCGCCGGACGCTGGGGCGTCCCCTTTCACGAGGAGGATCTCGGCCTGACGCTCGGCACATGGGGGATACCCGAAGGACCATACCTCGTAGTGCCGGTCCTGGGGCCATCGACCCCGCGCGATCTGGGCGCCCAAGTCGCCGAGGGGTTCGGTGATCCGTGGAACAAACTCGTCACCGGCAGTCCGTGGAACCTCTATTGGATCCCGTTCGTGCGCGGTGGGGTCGCCGGCATCGATCAGCGGTCCCGCTATATCGAGACCCTCGCCGACATCGAGCGCACCTCGCTCGATTATTATGCGACAATTCGCTCGCTTTATCGGCAGCGGCGCGCCGCGCTAATCCGCCATGAGCGGGAGAACCTGCCGCCGCCTGCCGGCTTCAGCCAGCGCGACGACGGGGGGGCTCCGGCGGCGTTCGCCAACACGGCAGCCCGACCGGCTGTGATCTCCGAAGTGTCCAATATATCCGAGGTAGCAAAATAATGGTGCGACGTTGCTTCCTGACTGCCGCCCTTGTTCTGGTCGTGGGGGCATTTGCTCCCGCCATTCCCGCAGCGGCAGCTGCCGACCCTGCCGCATTGATCAGCAATCTCGGCAGCCAGGCCCTCGAGGTGCTCGGCAAGAGTGCTACCCAGTCGCAGAGGGTGGCACGGTTTCGCGAATTGCTGCGCGAGGATTTCGACGTTCCGGGGATCGCCCGCTTTGTCCTCGGCCGCTATTGGAACACTGCGACCGAGGAACAGCGGGCAGAGTACGTAAAGCTGTTCGAGGACTACATCGCAATCGCCTACGCCACACGCCTGGCGGAATACACTGGAGAGACCTTCAAGGTGACCGGCAGCCGGCCCGACGCCGACGGTGCGATCGTGTCGAGCCAGATCGTCCGCCCCGGCGGCGCCGCGCCGGTAAAGGTGGACTGGCGCCTGACCGGGCGAAACGGCGTCTACAAGATCAGCGACGTCTCGGTCGACGGTATCAGCATGGCGGTCACCCAGCGCTCCGAGTTTGCTTCCGTCATCCAGCATAATGGCGGACAAGTGCAGGGTTTGATCACGATGTTGCGGGAAAAGACGGCAAGCAGTGGGATGCGCTAGGTACAGCGGCCGAAAAGACATCGTCCCCGCTCAACAACCGTGATTGTGTCGAGGTCGTGGTTCCCGACCTATGGCGTCGAGGGAGGGCAGCAATGCGGCTCAGCTTCACCAACCCGTGGTGGGTCGTAATCGGGGCCGTCGGCGGCTTGATCGTCTGCAACGGCCCGGTGCTGGGGTTCACCTTCGGCGTTTTCCTGAAGCCGATCATGGCGGATACGGGATGGCAGCGGGGGACCGCATCATTTGCATTGTCGTTCGGCGGAATCTGCTCCGCGCTGATGGTGCCGGTGCTCGGCCGGATGATGGACCGCTGGAGCATTCGCCGGGTGGCGTTGCCCGGTCTCGTCATTTATGCGGCCGCCATGTGCCTGTTGGGGCTCAGTCCGAAATCTTTGGTGATTTTCACGCTTCTGTTCGCGCTTGCCGAAGCGGCCAGTGCCGTTCAAACCCCGATCGGCTACGCGAAGGCGATCTCGGCTTGGTTCGATCGCCGGCGCGGGCTGGCGCTCGGCATCGCGATGTCGGGGGTCGGGCTGGGCGGCTTCATCATGCCGCAACTCGCTCAGTTGCTGATCGAGCGGGTGGGTTGGCGCGGCGCCTATCCGACCCTCGGTTTGTTGACGCTCGCAATTGCGTTTCCCGTCGTTGCACTGTGGATACGGGAGCCGCGGCCGGGCGAGGGGGAGCGCCGGGCCATAACGGCAGCCAATGTGACGGGTCTGACCCTGCGTGGTGCCCTCGGCACGCGCCGCTTTTGGCTGATGGGCGCGGCCTTCTTTTTGGTTGCGATCGCGGTCAACGGCACGGTGGCGCATGTGGTGCCGCTGCTGACCGATACCGGCATTTCTGCAGCGGCAGCGGCGGCAATCATGGGGATCTTCGGGTTGGCCACGATGGCCGGCCGGCTGCTCGCCGGTTATCTGATCGATCGCATCTTCGCGCCCTTCGTCGCAACGGTATTCTTCCTGGCCCCGATCGCCGGTTTCATTCTTCTGAGCAGCCCTTCCGGTGCACTGCCGGGAATCGGGGTAATTCTGCTGGGTTTGGGGCTGGGCACCGAGATCGACCTGATCGCCTTTCTGGTGTCGCGCTATATGGGACAGCGGGCGTTCGGCGAGATCTATGGCTACTGTTTCATGATCTTCGGCTTAGGCTCCAGCGTCGGCAGGTTTCTCGGCGGCTTCGTATACGATCTTGCGGGATCCTATAACCCGGCGCTGATCGGCGCCGCCGGCGCCCTCGTGGTGTCGGTAATCCTCGTCAACCTTCTCGGCCCCTACAACTATCCGGTGCGTCAGGAATTCGAAACCCTCCTCGTGCGCCAACCGGCGACATCCTGAAGAAGCTAACTCAGCGCGGCTGTCGTTCGAGGTTTTTGAGGCGTACCGCGGCGGCGGCATCGCCGAGGTCGCGGGCTCGACGATACCAGGACTCGGCCTGAGCAGGGTCGCCGGGGTTGCCCCGGACACCGGCACGATCGAGAAAGGTGGGATCGAACGTCGCACCCAGCCGAAGCGCCGCGCCGCCGTCGCCGGCGTCGGCGGCGCGTTCGTAGAATAATCGCGCCGACGCGATGTCCCCGGCGCTGAGGAACGCATCGCCGCGAGTTACCAGGGCGGCGATCTCGGTCGCAGAAAGCTGCTGGCCCGCCGGAGATAGCACCGGCGGAGGAAGCGCTTGCGGCGGTGCTGCGGCGCGCGGCGCGGCCGGGGGTGCAACGGATGCGCTCGGCTGCGGCATTTGCTCGGGCCGCAGTGGAACAGGAGTCAGTTCAGCCGGTGCTGCTTGCGGCTTCGGCAGCTCCGGTGTCGGAGGCAGGACAGCAGACGACGCGGCGCGGGGCGCCGGCTGTAGCGGTGCAACGCTCGGCGAGGGTTTGGCGGCCGGGGTAACGGATCGCTCATCCGGCATGTTCACATCCGGAGTTCTGACATAGTGCAGGGCCAAGGACCCCCCGACGCCGAGCGCCGCGAGCACACCCAACACGGCCAAGCTCCGAACGAAGATGGGCCGACCCCGGCGCGTCTCGTCCTGACTGTGCCGGACCGCGAGCTGATGGCGAAGGAAATCGATGCCTTCATCGTCGCCAATCTCATCAAAGCGCAACCGCAGCGCGAGCGGCTCTTTGAGAAACTGCAGCGGCGGCTCCTCCAGCCGGGCGAGAAAGCCTCGGCGCGCAAGCAGCACCCCGGCCGCGTTCTGTCGTATGCCGCGCTGAATCGTGGCCCAGATCTCACCGAGCTGTTGATCAGACAGCCGCTCGGCTTCGTCGAAGACGAAGAGCGGGGAATCCGTCTCGGCCGTGCCCGATATTGTTACTGTGCCGCCACCTTCGGGCAACGTCGCTACGACAGAGCCGGCGCGGGACACCTCCTCGCCTGTGAGGTCTGGCCCGCAAGGGATGCCGATCACCCTGTGACGCGACCCTCCCAGCTTGCGTAGAGCCTGTGAGAGAGGCTCCGGGTCCGCCGGCGGATCACCGGTGACGAGGACAAGGGTGCTCTTGCCGCCTAAGGCTGCGAGGATGCGGCCGGCAACGGATAGGTAGTGAGGCTCGCTTGCAAGATATCCGGCAGCCGCCTCGCTCGCGGCAGCCCCGTCGGAAGAGCTAGAGACGGCAGCGCGCATTGCTATGAGTTACCGCCGACGCGAGCGCAACGGCCGAGCTCACGACGGCCTTTCGCAAAGGCTCCGCCGTGTACCGCGTACCCGAAATCACGAGCTGCGCTGAAAGGTGCCGGGTCCATCGCGGGAATCCTGAGCGTGAGTCTACAGTATGTTCAGCGACTGACAAAGGCGTTGCGGCCGGTCTCGGCACCAGGACGAGGAACAAAACAGGAAATTGCAGACCTCTGGATCACCCCACTTCACACGCGCTCCCGTCGGGCGCTGCCAGATTAGTACTCGATGAATATGCGAGATGGCGCACCCAACCGAAGCTAATTAGGTTCCCAGCGTCGAAATACTTTCCAGGACGAGAAAATCCGGAGAGCAACACAGGAGAAACCACATGCTTCGCCACTCACTCATCGCCGCCGCCTTCGCCCTCGCAACCGTTACGTCTTCGGCGGTCCCAGGCAACGCGGCGACCGCGAACATCAACAGCTACCCGCACCACCGCACGGTCGTGCACCACGTCTACACCTACGAACCGGCGCCGAGTCCCGATTATTACGGCCCGTATTATGGGCCGGGATACGTTCCGGCATATGCTCCGGCGGCGCCAATCACCGCACTGCCTGGCGCGGCAGTTTGCCTTGCCTTCTCTTTGATCGGCGCCTGCTGATAATCCCAACCATATTTGCAGAGGAGCGCCATCCGGTGCCGACTCTTTCCTGTCCTCAGTCGCCGCGACTGCGGGTGAGTTCGTAGAGGGCGACCGCAGCGGCGATGGCAACGTTAAGGGTCGGCTGCGCCGGGCGGGTCGGCACCCGCGCGAGGAAATCGCAGCGCTCGCGTACGAGGCGGCGCATGCCGCCGCCTTCGGAGCCGAGCACGATCGCGACGCGTTCCCCAGCGTCGATTTGTGCCAATGACTGCGGCGCGGTCTCGTCGAGACCGCAAATCCAGAACCCGGCTCCCTTCAACCGATCGAGCGCGCGGGCAAGATTGACGACGCGCACCAGCGGCACGCTCTCCAATGCGCCCGAGGCAGCTTTGGCGAGCGCACCGGTCGCCGGCGGTGCCCCGTGCGTGGGCGTAAGGACCGCAAGCGCGCCGAATGCGGCCGCCGAACGCAACACCGCACCGATATTCTGGGGGTCGCTCACCTGGTCGAGGACGACGATGATGCACGGCCCCGATGCCGGGCCGGTGCGCAGCACATCCTCCAAGCTGGGCTCGGGGAGTGGCTCGACTTCGAGCGCGAGCCCCTGGTGGACGGCGTCGCGCGACAGGATCGCCGCAAACCCGCTCGGATCGAGCACGGAGACCGCCGCTCCGCCCCGGTCACCAGGGTATGAGCGCCGCGCCGCCCGCGCACCAGCGACGAGAGCGGTCGCCTCATTCTCATGCCCGGCGAGGACGACGAGACGGCGCCAGCGCCGCTCAGGGTTGGCGAGGGCCGCCGCCACGGTATGCCGGCCATAGACCCAAACGCCGGCGCCGGAGGGCTTGCGGCTGGATTTGGCCATGCACACCTTCCCGATCGCTGCGAAGCGGCGGCGGACAGCACGCGCCGGTTACGGACCGGCTGCGTATCGACAGGCGCGGATTGACAAAGTCAAGCCGGCATCTTATGACCCGCGTTCCGCTGCGCCGGGCGGCACGCGATCCGGAGGGGTTGCCGAGCGGTTAAAGGCAGCAGACTGTAAATCTGCCGACGTACGTCTTCGTAGGTTCGAATCCTACCCCCTCCACCAGCCCTCCGGGATCGCGGCAGGATCGAAGGCTTGGTGCAAGGTCTAGGAAGGGCCATTCAGGCGGGTGTAGCTCAATGGTAGAGTTCCAGCCTTCCAAGCTGGCTACGTGGGTTCGATTCCCACCACCCGCTCCAGGCCGCCGCCTCTAGTCTAGGAATAGTGTCCTTTTCACTCTGAGGGAAAGCCGTAAGGCAATGTCGAAGGCAAGGTTTCAGCGGACGAAGCCGCACTGCAATATCGGGACGATCGGTCACATCGACCACGGCAAGACGACATTGACGGCGGCGATCACAAAGGTGTTGGCAGAGAAGGGCGGGGCGACGTTTGTGCCGTTCGACCAGATCGACAAGGCGCCGGAGGAGCGGGCGCGCGGCATCACGATTGCGACGGCGCATGTCGAATACGAGACCGGCAAGCGCCACTATGCGCATGTCGATTGCCCGGGTCATGCGGACTACATCAAGAACATGATCACCGGGGCGGCGCAGATGGACGGCGCGATCCTGGTGGTCTCGGCGGCGGACGGCCCGATGCCGCAGACCCGCGAGCATGTGCTCTTGGCGCGCCAGGTCGGGGTGCCGGCCTTGGTGGTGTTCATGAACAAGGTCGACATGGTGGACGACCCGGAACTGCTCGATCTGGTGGAATTGGAAGTGCGCGAGCTGCTCTCCAGCTACCAGTTTCCGGGGGACGACATCCCGGTGGTGCGCGGCGCGGCGCTGTTTGCGCTGGAAGGCCGCGACCCGGAGCAGGGACACGACTCGATCCTGGCGCTGATGGATGCGGTGGATTCTTACATTCCGCAGCCGGAGCGCGCGAAGGACCGGCCGTTCCTGATGCCGATCGAGGATGTGTTCACGATCTCGGGGCGCGGCACGGTGGTGACCGGCCGCGTCGAGCGCGGCATCGTCAAGGTCGGCGACGAGGTCGAGATCGTCGGCCTCAGACCGACCGCGAAGACGGTGGTCACCGGGGTGGAGATGTTCCGCAAGCTGTTGGACCAGGGCGAGGCCGGCGACAATATCGGGGCGCTGTTGCGCGGCACCAAGCGCGAGGAAGTGGAGCGCGGCCAGGTATTGGCGGCGCCGGGCTCGATCACGCCGCACACCCGCTTTCAGTGCGAGGCGTACATCCTGACCAAGGAGGAAGGCGGGCGGCACACGCCGTTTTTCGGCAATTACCGGCCGCAGTTCTATTTCCGCACGACGGATGTGACCGGCACGGTGCACCTGCCGGAGGGCACCGAGATGGTGATGCCGGGCGACAACATCTCGATGGAGATCGAGTTGATCGCGCCGATCGCGATGGACGAGGGGCTGCGCTTTGCGATCCGCGAAGGCGGCCGCACCGTCGGCGCCGGCGTCGTCGCCAAGATCATAAAGTGACGGACGCTTGCGGCCGTGATCCCCGGACTTGATCCGATTTGATCCGGGGATCTCGTCCAAGGTGCAGAGATGCCCGGTCGAGCCAGGTCGAGCCCGGGCATGACGTTGTAGGATAGGAGTGTAGCTCAATTGGTAGAGCACCGGTCTCCAAAACCGGGGGTTGGGGGTTCGAGCCCCTCCACTCCTGCCACCGAGTGAAGTGCCTGGAAGACAACTAGAAAGGGCCCATATGGGCAAGGCGGCGACGCCGCCGAGGGAGCAGATGGCAAAGACGAGCCCGGTCGAATTTTTTCAGCAGGTGAGGCAGGAAGTTTCGCGCGTCACTTGGCCGACGCGCAAGGAAACCATGGTCACCACGGCAATGGTGTTCGTGATGGTGTTCATCGCGGCCGCCTTCTTTTTTGTCGTGGACCAGGTGTTCTCCCAGGGTGTGCGGCTGATCTTCGGGCTGGGCCACTAGGTTTGGATGCGGGTGATGGCGAGCCGCTGGTACGTGATTCACGTTTATTCGGGCTTCGAGAAAAAAGTCGCGGCCTCGATCCGCGAGCAGGCCGAGCAAAAAGGGCTCGCCGACGAGTTCGAGGAAATCCTCGTGCCGACCGAGGAGGTCGTCGAGGTCAAGCGCGGCGCCAAGGTGAGCTCGGAGCGTAAGTTTTTCCCTGGCTATGTGCTTATAAAGATGGATATGAACGACGAGACGTGGCACCTCGTCAAGAATACCGCCAAGGTCACCGGCTTTCTCGGCGGGCGCGGCCGGCCGTCACCGATCAGCGACCACGAGGCCGCGCGCATCATGCACCAGGTGCAGGAGGGCATCGAGCGGCCGAAGCCCTCGATCACGTTCGAAGTCGGCGAGCAGGTTCGCGTCTGTGACGGCCCATTCACGTCCTTTAACGGGCTTGTCGAGGAGGTGGACGAAGAAAAGGCACGGCTGAAGGTCGCCGTCTCGATCTTCGGGCGTGCCACCCCAGTCGAGCTGGAGTATTCACAGGTCGAGAAGGTGTAAGGTTCGGAGCCGCGGCTCCCCCTAACCCTCCCGCTTGGCGGGTCCCTCCCTCTTCCCGCTCGCGGAGAGAGGGCTGGGGTGAGGGGCGGCTGGCGGCGGAACTTGGAGACGTGAATGGCAAAGAAGGTCGTCGGTATAATCAAATTGCAGGTCCCGGCCGGCAAGGCGAACCCTTCGCCGCCGATCGGCCCGGCGCTCGGGCAACGCGGGCTCAACATCATGGAGTTCTGCAAGGCGTTCAACGCGGCGACGCAGAATCTCGAACCCGGCATGCCGATCCCGGTCGTCATCACGGCATTTGCCGATCGTTCTTTCACCTTTGTAACGAAGAGTCCGCCGAACAGCTTTTTCTTGAAAAAAGCTGCCGGCATCGAGAAGGGATCGCAAACCACAGGCAAAGGGCGACCGGTGGGTCGCGTTACGATGGCGCAGATCCGCGAGATCGCCGAGCAGAAGATGCAGGACCTCAACGCGAATGATCTCGACGGCGCCTGCCGTATGCTTATCGGCTCGGCGCGCTCGATGGGCCTCGAAGTAGTGGAGCAAGGCTGATGGCGAAGACCGGAAAGCGGTTGAAGAAAGCTTACGAGGGTATCGATCCGACCGTGGCGCGTCCGCTGGAGGATGCGCTCAAACTGATCAAGGAACGCGCTTCGGCGAAGTTCGACGAAACCGTCGAGGTCGCAATGAACCTCAATCTCGACCCGCGCAAGCCCGATCAGAACCTGAGGGGCGCGGTAATGCTGCCGCACGGCACCGGGAAAACCGTACGGGTCGCGGTGTTCGCGCGGGGCGACCGGGCAAAGGAAGCCGAGACTGCGGGCGCGGACATCGTCGGGGCCGAGGATCTCGCCGAGAAGATCCAAGCCGGCCAGATCGATTTCGATCGGGCGATCGCCACGCCGGACATGATGTCGCTGGTGGGGCGGCTCGGTAAGATCCTCGGGCCGCGTGGCTTGATGCCGAACCCACGGCTCGGCACGGTGACCCAGAATGTGACCGAGGCGGTGCAAGCCGCCAAGGGCGGGCAAGTCGAGTTCCGCGCCGAAAAGGCCGGCATCGTCCATGCGGGGGTCGGCAAAGCAAGCTTTACCGACAACGCGTTAGCGGATAATGTGCGCGCGTTTGTCGGCGCGATCACCCGCGGCAAGCCGAGCGGCGTTAAAGGCACCTATATCAAAAAGGTAGCCGTCAGCTCGACGATGGGTCCGGGCGTCAGGGTCGAATTGTCGGGGTTGGCCGAGGAGCCGCGGGCTTAGCAACCGGGCAGGCTTGCCGACCAGTAGGAGATCGCAGTGGACCGGGCACAAAAACAAAGGGTGGTCGAGGCGCTGCAGCAGGACCTCGCGGGCACGGCTTGCGTCGTCGTCACGCACCAGTCCGGGCTGAGTGTCGCGGAGGTCACGGTGCTGCGGCGGCAGGTCCGTGACGCCGGGGCGACCTACCGAGTCACGAAGAACCGGCTAGTCAAGCGCGCCCTCGCCGGGACGCCGTTCGAGTCGCTGTTGTCGCTGTTTACCGGCCCGACGGCGATCGCCTTTTCCGACGATCCGGTGGCGGCGGCAAAGGTTGTCGTCGGGTACGCCAACCGCAACGACAAGCTGACGATCGTTGGCGGCGGACTTGCGGGCCGGGAGATCGATGTTGCCGAGGTCAGGGAACTGGCGAGTCTGCCCTCGCTCGATGCATTGAGGGGCAGGCTGATCGGGTTGCTGCAGGCACCGGCGGCACGGCTCGCACGAGTGCTGCAGGCGCCTGCCGGGCAGGTTGCGCGGGTGTTGGCCGCCCATGCGGAAAACCAGGGCGAGAGCGCCTAGGCGATTTCTCTTTCATCGCGGTCATTGGCATTAGGAAATCGGGAGTAGAACATGGCGGATCTGGCAAGACTGGTCGATGATTTGTCGGCCTTGAGCGTCATCGAGGCGGCGCAGCTTTCTAAGATGCTCGAAGAAAAATGGGGCGTCTCGGCGGCAGCGCCGGTTGCGGTGGCGGCAGCCGGCGGCGCGGCCTCGGCCGCGCCCGAGGCGGCGGTAGAAAAGACCGAGTTCGACGTAATCCTCGCGGCCATCGGCGAGAAGAAGATCAATGTGATCAAAGAGGTCAGAGCCATCACAAGTCTCGGCCTAAAGGAAGCCAAGGACCTCGTAGAGGCCGCGCCGAAGCCCATCAAGGAAGGGGTCAACAAGGACGAGGCGGCAAAAATCAAAAAGCAGCTAGAAGACGCGGGTGCGACGGTTGAAATAAAGTAGGCCTGTCACGATATTACTAGTCTCTCGGGCGTTCGTCCTCGCGCGGACGCCTGCCTTCCAGATTCACGAACCGGGGCGCGAACCTATCGCGCACGCCGGGTCTCGGCGTCTTGAGGGTCAGAAGGCTTGGCCGCCAGGTTAGCGGACTACCCGTCTCTGATGAAAATCGGACGAAGACAGCGGCGCCGAGCCACCATTCGCGGTTCGGAAAAATTCTCACGCAATCGGGCCGCCGGACAGCGGCCTACTCCGAGGAGTACGCATGGCAATATCCTTCACCGGTAAGAAGCGGATCCGCAAGACTTTCGGGCGCGTCGCCGAAGTCGCGCCGATGCCAAACCTGATCGAGGTTCAAAAGAGCTCCTACGATCACTTCTTGCAGATGGGGGTGGTGCCGGAGCAGCGCAGCAATGTTGGGCTCCAGGAGGTTTTCAAGTCGGTGTTCCCGATCCGCGATTTCTCGGAGCGTGCTCAGCTCGAGTTTGTGCGGTACGAGCTCGAAGCGCCGAAATACGAGGTCGATGAATGCCAACAACGCGGCATCACCTTCGCCGCGCCGCTGAAAGTGACGTTGCGGCTGGTCGTGTGGGATGTCGACGAGGACACCGGTTCGCGCTCGATCCGAGATATAAAGGAGCAGGACGTCTATATGGGCGACATGCCCCTGATGACGAAGAACGGCACTTTCGTCATCAACGGCACGGAGCGCGTGATCGTCTCCCAGATGCACCGCAGCCCGGGGGTCTTCTTCGACCACGACAAGGGCAAAACGCACTCCTCGGGAAAATATCTGTTTGCCGCGCGGGTGATCCCCTATCGCGGCTCCTGGCTCGATTTCGAGTTCGACGCCAAAGACCATGTCTATGTGCGCATCGACCGGCGCCGCAAGCTTCCGGCGACAACCTTGCTGCTCGCTCTGGACGACGCCGCGACCGAGCGGCTGCGGGCGGCCCGCAGCGCCGAGAGCAGAGGGCTGCAGCCAGGTGAAGCCATCGGCATGTCCAAGGAGGAGATCCTCGCGAACTTCTACGGGACAATAACCTTTCAGCGCGGCGATCAGGGATGGATGACGCCATTCAGGGAAGAGAGTTTCAAAGGCAAGCTGACAAGCGATCTGCTCGATGCCCGCACCGGCGAGGTCGCGTTAGCGGCGGGCGAGCGGATGACACCCCGTGTAGCGAGGCGATTACGCGAGGAAGGACTGACCGATGTGCTCGTTCCGGAGGAGGAGCTGATCGGCCGGTATTTCGCGTCGGATCTGATCAATGAAGAGACAGGCGAGGTTTATTTCGAGGCTGGCGATGAGATCACCGGGGCGACGCTTCCACAATTGGCCGTGATCGGCATCGAGGAGTTGCCGGTGCTCGACCTCGATCACGTCAGCGTCGGGCCCTACATCCGCAACACACTTGCGATCGACAAGAATGCGACCCGCGAGGACGCGCTGATCGACATTTACCGCGTGATGCGCCCGGGCGAGCCGCCGACCCTGGAAACGGCCGAGGCGCTCTTCAACGGCCTGTTCTTCGACTCGGAGCGGTACGATCTGTCAGCGGTCGGCCGTGTCAAAATGAATTCACGGCTCGGCCTCTCGACCGACGATTCAGTGCGCACTCTGCGCAAAGCGGACATCCTGTCGATTCTTAAGGTATTGGTCGATCTGAAGGACGGCCGCGGCGAAATCGACGACATCGATCATCTCGGTAACCGCCGGGTCCGCTCGGTCGGCGAGCTGATGGAAAACCAATACCGCGTCGGGCTGTTGCGCATGGAGCGCGCAATCCGCGAGCGCATGAGCTCGGTCGAGATCGACACGGTCATGCCGCACGATCTAATCAATGCAAAACCGGCGGCGGCGGCGGTGCGCGAGTTCTTCGGCTCGTCGCAGCTGTCGCAGTTCATGGACCAGACGAACCCGCTGTCGGAGATTACCCACAAGCGGCGTCTGTCGGCTCTCGGCCCCGGCGGATTGACGCGCGAGCGCGCCGGCTTCGAGGTACGTGACGTACACCCAACTCACTACGGCCGGATCTGCCCGATCGAGACCCCGGAAGGCCCGAATATCGGCTTGATCAACAGCCTGGCAACTTATGCCCGCGTCAATCAGTACGGGTTCATCGAAAGCCCTTACCGCAAGGTCGTGGGCGCCCAGGTAACCGACGAAGTCGTTTACCTGTCGGCGATGGACGAGGGCCGCTATGCGATCGCGCAAGCCAATGTCGAAACCGATGCCGAAGGTCGAGTAACGGCCGATCTGACGAATTGCCGCAAGGGCGGAGATTTCGTCATGACCCGGCCGGAAGACATCGACCTGATCGATGTCTCGCCCAAGCAGCTGGTTTCTGTCGCGGCGGCGCTGATCCCGTTCCTGGAGAACGACGACGCAAACCGGGCCCTGATGGGGTCGAACATGCAGCGCCAGGCGGTGCCGCTGATCCGCGCCGAGGCGCCGCTCGTCGGCACCGGCATGGAGGAGACCGTCGCGCGCGATTCCGGCGTCACCATCATCGCGCGGCGCTCGGGGATTGTCGACCAGGTCGATGCCACCCGCATCGTCGTTCGCGCGACAGAGGAGACCTCGACGGCCGCCTCGGGCGTTGACATTTACAATCTCCTCAAGTTCCAGCGCTCGAACCAGAACACCTGCATCACCCAGCGCCCGCTGGTCAAAGTCGGGGATCAGGTGACGGCAGGCGATATCATCGCTGATGGCCCCTCGACGCAGCTTGGCGAGCTGGCGCTCGGGCGCAATGTGTTGTGCGCCTTTATGCCCTGGAACGGGTACAATTTCGAGGATTCGATCCTGATTTCGGAGCGCATCGTGTCCGACGACGTATTTACCTCGATCCATATCGAAGAATTCGAGGTCATGGCGCGCGACACCAAGCTCGGGCAGGAAGAGATCACGCGCGACATTCCGAACGTCGGCGAGGAGGCACTGAAAAATCTCGACGAAGCCGGGATCGTCTATATCGGCGCCGAGGTCAAACCGAGCGACATCCTCGTCGGCAAGGTCACCCCGAAAGGCGAGTCGCCGATGACTCCGGAAGAGAAGCTTCTTCGCGCGATTTTTGGAGAAAAGGCTTCCGATGTGCGCGACACCTCGCTGCGACTTCCGCCGGGTGTGTCCGGCACGATCGTCGAGGTGCGGGTGTTCTCGCGGCGTGGCGTCGACAAGGACGAGCGCGCACTGGCGATCGAACGGGCCGAGATCGAGCGGTTGGCGAAGGACCGCGACGACGAGCGCGCAATCCTCGAGCGCAGCTTCGCCGCACGGCTAAAGGAGCTGTTGCTCGGTCAAACGGCGGTCGGAGGCCCCAGGGGAATGAAGTCGGGGACCGAGATCACCGAGGAGGTGCTGGCCGAAAATCCCCCGGCGCTGTGGCGGCAAATCTCGATCCGTGATGACGCAAGGATGGCGGATATCGAGGGTTTGAAGAAGCAGATGGAGGATGCCGTCGCAGCGCTCACAGCGCGATTTGAGAGCAAGGTTGAAAAACTGCAGCGCGGGGACGAGCTGCCGCCCGGCGTCATGAAGATGGTGAAGGTGTTTGTCGCCGTAAAACGCAAGCTGCAGCCAGGCGACAAAATGGCCGGCCGGCATGGCAATAAGGGCGTCATCTCGCGCATCGTGCCGTCCGAGGACATGCCCTATCTCGAGGACGGGACACCGGTCGACATTGTGTTAAACCCGCTCGGCGTGCCGAGCCGCATGAATGTCGGCCAGATCCTCGAGACGCATCTCGGTTGGGCGGCGGCGGGACTGGGACGGCGCATCGGCGAAGTGCTCGCTAATGTGCAGCGTGGCACAGCCGACGGCGAGCTGCGCAGCCTCGTCGGCGAGATGTACCAGGGCGAGCAGAAGGCCGAAATCGATCGTCTTCCGGACGAGGATCTGATCGAGCTGGCCGGCAACCTCGCTCACGGCGTGCCGGTCGCGAGCCCGGTGTTCGACGGTGCCCGGGAGGAAGATATCGTTGCGATGCTGGAGGGAGCGGGTCTCTCGTCCTCAGGCCAAGTTACGCTGATCGACGGGCGCACCGGCGAGGCATTCGACCGTCCAGTGACCGTCGGCTACATTTACATGATGAAGCTGCATCACCTGGTCGACGACAAGATCCATGCGCGATCGATCGGTCCGTACAGCCTCGTCACCCAGCAGCCGCTCGGCGGCAAGGCGCAGTTCGGTGGCCAACGGTTCGGCGAAATGGAGGTTTGGGCATTGGAGGCCTACGGTGCGGCATACACCTTGCAGGAGATGCTCACGGTCAAGTCGGACGACGTTTCCGGCCGGACCAAGGTGTATGAGGCGATCGTAAGGGGCGACGACAATTTCGAGGCCGGCATTCCCGAATCCTTCAACGTGCTGGTCAAGGAATTGCGGTCGCTGGGCCTCAATGTCGAGCTAGAGCAGCGCGGCTATTGACCGAAAGCCGTCGATTGAGCGTTTCCGTTTTTGTTGCCCCCGCGGAAGCGGGGGCCCAGGGGGGCAGAGGTCAATCCAGTTCCCCTGGGTGCCCGCTTTCGCGGGCGTGACGGCCAATTCCGAAAGGGATCGTTGATGAACGAGTTGATGAACATCTTTGGCCAAGTTAGCGGGCCGCAGAGCTTCGATCAGATCCGGATCTCGATCGCCAGCCCGGAGCGCATCCGCTCATGGTCCTACGGCGAGATCAAGAAGCCTGAGACGATCAATTACCGGACGTTCAAGCCGGAGCGCGATGGGCTGTTCTGCGCCCGGATCTTTGGACCGATCAAGGATTATGAATGCTTGTGCGGCAAGTACAAGCGCATGAAGTATCGCGGCATCATTTGCGAAAAATGCGGCGTCGAGGTGACCTTGTCCAAAGTTCGGCGAGACCGCATGGGCCACGTCGAGCTCGCGTCGCCGGTCGCGCACATCTGGTTCTTGAAGTCGCTGCCGAGCCGCATCGGATTATTGCTCGACATGACGCTGAAGGACCTCGAAAGGGTGCTCTATTTCGAGAACTACGTTGTGATCGAACCGGGGCTGACCCCGCTGAAGCAGCATCAGCTGCTGAACGAAGATGAGTATCTGAAGGCCCAGGACGATTACGGCGACGACCAGTTCACGGCCTCCATTGGGGCCGAGGCGCTGCGCACGATGCTGTCCGCCATCGATCTGGCCGAGGAGAAGGAAAGGCTGCGCGACGAGCTGCGCGACACCAATTCAGAGGCGCGCCGCAAAAAACTAGTCAAGCGGCTAAAGCTCGTCGAATCCTTCATCGAATCCAACAGCCGGCCGGAGTGGATGATCCTTGAGGTCGTCCCTGTCATTCCGCCGGAATTGCGGCCGCTAGTGCCGCTCGATGGTGGGCGCTTTGCGACCTCCGATCTAAACGATCTCTACCGCCGGGTGATCAACCGAAACAACCGGCTGAAGCGCCTAATTGAGCTGCGCGCCCCAGACATCATCGTGCGCAACGAGAAGCGTATGCTGCAGGAGGCGGTAGACGCGCTGTTCGACAACGGCAGGCGCGGGCGGATCATCACCGGCGCCAACAAGCGGCCGCTGAAGTCCTTGTCCGACATGTTGAAGGGCAAGCAGGGCCGGTTCCGTCAGAACCTGCTCGGTAAGCGGGTCGATTATTCGGGCCGCTCGGTCATCGTGGTCGGTCCCGAGCTCAAACTGCACCAGTGCGGGCTGCCGAAGAAGATGGCGCTCGAACTGTTCAAGCCGTTCATCTACTCGAAGCTCGAACTCTACGGCCTCGCCAGCACGATCAAGGCCGCCAAGCGCATGGTCGAAAAGGAACGGCCGGAGGTCTGGGATATCCTCGAGGAGGTGATCCGCGAGCATCCGGTTATGCTGAACCGCGCCCCGACGCTCCACCGCCTCGGGATTCAGGCTTTCGAGCCGGTGCTGATTGAGGGTAAGGCGATCCAGCTGCACCCGCTCGTTTGCACTGCCTTCAACGCGGACTTCGACGGCGACCAGATGGCTGTGCACGTGCCGCTATCATTGGAGGCGCAGCTCGAGGCGCGCGTCCTGATGATGTCGACCAACAACATCCTCAGCCCGGCGAACGGCAAGCCTATCATCGTGCCGTCGCAGGACATCGTGCTCGGCCTCTACCACATCACGATGGAGCGCCCAGGCGAAAAGGGCGAAGGCATGCTGTTCACCAGCATCGGCGAGATCGAGCAGGCGCTCGAATCCAAGGCGGTCTCGCTGCACGCCCGCATCAAAGCGCGCTTCCACACTGTCGATGCCGACGGCAAGCCGGTCGTGCAGCGGGTCGAGACGACCCCCGGGCGCATGCTGCTGTCGGAGATTCTGCCGCGCAATCCCGCGATCGGCTTCGATCTGATCAACACATTGCTGACCAAGAAAGAGATCAGCAATGTCATCGATCAGGTCTACCGCCACTGCGGCCAGAAGGAGACAGTTATCTTCTGTGATCATCTGATGTCGCTCGGCTTCCAGCAGGCCTGCAAGGCAGGCATTTCGTTCGGCAAGGACGATTTGATCGTGCCCGAGGAGAAGCGCCGCCTGGTCGGCGAAGCGCAGGAGCAGGTCAAGCAATATGAGCAGCAATACCAGGACGGCCTGATCACGCAGGGCGAGAAATACAATAAGGTCGTTGACGTGTGGTCACGCTGCACGGACCGCGTTGCCGAAGAGATGCTGAAGAAGATCCGCGAGCCGCAGCCCGGCGAGCCGGTCAACTCGGTATGGATGATGTCGGATTCCGGGGCGCGCGGTTCGGCGGCGCAGATCAAGCAGCTGGCCGGCATGCGCGGCTTGATGGCCAAGCCGTCGGGCGAGATCATCGAGACGCCGATCATCTCCAACTTCAAGGAGGGGCTAACCGTCCTCGAATACTTCAACTCCACCCACGGCGCCCGCAAAGGCCTCGCCGACACAGCGCTCAAGACGGCGAATTCGGGTTATCTGACCCGCAGGCTCGTCGATGTAGCGCAAGACGCGATCATCACAGAGGAAGATTGCGGCACCACGCGCGGGCTCATGACGAGCGCTGTCGTCGACGGCGGCGAAGTCATCGCGCCACTCGCCGACCGCATTCTCGGCCGCACCGCAGCGGTCGACATCCTCGATCCGCTGAGCGGCGAAGTCGTGCTTCCAGCGGGCGCACTGATCGACGAGGATGCCGTCGACCAGATCGAGCGGGCCGGGATCGATACCGTACCTATCCGCTCGGTGCTGACCTGCGAATCCCGCATCGGCGTCTGCGGCAAGTGCTACGGGCGCGACTTGGCGCGCGGCACGGTCGTCAATATCGGCGAGGCGGTCGGCGTCATTGCCGCGCAATCGATCGGCGAACCCGGCACCCAGCTGACGATGCGCACTTTCCACATCGGCGGTGCTGCACAACGCGGTGCCGAGCAGTCTTCTGTCGAGGCCGCCTTCGACGCCAGGTTGGAAGTGAAGAACCGAAACGTCGTGATCAACTCGGCCGGCGTACCGGTGGTGATGGGCCGCAACACCGAGATTGTGCTGTTGGACGAAGCAGGGCGGGAAAAAGCCCGGCACCGAGTTCCGTACGGCGCGAGGCTGCTCGTCGACGATGGGGCCGAGGTCAAACGGGGTGACCGACTGGTCGAGTGGGATCCCTACACCATCCCGATCATCACCGAGAAGGACGGCATCGCGCATTACGTCGATCTGATCGAAGGCCTGTCGATGCGGGAGACGGTGGACGAAGCGACTGGCATCTCGTCGAAAGTGGTCGTCGACTGGAAGCAGCAGCCGCGTGGCAGCGATTTGCGGCCGCGGATCACGTTGCGCGACGAGGAGGGCGAGGTGCTCACCTTGGCCAACGGGCTGGAGGCGCGTTACTTCATGTCGGTCGACGCGATCCTTTCGGTCGAGAACGGGGCGCACGTCAAGGCTGGCGACGTGCTTGCGCGCATCCCGCGCAAATCTTCGAAGACGCGTGACATCACGGGCGGTCTGCCGCGTGTCGCCGAGCTGTTTGAGGCGCGCAAGCCGAAGGATTTCGCGATCATCAGCGAAAGCGAAGGTCGCGTCGAATTCGGCAAGGACTACAAGGCGAAGCGGCGCATCATCGTTGCGCCGACCGAGGACGGCAAGGAGCCGGTCGAGTACCTGATCCCTAAGGGCAAGCACATCAGCGTGCAGGAAGGCGATTACATCGAGAAGGGTGACCTCCTGATGGATGGCAACCGAGTGCCGCACGATATTCTGCGGATCCTCGGGGTCGAGGAGCTGGCGAGCTACCTGATCAACGAGATCCAGGAGGTCTATCGGCTGCAAGGTGTGCGGATCAACGACAAGCACATCGAGGTGATCGTCCGGCAGATGCTGCAGAAGGTGGAGATCTCCGATCCCGGTGAGACGACCTTCCTCGCCGGCGAGCAAATCGACCGCTCGGAGTTTGAGCTGGAAAACGCCAAGGTCGAAAGCGAGGGTCTGCGGCCGGCGGAAGCGCGCCCGGTGCTGCAGGGCATTACGAAGGCGAGCCTGCAGACGAACTCGTTCATCTCAGCTGCCTCTTTCCAAGAGACGACGCGCGTGTTGACCGAGGCCGCAGTCTCCGGCCGGATCGATGCGCTGACCGGTCTCAAGGAAAACGTCATTGTAGGACGGCTGATTCCGGCGGGGACCGGCAGTGTCATCGCCCGGTTGCGCGAGGTGGCGGCCGAGCGCGACCGCGAGCTCGCTGCGATCGCTGCGAACGAAGAGTCTGCTCAACTCGTCGAAGCCGAAAAGCAAACAGCATAAGAGCTTCCCGGCTTCCCTGCCATGGAGAGCAATACGTTCCATGGCAGGGGGACTTGACCGGGTTGGTTTGGGTCACTAGTAATATTGACCCCTTCCGGGGCTGGCGGTAGGAAGCCACCTAGACGCAGCCTGATATTGGTCCTGGCTCGGCGCTTCTGTGAGGAGGCGCGTAAGAAATAGGTACGGAAACTCATCGACCCGGCGGCGCTATCGCCTCGGGCGGTTGGTGTCTTTGACGAGGTTGTGACGATGCCGACGATAAACCAGCTGATCCGCAACCCGCGGAGGCCGGAGGTGGCACGCAACAAGGTTCCAGCCATGGAAGCTTGCCCGCAAAAGCGCGGGGTGTGCACGCGCGTCTATACGACTACGCCGAAGAAGCCCAATTCCGCGTTGCGCAAGGTGGCGCGCGTGCGCCTGACGAACGGGTTCGAGGTGACGAGCTATATTCCCGGCGAGGGCCACAACCTGCAGGAGCACTCGGTTGTCTTGATCCGGGGTGGCCGGGTCAAGGACCTGCCCGGTGTGCGATACCACATCATTCGCGGCACGCTCGATACACAGGGTGTCAAAGACCGCCGCCAGCGCCGTTCGAAGTACGGCGCCAAGCGTCCGAAGTAGGGAGACCGCCATGTCGCGCCGTCGCGCCGCGGTCAAACGCGAGGTCTTGCCGGATGCAAAATTCGGCGACAGCGTGTTAACCAAATTTATGAATTGCCTTATGTACGAGGGGAAGAAGTCGGTCGCCGAACGCATCGTCTACGGGGCTTTCGACCGCATCGCCAAGCGCAGCGGGCAAGACCCTCTCCGGGTTTTCCATGACGCGCTTGGTAATGTGCGACCCGCCGTCGAGGTCCGCTCGCGCCGTGTCGGCGGCGCTACGTATCAGGTACCGGTCGAAGTGCGTACCGACCGCAGCCAGGCGCTGGCCATTCGCTGGCTCATTTCGAGTTCGCGCGGGCGCTCGGAAAACACGATGGAGGAGCGGCTTTCGGGGGAGCTGCTCGATGCCGCCAACAATCGTGGCTCGGCGGTCAAGCGACGGGAGGATACGCATCGCATGGCCGATGCGAACAAGGCCTTCTCGCACTATCGCTGGTAAGCGGCGAAGCACGTCACAACCGAAACATATCTTTCTTTGAGGGCGCCCGCCTCGCGTGGCGCCCGCGGAGTTGCTTTAATGGCGCGCACGACACCTCTCGAGCGGTACCGAAACATCGGCATCATGGCCCACATTGATGCCGGAAAGACGACAACCACCGAGCGCATCCTCTATTACACCGGTCGGGCCTATAAAATGGGCGAGGTGCACGAAGGCACCGCAACGATGGATTGGATGGCCCAGGAGCAGGAGCGAGGCATTACGATCACCTCGGCCGCGACCACCTGCTTTTGGCAAGATCACCGCATCAACATCATCGACACCCCCGGCCACGTCGATTTTACGATCGAGGTCGAGCGCAGCCTGCGTGTGCTGGACGGGGCTGTCGCAGTATTTGACTCGGTCGCCGGGGTCGAGCCGCAATCCGAGACCGTCTGGCGCCAGGCCGACAAATACGGCGTCCCGCGGATCTGTTTCGTCAACAAAATGGATCGCATCGGTGCGGATTTTCCGCGCTGCGTCGCGATGATCGACGACCGGCTCGGCGCCAAGCCGCTGGTGTTGCAATTACCGATAGGGGTCGAGAGTGAGTTTGTCGGGATCGTGGATCTCGTCGGCTCTCGCGCGGTCAAATGGCGCGATGAGACTCTAGGCGCAGAGTTCGACATCGTCGAAGTTCCGCCCGAGATCATCGAGGAGGCTAAGGCCTTTCGAACGAGGTTGGTCGAAGCCGCGGTCGAGCAGGACGACGCGGCGCTCGAAGCTTATCTCGGCGGCGAGGAGCCGAGCGAAGAAGTGCTGAAGCGCTGCATCCGCAAGGGCACGATCGGCGGGGTTTTTGTTCCGGTGCTGTGCGGTTCAGCGTTCAAGAACAAAGGCGTGCAGCCGCTGCTCGACGCAGTGGTCGACTATTTGCCGGCGCCGACCGATGTCGCGGCGATCAACGGCGTCAAGGTCGGCTCGAACCAGCCGGTCGTGCGCCGGTGCTCGGATGATGAGCCGTTTGCCGGGCTCGCCTTCAAGATCATGAGCGACCCCTTCGTCGGCTCGCTGACATTTGTCCGCGTCTATTCCGGGGTCGCTACCGCCGGCAGCCAGGTCCTGAACAGCGTCAAGGGGACGCGGGAGCGGATCGGCCGCATGCTGCAGATGCACGCCAACCACCGCGAGGACATCAAGGAAGCCCGCGCCGGCGACATCGTAGCGTTGGCCGGGCTGAAGAACACGACGACGGGCGACACCCTGTCCGACCCCGGCCATCCGGTCATACTCGAACGGATGGAGTTCCCGGAGCCGGTCATAGAGATCGCGGTCGAGCCCAAGACCAAGGGCGACCAGGAGAAAATGGGCCAGGCGCTGGCCCGGCTGGCGACCGAGGACCCTTCGTTCCGGGTCACCGTCGACCACGAGAGCGGCCAGACCGTGATCAAGGGGATGGGCGAGTTGCACCTCGAGATCATCGTCGATCGCATGAAGCGCGAATTCAAGGTCGATGCCAATGTCGGCGCGCCGCAGGTCGCCTACCGCGAGACGATTACCCGCAGGTCGGAAGTCGATTACACTCACAAGAAGCAGACCGGCGGAGCCGGACAGTTCGCACGCGTCAAATTGCGGTTCGAGCCGTTGCCGCCGGGCTGCGGTTTTGTCTTCGAGAACGCGGTGGTCGGCGGCGCCGTCCCGAAGGAATACGTGCCTGGGGTCGAGAAGGGGCTCAAGGCCTCGACCGAAACCGGCGTGCTCGCCGGCTTTCCGGTCATCGATCTTCAGGCGACATTGATCGACGGCGCGTTCCACGATGTCGACTCGAGCGTGCTCGCCTTCGAGATCGCGGCCCGCGCCGCGTTCAAGGAAGGCGTCATGAAAGCCGCGCCGAAATTGCTCGAACCGATCATGCGAGTCGAAGTCGTCACGCCGGAGGAGTATATGGGCGACGTCATCGGCGACCTGAACAGCCGTCGCGGCCAGGTCACCGGGATGGACACGCGCGGCAATGCGCGGGTCATCGATGCGATGGTCCCACTCGCCAACATGTTCGGATACGTCAATACCTTGCGGTCGATGAGTCAGGGCCGGGCGCAGTACACGATGCATTTCGACCATTATGAGCAGGTACCGCAGGCGGTGGCGGACGAAGTCCGCGCCAAAATGGCTTAATAATCCAGGCTTGAAAATCCAGCCGGGCTGGGTCGGACGGAGAAGAAGGCGATGTCGAAGGCAAGGTTTCAGCGGACGAAGCCGCATTGCAATATCGGGACGATCGGTCATATCGACCATGGCAAGACGACGTTGACGGCGGCGATCACGAAGGTGTTGGCGGAGAAGGGCGGGGCGACGTTTGTGCCGTTCGACCAGATCGACAAGGCGCCGGAGGAGCGGGCGCGCGGCATCACGATTGCGACGGCGCATGTCGAATACGAGACCGGCAAGCGCCACTATGCGCATGTCGATTGCCCGGGTCATGCGGACTACATCAAGAACATGATCACCGGGGCGGCGCAGATGGACGGCGCGATCCTGGTGGTCTCGGCGGCGGACGGCCCGATGCCGCAGACCCGCGAGCATGTGCTCTTGGCGCGCCAGGTCGGGGTGCCGGCCTTGGTGGTGTTCATGAACAAGGTCGACATGGTGGACGACCCGGAACTGCTCGATCTGGTGGAATTGGAGGTGCGCGAGCTGCTCTCCAGCTACCAGTTTCCGGGGGACGACATCCCGGTGGTGCGCGGCGCGGCGCTGTTTGCGCTGGAAGGCCGCGACCCGGAGCAGGGACACGACTCGATCCTGGCGCTGATGGATGCGGTGGATTCTTACATTCCGCAGCCGGAGCGCGCGAAGGACCGGCCGTTCCTGATGCCGATCGAGGATGTGTTCACGATCTCGGGGCGCGGCACGGTGGTGACCGGCCGCGTCGAGCGCGGCATCGTCAAGGTCGGCGACGAGGTCGAGATCGTCGGCCTCAGACCGACCGCGAAGACGGTGGTCACCGGGGTGGAGATGTTCCGCAAGCTGTTGGACCAGGGCGAGGCCGGCGACAATATCGGGGCGCTGTTGCGCGGCACCAAGCGCGAGGAAGTGGAGCGCGGCCAGGTATTGGCGGCGCCGGGCTCGATCACGCCGCACACCCGCTTTCAGTGCGAGGCCTACATCCTGACCAAGGAGGAAGGCGGGCGGCACACGCCGTTTTTCGGCAATTACCGGCCGCAGTTCTATTTCCGCACGACGGATGTGACCGGCACGGTGCACCTGCCGGAGGGCACCGAGATGGTAATGCCGGGCGACAACATCTCGATGGAGATTGAGTTGATCGCGCCGATTGCGATGGATGAGGGGCTGCGCTTTGCGATCCGCGAAGGCGGCCGCACCGTCGGTGCCGGCGTCGTCGCCAAGATCATAAAATAGCGGCGAACCGAAGACCGAGCGCGCGGCAGTAGAATTGGATAGCAAATGGCGACCGACAACCAGAACATCCGCATTCGACTGCGCGCCTACGATCACCGCGTGCTCGACCAATCCACCAGCGAAATCGTCAACACAGCCAAGCGTACCGGGGCGCGGGTGCGGGGTCCGATCCCGCTCCCGACCAAAATCGAGAAATTCACCGTCTTGCGCTCGCCGCATGTCGACAAGAAATCGCGCGAGCAGTTCGAGATCCGCACCCACAAGCGGGTGCTCGACATTGTCGACCCGACCCCTCAGACCGTCGACGCGCTGATGAAGCTCGATTTAGCCGCTGGCGTCGACGTCGAGATCAAGCTGTAAGGGTCGAGCGATGCGCACCGGTCTGATCGCCCGCAAGCTCGGCATGACGCGCGTCTTTACCGACGAGGGTAACCACATCCCGGTCACTGTCCTGAAGATCGACAACTGCCAGGTCGTCGCGGTGCGCACAGAGGACAGGGATGGCTACGTCGCGGTGCAGCTCGGCGTCGGTGCGGCCAAGACTAAGAACGTGTCGAAGCCGCAACGAGGCCATTTCGCCAAGGCCAAGGTCGAGCCGAAGGCGCGTCTTGCCGAGTTTCGTGTCTCGCAAGACGCTTTGCTGGAGGTGGGTGCGGAGATCACCGCGGCGCATTTTATGCCCGGGCAGTTTGTCGATGTGGTCGGCACCAGCATCGGCAAGGGGTTCGCCGGGGCCATGAAGCGGCACAATTTCGGCGGGTTACGGGCCAGCCACGGCGTCTCGGTCTCGCACCGCAGCCACGGCTCGACCGGCCAGCGGCAGTCGCCCGGCAAAACGTTCAAGAACAAGAAGATGGCAGGCCATCTCGGCGCCGAGCGGGTGACGACCCAGAGCCTCGAAGTGATCGCGGCCGATACCGAGCGCGGTGTCTTGATGATCAAGGGGTCAGTCCCCGGAAGCCCCGGCGGCTATGTGCTCGTCAAGGATGCGGTCAAGCGCAAGGCCCCCGTCGCACTGCCGTTCCCGGCAGCCTTACGCGAAGGGGCGGCCGCTGAGAGCCCGCAGGAGGTAGCCTCCTGATGAAGCTCACCGTCCGTAATCTCGACAACCAGGAAGTCGGCGATATCGACCTCGCCGACGAGGTTTTCGGTCTGCCGATCCGCGGCGACATCCTCGCCCGGGTCGTCAACTGGCAACTTGCGAAACGCCGCGCCGGGACTCATAAGACTAAGGGGATCAGCGAGATCCAGGGGACCACCAAGAAACCCTATAAGCAGAAGGGTACGGGGCGTGCGCGCCAGGGCAGCCTGCGTTCGCCGCAATTTCGCGGCGGTGCGAGGATCTTTGGGCCGGTCGTGCGCTCCCATGAATTCTCTCTGCAGAAGAAGGTTCGCAAGCTAGGCCTCAAGACGGCGCTGTCCTCAAAGCAGCGCGAGGGTAAGCTGGTCGTGATCGACGCGGCCCGTGTGGACGAGGCCAAGACCAAGGCGTTGCGGGCGCGTTTCGAGACGCTCGGCTGGGAGTTGGTGCTTATCATCGATGGACCCGTAGTCGACGACGGCTTTATGCGAGCCGCCCGCAACCTGCCGCGGGTCGATGTGCTGCCGCAGCAAGGCGCCAATGTTTACGACATCCTGCGCCGCGACACTTTGGTCCTGACGCGCGATGCGGTGCAGCACCTCGAGGCGCGCCTCAAATGAGCCGCTTTCGTGTCATACCGCCTGCTCTTACACGGCTCACTCGGCAGCAGATGTACGACATCGTCCGCGGCCCCGTGATCACGGAAAAGGCGACGAACGTATCCGAACACGGCCAGGTTATCTTTCGCGTGCCGTTGACCGCCACCAAGCGCGAGGTGAAGGCAGCCGTCGAAGGGTTGTTCAATGTCAATGTGACCGCCGTGAACACGATCCGGGTCATGGGAAAGCTGAAGCGGGTTCGTGGCCGTCCAGGCCGGCGTTCGGACTACAAAAAGGCGGTCGTGACCCTTCGTGAGGGTCAGCGGATAGACGTGACGACAGGAATCTGACGCGATGGCACTGAAGACATTCAATCCGACGACGCCGTCGCGCCGACAGCTGGTCATCGTCGACCGCAGCGAATTGTGGAAGGGCAAGCCGGTCAAGGCCTTGACCGAGGGGCTGCGCGGCAAGGGCGGCCGCAACAACACCGGCCGCATTACGATGCGCTGGCGCGGCGGCGGTAACAAGCGTCGCTACCGGATCGTCGATTTCAAACGGTCGAAGGTCGATGTGCCGGCCACGGTCGAGCGGCTCGAATACGACCCGAACCGCACCGCCTTCATTGCGCTCATCCGCTACCGGGACGGCGAGCTCGCCTACATCCTGGCGCCGCAACGGCTTAAGGCGGGCGACACCGTGGTCTCGGGCGAGCGGGTCGATGTGAGGCCCGGCAACACGATGCCGATGCGCAGCATGCCCGTCGGCACGATCATCCACAACGTCGAGATGAAGCCGGGCAAGGGGGGCCAGATCGCCCGCTCGGCTGGGACTTACGCGCAACTTGTCGGCCGCGATCAGGGTTATGCGCTGTTGCGCCTCTCTTCCGGTGAGCTGCGCATGGTGCGGTCCGAATGCCGGGCGACGATCGGTGCGGTCTCCAACCCCGATCAGCAGAACATCGTGATCGGCAAGGCCGGCCGCAACCGCTGGCTCGGCCGCCGGCCTTCGGTGCGCGGCGTCGCGATGAACCCGATCGACCACCCGCACGGCGGCGGCGAGGGCCGCAGCTCCGGCGGCCGGCATCCCGTCACACCGTGGGGCAAGCCGACCAAGGGCAAGAAGACCCGGCACAACAAGGCGACGGACCGGCTGATCGTGCGCCGCCGCCACAAGACCCGCTAGCCGGACGGAGGAAATCGCTTGGCACGCTCGGTATGGAAAGGGCCGTTTGTCGACGGCTATCTCCTCAAAAAAGCGGAGGAGGCGCGCGGCTCGGGCCGCAACCAGGTGATCCGCACCTGGTCGCGCCGGTCGACGATTTTTCCGCAATTCGTCGGGCTCACCTTCGGCGTCTATAACGGGCACAAGTTCATCCCGGTGCTGGTCACCGAGAACATGATAGGCCACAAGCTCGGCGAGTTCGCGCCGACCCGGACGTTTTACGGCCACGCCGGCGACAAGAAGGCGAGAAGGAGCTGAGATGGGGAAGCCAGCCGCTGAGCGGCGGCTCGACGAGACCGAGGCGGCGGCATCGATGCGGGGCCTGCGCACAAGCCCGCGCAAGCTTAACCTCGTCGCCCAGACGATCCGTGGCAAGACTGCCTCGGCCGCACTCGCGGAATTGACCTTCTCACGGCGCCGCATCGCGCGCGACGTCCGAAAGGTTCTGCAAGCGGCAATCGCCAATGCCGAAAACAATCACCAGCTCGACGTTGACCGCCTTTTCGTGAAGGAGGCTACCGTCGGCCGGGCTTTTGTATTGAAACGGTTCCACACCAGAGGCCGTGGGCGCTCGGCACGCGTCGAGAAGATGTTTGCGCATTTGACCGTGATCGTCCGGGAGAGCGCCGAGGAGACTGAGTAATGGGGCAGAAGGTCAATCCGATCGGGCTTCGGCTCGGCATCAACCGAACCTGGGACTCGCGCTGGTTCGCACGCAAGGAATACGGCAATTTGCTGCTCGATGACCTCGGGCTGCGCAAGTTCCTGCAGCGGCGCCTGAGCCAAGCGGGCCTCTCCCGCGTCGTGATCGAGCGCGCCGCGCGGCGCACGAGGATCACGTTGCATTCGGCCCGGCCCGGCGTGGTGATCGGGAAAAAGGGAGTCGATATCGAAAAGCTGCGCACCGATATCGCCAAGGTTACCAATAGCGAAGTCAGCCTCAACATCGTCGAGATCCGCAAACCGGAAATTGATGCGAAGCTGGTCGCCGACAGCATCGCACAACAACTGGAACGCCGCGTCGCTTTTCGCCGGGCGATGAAGCGGGCCGTGCAGTCGGCGATGCGGCTCGGCGCGCAAGGGATCCGGATCAATTGCTCGGGCCGGCTAGGCGGAGCCGAGATCGCCCGCATGGAATGGTATCGGGAAGGTCGGGTGCCGCTGCATACATTGCGCGCCGATGTCGATTTCGGCTACGGCACCGCCAAGACGACCTATGGCGTGTGCGGTGTGAAGGTGTGGGTCTTTAAGGGCGAGATTCTCGCTCATGATCCGATGGCGCAAGACAAGCGGCTGAACGAAGGACCACCGGCGAGCCATGAACGCGGCCGGCGCGAAGCGCTGGGGTAACGGATCATGCTGGCTCCCAAAAGAAGCAAATACCGTAAGGCACATAAAGGTCGCGTCCATGGTTTGGCAAAGGGCGGGACGGAATTGAATTTTGGCGCGTATGGGCTGAAGGCCTCGGACCCGGGGCGGATCACGGCCCGCCAGATCGAGGCGGCACGGCGTGCAATCACCCGCCACATCCGCCGCGCCGGCCGGGTCTGGATCCGCATCTTCCCCGATGTGCCGGTGTCGCAGAAGCCAGCCGAAGTTCGCATGGGGAGCGGCAAGGGTTCGCCGGAATTCTGGATCTGCCGAGTGAAGCCGGGCCGCATCATGTTCGAGCTCGATGGAGTGCCGGGGGATATTGCCCGTGAGGCGTTCGAACTCGCCGCCGCCAAATTGCCGATCGCAACGCGTTTCGTCGCCCGCCAAGGCGAGGAGGTCGCCTGATGAAGGCCACCGACGCCAGGGCCAAAACCGACGACGAATTGACGGGTGAACTCGACGTTCTCGGCAAGGAGATCTTCAACCTGCGCTTCCAACGAGCCAACGGCCAGCTCGAGAACACCGCCAGGGTTCGGCAGGTACGGCGCGGCATCGCCCGCATCAAGACGGTGCTGGGCGAACGGCGCCGCGCCACGCTCGAGGGAAAGGTGTAATGTCGAAGCGCGTCCTGCAGGGTGTGGTCGTCAGCGACGCTTGCGACAAGACGGTGATCGTTCGGGTCGAGCGCCGCGTGATGCACCCCATTTACAAGAAATTCGTCACGCATTCGAAGAAATATGCGGCGCATGACGAGAACAACAGCTACCGCTCCGGCGATGTCGTGCGGATCGAGGAGAGTCGTCCGATCTCCAAGCGCAAATGCTGGGTCGTCATCGGCGGCCCGCCAGATGCAGCGCCGGGCCGCCGCTCCACTCCTAGGACCGCCGAGCCGGTTGCGGCCCCCGCCGATGTGACGGAACTCGAACCGACGGATACCGGCATCGAAACCGCTGAGCCCGCGGAAGGTGCAGCATGATCCAGATGCAGACAAATCTCGACGTCGCCGACAATTCCGGCGCGCGCCGGGTACAATGCATCAAAGTGCTGGGCGGCTCGAAACGCAAGACCGCGACGATCGGCGACGTGATCATCGTCTCGGTCAAGGAGGCAATCCCGCGCGGCCGGGTCAAGAAGGGCGATGTGCATCGCGCGGTCATCGTACGTACGGCAAAGGAGATCCGCCGCACCGACGGCAGCGCCATCCGCTTCGACCGCAACGCCGCGGTGCTGATCACCAATCAAAACGAGCCCATCGGGACTCGCATCTTTGGTCCGGTGACCCGCGAATTGCGGGCGCGCCGCTTCATGAAGATCGTGTCGTTGGCACCCGAGGTCCTCTGAGGGGCGCGGCGCGGGCGGAGCGGGAAGATGCCGAAACTGAAGATCAAGAAGGGCGACAGCGTCGTCGTCGTAAGCGGCCGCGACAAGGGCAGGACCGGCGAGGTCTTGCGTGTTTTCCCCGGCGAGGGTCGGGTCATCGTTCAGGGGGTGCACGTCGCCAAACGGCATACCCGGCCGCGCATGGGCGAGCCCGGCGGTATCGTCGAGAAGGAGTTGACGATCCACATTTCGAACGTCGCGCATGTCGACCCGCAGTCACGCAAACCGACGCGGGTGGGGTACAAGGTTCTCGCGGATGGCCGCAAGGTCCGGTTCGCCCGCCGCTCGGGCGAAGTCATCGACAGGTGAAGGGATGGCCAGGGCGCGCCTGCACGAACAGTATGAGACGACCGTCCGCCCGGCGCTGATGCAGGAGTTCGGGTACAAGAACCCCATGCAAGTGCCGCGACTGGAAAAGATCGTGGTCAATATGGGTGTCGGCGAGGCGGTGCAGGACAGCAAGAAAGCGGAGGCGGCAGCCGCCGACTTGACCGCAATCACGGGCCAGCATCCGGTCGTCACCAAGGCGAAGCGTTCGATCGCAACTTTCAAGCTGCGTCAGGGCATGCCGATCGGGTGCAAGGTGACGTTGCGCCGCGAGCGGATGTACGAGTTCCTCGATCGCCTGATCACCGTGGCTCTGCCGCGTGTTCGCGATTTTCGCGGCATACCGGGCAGGAGTTTCGACGGACGGGGCAATTTTGCCCTCGGCCTCAAGGAGCAGCTCGTTTTCCCAGAAATCGACTACGACCGGGTCGATGCGACGCGCGGCATGGATGTCGTCATCGTGACGACCGCAAAGACCGATGTAGAGGCCAAGGCGCTCCTCAAGGCCTTCGATATGCCCTTTGCCAATTGAAAACTCGGAGGTCTAGCTAGGTGGCAAAAAAGAGCTCCATCGAGAAAAACGCCAGGCGGATCAAGCTCGCCAAAAGCGTTGCCGTTCGGCGGGCAAGGCTGAAAGAGGTCGCGATCGACCGCACAGCGCCTCCCGAGGACAGGTTTGCGGCACAGCTGAAGTTGGCCCAATTGCCGCGCAACGCTTCCGAAACCCGGGTTCGCAACCGCTGCTCCTTGACGGGTCGCCCGCGCGGATATTACCGGAAATTCAAGCTGTCGCGAATTGCTCTACGGGAGCTCGCCTCCGCCGGGCTGATCCCGGGCATGGTCAAGTCGAGCTGGTAAGCGGGAGCGCGGCCGATGACGATGAGCGATCCCCTCGGAGACATGCTGACTCGGATACGCAACGGGCAGCGGGCGCGGCAGGCCATCGTCGCCTCTCCCGCCTCGAAGATCCGTGCCAATGTGCTCGAAGTGCTGAAGCGCGAGGGATACATCCGCGGCTTTACCCGCGAAAATATTCGTCCCGGCGTCTCGGAACTGCGCATCGAGCTCAAATACGTCGATGGCGAGCCCGTAATTCGGGAGATTTCGCGCATCTCGAAGCCGGGCCGGCGCATTTATTCGCGTATCATCGACTTGCCGCGCAGCTATAACGGGCTCGGCATATCCATTCTCTCGACCCCGCGAGGGGTCATGTCGGACAACGAGGCCCGCGCCGCAAAAGTCGGCGGCGAGGTCCTCTGCCGCGTGTTCTGAGGTTCGCAATGTCGCGTGTTGGCAAACATCCCGTCGCAGTGCCGAGCGGGGTCGAGGTGCAGATGTCGGGACAGATCCTGAGTGCCAAGGGCAGTCTCGGCACGTTGCGGCTCGTCGTCAGCAACGAGGTCACCGCCGCCATCGCCGATGGCGCGGTCACGATCGCGCCGAAGAGCGACACGAAACATGCCCGAGCGATGTGGGGTACGACCCGGGCATTGGTGAACAACATGATCACCGGAGTGGCGAAAGGGTTTTCGGTCACGCTGGAAATCAATGGCGTCGGCTACCGCGCCGCGGTGCAGGGCAACACGCTCAATCTGCAGCTCGGCTACAGTCACGAGATCGCGTATCCGATTCCCAGCGACGTCAAGATCGTCTGCGAGAGGCCGACCCTGATCAACGTCAGCGGCGCCGACCGCCAACGGGTCGGCCAGATCGCGGCCGAGATCCGCGCCTACCGTCCGCCGGAGCCCTATAAGGGCAAGGGGATCAAATATTCGACCGAGACCGTCCGCCGCAAGGAAGGCAAGAAGAAGTAGACGGATGTCCGAGAAAGCCAAAGCCCTCTTTCTGCGCCGGCGGCAGCGCGTCCGGCGCAATTTGCGCCGCGCCGCCAACAACCGGCCGCGCCTGTCGGTGTTTCGCTCCTCCAGGCATATCTACGCGCAAGTCATCGACGACACGACAGGACGCACTCTGGCGGCGGCCTCGACCCTCGATGGCGGGCTGAAGACCAATCTCAAAACCGGCGCCGATATTGCCGCGGCGAGCGCCGTCGGCAAGCTGGTGGCGGAGAGAGCTAAAGCGGCCGGGGTCGAGCAGGTCGTCTTCGATCGCGGCGCTTATCTGTTTCACGGCCGGGTCAAAGCCTTGGCCGATGCCGCCCGCGAGGGCGGTCTGGATTTCTGAAGGGATCGGCATGGCACGCACACAGGCACGCACACAAGGCGACCGGCGCGGACGGGACGGCGACCGGCAGGGGCGCGAGCGCGAGGACAGCGAGTTCACCGAGAAGCTGGTCAACATCAATCGGGTCGCCAAGGTGGTGAAGGGCGGCCGGCGCTTCGGCTTCGCAGCGCTGGTCGTGGTTGGTGACCGCAAGGGTCGGGTTGGGTATGGCTCGGGCAAGGCCAGAGAAGTACCGGAAGCCATTCGCAAGGCCACCGAGCAGGCGCGGCGCGGCATGATCCGCGTGCCGTTGCGCGAGGGTCGCACACTGCATCACGACATCGTCAGCAGCTATGGTGCCGGCCATGTGGTCGTGCGCGCCGCCAAGCCGGGGACCGGGATCATCGCCGGCGGCCCGATGCGCGCGATCTTCGAGGCGCTCGGCGTGCACGACGTGGTGGCCAAGTCGATCGGCAGTCCAAACCCGCACAACATGATCAAGGCGACCTTCGTCGCTTTGGGCCGGGCAACCAGCCCGCGTGCGGTCGCGGCGCGGCGCGGCAAAAAGGTCGGCGAAATCCTCGGCCGGCGCGATACCGAACCACGCGAGAACGCCTGATGGAGGGCAAGAGGACCGTCACGGTCGAGCAGCTCGGAAGTCCGATTGGGCGCAAGCCGGACCAGGAAGCAACACTCAAGGGTCTCGGGTTGAACAAGCGGCATCGCCGGCGCGTTCTCGAAGACACGCCCGCGGTCCGGGGTATGATCAACAAGGTGCAACACCTCGTTCGGGTAGTGGAAGAGGGGTGAGAAGCCCCTCACTCGCCTCGCTGCGCTCGGCACCCTCTCCCGCAATGCGGGAGAGGGGCTACAAGGCTGGGGAAAGAAAGCTCCTCTCCCGCATTGCGGGAGAGGAGGGACCCAGCGCATGGCGCTGCGTGGGTGAGGGTTCGCGCAGGCACCTAACGGGCGTAAGGGATTGAGTACGCGATGAAGCTCAACGAGATCAGGGACAATCCTGGGGCCCATTACCGCGCTAAGCGGGTCGGGCGCGGCATCGGCTCGGGCAAGGGCAAGACCTCGGCGCGCGGCGGCAAGGGCCAAACGGCGCGGACCGGCGTGGCATTGAACGGATTCGAAGGCGGCCAGACGCCGTTGCATCGGCGCCTGCCGAAGCGCGGCTTCAACAACAAGATTTTCCGCAAAGATTTCAAGATCGTGAATCTTGGACGACTGCAGGCGGCGCTCGACAGTGGTAAACTGAGGGCCGATGGCACACTCGACGGCGAGGCGCTCGTCTCGTCGGGGCTGTTGCGGCGGCTCGGTGACGGCGTTCGGCTGTTGGCCAAGGGCGAGCTGCGCACGGCGATTACGATCGAGGTCGCCGGTGCCTCCGAGGCAGCAATCGCCGCGGTCGAGAAGGCCGGAGGCAAGGTCATCCTCCCTACCGGCCGTGCGAAGGAACAGAAGCCGGAGGACACCGCCTCGGCCTAGATACGGCGGCGCCGCTCCGGGCTATTTGGTAAGGGAATGGTAAATGGCGTCAGCCGCCGAACAACTCGCTTCGAGCATAAATTTCTCGGCCTTCTCCAAGGCGACCGAGCTCAAGAGCCGGATCTGGTTCACCCTCGGCGCCTTGGTGATCTACCGGCTCGGCACGTACATCCCGATCCCCGGGATCGACCCCGCGATCCTGCAGGACGTGTTCTCGCGCAACGCGGGCGGCATTCTCGGAATGTTCGACATGTTCTCGGGCGGCGCGCTCGGGAGGATGACGATCTTTGCGTTGAACATCATGCCGTACATTTCGGCATCGATCATAATCCAGCTCTTGACCGCGGTGTCCCCAACACTCGAAACGCTGAAGAAGGAAGGCGAGAGCGGGCGGAAAAAGCTTAACCAGTACACGCGCCTCGGCACCGTCCTGTTGGCGGCGGTCCAGTCCTACGGGATCGCCGTCGGGCTCGAAGGCATGCGCGCCGGGGCGCAGTCGGCGGTGCTCGATCCTGGTTTATTCTTCCGATTGGTTACGGTCGTGACGTTGACGAGCGGCACGGTCTTTCTGATGTGGCTCGGCGAGCAGATCACGGCGCGGGGGGTCGGCAACGGCATCTCCCTGATCATCATGGCCGGTATCGTCGCAAACCTCCCGCACGCGCTCGCTTCCACACTCGAACTCGGGCGAACCGGTGCGATCTCGCCCGTCTTCATCATCATTTTTCTGGTGATGTCGGTTGCGGTCGTCGCGTTCATCGTCTTCATGGAACGCGCGCAGCGTCGCATCCTCGTGCAATACCCAAAGCGCCAAATGGGCAACAAGATGTTTGGCGGCGACGCGTCCCACCTGCCGCTGAAGATCAACACCTCGGGCGTCATCCCGCCGATCTTCGCCTCCTCGCTGTTGCTGCTGCCGGCGACGCTGGCGAATTTCGAAGGCAACGGGCAGGGCTTTGGCTGGATCGGCGAAATCACGGCCTATCTTGCACATGGGCGGCCGCTCTATATGGCGCTCTATGTCGGCCTCATCGTCTTCTTCTGCTTTTTCTATACGGCAATCGTCTTCAACCCGGAGGAGACTGCGGACAATCTGCGGAAATACGGCGGGTTCATTCCCGGGATCCGGCCCGGGAAGAATACCGCTGATTATCTGGACTACATCCTGACCAGGTTGACCGTCGTCGGCGCCGCCTATCTCTCGGCGGTTTGCATCCTGCCCGAGATCCTGATCTCGGAATACTCGGTCCCGTTCTATTTCGGCGGAACCAGTCTGTTGATCGTGGTCAGCGTCACGATGGATACCGTTGCGCAAATCCATTCGCACCTGCTCGCCCATCAATATGAAGGTCTGATCCGGAAGGCGAAGCTGCGGGGGCGCCGCGGATGAACATCATTCTGCTGGGGCCGCCGGGCTCGGGGAAGGGTACCCAGGCGAAGCGGATCGAGCAGATCTACGGCATCGTGCAGCTATCCACCGGCGACATGCTGCGCACGACAACCGACTCCGACACCGAGTTCGGACGCCGCGTCAAAGCCATCATGGATTCCGGACAGTTGGTGCCCGACAATATCATCGTCGAGATGATCGACCAGCGTATCCGGCAGCCTGATTGTAGCCGAGGCTTTATCCTCGACGGGTTTCCCCGCAACGTGCCGCAGGCGGAGGCGCTCGACGCGCTGCTCGCCGAGCATCATCTGAAGCTCGACCATGTGATCTTGCTCGACGTCGACGAGGCCGCGCTGGTGGATCGGCTGTCGGGGCGGTTCACCTGTGCCCAGTGCGGCGCGAGCTATCACGAGCGGTATAACCGGCCGAGGGTCGAAGGGGTCTGCGACGTATGCGGCGGCAGCGAATTCGTCTACCGCGCCGACGACAGGCCCGAGGCGGTCAAGGCCCGGTTCGAGGTCTATCATCGTCAGACCGCGCCGATCCTGCCCTATTATCGTGATCGCGGCATTCTGCGCCGGGTCGACGGCATGGCCGACATCGACGAGGTAACGCGAGAGATCGACAAGATTCTCGGGTGAGCCGCCAACGATATTGATGGGGTCGGAATGATCGAACCTTACACCGCCGTGGGGTTGATCCCGAGCTTCTGGGGCATTCGCCGCCGGGAGGACATCGAGAAGAATCTGGAGCACCTGGAAAGCCTGACAAAGGCAGCGTTTTGGTTGTCCAACTTGGACATTCCGGTGCGCCTGATCGCCATTCCCGAGGGCGCGCTCCAGGGGTTCAATGACGAGGTCCTCGATGTCGATCATGCCGAATTCGCGCGCAACTGCGCGATCGACATACCCGGCCCGGAGACCGACCGCCTCGGGCGGCTGGCGCACAATTGGGGCGTGTTCATCATGGCGCAGGCCAAGGCGCGTCACGAAGACTGGCCCGATCGCTTCTTCAACATAGGCTTTGTCATCGATCCGGATGGCGCCGTCATCTTGAAGCATTACAAGATCTCGGCGCTCTTGCCGTGCGAGCGCTCGATCTCGCCGCACGATCTGTTCGACTGGTGGGTCGAGAAGTACGGCCGCACCCTGCAGGCGTTCTGGCCGGTCGCCGACACCGCGATCGGGCGCCTCGGGATCATGATGGCGATGGAGGGCAACTACCCCGAGAACGGCCGCGGTCTCGCCCTCAACGGCGCCGAAGTCGTCTATCGCGCCTCGCTCCCCGCGCCGTTTACGCGAGAATGATTTCTTCGAGATCTCGAACCGGGCGCGGGCCCTCGAAAACAACATGTACGTCGTCGCCCCCAATATCGGCGGCTATTACCTTTATCCTGACAGCGAGCACGCCGATTGATGCGGTGCGGCGGTCAGTCGATGATCGTGGATTACCGCGGCGCGATCGTCGGCAAGCAGCGCTACACCAATGGCTCGACGTTCGTCGCCGGCGTCGATCAATATCGAGGCGCTGCGGCATCATCGCCAATCGGCGCAGGTGACCAATTGGCCCAAGGATATCCGCGCCGAGCTGGCGCAGATCATCTACGAGCAGCCGATCTATCCGAAGAATCTCTATCTCGATAAAATCCCCGGCCGGCACGCCGAGTACAAGCGCGAGGTTATCGACCGGCAGGTCCGGCTGATGCAGGAACGCGGCATCTGGAAGCCGCCGGCAAGCGGTTAAGGCAGCCGCATCCATACACCGTCATTCCCGCGAAAGCGGGAATCCAGAGCCGCAGAGCTGTTGCCTCTGGAACCCCGCTTTCGCCAGGGTGACGGATCATAAGCGTATTTGGATTGAGGAGAGCGATGTCTGACACCGTGAAGTATCTGCTCGAAGAAAGCCGGCTGCCGAAGGAGTGGTACAACATCGTGGCCGATCTGCCGCGTCCGCCGGACCCGGTGCTACACCCCGGCACCTTGCAGCCGGTCGGGCCCGCGGATCTGGAGCCGCTGTTTCCGATGGCGCTGATCGCACAGGAAGTGGCGACGGAGCGGACGATCGAAATTCCCGAGCCGGTCCGCGAGATCTACCGGCTGTGGCGCCCGTCGCCGCTCTATCGAGCCCACCGGCTGGAGCGCGCGCTCGATACCCCCGCCAGGATTTACTACAAATATGAAGGTGTCAGCCCGGCCGGCAGCCACAAGCCGAATACCGCGGTGGCGCAGGCCTTCTACAACAAGGAGGCCGGCGTCAAACGGCTCACGACCGAAACCGGCGCCGGGCAATGGGGTTCGGCGCTCGCCTTTGCCGGCGCCTTGTTCGGGCTCGAGGTGCGCGTCTACATGGTGCGCATCAGTTTCGAGCAGAAGCCCTACCGCAAGGCGCTGATGGAGGCTTGGGGCGCCCAATGCGTTGCGAGCCCCAGCGAGGAGACGAATGCCGGGCGGCAAAATTTAGCGGAACATCCGAATTCGCCGGGCAGCTTGGGGATCGCCATCAGCGAGGCGGTCGAAGTCGCCGCGCAGCACGCCGACACCAAATACGCCCTCGGCAGCGTCCTCAACCACGTATTGCTGCACCAGACCGTCATCGGCCAGGAAGCGATCGCGCAGCTCGATATGGCCGGCGACTATCCCGACATCATCGTCGGCTGCACCGGGGGCGGCAGCAATTTCGCCGGCATCGCCTTCCCGTTTATCGGCGCGGGCCTGCGCGGCGGGCCGAAGCCTCGCGTCATCGCCTGCGAGCCCTCTGCCTGCCCGAGCCTGACGCGTGGCAAGTACGCGTATGATTTCGGCGACACGGGGCATCTGACGCCGCTTGTCAAGATGCACACGCTCGGTTCGACCTTTGTGCCGCCGGGCTTCCATGCCGGCGGGCTGCGGTACCACGGGATGGCTCCGCTGGTGAGCCTCCTGCAGGAGCTCGGGCTCATCCAATCCCGCGCTTTCACGCAATCGAGTTGCTTCGAAGCCGGCATCCAGTTTGCGCGCACCGAAGGAATCCTGCCGGCCCCGGAAGCCAACCATGCTGTTCGCGGCGCGATCGAGGAGGCACTCCGCTGCAAGGCGGAAGGGGTCCCGCGCACGATCCTGTTCAACCTGTGTGGTCACGGTCACTTCGACATGCAGGCCTACATCGATTTCCAGGCGGGCAAACTCGAGGACCGTCCCTATGACGAGGCCCAGCTCGACGCCGCGTTAGCCAATCTGCCGCGGGTGGCCGCCGAGTAGAGGCTCTCGGGTGGTCCGGGCGACCCTGAAATGCGGTTAGGGTTGACGCGAGTGCCTCGATGCTTATACTGCCCGCCCTTGCGAAAGTGCGAAGCAGCCCACATCTTTGTTCTTTTTGAGGAGAAGCGCGAGTGGCGCGGATCGCTGGCGTCAACATTCCTAATCAAAAGCGGGTCCCGATCGGGCTGACCTACATCCACGGCATCGGGCGGACCAAGGCTCTCCAAATCTGCGGCCGGGTCGGCATTCCGATCGAGCGGCGCGTGCACGAGATGACCGATGACGAGGTCTTGCGCGTCCGCGAGCTGATCGACCGCGAATACACGGTCGAGGGCGACCTCCGGCGGCAGGTTGCGATGAACATCAAGCGGTTGATGGATCTCGGCTGCTACCGCGGACTGCGTCACCGCAAGGGGCTGCCGGTGCGGGGCCAGCGCACCCATACGAACGCGCGGACGCGCAAGGGTCCGGCCCGGCCGATCGCCGGCAAGAAGAAATAACGGGCCACAACTCGAACCAACCGGCGGAAAGGAATACATGGCCAGAACGGCGGCAGCGGCGCCGCGGCTGCGCAGGCGCGAACGTAAGAACATCACGTCCGGCACGGCCCATGTGAACGCCACGTTCAACAACACGATGATCACGATCACGGATGCCCAGGGCAACACGATCGCGTGGTCCTCGTCGGGCAGCCAGGGTTTCAAAGGTTCACGAAAATCGACCCCTTACGCCGCGCAGGTCGCTGCCGAGGACGCCGGACGGAAGGCCATGGAGCATGGGATGCGCACCCTCGACATCGAGGTCAAGGGGCCCGGTTCCGGGCGCGAATCCGCATTGCGTGCTCTGCAGGCGGTCGGTTTTGCAGTCACCTCGATTCGCGATGTGACGCCGATCCCCCATAATGGCTGCCGTCCGCCCAAGCGGCGTCGAGTCTGACGCGACAAGCCAGCCCGCCGGTTGGGGCGGGCCTGTCGAGAAAACGCCGGACGCCCTTGAGCGGCCGGCGGCTGATGTTGCGGATGGAAATCCGCATTAAACGACCGAGGTACGACTGTGCTTCAGAGAAATTGGCAAACACTGATCAAACCGAAACAGCTCTCGGTTGAACCGGGCGACGACCCCAAGCGCGTCGCTACGGTCGTCGCCGAGCCCCTGGAACGCGGCTTCGGTCTGACGTTAGGAAATGCGCTGCGACGCGTGCTGATGTCGTCGCTGCAGGGTGCGGCGATCACTTCGATGCAGATCGAGGGCGTATTGCACGAGTTTTCCTCGCTCCCCGGCGTGCTCGAAGACGTGACCGACATCGTCCTCAACGTCAAGAGCATCGATTTGCGGATGTATGGCGAGGGTCCCAAACGCATGCGGCTGCGTGCCAGCGGACCCGGCGAAGTCCGCGCCAGTGCAATCGAGACTGGCCATGACATCGACATCATGAACCCTGACCTGGTGATCTGCACGCTCGACAGCGGCATCAGGATTGTGATGGAATTGGTGGTCGAGAACGGCAAGGGCTATGTCCCGGCGACGCAAAACCGGCCCGAGGACGCGCCGATCGGCCTCATTCCGGTCGATGCGCTGTTCAGCCCGGTTCGCAAGGTGTCGTACCGGGTGGAGAACACGCGCGTCGGCCAGGTCACCGATTACGACCGGCTGGCGCTCCGGGTGGAGACCAACGGCGCGGTAACCCCCGAGGACGCGGTCGCGCTCGCTGCCCGCATCCTGCAGGATCAGCTGCAGCTCTTCATCAATTTCGAAGAGCCGCGACATCCTTCGGAGGATGTCCGTCCGAGCGAGCTGCCGTTCAACAAGAACCTGCTGCGCAAGGTCGACGAGCTGGAGCTTTCGGTGCGCTCGGCGAACTGCCTGAAGAACGACAATATCGTCTATATCGGCGACCTCGTTCAGAAGTCCGAAGCCGAAATGTTGCGGACCCCGAATTTCGGGCGCAAATCGCTCAATGAGATCAAGGAGGTGCTGGCCCAGATGGGGCTTCATCTCGGTATGGAAATCCCGAACTGGCCGCCGGAGAACATCGAGGAATTGGCCAAGCGCCTCGACGAGCCCTATTGAGGACCACATCCGATGCGCCACCGCCTTCACGGCCGCGCCTTCAGCCGCAAATCCGCCCATCGCAAGGCGATGTTCGAGAACCTCGCCGCGGCGCTGATCAAGCATGAGCAGATCAAGACGACTCTGCCCAAGGCCAAGGATCTGCGCCCGATCGTCGAGCGGCTGATCACTCTTGGCAAGCATGGCGGTCTGGCCAACCGGCGACGCGCGATCGCCGCGCTGCAGGACACGAGGTTGGCCGACAAGCTGATGACAACATTGGCAGAGCGCTACGCGACCCGGCCCGGCGGCTACACCCGCATCATCAAGGCCGGTTATCGCTATGGCGACAACGCGGCGATGGCGGTCATCGAGTTCGTCGACCGCGACCCCGAAGCCAAGGGTAAGGATTCCGGCCCGACTGGGACCGAGGGCGAAGAGGCCGAGGCCGCGTAACCTCGGCGGAAAACCGCAGCGCAAACGTGAGCGAGCTGGCGTTGGGGAATTCGGCGGTTAGCCCAAAGCGGCCGACAGGAGGTAGAGTAGCAACCCGATCAGACCGCCAACCAATGTTCCGTTTATGCGGATATATTGTAGGTCACGACCGACAACCAGTTCGATCCGGTCGGTGAAGCTGCTGGAATCCCACTGCCGTACAACCTCGATAAGGAATTGCGCCAGCCCGGTGCGCCAGGGCACGACTTCCAATGCCATTGCCTCGATCGTGCGATTGACCCGCTTGCGCATTGCCGTATCCGCAAGCAAATGATGGCCGAGAGAACAGATCACGGCGCCGAAGGCCTGATCGGCGCGTGATTGCGGAGAGCCCAGATCCGCCAGCAGTACCCCCTTGATATCACCCCAAACCGAGCCCAACCACGCTTTGACCTCCGCGTCTTCGAGCAGCCGCAATTTCGCCTCTTCGATGCGCGCGCGATAGATCGGCGACGTTCTGAGTTGCTCGCCAAGCCGCTCGATCTCGCGCAGCAGGTTCCGGCGTGCCGGGGTGCCCGATTCTCGCAGCTTCGAGAGGAGCTCCTTCACCCCACCGATAATCGCCCTCGCGATTTGCCGGTTGATGGCCTTTGGAATCCACCATCGGCGGCGTTGCGCCTCCGCCGCCATGTAGAGCTGCTCCTCCCGCTCTTCGAGAAATTCGCGGCAAAAATCCAGCAACCGGTCGAGCAGGGTCTCGTGAAATCCGTTTGCCGTCAGCACGGCGAGTGCCCGGCCGAGCAACGGGGCAGTTTCGATTTCCGCCAAATGCCGACCCACCAACTCGCCGATAAACGCGCGAAAATCGCGATCGTCGATGGCGTTGATCATAGGCGGCAGCATGCGCACGAGACGGCGAGCGACCGCATCGGCGTTCGCCGGGGTCGACAACCAATCGGCGACGAGGCGCGCCGGATCGATCGACCGAAGCTTCGCTCTGAGGATGTCTGGTGACAGAAAATTACGCTCGATGAAGATTGCCAGCCCTTCTCCAATTCGATCCTTGTTCTTGGGTAAGATCGCGGTATGCGGTATTGGCAGGCCGAGCGGCTGCCGGAACAGCGCAGTGACCGCGAACCAATCGGCGAGCCCCCCGACGAGGGCCGCTTCGGCGGTTGCCCGAACAAGCAGAATCCAGAACCCCGGCTGCCGCGCCAAAGTGGCAGAGATGAACAGCGCCGCGATCCCTGCCAGCAGCGTCGTCGCAATCAGCCGATTTCGACAAAGGCCGCGCCGCTGAAAATCCTGCGCGCTTACTGACATGCCGACCGAAAACGGAACACGGATGATATTTTGAACATCGGGTGAAAGGGAGGGATCAATGGCCCTGATCGAAGACTTGTTCAAAGGCAATCTCGCGACTGGTCTCGCTATCGGAGTGGGCGCCATAATTTTCGCGCCGGCCGTTATTCAGACGGCGGGGAGCATTTTCCGGCCGGCAGTCAAGAGCTTGATAAAGGGCGGTATGGTTTTCTACCGCGAAACCCTGAGCGAGATTGGCGAGATGGCGACCGATCTCGTCGCCGAGGCGAGAGCCGAATTAGATCAGGAGGCTGGCGCGGAGGCGGAGCAGGAACATCACGCTACCGCCTGAACGAACCGTCCGTTATCGCGCCGGGTCGATTATCAAAGCAACGCGCGGACCAAAGCCTGCGCCGAATGCTGGACGACGGCTTCGATAAGCGCGGCTGCTACCACGCGCCCGAATCGATCCACCTCGGGACGGTCCGTGGCGAGTTCTGGACGGTTCTGCGAAACGTAGCCCAGAACCCGCAGCTTTTCCCACAAATCGCCAATTGAAAGCCGCCGGTGATCAAAATTGATCGTGAGACTTCCGGTCAGCGGATTTGCTACCGCGCTTGTCACCATCGGGATTGCGGCAACATACGCTTCGGCTTCGGCCGCTCTCCGGCGATTCTTCAGTGTGGTGATCTTTAGCCGTAATCGCCCAGGTACAAAATGCACGTATTCGAGCATAGAGGTTCCGAACTATTTTCAATTCGGAATACCACAATTTTATTTCAGCATGATGACACGTGCTCTCATCTCGGCATGGTTGAGCCGCCGGCGGCTTTTGGGCGCGGTTATATGGAGCTGAGCCCGGGCATGCTGTAGGGCGGATCGAGCCCGACCCCGACAAGATGGCCGAACAGCTTGGTCAAGGTTTGCCGGTCCGACAAGGCGAGCGGGGGCGCCAGCAGGGAAGCAATGTTCGCCCGCAAATGATCCGGGTCGCCGGTGCCGAACAGAACCACATCGACACCGGGCTCGTGGCGCACAAAGCGGTAGGCGGCCTCGGTGGTCGTGCTTGCTCCCGCTGAATGAATCAAGAAGCCTAGCGGGTTCGGAGCATCGGCGAGCCAGCGCGGCAGCTGACCGCTCACCGTCAGCTGGCGCAGAGCCGCGACAAGGCGCTCGGGTCGCGAGAAGATGTTGCGCACGGCGAACATCAGCAAAGTCCCGACGCGATTGGCGATAGTCCGCGGGAATACCTGGGTTCGCGCGTTCTGGTGCATCATGTGGAAAGCGACCATGACCACGTCCCATACCCCGTCCTCGACGGCGCGCCGGGCCATTGCGTGTTCGGGGTCCGAGGAGCCTGTCTCGGTCACGCCGAGAAACCTAAGCTTGCCCTTTTCCCGCTCCTTGAGGAGCGCGGTGGCAATGACATCGAGCGCCTGGTCGTAGGCCGCGGGCGAAACGCCGTGCAGCTGGAAAACGTCGACATAATCGGTACCGAGCTGCCGCAACGAATTATCGAGGCTCGCCACGGCGCGCTCTGCAGCAGAGCGCCCCTCGCGGCGCGGGATCCAGGCCTTGGTGGCGATTACGACGCTGTCGCGAGGCACGCTTTTGATCGCCTGACCGACCACGCCTTCGGTGCCGTAAACCGCGGCGGTGTCGAGCAGATTGACTCCCAAATCCAGCGCTTGGCGGACGAGGGCGACCGCTTCCGCTTCGCTCTTGCCGGTGCCGAGCCCCAGCCGGCTGAACCCGCCGCAGCCGAGCCCGGCGACGCTGACCCTGAGCCCGGTGCGGCCGAGCGTCACGTATTCCATTCGATAGGGCCCCTTTGCTTTGGGCGTCATTTGGTAGCAAGGAACGCGAAATTGGGACAGACTGGCGGCAGCTCTCAGACGATACGGAGGGATCCAGCATGATCACGAAATTTACGACGGTGTATGCCGGCCACGTCGATCTCCCCGACCGCGGGCAAGACACCACTCCCGCCAACGAGCGGCGTTACTCGAACGAGCATCTGGCGAGCGTATTCGAGAAGACGGAGGCGATCGCGAAGAAGATGGACGCTCTCGGCTACGATACCTTGTGGCTCGCCGAGCACCATTTCCAGCACGAAGGCTACGAGTGCATCCCCAACGACCTTATGCTGGCGGTGCACCTCGCGCATGTGACCAAACAAATCAAGATCGGCTGCGCCTTCAACATCGCTCCGATGTGGCACCCGCTGCGTCTGGCCGAGGATTTCGCGACCGCCGACATCCTGACGGACGGCCGTACGATCTTCGGGGTGGGCCGCGGCTATCATACCCGCGAGGTCGAGACGTTCGGTGCGCCGATGCTGGATCAGAACGCGAATCGCGAGCTGTTCGAGGAGCAGGTCGAAATCATCTTCAAGGCATTCAACGAGGAATCATTTTCGCACAAGGGCAAGTACTACACCCTGCCGCCCGAGGTTCCGTACCGCGGTTATACCCTGAAGGAGCTGACCCTGGTGCCGCGCCCGATCCACCGGCCGGTGGAGTGCTGGCAACCCATCGTCAGCGCCAACCCCCGCGGGCTCGACTTCATGGTGAAGCACGGCATCAAGGGCGCGGTCGGCGGCGGCGCCGCGACGATGCAGGCGGGGCCGATCACCGGCTATCGCGATGCAGCGGCGCGGGTCGGCAAGCATCTCAAGCTCGGCGAAAACCTACAGCTCGGTCTGCACATTCATCTCGCGAAAACCCGCGAGCAAGCGATCCGCGAGATCACGCCGATCTACGAAGAGCACGTGAAAATGTTTGCGCCCTTGGGGTTTGTGCCGGGGCTGACCCCGGAGCAGGTGGCCGCGGTAGCGCGGCGCGGCGGCTGGGCTGCCGCCGGAGTGCCGAAGGTCGAGCACTACATGGATTTGGGTTCCTGGTTCGCCGGCACCCCGGCCCAGCTGGTCGAGATGTTGAAGGGCTTCGAGGAAGGTTATCCCGGTATGGAACATATCAGCCTGTCGAGCCCGATCGGCACGCCCAAGACGACGATGCTGGAACAGTTCCAATGGATTGCCGAGGAGGTGATGCCCGCCTTCAAACCGGCTCGGCGTTAAGATCTTTCGGCACCGAGCGTAGGGTCAGCGCGCGCCGAAATTCTTTCGTACGCGTGCCGTTCGTGCTAGCGCACGACCATATGTGTGGGCGTAGCTCAGCGGGAAGCAGAGCGAAGCGGAGGACGAGGCGATGCAGAGCCAGAACCGGTTTTTCGATGATCTTGCTCGAGTTGCCGCGGGCGCGATGGGGACCCTTTCGGGTGTCAAGAGCGAGGTCGAAACCCGCATCCGCGAGCAGCTCGAAAGAGTGCTGGCCGGTATGGATCTCGTCAGCCGCGACGAGTTCGAGGCGGTCAAGGCGATGGCGGCGAAGGCGCGCTCTGAGCAGGAAGAGCTGCAAAGGCGCCTCGCTGGGCTCGAATTGCAGCTCGCCGCGCTCATCGCGAGGCAGACCGGTTCGAGCCCAACTGCCGGCGAAACGAACGCCGATATCTCCTGACGACGGAGACTGCTAAAAGGCGGCGAAATGTTGACTTGCGTCATCGTTTGTACATCGGCAGCTTGATTGCGTGACGCTCCCGTCGAGCCGCCCGAGGAGGGCTTGATGACATCCGTGTCAATCGTCGAACCGACGCCGTTTTCCGGTAACCCCATCGACCTTGTCGAGGAGATCGTCATTGCCAACGACTGGGCACATGATCGCGCCAGCGAGGAGGAGCTCGTCGTCGAGATCTCCGGCAGGTGGTGCGATTATCGGATGTATTTTGTCTGGCAGGAGGAACTCTGCGCTCTGCACTTCTCCTGCGGCTTCGAAATGAAGGTGCCAAAGGGCCGCCGCAGCGCCGTGTACGAGCTTCTTGCCCTTGCCAACGAAAAGCTGTGGCTTGGCCATTTTGACCTGTCCGCCGAGGAAAATTCGCCGGCCTTCCGCCATGCCGTCCTGTTGCGCGGTATTTCGGCAGCGAGTACCGAACAAGTCGAGGATCTCGTCGACATCGCTTTGTCTGAATGCGAGCGGTTTTTTCCTGCGTTTCAGTTCGTCATCTGGGGCGGTAAGTCACCTTCACAAGCGATCGCCTCTGCGATGATCGACCCCGTCGGAGAGGCGTGAGCGAGAGGCGTCCTGGCGTGAGGAACGGTGGCGGCCCGGCGCGCTGTCTCGTGCTCGTCGGCTGCGGAAAAATGGGAACGGCGATGCTGCGCGGCTGGGTCGCGGCCGGAGTGGCCTCGAGCTGCGTGGTGGTCGAGCCGGCCGGGGTGCCCGCCGGGCTTGGATCGGCAGCCGAAATCCTCTGGTATTCATCGGCACAGGAGCTGCCGGCGGAGCTGAGACCGGACGCCGTGGTATTCGCGGTCAAGCCACAAATCGTCGACGAAGTGGTGGCGAACTATTGCTCCTGGGCACGCCCGGAGACATTGTTTGTGTCGATTGTCGCCGGCAAGACCCTGGCCGGCCTCGCCCGCCATCTCGGCCGCGCCGCGATCGTTCGGACGATGCCCAACACCCCGGCGGCGATAGGCCGCGGCATCACGGTCGCTTGCGCCAACCCTCTCGTGGCGACCGCTCAACGCCAACTCTGCGATCGCCTCCTGGCCGCCATCGGCGAGAGCGCCTGGGTCGAAGATGAGGCACTAATGGACGTGGTCACCGCAGTCTCCGGCAGCGGCCCGGCCTACGTGTTTCTGCTGATCGAAGCGCTCGCCCGGGCGGGGCAAGCCGAGGGTTTGCCTTCTGATTTGGCCTTGCAGCTGGCCAACGCTACCGTTGCAGGATCGGGCGAACTGGCCCGCATCTCCAAAGAGAGCCCCGCGCAGCTTCGAGAGAACGTCACGAGCCCCGGGGGCACGACCCGCGCCGCACTTGACGTGCTGATGGCCAGCGACGGTCTCGAACCGCTGATCGGGCGCGCCGTCGCGGCGGCAGCGGCCCGGTCTCGCGAGCTCGCGACCTGACATGGCCAGAACGGGTAAGACGAGCGGGCGTGGCCGTAATTCCGGTGTTGCGCGAAACGAAGCCGACCGGATCATTGACGCGACCCTCGGCCTGATATCCACCGAGGGGTGGAGGAGATTGTCGCTCAGCGCGATCGCCGCCGCGGCCGAGCTTCCAATCCTTCAGGTGTATCGGGTCTTTCATTCGAAGCAGGCAATCCTCGGCGGACTCTATAGGCGGATTGACCAGATCGTGCTGGCTGATCCTCCGGCAGCCGAGCCGGACGAGCGGGCGCGGGACCGGTTGTTCGATCTGATGATGCGGCGATTCGACGCGCTCCAACCCTACAAGCCGGCGCTCGATGTGCTGCGCCGCGAATTGCTGGGCGACCCGGTGACCGCATTGTGCGCTGGCGCCTCACTGCTGCGCTCGGTACGGTGGATGCTCGAGGCAGCAGAAATCCCGACCAGCGGAGTGCGGGGTGCGATTGCGGTCAAGCTGGCCGCTGCAGCTTATCTTTCGGCCATGCGCGTTTGGCAGCATGACGATTTGCAGGACCTTGCGCGAACAATGGCGGCGCTCGATGCACGGCTGCGCAGGATCGAAGGATGGTTCGGATCGGCGACCCGCCGAGGCTCCGGCGAACCGATTCCAGCCTGAATTGCTGCGGCGCAAAAAAGGTCTTGACGCCGTCGGATCAGGTGCCGATATACCAGTCGTTGTGCAGCGCACAATAATCTTAAGCTCCCCCAGACCGGAACCGCATTCATGTCTGAAGCACGTCCCACCTTTTTCGATTTCGATGTCAGCAAGATGATGGCTGATTTCCGCTTCCGCCCATTCGATCTCGAGGCGCTGATGGCATACCAGCGCCGCAACATCGAGGCACTCAGCCAAGCCAACCAGCTTGCGGTCGAGGGTATGCAGGCCGTCGCCAAGCGCCAGATCGAGATTACCCGCCAGGCTATCGAGGATGTCTCGGCCCTGCTGCGCGATCTCGCCCAGCCGGCTTCGGCGGAAGACCGGATCGCAAAGAACACCGAATACGCCAAACAGATGCTCGAGAAAAGCGTCAACAACGGCCGCGAAATCACCATGTTGGCGACCAGAGCCGGCAGTGAGGCCGCCGACGTGTTGCGCAAGCGCGCGACCGAGGGGCTCGACGAATTCCGCGACCTCGCCAAGCAACAAGCAGCGCGCTAGCTCTAGACTACACGAAAGCCGGGCCGTGCCGCAGTTGTGGCACGGCCTTTATTTTGTCCGCGTGACACTGCCTCTTCAAAGGAAGAGGCGAACCAGCCGGATTTGACCCGGGGCTCACCGCGGCAGATGGACACGCGCGCGTAGACCACCTTGGGGAGAGGTCTCCAGTCTGATGTCGCCGCCATGGCTGCGCGCCACGTCGCGGGCAATCGTCAGGCCGAGTCCGACGCCGCCGGTCAAAGGGTTGCGCGATGGATCGAGCCGGACAAAAGGTCGGAACACGCGGGCTCGATTGGCCGGCGCGATGCCGGGCCCATCGTCATCGATCAGGATGTCGATGCCGTCCGCGACGACGATCCCGGTCAGCCAGACGTGGCTTGCGTGACGGCGCGCATTGCCGATCAAGTTACCGAGGCAACGGCGCAACGCATTCGGTCGAACCGGCATCACAAATTCGGGCGGCGGAGCGACCGTCAGCGGGGTTCCTTCCCGGCGTAAATCGGCAGCGAGGTCCTCGATCAGCAGTGAGATGTCCGTTTCGACCGATGCCTCAGTCCCCTCCCCGCGGACAAAGTCGAGATAGCCGTGCACCATGTGCTCCATCTCGGCCACGTCCGATTTCAGCTCCGCGACGGCCGGATCGTCGCCCAGAATCTCCAGGGCGAGCTTCATCCGCGTCAAGGGTGTGCGCAGATCGTGCGACACGCCGGCGAGCATCTGGGTGCGTTGCCGAACCTGGCGCTGCAAACGATCCCGCATCGTCATAAAGGCGATCGCGGCACGCCGGATCTCGACAGCCCCTTCGACCTTGAACGAGGGCACGGCGAGCCCCTTGCCGAAGCTGTCCGCTGCCTCCGCCAAGCGACGCAGCGACTTCACCTGGTTGCGCAGAAAAACCGTAGCCACGGCCAACAGGACCAGTGAGGAGCCCAACATCCACATCACAAAAATGTAGGTTGTCGAGCTGTACAGCCGATTCCGCGGCACCCCGACCGACAGCACGCCATCGGAGAGCTGAACCGTGATTTCGGCACCCCCGTCATCCCGCATGTCGATGCGAAAGAGCTGGTTTAGACGGCTCTGTATCGCCTGGTTCAGCTGGTCCTCTAGAAGCGTGCCGGTTCCGGGCGATATTGGAGGGAGCGACTTGGGGCGTTCGATCGCGACGTCGAGGTCGGTTTGCGCCTTCGCACGTTCCAGCAGTTTGGCGGTTTGGGCTGGCGAATCGGCGAGCTGCAGCGCATCGATCAGCAGGCCGACATCGCCTGCCACCGCCGCCGAGAGCCGCCAGGAAACGGCGGCCCAGTGCCGATCGTAAAACACCCAGGTTGCAATCGCTTGCAGCAAGATGAGCGGCACAACGACGATCAGCAGCGAGCGCCCGAACATCGTGCGCGGCAATATCCGCTTGATCCACGGATCGCGCCGGATTTCGAACTCGCCCTCTGGCTCCGACCCCGAGAAATCAGCGTCGATGTCGTGCGCCGTCACTATCGGACCCGCTGGCCGTTAATCCGGTTTGAGCATATAGCCGATACCGCGGACCGTCTGCAGGTAGCGCGGAAATCGCGGATCGCGCTCGATCTTGCGGCGCAGCCGGGTCATCTGGACATCGACATTGCGAATATTGCCGCTCAACGACATCGACAATTCCTCGCGCGACACAGCCTGCGCTGCTCTCTGGGCCAGCATCGAGAGCAGCCCCGCCTCGGCGGAGGTCAGATGCACCAGATCGCCGCCGCGGTATAGCTCCCCGCGTCCTATGTCGAACCGGCAGCCGCCAAAGCGGATTTGCGTGGATCCGGGATTGGCCGCCGGCCGGCGTTGCAGAAGGTTGCGGACGCGCAGGACGAGCTCGCGCGGCTCGAAGGGTTTGGAAAGGTAGTCGTCAGCTCCCTGCTCGAGCCCATTAACGCGGTCCTCGGGCTCTGCCATCGCGGTCAGTAACAGCACGGGTATGCGCCCTTCCGCCCGCAGCGCGCGGGTCAGTTCCAGCCCGCTCTCGCCCGGCATCATGACGTCGAGCACGACGAGGTCGAAGGCGAAGCTCGCGAGGTTGGAGCGTGCCTCGGTAGCATCGGCGGCGGCGGTTACCCGAAAGCCGCTGTCCGACAGGTAGCGCCGCAACAGTTCCCGCAGACGGGCGTCGTCATCGACGACAAGAAGATGCGGCTCTGAGAGAGGATCGGGCGCGCTCGTCACGCGAAGGAATATACGACGGATGCAACGTCAATGCTTGTTCGGCGGCAGGGGGGCGAAGCGGCGCCGGTCATCTTCGCCGGCAATGATCCCCAGCATGACCTCCCGGAAACCCTGCACGGCCCGAGATCCGGCTTGCCGGTAGGCGTTGGCGATCCTCGCCCGCTGCGGCTCCGAGAGCTGTCGCTCGAGATCGCGCCCCTTTGGCGTCAGTTCGAGGAGACGTTGCCGCCGATCGTGCGAACCGGGCTGCTGCCGGATGAAGTTCTGCCGAACCAAGTGGCCGAGGACGCGGCTCAAGCTTTGCTTGGTGATGCGCAGGATAGCGAGGAGCTCGCCGACGGTCATCCGCGGATGCTGTCCGACAAAATGGATGACGCGGTGATGGGCGCGGCCAAAGCCGTATTGCGCCAGGATCGCGTCGGGCTCGGCGGTGAAATCACGATAAGCAAAAAACAGAAGCTCGATCCCCTCTCGCACCTCTTCCTCGGCGATGATAGGCGGATGAGCCGGCAAATTTATGTCAGACATATTGACTTATCCCGCAACCTTTGACACTTGTCAGGCGTCCTTCGGGATATAAAGTTTCAGGCGACATATATGCTGGCCGTGTTGCCGCCGCACTGGCCAGCAATTCGAAGGAAGATCGGATGTCCGTGAACCCGTTCGACGATCGTAACGGCTTCATTTGGTACGATGGCCGTCTCGTTCCGTGGCGCGACGCGAAGCTTCACGTGCTGACCCACGGGCTCCACTATGCGAGCTGCGTGTTCGAAGGCGAGCGCGTCTACAACGGCACGGTTTTCCGTTTGGAGGACCACAATGAGCGCCTCCTCAACTCGGCGCGGATCCTCGGCTTCGAGGTGCCGGCTGGGATGGACGATCTGGCAAAGGCGACGCAAGAGGTAATCACGTCGAACAATATCGTCGACGGGTATGTCCGACCGATCGCTTGGCGCGGCGCCGAGCAGATGGGTGTCTCGGCGCAGGCAACCAAGATCCATCTGGCGCTCGCCGCCTGGGACTGGCCAGCCTATTTCTCGCCGGAGGCGCGCGCCAAAGGGATCCGGATGCAATGGGCGAGGTGGGCGCGCCCGGCGCCTCACACGGCGCCGACCGCGGCGAAGGCGTCGGGGCTCTACATGATCTGTACGATGTCGAAGCACGAGGCCGAGGCTAACGGGTGTGACGACGCGCTGATGCTCGACTGGCGCGGCCGGCTCGCCGAGGGCACCGGGGCCAACATCTTCCTCGTCATCAATGGCGAGCTCCACACCCCGACACCGGATTGCTTTCTGAACGGCATCACCCGCCAGACCGTGATTGGATTGGCGAAGCAGCGCGGCATCAAGGTGGTCGAGCGGGTGATCATGCCGGAGGAGCTCGCAGACGCCGAAGAGGTATTTCTGACCGGATCGGCGGCCGAGGTGACCCCGGTCGGCGAAATCATCGGCGAACACGGCTATTACCGGTTTACGCCGGGCACGATCTGCCGGCTGATGTGGGAAGACTACGATCGCACTGTCGGGAAGCGGGTGGCGAGCGCTGCTTAGCGTATAGGTTCAGGGTAGCAAATTATGAGCGACGAGCGAGCCGATCGCATCCTGAACATGCTGCGAGCGATTCACGCCGAGCAAGCAGCGCAACGCGAGAAGCTGGACGAGATTATCGTCCGCCTCGGCAGGCTTGAACGGGAGGTTGCGGGGTTGCACGCCGATTACGCTGGCCTGTCGATCCGACTCGACAATCTCGATCGTCGCGTCGGACGGATCGAGCAGATACTGGAGCTTGTCGACGTTCCGACCCCGGGTTGACGGCGCAGCCCTCGGTGGTTGCTGGTTCAAACCTGGGCTCTATTTCGAATCGGCGGCCCAGCGCCGCTTGGCGGCTTCGTCCTCGGCGCGGGAGGCGACCCAGCGTTCGCCGGCGGGCGTTTCCTCGCTCTTCCAAAAGGGCGCGTCGGTCTTTAGCCAGTCGATCAGGAACTGGCAGGCGGCGAGCGCGGCTTCGCGATGCGGAGAGGCCGCGGCGACGAGCACGATGCGATCGCCCGGCACGAGCCGGCCGTAACGGTGGATGATCAGCACCGCATCGAGCGGCCAGCGCCGATGCGCCTCCGTTTCGATTTCGCCGAGCTTTCTCTCGGTCATGCCGGGATAGTGATCGAGGGTCAAGGCGGAGACGCAGTCATCGCCGCCCATGTCGCGGACCAATCCGACGAAGCTAGCGATCCCGCCGATCCGGTAATTGCCGGCGGCCAGGCGCTCGAGCTCGGCGCCGACGTCGAAATCCTCGCGCTGCACGCGGATCATCGCCCTAGCCTCCGGTCACTGGCGGGAAGACCGCGATCTCGTCACCCTCCCGGACGGGGTGCTCGAGCCCGACATAGTCTTGATTGACCGCCACCCGGACGACCGAAAGATCGCGCAGCGCCTCGGCATATCCGCCGCCGCGCGACCGCAGCCACTCGAGCAACCCTGCCACGTCCTTCACTCCAGGAGGCAAGCCGGTTTCCTCTTCGGCGCAGCCGATGCGCGCTCGCAACCAGGCAAAATACAGCAGCTTCACCCGGTCACCTCGGAAAATGGCAGAAAATCAACCGTCATTCCGGGCGCGAGGTAGTTCGTCTCCTCGTCGAGGATCACGAGCCCCTCCGACTGGGTAATCGAGGACAGAATGCCGGCGCCATCCCTGGGGTATTTGACCGCGACGAGATCTTTCCCTTCGCGCTCTAGGCTTGCCCTGACGTATTCGCGCCGCCCCGGTTTTTTGCGGTAAGCGAAGCCGGCTCGGACAGGGAAAAGCCGAGGCGCGGACGCCGCGGCCCCGGCGAGCTTTAGGATAAGCGGCCGGGCGAGCACCACGAAGGTCACGAGCGCCGCGACCGGGTTGCCCGGAAGTCCGATCAAAGGCACCCCATTGACCTGGCCGAGCGCGACCGGGCGTCCCGGCTTTATCGCCAGCCGCCAGAAATGCAGCCGGCCCAGCCGCTCGATGGCCGGCTTGACATGATCCTCCTCGCCGGTTGAAACGCCGCCCGAGGTGACGATCAGATCATGGCCTGGGCTCGCGGTCGCCAGAGTATCGGCGAGCGCCGCCTCGCGGTCCGGGCGAATCCCGAAATCGCTGACGGCACAACCCAATCCGCCCAGAAGGGCCGCCAGCATGAAGCGGTTGGCGTCGTAGATCGTGCCCGGCGGCAGCGCCCTCCCCGGGTCGCGGACCTCGTCGCCGGTGGAGAGCAGTGCCACGCGCAAGCGGCGAAACACCGGCAGCTCGCAATAGCCGAGCGCCGCAGCCAGCCCGAGATCCGCGGGCGCGAGCCGCCGCCCGGCGGCAAGCGCCACCGCCCCCTCGGCAACGTCCTCTCCGGCATGGCGCCGGTTTGCTCCCTGCTTGATGCCCGGCTTGAGCCGCACCCGCCCCTCCTCGACGACGCAGTCCTCCTGCATCATGACGGTGTCGGTGCCCTCGGGCATCGGGGCGCCAGTAAAGATCCGGATCGCCCCGCCTCGCTCGGCGGGACGGCCGAGCGAATGACCCGCTGCGGCTCTGCCCAAAACCGGAAGCACGGTTTCCCGTCCTGGCGCGAGGTCAGCGTGGGCGAAAGCATAGCCGTCGACGGCGCTGTTGGCGTGCGGCGGCAGGTTCATCGAGGCAACGACATCGTGGGCGAGAATGCGCCCGCAGGCGCCTCCCGGCGGAACCGTCTCCGTCTCGACTACCGCTGTGACCCGCTCCTCGATCCGGCCGAGCGCCTCATCAACGCTCAGCAGAGCGCCGCCAAACGCGAAGCAATCATCGCTCAGTTGCGCCATCGCACGAACCCGGATTCGTGGCCAAGGATGAAGTTGGCGATCGCGGTCGCGTCCGACAGCGGAAGCCAGGGCCTGGAGAACTCGGGCAGGCACTGATCGGAGGCGATCGCAACAACAAACGGATCGTCGGGATGCAGCAGTGGTTTTCGCAGCGCGGGACGATAGATCTCGACCTTTGGGTGACCATGATGTTTGAAACCTTCGACCAGCACCAGATCGACGGGGGTCATCCGCTCCAATAGCTCGTCGAGTGAGGGCTCCGCTGCGCCCCGCAGCTCGTGCATCAGCGCCCAACGTTGCCCCGAGGCGATCATGACCTCTCGCGCACCCGCCTGCCGGTGCTGCCAGGAATCCTTGCCCGGGTGATCGATGTCAAAGGAATGGTGAGCATGCTTTATCGTCGATACGGTGATCCCGCGCGAAACGAATTCGGGTATCAGCGACGTCATCAATGTCGTTTTGCCGCTTCCGCTCCAGCCGGCGAGCCCAAAGATCCGCATTGTCGCAATGGCCTATAGGCTCAATTGGGACACGAACACGGCCGTCGCAATGCCCTAAGCCAAATGCTCTGATTTGCGGCTCGTGGGCGCCGTCCGAGGGCGCGCCATGTGGCGCAGTCCGGCCTGAAGGTAGTCGTATCCGGTCACCAAGGTCAGGATTGCGGCGATCCACAACAGCGTCTCGCCAATTGCCGTTACCGGCACAAAACCGGGGCCGGCATCGCCGACGATCAGGACCCCGATCGCGACCATCTGAATTACCGTCTTCCATTTGGCGAGCCGGGACACCGGCATGCCGACCCGCAGCCCGGCGAGGTACTCGCGAAGCCCGGAGACCAGGATTTCCCGACACAGGATAACCAATGCCGGAAGCAGCGCCTCAGCCGAGAGCCGCCCAAAGGCCGTCAGCATGAACAATGTCGCCGAAACCAACAATTTGTCCGCGATCGGGTCGAGAAACCGGCCGATTTCGGATTGTTGTTCCCAGCGCCGCGCCATGTGCCCATCCAGCCAATCGGTCACCCCCGCAGCCGAGAAAAGCGCGCAGGCGAACCAACGGGCATAGTCGCCCGGCACGTAAAAGGTCGCGATCACCACCGGAATCGCCAGGATTCGCGACAATGTCAGCAGGTTGGGCAAGCTGGTAATTGGCACACATCACTCCTGCTGAGGGCGAAGGGAGGGCAGCGTCACCTTACCCGTCGGGATGGAAGTGGTCATAAATCTTTTTTGCTACAGTTTTACTTATTCCGGATATGCGTGCGAGTTCTCCGAGCCCGGCCCGCGCAACAGCGCGCGCCGAGCCGAAATGGTGCAGCAGCGCCTGCTTGCGGCGAGCGCCGACACCCTCGATTTCATCGAGCGGCGAGCGCCCGAGGGCCTTCGTCCGCTTGGCGCGGTGCGTAGCGATAGCAAACCGATGCGCTTCGTCACGCAGACGCTGCAGGAAATAGAGTACGGGGTCGCGCTGGTCGAGCGAGAACGGCGCTCGTCCCGGCATAAAGAAGCGTTCCCGACCGGCATTGCGGTCCGGTCCCTTCGCGATCCCGACGATTGCGACATCGGCGATACCGAGTTCTTCTAGGACGCCGCGGCCGATATTGAGCTGCCCCTGGCCGCCGTCGATCAGGATCAAATCGGGCCACTCACCCCGGTCGCGTTCAGGGTCCTCCTTGACGGCGCGGGCGAAACGGCGCAGCAGAACTTCGCGCATCATCGCGTAATCGTCGCCGCCCGCGATCCCGTTACCCGCATCGCTGCCCTCACCCACCCAGCCCTGAGGGCTCGGTCCACCCTCTCCCGCACTGCGGGAGAGGGTGCCGAGCGGAGCGAGGCGGGTGAGGGCGACGCTGCCAGCCCGGGCCGCAGCTGCGCCGCGGATCGTGAACTTGCGATAGGCGTTTTTGACGAGCCCCTCAGGGCCGGCGACAATCATTGCGCCGACCGCATTCGTGCCCTGGATATGGCTGTTGTCGTAAACCTCTACGCGGCGCAGTGGTCCGTCGATGCCGAAGGCGGCCGCGACACCGTCGAGAAGTTGACGCTGCGAGGCGCTCTCCGCGAGGCGCCGGCCGAGCGCCTCACGCGCAGTTGCGACGATCCGGTCGATCAGCCGCTTTTTGTCGCCGCGCTGAGGTACGGCGAGGCCGACCCTCGGCCCGCCCAGCGACAAGGCTTCTTCCACCAAATCCTGCTCGACCAGCCGGTGACTCAGCAATATGAGGGGCGGTTTCGCACGATTGTCATAAAATTGGCCGACGAACGAGGTCAGCACCTCCTCCACCGAGAGCTGCCGGTCATGGCTCGGGAAGTACGCCCGATTGCCCCAATTCTGCCCGCCGCGGAAGAAGAAAACCTGGACGCAGGTTTGCCCGCCATCCTGATGGGCGGCGATGACATCGGCATCGACAACTCCGGCGACGTGGATGTCTTGATGCCCTTGGACCAACGACAGCGCGCGGATCCGGTCACGGACTAAGGCCGCCGCCTCGAAATCCAGAGCGTCCGCGGCCTCTTGCATCTCGGCGGCGAGGCGTTGCTGAACATCGTCGCTCCTGCCCGACAGAAAGGTGTGCGCCTGCTCGATCAGCGCTGCGTAATCCTCGCGGGCGATGTAACCGACGCAAGGGGCGCTGCAGCGCTTGATTTGATACAGCAGGCAAGGGCGGGCGCGAGTTGCAAAGACGCTGTCGCTGCACGACCGCAGCAGGAATGCCTTTTGCAGGGTCACGAGGGTGCGGTTGACCGACCCGGCGGAGGCGAAGGGACCGAAATAGCTGCCTTCCTTCGTTCGCGCGCCGCGGTATTTGGTGAGCTGCGGAAAGTCGTGACCGGCGGTGAGATGGATAAACGGAAACGATTTGTCGTCCCGCAACAGCACGTTGTAGCGGGGCATCAGCCGCTTGATCAGATTGCATTCGAGCAGCAGCGCTTCCGCCTCGGTGTGGGTGACCACTATTTCTATCGCGGCAGTCTCGGCAATCATGCGGCGCAGCCGGTTCGACAATCCGGCCGGATGCGAATAATTCTGCACTCGGCTCTTCAGGCTGCGCGCCTTGCCCACATAAAGCGCGTCACCCTTGCGATCGAGCATGCGGTAAACGCCCGGACTGGTCGGCATGCTCCTCAACGCCTCGCGGATTGTAGCGACACCGGCGGCGATCCCGGCGGCGATCCCGGTAGCGGCCGGCTGGGCCACAGTAGGATCCGGAGGCTCGGCATCGGTCAGCGGATCGCTCTCGGAAAGCCGGGCGGGATGCTCGGCGACGCCGCCCGGAGCCCGCCGGGGATCGGTCAGCGGTGGCGCGCTGCGGCGCGGAATCCGCCGCCGCGTCCTGACAGGCGTCCCGAAATCCGTCATCTTTTCGTCAGCCGTTTCCGTCACCGTCTCGTCAACTAATTGAGACGACACATTGATTCCGGGTATCCACGAAATCGGTGGATAACTCTGTTGAAAACTTGGGGCGAGCAAACCCGGATTGTAGGCATGCCGGGCATTTGTGACATTTGATTAAATTTTAGGCAAATAGCTATGCCATTGAAAAATATTTGCTTTGTTCTGAAATGGTTAATTTTCATGACAAAATGTAACAATCGGCTCCTTGCCCCAACTGTGGCATCGCCACAGCCTCGCCTGTGAACAAATAAGCGCCACAGGGTCCGCGACCACTTTGTTCTTCTCCCGTTGGGTCCTCTTATTCGACCGACAGCTGTCGCTGCGGTTGCGCCCAGCCGAGATGCTGTCCGCCATCGAGTGCGATCATTTGACCGGTCATCGCCGGCGCCGCCAAGATGAAGCGCATCGCTGCCGCGATCTCCCCAGGGCTGGTGCCGCGGCGCAACGGCATCAGTTCGCATTGCCGGGCGAACTGGTCCGGGGTCTGCCGCGGGCTCGGTACTGTCGGACCGGGGCCGATGCCATTGACCCGAATCCGCGGCGCCAAGGCGAGCGCCATCGTCTGCGTCAAGGTCCACAACCCCGCCTTCGCCAAGGTGTAGGACACGAAATAGGGCGTTAGCGACCATACCCGCTGATCCAACAGATTAACGATGACGCCACTCGCATGCGCCGGTAATCGGGCTGCGAAATTTTGGATCAGGACAAACGGGGCGCGCAGATTCACCGCGATATGCGAACCCCAGCTTTCGCGCGTTGCCGTCTCCACCGTATCGTTGGCGAAGACCGCAGCGTTGTTGATCAGGCATCCAATCGGCCCTAGTTCGCGCTCGGCGCGCGGCAGCAGCGCGGAAACGGCTCCCTCATCGGCGAGATCGGCGGCAAGAGCAACCGCCGCGCCGCCTTTACCGCGGATCAGGCCGGCCAGATTTTGAGCGGCATCGCGCGAGCCGTGATAATGAACCGCGACGGCGAAACCGTCCTCGGCGAGCGCAAGGGAGAGGGCACGGCCGATCCGCTGTGCGCCGCCGGTTACCAGGGCCGCGCGTGGAATTGGTGGAACCGGCAGCGCTCCGGTCGGCTGGTTGCCGGGCCCGGCATTGCCGACGGCATTACCGACGCCGTTACCGACGGGCACGACGTTCCTTACGAGCCCGCATCTTGGCCCGGACGACGTCGCGCGCCGAGACGCCGGCGCGTCCCGCGATCGAGCGGCCCCGCTGAGCCTCGGCGCGCCGGGGTCCGGCTCCGGCCCCGTTCGGCAGCGCAACCGAGAGGCCCAGATCGGCCTGCTCCAGACGACGGATCTCGTCGCGCAGCCGGGCCGCCTCCTCGAATTCCAGATCGGCGGCCGCCTCCCGCATGCGCTTTTCGAGATCGGCGATGACCGTCTTCAGGTCGGCGCCCTGGTAATGCGCCGCTTCGCCTTCAGACAGCCCAAAGGTCACGTGATCGCGTTCATAGACGCTTTCGAGGATATCGGAGATGCCGCGCCGCACGCTTTCGGGCGTGATCCCATTTGCGGCATTGTAGGCCTGCTGCTTTTCGCGCCTGCGGTTGGTCTCGTCGATCGCGGCCTTGAGACTGTCAGTCATTCGGTCGGCATAGAGGATCGCGCGGCCATCGATGTGGCGAGCAGCCCTGCCGATCGTCTGGATCAACGAGGTGCGCGAGCGCAGATAGCCCTCCTTGTCGGCGTCGAGGACCGCCATCAGCGCGCATTCCGGGATGTCGAGCCCCTCGCGCAGCAGGTTGATCCCGATCAGCACGTCGAACATGCCGAGGCGAAGATCGCGGATGATCTCGATGCGCTCGATCGTGTCGATATCGGAATGCATATAGCGCACGCGCAGCCCGGCCTCGTGCAGGTATTCGGTCAACGCCTCCGCCATTTTCTTGGTCAGGGTCGTGACCATGACACGGTGACCTCGTAACGCGGCCTCGCGGCACTCCGCCATCAGATCGTCGACCTGGTTGTCGACCGGCCGAATGATACATGGAGGATCGACGAGACCCGTCGGGCGCACGATCTGCTCGACAAAGACGCCGCCGGTGCGCCGCATCTCCCAAGGGCCGGGGGTGGCCGAGACAAAGATCGTCTGGCCGCGCAGCCCATCCCATTCCTCGAATTTGAGCGGCCGGTTGTCAGTGCAGGACGGCAACCGGAAACCGTATTCAGCAAGGCACGTTTTGCGCGTCCAGTCGCCGCCGAACATGCCGCCGAGCTGCGGCACCGTGACATGCGACTCGTCGACGAAAACGAGCGCGTCGCGCGGCATGTATTCGAAGAAGGTCGGCGGCGGCTCGCCCGGCTTGCGGCCGGTCAAATAACGGGAATAGTTCTCGATCCCGGCGCAGCTGCCTGTCGCCTCGATCATCTCCAAATCGTAGGTCGTGCGCTGTTCGAGGCGCTGCGCCTCCAGTAATTTCCCTTCCGTGTGAAGCTCATCGAGGCGAATTTTGAGGTCGCGCTTGATCTGCTCGATCGCCTGCAGCAGGGTCGGCCGCGGCGTCACGTAATGGCTATTGGCGTAAATTTTGACCGAGTGCAACGAGGCGGTCTTTTCGCCGGTCAGTGGATCGATCTCGTGGATCGCCTCGATCTCGTCGCCGAACAGCGAGATCCGCCATGCGCGGTCTTCGTAGTGCGCCGGAAACAGTTCGATCGTGTCGCCGCGCACCCGGAACGAGCCGCGGAAGAAATTGTGATCGTTGCGCCGGTATTGCAATTCGACAAACCTGGCGAGCAGCTGCGTGCGGTTGATCCGGTCGCCCTTGGCTAGCGACAGGGTCATCTGCGAATAGGTCTCGACCGAGCCGATGCCGTAGATGCAGGAGACCGAGGCGACGACAACGACATCGCGGCGCTCGAGGATTGCCCGTGTTGCCGAGTGGCGCATCCGGTCGATCTGCTCGTTCAGCGACGATTCCTTCTCGACATAGGTGTCGGTGCGCGGGACATAGGCCTCCGGCTGGTAATAATCGTAATAAGAGACGAAGTATTCGACCGCGTTTTCCGGGAAGAAGCTCTTCATCTCGCCGTAGAGCTGCGCGGCCAAGGTTTTGTTGGGTGCGAGAATGATCGCTGGGCGCCCGGTGCGCTCGATGACATGCGCCATCGTGAAGGTCTTGCCCGAGCCGGTAACGCCGAGCAGCACCTGCTCGCGCTCGCCGGCGGCGATCCCTTGACACAATTCCTCGATCGCCTGTGGCTGGTCGCCGGCCGGCCGGAATTCGGATTGCAGCTGAAAAGGCCGGCCGATATCGCTCTGCGGCCGCTCGGCGGCCATCAGCGGCAGCATCGTGATCAGGTCCAGGGCGTCAGCCGATTTCATGCCAGACACCGGGTAAGCAGGGCGGTCAAATGGTATATAAGTTACCGACCCGGTGCGCGACAAATCCATGCCGGCGCCCTGGTCATCGGCCCGATTGGTCCTCCCGCCGGTTAGTCCGGCTCACGATAAGCTGAGGACCGAGACGCTAGGCCTCGCGGTAACCGCAGTCGAGGATTTGGGCGGGGCCGTCGACGTCCGGATCGAGAACCCTGATGCTCCATTCTCTGGCCCGACCGCCACTTTTCGAGAATTTCTTGTTGGTCTCATCGATCGCCATTTCTTTTGCTTGCTGTTCGTTTTCGGCGATCAGCGTCGCGTAATAGATTTCCTCGCCTAACGACCTGGTGCAGCTGAACTTATTCATATTTCCAACCTCACAGTTCGCGGTCCGACCCGGAAGTAGCGTGGAAGATTGACTATTCGACCGTCATTCCTGCGAAAGCGGGAACCCAGGGCAGCAGGGTGAGCGGTCGCCCGCTGTTCATGCCAGGGGCAGGCTCTGGACCGCCGCTTTCGCGGGGCGACGATATCGTTCTGGGGATCGCTCATTTCATCGCGGGTCAGACACTCGCACCGATCGTATTGGAACTAGCGGGTCGGGATCAACAAAACCACGATAATTTCAGCGTGTCCGGCTGTCCAAAACAGACGCGCGGCCCGGGCTGGAACCGGCTTCACACCGAGTGGGTTCGCGTGTAGCTTCGTCGGTCGATCTCCTCGCATACTCAGGCCTGTCATGTCCTTTCTTGCCGACCGTCTTGCTCGCGTCAAACCGTCGCCGACGATGGCGATGACCGCACTTGCGACAGAATTGAAGGCGGCCGGGCACGATATCGTCAGCCTGTCGGTCGGCGAGCCGGATTTCGATACCCCGCCAAATATCCAGGAAGCGGCGATCGCGGCGATGCGGCGCGGCGAAACGCGCTACACGACCTTCGACGGCACGATCGAGTTGAAGCGCGCCGTATGCGGCAAGTTCAAGCGCGAAAACGGGCTCGATTACGAGACCTCGCAGATCACGATCAGCGCCGGCGGCAAGCAGGTGCTGTACAATGCGATGGTCGCCACGATCAATCCCGGGGACGAGGTCGTCATTCCGGCACCGTTCTGGGTGTCCTACCCGGAGATGGTTCTGCTGTGCGAGGGCACTCCCGTGCCGGTGCCGTGCCCGCAGAACAATCACTTCAAAATGCGGCCCGAGGATCTCGACGCGGCCATCACGCCGCGCACCAAGTGGTTGATCCTGAACTCGCCGTCGAACCCGACCGGGGCCGCTTACACCGAGTCGGAATTGGAGGGTGTTGCCGAGGTTTTGCTGCGCCACCCGCATGTCTGGGTGATGACCGACGACATGTACGAGCACCTCGTCTACGACGATTTCGAGTACCGGACCATTGCCCAGGTCGAGCCACGCCTCTACGAGCGAACCTTGACCGTGAACGGCGTGTCGAAGGCCTATTGCATGACCGGCTGGCGGCTCGGCTATGGCGGCGGCCCCAAGGCGCTGATCAAGGCGATGGGCGCGATCCAGTCGAATTCGACCGCGAACCCGTGCTCGATCAGCCAGGCGGCGGCGGTCGAGGCTCTGACGGGCCCGCAGGATTTCATCCCGGTCCATAACCGCAGCTTCAAGGAGCGCCGGGACCTCGTCGTCGATATGCTGAACCGGGTCCCGGGTCTCTTCTGCCCCCGGCCCGAGGGCGCGTTCTATGTCTATCCGTCCTGCGCCGGCGTGATCGGCAAACGAACGCCGGCCGGCCGGGCGATAACCAACGACGAGGATTTCGTTCGCTATTTGCTCGAGGAAACCGGGGTCGCGGTGGTGCACGGCGCCGCCTTCGGGCTGTCGCCGCATTTTCGCATTTCCTACGCGACCTCGACCGAGGTGTTGCGCGACGCTTGCGGACGCATCGACCGGGCCTGCCGCGCGTTGATGGCATAGTTGACGGCTGCCGAAACCGCCGCGATCCGCGGGATTGGACGCGCGAAATTTCGATTGCCATCCTGCCGGCCGGCGCGCAACTTCGGAAACAGATAACGGCGCCGCCGGGCCCGCGGTCGCGGTCTTCGGCGGCAGCTTCTCAGGATGATGGAGGCGCCCATGGCGAATACCACTGAAGCACCGCGTTGTGCCGCGCTGATCGGTCCGTATCTTTCGGGCAAGACCACCCTGCTCGAGGCTTTGCTGCACGCCAGCGGCAGCACCAGCCGGCGCGGCAGCGTGCGCGACGGCAACTCGGTCGGGGATCATTCGCCGGAAGCGCGCGCCCGCCAGATGTCGACCGAGCTTAACGTCGCCGGTGCGAGTTTTCTCGGGGACCGTTGGACGATCCTCGACTGCCCGGGCTCGGTCGAACTGCTCAATGAGGCGCAATCGGCGTTGCTGGTCAGCGACGTCGCCGTCGTCGTTGTCGAGCCGGAGGTCGAGCGCGCTCTGACGATCAGCGCTCTCTTGCGGTTTCTCGACCGGCACAAGATCCCGCACATGCTCTTCATCAACAAGATGGACAACGCGAGCGCGCGGGTGCGGGATCTGCTGGCCGCCTTGCAATCGGTCTCCGAGCGCCCGCTCGTGCTGCGGCAGGTGCCGCTGCGCGGGCCGGACGGCGAGGTCACCGGGTATGTCGACCTGGTCAGCGAGCGCGCCTATCGTTACCGGCCGGGCCAGCCGTCGGATCTGATGCCGCTGCCCGACAATTTCTGGGAGCAGGAAGGCGCAACGCGCACCGGGCTGATCGAAAAGCTCGCCGATTTTGACGACACCTTGCTCGAGCAATTGCTGGAGGAGGTCGAGCCGCCCAAGGAGGAAATCTATAAGCACCTGACCCGCACCTTGAGGGGCGCGCAAGTTGTGCCGGTGTTTCTCGGCTCGGGGCAGGCGGACTTTGGAATACGGCGGCTGTGGAAGGCGCTGCGCCATGAGGGGCCGACGCCGCAGGAGACTGCAGAACGGCTGGGGATCGCTCCGGAAGGCGAGCCCTTGGCGCAGGTCTTCAAAACCTATCACCTGCCGCATACCGGCAAGCTGTCATTGGTTCGCGTCTGGCGCGGCTCGATTTCCGAGGGCATGGTGCTCAACGGCAGCCGCGTCGCCGGCGTTTTGCGCCTGGTCGGCGCTCAGCAGGAGAAGGTTCCCGCCGCTCAGGCGGGCGAAGTCGTCGGGCTGACGCGAATGGAGGAGATCGCCACCGGCACGGTCCTGACCCCGTCCGGCAAGGCGGCGCCATTGCTGCAGCCGGAACGCCCGCAACCGGTTTACGGCCTCGCGATCACCTCCGAGCGGCGTCAGGACGACGTCAAGCTCACCGGCGCGATCGGCAAGCTGATCGAGGAGGACCCCACCATCGAGCTCGAGCAGAATGCCGATACCCAGGAAATGGTGCTGTGGGGCCAGGGCGACATTCATCTGCAGATCGCGATCGACCGCCTGCGCACCCGCCACAACCTGGCGGTCAATGGCAGGCGTGCGGCAGTCCCTTACAAGGAGACGATCCGGCGCGGCACTCAGCAGCACTCCCGCTTCAAGCGTCAGAGCGGCGGGCATGGCCAGTTCGCCGATGTCACGATCGAGGTGAAGGCCCTGCCGCGCGGCTCCGGCTTCACTTTTACCGACAGCGTCGTCGGCGGCGCGATCCCCCGCAACTACATCCCGGCGGTCGAGGAAGGCGTGACCGAAGCGTTGCGCCACGGTCCGCTGGGATTCCCCGTCGTCGATGCCGCGGTCAATCTGATCACCGGCCAATTCCACGCCGTCGACAGCTCCGACCAGGCATTCAAGACGGCAGGACGGCAGGCGGTCCAGGAAGCATTGCCGAAATGCGAGCCGATCCTGCTCGAGCCGATCGACTCGGTCGAGATCTCCGTGCCGAACGCGTTTACCGCGCGGGTTCAGCGATTGGTCTCGGGACGGCGCGGCCAGATCCTCGGCTACGACGCCAAATCCGACTGGCCCGGCTGGGACGTCGTCAGCGCCCATCTGCCGCAAAGCGAATTGCATGACCTGATCGTCGAGCTGCGATCGCTGACGATGGGGGTCGGCAGCTTCGCCCATCAGTTCGACCATATGCAGGAGCTGACCGGCAGACCGGCGGAGAAGGTGCTCGCCTCGCGCACGGCCGACGCTGCGCAATAGGTTGATCGCGAAAGCGTGACTTGGCGCCGCCGGATGCCGACCCAACTTCTGGGTCGCAACGGTAGCGAGGTGCGATCGTGTTGATCCGGCGAAGAAGAGGCTGGGAACTAGACGAGAGCGCGGCGACGCCCGAGCCGGTTTTCCTCGGGCGCAGGGCACTGATCAAAGCGATTGCGGCCGGCCCGATCCTTGCGCCGGCATTGCGTTCGGCCTTTGCGGCGGAGGAAGATCCGTCGACCGCCCTCTACCCCGCCAAGCGCAACCCGCGCTACACGCTCGACCGGCCGCTGACCGACGAAAAGCTGGCGACGACCTACAATAATTTTTACGAGTTCGGCTCGCAAAAATCGATCGCGTCCGATGCCCAGGCACTCAAGATCCGGCCGTGGACAGTCAAGATCGATGGACTGGTAGAGAAACCGCTCACCGTCGACATCGACGAGCTGTTGAAGAAGATCCCGCTTGAAGAGCGCCTCTACCGCCACCGTTGCGTCGAGGCGTGGTCGATGGCGGTGCCGTGGAGCGGCTTCCCAATGGCGGCCCTGGTCGATTTCGCCAAGCCGCTGGGCTCGGCGAAATACGTTCAGATGGAGACGTTTCTCGACCCCAAGACCGCACCGGGGCAGAAGGAAGTCTGGTACCCTTGGCCCTATGTCGAGGGCGTCACGGTCGCAGAGGCGGGAAACGAGCTCTCGTTTCTCGTGACCGGCATGTACGGCAAGCCGGTTCCAAAGCAGGACGGCGCGCCGCTGCGGCTGGTCTTGCCGTGGAAATACGGGTTCAAATCGGTCAAGTCGATCGTCCACTTCTCGTTCACCGAGAAGCGGCCGGTGTCCTTCTGGGAAACCGTGCAGGGCAGCGAGTACGGGTTCTGGGCCAACGTCAACCCCGAAGTTCCTCATCCGCGCTGGAGCCAGGCGACGGAGCGGGTGCTCGGCACCAACGAGCGCGTGCCGACGCTCAAATGGAACGGCTACGGCGAGTTTGTGGCCCATCTCTATGACGGGCTGGAGAACGAGCGGCTGTTCGCCTGAGGGAATTCGCCTGAGGGAAGCCTAACTTTCCGAGGAGGCCCCGCGAAATTTTGCTTGCAAATTTGATCATGTTTTGTTCTATATGCGCGGGGCAATAATTCTGAGGAGATGACGATGCAAAAATTGACGCTCCCGGCCGCCGCGGCGGTCCTGCTCGCAATCGCGTGGTGGCATTGGCCGGCAGCTGCGCAGCGAGCCGCCCAACCCGCTGCCCAATCGGCCGCGGCCGGCGACATGATCACATTCGACCAGTACCGCGATTTCCGCGCGCACGATCTGCAGCAGCGCCAGGCGCGGCTCGCACGACAGCTGACAGAACCCGGCATTTCCGCTGCGGAGAAGGCGAGCATCGAGCGGCGCAAGGCCTATTACGATGGGTTGGCAGCGATGCCGGCCGAGGAGCGCGACCAGCTCTATCGCGAGCGGTTCGACCAGATCGACAGCAATCACGACGGCAAGCTCGATCCCGAGGAACGGGCCGCGTGGCGCGAGAAGCAGCGGGAATACTATCGCCAGCAATCCGCCGAACGCGCCCGCCCGGCCGACCAGCAACCTTGATCGGGCAACTCATTCCGATCGGTGCATCATATCGTCGGCGACGAGCGAATTGACGCTCGTGGCGGTCGGCTTTTAGCTTGGGACCGTTGCGTTCACAGGAGGAGCGAGGGATGGCCAAAATCGAGCAATATGCCGCGCGCGGGGTCTGGGACCCGCCGACCTATTCGCAGGCTGTCAAGGTCACCGGCGCCGAGACGATCCTCTATATCGCAGGTCAGGTGGCTTATGGCGACAACGGCAGTGCGGCGCATGCCGGCGACTTCAAGGCACAGGCGCGTGCGGCCCTGCAGGCGGTCAAGGCCCAGGTCGAGGCCGGCGGGGGCACGATGGCAAACATCGTCAAGGTCAATACGTATCTGACCGATATTCGTCACCGCGCCGACTATGCGGCCATCCGCGAGGAATTCTTCGGCAAGAAGATGCCCGCCTCGACCTTGGTGGCCGTTGCGGCACTGGCGCAGCCCGAGTTTCTGATCGAGATCGAAGCGATCGCCGTGATCTAGACCCAGACCTGCGCAAGCCCGACGCGGTCCTCTTGCCTATGAGGACGCTGAGGTTTGCCTCTGTCGCCCTTGTCCTGGCGGTGCTGCTCGCCGGGTGCGGATCAGGGGGCGGAAACGCCAACCTCGGACCAGATCCGGGCGGCGGATTCTCCTGTCCCCATAATGCCTTCGAAGGCTGCGCAAATCCTTAGTTTGGAATGCTAATGAGCCCCCTCCGGGATGGCGCCGCGTTCGAGCGCCGGGTTGTGCCCGAGGATGAGCACGAGGATGGCCGACAAGAACGGGAAGAACGCGACCGCCAACAGGCCGGCAGTGAAGCTGCCGGTCGCGTCTTTCAGGTAGCCCATAGCGTAGGGGGCGGCAAATCCGGCGAGATTGCCGATCGAATTGATCAGCGCGATGCCGCCGGCAGCGGCGGTGCCGCTGAGGAACGCGGTCGGCAATGTCCAGAACAACGGCGCGATTGCGAAGAGACCGATGGCGCAGATCGAGAGCACGGTCATCTTCTGCACCGGGTCCGGAAAATAGGTCGACAGCGCGAGGCCGCCGGCGGTGACCAGGAAGGCCAGGGCAGTGTTCCATTTCCGCTCGCCCATCCGGTCCGAGAGGAGCGGCCAGAGAAATACCGCGACCGCGCCGACCACATAAGGGACCGCGGTGATCAGCCCAGTCTGGAAATTGGTGACGCCAAAATCCTTGACGATCGTCGGCAGCCAAAAGCTCAAGGCGTAGCTGGCTGCCGCAGTGCCGAAATAAACGAGGCTCAGCACCAGCACGCGGGGATGGGCCAGCGCCTGCCAGAGCGTGTGTCTTGCGTGAGCCTCGCGGACCATCCGCTCGCGGCGCAAGCGGTCGATCAGCCAGTCGCGCTCATCAGCGGCGAGCCAATGCGCCTTTGCGGGACCGTCGGTCAGGTAAAACATGACGACGAAGCCGAGCAGAACCGTCGGAAGGCCCTCGCAAATGAACAGCCACTGCCAGCCTCTGAGCCCCCAGATCCCATCCATTCCCAGGATCAACCCGGATAACGGGGCGCCGATCACCGTCGAGATCGGGATCGCCGCCATAAAGCGGCCGACCATACGAGCCCGATAATGCGACGGGAACCAGTAGGTCAGGAACAGAATAATTCCAGGGAAGAAGCCGGCCTCGGCCGCGCCGAGCAGGAAGCGGACGACGAGAAAGCTCCACCCGTTCCAGATCAATGCCATGGCGGCCGACAATAAGCCCCAGGTCACCATGATCCGGGCGATCCACAGCCGCGCTCCAAACCGTTCGAGCGCCAAATTGCTCGGCACTTCGAAGAAGAAATAACCGAAGAAAAAGATGCCGGCGCCCCAACCGAACATTGTCGCGCTGAAGCCGAGATCTTTGTTCATCTCGAGCGCCGCGAAGCCGACATTGACGCGGTCGAGGTAGCAGACAAAATAGCAGAGCGCCACGAACGGCACTATCCGCCGGCTGACCTTGCTGATGACCCGCGCTTCCATGGTTTCCTCCCGGATGCCGATGCCCATTACCGCCGAGCGTCATGGTTACCGCTCGATCCTGCCGCGGGTCAGGATCAAAGGAAAGGCCCAGTGCCGCTGAGCCATGCATTGATGAACATAAGATCGGCCGGCATCCCCGTCTGCGCGGCCACACTGAGGCCGCCTAGTCGTAGGCTAGGCTCGGCCTCTGCGCAAAAGTGGCGGCGCCTGTGCACAGGAAGATGACCAGTCAAAACCGCTACCGGGCAAGGTTTCCGGCGCCACCCGCATCGAATTTAATCAACGCTCCGGCAATAGGTGCAACGCGTTCTGCGTTGCCGGTCGGTCGGCATGGTTTCAGCCCCGAAGTGGGTCGAGGCCGCGCAAGATCAGCCGAGATTAAGTTCCTCGTCGCCGTCGGTCCCTGTCTTAAGGCCAATCGGCTGCTGCGCGATCGTTAAGAGCTTGTGCACTTTTTCGATTGGCATCGACAGTTTTAAGACGAGTTCATCGGGGTCGGCTCGCGGCCGATCTCGGTCAGCATCTGGCGAGGGGTCCGCACCAGCTTTGTTGAACGTCTCGATCATGGGTTCGAGGATGCGAATGGTCCGATCACCAACTTCTCCTTGCGCCAATATCCTGCGGATACCAGCCGATCATCCCATTTCCGGGCAGGAGCCGTTCGACAATCCGATTGGCTCTTGTTAAATCGAGCCGTCAACGGCGTCCGGCATCGACCGGGATTTGCCGTTACCGCCGGTGGCGGCGTGGCCATTGAGTTGAGCCACAGCTGTGTTGCCGATTGCCCATCGGCCTCCTGCGTTCCGAAGCACCTGGCCGGTTTCTTCCATGCGCTGGAGCGCCATTTCCGTTCGCTCGGTCTGGTAATCGACGGCTTTGGCGATCTGGGTTGCTGTCATTGCCTGGCCGGAAAACGACAATTCACGCAAGATCAGTTCGCGTATGTGCCGACGCACGCGTCGCCGGCCAGGCTGCTTGGGTTGGGATGCGCGATCGGGTGCGGCATCACCAGCCGAAATTGCCAAGCCGAGCAATTTCATCGCCGCTTGAAACCCTTCCTGGCGGGCTTTGATCAGCTTGGCTTCCTCGGCTTTTTGTTCGCTGATCTCGAGCGCCATCCGTCGATGCGCTTCCAACGTGTCCAGATACGCAAGAGCTTTCTCATTTGGCGTAGACATCGAAGCTCACCCTTATTCGCCGAGGTACCCTTATTAAGTGATCGGTCGGGAAAACACTCGTCTAATACGAACGTTCCCGCTGCGGCTCCGTGTCGCGGCTAAGGGGGCCGTCTTCATGGGTTGCGTGCGAAATAGCTGCATGTACAACGCCATCGTGTCCATCTAGCTCGGATTTCATTGCAGATATTTGTCACTTTTTTGACAGAAAAAGTTAATTTGGGTATTGCGATGTGGGTTAGCGGTGAGGGCCGACGCTGGGTAGAAATGGATAGATCGGCGACTTGTCATCGGCAGCACGCGGACACCAGAACGTCGATTGCCCGCTGCGCTTCGCTGGGGCGATGCAGCCGCAATACCATGAGATGCGCGCATTCCTTCCGCGCCAACCGTTCCGCGGTTTCTCGGCGGCGGCGCTCCCAGGTGCTCCAGGCCCAGCGGATCGGATGGCTGGGCCGCAGCACATGCCGCCAGCGCTCGCGGTTTCCGGCCCATAGTTCGATGCGCAGAACGGCGCGGAACAGCGTACGGGAGATCACGCGAGCCATGATCACCGGTCGCTCGTAGTCGAGCCAGACGAGGTGGGTCGCACGCTGCCAGACCCTGTCGCGCACGAGACCGTAATTGCCGTCGACCACCCAAGCCTCGGCCTTGATTGCCTCATCGACGCGGCGGACGAATTCCTTCGGGTCGTGCCGCGTCAGATCGCGCCATCCCGGTTGCCAGTTGATCGCGTCGAGCTCGACGTGCGGCAGCTCCAATAACGCCGCAATTCTGCGTGCCAGCGTCGTCTTGCCGGCGCCCGAAGTGCCGACCACGACGATCCGCAACAGGCTGCCTCCGGTACCAAGCGTTCGGTCGCTCCATTTGCGCGACACCGGGCCTCGCGCCCTGACGAAGTGTCTGCTTATACTCGGCGATCTGAAGAAAGGGAGACGGAAATGCCCGAGAACAAACGGATCAGGCCCACAGCCTCAGTCGCACCGCCAAAGCCTCCCTTGCTCGTGCCTCACCCGCCGAGCGCGCCGTTGCTGCCGCCGGCGCATGTCGTCGATTTGATGACGGTCGAAGGATCGGCGGTATTCGACGGGCAGTGGAAGGCGATCGAGGCGAAGATCGTCGAGTGCCCGGCGCTGACGGACGCTATGCCCGAATTCAGGACGACCTACGACATAGAGCCATATGCCGGGGTGAACGGCTTCGACGATTCGTCTTGGCCGGTCATTGCCGCCGACGAACTGGGGGCCCGGCGGGGCGGCGGCATGGTGTCGTTCTTCTGGTACCGCACAAAGCTGACGATCCCGGCAAATGCCGCAGGCTTCGACACCTCCGGTGCGATGACCGTGCTGCGGGTCAACATCGACGACTACGCGGAAGTCTGGGTCAATGGCGAGCTGCCGCGCGCGGCCGGCCGCCCGAGCCCCGGCACGATCCAGGGGTTCAACATGCCCCATCGCCTGGTGCTCGCCAATCCCGTGACCCCGGGCGACAAGTTCGAAATCGCGGTCTTTGCGATCAACGGGCCGATTTCTGCCGCGCCGGCGAATTTCCTCTGGTTCCGCGAGGCGAAGATCGAATTCTTCCGCTGACGGCGTCTCAGCGCGGCGGATAGCGGATTTCCACCAAATAGAGGCCTTCGGGGGGTGCGGTCGGGCCGCCGGCGCGGCGATCGCGGGCCGCGAGCGCACGGGCCACATCGTCGGGATGCCACCGTCCGAGACCGACCAGCTTCAACGTGCCGGCGATATTGCGCACCTGATGATGCAAAAACGAGCGGGCACGAGCGGTGATGTGGATCTCGTCGCCGGAGCGGCCGACTTCCAGCGCGTCGAGCGTCTTCAAGGGCGACTTCGCCTGGCACAGCGAATCGCGGAAAGTCGAAAAATCGTGATGGCCTATGAGGTGATGGGCGCCGGTGCGCATAGCCTCGACGTCGAGCGCCGGAGCGACCTGCCACACCCGGCCGCGTTCGAGCGCCGGCGGGGCGCGGCGGTTCAGGATGCGGTAGAGGTAAACCCGGCCGACAGCCGACAGCCGGGCGTCGAACTCGCCGCAAACGCGCTCGGCGGCAAGGACGCTGATCGCATTCGGCCGCAGATAGTGGTTGATGGCGCCGCGCATCGCCTCCGGTGCCGCCGGGCGGCCGAGATCGACATGCGCCGTCTGTCCCAATGCATGCACACCCGCATCGGTGCGCCCTGCCCCGTGCACGGTGACCGTTTCCCCGCAGAATTTGTGGATGGCGGTTTCGAGCGCCTCTTGAACCGAAAGGCCGTTCGCCTGGCGCTGCCAACCGACCAGCCCGCTGCCGTCATATTCGATGGTCAGCCTGTAGCGGGGCATGGCAGCCTCGTCCCGGGGGGGATCGGAAATCCGCGCAGCAAGGCTGGGGTGTCGAGCGCGGCCCGGCCCGGCCGCTGCAGCCGCAAGAGGCGGAGGACGCCCTCGCCGCACGCAACGGTCAAGCGATCGTCGAGCACAGTGCCCGGCACACCCCCGGCCGGACCCGGCAGATCCATCGCGGCGTGCACGCGGATCCTCTCGCCGCCGATCTCGAAATAAGACCCCGGCCAAGGGTCGAATGCCCGGACCCGCCGCTCCAGATCGGTCGAAGGCAGCCGCCAATCCAGCCGGCCTTCATCCCGGCCGATCTTGGGCGCATAGGTGACGCCTTGCTGCGGCTGCAACGTGCCGACAAGTCGGCCTTCGTCGACCCCGTCAAGCGCCGTCAGCATTAGTCGCCCCCCGAGAATCGCGAGCTCGGCCGAGAGGCCGGCGGATGTCGCATCGGGCGCGATCGGCACCGCTTCCTGCAGCAGGATCGGGCCGGTGTCGAGCCCTTCCTCCATCTGCATGATCGTGATCCCGGTCTCCCGGTCACCGGCGAGCAATGCCCGCTGGATCGGCGCGGCGCCGCGCCAGCGCTGCAGCAGCGAGGCATGCACATTGAGACAGCCGAGCCGCGGCGCGGTCAGGATCGGCCGCGGCAAAATCAGGCCGTACGCGGCCACGACCGCGGCATCAGCGCTCAGCGCAGCGAAGGCGGCTTGCTCCGCTTCGTTCCGCAGAGTCACGGGGCAGCGGACCGGGAGGGCGTGCTGTGCCGCCAGCGATTGAACCGGCGAGGGTTGCGGCCGGTGTCCGCGGCCGGCGGGACGCGGGGGCTGCGTGTAGACGGCAACGATCCGGTGCCCGGCCTCGATCAGCGCGCCCAGAATTGTCGCGGCGAAAGCCGGCGTGCCCATAAAGACGAGGTCGAGCGCTCGTCGCGGACCGATGGTGTTTATCCTTCGCCCCCTCCGGGGTCAGCCTCTGGGGTCAGCCTGTGGGGTCAGCCTCTGGGGTCAGGCGGCGGTCGCAGGTACCCGGCTGCGCTTGGCCTTGGCGAGCTTGCGCAGGATCATCCCGCGCTTCAGCGAGGAGATATGATCGACAAACAGGACGCCGTCGAGGTGATCGATCTCGTGCTGCAGGCACATCGCGAGCAGCCCGGACGCCTCGATCTCCCGGATCTCGTTCTGGTAATCGAGGTAGCGCAAGCGAATCTTCGCAGGGCGCGTGACCTCGGCGTAGTGTTCCGGGAGGGACAAGCATCCTTCATTGCCGGTCGTCAGCTCGGGCGACCGCCAGAGGATTTCCGGATTGGCCAGCTTCAGCGGCTGCGGCTTTTCGCCCTCCCGTGCGATATCGAGCACGATGACCCGGCTCGATTGTCCGACCTGCGGGGCGGCGAGACCGATGCCGATCGCTCCGTACATCGTGTCGAGCATATCGTCCATCAGGCGCCTGATCTTGTCGTCGACCGCAGGCACCGGCCGGGCCCTGATCTTGAGCCGCGGGTCGGGAGCCGTAATGATCGGAAGCTGAACCATGCCAAGTAGTTAAGCGGCGGGCCGCTCAGCGTCAATATCGCGACCGGGTGCTCCGACTCGCAGATCTCCCTATCCGCCCCCCAGGGGCGGATAGGGGCTCAGATGCTAGGGCGCCAATGAACGTCTCGACGATCTCGTTTGCCGGGCGGCGAAGGATCGTCTCGTTGGTGAACAGCTCGAACTCGGCGCCCTCGGGGGAGGCGTGCAGAGCAGGCCGGATTGCGATCCCGCGCGCGAGCAGCCGCTCGGGCAGGCTCTCGGCATCGGCCCCGAACACCCGCAGGCGCGTGACATTGGTCGCCGCCGCAGGGCGCCGGACTTCGCAGCCGGAGTGCCGGTGCAGGGCCTGAAACAGGGTCTCGGCAGCCGCGACGGCCTGCTGGAAACGTTCGCCAAAGCCGTCGAGGTAATGCAATGCCACCGCTGCATAAGGCCAGGCCTGACGAAGGCTGCCGCCGAACATCCGCCGCTGGTGATAGAGGTTGCCGATCAGCTCTTGCGGTCCGGCGAGAACCGCGCCGGCGGCGGCATTGAAGTATTTGTAGAGCGAGACGTAAACGGTGTCGAACAACGCTGCGTAACTCGCCGGCGTAATTCCCGTATAGGCCGAGGCGAGAAAGATGCGGGCGCCATCGAGATGGAGGCCGATCCGGCGCTCCCGCGCAAAGGCCGCAATCCGCTGCATCTCCGCAAAGTCGAAGACCTCGCCCTGGAACCGTCGCACCGGGGATTCTATCGAGATCGCGCCGATCGGGGTCAAGACGCGGGCTTCCGGAAGGCGGGCGATCTCGGCCTCGACCTCGGCGAGGGTAAAGGTCGCGCGCTGCGGAGCGAGCGGGATCACGGTCAGACCGCTCAGCTCCTGCGCGCAGTCACCGGTATCGTTGTATATATGGCTTTCGCGCTGGACGAGCACGCGACGGCCGCGCGTCGCGAGAAGACGCAGCGCCAGGTGGTTGGCGAGCGTACCGCTCGGCAGAAACAGCGCCATCTCCTTGCCGAGCAGCGCGGCCATCCGTTGCTCGAGCTCAACAATAACCCCGTCCCGCGAGAATTCGTCGGCGGCGATGCCGCGCTCCTCGGCCAGCTGAACCAGCAACCGCGCATACTCGGTAGGCGACAGCGCCAAGCCGTCGGAGCGAAAATGCACAGGGCGATCCATTCTCTGCCGCTCCTATGACTCTTACCGCACGAGATCGGCGAGCACGATTGCCCCGACCTTGCGGCCCTCGGCGTCGCAGACGGGCAGCCGGTCGGTGCGGCGTGTGGTCATCGCCGACAGCGCGTCGCGCAGCGATGTCTCGAGAGAGAGCGGCTCGCCCTCGGCGGTTTCGCCTGGGCGCATGTGGTCGGCGATCTTCCGCACCGAAAGGAGCTTGAGGCCGATGCCCTGCCGTCCGACAAAGTCGGCCACAAACTCGCTCGCGGGATGCTCGAGGATGTCGATCGGCGAGCCGAGCTGAGCAATCCGGCCTTCTTGCATCACGGCGATATGGGTGGCGAGGCGCAACGCCTCCTCGATGTCATGGGTCACGAACACGATGGTTTTCTTCATCGCCCGGTGTATGCGCAACAGTTCCGCCTGCAAATCGTCGCGGGTCAGCGGATCGACCGCGCCGAAAGGCTCATCCATCAGCAGCAGCTGAGGATCGGCGGCGAGCGCGCGGGCAACCCCGACGCGCTGCTGCTCGCCTCCGGAAAGCTGGTGCGGGTATTTCCCGCGATAGGTCTCCGGCTCGAGGCGAAACATCTCGAGCAGCTCGGTGACCCGGTCGCCGCGGCGCGCCCGCGGCCATTTGAGGAGGCGCGGGACAGTGGCGATGTTGTCCTCGACCGTCCAATGCGGAAAGAGGCCGATCGACTGGATTGCATACCCGATACGCCGCCGCAGCTGCTCGGCCGATACGGTCGCGATGTCCTCGCCGGCGACCCGGATTTGTCCGGCGTCCGCCGCGATCAAACGGTTGATCATCTTTAATGTCGTCGATTTGCCGCAACCGGACGAGCCGAGCAGCACGCAGAAATCACCCGCCGGAACGGTCAATGAAAGCCGGTCGACGACACGCCGGTCGCCGTAATATTTCGTGACGTCGTCGATCTCGATCATAGCGCAAAGCGCCGGCTCAGGATGGAGGTCAGGATCTGCAGCACAAAATCGGCGGCGAGCGCGAGAAATATCGCCGGCAGAGCGCCGAGCAGCACGAGGTCGACGGCATATTGGCCGAGACCTTCAAAGACAAAGGTTCCGAGACCGCCCGCGCCGATCAGCGCTGCGACTACCGCCAAGCCGATCGCCTGCACGGTAACGATGCGCAGCCCGGCGAGCAGCACCGGCAGGGCGAGCGGCAGTTCGATTTCTCGGAAGATCTGTGCGGGGCTCATCCCCATTCCCCGCCCGGCTTCGATCGCGGCACTGTCGACGCCGTTCAACCCGACCGATGTGCTGCGAACGACCGGCAGTAGCGCATAGAGCACCAGCGCGATGATCGCCGGCGTCACCCCGATGCCGCCGATGCCGTAGGCGGCGAGCCACGGCACCGCGGCCACCAGCGCCGATAATGGAACGATCAGCAATCCGAACAGCGCGATCGACGGGATCGTCTGCAGAATGTTCAAGACGGCGAATACCGGACCCTGCAAGCCAGGACGCCTGGCAGTGGCGACGCCGAGCGGGAAGCCGATCGCCGCCGCGGCCCCGACCGATGCTCCAACCAATGTCATATGTCGCGCCATCGCGTCGGCAAAGACCCGGCGGTGGATTTCGTATTCCTTCGCGAGCGAAAGCGCGTCGAATATACCGCTCGCCGCCAGCAGCAGCATACCCGAAGCGATCCCCACCACCGCGACCAGCTGCGCAATAGTGCCGGCGCCGAGGCGCTGCAGCGCATCGCCTAGAGCAAGGGCGGCGCATGCGCCGAGGACCCAGAACGCCGGCCCCAGCGAAATGCGGGAGGCGGCGCTGGCGCTTTGCGCGAGCAGGCTGGCCGCCTGCCCCGCTGCGGCCAGGACAAGCAGCAGCAGCGCAGCGGCGATCGCGGCGACAGCGCAGTGCAACGCACTGCTCGGCCGTATCAGGCAGGCCGCCGCCAATGCCGTACCCAGTACTCCAATGCCGGCGGTGGGCAGGGAGCCGGCTGCTACCCATAACGGGACCGGCCTGCCCGAAACGAGCCGGTTCGGCGCCTCGCCGACAAAGCCTGACAGCGCGACTGCAGCCACTGCAACGATCACCAATACAAACAGCACCTGGTTGCGAATGCCGATCGAAAGGAGGAGGGCTGGGCGCCGGTCGGCGAGACTGGGCTGGAGGGTCACGGCACGAAATTCTTCGATCGGAGGTAGGAGACCGCGACCGCTCCGGCCTCCTCTCCCTCGACGGCAATCTCGGCATTGAGCTTTTGCAGGGTCTCGATCGTCAGTGTGGCGAAGACCGGATCAAGCACCGTGCGGATTTCGGGATGTTCCTGCAGCACCGGCTCGCGAACGACCGGGGCCGGCGCGTAGACGATTTGCGCGCCCTTGTCGTCCCTGAGCGCGACGAGCCCGAGCGCCGCCAGGGCGCCGTCCGTGCCATAGGCCATCGCCGCGTTGACGCCGGACATCTCTTCGGCCGCGGCGCGCAGAGTGGCGGCGGTGTTGCCGCCCGATAAGGTCAGCAATTGCTCGTCCGACAGCCGGAAGCCATAGGTCGCCTCGAACGCCGGCAGCGCCGACGGGCTCTCGACAAACTCCGCCGAGGCGGCGAGCTTGATCCTGCCGCCTTCTTTTACGTAGTTCGCGAAATCGTCCATTGTGGCGAGGTGTTCTCGCTCCGCCAAATCCCTGCGCACGGCGATCACCCAAGTGTTGTTCGCCGGCGCCGGGGTCAGCCACACCAGATGGTTCTTTTCCCGGCAGAGCGCCTCGACCAGCGCGTAACCGCGCTGCCAATTCTTCCATGCCGAATCTTGCTCCCGGTGAAAGAACAGAGCGCCGTTCCCGGTATATTCAGGATAGATGTCGACCTGTCCCGCAAGAATGGCGGCGCGCACGATGTTGGTGGGCCCGAGCTGGAGCTTGTTTTCCACGGCAATGCCATGCGCCCGGAGAAGGGCCAGGATCATATTGCCGAGCAAGGCGCCTTCGGTGTCGATTTTGGACGCGACGACCACAGCACCGGCACGCGCCTGCGCGGCGAGCCGAGCAAAGCGACAGCCAAAACAAGCGCGGCGGCGGGAAGCGAGCGCACAGGCAGTAACACGGTTTTCTGAGATCTCAAGGGCAGCCGGGGTACAGAGCGGATCGAAAGGATGCCAGCCTAATCTACCTCAGGCCAAAAAGAGTTGAGAATGCAACCCTCAAAATCGGCAGCATGGGAGGACCGGGCATGCTGCCTAGATATTCGACCATGCCGGACCGGCCGGTAGCGGAACGAAGCGTCGCATCCTCGGTCCGTGATGCCTTTAACAGCCGACCGCCGCTCTGGCGTCGCGCACACCAGACGTGCTGGCATGGGCAGGGCGCGAGCAGCGAATCCTGCCGACCTTCGACAAGGATTTCGGCGAGCTCGCCCAACGATCGGCACTGCCACCGAATTGTGGTGTCGTGTTGCGAGCGGATTCGGCATGCGCAGGCGAAGCCAGCAATTTGTTCTTGAGGCGGGTCCCATCGAGGCATCACGCGGCCAGCGGCTCGGCGATCGGCTCCAGCCGGCCCAGGACGAAGACGTAGGCGACGATGCCGACGACCAGCACGATGCCGGCAGTCAGGAACGCGCCGGTGAACGAGTGCGTCGCCCCGACGATGTAGCCCGTGGTTATCGGCGCCACCACACCCATCATGTTGTTCAAAAAATTCATGATCCCGCCGATCGTGGCGGTACCGCCGCGAGGCGCGATCAGGGACGGTATCGACCATCCCACCGGCGCTGCCGCTGCCAGGCCGCTCAGCGCGATCGATATCCAGAAAATCGCCCAGACGGGATCGGTCGTGAACGTGGCACCGAACACGGCGAGGCCGAGCAGCATGCCCAGCACGAGCACGGTCTTGCGCACCGGCGTTTCGTCATATCCCCGCTTGATCAGGTGGTCGATCAGCCAGCCACCCACCACGAGATCAGCGACCGTGGCGCACATCCAAGGGATAGCGGCGTAGCCGGCAGACTTCAGGACACTCATGTGCATCGACTGCTCGAGGTAGTTCGGCAGCCAGGTAAGGAACAGGTAAAAGGAATAACCATAGGCCGCAAAGCCGATGGTCAGCCCCCATACCTTGCGATTGAGCAGGAGATAGCCGAGCATGGCGACTTCGCCGCTCTGGGCCGGGCCTTCGGGGGTGGCCCCGCCGGCGCGGATGTATTGGCGCTCGGCCGGACTCAAACGCGGATGTTTGCTGGGATCGTGGTAGACGATCAGGAAGGCGAGGAAATAGAGGAAGCTCAGCACACCGGTCATGCCGAAGCCCCACCGCCAGCCGAACTGCACCACCACCAGGGCCACCAGCGGGATGCCGACCACGTTGGAGAACTTTGCAGCAGCGTCGAAGATCGCTGTCGCGAGCGAGCGTTCCTGGCGGGGGAACCAGTAACCAGTCGCTTTCGAGCTTGCCGGGAAGCTCGGCGCTTCTGCGGCGCCCAGCAGAACGCGCGCCGTCAGAATGCCGCCGAAGCCGCTGGCGAAGGCCGTCGCAGTAGACGCGACGGACCACAGAAACGTGCTTAACCGATTGACCAAAGTGACGCCAAAACGGTCGAGGATCATGCCCGTCGGGATTTGCATCACGGCGTAGGGCCAGAATAGCCCGCTGAAAAGCCAGCCGAGCTCCGCATCGGTCAGACCGAATTCCTGCTGCAGCTGTGGTCCGCCAACGGAGAGGTTGATCCGGTCGAAATAATTGACCAGAATTCCGGCCCCGAGCAGGATGCCGATCCCCCAGCGCACCCTTGGGATGCGGAGGGCGGCGGGCACGGCGGTCATCCCTCATCTCGCGGGCTGGTCGTGGGGGGTAGTGCGGACCCGTCGGTCTCATGCTGCCGGGCCTCGAGCTGCCGCACGATCTGGTGCACGATCTCGGCCGGTTTGCCGCCGACATCGACGATGATCGGGTGCTCGTCCGGCGTTGGCTCCTCCAATGTCGCGAACTGACTGTCGAGCAGGGCAATCGGCATGAAGTGCTCGTGCCGCGCGGCCATGCGTCGGTGAATCAGATCGAGCGATCCTTTGAGGTAGACCAGCACCACGTCATGGCGGTCGCCGATGATGATGTCCCGGTAGGACCGTTTCAGCGCCGAGCAGGTCAGCACGCCGCATTCGCCCCGCGCTCGCCAGCCGTCGATTTCCTCGGCGATCTTGCGCAGCCAGGGCAGCCGGTCGGCGTCGGTCAAGGGCGTTCCGCTGCGCATCTTCTCCACATTCTCGGGTGGGTGCAGGTCGTCGCCTTCCTGAAAATGGCAGCCCAGCGCGCCGGCGAGCAGGGCCGCTACCGTGCTTTTGCCCGATCCGGAGACACCCATCACCACGACGATCACCGGCTTGGCGACGGTGTGTGCGAGGGCAGCAGACCACACGCGTTGTGGTTGTTGATCGGTCCTTTCCATGGTACAAATCCGGATCATACGCCAGCGTGAGACTGGCTGACCACGGTATTTTGGGAGGTCCGACATTGCAAGGATGGCGCCGCCGGGGTAGCCGCGGGTGGATCGAGCTGAGACGATCGTCCAACAAGATTGCGGCACCTGGCGAGCGACACATCCGTCGCGCGAAGCAGGCAATATTCCGCGGCCGCTTGCAATGCTCGACTTGGATCTTCCTATGCTTTTGTTTTGTCTCCGTATTTGGCGCCCAGCCCGGTTTAACCCAAACCGCGCAAGCCTCGCCGGCAACCGCTCCAAGCGCGCCGACCCCGTCTGTCACGACGGACACCACCAACCCGCCCGAGCAACCCTCGCCGCCGGCTGCTCCGGGCGCCCTGGTGTCACCCTTGCCCGTAATTACGCCTTTAACCAACCCTGCTGTAATATCGCCTCAAGCCCAACTCGACTACAACCTCCAGGTTCCGTTGTTCGGTGAGTTGCCGCTCCGTAAGGAACTGGCCGAGAAGGGGATCGATTTCATTGCCCATTATATCAGCCAGACCGCATCCAACACGGCCGGCGTCCACGGTACCGGCACCGCCTATGCCCAGCAAGTCGACTTCGGTCTGAGCTTTGATCTCGACAAGCTGGGCGTTTGGCCGGATGCCGTCGCGCGCTACGCGATGACCGACCGCGCCGGCGTTAACCTTACGAACAGGACCGATGGCTACTTCCCTTACCAGTCGATTTTTGGGCAAGGGCAAAATCTGCGCTTCAATGAGATAAGCATCGAGAAGTTCCTGTTCGCGAAGGAGCTGGCCCTGAAGTTCGGCTTCTATCCGATGGGCAACGATTTTGCCGTATTGCCTTATCTCTGCAACTTCACCAACGATGAGCTCTGCGGGCATCCGATAACGCTCTTTGGCAACAGCGGATGGGCAGATGGCCCGGCCGGCAGATGGACCGGCCGCGTCAAATGGCACATCACGGACGAACTTCAGTTTCAAGCCGCCGCCGTCGATTCGAACCCCCGCTATACCCTCAGGCAGGACGGCTTCAAGCTCAACTTTACCGGAAACACCGGTGTGATCGCGCCGGTAGAGCTCAAATACCAGATCGGCAAGGACCCTGGAGATTATGGTGGCACCTATAATCTCGGCGGCTATTACGATTCGTCGGCGCGGCCCGATTTGGCCAATCCCAAGATCTACGACGAGGGGCTGTTCGGTCTCTACGTTGAGGCTGCACAGCAAATCATCAAGTGGGGACCAGAGCGGACCGAGGGGCTAGCGATCTTCGGCGTCTTTACCGTGAGCGACCAGAACACCGCGAAATTCAAGAACGCTTTTGACGCGGGAATTGCTTCCCGCGGCGTCTTTCCGGGCCGTGAGCTGGACATCCTGTCCCTCGGCTGGGCGCGGACCACGATCAATTCACGGTTGCAGTTTCAGGAGGAGACGGCGGGATTGCCAATCCAGACCAGCGAACAGCTTGTCGAACTCAACTACGCCTTTCAGCTCACCCCCTCGCTGTTTTTCCGGCCAGGCGTCCAATATGACATCCGCCCCGGCGCGACATCGACGCATCCGAATACTTGGATCTTCGACTTCCACATCCAGCTCACGCTGTGATCGAGGCGCATTCGCCAAGCTGATCACCAGCGGGACAATTCATTCGATTGGCGGCCCACTACATTCGCGGACAAAGCCGGAAGCTGAGGCTAGTGGTGAAAACCAGACGGATTATGTCCAACGCTGGAGGTCCGCTCGGCGGTCAAGGGCGGACATTTAAGGGCCTTCGCCCGCGAGCGGCTCCACTCGCGGGCGCTTCGACTTTGGAAGAGCAGCTAACCGCCGCTGGCAAGCGCTTCTTGCACTGCACCAGTTGGGTTGTTTTCACGAACCGAGTACAGTAGCCGCCTTCAAGGACGTGAGTACACGCCGGGGGAACTGCCGCCCTTTCATAGGGTAACCGGGAGGCGCAAGGCCTCCCGGTTTGGCCTAGTACCTGGTTGCGTAAATTGGTGTATGTCGTACCCATCTCGCTTCGGTATCCTCGCTCGGAAGGGACGACAAATCTCCGTCGTCCCCGCGAAAGCGGGGACCCAGAGCCTGCCCCCCTGCTTTCGCCAGGGGCAGGCTCTGGCATGAACAGGGGGCGGCCGATCGGGGCATGAGCGAGAAGCGTCCTTGCGTCTACATCCTCGCCAGCAAACGTAATGGCACCCTTTATGTCGGTGTCACAAGTGATATTGCGCGCCGTGCTTGGCAACATCGTTCGAATGCTGTCGGTGGATTTGTTCGCGATTACGGAGTGCATAGGTTAGTGTTTGTCGAGTTTCACGAGACCATGGCCGATGCGATCCTCCGCGAAAAGCGCATCAAGAAATGGCGCCGCACGTGGAAACTGGAGTTGATCGAGCGCCATGATCGGCAATGGCGTGATCTTTACGAGGAGGTGGGGTGAGAGCGCCCGCCCCCTGTTCATGCCAGAGCCTGCCCCTGGCGAAAGCAGGGGGGCAGGTTCTGGGTCCCCGCTTGCGAGGCTGTAATCCAATTCCGCATATCCCACCTTTGCGCCCTTTGCTCGTCGTTCCCGCGAAAGCGGGAATCCAGGGATTTAAGTTGCTTGCCCCTGGGTCCCCGCTTGCGCGGGGACGACGAATTGTCTGTCCGCAGGATTTCCTGACAGCCTCTTGCGCGGGGACGACGAACAGGGTGGAGTGCCGCACGCTAATTTTCGCGACGAGGTACTAGCCCGAAATTACGCGGCGTGGAGGAGTTCGAGATACTCCTCGTAGACCGCCATGTTCTTGCCGAAGGAGATCGCTGCGGCCTGGGCGCCGCAGACGAGGTGCATCCAGCGCCAAGGCTCGCGCGTCGCGTGGTATTCCTCGACGATCGACTGGTGGTGCTTGATTCCGCCGGCCAGGGCCTTCGCCGTCAACACCGGAATATCGGCAAAGACGTCGACCGCTGCGATCGCCTCTCCGAGCTCGCCGATCACCGCGGTTTCATCCTCGCCGCTGCGCTGGCGATAGATGCGCTTCAAGAGCTGATATTCCTCGATCAGCGCCTCGATCTCCGGCAATGGCGAGGGCACCAGATTGTTCGGGGCAATCGGAGAACGGGTGGCAAAGCGCACTACCAGCCCCACCGGTAGGCTCCGGCGCGAAGTCGAGCAACTGGTACGGCCCAATCGCGGCTGTGGGCACAGGTCAGCGGCCATTAGCCTCGCCGGGTCATCGAAGCTTCAGGAGCTGCGCGGCACTGTTGACCCCGGCCGCCGCCATCGGGTGATCCAGAACCCCCAACTGGGACAGCACTGTGGCGTGGTCCCAGTAGAGATGCTCGTGGGCGACTTTGCCGTCCTCAATCTGGATAACGGCGGCGACGATAAACTCCGCTCTTCTCCCCGTCGGCTGCAGGCCGGGAAGCATCCAGTCCATATCGATCGAATGGGTAAAGCGTATCAGCATTTCTTCCACCATCCGATCATTGCCGATGGTTTGTGACAAGGAGGTGATTTCCAGGTCTGGAGGGATCTTCGGCAAGAAATTATTGGCGTAGAATTCGTGTACGGCTGCTCGGCCTACCCGCGCCACCCCTGATGCAATGAGGAACACATACGGGGACTCGGTCATGGTCGCGAGAGCCGCATCCGCATCTTTGAGAACGAACTCGGCGTAGGTGTGCTGCTGCCAAGCGGCGAGGACAGCCTGCTGGTCATCGGTGAGCTTGCTCATTCGGAAGTTCCTTTCTACGGCAGACGAGACATGATGAATGGGAAGCCGGAGTGGTCAGCCCGCCGCGGTTGTTTCGATCTCCTTGGATGCCAATAACGGCGGATCCTTGAGATAACCATCCGCGAGCCGCCGCCCGGTTTCGCGCATGAGCGGACCGTCCATTGCCGAATTCGCTTCGGGCGGCATACGTACAACGGTGTCGTTACAGTATGTCGGGATGACCACGCCGGCATCACGGCAAAGGCCACCAGGGTCGCGACCGGCTTGCACGGCCCGGATGCCGCGTCTCGTCTGATTCCGGAACATCATGACCCCGCGATCGGTGGCGCCGATATGCTCCAATCCGTGGATCGCGATTGGCCGCTGCGAGACCTGCGCCTCATAATCGCCGGGTTGCCGCTGGCCGGCCTCGTACGACTCTGCGGCAAGCTGCCCGGGGAGCATGATGGCCCGATCGGCCCACCAGGCGGGCGTGGTGCCCTCGGTCTCGCTCACGTGGCGGAATTCGACGAACATCGTGTTGGTGTCGTCGACCGGCACGATCCAGCGGCTCATCATCGGGCCGCTGAACGGATGCTCCTGGTCGCCGGTCTCCCAGATTGGAGCCACCTGCTGCAGGTTGGGCAGGATGGCTTCCACCATCCGCGCCCAGACATTGTGTCCCACCCGCCGGGTCCCGATGTACATCATGCCCACCGGCGTCTCGACGAACTCCAGTTCCGGCATCACCCCGAACTCGTTGGTGAATTGGGAGCCGCTGATAATCGTGTGGAGAAACGCCGTATGAGCGGGATCCATCGCGTTTTCCATGATCTGCAGCCAGTTGCACGGGTAGAAGTATTTCCGCCCCGGCATGAGGCGATAGCCGGGCCGGACAAAGCTGTCATACACCGGGAAAAGCGGTTGCCGGTCGGGCGGACCCATATAGGCAAAGACAATGCCGCCGTGTTCATGGGTGGGATAGGCCCCGTGATACAGCCGGTCTTTCAAGGTACTGTCCGCCGGCTCGCCTGGCGTCTCGAGGATGGTCCCGTCCACCGCGAACTGCCAGCCGTGGTAGCAGCATCGTATCCCCTTGGCGTCGATCAGCCCGAACTCCAGGGACGCGCCGCGATGCGGGCAGTGCAGCTCCAATAAGCCCACGGCACCGCTCAAATTGCGAAACACCACCAATTCCTCGCCGAGGATCTTGACCCGATGGGGCAGGTCCTTCAGTTCGTCGGAAAAGCAGACAGGTTGCCAAAAGCGCCGCAGATATTCGCCGCATGGCGTGTCAGGGCCGACATGGGAGAGTTCCGCGTCTTCCTCGGGCACCTCACGATGGAGGTAGCCGCCAAATCGCGTCGTCAGGTAACCGGCTTTGGTGGTCATTGACGTCCTCCTTTCGCGGAAGTCACCAGATTGATGCGAGAGACCGATGTGTGAGAATCCTTTGTGGGTCATCATAGTTACTCCTTCCCTGCGCATTGCTCGCTGACCGGCAGCGGAATGGCGGAGCAAAGGACGTTATCGGGATCGTACCGCCGCTTGGCTCTGACGAGGCGTTCTGAATTGGGGCCGTAGCTCTTAGCCACACGGTCCGAGTCGTCTCCGGCAAGGAAGTTCGGATAGCCACCCGGAAGCGCCATCGGAGCGAAGGCCTGACGAGTGGCTCGAGCCCATTGGCGATGCCGTTGCTCTTCTTCTTTATCCGACCGGTCGACGAAGGTAGCGAGGATCTCGACCAGCACGTGGTCGCAGCGGAGGCCAAAGGCTGTTGCCTCCGCCGGTACGCGCGAGGCGGCGCCTTTGAACTCGTGCGTGAAGACGGCGCACTGGGCCGAGGCGGCGGTCTCCATCGCTTCGACAAAAACATCGATGGCGGCGCTGTCGAGCGCGGGCAGCCAGCACGTGTCCATGAACACAGGCTGGCCGTTGACGATATACGGGTCGTACAAGGTCAGCGAAGTCCCATAGGACATGGCTTCGAGGCAGCCGGCGAGCAGGGTTCCAAGTTTGAGAAAGGGCGCCACCCAAGCTTCGCCGTCGACCGGAGGCCCGCACCACGTCGGATGGACGATGACGACGGGTTTGCCGTCGGGGCCGCCGGTGCAGCCAAACTCGACCGTCAGGTCTTCGGGGCTCGAGGCGGCAATGTCGGCGCAGCTTCGGAGAACGGCTCTCGCCTCTGCGAACGGGTAGACCAGCAAGCCCGTGCGGACGCTGGGGAGATTGTGCAGACGGTAGCGCATGGCGGTCACGACGCCGAAGTTTCCGCCGCCGCCGCGCAACGCCCAGAACAGCTCCTCCTCATTGTCGCGGCTGGCGACAACGGTGCGTCCATCGGCGAGCACGATTTGAGCGGCCAGTAGATTGTCGAGCGCCAGGCCGAGGCGGCCTATCAATGGCCCGTAGCCGCCGCCCAGCGTGAACCCGGCCATGCCGACGGCGCTGCATGTGCCCGTCACCGCCGCGACGTGAAGCGGATCCGTCACTACCGTCACGTCGGCAGCGCGCGCGCCGCCCAAAATTACCGCGCTGCGGTGATCGGCATCGGCGGACACCCCGTTCATGCCGCTGAGATCGATGACGATGCCGGCGCACAGCGCAAGACCGGCCCAGTGGTGCCCGCCGCCCCGCACCGACAGCGGCACGCCGCAATCGCGTGCCGTTCGAATGGCCAATTGGACGTCTTCGGTCGTTCGGCAGTGAATGACGGCACGCGGCATCGGGCCCACTGGCTTCGCCCAGATCGCGGTCGCGGCGGCGTAGCCTTCCTGACCCGGCAGCGAGACACGGCGGGGCAATTGTCCGCCAAACGAGCGTAGTGTTCGTTCGATTTGATCAGACATTGGCCGTATCTCCACTCTGACGGTGTAGACTTCGTCGTTAGCGACACTCAGCGGCTTGGCCGCTCCAGGTCGAGATCGTCGATTTTCGGCTGGACCGTAAACCGATCGAGTTGGTGATCGAAGGTCACCCAGGGATGCCGCGTCGTCTCCCACACGGATACCGTCGGCCAGGGCATCGACGGGTCGGCGAACGTGCCAAAGGCGATGCCGATCAGGTCCGGGCCAAATTCCGCGTACCAGAACACCGAGGAGCCGCAGTCGGGGCAGAAATGAATTTCGATCTTTCGCCCCGAGTCGCTGCCGCGCACGTACACCTTGCTCGGCCCCTCGGTGCGCACCTGCTCTTTCCGGAAATAGCTGCTGACGCCAAAGGGCGAGCCGGTACGCCGTTGGCACTCCATGCAATGACACGCGCCGACGAACGCCGGCTCGCCGGTCGCCTCCGCACGCAGCGAGCCGCAGCAGCAATGCGCGATCCTGGTCATCGTCAAACTCCTATTTTGGCTCTGTCGCCAGTCGATCGCGCTTTGGTGAGCGTGTTGTTGAGTTCCAGCGCGCCGCGCGGGATCGTGAAGCGCTCCTGCATCGTCGCGTCGTCCTCGGTCAGATTGCGCACCATGCAGCAATATTCGAGCGACAGGCCGTTGGGATCTTTGAAGTAGATCGACTGGGCCCATCCGTGATCGACGATGTCGGTGGTCTCTACGCCCTTGGCGCGCAGCTCCTCGCGCTTCTCGGCCAGTGCCGCCGCCGAACCGGCCTCGAAAGCAAAATGATAGAAACCGGCGGGAACACCGAGCCCGCGGTTGATGCCCGCGTCGTATTTCGCCGGCACATCTGGAACCCCATTCGGTTCCAGAAAGGCGATAAGCTGATCGTGCCCGACATCGAAAAAGATGTGTCGAAGATGTCCGCCTTCTTTGATCTTTATCGTGTCGGCGACGACCGGCTTGAACCCCAAGACACCCTCGTAAAACTCGCGGGTCCTATCCAGGTCGAGTGTCGAGAGACCGATGTGGGAAAATCCTCTGTGAGTCATTTTCCGTTACTCCTCGTGTTCCGATTTCTGATGAAAGTGGTGACACGTCCGCTCTAGCGTTCGGCGCCCTCTTTCCTGTTTCTGCGCTCACTGGCTGTTGCGCCCTAGCCGGCCAATAGCGGAGGGCCGATGAGCCGGACTGCATATTCGTCTGCAAGAGCTACCAGGTCCAATTGACCGCCACCCGTAGCAATCAATCGTAAGACCTCCTCCACACCACCCGGCGCGGCTATAATCACCAAACGAAGCGGAGTATCGGTGGGATTTCCCCAAGCATGCGGTATGCCCCGAGCGAGACTCACTGTCGTTCCCGCCGTGACATCGAACGTCTCGTCTCCGTACAGGACACGCACTGTTCCTTCAACGACGAGTATGTGCTCGTCCTCTCTCTCGTGAAGGTGAACTGGGGTGCTGTCGCCGGGGCTTGAGAGGATTTCGGTGATGGAGTAGCGATCATCTGTTGCCGAGCCTGGAATGCGAATTGAGAAACGCTCCCCGGGTCTCGCCTGCAACCACTCACCACTCAGTTCATCGTCGATCGCGTGGACGTCGTCAGTGCTACTGG
>CAVTQA010000044.1:0-16042 GCA_963736715.1 uncultured Alphaproteobacteria bacterium | reverse complement strand
TTTCTGCTACAGCGAGCGTATCACGTTCCAGCTGCGGACATCGTGCTCGCCGCCGCCAGCACTATTGACGACCGGCCGGCCCAGAGTGAAATGCGCGTCGTCGATCGCTTCGGCACAACCGGCGGCGATCGCCTTCAGCCTCTCGTCGTTGAAATCGGGCCGGGGCACCTGACTGTTCCGGTCGAGCGTGTAGAGGAGGCTGATATGCGGCGGGATGAGCTGCGGCGCGCCAACGATGTCCCGCAGCCGCTCGCGGAATTCGCGCAACTCCGGGCTGTTCTTGACCTCGATGAAGACGGCCCGGAACGGCGTAATGACCGCGCCCGTGACGGCGGCCTTTGCCACTCTAAGCGGGAGCAGTCCGCATTCCCTGACATAGGCGGCCGCGGCGTCGAGCACGGCAAGATCGCCGGGGACGCCGCACACCGTCAGATGCGGCGCAAAGGCCACGGTCGCATGCTCCTCGGCAAGTCGATTGATCAGCTCCTGCAGCCGCTGCTCCTGGCGGCCTTCGGGCAGCAGCCAGATTGACGTCATTTTTTCCTCACCATCCCGTTTCGCGAACCGCTGCGCTCAAATGCACGAAGCCCCGGCGGGCATACACCAGGGGCGGTGCGTTGGCCGGGTCCTGCTCTGCCTCGACAACAAGCCAGCCGCGGTAATCCGCCGCCTTCAGCGCGATGAGCACTGCGCCGAAATCGATCCCGCCGTCACCCGGCACGGTGAAGACGCCATCAAGCATGGCGTCGAGAAAGCTCTCATCGGCGGAGCGAGCGCGTGCCAGCACACCCGGCCGGACGTCCTTGCAGTGGACATGGCTGATGCGCGGTCCATGCCGCCATGCGATATCGGCCGGGTCGGCGCCGGCAAAGGCCAGATGCCCGGTGTCGAGCAGCAGACCGACGCTGCCGCCGGTCGCCGCCATCAAGCGGTCGATTTCCGCTGGTGTCTCGACGACGGTCCCCATGTGGTGGTGATAGGCCAGGCGTAAGCCCCGCTCCGCTAAGCGGTCGGCCAGCTCGGTGAGGCGGATGCCGAATTCGCGCCAGCCTCCCTCCGGCAGGCTCGGTCGGCTCGATAGCGGCCGGGTTCGATCGCCGGCGATGCCGCCGGTTGTTTCGGCATAGACCAGAACCGTGCATCCCATCGCCGCCAGCAAGGCGCGATGCGGCTCGACCGCCTCTAATTCCTCGGCAACCGATCGCTCGAGCAGGCGCCCGCTGTACCAGCCAGAGATCAGCCGGAGACCGCGACGTGCGAGGAGCGGCCGCAATAGTGCGGGATCGCGGGGGAATTTGTGGCCGAGCTCGATGCCCCCGAAACCCGCCTCGCGCGCCTCGGCGAGGCAGGTGTCGAGCGGGATGCCGCCGCCCAATTCCGGCAAATCGTCGTTGCTCCAGCCGATTGGGCTGATGCCGAGGCGGACGGACATGATCGCGCCTTGCCCTGCTTTCTCCGCGGGCGAGCTTAGCCCAACCCTCCGCGGGATTGCGACCGCGAGCCGAGGGTGTTTATGCTTCCCCAGAAAATCGGGGGGTACGGCGACCGATGATGAAGGCGGCCCGCGATATCGTCGTGTTCGATCTAGGCGGCGTTCTGATCGATTGGGATCCCCGTCACCTCTACCGCAAGCTCTTCGCCGGCGACGAGGCGGCGATGGAGCATTTCCTTGCCACCGTCTGCACCCACGAATGGAACCGTGGCCAGGACGCCGGCCGGACCTTTGCCGAAGGCGGCCGCCTGCTGAAGGCCGAGCATCCCGACAAGGCCGTGCTGATTGACGCCTATTGCGCGCGCTTTCACGAGATGATGCCCGGCCCGATCGCCGGCTCGGTCGAGATCCTGGCCGAGCTCAAAACCTTAGGCACGCGTCTTTATTGCCTGACGAATTTCTCGGCCGAGACCTACCCGCCGACTTTCGAGCGCTTCGAATTTCTACGCTGGTTTCGCGGCGTTCTGGTTTCGGGTGAGGTCGGGGTCATCAAACCCGACCCCCGCATTTTCGAATTGCTGCTCGAGCGCTTCGCGATCGATCCGAAACGAGCCGTCTATATCGACGACGTCGCCGCGAATGTGGACGCCGCCCGCCCGTTCGGCATTCACACGGTCCATTTTACGACGCCCAGCTCCTTGCGCGCCGAGCTCGCCGAACTAGGGCTGCTTCCCGCCCGATCTACGTTACCTTCGCGATGAGAACCACGGCGGTATCGCTCGAAATTCGCGAGGCGAGCGTCTTCTATGGTGCAAACCGGGTGCTCGATCGCGTGTCATTGAGCGCTGCCGGTGGCGAGTTCATTGCGCTTCTGGGCGCATCGGGCTGCGGTAAGACCACGCTGTTGCGCGCGATTTGCGGCTTTGTCGGCCTCGCCAGCGGTTCGATCGTCGTCGGCGGGCAAGACGTCACGCGTTTGTCACCGGAAAAGCGGAACATTGCGATGGTGTTCCAATCCTACGCCCTATGGCCGCATATGACAGTTGCGCAAAACATCGGCTACGGCCTCAAGCTTCGCCATGTCAGGCGCGCTGAGATCGATGCGCGCATCGATGAACTGCTCGCAATGCTGCACCTCGACGGGCTCGGCGAGCGCAAGGTAACCGCCCTTTCCGGCGGTCAGCGGCAGCGCGTCGCGCTCGGCCGCGCGCTGGCAATCAGCCCGCAAGTGCTGCTGCTCGACGAGCCCCTGTCCAACCTAGATGCCCGCATCCGCGAGGATGTGCGACACGAGATCAAGACATTGCAGCAAAGGCTCGGCATCACGAGCGTGCATGTCACACACGATCGCCAGGAAGCGATGGTCATGGCCGACCGCATCGTAATCCTCAATGCCGGGCGCATCGCCCAGATCGGTACACCGGAGGAGATCTACAATCGGCCGGTCTCGCCATTTGTCGCCAGCTTTATGGGCGCCGCAAATATCGTACTGCTGCGGTTGCGCAGCGACGGCAGGGGTCTGGCGCTTGAACACGAGGCGTTGGGCAGGCGAACTGCGATCGATCCCGCTGTGTTGCCGATTGACAGAGATGCGGGTTGCCAAGGCGCGGTGTCGCTCAACGCACATTTCCGCAGCGAAGACGCGCGCCTGTGCGATCCCGGCGCAGTCGCCGAGGGCTGCCTCGTATTGCGCGGCGAGATTGTTCAGTGCTCCTATCCGGGCGGCTTTTATCGCTACGCGGTGCGTGTCGGGGCGGAGCAGCAATATCTCGTTGACGATGCACGGCGGCTCCCCTTGGGCGACGCGATCGGCATCGCCCTGCCGCTGACAGCCTTGCACTTTTACCCGCAACACAAGGCACAGACTGACAATGGGTAGGGAGGCAATCATGAAACCGACCCGCATTTTGATCGCCGCGCTGCTAGCTCTTGTGCTCTGCACGCCCGCGCTGGCGCAGCAGAAAGCGACGCTTAATCTCGTCACCGCTGGCGACCAGAATATGGTCGATTACGTCAAGGACTATCTCGCGCCGATGTTCGAGAAGGAGCATCCCGGCGTTACGGTGAGGGCAGTCGGCACCGGCCCGGGCGACGCCGGTTCTCAGAAGATCTACGAAAAACTCGAAGCCGAGAAAGACAATAGCAGCTGGGATATCGATGTGGCCGTCATTCATCAGAAAGCAGCCGGCGAGATGGTGACAAAAGGGCTGCTGGCTCGCTATGTGCCGGATGTGCCGACCGGCAAGCTCGTCAGCTCCGAAGCCGCAAAGCGAGCGCTGGGCACCAATGTCGATGGCTACGTGATCCCGATGTTCAACAGCCAGACCGCGATTGCCTACAACACGGCGATGGTGAAGGATCCGCCCGCGACCTACGCCGAGCTCGAAAGATGGGTCGCGCAAAACCCAAAAAAATTCGGCTACAACGGCATCAAGGGCGGCATGTCGGGCGTCAGCTTCGTCGTCGGCTGGGTCTATGCCCATACGCCTGACGCCGACCGCCTGATGAAGGGACCCTACGATCCCGACAGCAAGAAAGGCTGGGACGACGCGCTCGCGAAGCTTGCCGCGTTCAACAAGAATGTCGTGTTAACGCCGGGCAATGCCGGCACACTCGACATGCTCAATCGCGGCGAGATCGCGATGGGCCCGGTTTGGGTCGACATGTTCTACACCTGGCAGGCCGACGGCAAGATCCCGCCGACCGTCAAGCTGAAGCTGATCGGGCCGGGCATGCCGGGCCAGCCGATGTACTATGTGGTGCCGGCCAAGGCGGCGAACCCGAAAGTTGCCGAGGAATTCATCGCCCTGGCGACGAGCCCGAAGGTGCAAGCCGACGGCATCGTCAAGCGCTTCAACTGGTATCCCGGCATCGATGCGGCGGCGGTCAAGGCGCAGCTCGACGAGGCGACCTGGCAGAAATTGTTCGTCGATGTGACGCCCGAGGACCTCGCGACGAAGGGAAAACCCTTCCCGATCGCGCCATACTTCAACGACATCCTCGAAAGCTACGAGCGCAAGGTGCAGTAGCGGATCGCCACTGGAACCCGCATAAAGTCAAGGTCGGGATCCATTTAGCAAAGCTCGACCTTGCCCAAATCGGCCTCGATCCGCAGAAGCGTAAACGGAACCGCTGAGTTATCGGATCACGGATCCCGGTTTTCGTCGGGATCTACCGCACCGGCGGGCACGCAGGAGGGGCATCCGGCTCTGCTGCTGCTCGTAGCGCCGGCATTGGCGATGGTGCTGGGGCTGTTCGTGTATCCGCTGCTCTATTCGCTCCTCTCCGCCTTCACGACGCCGGACGGCGAGTTTGGCCTCGACAATTTTGTGAAGACCGTCGAGCTATACGGCACCGACATCCTTTTCACGATCGTCATCGTCGCCGTCTCGACCGTGCTGATCGGCATTTTCGCGGCGCTGATCGGCGGCTATCTCGTGCTCGGCACCCAGCCGGCCGCGGTCGCCGTGCTGAAATGGCTCTACCGTTGGCCCTTGTTCATCCCGTTCATCGTTGCGGCGCAATGCATGCGCACTTTTCTCGCAAAGAACGGAATGCTGAACAATGCGCTCGACATGCTGGGGCTCGTTGATGTCGCGAACCTGTCGGGCCTCCTCGATTGGCGCGGCATCATTGTCACCTTCGTGTGGAAGGAGACGCCGTTCGTCGCGTTGCTCGTATCCGGCGCGATGGCGGCGCTCGACCGCGCCAGCATCGAGGCCGCCCGCAATCTCGGCGCCGGCAGCCTGCGAATCCTTGTTGAGATCCTGCTCCCGCAGATCGCCGGCGTCATGACGGTCGCGCTCGTCCTCGCCTTTGTGACAATGCTGTCGGTGCTGTCTGTGCCGATCATGATCAGCGGCGGTTCGCCGACGATGATCACCGTAGACATGGCGTTTCGCGTCAATTCCTACAGTGATTACGGCGTCGCCAACGCCCTCGGCTTCATCTCGTACCTGATCGCCGGGCTGGCGGCTTGGATCTATGTCCGGCACAACGTCGCCGGCCAGGCGGCGGGATGACGCTGGCACTCGGATGGCTGTGGCGCGCCAGCGTGCTCGGCCTTTTGGCCTTCGCGATTTTCGGGCCGCTCGCCAATCTCCTGCTGTGGGCGTTTGCCATCCAATGGTACTACCCCCACCGATTGCCGCTTGCCTACGGCTTCCGCTACTGGGGTGAGGTATTTAAGCCGACCAGCGATGCTTTCGCCTCGCTCAGCACCAGCGTTCTGATCGCGACGATCACGGTTGTCGTCTGCCTCCTCCTTGCGATCCCGGCCGGCTATGCGCTCGGCCGCCGCCGTCTGCCGTGGCGCGGCTTTATCCTGCTGACCCTGCTGTTGCCGCAGGCGTTTCCGAGCGTCGCGATCTACTTCAACATCGCGCGCCTCTTCTATAAGGTCGGGCTCAACGGCACGATCGCCGGTGTCGTGCTCGTGCATGCGGCGCACGGCCTCGTCATCGCGGTATGGATCGCGGCGGCGGCGTTCGCCGCGGTGGATGCGGAGCTGGAGTTTGCCGCCCGCAACCTCGGCGCCTCTGCCTTGCGCACTGCATTGACCGTCACCTTGCCGTTGGCGGCGCCTGGGCTGATGGCGGCGGCGATCTTTGTCTTCCTCGAATCGCTCGATGAGTTCACCGGCACGTATTTCGTCGGCGTGCCGGATGTTACGACCTTGCCGTTGATCATGTTCACCGCGAGCCTCGCCGGCAACTATCAGATCGCCGCCGTCACCGCCTTGATCCTGCTGGTCCCCTCGATCGCCTTCATGCTGCTGATCGAGCGCTTTCTGAACACCGAGATGCTCGCCAAAGTCGGCTGATCACAATTTGAGCACGCGGCCGGTGCGCGCCGATTCCACGGCGGCATCGGCTAGCGCGAGCGCGCGGATCCCCTCCTTGGCGCCGACCAGCGGCGCTGCGCCGCTTGAGAGGGCGGTAATGAAATGATCGAGCTCGCGGCGATACGCTTCCGCATAGCGCTGCAGGAAAAAGGGTAGCGGCTTGTCGCTGACGACGCCCTCCGCCCCGGAAAACACGACCGTGCTCTCGACGACGTTCTCGGCTGAAATCCCGCCCTTCGATCCGAGCACTTCGATGCGCTGGTCATACCCGTAAACAGCGCGCCGAGTGTTCGCGATCTGGCACAGCGCGCCCGATTTCATGCGCAACGTCACGACCGCGGTATCGACATCGCCCGCCTCGCCGATCGCCGGATCGACCAATACGCTTGCCGTTGCGAATAGCTCAACCGGCTCCTCGCCCGACAGCCAGCACGCCATGTCGAGATCGTGAATCATCATGTCGCGGAACATGCCGCCCGAGCGGCGAACGAATTCGATCGTCGGCGGCGCCGGATCGTAGCTCGTGATGCGCAAGATCTCGGGCCGGCCGATGCGGCCGGCCCGGATCTCGCGTTCGAGCCGCGCGAAATTCGGATCGAAGCGGCGGTTGAACGCGACCATCAAGGGCACCCCGCATTCCTCCGCCACGGCGGCACAGGCCGCCGCGCGGCGGCGGTCGAGATCGAGCGGCTTCTCGCAGAAGATCGCCTTGCCGGCGCGGGCCGCCGCCTCGACCAGATTGGCATGGGTGTCGGTCGAGCTCGCGATCAAGACCGCATCGATGGCCGGGTCGGCGAGCGCTTCCGCCTGATCGCGCAGGACGGCACCGTACCGTCCAGCCACCTGTTCCGCCGCTACGCGATCGGTATCGACGATCGTGTGCAGCTGTGCTTGGGGATAGGCGGCGATGTTGGCAGCGTGGATCGCGCCGATGCGCCCGGCGCCGAACTGGCAGAAGCTGATCATGCCCGCGCTTTCGATTATGCTCCGTTTCACAGCAGAATAGAGCAGGGGACCCGGGGATGACCATGATCCGTCTGACGATGGCCCAGGCGCTCACTCGCTATCTCGCGGCACAGACGAGCGAAGTCGATGGCCGCGAGGTTCCCCTGTTTGCGGGCGTTTTTGCGATTTTCGGGCATGGCAATGTTGCCGGAGTCGGCGAGGCGCTGTACGAAGCACGCGAGTGGCTGCCGACATTGCGCGCACACAACGAGCAGGCAATGGCCCTGGCGGCGATCGCCTTCGCCAAGGCGAGCCGGCGGCGTCGCATGATGGCCTGCACGAGTTCGATCGGTCCCGGCGCAACGAATATGGTGACGGCGGCGGCCGTCGCGCATGCCAATCGTCTACCGCTGCTGCTCTTGCCCGGCGACGTCTTCGCGAGCCGGCGCCCGATCCCGTGTTGCAGCAGGCGGAAGCGTTCGGCGACCCGACCGTTTCGGTCAATGATTGCTTCCGGCCGGTCTCGCGCTGGTGGGACCGCATCACCCGCCCAGAGCAGATCCTCGAAAGTTTGCCGCAAGCCCTGCGCGTGCTGACCGATCCGGCCGACTGCGGGCCGGTGACGCTCGCCTTGCCGCAGGACGTGCAGACGGAGGCCCACGATTATCCCGAAGCCTTTTTCGCTCCGCATTGCTGGAGGCTGCGTCGCCCGCCGCCCGATGCGGCGCAGCTTGCCGAAGCTGCCGCCGCACTGACAAGCGCCAAGGCGCCGCTGATCATCGCTGGCGGCGGCGTGCATTACGCGCTGGCCGGCGCCGCGCTCGCGGATTTCTCGGCGCGGCATGGCCTGCCGGTCGCAGAGACGCAGGCCGGGAAGGGTGCGCTCACTTGGGATCATCCCTGCGCAGTCGGCGCGATTGGGGTCACCGGCGGCAGCGCCGCCAATGCGCTCGCCGCCGAAGCCGACGCGGTGCTCGCGATCGGTACCCGGCTGTCGGATTTTACGACCGCGTCTCGCAGCTTATTTCGCAATCCCGAGCTTCGGCTGATCCAGCTCAATATCGCAACTTACGACGCCGTAAAGCACGGCGCCTTGCCGCTCGTCGCCGATGCACAGGCCGGTCTCGAAGCGCTTGGTCAGGCGGTGGCGGGGTGGAGCGCGCCTTCCGTCTGGACCACCAAGGCGCATCAGCTCGCCGCCGAATGGAATGACGCGGTAACGCTGGCAACGGCGCCGTCCAACACCGCGGTGCCGAGCGATGCGCAGGTGCTGGGCGCAGTCAATCGCGGCGCCGCGCCGGGTGATATCGTCGTCTGCGCCGCCGGCGGGTTGCCCGGGGAATTGCATAAATTGTGGCGCTGCCGCGAGCCAGGCGCCTACCATGTCGAATATGGCTATTCCTGCATGGGCTACGAGATCGCCGGCGGGCTCGGCGTCAAGCTAGCCATGCCCGAGCGCGAAATCTGGGTCCTGGTCGGCGATGGCTCCTATCTGATGATGAATTCCGAGATCGCGACTTCGGTGATGCTGGACAAGAAGCTGAACATCGTCGTGCTCGACAATGGCGGGTTCGGCTGCATCGATCGGTTGCAGCGCAATTGCGGCGGTGCCTCGTTCAATAACCTCTTCCCGAACGGCTCGGGTATCGACCTCGCCGCCCATGCAGCGAGCCTCGGCGCCGTCTCGCGCAAGGTGGCGAGCCTTACCGAACTCGAAGCGGCGCTCCCGGGGATACGCGCCGAGCGGCGGACTTCGGTCGTCGTCGTCGCCACCGATCCCGCGGCGAGCACGAATGCGGGCGGGGCCTGGTGGGATGTCGTGGTTTCCGAGATATCTGACCGGGCCGAGGTCGCTACCGCCCGCGCCGCATATGACGCCGCGCGAACTCACCAACGGATTATCGGCCTATTACCCTGACCTGCCCATCATGCCGGCGGACCAACCCGCGCGGCGGCGACCAGCGTTTGGCATGCGGTGTCGAACACTAAGGAATTGTCCCGCGAGAAGCCGATTCTCACAGGCTCGCCGACGGCATGGGCCGCGATCGAGCCGTGTTCGAGGACCCGCAAATATCCGGCAACGGTGTCTACGACATAAAGGATCTCGCGCCCCATCGGCTCCAATTGCGCGATCCGTCCACTCAGGCCGGAGCCGGTGAATCTCAGATGTTCCGGCCGCAATCCGACAGTCACTGCACCGGGCTCACCCTCGAACGGAAACACGACCGACCCGACGCACATAACCCCGTCCCTCGCCTCGCCGCTGATCATGTTGATCGGCGGCGACCCGATGAAGCCAGCGATGAACAGGCTCTGCGGCCTGCGGTAGAGGTCGTCCGGTTGGCCGATCTGCTCGATCCGGCCGGCACGCAGACAGATGATGCGGTCGGCCATCGTCGTCGCCTCGATCTGGTCGTGGGTAACGAGGACCGTCGTCACCCCGAGCTTTTTCTGCAGTGACTTGATCTCGGTCCTCATGGTGAGCCGGAGTGTCGCATCGAGATTGGAAAGCGGCTCGTCGAGGAGCAGCAGCTGCGGCTCCTTGACCAGTGCGCGGGCGAGCGCCACCCGCTGCTGCTGCCCGCCCGACAGCTCGCCCGGCCGCCGGTCGAGAAGCTCTGTGACCTGGACGAGATTGCCCGCCGCGGCGACGCGGGCGAGCGCCTCTTCGCGCGGCATTCGCTTGAAGCGGAGCGGAAACAGGACATTGTCCCGCACGGTCATGTGCGGGTAGAGCGCATAAGACTGGAAGACGATGCCGACGTTGCGATCCTTGGCCTCAACCTCGTTGACCACCCGGCCGTCGAATAAGAGCTCGCCACCGCTCGGCAGATAGATGCCGGCCAGAATGAAGAGGCTCGTCGACTTGCCGCAGCCGGAAGGGCCAAGAAGTGCTACGAACTCGCCGTCCTCGATCGTCAGGTTCAGATCGGGGATGACCTCGACATCCCCGAACCGCTTGACGACGTGGCGGAACTCGACCTTCGCCATCGGTGTCAGCCCTTCACACCGCCGATCGACATCTGCATCAGGTAGCGTTGCGCGGCGACGTAGAGGATCAGGCTCGGGACCAGATAGAACACCCCGACCGCGGAGACGACGCCGTAGTCGACCCCCATCACGTCGTCGCGGACGTAGTACATGTAGAGACTCATCGTCCAGTTGGTGTTGCGGATCAGGAAGGTGAAGACGAAGATATATTCCTCCCATCCGCGGATGAACGTGAAGACGGCGACTGCGAGAATCCCGTTTCTGACCTGCGGCAGCACCACCAACAGAAAGGCTTGGCGCCGCGACGCACCATCGGTCAGCGCACTCAATTCGATGTCCCACGGCACCGCGTCGAAAAAGCCCTTCATAATAAAGATCGCAAAGGGCATCTCAAAGGCGACGAGCACGCAAATGACCCCGAAAAGCGTGTCCAGGAGACCGATCCAATAAAGCATCAAGAACATCGGCACGATCAGGGTCAGCACCGGAAATGCATGCAATATCAGCAGCGAGCGCAGCATTGCGGCGCGGGCCGGGAACTGGAACCGCGACAGGTAGTAGGCTGCGAGCGACGCAACGGTCAGGACGACGATGGTCTGCGAACCGGCGATCAGGAGCGAATTGCCGAAGGCTCTCCACACGCTCGGGAATTGAATTGCGCCGTGCACCGCACCGACACGGGAGCGCACGACCGAGGCGAAATCGGGCTCCACTAAAAAAATGAAATTACGCAAGTGCAGGTCCGGTCCAACGAGCCATGCGAAAGCTGCTGTCGCAGCGAGCGCGATCGCCGTCAGTCCGAGCCATAGCTGGCGGCGGTTGCGAGCCAGCACCGCGGCTAGCCAGAAGGCAATGACGGCGGGTGCGAGGACGGCCACCGAGCGCCACAGAACCACCGTGTCGGCCACACCGGTTCGCGCGGAAAAGGCGATCGTCACAAGCCAGAAATATGGCAAGATAATTGGCAACGAGACGGCGATCAGAAAGGCATACAGGGCGACCGCCTTGGACCGGCGCATCGAGCGGGCGCGCGCGGCCATCCGGTCCCAATCCACGGGCGCGGTTGGGCTGGAATGAATGCCGTTAAACGTCAGCGGAGCCGCCATCTTAATGCACTTCGATGCGGGGATGCTGCAACAGGCGCTTAAAGTCGAAGAAGCGCCACCCCAGGAGTGCTGCGGCCGCGCCGATGACGATCAGAAAGAGCGCGAGCGCTGCGCCATAGCCGTACTGGCCGCTGGTAAATGCCCTCCGGTAGACATAAAGGGCGAAGACGGTCGTGTCGTAGAAGGGGCCGCCCTTGGTCAGCAGGAGAATGTATTCGAAGCTCACCAGCAGCGACAGCGTCTGGTAGATCGTGACAAAGCTGATCGGCCAGCGCAGCGCGGGCAGCGTGATGAAACGGATCTTAGCCAGAGTGCCGGCGCCGTCGACCTCTGCGGCGTAAAACAGGTGCTCCGGAATGCCGCGTATCGCCGCTGTGAAGATGATCATGCCCAGCGACGCGCCGATAAAACCATTGGCGATGATGATCAACGCGACCGGCGCGCTCGTCATCAGATCGAGCGGCCTCGCCAGACCGAGCGCCGGCATCAGGAACTGGTTCAACAGCCCAACATCCGAGGGGTTGATGACCCATAGCCACAACAGAATGTAGAGAACCGAGGGGCTCATGCGCGGCAGCAGCCAGACGCCGCGAAAGAAGCCGCCGGATACTTTGTTCAGCGAGGTGGTGGTGAGCGCGAGTACGAGACCGAAGGTTACATTGAAGATGGCGAGCGTGCCGAAGACGTAGACGACAGTCAGGCCGATGACCTGCGGCAGGCGCGAGTCGCCGCGGAAGACCTTCTGATATTGTTCGGTGGTGAATTTGCTGATGCGCAAGGTGCGGTCGAGATCGGTGAACGATACTGCGATGTCGATAAGGACCGGGATGACAAAGAAGAGAAAAGTCAGCGCAATCGCCGGACCGAGGAACAACACAAAATTGGTCCGCCTGCGCACCGCGGAGGCGGCGCGGTAGCGGCGCTCTACCGCCAGGTCAGTCACTGCGGACATTGGCTATTTGACGATTACATCCTTGAGCGACGAGGTCGCCTCGTCGACGACGAAATCGGCCGCTTGCTGCCCCGACAGCCGGCCCGTCTCGACGCCCTGAAGGGCCGTGTAGAGGATCCCGTTGAGATCGCCAAATTGCGGGTTGTTGGGCAAAAATTTGGTGATCTTCAGCATCTCGGTGGCGCGGGCCAGCGGCCAGGCCCCGGCGTATCGTGGATCTTTGAGTTGCTCGGATTTGATCCCGATATGGGTCGTCGTGACCGCGTGGTCGGTATTGAGATCGGCGTCAGAAGCGTGGCCGAGGAGGCGGACGGCCAGCTCCGGATCCGCCACACGAGCGGCGACCGCGTAGATGATCGGATGGGTCAGGCTACCCGCCTGCCCGCCCTTTTTTGCGGGCGGTGCGGCAATCCATCCCCAATCGGCAAAAAACCCAGCCTCGTCCTTTGGCAGCCCGTAGGTCGGAAACGCATAAGTTCCGAGATCCCAGATGCCATACATCCAAAATGCCGCGTTTCCCGTGTAGAACGCCTTGCGCAGCGCGTCGAACTCCATCGAGGTGTTGTTGGCCGGAATGACCCCTTGCCTGACGCCGCGCTCGAACCAGCCGAACGCCGCCGCGAGCTTGTCGCGTTCAAGGAGGAGCTTGCCAGTGCCGGGATCGAGGAAATTATTGCCGTAGGATTGGAACGCCATAATGTAGTCCGGTCCCTTGTTGGGCCGATGCAAGATGCCGTATTGGGCCTTGGCCTTGTTGATTACGCGGTTGGCGATGTCGATGGCGTCGTCCATCGTCAGCTCGCCCGACAAAGTCCGCGCCGGCATTGCCTCGATGAAAGCATCATCGTAACCGGCCTCGCGCAGAAGCTTCTTGTTGTAGAAGAACATGCGCGCTTCGGCGTCCTGCGGGATGCCGTAGATGCCGTCGGAGCATTTTACCGACTGCCACAGCGAGGGAAAGATCGTGGTGAAATACTGAGGGTATTTGGCGATGTAATCGTCGAGCTTGAGCGCAAAGCCTTCCTGCTGGAAAGCGCAAATCCATTCATGGGCGGCGATGAACAAATCGGGGCCCTGGCCGATGCCGAAGACCTTGAGGAGCTGCAGAGCATCATCGTCGAACCCCGGTGCTGGGCTTTCGTGAACTGCAACCTTCACGCGCTTGCCGGAGCCTTCGGCCGCGAGCTCCTTGTTCAGCCGATCGGCTGCCTTCACTACATTGGCTGGACGCAAAGGCCCGGACGGGTCCTGGCGCGACCAAAGCTCGAGCTTGACGGTGGTCTGCGCCGGCGCAGGCGCCGACACGAAGATTGCCGCAGAGCCGCCCCCCAGAGCGGCGAGCAGCAGCGCTGCCATTGCCGTCTTCACGTGTCTCATCCCAGCTCCCCTCGTTTTCGAGACGCATTCCGTGACGCCTCGGCGTTTATTGCTTGCAAACCAGTGAACCGCAATCATGAATGGCGTTGGAGCGCCGGTCCAGCTTGCAAAACCGAGGAAATCAGCGGCGATGTCCTTTAGTTTTCTCGCCCGCGATGCCGGGCGAGTCCATGTGTGCGGACACCGAGGCTACAGCCTCGTCTGCCCGGAAAACACGATGCCGGCCATGGCCGCCGCCAAGGCTTCGGGTGCGACAACAATCGAGATTGACGTCGTGCTGACTGCCGATGGCGAACCGATCGTGCTTCACGACCGGACGCTCGACCGCACCACGAATGGCCACGGCTTCGCCGCCGACCTCAGTCTGGAACAGATCCGCAGCCTTGATGCCGGGGCCGGCTTCAACGCTCGATTTGCCGGAACACGCGTTCCGACCCTCGCGGAAGCCGTGGATTGGGCGAAGCGCGAGGAGATGGGGGTCTTTGTCGAGATCAAGGAGGCCGAGCGGCCGGACCTCGCCGTTGACCGAGTGGCTGCATTGCTCGAAGCGACGGGTGCCTTCGACCGAGTCCTCGTCATCGGCTTCGACCACATCGTCCTAAAGCGCGCGGTAGAGCAACACGGGGGGATCAAGACCCAGGCCATCACCCACGCCCGCCACGCCGACATTCTTGGTGTGCTGCGGGCGTGCGGCGCCGGATCCCTGTCGATCGAGCTCGACATGTTCCACCCGCATGATGCTAAAGCGTTGCACGATGCAAGGGTTTCCAACCGGCTCAACTTGCCGCGACCGGAGCGACTCCCGGCGTATCGGCAGGGCCGGCGCGACATCATCACCTGTCTTGAGGAATGGATCGCCGAGGGCCTCATCGACACGATCTCCGGCGACGACGTTCCCTTCCTGGCGAAACTCGTCGAGCGCGCCGGCGCGGCAGGCAGCCGGTAGCGGTCTCGGCTCTCTCGTTGGCGTTTCCGTGTTTGCCGAAGGGTCGGATTTCCCGGGCGCCCAAATTCTCGACATGCTGGTGGTTGGCGGTGGCATCAATGGCGTCGGGATCGCCCGCGATGCCGCCGGACGCGGCCTTTCGGTGCGGCTGGTCGAAAAGGGCGATCTCGCCGCGGCTACCTCTTCAGCTTCGAGCAAGCTCATCCATGGCGGGCTGCGCTACCTCGAGCATGGGGCGTTCCGACTAGTCCGCGAAGCACTTGCCGAGCGTGAAGTCCTGCTCGCGAGTGCGCCCCACATCATTCAGCCGCCGCCTTTCGTGCTGCCCTACGCCCGAGGCTTGCGGCCCCGAGCACTGCTCCGGCTCGGCCTCTTCCTCTATGACCATTTGAGCGGTCGCCGTACCCTTCCCGGCACCCAGACTGTGGCTTTGCGTGCGCATCCCTATGGCGGGCCTCTACAAGCGCATCTCACTACGGGTTTCGTATACTCGGATTGCCAAGTGGACGATGCCAGGCTGGTCGTCCTCAATGCGCGCGACGCCGCAGCGCACGGCGCGGAGATTTCGACCCGTACCGAGATGCGCTCGGCGCGGCGCAACGGCGCTTACTGGCGCATTCTCACCGAGAAGGAGGGTGTGACGACGGAAGCTGCGGCGCGCATTCTCGTAAATGCGGCGGGGCCGTGGGCTGGCGAAGTCCTGCGCCGCGCGGGCCTGACCGAATACAAAGCCGATCTTCGGCTGATCAAAGGGAGCCATATCGTGGTTCCCCGCCTCTACAACGGCACGCAGGCCTACATCCTGCAGAACGACGACCGTCGCATCGTCTTCGTGCTGCCCTATGAAGGCGAATTCAGCCTCATCGGCACCACGGAGCTACCCTGCTCCGGTGTTGGCGAGCCTGTCGCGGTCACGCCGCCGGAAATCGATTATCTCTGCCATGCCGTGTCGGGCTGGTTCGCCAAGCCTGTGGCGCCGCAAGACGTCATCTGGAGCTATGCCGGTGTCCGCCCGCTCTACGACGACCGGGAACTGAACGCCTCAGCGGTAACGCGCGACTATGTCCTCAAACTCGATGCCCCCACCGGCAAAGCACTGCTGCTGTCGATCTTCGGCGGGAAGATCACGACCTACCGGCGTCTCGCCGAGCATGCACTGGAAAAGCTCGCGCCGTTCCTCCCCGGCGTAAAAAGGCCGTGGACCGCCGGCGCTATGTTGCCCGGCGGCGACCTGCCAAATCGCGATCCTGCAACCTACGCAAACGGCCTCGCGCGCGATTACCCCTTTCTCGGCACTCCCGCGGCACTGCGGCTAGCCCGCAGCTATGGCAGCGATGCCCGGCGCATCCTCGGTTCCGCGCGCCACGCGGAGGATCTCGGTCGCAGTTTCGGATACGGCTCCAGCGAGAGCGAACTCGGCTGGCTCGTCGAACAGGAATGGGCGCTTACC
>CAVTQA010000043.1:0-45309 GCA_963736715.1 uncultured Alphaproteobacteria bacterium | reverse complement strand
ACGAGGGCTGATGTTTTCACATTAGTTTAATTGATAAAAAGACATGCGTATAATATTAGTTACGCATTTGCAAATCGGCAACTGGCACGCCTAAACGGCTTGCGCCGGCGGTAATGCCGCTCTGGCGATCTTCGCTTGGTTTTCATAACAGCAGTGGAAACAGCGGCGGAGCAGCCAGGATCTGGCTGTTATTTTTGCTCGCCGAACCGGTATAGGTGCGAAGAACAGCGAAAACAGCCAGCGTGCCGTGCGCGCCGGTTGCGCTTCCTTCAGCTGAGCTTCACGAGGTAGTATCGATGCGATCGAACACAACCGAAGATAAACCTCCCCACATGCCGATATAATCGGTGGAGGCTCCGCGATCGGCCTTTCCCTGGGGTGCGTTTTGCAGGCAAATGAGGAGGACAATGAAACGGTTTCTGGTTACAAGACTCTCTAAAATAGTTCGTTATGTGAACCCTCCGCTTGCTAGGTACCCGCATAGCGATTATCCTGCTCTTGAGACAAAGCACTTGGACAATCCGAGGCTGTTTGCTCACCGCAACGACCTCATCTCGTCATTACGGCCTGGCGCAGGCGGAGTTATCGCCGAAATCGGAGTCGCGCACGGGGACTTTTCTGAATACCTATTAGACGAGCTTCGGCCACAAGAATTTGTCGCCTTCGATCTTTTCAATATGGAGGAATGGTTGCCCACACGGCAATGGTCGATAGAACGCCTTAACAATATGACCCATTTGGAGTTCTATAGACAACGATTTAACAGTCGTGGCGCTCAGGTTAAAGTTGAAGTAGGGCTGAGCTATTTACGACTTGCAGCGTACAAGGATAGATACTTTGACTTAATCTATATAGACGGGGATCATTCATATGATGGCGTCAAAAAAGATTTAGAGATAGCAAATGCAAAATTAAGTGACGACGGCATCATGGTATTAAATGATTACAAAATGTTCGATCATTATTATTATGTGCCGTACGGTGTGGTCCAGGCCGTCAATGAATTTATAGTGAGCAATAATTGGAAAGTATGTGGCTTCGCTCTCCATCGTGAGATGTACTGCGATATTGCGATTCGGAGATCGGGTTGAAATAGCCATCGCAGGGACATCGATACGGTTCGCAAAACTGCGCGGGATAGATACCGGCAACGTTACACTTAACATAGAACGAAGTGTAACGTTGCCGAATACCCTAAGAGTATCTTCCGTCAGCTGCTAGGCCGATCCGGCACCTCAGCGACAACCGGCATGTTTTCCGCCAGCAGCCGCTCGATTCTACATGATCGAGAGCTTGCGGTATTTGTTGTTGCTATTTGCCATAATTAATGATCCATAAATTGACGACTGGCCGCGATTACGATATCATTCGTGAGTGACTTTGCAAGTCGCGCGGCAAGATTGCAAGCGATACGCTATGAGGCCTGTTTCTGCGAGCCCACCGCCGGCGGCCATGGCTACGGCCAAGGACAACCGGGAGCGCGCTTCCTTTATGGCGTTCTGCTACAATTCCCTGCGCCGCGCCATCGGCTGGGCCTCGTCACCCGAGGAGAGAGAAATGAAATTCGGCATATTTTACGAGCTGCAACTGCCGCGGCCCTGGGGACCGGACAGCGAGCTGACCCTCTACCACAATGCGCTCGATCAGCTCGAACTGGCCGACCGTCTCGGCTACGACTTCGCCTGGGAAGTGGAGCACCACTTCCTCGAGGAATATTCGCACTCGCCGGCCCCGGAGGTGTTCCTCGCCGCGGCCAGCCAGCGCACCCGGCAGATCCGCCTCGCGCACGGCATCATGCAACTGACGACAGTGCATCCCGCGCGCGTCGCCGAGCGGATTGCGGCGCTCGATCTGGTGAGCCGCGGCCGCGTCGAATTCGGCATGGGCGAGAGTGCCAGCATCACCGAACTCGAACCGTTCGACCGCAGCTTCGACGAAAAACGCGCGGTCTGGGAAGATGCGGTGCGCGCGGTCATCCCGATGTTCAAGGATGGCGGCTGCGAATACCACGGGACCTATTTCGATTTCCCGCTGCGCAATGTCGTTCCCAAACCGTTGCAGAAGCCGCATCCGCCGCTATGGGTTGCGTGCTCGGCGCTCGACACGATCGAGATGGCCGGGCGCCGCGGCCTCGGCGCGCTCGCCTTCCAGTTCTTGAGCGCCGATGCGGCGCATGCCTGGGTCCACGCCTACTACAATTCCTTCACCAAGCGGCTCGACAAGCTGACGGATTACGTGACCAACCCCAATATCGCTCTGACCAGCTATTTCATGTGCGCCGAGACCGACGAGGAAGCGCGCCGCCGCGCCGACGGCATCCCGTTCTTCCAGTTCGCGCTGCGCTTTTACGGGCTGAGCCCCAACCGCAAACGGCCGGACCCCGGTACGGTCGATTTGTGGGAAGAGTACGAGAAGTGGAAGCGCGCCAACCCCGAGGGCCTCGCCCGCGCATTGTCCGGGGGCCTGATCGGCTCACCCGAGACCTTGCGCCGCAAGCTGCGGCGGTTCGAGAGCTCGCATATCGACCAGGTCATCCTGTTGAACCAGGCCGGCAAGAACACGCACGAGCATATCTGCGAGAGCCTCGAACTCTTCGCCCGCGAGGTGATGCCCGAATTCCACGCCCGCATCCCCGAGCAGGAAGCCTGGAAAGCCAAGGTGCTGAACCGCGAAATCGAGCTCGAAGAGATCGACACCGCCCCCTTCCGCGACCGCTACGGCCCCAATTCGGTGCAAATCACCCCGCAAGCCGCGGAGTGACGCCAATGCCGTAGGGCGGAAAAGCGAAAGCGCATTCCACCACTGTCGGATCTCCCAAACCCCTTCGTCGCGGCCGCGAGTTGGACAGCAAGAGGGTGTCCGCGTTCCTTCAGAACGGGAGCGTGTGGAAACAAAGATCGGCGGAAAGCGCTGCAGAAGGCTGAGCATGAATTCGGTGGGGCTGGAAAAAATGTCGTGCGTCCTTCGAGGCCTCGCGTTGCGAGGCGCCTCAGGATGAGGCATTTTTCTTAATGCCATCAACAGCATGCCCTCATGCTGAGGTGCGACCCGGCACCGCCGGGACGCGTCTCGAAGCACGCACGGCACCCACATGCAGCGCCTTCTTGCCCAGCCTCAAAAGCGTGCGCTTTTCCGGCCTACGCCACTGATTACCGAACGAACCTGCCGCAGAAGGCATGGGTTTACAGCACGCTCCCGACACCGCACGGCAAGTAGGATATGATCCGGGTTGTCCCATTCCGAATGACGGAACGACCCGATGCCTCAGCCGCTGCCTGCAATCAGCCTCGTTGCCGTTCCCGGGAGGCGGCGTCAGACCCTCGACATTGCGCGCGAGATCGAGCGGCGCGGTTTCGCCGGCATCTACATCCCGAGCCGGTTCGGCAACATGGCGCAGTGCACGGCGCTGGCGCTCGCCACCGAGCACATCCCGTTCGGCACCGCGATTGCGCCGATCTACGCCCGCACCCCCGAAGATTTTGCGCACAGCGCCGCCTATCTGCACGAGGTCTCGGGCGGCCGCTACCGCTTTGGCATCGGCATTGCTCACGGCCCGACCTACCAGCGTCTCGGCATCACCCCGGGCAAGCCCCTCTCGGACATCCGCGCCTTTGTCGGCAAGGTGAGGTCCTACGAAGGGATCGGTCCGTTGCCGCCGATCATCCTCGCGGCTCTGCGCAAGAAGATGGTCGCGCTCGCCGCCGAGATCTCCGACGGCGTCCTGTTCGCGAATGCCAGTCTTTCACACATGCCCCGGTCGCTCGCTGCTGTGCCGTCGTCCAAGCGCAGCGATCCCAATTTTCTGATCGGCAACATGCTGCCGGTCTGCGTCTCGGAAGATGTGGAAGCGGCAAAGGCGCTGCTGCGCCGCCGCCTCGTGCATTACGCTTTGCTGCCGAATTATCGCGCCTACTGGAAGGAGGCCGGCTATGTCGACGAGATGTCGGCAGTCGAGAAGGCGATCGCAGACAACCGGCCCGACGATATACCAAAGTACCTGACCGACCGCTGGCTCGCCGACAACACCCTCTTCGGCCCGTCCGCCAAGGTGCGCGAGGGTGTCGCGGCATGGCGCGCCGCCGGCGTCAACACGCCGGTCCTCGTGCCCAATTCGGTTGCCGGCAACCAGATCACGGCGCTCAAGGAGCTGTTCGCCGCATTCAGCTGATAGCGACGAGGATGTGCGGATGCTCCTCAGCTATTGCTCTAGGCTGATGATGCGTCCAGCTTCGCCTCTTTTTGGGCACTTCTAAGATGTCGTCTGTGATTCCCAGCGTAATGATCCCCGGGCCCTTGGCCACATCTTGTGCAAAGCGGCATCAAGTAATTGTGAATATCTCTAAGTATTAATAGCAGGGAAATCGCGCTCTCAAGCCCAGTCATCACATGGCCGGGCGGCAGAAGTGCTGGAAGATTAACACCGCGACTATAGAATTAGCTGAAAAGATTTTACATAATGGAGATTATGCGGCTTTCGAAGCGATGCACGGAAGCCGCCGAGCTACTACATCTAGAAAGTCGCAGCGAGCAGCCTTTATCCTAATTCCTAGCCGTTATCCGTTGTTTAACGGCAAGCATGTATGGCGAGCGAGGAACTTGAAAAAGAGGATTATCCAATGCCGCTCGATAGCTGGGATGAACGGTATCTCGCCATCGCTATGCAAGTATCCCAGTGGTCAAAAGACCCTAGGAGTAAAGTGGGAGCGGTCATAACCGACGCCAAAGGGAGAGTATTGGCCTTAGGATTTAACGGGTTTCCAAGAAACGTGCATGACTGCCCCGAGCGGTTAGGTGACCCAGACGAAAAATATCCTAAGGTCGTACATGCCGAAGCGAACGCCGCCTTATTGCTGGGATTGCAGCCGAGGGGGGCACCGCGTACGTGTACGGGCGACCCATCTGTGCGCCGTGCGCGGGTATCCTTATTCAGGCGGGCATACGACGGGCTGTAGCCGAACTTCCGTGCGACGAAACAGAAGCCAAACCCGTGAGTGCGGCGTCACAGTTCGATTGGGACAAAAGTGGTCGAGTCGCCATCGAGATGTTCAAGGAGGCAGGAGTTAAGTTTGAAAGAGTGAACAGCAAAACTGCTGTGGAGGAAATATTTTCTGGTCTAATCAAATGGGCCGATCACGAGGGAAAGGGATTTGAGCAAATTGCCTGCAAGCTGCGTGATGTTCGCGCGCTTGTGCCCCCGCCCCTTTTTGAACCGCAGTCCTGATTTCGCAGCAGCGGCACCCGCCCCGATGATAACGGGCATTGACAGATGGGCCTTGTTACCAAAGTCACCAACAGCGCGACTAATCAGCGATACATCATATCTACCGTATGCCGCATGGGAGCATGGCAAACCGCAGCATTCAAGAGACGCTTCGGCCCACTTTCGGCGTTCTGGGCACCAGCGCTGGTTCTCAACGCGCTGGAAGCAACCCGCGCGGCCAGTCACCATGACCGCGTTGCAATCATGGTCCGGGAAGTTAACCCGACCGATTGGGAAAAAGCAAAACGCGCACTGCTCATGGAGGATGCCCGAGCGTGCGGCCCGGGCGCTACAGCGAGCTTTGCTGAGGAAGAAAACCCCTTTCATGATTTTTGATTTTCCATGCGACTTTGGCGAAGAGGGGCGCGAAGCGCCGACCCTACTTATGTCGGTGCGTAGGTAATTGCGCCCATGTTGGTTGAATTCGCGTGCTTTGGTGCCGGATGTGTGGTCGGCGGCTATGTCGTCTTTCAGGGAATGCGCGCGGCTATCCGGAAAGACCTACAGAAGCGCCCATGGACAGAGGAAGAAAAGGAAGAGCGAGCGCAAATGCTCGTGGAAGCAGCTAAATTAGGCATGCAAAAAGACAATCCGGCCGCAATTCGCCGCTCGAAAGAACTGCAACGCCGCCTTGTAAATGACGACGCTCGGCGTGGAGCTATTAGCGAGGGTGCAGATTAGGGAGCGCGCGGCGAGATGCCCGACGACGAGACAAAGTGGCGTGCGGAATTTACCGCTGTGGGCGAAACCCAACTTCGCGACGGCATGAATTGAAACAGCATGCCCTTCCCCGAGCAGAAACGACAATTCGCCTTTCGTTGGCTCCGTGAACAAGACAAGAGCAGAAGACTTCGAGAAGACAAAATCTATCGTTATACGCAACGCACCTTTTGGATAGCCGTGGCGGCTGTGATTGTGGGAATTCTCGGCGTTCTTATTACATTACTCCATTAAGGCGTGAATTTTCGGTAAGGTCACTTATCTGGCTTTTTTCCCCGCTGATTTTCCATAAATCGCCACTATGCCACCGACCTACCCCTTCACGCTGTGCTTGAATTCGGCGTAAGCCACCCAGAAGGCGCTATCAACGTAATGGTGGGCGACCCGAAGATATCCTTTGAGTGGACCAGCAGATGTGGCGACCGCCGCCGCTGTTCCGAGGCTCGCCGCCAGCGCCACAATAGCGGTCCAGACAGATACGCCTTTGCTCCTCAGTAAGTCGTCTATTTCCTGAGAAATTGGCGCTGCTTCGGCCAAAGCCTCTTTTATGTGAGGGCGTTGTGCAAGGGCTTCCTTCCTGCGCTCCCGCGACTCCCGCGACCACCACATTGCCGCCTCCAATACGTTCTAGGGGGCTAAGCATTCTATTGAGTTCGTTGAATTTTCCGTTAAAGAGTGCGGCTCTTTTCCATAAGGCCCCTTATCGGTCTTTTGCTCGTGATTTTCCAGAACTCCACTTCCCTGACATTCATCAAGCACATTACGCAACGCGGCTTTGACGACGCCATGCGGAGTCCCGGACTTAATGGCACGGTCGCCATTCCGAAATTCTCGTCACGGTTCTACTGAGACGAGGCGCTGAACCCGCGCTCTTCGTCCGAGGTGCCCGCAGACGCCGGCCACAGCGGCACTCACCGCCCCGGCCGACCGTTTGTTGCGTATTAGGCATCCACAAAATTGCCTTATTGGCATAATATAGTCGGGCGATTGCGGCGTCCGATGGGGAGGCGCTGCCAACGGACGGAGGTGCATATGAGTGATGAGGTGGAGGTGGCGCCGGCGGCGCAGGTGCGCGGGCGGCCGTTTCCGAAAGGGCGGTCGGGAAACCCGGCCGGCCGCCGGCTCGGCTCGCGCAACAAGGCAACCTTGGCCGCGCAAAAGCTGCTCGCGGGCGAAGCCGAGGCATTGACCCGCAAGGCCGTCGAGGCAGCCTTCGCCGGCGACTTCGACGGCGATGCGGCTGTGCCTCGAACGCATTTTGCCGCGCGACCGCGCCGTCGAGTTCGCGTTGCCGCCGATCAAGAGCGCCGCCGACATCGCCGGCGCGATGGGGGCGGTCACCGCGGCGCTCGCCGGCGGCCTGATCACGCCGGGCGAGGCGCAAGCCATCGCCAGGGTGTTCACGACTTTTGTGCAAACCATCGAAACCAGCGACTTCGACCAACGTCTGCAGGTGCTCGAAACCCGCCAGGCCGAAGACCGGCCGACCCAGCCGAGGCCTTGGCCGCTTTCGAGCCTTGCAACCTGAAGAGGAGCCCCCGCTGCAGACCCGCTGCAGCTGCAGCGGGCTGTCATACTACGATCAACCGTGAGTGGCGACGCCCCGAACCTGAGAACGCCGTGCCAAAATGCCAGCCGGTTTGTGCCCCGCGAGATTGCCGCGCTGCGCTCGCAATGACCGGGTCATTGCGAGAAGCCCCCGGGTCCGCGCTGCGCGCGGCCCGAGGATAAACTCCGCGACGAAGCAAATCTCGCGACCGCAAGTCCGGTCAAGAGGGACCGACAGGCCACGGGTCAAGCCGGTGATGACGATTTTTGCCGGAGGCGATTACATTATGTCCGTGACTTGTTTGCCGCAGGAGGTTTGACGTGCCGCAGCCGGACCATATCTCGGCGCTGCCAGTCGCCGATCCCGAGGCGCTCGATGAGGATCTGCGGGAGCTCTTCGCGCTGTGCACCGAAAAGCTCGGCATCGTGCCGAATGTGCTGCGCGCCTACAGCCTGCGCCCGCAAAAGCTGCGCAACTTCGTCGCGATGTACAACGAGCTGATGCTGGCGCCCTCGGGCCTGACCAAGCTCGAGCGCGAGATGGTCGCGGTCGTCGTGTCGAGTGCCAACCGGTGTTATTACTGCCTTGTTGCGCACGGTCAGGCGGTGCGGCGACTGTCCGGCGACCCCGAACTCGGCGAGATGCTGGTCATGAACTATCGGGTGGCCCCGCTCGACCCGCGCCGGCGCGCGATGCTCGATTTCGCGTGGAAACTGACCACGGCGCCCGCGACGATGGGCGAGGAGGACCGGGCAGGGGCTGCGCCGGGCGGGTCTCGGCGACGAGGACATTTTCGACCTCGCCGAAACGGTCGCCTTCTTCAACATGTCGAACCGGATGGCCAGCGGTCTGGATATCATTCCGAACCGCGAGTATCACCGGTGGGACCGGTGACCCGCGCAGCCGGGGAAAGCTGACGGACCAGGCATGCGGCGTTTCTTTGTAGGCTTTTTTGCGGTCATCGGCTTCGCGACGGTGCTGCTCGTCGCCGGCGTCATGCTGCTGGTCGGCGGGCTAAAGCCGTCGGTGACGCCGCTTCCCGGCAACATTCTCCTGACCGTCGATCTGACCCGGGATCTGCCGGAAGGCGCCAGCGAAGAGCCGATCACGCGGCTCCTGGTCGGCGCGAAGCCGACCTTGCGCGATTTTCTCGATGCGATCGAGACCGCCGCCAACGATTCCCGCGTCAAGGTATTGCTCGCCCGGGTCGGCGACGACGAGATGGGCCTCGCCAGGGTCCAGGAAGTGCGCGACGCGATCGCGGCGTTCCGCAGCAAGGGCAAGCTCGCGCTCGCTTTCGCGGACAGTTTCGGCGAGTTCGGCCCAGGAACCCGGCCATATTATCTGGCAACCGCGTTCGACGAGATCTGGCTGCAGCCGATGGGGAATGTCGGCCTGACCGGTCTCTATGCCGATTCCCCGTTTTTGAAGGGAACCCTCGATCTTTTCGGGATCGTCCCGGAGTTCGATCATCGCGAAGAGTTCAAGACCGCGATGAATATGCTGACCGAAACCAAGATGACTCCGGCGCATCGTGAGGAGGTCGAGGCGCTGCTCAACTCGGTTGCGGGACAGATCGTCCACGGGATCGCGCAGGGCCGCAAATTGTCGGAGGCCGAGGTGCGCGACCTGATCGACCGCGGCCCGCTCCTTGCGCAAGAGGCGGTCCAGGCAAAGCTGGTCGATCGGCTCGGCTACCGCGACGAGGTGCTGGGCCACGCCCGGGCGCGCGCCGGGTCCGGCGCCGAGGTCGTCAGCCTTGCGAACTATCTCGATCGCGCCGGGCATCCGCATCGCGAGGGCTCGACGATCGCGCTGATCTACGGCTCGGGCCTCGTGGTGCGCAGCGGCGGCGCGGCCAACCCGCTGACCGGGTCGAATTTGATGGCGGCGACAGAGCTTACCCGCGCGTTTCGCGCTGCGGTCCGTGACCCTGCGGTTCGCGCCATTCTCTTCCGCATCGATAGCCCGGGCGGTTCGGCTGTCGCCTCGGAATCGATCTGGCGCGAGGTCGTCTTTGCCCGCGAGCGCGGCAAGCCGGTCATCGTGTCGATGAGCGATGTCGCCGGCTCCGGTGGCTATTATGTGGCCGCGGCGGCCGACAAGATCGTCGCCGAGCCGGCGACCCTGACCGGGTCGATCGGCGTTCTCGCCGGCAAGCTGGTCGTCGCCGATCTGCTGAAAAAGATCGGCGTATCGACCGACAGCGCGCAAATCGGCGCCAATGCGGCGATGTTCAGCCCGACCGCCGATTTCTCGGCCCGTGCGCATAGCCGCCTCGAAGCGTTCCTCGACGAGACCTACAAGGGCTTCAAGGACCATGTCGCGACCGGCCGCCATATGACCCAGGAGGAGGTCGAGGCGGTCGCCAAGGGCCGGGTGTGGTCCGGCGAGGACGCCAAGACGCATGGTCTTGTCGACGAGCTCGGGGGCTATCCGGTGGCGCTGCGCCTGGCCAAGGAAGCCGCCAACCTGGCGCCCGAGGCGCCTTTCACTCTGACCGTATTCCCCCGCGAAGAGACCCTCCCCGAGCTCCTCTACAACCGCCTCACCGGAGCGGACCGCGAGCGCGATGCCGGCGGCATCGGCTCGACCTCGATCGAACACTCGCTAAAGGCAATGCAGCCGCTGCTGCAGCGCCTCGAGGCGGTGCTCGACAGTCCCGGCGTGCTGACGATGCCGCCGCTCGCGCCGATCCGGTAAACTCGGAACGCGAGCGGCGCCTGCCTTGTTGTGCTTCGGGGGCGTAATCAGCAAGCAGTTTCGGGAAGATGGATGGGCGGGTCGGCTGGGGGCGAGAGCGGGCGGAGGCGGGCGACGGCAAGCGCAGACGGAAGCGGCCTTCCGGACCGCCGGAGCAGCTCGCCTCGCTGACCCCATTGCGCGGCATCGCCGCGCTGTGGGTCGTGATATTTCATTTTTGCTGGTATTTCCCGGCGGTTCACCCCGAACGCTACACTGGAGCCGTGTACAAGGGCTATTTGGCGGTGGACATGTTTTTTGTGCTGAGCGGCTTTGTTATCACGCATGTCTACAAGGAGGGGTTCGCAAGACGGGTCACCGGCCAGCGCTATCTCGATTTTCTGAAGGCCAGGGTAGCGCGCATCTATCCTCTGCACATCACGGTGCTGTTGCTGTTCGTCGCCGCTGCGACCGCGGAGCGGGCCGCGAGCTATGCGCTCAGAGGCTCGTTTGAGCCGATACCGTTGCTGGGTGAACGCTCGGTCGGCGGGTTCTTTGCCAATCTCGTGATGCTCCAGGGGCTGTGGGCGCGCGAGCTCAGCTGGAACGACCCGTCATGGTCGATCAGCTTGGAGTTCCTGGCCTACCTCCTGTTTCCGTTGTTGGTTCCGGTCTTATGGCGCGCCGGCCCGGCCGCCAAGGCCGGGCTCGGTGGCTTGCTGGTAGTGGCGCTGGGATGGCTGGCGTACCGCACCGGCGGTTATTTGAACCAATGGAACGGCACCTATGCGATCCTTCGCTGCCTGCCGGAGTTCGTCGCCGGAATGCTGCTGTACAGCGGCTATCAGAGCGGCATTTTCGCCTCCGTGCTGGCCAACGACGCGGCGCTCGCGGCAGTTGTGCTGCTGCTCGCAGCGCTGCTTCACCTCGGCGCGCCGGATCTCGCCATCATCCCGCTCTTTCCGCTGTTGATATTGGCCGCCGTCCGCAACACGGGCCGGTTGTCGCCGCTGCTGAATTCGCCGCCGCTGGTGTGGCTGGGCGACATCTCCTATTCTCTCTACCTGCTGCATTGGTTCGTGCTGTTTGTCACGATCGAAATTGCGCGGCGGGTGCCGGGTCTCGATTCCGCGAAGCTGGCGCCCGCCCCCTCGCTCTTGCTGATCACGTTGTTGATTGCGATCAGCCTTGCTCTCGCGACTCTCAGCTTTCGATTTATCGAGGTCACCGGGCGCCGCTGGCTGCGCCAACGCCTAGATGTCGGCCGCCCGGCAGCGGTCGTGGCGGTCGCTTTACCAAGGTGAGCCGCGGGAGCTCTAATCTCTGGAGGCGGCGAGGATCGCCAGTGCAGTTAACCGGAAAGAACACCCGGGGTCGGTCCAAACGAGTGGTACTTTCCGATCACCGCTGCGCTCAAACCGTGATAGCTTCGGCTCTTCCCAATGGCCGAGGAGGGAGCCGATGCCCGACGCGCTGACCGTCATTCGCCATGCCGACCGGCCGACGGTAACTCTGCCCGGCGGCGCCGCCTATCAGCCGATCATCGGCGACGACACCGGTGAGGGGCTGCCGATCCGCACCGGCATCCAGACGTCGCAGCCGGGATACGCGACGCCGCCACACTCGCATCCGTACGCCGAGATCTTGACCGTCGTCGAGGGGCGCGGTGAGGCTTGGCTCGATGGCGAAGAAGGTGTGGTAATGATCGAACCCGGGGTCACGATCGCCGTACCTGCAAACCGGGTGCATGCCTTCCGGGTAGTTGGGCGACCGGCCGCTCGTCACCTTCGGCGTCCATACCAACGGCAAGCGGATCGTCAACTACGTTTCGCCGCCGCACAGCCCGGGCTGACCGCTTTCCTTCCGCATCACCTCAATGGGAGAACTCGTCGATGGCCATCACCCGTTTCGATCGGACCCAGCCGCCCGGTCCGCGCATGAGCCGCTGCGTCGTCCGTGGCGACACGGTCTATCTCGCTGGTCTGACCGCCGGCGACACGAGCCAGGACATCAAGGGCCAGACCAAGCAGATCCTCGACAAGATCGACGGCTACCTGGCCCAAGCCGGGACCAACAAATCGAACCTCCTATCGGCCAATCTGTGGATCAAGGACATGGCGCTGTTCGCGGACATGAACTCGGTGTGGAACGCCTGGGTCGATCCCGAGAACCCGCCGGCGCGCGCCTGCGTGCGCGCCGAGATGGCGCGGCCGGAACTGCTGGTCGAAATCATGGTGACCGCCGCGAAATAGCTGCAGCACGGTGGGCGAGCGGGAGCTGGCTAAGCCAGCCCGATCTCGCCGTCGACGACGTGTTCGAGCCCGAGCTCCGGGATCGACAGGGTCACGCGCGGCTTCAGTAGTGCGCTTTGGCTGAGCTTGCCCTTGGCGAGCGCGTCCCGGACCGCGGTCTCGATTTCGCGCTGCGAGGTCACGCCGACAACTTTTAAGAATTTGCGGATATCCATGTTGAAACGGTCTTCGTTCATCGCTTTCTCCTTCGTCCCTCGTGAAGGCGAGCCTAAACCTCGAACGCCTGCCGGTCGACAAACGCAAATCTAGTCAGCTCACCGTACAAATGACACCCGAAGCGGGCGCGGCAGCGCCGTTCGCCGACGAACCGATCGCGGCCTACCGAAAGCTGCGCCAGAGAGGGCTGCTGGAGCCCGATCCGGCGCAGCAGCTGGCCGTCGAGCGGTTGCAGAGCCTCTATCGCGCGCTGCTGCACTACCGGCCGGAAACCGGTTTGCGCGGCTGGCTGGCCCGCTTCGGCCTTGCCGAAAACGGCGGCAACCATACCCCTGTCGGCCTGTATATCTGCGGGCCGGTCGGCCGCGGCAAATCGATGTTGATGGACCTATTCTTCCGTTCGGTGCCGAATTCTCGCAAGCGGCGGGTGCATTTCCACGCCTTCATGCTCGAAATGCACGACCGTATCGAGCGGGAGCGGCGCGCCCAGACCGACCGGCCGATCGCCAAGGTCGCGAGCGATCTGGCCGCCGAGGCGACCCTGCTGTGCTTCGACGAGTTCCAAGTCGACGACATCGCCGACGCGATGATCCTCGAGCGTCTGTTCCGGGCGCTTTTCGATGCCGGGGTTGTGGTCGTCGCGACGTCGAATCGGGCGCCGGACGAGCTCTACGAGCATGGTCTGCAGCGCGAGCGGTTTCTGCCGTTCATCGCTCTGCTCAAGCAAAAGCTTTATGTGCTGGAGCTTGATAGCGGGCGCGACTACCGGCTCGCCCGGCTGCACGGCGAGCCGGTCTACTACCACCCGCTCGACGAGGCGGCGCACGCCGCGCTCGAACACGCCTTTGCCGAACTGACCGATGGGGCATCCGGCGCCAGCGCGACCCTCACCGTAAAGGGGCGCCCGCTAGTCGTCCCGCGAGCGGCGCGCGGGGTCGCCTGGTTCTCCTTCGAGGATCTCTGCGCCAAGCCGCTCGCCGCTGCCGATTACCTCGCGATCGCCGATCGCTTCGCCGCGGTCATCGTCGAAGGCATCCCGCGCCTTCTCCCGCAGCAGCGCAACGAGGCTCGGCGCTTCAACATCCTGATCGACACGCTCTACGAGGCGCGCACCCTGCTGATTGCCTCGGCCGAAGTGCCGCCCAAGCAAATCTACCCGGCCGGGGGCGGTACCTTCGAATTCCAACGCACCGTGTCGCGCCTGATCGAAATGCAGAGCCAGGAATACATCGCCAACCGTCCGCGCCGTTAGCATCTTCTCGTTATCGGGCAGGAAAACCCCGATATTGGTCGGCGTGGTCGCCGGCATGGTTCGGCATGCCCGGTCGGGTCAGGTACCCGCGAGGCCGGATGAAGCTGTAGATCTCGCGTTTTGGGTACTCCTGCCATCCGATATTGAACGCGCCGAGCTTCGGGAAAAATTGCAATTGGCTGTAAGGGAGGTAATCGTGGATCCACCACGCCATCGCTTGCCACGGAGTGCCTTCCAGCAGGCGATCGGCGAACCACGGGAGGACGATGCAGGCCGTGGCTCCCATGCTCCCTCGCGCATCGCGGCGGTCCCAGATATGACGCCCATAGTTGCGCTCGTTCGAAGCGCAATTGTTATGGTGCGCGTTGCCGAACGCGTTTACCGCGGCCGACCGGTAAGCCGAACGGATCGCCAGCCGTCCGAATGTCGCTTGTAACGGTTCGAGGAGCTCCTCGCAGAGGCGCCTACCCGCCGCAATCGCCAAATCCGGATCGGCAGGGAGGTTAGGAATGCCGTGGAGGTTCGAGATATCGCTGTAAAGAAAGTCGCGCATGAAAAACGAGCGCGACAGCCTCACCCGGCTGAACTGCTCCAACCCCCGCACGGATTTTGGTGTTCGCATCGGCGCCGCACCCGGTATTATCTGGGATTCAATACTATCCGGCGCTTTGCCCGGTCACCGCGCAAAGCGCCGGATTGTGGGAGAGAATGGCGTTGACCGACACGATCCTGAGTGTCAGGCTGGTTAACGCGTAAGCAGGGTGCCCTGTCGCCCACGAGCGAGTAGTACATTGCTCTACTCCTTTGAAGATTTTTTACTCGATACGGCGCGGCGCGAGCTGCGGCGAGGCGGGGCGGTGATAGCGCTCCAGCCTCAGGTCTTCGACCTCCTCGAATACTCGATCCGCAACCGCGAGCGCGTCGTCAGCAAGGATGATCTGCTAGCGGCCGTGTGGCGCGGACGGATTGTCTCGGAATCGACCTTGAGTACGCGGATCAATGCCGCGCGCAGCGCGATCGGCGACAGCGGCGAAGAACAACGCCTCATCCGCACCGCGCACGGCAAGGGCATCCGTTTTGTCGGTTCCGTGCGCGAGGGCAACAACTCCGCCGAGATCCGCCGGTCGGGTGCTTTGCCTGAGGAGGCGACGGGGCTCGCCTGTCGGCGACCCGACCCGATTTTGGCGGAGCGCCGTCAGCTGACGGTCATGTCCTGCAATCTAACAGAAACGACAGCACTGGCCGTGCGCCTCGACCCCGAAGACTTGCGCGATGTGATTGTCGCCTATCGTCGCGCCGTTGCCGAAATCGTCGCCCGGTTCGAGGGTTTCGTCGCTGCGCATCTGGGCGGCGAAATATTGATCTATTTCGGCTATCCTCGCGCTCACGAAGACGAAGCCGAACGAGCGATCCGCTGTGCCTTGGTGGTCGCTGAAACAGTGATCCCACTTGGACCCGGCGAAGAGCTCCGAACGCGCGTCGGGATTGCCACCGGCGTGGTGGTCGTCGGCGATCCGATCGACAGCAACGATCCGCGGGACGAGCCACGGGACGCGAGTGTCGTGGGCGAGGCGCCGAGCCACGCCGCCCGTCTGCAAGAGCTCGCCCCACCGAATTCGGTGTTGATTGCCGAAAGCACGCGGCAGCTGGTCGGCGAGCTGTTCGAATATAGCGCCGTCGAGGCCAAGGGGATCGCCGCGCCGGTGCCGGCTTGGCAGGTTCTGCGTCCAAGTGTCATCGCGAGCCGGTTCGAGGCATTGCGTGGAGCAGCGCTGGCCCCACTGGTCGGCCGTGAGGAGGAAATCGATCTGCTGTTGCGGCGCTGGGCGCGAGCCAAGGCGGGGGACGGCCAGGTCGTGTTGGTCTGCGGCGAACCGGGCCTCGGCAAGTCGCGCCTCACCGCGGCCTTCGCGGAGCGCCTCCACGCCGAGCCGCATCTCCGGCTCTGGTATTTCTGCTCGCCCTACCACCAGGACAGCGCGCTGTTTCCGTTTATTGACCAGCTCGGCCGGGCATCGGGGTTCGCGCGCGACGACCCGCCTGTTTCAAAGCTGGAAAAACTTTCGGCGTTGCTCGCCCGCGCCGCGCGGCCGGAGGGGGATGTGGTGTTCCTCGCCGATCTGCTGTCCTTGCCGGCTCTGGAGCGCCGCCCTCTGCCCAACCTCAGTCCGCATCGAAAGAAGGAACAGACGCTGGAGGCGCTGATCCGGCAGCTCGAAGGCGTGGCGCGGCGGCAGCCGGTCGTCATGGCCTTCGAGGACGCGCATTTGGATCGACCCGACCTCGCGCGAGCTGCTCGACCTCACCGTCGAGCGGGTCCACAACCTGCCGGTGCTGCTGATCGTGACGTTCCGACCCGAGTTTCACCCGCCTGGACCGGCCAGCCGCAGGTGACGATGCTGGCGCTCAATCGCCTGGATCGACGAGACCGGAGCGCCCTGGCCCAGCAGATCGCCGGCGGCAAGACGCTCCCCGCCGACGTCATCAACCAGATCGTCGATCGCACCGATGGCGTGCCGTTGTTCGTAGAAGAATTGACCAAGAGCGTGCTGGAGAGCGGTCTCCTGCGCGCGGAGGCGGACCGCTACGTGCTCGACGACGCGTTGCCGCCGCTTGCAATCCCGACGACCCTGCACGCTTCGTTGTTGGCGCGGCTCGACCGCCTGGCGTCGGTGCGGCATGTGGCTCAGATCGGCGCGTCGATCGGACGCGAGTTCTCGTACCAGCTGCTGGGCGCCGTTTCCCGTCTCCCAGAGAACGAACTGCGAGCCGCTCTCAGTCGGCTCGTCGCCTCCGGGCTGATCTTCCAGCGCGGCATGCCCCCCGATGCGGTCTACACCTTCAAGCACGCGTTGGTCCAGGACGCGGCGCGTGGCAGCCTGCTGCGCAGCACCCGACAACGATTGCACTCGCAGATTGCCGAAGCGCTCGAAGCCCACTTCCCCGGGATGATGGACAACCAACCCGAAATATTCGCCCAGCAGTACACAGAGGCTGGACTCGTTCATAACTCCGTCACTTACTGGGGCAAGGCCGGTCATAGATCCGCCGCCCGTTCGGCGATGGTGGAAGCAGCCACGCAATTCCGAAAGGGGCTGGACCAACTGGCGCTATTGCCCAGTAGGCCCGAACGTTGGCGACAGGAACTCGAATTTTGCAGCGCCCTCGGCGCGGCATTGCTCGCGGTCAAAGGTCAGGCGGCTCCAGAAACGGGCCATGCCTTTGCCCGCGCGCAAGAGCTGTGGGAGCGGCTGGGTTTTCCATCGGAGTTCCTTCAGGTTCCCTATGGGCGGTCCCGCTACCACGCGGTCCGCGGCGAACTCGATTTGGCGCGGCGCTTGTACGAGGATTTGCTGGATCTGAGCCGCCAACGCAAAGACTCGGCTGGGCTCGTTCTGGGTCACATGTCCTCCGGTCGAACCCTGATGTACGCGGAAGGTTTGCTTCGTCGCGGTCGCATCTGGAAGCGGCGCTTGCGCTAAATGATCCGATCATGCACAGCTCGCTTGTCCACCAAATCGGAAATTACCCCGAGCTCGTAGCGCAGGCGTCATTAGGGATGGTACTGTTCCATCTCGGCTTTTCCGACCTGGCCGTGGTACGGAGCAATACAGCAACAGCTGAAGCTCGGCGACGGTCTCATCCGACGACTTTGGCTGTGAGCTTGTCGGACTGCAGCTTGCTTCTTTCGCTTGTCGGAGACAACGTTGCCCTGGATGAGCGGGCAGGCGAACTGATTGCGGTCGCGACCGAGCAGGATTTCCCCCTCTGGGCCGCGCAGGGATCGATCTATCGCGGCTGGGCAAAGGTGAAAAACGGCAATTTGGCAGAAGGGATATCGCTCCTGCGTTTCGGTGCGACTGCCTACCGCGCCACCGGGGCGGAGGCCTGGACACCATACTATAACGCCCTCCTGGCCAGAACGTGTGAGATCACAGGGAAAATCGAGCAGAACTTGGCTTTACTGGACGATGCCTTGCAGATCGTCGAACGGACAGGGGAGCGCTGGTTTGCAGCGGAACTGAACAGGCAGAAAGGCCAGCTGCTGCTGCGGCAAGGCCATTCCGAGGCTGCCGAGGAACTTTATCGCAAAGCCCTGAGAATCGCCGAGGGGCAGGGGGCCAAGCTCTGGGAATTGCGCGCCGCAGTGAGCCTTGCCCGCCTGCGCCGCGACCAGGGCCGCCATGCCGAAGGACGCGACCTCCTCGCGCCCGTCTTCGGCTGGTTCACCGAAGGTTTCGACATCCCCGATTTCAAAGAGGCGACGGAGTTGCTTGACGAACTCCAGGCGTCCCATGGACGTAGTGCTGTGGTTGCCCAGCCCGGGCCTCGAGCGGCATGAGACCGTATTCCCCGATGTCGTGACCTCCGCCATCACGAGAATGGTCCTGACAGTCGGGTTTGCCTAATACGCTGGCGCCTCTGCCCCGCGAGCCGGGCAGCGAATTGCTCTACTCGTTTGACGATTGTTTTCTCGGCACAGCACGCAGCGAGCTGCCGGCTCGCGGGCGTTGGCCGCCCCACAGCCGCAAGTCCCCAACCTCCTCGTGTATTCGACCCGCAACGCGGCGGGTCGCCTCGGAATGGCTCGCGCCATAGCGACCGGCGCGACTGCGCAATTCGATTGGTCCGAGAATCAAGCCGCTCTCAAGAAAAAATCAAGCTCGTCTGAAAGATCGTCGCGTCGGGTGTCGGCATACTTCGTCGGTCGGCTGGGCGTTCCGTGACCGACATCGACCTGGAGGAGAGACCGATGATGAAGATCCTTGCTTTCGCAATCGCCATTGCCGCCGTCGCGGCAGGTTCTGCGCCTGCTGAGGCCAGATTGAGCGCTAACGGCACAAGTCTCAATAGCATCACGATCGGAGCAGCACTCAACGGTCAGATAATCGCCCAGCCGGGACTGGCGAGGCTGAGTGACCGCTGTGACGGCGCCGGACCGGCAGTCTCGGCGCCGGTTGCTGCCGGCAGACGAGAGCGGAAGAATTGCTTCTTAACCAATAAGAACAGTCGCGCAATAACGTTCAAACGGGGAAATTACGATGAACAGGCGGCCCGAGGACCAATTCGGCCCCAAACTTGGCGACCAGGCTGCGAGGTCATTGAGTACCACGCGAAGAGGCCTGTTAAAAAAGTCACCTTTGGCGTTGGCGGTGGGTTCCATTGCCGTACCTCCGTTATTGGCCGGCTTGGCGGATCGAGCCAGAGCTGATGGGCCGCCCGGCGGCGTGAAACTTGCTCCCAGATATTACCCCTTGGAGAGCTTCGATCCCGAGATTGATTTGAGGGGCAAGCTCGCAGTCATTACCGGAGCGTCGCGTGGCCTCGGTCGCGCGGTCGGCGAGGCGCTGACTGCACTGGGTGTCGACGTGATTGGCACATCGCGCAATCCGGTTCGCGTTCCGAATCCTCCAGCCTTTCCGCTGCTGGCTTTGGACATCGCCAATCCGTTATCTGTTCTGGGATTTGCGAGAGCGCTTCAGTCCAACCCGAAATTTTTGCGGCACGGTCGAGTCGACATCCTGGCCAATAACGCCGGGCGCGCCGTGCTCGGCGAAATAATCCCGTTACCCCCGACTGATTTTAGCTTCTACCTGGCGCAGCGCCAACTCGGGCTGCAAACCGTTTACTTTGGGCACGTGATGGTGACCAATGTCATGTTGCCGCTGATGCCGCAACAGGGCTACTCGCGCATTATCTTCACGGTATCCATCGCGTCGTACGGGACCGGCGCAACAGTGCCCAGCGAGAGTGGCATGGATGCGTACACTTCCGCCAAGGGGGCACTACGCGCTTACGCCAATAATTTAAACGCGGCTCTTGGCGGATCGAACATTCGTGTCTCTACAGTGAACCCGTATTTCATGAACACCGACCTCCTCAAGCATCCGAACCCTGTCTACACACAGCCTGTCAACAGCATGGGCCTATCGGACACCGATCAAGCGTTCAACGACGGAGTCACCCGATTGCGTGCGATTCTGGCCAATGCACTTCCGCCGCACCTGGTGGGCGACACCTACGCACAATTGCTGAGGATGGCGGACCCCGAGCAGAACGTGGTCGTGGCGTCGCCACGCGAGCCTTTTGCGACCGAGGGGGGCAACGCCTTCATCGAATCGCAGCTCATCGCCGAAAATGGCGTCTCGGCAGTTCCGTTCGTGTCCAGTTGAAGCGAGAGTTCGCCGGCTTGATCGGAACTCTTCTGGTCGGCGCGTTCTCTCTTTCCGCAACTGCCGCCGAATTGCGGTCTATCGAGGTCGACGGCACGGAGTTCAGGGTAACGTTGACCGCCGGGCGTGTGTTGCGCTCGACTGAGTTGGTCGGCGCGACGCTGACGATCACCACCAGCGGCGGCATATTGCGCCTGCGCATCGACGCGGTCGAGCGAGTCTGGGAAACCGGGCACGCGCCGGTTTGGCTGCATTCGTTCTCGACGGAGATGGCTGATGGCTCCCGGCAGGCGCTGTGCGACGCCGGGCCGGACGGCCGCCGGCAGGGCTTTCCGCTCGCCGGCCGGGCGCGCTCCGAAGGCGCGATGGAGCCGGCTGAACCGGGCGTCTTCGAGATCGTCTGCACCAGCGGCGCTCGCGGCAAATGCGTGCGCTTTGGTTATCTTCCATGGATCAGCGCCGCAATGCGCAACATCTATGATGCCTGCGTCCGTATGGTCCGGGCGGATTACTGCGGCGACGGTGCGGGGACCACCTGCGACGGCATGGGGATCGACCTTTATGACGACCGCGGCATCCAGCAGTCGGACAGCAATCCAACGCAGGAATTCGAGGCGGGCTGGACGGTGGCGGGCGCGGTCTGCGTGCGTCATGTACGTGTCAAAGAGAATACTTCGCTCGAGGGATTGGCTGCTTCCTGCCCGCGATTGCGGGACCGCCTCGGCGCGACCTGCACGGAAGAACGCGCTCGCGCCCTTGGCGCGACATTGTTCGTCCGCTCCCCGCGGTAGAGAGCGCGGTCGGCGGGGGAGGGTGCGTTGTGACGGGGAGCTTTATTGCTAGCTAGGCATTTTGTGGTATTGATATAATGACAAATATCGGGTATAATAAACGGATCCCCGATTTCCGGCCGAAGGGTGCTCATGGCTGTTGATTCGCTGCAAAAACAGCCAGCAAAGGCCGGTCCGGCGATTCCCGATACGAATTGTCCTCAGCGGGACAAGGGATGTATGGTCTGGCGGTCGAAGCCGGCGCCGGAGGGACTCATGCCGCGCAAAGAACTCGCGGTCGACAATGTGGCGGAGGCCTATCTCGCGCTCCTCGCCGAGCGGGGGGTCGACTATCTGTTCGCCAATGCGGGAACCGATTTCGCACCGCTCGTCGAGGCGTTCGCGAAAGCGGCGCGGACCGGCATGCCCGTGCCGCAGCCGGTGCTTGCCGCGCACGAGAACCTCGCCTTCTCGATGGCGCATGGCTACGCGATGGTGACGCGCCGAGTGCCGGCGGTCATGGTGCATGTCAGCGTCGGCACTGCGAACGGTGTGTGCGGCGCGCTCAATGCAGCGCGCGAGAACGTGCCGATCTTGTTCACTGCCGGCCGCTCGCCACTTGACCGAGAGCGGCCTTCCGGGAGCCCGCGACGTCTATATCCACTGGGCGCAGGAGATGTTCGATCAGGCCGGCATGCTGCGCGAGGTCGTCAAATGGGACTACGAATTGCGCAACGGCCAGCAGCTCGAAACGGTAATCGACCGCGCCCTCTCCATCGCGACTACCCCGCCCGGCGGGCCGGTCTATCTGTCGTTGCCGCGCGAAGTCCTGGCGGCGCCGCTGCCCGGCATTTCCTACGATAGTCCGGCGCGCCGCGTCGCCGCCGCCCCGCCGGGCCCCGACAAGGGCGCGATCGAGGAAGCGGCCCATATCCTCGCCGCGGCCGAAAACCCGCTCGTCGTCACAGCCAGTGCCGGGCGCGACCCTGCGGCGGTCGAAGCTCTCGCCGATTTTGCTCGGCGCTTCGCGATCCCCGTCGTGCAGCACCGTCCGCGTCATTTGTGCCTTCCCGCCGACCATCCGTGCCATCTCGGCTATGACGCGGGACCTTATCTCGACGGTGCCGACGCGATTCTCGTCCTCGAATGCGACGTGCCGTGGATTCCGAGCCTGGAGGCGCCGCGGCCCGCGTGCCGAGTGATTCATCTCGGTGTCGATCCGCTGTTTTCGCGCTATCCGATTCGTGGTTTTCCGTGCGATCTCGCGGTGACCGGAGTCGCCGCAACGGCGTTGCCGGAGCTCGGCGCCGCCCTCGACCGGCATGTCGCCGCCTCTGCCGTGTTGGAGCGGCGGCGGCGCCGCCTTGCCGAGCAGCGCGAGGCGCTCGTAGCCGGCTGGCAGAAGACGCGTGAGAGCGTCGCTGGCATGCGCCCGATTCACATGGCCTGGGCCAGCGCCTGCATCGCGCGGGTCAAGCCCGAGGACGCGATCATCGTCAACGAATACACCTTGATGCCCGAGCATTGCGGGTCGAACCTTCCGGGGAGCTATTTCGGTTCGAGCACGGCGTCGGGTCTTGGTTGGGGTGGCGGCGCCGCGCTCGGCGCCAAGCTCGCCGCGCCCGACCGCCTGGTGATCGCCGTCCTCGGCGACGGCTCGCATCTGTTCGGCAACCCGGTCGCCGTCCACCACGCCTCTGCGATGCACAAATTGCCGATACTGTTCGTCGTTATGAACAATTCGATGTGGGGTGCGGTGCGCCGCGCCACCTTGGGCATGTACCCGCAGGGCGAAGCGGCGCGGAGCAACAAGCCACCCCTGATCGACCTCGATGAATTGCCGGCATTCGAGCAGGTTTGCGCGGCGGCCGGCGGCTACGGCGAGCGGGTCGAAGACCCGGCTGCCCTGCCGGCGGCCCTCGACCGCGCCGTGCGCGCCGTCACCGTCGAAAAGCGCCAGGCGCTCCTCAACGTCATCTGCCGCGGTGTATGAGGGTCCAACTCAGAACGCAGAGGGCTTGGTCACCTGAAAGCTCTGCCGGGTCTCCATCTGTTTAACCCAGTTCTGCAGTTTCGGATGTTCCGCCATCGGTGTGCGGCCGTCCGGCACGTTGCCGAAGTAGTAGAGCAGAGGGATCACCATCAAATCGGCGAGGCTCACATGGGCGCCGGCGAGGAACCGGTGGTCCTCCATCAGGCGGTCGATTTCCGACAGGCACAGGCGGGCGCGCGGCAAAGCCGCCGCGATCGACGCCTCATCCGGAGTGCCGCCGAGAATGCGCGGCACCAATATGCGGTTGAACAGGATCGCACCGGCAATGCTGGGCCAGGCGTAGGCGTCGACAATGCCGATGATCTGGTTCATCCGCGACCATTCGTGCACGTCTTCGGGCTGCAGCGGCGTCCCCGCAAAACGCTCGTCGACATAGCGTATGATCGCTTGCGTCTCGTAGAGCGCAAAACCGTCGTGCTCGAAGGCGGGGACTTTGGCGAAAGGCTGGCGCGAGAGGTGCGGCTCTTGCCGATGGGCGCCAAACGGCACGTCCACCAGCTCGTGCACCACGCCCTTTTCCGCCAGGGCCAAACGCGCGCTCCATACACAGGTACTGCCGGCCGGGCCGTAGACGATCGGGTGGGCCATGGTCATGCCCTCATTTTTTGGTGGATTGCCCGGTCAACGCCGGTGCTACGCCGCCGCCGTTGTTGAGCAGTGCGCCGAGGACCGCCGCAGCGCTGTCCAGCCCGGTGCCTTGGCCACCGGTGGACACGACCGTCTGCGGAACCAGCTTTCCGATCAACGAGACCACCTCCGGCTTTTCCTCGATGGTCTTGAGCAGCTGCTGGACAAGGGTGATCGTCAGCACCCGGTCCTGCCCGAGCACGTCCGCTTGCGCCCGTTGTCCTTGGGCAATCTCTTCCAGTTCGAGCTTTTGGCCCTCGCCGTGCAGCTTCGCCGCGTTTTTGTTCTGCTCGGCGACCTGAACGCCGATCACCGCTTCGACGAGTTGGTGCTGCTGCTCGGCGGTCGCGCGGGCCTTTTCTGTTTCGATCCGTTGCGTCTGCGCCTTCTGCTCCTGCTGATAAGTGACCTGAAGCTGATCGGCCAGTTGCTGGCGGAGCCGCGAAACCAACAGCTCGGGCGGCAATGCCGGATCGCCGAACTTTACCTCTTTGATGACGATCCCCGCCCGCAATCCTTCGGGCCGGATCGCATCTTCGACCGCGTGCTCGAGCTGGGCGCGATTGTCGGCGAGGTCCAAGACGTGGCGGCCCTGCGCACCGACGACATTGCGCACGATCGAGCGGATGGTCGGGACCATAATGTTGTTTTCGATCTCGGGCAGGCCACCAACCGACGCGACGACAAAAGGCGCATTGTCAGGAGTAACCTGGGCGAGAACCCTAAGCTCGAGCGGCACCAGCCAGCCCTCGACAAACGGCGTAATCGCCGGGTCGGCCGAGCCCGGTGGCACGGGACGATCTTCCGAGCGTGGCGACTGGGTTAGGTTGCCCGCCTGATCGAGGCTGAGATCAATGTAGCGCTTCTTATAGCCGCCCTTGAACTCCCAGGTCTGCACTCGAGTGCTCATCATCGTGATCTTGTAGGCTGCCTCATTGGCGTAATAGCGGCCGGGTTGCAGCGCCTTTTCCCAGATCCCGATGCAGCCGACCGGGACGAGGATCGCGGTCAGCTTGCCTTCATCGGTCTTTGCCTCTCTGGCGGCGACGGCTTCGCCGCTCGCATTCGTCGACACCATCTTTTGCTGGCAGGAGGCCGGCTTGTCCGCGTTCAAATTGCCGAAATGCACCGAGTCGACGACGTTGGATTTGACGACCCCGACAAAGCCTTCGGCGACATCCACGGCGTCCTTGACGCTGAGGTCCCACAGATAGGTGTTGAGCCGGTAATTTCCCGGCGTCAGGACCGTAGTCTGCGGTCCTCGCTGGCCGCCATGGGTGAGAAAGTAATCGGCGTCGAGCATATCCAGCTCTTGCCCGGCAGGAAAGGTATCGGCGAGAAACTGGTCTGGCCGCAATGGCGCCCCGTCTTTGGCGTTCAGAAACCCGTATTTGCCCGACGGGATCGAAACCACCTTCTTGTTTTCGACCTGATAGATGACATTGACCAGAAACCAAGGATGCCAGCCCGGTGTCAGAATATCCGCCTGCGGACCCTTTTCTCCATTTGTCGCGATGATGTGCTCGCCGGGTAGCGAGGTGGTCCCATAAATCTTGTTGAGGACGGCGATTTCATCAGATTCAACGTGAACGTACGATGTTGCGGCCAGACAGATCAGCGCGATCACGACGAAGACGATCCGCAGCGAGAACGACAGCGTCCCGAAATCCGGCCGGGCGCGATTGACGAAGAGGCCGAGGATGCTCGGCGCCACCGCCGCAAGTACGAAATACAAAAGGGCTACGACTACCCAAAACATAAAAACCTCCCCGATCGGCTGTTTTCCGGGGGCATCAGCTCAACACCAGCTCCGCGCTGCCGAGGCCGGAAACCTCGATCACCACTCGATCACTTGCCGCCGGATATTGGATCGGGACCATGCTGCCGGTCATGACGATCATCCCGCGCCGCAATGGGGTCCCCGCTGCCGCAAGCTTGTCCGCGAGCCAGGCGAGCGCGTTCAGCGGATGACCCATTACATCGCCGCCGTTTCCGCTGCCGATCTCCTGCCCATTTATTGAGAGTCGGGCCGTAGCCCGAGCCAAGTCTCGAGTACTCCAGTCGGTTACCGGCGTCCCGAGCACCACCCCCGCGTTCCATACATTGCCGGCCACCATCGCCGCCGCGTCGAGCCGCTTGTAATCATAGTGCAAATCTTCGATCAGCTCGATTGCAGCCATGCAGCTTTCGACCGCCGTGGCGATCTCGCCGGGAGCGCCGCCTTGCGGCAGGTCTTCGCCCAGCTGAAAGGCAATCTCGGTTTCCACTCCGAGCCGGCAATAGTCTCCGGCCGCGAGCTCGGCTCGGCGGTGACGAACCTCGCATGCGAAGATCGCGCCGTAGCAGGGTTCGTCGACGCCGCATAGCTTCTGCATAATCGGTGTCGTAAGCCCGATTTTATAACCGGCGACGGCGCCTCGTCCTTTCCTCTCTTCGATTTCCTGAAACGCGCGCCGAATGTCGTAAGCTTCGTCGAGGTTTGCCGGATAAAGATCCGCCGGCAATATCTCGATGGGTCGGCGCCCACGGAACAATTCGACGATGCGCTCGGCCTTTTCCCGCACGTCAAGTTTGGTCATCTGTATTCTCCGCGAAGTTTTTACCACGCAGGGACGGAGACCACGGAATCCTTTTCTTCTCCGGGCGACTTTGCGCTGAATCCTCTGGGCGTGCGCTGTTCGCACCGCCCGGTCTTTCCGATGGCAGTTGTGGGACGGGCCGGCTCCTATATAGAGGACCATGGAATCTATCGTACAGCCGACGCTCGAATTCATCTCCGCGCATTCGGGCTGGGCCTTTCCGGTGATGTTCGTCACTGCGTTTGGCGAGTTGTTCGCGTTTTTGAGCCTGCTCTTTCCCGGTACCTCGATCCTGATTGTTGCCGGGACATTGATGTCGGCCGGGTCGCTTGCCTTATTGGCCGGTTCTGGTGGGCGCGGTCATCGGGGCGGTGCTCGGCGACTCGGTCTCGTTCTGGCTTGGTTACCGCTATGGCGGCGGGATCGGCCGGATATGGCCGTTCACGCGCAATCCGGATCTGCTGCCGAACGGCATCCGGTTTTTTCACAAACACGGCGGTAAAAGCGTTTTTATCGGCCGCTTTTTCGGCCCGGTGCGCGCTGTGATACCACTCGCGGCGGGCATCATGCGAATGCGTCGCGGCCGGTTTTGGTTCGCCAATATTACCTCGGCGATCGTCTGGGCGCCGATGCTGCTGTTCGCCGGCGATGCCGTCGGCGATGTCGGCGACCGCCTGATCGGCTCCACCAATACCGTATTGCTCGTCTTTGGCGCGCTGACCGTGTTCGGCATCATCGCGGTGGCGTGGGCGATGGTGAAGTCCGGTAGATCGAGATCGTGAGGGAGGACGAATGGCCTCGTTCTTTTCGCCTTACAGCCACGAATTCGTCCGCCTCGCAGCCTGTGTTCCGCATGTCGCAGTCGCCGATCCGCGGCAGAACGCCGACAACGTCCTGGATCTCCTCGCTTCGGGCGACAAGACCCGCATCGCCTTGATGGTATTCCCGGAGCTGGGAATTTCCGCCTACGCCATCGATGATCTGTTGTTCCAGGACGCAGTGCTCGACGAGGTGGAGCGGCAGCTCGATCGGTTGATCTGCGCCAGCCGGGACCTTTTTCCGGTGTTTGTCGTCGGAGCGCCGTTGCGTCATCGGGGACACCTCTACAATTGCGGCGTGGTCATCCATCGCGGAATGCTGCTCGGCGTCGTGCCCAAGGTCTATCTGCCGAATTACCGGGAATTTTATGAGCGGCGACAACTCACCTCCGGCGAGGACATCGTCGGTCAGTCGATCGAAATAGCCGGACACGAAGCGCCTTTCGGCCGCGATCTGCTGTTCGCCGCTCGGGGAAATGTGGCGTTCACGTTCCACGTCGAGATTTGCGAGGATCTGTGGGTGCCGCACCCGCCGAGCACCGATGCGGCGCTCGCCGGGGCCGAAATCCTGCTCAACCTGTCGGCCAGCAACATCACGATCGGCAAGGCGGAAATGCGGCGCCTGTTGTGCGCGTCGCAATCTTCCCGCTGCATCGCCGCCTATGCCTATTCGGCGGCCGGCGCCGGCGAGTCGACGACCGACCTCGCCTGGGACGGCCAAGCCGGCATCTTCGAATTGAGTGATCTGCTCGCCGAAACCGAGCGTTTCTCGCCCGACCCCGAGATGGCGGTCGCCGATGTCGATCTCGGCCGCATCCGGCAGGAGCGGATGCGGACCAACACCTTCGGCGACAATGCGCGGTCTTCGGCCGACAAGCCCCCCAGCGTTCCGCACCGTCGCGTTCGAGTTCGCCGCGCCGGATGAAACTCTCGACCTGCGCCGGGCGGTCGAGCGCTTCCCGTATGTGCCGGCCGACCCGGCAATGCTGCGCGAGAACTGCTACGAGGCCTACAACATCCAGGTCCAGGGCCTCGCGCAACGCCTGAAGGCGACGGGGCTGAAGAAGCTCGTCATCGGCGTCTCGGGCGGGCTCGACTCGACCCAGGCATTGATCGTCTCGGCTCGGGTGATGGATCGGCTGGGAATGCCGCGCACCAATGTCCTCGCCTACACCCTGCCAGGTTTTGCGACGAGCAAAACGACAAAGGCCAATGCCTGGCGGCTGATGAAGGCGCTCGGCGTCACCGGCGCCGAGATCGACATCCGGCCGGCGGCGCAGCAGATGCTGAAGGACATCGGGCACGCCTCGGCCACCGGCGAAGCCCTCTACGATGTGACCTTCGAGAATGTCCAGGCCGGGTTGCGTACCGACTACCTGTTCCGGTTGGCGAACCACAATGGCGGATTGGTGGTCGGCACGGGCGACCTCTCCGAACTCGGCCTCGGATGGTGCACCTACGGGGTCGGCGATCAGATGTCGCATTACAACCCGAATGCGTCAGTCTCCAAGACCCTGATCCAGCATTTGATCCGGTTTGTCGCGGCCTCCGGCGATGTCGACGAGGAAACTGCGGGCGTTCTCTACGATATTCTCGCGACCGAGATTTCGCCGGAGCTCGTGCCGCCAACCGCCGACGGCATCATCCAATCGACGGAGAGCATCGTCGGTCCCTACGCACTGCAGGACTTCAACCTGTTTTATGCGACGCGCTTCGGCTTCCGGCCCTCCAAGATCGCCTATCTCGCCTGGAATGCCTGGAGCGATCAAGAACGCGGCCGCTGGCCGCCCAACATTCCCGATACGGCAAAGCGCGCGTACAATCTTTCCGAAATCAAGCAGTGGCTGCGCGTATTCCTCTACCGCTTCTTTGAGTTCAGCCAGTTCAAGCGGTCGGCATTGCCGAACGGCCCGAAAATCTCGTCGGGCGGTTCATTGTCGCCGCGGGGCGACTGGCGCGCCCCCTCCGACGCCACCGGCCGGGTCTGGCTCGAAGAGCTCGAAGCCGCCGTTCCCGACAGCGAATAAACCGGCGGTCGCTGATCTCGCTGTTAAATCCAGCGAAAAAACAGCCAGCAGCAGGGATGTGCCGCGGAAACCCTCGCTTTTTGCCCAAGCCCGCAGCCAAGAAACAGCCAGGAACAGCCAGCAATTTCGCTGTTCTCTGATGGTAATCGCTGAATTCATGTAACATTCGCCTTGGACTTCATTAAATTCAAGGACATCTAGTCGCAATGTGGTCGAAACAGCACCAAGATACCATGCCATTGTGGCAATTTCGCGATGAAGCCGGGACCCTCCCCCAGAGGTGGAGAGGGTAGAGGCGCTCGTAATAGTTTACCTGCCAGTGTTCGACAGTGCTGTCGATGGACAAGACTGCGCGCAGATGCGACGCTCGCATCCCTGCGTTTCGAATTCGGGGGAGCGGCAATGAACCGTCTCGACGGCAAAGTCGCGTTGATTTCAGGTGCGGCGCGCGGCATCGGCGCGGAGACAGCACGGCTGATGGCCAAGGCTGGCGCGAAGGTCGCCATCGGCGATGTGCTCGACGAGCCGCGGGCGGGAGACCGCACGAGCGGTCGAGAGTACCGGGGCCGAGGCGATCTATACTCGTCTCGACGTTACCCGCGAGGAGGATTGGAGCGCGGCCATCGCCGCCGTCACCGACCGTTTCGGCGGCCTCGACATCCTCGTCAACAACGCCGGCATCTTTCTCGGCATGAGCATCGAGGAGGCCACCCTCGCCGATTGGCACCGGCTGTGCGCCGTCAACCTCACGGGCGTGTTTCTGGGCACCAAGCTCTCTCTGCCGGCGTTGCGGGAGAGCGGGCGGAAAAATCCGCACGGCAGTGCGATCGTCAATCTGTCCTCGGTCGCCGGGATCGTCGGCTCGTCAGGCGACCCGCTCTATTCGATGACGAAGGGCGGGGTTGCGCTGTTCACGAAATCGGCGGCGCTCGAATTTTCGCGCAAGGGCTACAAGGTCCGGGTCAACTCGATCCATCCCGGTGTCACCGAGACCGATATGGGCCGTCAGGTCTTCACGATGCGGGCGCACCAACTCGGCACCAACGACCTCGACGCGGCCCGCCAGCAGTCATTGGAGCGGCTACCGATCGGCCGCCTCGGCACGGTGACCGACATCGCCAAGGGCATCGTCTTTCTCGCCTCGGACGACGCCGCCTTCATGACCGGCTCTGGCCTCGTCGTCGACGGCGGCACCACGGCGCAATAAGAGGGGATATGCCGTAAGCAAATTGTGAATGAACAGCGCTTATTGTGCTGCGCCCAACGGATGGATCGTCCCATGCCGGCGCAAGCACGTCCTCTCATCCACTACCGAATTGAGCAGCTCGAGGCGATCTTCGCTGATCAACCTACTTCACACACGCTGCGTCAGCTCCTCCGTGAATTGAAGGAGCGTCGCGAATGGGGGCGCGCCGGAGAGCTCCGCTCCAGAGTGGAGCAAGAACTAGCCCATTCGAAAACGGCTCAGAACAGTCGAAGCGAGGGTGAGGCTGCCTCGTCGTCGACCACCTTTCTTGCGGTCAACGACGGCGGCTTCTCGCACCAGACCGACCTCGAGCAAGGCGCCAGCTCCGAGGCTGATGTTGTAGGCACTCCCGCGTTCGCCGCGCCTGATGGGGACAGGATCGAAATTGAGGTGGTGGACAACGCCGCTGTCGCCGGACGCCATTGGGGCCAGCCCCCGCTTTTCGCGGCGGAAAATCTCGCAGAGACCGTCCCCCCGACCAAGGAACGCCGCGCGGGGAGAATACGGGCGCCTGGCTCGCTGCGTGACGTCCCGGCCAAATGGACGCCGGAGCCGAAGAAGGACTTCGTCCCAACTTGGAAATGGGAAGATCCACCACTTAAGCGCTACGAGGGCGCTCTCCGCGCCCTGATCGACGAGCTGCGAAAGCGGACAAAAGTCGGTCAGCAGATCCAGCTCCAGGACGGGTGCCGCGTCACGATCGACGGCGAGGACGCCGCCTACCAATTTTCCTGGGCGGGCGACGAGGACCTGTTCGAGGGCGCAAACGTAAAGGCTATCGCGGACGGCCGCCACGCCGCCGGCCGACTGGTGTCAATCACGCCGCAGCAGCTCGTCGTCGCCTTGGACGACGATTTCGGGCCCAGCATCTCGCAGTGCACGCTCTTCGTCGACAACACGGCCATGCTCGAAGCGCTGGCCAATCGCCTTAAGGACATCGCCGATAAAAAGCCCGCGTCGTTCAATCTCGACCTCGCCGAAGATGCCGTTGCCAACCGGAGCGAGGAGGCTCCCGTCGCCAAAGTCTCGCCAGAGTTCCTGAACGAGCTCCTGCCGCTTCAGGCGATGGCCGTTAAGATGGCCGCTGGCAATCGCGTAACTTATCTCTGGGGCCCCCCAGGGACGGGCAAGACCCGCACGCTCAGCGCTCTGGTGCGCCATTTCTCGGCCGTTGAGAAGAAGATTCTCATCGCCTCGAATACGAATCAAGCAGTGGACCAGGTCCTGCGTCAGCTCTGCGATGCTCTCACGGATGATTTGCAGGTCTCCCCAGAACAGATCGAGTTACTGGAGCAAGGCAAGGTTGTTCGCGTCGGCAGGAAGTCGGATGAGCTTGAAGAGTACCGGAAGTTCGTGACGGTCGAGGGCATTGTCGAGCGCCGATCGGGCCAACTCCAGCAGCGCAAAGCGGAACTCGAGAGCGAGGAGCGCGTTCTTGCGACGAAGACGGAGCGTGCTCGGGCGGTTGTCACAGCGTTCCGTCTTCTTGACGAAGCCGGCAAACAGCGCACCACGGCGGCCGCAAACCTGAGCCATGCTCAACGAGCGTTGGATGAGGCAAAGCAAGCGCAACAACGCATCGAGAGAAAGAAGACGGCATTTGAGACGGAGCTCTCGGAGACGGAACAGGCCGGCGCCTTCCGACGGTTGTTCAAACGCGGCCCGGAGACGATAGGAGCCGACATCGCCGGAACCGTCGCAGCGCTCGCCGCTGGTGTCGGCACACTGGAAGCCGGCGGGCAATGTGTTGAGTTCCTAAAACGGGAAGGGACCCGTCTCGAGTGCTTGATCCGCGACGCCGAGACGATCGTGGTCGGAAAGGATCGCCGGGCAGCTGAGGCTGAAACCGAGAAGGCCGAAGAGCGGCTGGCCGAGATCCGCCGGAACATAGCCGAAATTGAGCGCCAACTCTCTGATATCGAGGCGTCGGTGCTCGCCAATGCGAAAGTAATCGGCGCCACAGCGACTAAACTCTTTCTTAGCCCAACCACCTTTGCCGGGTTCGACGTTGTAATCCTGGATGAAGCATCGATGCTACTCCTCCCGGCCCTATTTCATGCGGCCGGCCTCGCGAGGGAGAGCGTTGTCATATCAGGCGACTTCAGGCAGCTGCCACCTATCATGCAGTCGGAGCAGGAAGCCCTCCGGCGTGAGCTGGGTAAGGATGTCTTCCATGTCGCCGGCATTGAAGAAGACGTTCGCACCGGGCGTTCAAAACGCATGAGGATGCTCGAAGAGCAGTTCCGGATGGCCGAGCCTATTTGCCGGTTGATTTCGCTGCCGATGTATGACGGGAGGCTGCGGACCGCGGATGAATGGCGCGCTGCGGATCGGTCTCCGCCAAGTCCTTTTTCGGGTTCGTTGACGATCGTGGATACGTCTTACACCGGCCCCGTCGCCGCGAAGGATCCGGCGGGTTCAAAGTTCAATCTGATGAACGCGCTAATCGTCCGAAACATCTGCCGTCACCTCAGCGACAACGGATTCGGCGAGGCGAAGGACGTCGGCGTTATCGTTCCCTATGCTGCGCAGCGGAAGCTGCTGCGGCGCATCCTGAACGACGCGGGTCTTGAGCAGATTGTGGCCGGCACCGTACATCGGTACCAGGGCGACGAGAAGCGGCTCATCGTCATCGACCTCACCGACGGGCTGGGCCTCAAGCTCGCTGGCCTCTGGTTCCAGGCAAACACGGCCGATGATGACGGCGCCAAGCTATTCAATGTGGCCATTAGCCGGGCAAAATATCATCTGGTCTTTATCGGCGATCTTGCGTGGCTCGACCGGAAGCTGCCAGAGCGTGCCTTCCTCCGCGACTGGTTGCATCAGGTTCAGGAGACCGGCTGTGTCGTTGATATTCGCGATGTCATGGGGCTTTTGCCGGCCACCGAGGATCTGCGGAAATATGGCGTGCCTCTCTCAGTCTCGGCTCAAGCCGAGGAGACGGGGCTCTTCAATGAACGGGACTTCGATCAAGTCATTCGCCTCGATCTGTCGAACGCCAAACAAGGGATCGCCATCTGGTCCGCTTTCGTCACCCCGCAGCGCATAGCCCACTATGCGGACATCCTCCGGATGAAGGTTCAGGAAGGCGTTCCGATCCGCTGCATCGTTCGTCCGCCGTGGGAGAACGGCACCATGGACGAGAGCGTCGCCGAAGAGGCCATCGAGACCCTAGCGAAAATCGGCTGTATCGTAGACACGCGGCTTCGGATGCACGAAAAAGCGATCATAATCGACGATGAAATCGTCTGGTTCGGGTCGCTGAACCCCCTTTCGCATACTGGCAACACAGGCGAGATAATGGCCCGGTTCGAGGGACGCCAGGCCGCCTTGCAGATCGCGGCTTTCCTTTCGGTGAAGGGCATGGGCCGTGCCGAGCAGCAGGCCGGCGCCGCTTACCAATCCGAGAACCCGGCGTGTGGTTGCGGCGAAACGAATGCGGTGTTCGCGCGCGGGCGTTTCGGCCCGTACTGGTGCTGCCTCAAACGCGATTGCAATTGGAAGAGCAATCAACATCAGCCGAAACAGGCCACGGGAGGGCCGAAGCCGACGACGGGCAAGACGTGTCCAAAGTGCGGCGGAGCTCTCACAGCGCGAATGGGGCCTCGCGGTTGGTTCCTCGGCTGCAGCCGCTTCCCGAAATGCGACGGGATCGTCAGCGTGGAAAGGCCTAACCGCACAAACGCGAAAAACGGGAAACGCGGTACAGTTTGAGCGACAGAAAAATCAACGTATCATAAGCAAGGCAGTGCTAATAACTCGATCCATCCCGGCACGACCGAGACCGATATGGGCGACCAGGCGCTGGCGACGCGGGCGCGCAATCTCGGCACCAATGAACTCGACGCGGCGCGGCAACAGGCGTTGGCGCGGCTGCCGATCGGCCGCATGGGAACGGTGGCGGACATCGCCAAGGGCATTGTCTTTCTGGCCGCGGACGATGCCAGCTTCATGACCGGCGCCGGGCTTGTCGTCGACGGCGGCATCACCGCGCAATAATCTGTAAGAGCGTCGTGATCGATCAGCCACCATAGCGCGCTTTGAGCTCGGCGGCAGCTTCGGCCTCCGGCACGAAGCGGGTTCCGCCGAACCATATCTCGCCGACCGTGCCGTCCGCCCGACGGACGCGTCGGACACTCTCGCCGTAGCGAGCGAGGCCGGTGGCGGCGGTGAAGCAGCCGAAATCTTTGTCGGAGACCGAGATCTCGCTCGCTTCCGTAAAGGGATTTGGCAAGGACGGCGCTGCGACCATCACTGTCTCGCCCATCGGCACGAGGTCGACGGCGCCCCACAGGCTCCACCATCTCCCGGTCCAGTCGCGAAGCTCGTTTTTCGGGCCGCCATTCTTGGCGAAAGTCGCCAGGATATGGATCACGCCGTCGAGCCACTGATCGGCCGGCCCATCCACCGCGTTCATGACGAGCGAAACGGCGAGAGAGCGATTTGGCAGCGCAGCGCTGCGGCTGGCGAAGCCTTGAAACGCGCCGCCATGGCCAAGCCACGGCCACTCTGCAGTCTTACCGCTGGAGACGCCGAGCCCGTAATAGCGCTCGACATCGGTGTGCGGATAGCGCCATTGCGGACGGACCATCTCACGCCGGCTGGCGGCCGACAGCAGGCTCTCCGGGGCGGCGGGATCGAGCTGCGCGAAAAAGCGGGCGAGATCCCGTGCGGTGCTGACGAAGCCGGTCGCCGGCGCGAGCGCATTGGTGGGATTGTCGCCGGGGATCACGACGCGCCGGCCGAGGGGTAATTTGCTGCTGTGGCCGCGCGCAGTCGGCGCCGCGGCGGCGAGCGGCATGTCCGGTTCGGTTTCGTCGAGCCCGGCCGGCTCGATGATCGCGCGCCGGATCCAATCGCGATAGGGCGAACCGGTCACCGCCTCGATAACGAGACCGATAAGTCCGAAGGCATGATTCGAGTACTTGAAGCGGGTATTGGCGTCGATCGTCGGGGCCGCAGCCAAATCGGCGCGCAGCTCTGTTTCGTCGAGGAACGGACGGGCGTCGCGCCATTGGCCACTGTCAGTCCCATCGCGGATGATGCCGGCGCTGTGCGACAGCAGCTGCGCGATTGTCGCCTCGGCGATCGCCGGGTGGAGGCCATCGACGTACTGCCCGGCGCGGTCGTCGAGCGAGAGCTTACGTTGTTCGCGCAGCCTTAGAACGCCGGCGGCGCTGAACGTCTTGGAATGCGATGCCACGCGGAAGCGGTGGCGCGGCGTCAGCGGTACCCGGTCGACGATGTCGGCATGACCAAAGGCCCGCTCGAAGACCACCCTGCCGTCATGGACGAGCGCCAGCACGCAGCCCGGCTGCTCGGTTTCGCGCATCTGGTATTCGAGCCACTGCGGGATGTAGTCGAGCGCAGGCTCCAGCCAATCTTCCATGTGGCGTGCCGATTTGCCGGGGTTGGTCACCATGCCTCGCGCCCGCGCGGCGGCCGGCTCGGAGCGGCAGCGGCGGCGCGTTGCTCGGCTTCGTGCTTGTCGAACATCGCGCGGGCAGCGGCGGTGCGCTTTTCGCTGAGCTCGTCGCGGTGCTCGGTGCACCAGTCATAGGATTCGATGCGCGGCCGATTATCGCGATTGAAATGCGGCATCACGTAGCGCGCATAGAGCTCGTAAGAGCGCTTGGTTTCCTCCCAATCGGCCCAGTTGTGAGCCTGTTGCAGAAAGACGCCGAACTCGCCCTGCTTCTCCTGCAGCCGCTCGATCAGCGCGATTGCGTCATCCGGCGTGCCGACCACGCCGTACTTGTTCTCCACGAACCATTCGAGCGGGTCCTCACCGGCCGGCACGACGAAGCGCCGCTGGTTGTTATTGAGGTAATTCAGATACCGCTCGAAACCGAAGCGGGCATTGGTAAAGGCCTTCTCGCGGGTTTCGGCGATGTGCATCGGGCCGACCAGGCGCAGCCGCGACGGGTCCATGGTCCGGCCATGCTCGGCCGCGATATCGCAGGCGATCTGCCAATTGCTCGCCAATGCGTCATAGCCGAACGGGTTAGTGGCCGCGACGCAAATCATACTGAGGTCGTATTTGCCGGCGAGCCGGCCGCCCGACGGCGTTACGGCGCTGACCACCGCCATTTCGGGATAGGGCTTGGTGTAGGGCGGCAGGTGAAGCCGCGCATTGACGAGTGTGTACCAGTCGGTCCTTTCGGTGACGGTCTCGTCGCGGAACAGGCGGAGGATCACGTCGATCCCCTCGGCCATCCGGTCGCGCTGGGTCATCGGGTCGATGCCAAGCATCAGCGCGTCGGAGGCGAGGAGCCCCGGTCCGGCGCCGAACATGACGCGGCCGCGCGTGTGATGATCGAGCTGCACGATACGGTCGGCCACCATCAGCGGGTTGTGGTAGGGCAATGAGATGACGCCGGTGCCGAAGCGGATGAATTTGGTGCGCTCGGCGGCGATCGCGATGAAGATTTCGGGCGAGCTGATGATCTCGAACCCGGCCGAATGGTGCTCGCCGATCCAGGCCTCGTGAAAGCCGAGCCGGTCGAGCCAGACCATCAATTCGAGATCGCGGTCGAGGCAGGCTGTCGGGTTCTCTTCCATCGGGTGGAACGGCGGGAGAAAAATGCCGTGCCGGAGGGTAATCTGGCTCATCAACGCCTCGCTCTCCGCGTATCATCGAGATCCGCATTATACGGAAAGGGGACGCGATGGCGATCAAGCGCGAAAAGATCCAGCCGCAGGGCATCCATGTCAGGATGATGGCGGGGCAGCCGGCCTACAGCCAAGTCGTCACGATCAGCGGCACCGGGCGGCAGATCTTTGTCGCCGGGCAACTGGCCCGCGACCCACAAGGCAATTGCGTCGGCAAGGGCGACATGCGCGCGCAGATCCAGCAGGTCGGCGAGAACATCAAGGCCTGTCTCGAAGCGGCGGGCGCCACCCTCGCCGACATCGTCAAGACCAATACCTACGTCACCGATTTCGAGGAATTCTCGAAAAACGGCGACATGCGGATGCGCTATTTCGGCCCCGCCACGCCGACCAGCACGACGGTCGAGGTCCGCCGCCTCGCCGGCCCCGACTTCATGATCGAGATCGAAGCGATCGCCTTCGTCGACAACTGAGGGCGGCTACGCCGGCTCGGTTTCGAGGCCGGCGTCGGCCAGTTCCTTGAAGCCGCCGGCATTGTAGACGGACTGGTAGCCGAGGTCCTTCAAGGTCTTGCCGCTCAATGCCGCGCGGCCGCCGGAGCCGCAGTAGATCAAGACCGTCTTGTCCCGTTGAAAAGCCGGATTGTGATACGGGCTTTCGGGATCGGCGCGGAATTCCAGCATACCGCGTGACGCATTGACCGCGCCCTTGAGCTTGCCGCCGGCGGCGAGCTCGGGCGCATCGCGAACATCGACGATCAGGACATTTCCCTTGTCGATCATGTCGCGAACCTCGGCCGGGTTGAGCCGCGGCACTGCGGCATTGGCCTCGGCCAGCATTTCTCTGACGCTCGACGGCATCGCCTTGTCCTCCTCGGAACGTAGCTCAAGCATGCTAACGCCGATCCCGGGAGAATGCATCGAAAGCAATCATTAACCATTCTGTCATCATTAATTCACGGGTGCGTCACACGCGCCCGGTAGCGTCGCCGCGTTTCGAACACAATCAGCCTGGGGGGAAAGATGCTACCGAGGCCTGTCGGCCGGCGCGCCCGCCGCCGCTATGCTGTTCTATTGCCGCTGCGCTGGCCGGCGTGGCGACCACCATACCCGCCCATAGCGCCGATCCCGACCCCGCGGCAGATCAGCTGCAGACCGCCACGCCGATCAAGCACGTCATCGTCGTCATCGGCGAAAACCGCAGCTTTGATCACATTTACGGCACTTACATTCCGAAAAGCGGCGACTCGATCCTGAATCTGCTGTCGGAAGGTATCGTAGGTGCAGACGGCTCGCCCGGGCCGAATTTCGCCGCAGCGAAGCAGTTCACGACATCGGGCCAGACGACCTATTTCATCGGCGTCGACAACAGTAACAAGACGGCCTACCCGACCCTTCCCGCCCCGACTCTTGGCGGCGCACCGAACAAGCCGAGCACGACGTCGCCGGTGCCGTCGCGATTTGTGTTGGAATTTGATTGGCGCGGTCTCCAGTAGGGTGAGGATACTGGGTCAGGCAGCAAGGTCAATCGGCTTATCGGCGAGTTTCTGGGTGAGCGTGTGCCATCCGTCGACTTTGCGCATGGTGATCTGACCCGAGGCGAGCAGTGCCCAGAACAACATGGCTGCGGTCTCGGCCGAGGGCAGCACCGTCTGGGTCTTGATCCGGCGCTTGAACTCCTCGTGGAGCCGTTCGATCGCGTTGGTGGTGCGAGCGCTCTTCCATTGGCTGGGCGGCAGCCGGGTGAAGGTGAAGAGCCGATCACCGGCTTCCTCGAGGCTGTCGGCTACCGCCTTGCATTTGAGCCGCCATTTGCGCAGGAAGGTGCGGCGGCGCTCCTCGATCTCGGCGGCCGAGGTGGCGTAGATCATGTCGTTGTAGTCGGCTGAGACCTCGTCGTGCAGCCGCTGGGGCGCGTGGGCCAGTAGGTTGCGGTGCTTGTGGACGGTGCAGCGCTGGGTTGGCACATCGCCCCACAGCGCGGCCAGCGCCTGCTCCAGCCCGGTTCCGCCGTCGACCATCAGGAACTCTGGCCGGCGCAGCCCGCGCTTGCCAAGGTCGTCGAGCACGGCGCGCCAAGCCTCGCTGGTTTCGCCGCCCATGTTCTTGACGGCCAACAGCACCTTCTGGCCATCCTCACGCACGCCGAGCACGACCAGCAGCACGATCGAGGTCGCCTTGCGGTCGAGCCGGACCCGCACCACCGTGCCATCGAGGATCAAGCGGACGATCGGTTCCTCGGCCAGCGAGCGGCCATTCCAGGCATCCCAATCGCTTTTCACCTTCCGCCACACCCGGCTCACCGTGTCCTTGCTGACCGCCCCGCCAAAGACGGCGGCGAGCGCCCGGCGCACCCGACGCGTGTTGGTGCCCGAAAGATAGGCGCCCACGATCAGCGAATTGGCCTGCCTGGTTCGCCGCTGGTAAGCCCGCAGCGCCGTGCTCTTCCATTCCGTCGTCTTGCCCTCCGCGGTGTCGAGCCTGGCCCGCGGCACCGCGATTTCCACCCGGCCAAAGGTCCCCAGCAGCGAGCGCGATCGGTGACCGTGCCGGTGGCCAGTGACACTGCCCGCGCCATCATTCTCGGGATCCGCCTCGGGCTGGCGAGCATAGCGCGGGCGTGAGAGCACTGCCTCGAGCTCACTCTCGATCATCGTCTGGATCAGTTCGCGCACCCGGTCGCGCAAACCGGCCTCGATCGGATCAAACCAATCGTCGAGAAGATGGACCGCCGTCTCGGCTTCTGAACCCAGAACCGGCGACTTCGTGCTATTGTCGGGCATGGCGTGGTCTCCACCGGCGCACAACGCCGGCATCGTTGGGTTTTCAGCACCCGGAGACTACGCCACCTTTAATTCCAACCACACTCCGGACGGCACCGACCACCGGGGCGGACCCCTACAAGCCGACAAACGGGCCGGCGATCGGCGATCTGACCGATCTGTTCAACTTCCAGTAACCGATAAAGCACTGGAGAGCCGGTCTTGAAGAAGAGGCCGGCTCTTTTTTTTCTGAAGCTCAGCCGATTACGCCCTCGGCGCGCAAGGTGCGGATCTCGGCTTCGGAAAATCCCGCTTTAAGCAGTAGCTCCTCGCTGTGCTCGCCGACTGAGGGGGCGCGCCGCGGCTTCACTTTCTCCTGGCCTTTTATCCAGAGCGGGCTGTTGACGGTCATCGTGCCATCGGTGAACGGCACCAGCGCTTGGCTGGCAAGGATCTGGGGGTCGTCTGCGATCTCGTCCATGTCGGCGACGATGCCGAAGATGAGGCCCGCGGCGTCGAGGATCGCGCGCCACTCGGCCTGATCCCTGGTCGCAAAAATGGCGTCGAGGATCGCGATCAGCTCGCGCGCATGCGCCTCCCGCGAGGCGGCCGTCGCGAAGCGCGGGTCGTCAAGTGCGTCCGCGCCCAAGCAATCCTTGAACTTCTCCCAGCGCCATTCGTCTGCGGCGATCGACAGCAATAGCCAGCGGTTGTCGCGGCAGCGGTAGTGGACCCGCAATCCATTAAGTCCGCGCTCGCGCGGCGGCTGCGGCACGACTTTTTCGCCGCACAGCGCGGCCTGTACGGAACAACCATTGGCCCAGAGGCCATTGGCCAATAGCGAGGAGGCGACATATCCGCCCTTGCCGGTGCGCTCGCGCTGGTAGAGCGCAGTGACGATCGCGCCATAGGTCGCCATCGCCGAGGGATGGTCGCCCATTCCCGGCAATGACCGCGCCGGCGTCGCCTCTTCCCCGGCGCGCACGAGATGCATCAGCCCGGTGCGCGCCCACCACGCGGTCGCGTCGAAGCCGGGCTTGTCGGCCTCGGGCCCGACCTCGCCATAGCCGCTGAACGAGGCATAGATCAGCCGATCGTTGAGCGGTGCCAATTCCTCGTACGTGATGCCGAGCCGGCGGCGCACCGGCGGCGGATAATTGGTGATGAACACATCGGCTTGCGTGACCAGCCGCTGCAGCACGGCCTGTCCCGCCCGCGAGCGGAGGTCAAGCGCCAGGCTTTTCTTGTTGCGTCCGTCGAGCTCGAACCCGGGATTGCTCTTGAGGCCCAGTCCCATCGAAGGAGTGGCCCGCCTGCGGTACGGGTCGCCGGCGCCAGGCGGCTCGATCTTGATCACCTCCGCGCCAAAATCCGACATCACCGTCGCTGCGGCCGGCCCGGCGATAAAGCTGGCGCAGTCGATTACCTTCAAGCCGTCGAAGACGCGCTCTCCCATCGTCCAACTCCTCACTCGGCCAAGCGGTAGGCGTCGCCGTCCCGGACGACATGACCGGCGGTCCGGCCGGCGAAGTGCGTGCCGATGACGAGGATCGGGGTATCGGCGAGATGGGTCAAACTACGCTCGCGCGTCAGTCGCGCCTCGGCCGGGTCGCTGTCCGCGGTCGACGACCATTCCGGGCGCGCGATCTGGCAGGGGTGATGCATGAAGTCGCCGGTGATCAGCGCCTCCTCGCCCTGCGAGGCGATCCGCACGCTGACATGACCGGGGGTATGGCCCAGAGTCGGGGCGAGGTTCACTCCGTCGCAGATCCGATGATCGGTCTCGACGAGATCGACGAGCCCGGCCTCCCAGACCGGCGTCACCGAGTTGGCGAGTACTGCAGACATATCCTCGCGTTCATGCTGGCTGGTCCAATGTGCGAACTCGACGCGGCCCATCAGGTAACGCGCCTTCGGGAAGGTCGGGACCCAGCGGCCCTCGACCAGCATCGTGTTCCAGCCAACGTGATCGACATGGAGGTGCGTGCAGATGACCGTGTCGATCGTCTCGCGGGCATAGCCTGCCGCCGCCAGATCGGCGAGAAAACTCGTCTGGAGCCTGTTCCAGGTCGGGATGCGCCGGTTCTCCTTGTCGTTGCCGAGGCAGGTGTCGACGACGATCCGCCGGCTCGGCGTTTCGACGACCAACGCATGGATGCTCATCTTGAGTCGGCCCCGCTCGTCGGCGAAATCGGGTTGCAGCCACCCGATCGGGATGATCGCTTCGGGTGTCGCCTGCGGCAGGATGAACCGGCTTCCCCCGTCACCTCCAGCTCGACGATCTTGGTAAGCATAACCTCACCGATCCGCCATTTCATCCTGCCGCCTCATCCTGCCGCCTCATCATGCCAACCGGCGCCAAGAGTAGCGGCTTCACCGGACCGGGCGCCATGGAGCCGGTGGAAAATGGACAGGCAGGCGGGTCGGGAGTAGCCTTTCTCGCGATGACGCTTTTGACGGGGAGGACAAAGATGGCGGGGCTGGAGGCAATACTGGACGCGACCGAGGCCGAGCGGCTGGCAACCGGGTTCGTCTTTACCGAAGGGCCACTGTGGCACCCCGACGGGTTCTATTATTTCGTCGATGTTCGCAAGAGCGTGCTCTACCGGATAATGCCGGGCCGTACGCCAGAGATCGTGCGCAGCGAGACCGGCGAGGGCAACGGCACGACGTTTGATCTTCAGGGCCGGCTGGTGATCTGCGAAGGCGGCAACCGGCGTGTCACCCGCTGGTCGGCCGATGGCCGCTCGGAGGTCCTGATGGACCGCTACGAGGGCAAGCGGATCAATCGCCCGAATGATGTCGTCTGCAAAACCGACGGCAGCATCTGGTTTACTGACCCCGGCCTGCGCGTCCCGCTCTCCGAGAAGGAGCTGCCGCACTCGGGCGTCTATCGCGTCGAGCCCGACGGCGCGAGCCGCCTCGTCGCCGAATTCGAGTATCCGAACGGCCTCGCGTTCTCGCCCGACGAGCGGGTGCTCTACGTCGCCAATACTCGTCACGCGCAATACATCCATGCGATCGAGCTCGATGACGCGGGCGTCATGGTGCGGCGGCGGATCTTTGCCGACATGTCCTCCGAGGAGACCGACGGCGTGCCCGACGGTATGAAGGTCGACATCGAGGGCCGCGTCTACTGCACCGGCCCGGGCGGCACCTGGGTGTTCGCGCCCGACGGCTCGCGGCTCGGCATCATCCGCACGCCCGAGATCCCGGCCAACCTGTGCTTTGGCGGCCCCGATCTCCGGACGATCTTCTTCACCGCGCGCACCTCGGTCTACGCGATGCGCGTGAAGACCCCCGGTCAGCCGCACCCCTGGTACCGCCTGCAGGCCAAGTAAAACCAAATATTTCACTACAGAGACACAGAGGAGCGGACCTTCGTCATTCCCGCGAAACCGGGAATTTAGGGCGGCCAGGGCCGCAGCAGATGCCCCTGGACCCCCGCTTCCGCGGGGGCGACGAAAACTGAGGAGAGCGAGAATGAAAGTCGGTATTGCGCTCAACATGCTGTCCGAACCCTCTCGCCCCGACGTCGCCGTCGTGTCTGACCATATGGCGATGGGCGATCTCGCCGAGCCGCTCGGTTTCGACTCGCTGTTCGCACTCGAGCATCATTTCACCGGCTATGCGATGTCGCCCGCGCCGCTCGAGCTGTTGGCCTATTATGCCGGGCGCACCAAGCAGATCATACTCGGGACGGCGGTCATCGTGTTGCCGTGGCACGACCCGATCCGCGTCGCCGAGGGGATCGCGCTCCTCGACATCCTCTCCGGCGGGCGCTGCTTGTTCGGCTTTGGCCGCGGCGCCGCGAGCGTCGAATACGAGGGGTTCCGCATTCCGATGGAAGAAGCGCGGCCGCGCTTTGCGGAGGCGGCACAGCTGATCCGCAAAGCGTTGCGCGAGCCGGAGTTCGAGTGGCAGGGCGAATTCTATCAGATCCCGAAGACCTCGATCCGGCCGCGTCCGATCTCTCATCCCGAAGAACGCTTCTATGCCTCATCGGTCAGCCCGGAATCCGCCGAGATCATGGCGAAGCTCGGCTTCGGCATACTGGTCGTCATGCAGAACGAATGGGCGAAGGCAGCCGAGAACATCGTCAGTTACCGCGAGATTGCGCAGAGCGTCGGCCACAACCCGCCGCCGCCGATCATCCTGACCAATGTGTCCTGCGCCGAAAGCCGCGACGAGGCGCATGACCGGGCAATGACATGGCTCGGCAAGAAGTGGCAGTCGATCGACAACCACTACCACTTCTCGGATGGGCACCTTGCAACGGTCAAAGGCTACGAGACCTACGGCAAGATGGCCAAAACCTATGCCCGGCTGCAGAGCGAGGAAGAACGGGTCAGGGCCACCGAGTTCTATGTTAAGATCCAGATCGTCGGCAGACCGGAGGACTGCATTCAGCAGATCGCCGAATTGCGGCGGGTGACCGGGACTGACCATGTGGTCACCGAATTCTCGTTTGGCGGTATCCCACACGACGACGCCGAAAAGAACATGAGGCTGTTCGCCGCCCGAGTGCTCCCGGTACTCCAAAACGACAGCGCCTTCGCAGCACCGCCGGATCCGCTAACGCAAGGTACTGCGAGTTCGGACCTGCTCGCGCCGGCATAGGAGCGTCCCCCAGCGTATCGCCTCGGGGGTGCGACAAGAAGGAACCAGCCCATGCCGAATTATAGCGCGCCAGTGAAGGACATGCAGTTCGTGATCACCGAGCTGGCGGGGCTCGAACGATTGGCAGCGTTGCCGGGCTATGAAGAAGTGACGCCGGATCTGGTCGGGGCGGTGCTCGAGGAGGCGGCAAAGCTCGCCGGCGAAGTGCTGGCGCCGCTCAACCAACCCGGTGACGAGCAGGGCGCTCGCCCTGACAAAAGACGGGGTCGTCGCGGCTGACGGGTTTGCGGTTGCGTACCGCCGGTTTGTCGAGAATGGCTGGAACGGGCTGAGCGGCGATCCCGAATTTGGCGGGCAAGGACTGCCCGGGCGTAATCGGCGCGGCGACAATCGAGATGTGGAACTCGGCCAATATGAGCTTTGCGCTCTGCCCGTTGCTGACCGCCGGAGCAATGGAGGCGATCAAGGCTCATGCGCTCTGACGAATTGAAGAGCCGCTTTCTGCCAAAGCTCGTCAGCGGCGAATGGGCGGGTACGATGAACCTGACCGAACCGCAGGCGGGGTCGGATTTGTCGGCCGTCCGCACCAGGGCGGTGCCCGAGGGCGACCATTACCGGATCTTCGGCCAGAAGATCTTCATCACCTGGGGCGACCACGACATGGCCGAGAATGTCGTGCACCTGGTGCTCGCCCGCCTTCCCGACGCGCCCGAAGGCACGCGCGGCATCTCGCTTTTTCTGGTGCCCAAGTTCCTCGTCGGCGCGGACGGCTCGCCGGCGCAGCGCAACGATGTGCAGTGCGCGTCGATCGAGCACAAGCTCGGCATTCACGCCAGCCCGACTTGCGTGATGAGCTTTGGCGAGAAGGAGGGCGCGGTCGGCTATCTGGTGGGCCGGGAGAACGAGGGCCTGCCGCACATGTTCACAATGATGAACGAGGCCCGCCAAAAGGTCGGGCTGCAGGGCCTGGGGATCGCCGAGCGCGCCTATCAGGCGGCGCGCGATTATGCCAAGGAACGAGTCCAGGGCCGGCCTGCGGGGCAGCGCAGCGGCGACCGCGTAACGATCATTCATCACCCCGATGTGCGGCGC
>CAVTQA010000042.1:0-107872 GCA_963736715.1 uncultured Alphaproteobacteria bacterium | reverse complement strand
GACCGGTGAGGGATTGTACTAAACGGGCCAGCCAGGATCGGATAAGACAAACCGGCCAGGATCGGGTACAGACCGCCATGACCAAGGATCAGGTCAAGGCAGTATTCGAACGGATCCCGACCTGGCCGGACGACCGGCGATAGGAGCTGGCAGAGATTGCCCTCGAAATCGAGACAGAACTCGCCGGCGCCGAATACGACGCGACATCAGACGAATTGGCGGCGATCGACGAAGGGCTTGCCGGGCAAGCTGCGATTGAGGAGGAAGTCAAGGCAGCCCTCGCCGTGTTCCGAGAGGCATGACGGTCGAATATTCGAAGCAGGACATCGCGCAAATAAATAACTATAATGCTTTTTTCCAATAACCCTGCGATCGTAGAAGGGTTATGGCGCGCGTGCAAAAAGTGCTTGCGCGCGTCACCACATTGCCACTCAGCGGATGCCCTATTATTCCAATGATCCCAAGAATTCCCTCAATGCCATTGCCACATGGGACAAGTCCTGAGTTTCGCATTCCCACAGGACGAGCGCGCGCCAACCAGCAGCGGCTAATAGCTGCTGGTTACCTCGGTCACGCGACGAGTTCTTCGCGATCTTCTGGGCCCAGTACTGGGCGTTGTCTCGTGGTTTTCGAGCGCCGCGTTGGCAATTGTGCCCGTGCCAAAAACAGCCATGCACGAAAATGACGGCCCTGCGTCGCCGAAACACTACATCGGGTTTTCCGGGGAGCTCGCTCGCATGCAGTCGATAGCGATAGCCCATCGCATAAAGGAGACGACGGACGCGCATTTCGGGGCCCGTATCGCGCGATCGCACAGCCCGCATGATCCGACTACGTGCTTCACTCGTCTTCAGTTTTTCCGGCGGCACGTATGACTGGGGCTCCTTGCTGCAAGAACGCGTCGCGATAGGCACCGAGACGGTCGAAATGGGCCGCAAGAGCTTGGCGCAGCTGTGGAGAGTCCTTAACGTTCAAAATGTGATCCACTAGCCGCCCAATATGCTCGATCTGCCGCGGCAGTCGAAGCGCGGGATCGCGCCTTATGCGGATGTCCTCGTCGGCCATCACCTGAATCGTCTGAGCTGGTGATGGAACGTCTGCAGGCATTGTTCCAATTAGTTGCGGGATAGAACCGTTCATCAAACGCTTCTGATGATCGAACATCCTATACAAGATTGCTTCAAGCCTCGCGATGTCCCCCACGTTGTTTACTGGCCAAGCCTTAACGTAGGCGATCTCCCACACGTCGATTTGGCGGTTCGCAATTACGTCGGAGCGCGCTGAGGTCAGGTGTCGGTTGACCCTCGCCCGGATGCCGTCAACGCTCTGGCCGACGTAGATTGGCGTTTCGTCCAGGTCGCAAAGCGTATAAACCCCGATTTTGGTGGTCAGCGCTCCGAGCGCCCTTCTGCGGAACAACTGGTTATGCGGCTCCGATCCCGCGAGGCGACGCGTTCGGGCCATTCCACCGAAAATCGTTAAGCGGCTGCCAACCGGATCGATTCCGCTTGGGCCTCAACCAGCGGCTCGATCAGGTGTGCAGCCAAGTGCCTTACTACCGGAACCGCCACTCCGTCGCCGGCGAGATGATAGGCTTCATTGTAGTTACGCGGCAGCTTGAAATCATCGGGCAATCCCATCAATCGTGCGGCCTCGCGCGCAGAAAGCAAGCGCGAACGGATGCCGTGTCCGTCTATGAGTATGATGGATTGGCGGCTCGAACCTCCGACGGGAGTCCGTAGGCAACCAGCGATGTCATCAAACCGAACTTCGGCGCGCTGAACCTTGTTCCCCGCTTCGTCGTGCCGCGTACGTTTGTAGATCGAACCTACTATGCGACGTCCGGTTTTCTGCGCCATACGCAGCTTGGCCAGATTTACACGGCTCATCATCGAGACGAGCTTGTTAGTTTCCGCCTCGGAGTGCCATTCTACATCCGCGGGGTGATCCTCGATCAGATCAGCGAAAGCGATTTTCGCTCCGCTGGGCGATGGAATTGACCACCAGACCCAGCGAGCTGAGACCGGGTTGTCGAGCTGTTCGAAGGCGGCAACGAGCGCCCTCGGGTGCCATCGCAAATCCGGCGCGCCGAATAGCCTACGCGGCAACGGGACGTTTTCGCGGGCTCCCAGGATGAACACTCGACGCCTCGACTGAGGCAGAAATCTTACGGCGTCGATGACAAGAGCTCCGAAGCGGTAACCACACTCGGCGAACCCGGCCGCAATCCGCGCGAAGTCGCGGCCCTGATGGGAGGAGAGCACGCCGCAGACGTTTTCCAAAACAATTAACGCTGGCGCTCGCTGCTCATCGACAAGTGCCTCAATCAGCTTCCAGAACGGCCAAAACGTGCCAGATCTATCTCCGGTGAGCCCAGCGCCCGCGCCCGCCAATGACAGATCTTGGCAGGGAAACGAGGCCCAGGCCAGATCCGCGGTGCCAGGGAGATCGGCCACCGTCAGGTTCGCCACGTCTTCAACGCACAATACGTCATTACCCCAATTTGCCGTGTAGGCGGCGGCCTTCTTCTGATCGATTTCATTGGCGAAGGAGCAGCGCCATCGGGACCCAAGTCCAGCGCGAGCCATGCCGCCGCCCGCGAAGAATTCATAGAAGACCGGCATCTTCACTTGCTGGTAGCTCGCTCTATCACCGCTACCTGCCTTGCCGCTTGATAGCCGTTGGCTCCTGATGATGAGATCTATCAGATCGTCGTCTGACAAGTCGTCCAAATTGTCCGGCAAATTGGCTCCCTTCAGCTAATCTCCCGTTAAGCGTGCTTCCTTGAGAGTTAACACCTACATAGGGAGAGTATTGGCTACGAGACGGCAACCTGACCTCGGGCGAAACTATCACCCATTGAAACTAGGCATCAAGAACAAAGTACGAACCTCATTTCCTAGATCGAATCGGGTTCGACCCTGATGATGGCGAACCAGGAGGATCTCGCCGCGCTGATGACCGCCGAGCAGGGCAAGCTTTTGACCGAGTTGCGCGGCGAGATCGCCTATGCCGCAGCCTTCATCGAGTGGTTTGGCGAGGAGGGCAAGCGAGTCTATGGCGACACAATCTCTGCGCACGCCGCCGACAAGCGCATCGTCGTGACCAAGGAGCCGGTCGGCGTGTGCGCCGCGATCACGCCATGGAATTTCCCGGCGGCGATGATCACCCGCAAGGCCGGCCCGGCACTGGCGGCCGGCTGCACGATGGTATTGAAGCCGGCGACCGCGACACCGTTCTCGGCCTTGGCCTTGTGCGAGCTCGCCGAGCGCGCCGGCGTGCCGAAGGGTGTCTTTTCCTGCGTGACCGGCCCGTCGAACGAGATCGGCGGCGAGCTGACCAGTAACCCGACCGTCCGCAAATTGACCTTCACCGGCTCGACGAGGTCGGCAAATTGCTGATGGAGCAGTGCGCCGGTACAATGAAGAAGCTCTCGCTGGAATTGGGCGGCAACGCACCGTTCATCGTCTTTGACGACGCCGATATCGAGATGGCGGTAAAGGGCGCGATCGTCGAAATATCGCAATCCCGGCCGGACCTGCATCTGCGCCAACCGGATCCTGATGCAGGACGGCGCCTACGACGCGTTCACCAAGCGCCTCGCCGAGACCGCCCCGGCGATGAAGGTCGCCGACGGGTTCGAGCCAGGCGCCGTGATCGGGCCGCTGATCGATATGAGAGCGGTCGAGAAAGTCGAGGCGCACATCGCCGAAGCGGTGAAGAAGGGGCGCCAAAGTCGTGCCGGCGGCAAGCGCGCAGCGCAAGGCGGAAGCTTCTTCGAGGCGACGGTGCTGACCGATGTGATGACCGACATGGTCATTACCAAGGAGGAGACCTTCGGCCCGGTCGCCCCGCTCTACCGCTTCAAGAGCGAAGACGAGGCGGTCGAGATGGCCAACGACACCCCCACCCTAACCCTCCCCCGCTTGCGGCGCGCGCAGGGGAGGGAGGAGAGGCGGCCGCATCTGGCGTATTGCCGAGGGCCTCGAATAGGCATCGTCGGCATGAACGAGGGCATCATCTCGACCGAGATCGCGCCCTTCGGCGGCATGACTGAAAGCGGCATCGGCCCCATCTGATAGCCAACCGGGGCTCGAAATACGGGCATCGAGGAGTTCCTCGAAGTCAAACACCTCTGCATGGGCGGCATCGACCGCTAACGCACCGCACTAAACGGCTGGGCCGAGATTGCTTCGCTTCGCTCGCAATGGCGTCAGCGGGAGTCATTGGCAGGAGCCTTCAGGCGACGAAGCAATCTCGCACCGGCTAGGATCGGGCAGGACCCCATGACCAAAGACCAAGTTAAGGTAGTATTGGAACGCGTCCCGACCTGGCCGGAGGACCGGCGGCAAGCGCTGGCAGAGATCGCACTCGAAATCGAGGCAGAACTTGCCGGCGCCGAATACGACGCGACACCCGACGAATTGGCAGCCATCGACGAGGGGCTTGCCGGGGAAGCCGCGAGCGAGGAGGAAGTCAAAGCAGCCTTCGCCGTGTTTCGGAGCGCATGAGGATCGAATGCTCAAAGCGGGCGATCGCCGAATTCCCCTCTTAAATCCTTCTCCGCCAAGAATCCTTGCCTCTGCAATGAACCCCACGGCTGTAGGCCAAGATGCTTTGCGCTTTTGCCGTCCATGATCACACCGGCCCGTATCACGCCAGATTCTCCGAGGCGCGGATCCGGTGATCGTCTATACTCCACGCATGATAATCTTTTGTTGCTCGACTTTTTGGTACGTGAGCTGCCGCGGCGCGATTGCTTGAACCCTTTGCGATGCTTCTGACTCCTGGCGAATTCCCGGTGGCGTCGCTATCGATTCAAACTGGCTATGGCGTAATCGGCCGGGACTTGGAGATGCGGATGGCGGCACAGGAGCAACGGTGAGCGCAGACGTCCTTGCGTCCGAGCGAGCGCGGCAGACCGCCGCGCCCCATCCGCGCGACGGGCCGCCGGATACGTTTCCCAAATTGCTGCTCGAACATGCGCGGCTGCGGCCGGACCGGCCGGCCAACCGCGAAAAGGATTACGGGATCTGGCAGAGCTGGAGCTGGGCGGAGGTCGCCGGCGAGGTCGAGGCGCTCGCCTGCGGTCTGGCGGCCAGCGGTTTCCGGCGCGGCGACAAGCTCGCGATCATCGGCGACAACCGGCCGCCTCTCTATTGGGCGATTGCCGCAACGCAGGCGCTGGGCGGTGTACCGGTCCCGATCTACCAGGATTCGATCGCCGAAGAGATGGCCTTTGTGCTCGATCACGCGGAGGTGCGTTTCGCGATTGCCGAGGACCAGGAACAGGTCGACAAGCTTGTCGCGATCAAGGAGCGGTGCCCGCTGCTCGAAATCGTCATCTATTCGGACCCGCGCGGCCTGCGGCATTACGAGCAGCCCTATCTTCACGAGTACTCGACCGTGCAGCAGCGGGGCCGCGAATTTGCCGGCAGGCATCCGGGGTTTTTCCGCGCGGAGGTCGGCAAAGGGAGCGGCGCCGACACCGCGATCATTCTTTACACGTCGGGCACCACCGGGCGGCCAAAGGGAGTCGTGCTGACCTTCGACAACCTCATCGTCACTGCGCGGAACGCGATCGAATTCGAAGGCCTCAGCGACCGCGAGGAAGTGCTCGCCTACCTACCAATGGCCTGGATCGGCGAGCACATCTTCTCGTACGCCCAGGCCTATTGCGCCGGCTTTTGCGCATCCTGCCCGGAGTCGCAGGCGACGGTAATGCTCGACCTGCGCGAGCTCGGACCGACCTATTTCTTTGCGCCGCCGCGGATCTTCGAGAACCTGCTGACCCAGGTCATGATCCGGATGGAGGATGCCGGCTGGGCGAAGCGCAAGCTCTTCCATTATTTCCTGGAGGTCGCCAAACGGGTCGGGCTTGCGATCCTCAACAAAGAGCCAGTCCGCCTCGTCGACCGGGCGCTCTATCGGCTCGGTGATGTGCTTGTCTACGGTCCGCTCAAAAACACCCTCGGCTTCAGCCGGATCCGCGTGGCCTATACCGCGGGTGAAGCGATTGGACCCGATCTTTTCACCTTTTACCGCTCGCTCGGCATCAATCTGAAGCAGCTCTATGGGATGACGGAGAGCTCGGTGTTCCTGTGCATCCAAAGGGATGGGGCGGTAAGGCCGGATACGGTCGGCGCGCCGATCAAGGACGTCGAAATCCGCATTGCTGACGGCGAGGTCTTGTTCAAGAGCCCAGGCGCCTTCCAATGCTATTACAAGAACCCGGAGGCGACCGCCGAGGCCAAACGGCCGGACGGTTGGGTTCATACCGGAGATTCCGGGTTCTTCGAGGCCGACGGGCAGCTCAAGATTCTCGATCGCGCCAGGGATGTCGGACGGCTCGCAGATGGTTCGCTGTTCGCTCCGAAATTCATCGAGAACAAGCTCAAATTCTTTCCCTGCATCAAGGAAACAGTGGTGTTCGGCGACGGCCGGGAATTCGCCGCCGCCTTGGTCAATATCGACCTCGAAGCGGTCGGCGACTGGGCGGAGCGGCGCAATCTCGCCTATGGGTCGTACCAGGAGCTCGCAGCCGAGCCAGTGGTCTACGATCTGGTTGAGGGCTGCATCGATAAAGTCAACCGCGACATGGCGACCGAGCCCAAGCTCGCTCCCACACAGATCCGCCGGTTTCTGATCCTCCACAAGGAACTCGACGCAGATGACGGTGAGCTGACCCGCACCCGTAAGGTCCGCCGCCGCATTGTCGCGGCGCGGTATCAAAGTCTCGTCGACGCGCTCTATTCCGGCCGGCACACCGGCCGTATCGAGACCGAGATCACCTTCGAGGACGGCCGGAAAACCTACATGCGCGCCGAGCTCGCGATCCGCGACGTTGCGACGAGTTTGTCGGCCGCCGAACCGGTTCCTTTGAAGAAGGCGAGCTGAGGCTTGAAGCGGGTCGGTGAGCCGATTCTGACCGCTGACCGCATTACGCTCGCCTTTGGCGGCGTTACCGCGTTGAACGCGATCAGCGTCGAGATCCGGCGCTCGGAAATCCTGGCAATGATCGGGCCGAATGGCGCCGGCAAGACCTCGATGCTTAACGTCATCAACGGCTTTTATCACCCGCAGGCGGGCACCATCACCTGGAAGGGCGAGACCCGCCGGCGGATGCGCCCCTACGACGCCGCGGCGCAAGGCATTGCCCGGACATTTCAGAACGTGGCGCTATTCAAAGGAATGACGACCCTCGACAACATCATGACCGGGCGCCTCTTGCGGATGCGCCGCAATTTTCTGTGGCAGGCGATCCATTTCGGGCCCGCTGAACAGGAGGAGCTCGCGCACCGCGCCCATGCAGAGCGCATCATCGACTTTCTCGAAATTCAGGCGATCCGCAAGACCCCGGTCGGGCGGCTGCCCTATGGGCTGCAGAAACGCGTCGAGCTCGGCCGCGCATTGGCGATGGAGCCGGAGCTGCTGCTGCTCGACGAGCCGATGGCGGGAATGAATGTCGAGGAGAAAGAGGACATGTGCCGCTTCATCCTCGACGTCAACGACGAGTTCGGCACGACGATCGCGCTGATCGAGCATGATATGGGCGTCGTGATGGACATTTCTGACCGCGTCGTCGTGCTCGATTACGGCCGCAAGATCGCCGACGGCCCGCCCGAAAACGTCCGCACAAGCCCCGAAGTCATTGCCGCCTATCTCGGCGAGGCGAACGGGGAAGCCGCTCATCCCAGCCCTCTCCCCGTAAGCGGCGTAAGCGGGGAGAGGGAGGGACCCATCGCGTCAGCGATCGGAGAGTGAGGGGCCCCGCGGCGATGGATCTCCTGGCGGCGGTGTTCCTGACTCCGTTCGCCAATATGGCGGACAACCCGGAATTCGTGCTCGAGGTCGTCATCGGCGGCCTGTTGAGCGGGGTCATGTACTCCCTGGTCGCCCTCGGCTTCGTATTGATTTTCAAGGCCTCGGGCGTGTTCAACTTCGCCCAGGGCACAATGGTGCTGTTTGCCGCGCTGACCTTCGTCGGCATGATCGAACACGGCCTCCCGATCTGGGGCGCCTTCGTCATCGCCGCCGGGGTCATGGTCCTGCTCGCCGTCGCGATCGAACGCTTGATACTGCGGCCGCTCGTCAATCAGGAGCCGATCATCCTGTTCATGGCGACGATCGGCCTCGGATTCTTCCTCGACGGCTTTGGCCAGCTCGTCTGGGGTAGCGATGTGCATCCGCTCGAGATCGGCATCCCGAAGGCGCCGCTGATCATAGGCGGGGTGCTCGTCAACGAGTTCGACCTGGTCGCCGCAGCGGTCGCGGGCTCGCTGGTCGCTGCGCTCGTCCTCTTTCAGCGCACCGCGACCGGGCGCGCATTGCGCGCCGTCGCCGATGACCACCAAGCGGCGCAATCGGTCGGCATCCCGCTCCGTTTCATCTGGGTCATCGTCTGGTCTGTCGCCGGAATCGTGGGTCTGGTGGCCGGCATCATGTGGGGCAGCAATCTGGGTGTGCAGTTCTCGATCTCGCTGGTAGCGCTGAAGGCGCTTCCTGTGCTGATGCTCGGCGGCTTCACCTCGGTGCCGGGTGCGATAGTCGGGGGTCTCATCGTCGGGGTCGGCGAGAAGGTCGCCGAGGTCTTCTGGGGACCCGCCTTCGGCGGCGCAATCGAGGACTGGTTCGCCTATGCCCTGGCGCTCGTCTTCCTGCTATTCCGGCCGCAAGGCCTCTTCGGCGAGCGCATCATCGAGCGGGTATGAACAGTCAACGCAAAATGAATCCCGAAATATTGACGGATATTTCGTCATTCCCGCGAAAGCGGGAATCCAGGGGCTCGAGGCCTCGACGGCTGCCCTGGACCCCCGCTTTCGCGGGGGTGACGATCCAACCGGAACCTCAGCGATGATTTACCGCGAGGTCGGGGAGTTTAAGACCAGCTACGCCGCCGACCAGGCGATCTTTCCGATCCGCCAGGACCGCTGGCTCATGCTCGCGGCGCTCGCCGCGGCCTATCTCGTGATCCCCGCGGTCGGGTCAGAATATTGGCTGCTGACGATCATGATCCCGTTCCTGGTGTTTGCGCTGGCAGCGCTCGGCCTCAACCTCTTGACCGGCTATGCCGGGCAGGTGTCACTCGGCACCGGCGGCTTCATGGCGGTCGGCGCCTTCGCCACTTACAAGCTCACGACCGCCTTCCCCGGGCTCGACATCGTCCTGGCCTTGATCCTCGCCGGCACCATCACCGCACTCGTCGGCGTGCTGTTCGGCTTCCCCAGTCTCAGGATCAAGGGCTTCTACCTCGCGGTGGCCACGCTGGCATCGCAGTTCTTCCTGATCTGGATGTTCAACAAGTTCCCGTGGTTCTACAACTACAGCTCCTCGGGCGTGATCAGCGCGCCGCCGCGCGCCGTTTTCGGCCAAGTCTACGTCACCGGCGCCGAGGCCGATCCCCGGGCGAAATACCTGTTCGTCTTGACTGTGGTCGTTCTCCTGGCGCTCGCCGCCAAGGGTCTGGTTCGCGGCCGCATCGGGCGCGCCTGGATGGCGATCCGCGACATGGATATCGCAGCGGAAATCATCGGGATCCGCCCGCTGCAGACAAAGCTGCTGGCCTTTGCCGTGAGCTCGTTTTACTGCGGCATTGCCGGGGCGATGTGGGCCTTCATCTATACGAGCGCGGTCGAGGCCAGCGCGTTCGAGATCGACCGCTCGTTCCAGATCTTGTTCATGATCATCCTCGGCGGCCTCGGCAGCATCCTCGGCTCTTTCCTCGGCGCTGGCTTCATCGTGCTGCTACCGATCTTTCTCGACAACGCGCCGCGCCTCGTCGGGCTAGAGGTCCCGGTCAATCTGGTGACAAATCTACAGTCGATGATCTTCGGGGCGCTGATAGTGTTTTTCCTGATCGTCGAGCCGAACGGTTTGGCGCGCCTGTGGGCGATCGGCAAGGAGAAACTGCGACTCTGGCCGTTCCCGCATTGACACCGAGGGACGGCGACGCTCGACGCGGGTTTGACCCTAAGGGGACGTGATGCGGTGCGGAGCGGAATGGTTGTTTATCGATGTCGAGCGTCTTTGCGGTTTTACAATCAACAAATTACAAAATTCAGCATCAGTTCTCGGCGGAATTCGACGCGATGAGCGGTGGCTCGCTACTGTCGCTGACGCGTTAAACGGCCTGCGGCCAGGCGGCCGTGACTTCGCCGGGCAATGTAAACTGAAAGATGGCACCCCGTCCTCCGTTGGGGCTCGCCCACAAACGACCGCCATGCGAGTTGATGATCCGCCGACTGATGGACAATCCCATACCGGTGCCTTGAGGTTTGGTGGTGAAGAATGCGTCGAAAATGCGTTCGGCTTCATCGACAGGAAGCCCAATGCCCGAATCACTCACCGAAATCAAGAGTTGCGCATGCTCGGTCCTCTTCGATGCGATGGTCAGTTCACCACCGGTCCCTTGCATCGCCTCGATACCGTTGAGCATGAGGTTCATCAAAACCTGCTGCAGCTGTACGCGATCCGCCGTCGTCTCCGGAAGCCCCAGGTCGAGTTCCGTGCGGATTGAAATGCAGCGCCGATCCGCCACATGGCCCAGCAAGACGGTCATCTCCCGAACGATTTCGTTCAGGTCGACCATTTCACGTTCTGGCGTACCTCGCCGGTAAAGTGAGCGCACGCGATCGATGATGTCGGCGGCGCGCGACACATCGGCGACCATGCGCCCGGCAGCATTGCACGCCTCTGTCAGGTCGGGCGCAGGACGACCTAGCCATCGCGCGCAGGCCTTGGCATTCACTACGGCGGCGGTGATCGGCTGCTTGATTTCGTGAGCCAGCGAGGCCGCCAGTTCTCCCATCATGCTCACGCGGTTGATGTGCGCAAGATCTGCCTCGAGCTGACGCAATCTTTCGCGCTCTTCCTCGGCGCGCTTGCGCTCAGTAATATCCGTTAGTGCACCTACGAAAACCAAATGCCTCGGATCTTCGCCGATCAAGCGATGAGCGACGGCTTGAACGTATTTGACAGAACCGTCGGCCATCAATAGCCGATGTTCGGCAATGAATTCGCGCCCCTCCATCGCGGCGCGGTCAAGGATTTGATGCAGACGCATCCGGTCGTCGGGATGAGTGCGGTCGATCACCCACTGGACGGTGGGCTTTGTCGTCGGCTCGCATTCAAATACTCGATAAGCCCCATCGGACCAGTAAATCTCCCCGGTCGAAGCGTTCCAGCCAAAAGTACCCGTGTTGCTCAATCGCTCCGCCTCTGCCAGATACATCTCGCTCCGGCGCAGCGCCGCCTCGGCCTTCTTGCGTTCGGCTCGTTCTCGGGCTTCGCGCAGTGCGCGCTGCATTGATGGCACGAGCCGTGATAACCGCGTCTTCAGAACATAATCCGTGGCGCCGCTCGTCAGCGCTTCGATCGCTATCTCTTCGCCGAAGCCCGAGACAAAGATGAAAGGCAGATCAGGGCGTGCGCTCAGCGCAAGCTTCAATGCCGAAAGGCCGTCGAACGAAGGAAGCTTGTAGTCGGCGAGAATCAGGTCGATCCCACCGTCTTCAAGCGCAACCAGGAATTCGGCGCGCGTTTGGGCGCGGGTTACTTCACAGACCAAATAATTCGCTTCAAGCAGATCTTGAATAAGTTCCGCGTCTTGGATGCTATCCTCCAGTAACAGAATGCGAAGCAGCGTTTCCTCGGGCTTGTTGCGTTCGGCTTGTTCGCGGGCTTCGCGCAGCGCGCGCTGCACCGCTGGCACGAGCCGTGATAGCCCTGTCTTCAGAACGTAGTCCTTGGCCCCGCTCGTCAGCGCTTCGATCGCTATCTCTTCGCCGAAGCCCGAGACAAAGATGAAAGGCACATCGGGGCGGGCGCTCAGCGTGAGCTGCAAGGCGGAAAGGCCATCGAACGAAGGAAGTTTGTAATCGGCGAGAACCAGGTCGATTCCACCGTTTTCAAGAGCAGCCACGAACTCGGCGCGCGTTTGGACGCGGGTGATGTCACAGACGAAATGATCCGCTTCAAGGAGTTCTTGAATGAGCTCCGCATCCTGGATGCTATCCTCCAGCAGCAGAATGCTGAGCGGTATCCTCATGGCCCCTTCTTTACGCTGCCCGGCGGCGGCTCATTGATGACCGCCCAGAAGACGCCCAGTTCCTTGATGGCATTGACGAATTCGTGAAAATCGACCGGCTTCACAACATATGCGTTCACCCCGAGTTTGTAGCTTCTCATCATGTCTTTTTCCTCGTGGGACGACGTCAGCACCACCACCGGTATCAGCTTCAGGCGCTCGTCCGACTTGATTTGCTGTAAGACTTCCAAGCCATCGACTTTCGGCAGCTTTAGGTCCAGCAGCATGACCGCAGGGTTGTCGTTGGAGCGAGTGCTGAACTCGCCCCGACAAAAGAGATAATCGAGGGCTTTTTCTCCGTCGCGGGTAACCACGACCTCGTTTGCCAGGTTATATTCGCCCAGCGCCGTCAGAGTGAGTTCCACGTCTCTCGGGTCGTCCTCGACGAGCAGAATGCGTGCCAGTTCGCTCATAGCGTGTTCGCAGTCCTCTCCACTGTATCTTGTGCTTTAGGCAGTGAGAAATACAACGTCGCGCCTTGATCGACACCTCCCTCGGCTCGGACGTCCCCCCCGTGGCGATGGACGATGCGCCGAACCGTCGCGAGGCCTATTCCCGTGCCTTCAAACTCTTCCGGGAGGTGAAGACGTTGAAACACGCCGAACAGTTTGTTGACGTACTGCATGTCGAAGCCGGCGCCATTATCCCTCACGAACACCTCTACTTCGTCTCCCCGATCCACAGACCCAATCTCGATTTCGGCCTGGTCGCGCACGCGTGTGAATTTAACCGCATTGGAGAGAAGATTGAAGATCACCAGCCTCAGCATGGAACGGTCGCCGTAACAGTCGGGAAGGGGATTGATCTTCCACACAATGTCTTGCCCCGTCGTGTCCTGCCCGATCTCCGCGACGACCTCCTTGGCGAGCTGGTCCAGGCTCACCTGCGTCGTCTTGGTCTCGGCCCGCCCGATCCTGGAAAACGCCAGCAGATCGTCGATCAGATTACCCATTCTCTTTGCTGATTCGAGAATTGTTTGGACGAACCGACGACTCTTCTCGTCGAGCAATGAAGACGCCTGTTTCTGAAGCAGCTCCGAGTACCCGACCACATGGCGAAGCGGCGCACGAAGGTCGTGGGAGACGGAATAGGCAAAAGATTCTAATTCGTTGTTGCTGGTTTCGAGGTCCCTAGCTCGCTTGACGAGCTCGTTATTGAGTTTGCGAATTTCGTCTTCTCGGCGCTTGCGCTGTTCCACCTCAGCCTGAAGGTGGTCGCGAGTGTCGCGAAGATCGTTCTCTATGCGGCGTCGAACAGCCACGAACCAGGCAATGATCGCCGCCGAGGCCGTGAAAACAAAAAAGTATGGTAGATCCGCGCTGGAAACTTCGAAGGTGTAAAAAGGCTCGGTGAAAAAGTAATTGAAGCAGGCCGCGGATAGCACCACCGCCAGCACGGCAGGCCCAACCCCCGCGTACCAGGTGGCGACGACGATGGCCAGGTCGAAAAGCGGCAATTCCACGTCGCGAAAGCCGTAGTACTGGAATGCCAGCGCCGCGCCAAGCGCAACTGCAACGCAGACGGCTGAGAAGCCATAGCGGATCGCCGGGCCGCCCCTGTGCAGTTCCATGTTCCAGCGCGCCAAACTTCGCCTCATCGCCACACTGTTCACTCTTGCGTAAGATGCACCGTCACGACACGCCTGTCCCTATCGCTCGGCAGGAAGCGAGGGCAATGCCGACGCCAGCCGGTGTGAGAATGTCACCGTGGCCTCTCTCGTCGAGATGCGTGCGGCATAAACGCGGGCCCGCACCCGCACGGTCGCGACCGCAACAAAGGACCAATGTAGCATCCTCCTGGAGAGCATCTAAACCGTAGGACAAGAGATCCATCCCAGGATCTTTCCTTCGGCAGCCGCCTTATCGCTGGTATCAATCCCCGATCGCCACCTTGCATGACGCCGGCGACGACCGATCAAGTCCGACGAGTTACAATTATACCGGATACACGCTATGCCCGCCAATCGTATCAGGCCGATGGCGCTTGCTTAGGGAGAATTACGCCGCTCGATGAGGGCCGGTCAGATGGCCCGCATTGACGCGAGAATCCTTGCAGCGGAACCGGCGGGAGCTTAGAAGACCCGGAATCGGCGCCACAGGGAGGAGAAGATGAGGCTTTTCAAAACATTAATTGCGGCTGCGACGGTCGCGATCGCCGGATTTGGTCTCAGCGCCGGCATGGCGATGGCGCAGAGCGAACAGTTCATTCCGCGCCTCGTCTACCGCACCGGCCCCTATGCGCCGAACGGCATCCCGTTTGCCGACGGCTATGCCGATTATCTCGACATGATCGACGCGCGCGACGGCGGCGTCGGGGGCGTCAAGATCACTTACGAGGAGTGCGAAACAGGGTACAACAACGACAAGGGCGTCGAGTGCTATGAGCGGCTCAAGAACAAGGGGCCGACCGGCGCCAGTCTCGTCGACCCGTTGTCGACCGGCATCACCTACGCGCTGATCGAGCGCGCGACGGTCGATAAGGTCCCGGTCGTCTCGATGGGCTACGGTCGCGCCGACGCCAGCGACGGCGCGGTGTTCCCCTATGTTTTTACCTTGCCCGCCACCTATTGGGCGCAGGCCGACGCGATGATCAAATATGTCGGCGAGCAAATGGGTGGCCTCGACAAGCTCAAGGGCAAGAAGATCGGTCTCGTCTATATCGACATCGCTTATGGCAAGGAGCCGATCGCGACCCTCGAAAAACTGTCGCAGAAATACGGCTACACCTTTCTCAAATACCCGGTCTCGGCGCCCGGGATCGAGCAGTCGGCAACCTGGTTGCAGATCCGTCAGCAGCGGCCGGACTGGCTGTTGATGTGGGGCTGGGGGGTGATGAACTCGACCGCCATCAAAGGTGCAGCCTCCGTCGGATATCCGATGGACCACTTCATCGGCGTATGGTGGTCGGGCTCAGAGCCCGATGTCGTGCCCGCCGGCGAGGCGGCAATCGGCTACAAATCGGGGACCTTCCACGGTGCCGGGCAGGAATACGGCGCGGTCAAGGACATCCTCAAATACGTCTATGATAAAAACGGCGGCCACACGACGCGCGACAAGGTCGGCGAGGTGCTCTTCAACCGCGGCGTAATCAACGCGATCTACGATCTCGAGGCGATCCGCACCGCGCAGGGCAAGTTCGGCAAGAAGCCGCTCAAAGGTGAAGAGGTGCAGTGGGGCTATGAGCACCTCGACATCACCCCGCAACGCATAGCCCAGCTTGGCGCCGACGGGCTCATGGTGCCGATCCAGCTCTCTTGCGCGAACCACGAGGGCAACGGCCAAGTGCGCATACAGCAGTGGGACGGCAAGCATTGGAAATTCGTGTCTGACTGGATCCAACCGGACCGCGTAATGCTGACCGAGTTGTACAAGGAGTTGGCGCTGGCCTATGCGAAGGAGAAGGGCATCACTCCGCGCGACTGCTCGAAGGAAATGTGAGGCCCAAGACGCCGGCCGCCCTCATTCCGCAACGCGCTGATGACCGAAGCGAGCGCCCCCCTCTCCGTCAACAATATCGAGGTCATCTACAACCACGTTATCCTGGTGCTGAAGGGCGTGTCGCTCGAAGTGCCGGAAGGCGGCATTGTCGCCTTGCTCGGCGGCAACGGCGCCGGTAAGACGACGACATTGAAGGCGATCTCGAACCTGCTGCGCGCCGAGCGCGGCGAGGTGACGAAGGGCTCGATCACCTTTGGCGGCGAGCGCACGGACGCCCTCGATGCTGCCGAAGTCGTCAAGCGCGGACTGATCCAGGTCATGGAGGGGCGCCACTGTTTTGCGCATCTTACCGTCGAAGAGAATCTGCTGACCGGCGCCTACACGCGGCGGGACGGGCGCGCCCGGATCGCCGACGATCTCGACAAGGTCTACAGCTATTTCCCGCGCCTCAAGACCCGGCGCCACGCCCTTGCCGGCTATACCTCCGGCGGCGAGCAGCAAATGACCGCGATCGGCCGAGCCCTGATGTCGAGGCCGAAAATGATTCTGCTCGACGAGCCCTCGCTGGGTCTCGCGCCGCAATTGGTCGAGGAAATTTTCGCGATCGTCGACCGGCTCAACGAGAATGAGCATGTCGGGTTTCTGGTCGCCGAGCAGAACACCAATATCGCGCTGCGCCACGCCCGATACGGCTATATTCTCGAAAACGGGCGGGTCGTGATGGACGGAACCGCCGCCGATCTGCGCAGCAACGAGGACGTCAAGGAGTTCTATCTCGGGCTCTCGACGACCGGGCGGAAGAGTTACCGCGACGTGAAACATTACCGCCGCCGCAAACGTTGGCTGGCTTGAGAATCACGACGCCCGGAAATTTCGGGCTCGTCAACGGGGTGGAGTTGAAGGTGAAAATAGTATCTGGGTTGTTCGGAGCGGCGGCGCTGGCGGGGCTCGCCGTAGCGGCATATGCACAGGGGCTGCCGCCGGGCTCCTATCAGCAGAGCTGCAGGGACTTCAGAATGCAGGGCGGCACCTTGACCGCGGTCTGCCGTAGAGCCAATGGACGCGGCGATCATCTGACGGCCCTGAATGTGACGCATTGCGTCGGGGATATCGGCAACAATAACGGCCAGTTGGTCTGCAATGGCGGCCGGCCTGCTACACCAGCGCCGCCGCTACCGCGAGAAGCCCAGGCGCCTGGCTATCCGGCGCCGGGATATGCACCCCCGCCTGGGTATCCCACGCCGGGTTATGCGCCGCCGCCAGGTTACGGGGAGGAGCATGGCTACCGCCAGCGGTGCGAGGGATTACGGCATGAGGAGCACGAGCTGCGCGACAGGCTCGCCTATACCCCCTATGGCGAGGAGCGCGAGCGGCTGCAATACCGCCTCGGCCGGGTCCAAGCCGAACGGGAGCGGTGCCGGCGTCCGTGACGCCGCGCAGGTCAGTTTCGGTAACTGGGATCGAGCTTGTCGGCGAGCCGCAGCAATGCCGGCCACTCGCGCTGGCCGGTGAGCGGCAGCTGGCCCTCATTGCCGCGCGGGCGTGCGGCCGACTGCTCGCAGGCTTCTCTTGACGGAAACAAGATCTTGGCGCCCGCTGCGGCAGCCGCCTGCATCTTGAGCTGAGCCCGCGCCGCCTGCTCGAAATAATAGGTCAGCGAAAACGCCTCGGCGACATTGCGGCCGACCGTCAACAGGCCGTGGTTGCGCAACACCAATACCTGTTGCTGGCCGATGTCGCGCTGCAGCCGTTCCCGCTCATCGAGATCGAGCGAGACGCCTTCGTAATCGTGGTAGGCAAGGCCGCCGTAAAAGCGCAGCGCCCATTGCGATAAGGGCAAGAGCCCCTCTTCCTGCGCGCTGACCGCAATGCTCGCTTCGGTATGCGTGTGCAAGACGCAGCGAGCGTCCGGCCGCACCATGTGAATAGCGCTGTGAATTATAAAGCCGGCGCGGTTCGGCTCGTACTCCGACGGCTCGATCTGATTGCCGTCAATGTCGATCTTCAAGAGACTCGAAGCGGTGACCTCGTTGAACAACAGCCCCATCGGATTGATCAGAAACTGGTCTTCCGCTCCCGGCACGCGCGCCGAAATGTGGCCCAGGATCAGATCATCCATGCCGAAATAGGCGATCAGCCTGTAGCAGGCGGCGAGGTCGACCCGCACCGCCCACTCTTCCAGACCGATATTTCGCGGCCTCGCCGAAAGCCGCGTCTCGAGCGTGTCCATTGTTGTTGCTCCTGCTAATGACTCCCTCGCCCCGCTTGCGGGGAGAGGGCTGGGGTGAGGGGCTTGCCTGCTCAGGCGGGCGTGAACATCGGCACCGGCGGCCCGCCGTCGCTCGGCTTGAAGACGAGCCGGACGGACTGCCCGATGCGGATCTTGTCGAGGTCGCAATCGACGATGTTGGTCATCATCGTCGGGCCTTCGCTCAACGTCACATAGGCGATCGCATAGGGAATGGGCGCGCGCCGCATGACGCTGTAGGTATAGACCGTTCCATCGCCCGAGGCCTGCTGCAGTTCGGTCTTGTCGCTGAAGCAGAACGGGCAGATCGCGCGCGGGTAGTAATGCACCGCCCCACAGGCCGTGCATTTGCCGATCATCAGCTTGCCTTCCTCGGCCGCCTTCCAGAAGGCCTGGGTTTCCGGATTGGGCTGCGGGGCCTGGATCTTGCGCTCTTGGCTCTGCATCGGCCTCACTCCCTTTCCATGATCACGGTCGCGGCGCCATGCCTTGTGCCGAGCGAGCCACCGGTGCCGTGCGCCAATGCCAGATCGCAATTCTTGACCTGCACCGCGGGATGCGCTTCGCCGCGCAATTGGCGCACCGCCTCGACGACTTTGGTCAGGCCGCCACGGTTCGCCGGGTGGTTGTTGCACAGCCCGCCGCCATCGGTGTTGAACGGCAATTTGCCGGTGCCGGAAATCAGATTGCCATCGGATACGAACCGGCCGCCCTGACCCTTCTCGCAGAAGCCGAGATCCTCGATCTGCATCAGCACGGTGATCGTGAAGCTGTCATAGATCGAGGCGTATTTGATGTCCCCGGGCTTGACCCCGGCCTCGGCAAAGGCCGGCGGCCCCGACCACACCGCGCCCGAATAGGTCAGGTCGATCTGACCACCCATCTGATGCTTGGGCGCTTCGCCGGCGCCGAGGATCTTGACCTTCGGTCGTTTCAGGCTTTTTGCGACTTCGGGGCTGGCGACGATGATCGCGCCGCCGCCGTCGCTGATTACGCAGCAATCGAGCCGGTGCAACGGGTCGGCGATCATCGGCGAATTGACGACATCCTCAACCGTGACGACGTCGCGCAGCATCGCATGCGGATTGTGCTGCGCGTGGTGCGAGGCCGCGACCTTGATCCAGGCTAGCTGCTCGCTCGTGGTGCCGTACTGGTGCATGTGGCGCATTGCGCACATCGCGTACATGTTCGCAGTGGCCGGACCATAGGGGTTCTCGAACGGCGCGTCGGGCGTGTTCTGGGCGGTGCGCGCCGCGGTTCCGGTTGCCTGGCCCTCACTACGCGGCCGGCCGGCGAGCGTGATCAGTGCGATGCTGCATTTGCCTAGCGCAATCGCCTCGGCGGCGTGGCCGACATGAATGATGTAGGACGAGCCGCCGCTATCGGTCGAATCCATGTGGCGTAACTTCAACCCCATGTAATCGGCCATCGACAGCGGCCCGAGCCCAGGCGCGTCACCGGCGCAGAAATAGCCGTCGATATCGCTCTTGCTCAGGCCGGCGTCCTCGATTGCACCCTTGGCCGCCTCGGCATGCAATTGGGCGAGCGACTTGTCCTCGGCCTTGCGTGTCGGGTGCTCATAGATCCCGACGATATAGGCCTTGTTCTTGATGCTCATCGCGGGCTGATCCTCCCTCTGACGGCGAAAGCAATGGTCGAAGAATGGTTTACCGTTCGACGCCCGCGGTCAATCCCGGATTCCGGCCGCCGCTAAAACGCCGGCGGGATCATCGGCGCCGGCACGATGTGCTCCTCGACGCCGCGAACACCGGGAATGTTCTCGGCCGCGACGTGCAGGGCCCGCTGCTCTTCTTCCGGGCGGTCGTCGGATACCCAAATATGGACGACACCATCCCTGACGATAATATCGGCCGCCCAGGCGTGGACCCACTCCTGGCCCTGCAACTCGGCCAGGAGCTTTTGGCGGATCGTACGGTCGTCGGTGGCGGTATCGGCGCTCAGTCGACTTCCGGCTGCCGCCAGCGCCCGCACCAGGTTGGCCCGGCTGACGATGCCGACCAGCTTGCCATCTCTGACGACAGGCACCCGTTTGATCCGTCTGGTCTCGAGCAGATTCGCGATATCGGCGAGTTCGGTGGTCTCACTGACAGAGGTGACCTCGCTCGTCATGACGTCCTTGGCGGTGCGGCCGTGCGATTTGACGTAAGCGCGTGCGAGCTCCTCGTCCGAACCGACCGTGTCGAGCCACCACGAGCGCCGGCGCCCGGTTCTGCGATCGGGCCGGCGATCCGTTCCGGTTTCAACGCGATGCAGCAGGTCGCCCTCGCTGACGATCCCGACAAGTCGATTCTGGGCATCCACCACCGGAACCCCGCTGATGCTCCGCTCGGACAGGATTTTCGCCACTTCCTGTACCGATGTGTCGGGGCTGACGGTGATCACATTGGTTGTCATCACGTCCATGGCGCGCATAGAAGTAATCCTCCCTTTGATTGTGCCCTTTACAAGGACACTTTATCACGCACGCTCAGGCTTCACACGTGTCGCCTCGACGGAAGCGGGAAGGCTTCACCCTATCACGGCGATTCCTTGAACCTCGACGAGCATCTCCGGGCGGGCGAGACCCGCGACGGTGATCAGCGCACTCGCGGGAAAATTATCGCCGAAAATCTCCTTCCGCAGCTCGGTGAAGCGGTCACCGTAGCGAGCGTCGGTGATGAACACCGTCATCGTCACCATATCGGCGAGGCTGCCGCCGGCCTCCTCCAGAGTTTGGCTCAAGCGGGCAAATATCTCACGGACCTGGCCGTCGAAATCCCCGGCAAGCGAGTTTCCCGATGCGTCCGCCGTTCCAACTTGCCCGGCGAGCCAGACGATCCTCCCGCCCTCGGTGATCACCGCCTGCGAGTAGGCCCGCGCCTGTGCTGTCGGCTGTTTGATGTACCGCCTGCGCGGCGCATCCCCAGTATTTTCCACCAAGATCGAACCTGCCCTTAAGAGCCGGCGCGGCGAATGTTGGCGCTGCGCTCGGGGATGCCGGTTTCCTCGAAGCAGACCCGGGCGAAGGCCGCGACACCGTCGCGGATCACGTCTTTTGACGGGAGCGCGAAACAGAGGCGCAGATGGGACTTGCTTTCGGCCGGGTTGCACGACCATTCGGGTCCCGGGTTGAAGGCGATGCCGGCTTTGGCGGCGGGCCCGACCAGCTTCGTGACATCGACGCGGTCGGGCAGCTTGAGCCACAGAAAGATGCCGCCCTTCGGCTTCCACATCTTCTCGACCGCGGTGCCGAACTCGCGCTCGACGGCCTCGACCATCGTGTCGAGCTTTTCGTGCAGGGTTTGGGTCAGGCCGCCGACGTGCTCGCCGAAATTCTGCGAGAAGTACTCGGCGACGACCATCTGATCGAGCGCGCCGGTGCCACTGTCGGCCTCGCGCTTACAGGCGACGATTTGGCTCATGACCTCCGGGACGGCGACCACGTAGCCGAGGCGCAACGACGGCGCCAGGGTCTTCGAGAAGGAGCCGATGTGGATCACCTGGTGCGGGTCCATCGCATACAGCGAGGGCGGACCCGCCCCGTCCCAGGTCAGGTCGGCATAGCACTCGTCCTCGAAAACCGGGACACCGTGCTTGCCGGTCAAGGTGAGCAATTCCTCGCGGCGCTCGTGCGGCAGGATCGAGCCGCTCGGGTTCTGGATTGTCGGGATCGTGTAGATGTATTTCGGAGTGGTGCCCTTTCGTCGGAGGTCCTCGATGATCCGTGCGAGCGCATCGATCCGGAGTCCCTCGTCATCGAGCGGCGCGCCGATGATGTTCACACCGAGCCGCTTTAGCTTAGTTAAGGCGCCGCCATAGGTGAATTCTTCGAGGATCACGGTGTCGCCGCGCTCGAGCAGGAGCTGATTGACGAGATCGATGCCCTGCCCGGAGCCGGAGGTGATCAAGACGTCATCCGCCGAGCATTTGATGGCCGGGCGGCGCGAGACCTTGTCGACGACGAAATCACGCAGCCCGCGATAGCCCTGGGGCCCGTCGAAATTGTAGAGAGCCAAGTCGGCCCCGCGGCGTCGCAGAACCGTGGTCGCGGCATCGGCTAGAGCCGCCGCCGGGACCCGCTCAGGGTCGTTGTGCCCGCCGACAAAGTTGTATTTCGGAAAGCCGGTCCAAGGCGGCGCCGCCGGCGGAAGGTTCTTGTTGAAGCGGTTGCTGTAAGCAAAGCCGGCGGCACTCATGGTCGTTCCTTCCAAGGCATTACTCCAAGCGGCCGTCGCTCCTGCCCCTCACCCTCCCGCTTCGCGGGTCCCTCCCTCTCCCCGCTCGCGGGGAGAGGGCTGGGGTGAGGGGCCCCTTTTCGGGCGCCTAGACCGAGGGAATGGGTCGAACTCAGCGCGCGGTCGGGGCGTGTCTTCCGGTCAATTGCGGCGTGATGTCCGGGTAATTGCCGGGTGTTTTTTGCGCCGCCTTCTCGTGCATCTGCAGCCGCGTCTCGCGTCCCCAGGTGCGCTTCAGCTCGTCCTTGATATTGAAGGCGAGCCGCCCCAGGCCGTCGATCTCGAGCTCGATCTTGTCGCCGTCCTGGAAGGAGTTGAGGCCGCGGTGGTTGGTGCCGGTGGCGATGATGTCGCCCGGCTCCAGGGTATGGATCGAGGTCAGCCACTCGATGCAGCGCGGGATCTTGTGTGCCATATCGCTGGTGTTGAAATTCTGCATCAAGGTGCCGTTGTTCCACAGCCGGATCTGCAATTTGTTCACATCCAGGATTTCGTCCTTGGTCACCAGATAGGGGCCGATCGGCGCGAAGGTGTCGCGCGACTTCATCTGGAAGAAGACATTTCCGGCCGGCGGCAGACCGCGCGCCGAGCCGTCGATAAAGTTCGTGTAGCCAAAGACGTAGTCCATCGCATCGGTGGCTTTGACATTGCTCGCGCGCTTACCGATGACGACCGCCAGCTCGGCCTCGCCTTCGAAGATCGTAGCCGGCACGTCAGGCAACACCATCGTGTCGCCAGGGCCGCATATGGCGCTCGGCGATTTGTGAAAGGCATTGATCGGCGCCGGCGCGCTGCGGGTGCCGTCCTCCATGTAGTTGACCGCCATCGCGTCGATGTTGGTGGGCTTTGGCAATGGCGGGCGGACCCTGACCGATGACAGCGGGACGCCCTGACCGCTCGCCGCTGCATCATCGAGCCGGCCGCGGTATTGATCAAACCGCGCGATCAAGCCGTTGATCAGATCGCCGGGGCCGGTGTGCGGAATGTCGCGCACGACCGACGACACCTCGACGACGTTGTCGCCCTTCAGCACGCCCAGCTTGTAGTCGTCAAAGTAAAGCAGCTTCATGTTGGCGCTCCGTTACTCGATGGGTACGAAAATGCAATTGCGGACTTTGCCTTCGACTGCCTTGGAGAGATGCCCTTTCCCGGTCGTGTCTTCGACGAGGATCACCTCGCCGGCAGCGATCGTGCGGCTCTCGCCGTCGCTCGCGGTGATCTGCACACCGGCGTCGAGGTTGATGATGTATTGCCGCCTTGGCGCAGGGTGCCAATCGAGGTCATAGGTCGGTGGGACTTCGCGGAAGATGATCCCGGTCGCCGGCAGGCGCTTCGAAAGCTTGCCTCCGCGCGTTTCCTCGGCCCATTCGACCTCGATGTCCCGGAAGTGGGACTGGCCGTTCGAATCGGTGTAGAGGTTGTGTATCCGCATCGGCGCGTCTCCATCGAAATTCGCTTCGAAGCGGCATTCTAGCGGGGGAGCAGAGCCCGGCGCCAGCCCTCTCGACTATGCCCGTTGCGGCGCAGGCGCGTAACCAGCCGCCGCGCGCCGCCCACCCGGCCTGAGGCGGAGCATCGGACGCTCCACGAGATGCCATGACAGGAAGGCGAGGGCCGCCGTGGCCGGCAAGGCGATCAAGAATACCTGCCACCAGGCGGCATGGCCGCGATAGAGCCATATCACCGCCTGCTCGACAGGCCAGCCATAGATGTACAGGCCATAGGACAAATCGCCGAAGCGTGCCGCCGGGATGACCGGCAGCCGCGGGTTCAAGGCGAGCCATAACGCCAGATAGCACCCGAACACGGGGAAGAGGGTGATGAATTGGCGCAGTGGGACGCTGAGCACGAGGCCCGCGAGTGCCAAGAGCGCGATGCGGCCGTCAAGAATGCGAGTGTGGCGCAGTTTGTAGAGAGCCATTCCCGCGGCGAAGAAGCCGACGAGCCAGCCCCAGCCGCTGAGCAATTCGAAAAACCAGCCCCATTTTTCGAGCGGATAGAGCATCTCGAAATGCAGGGAGGCCATACCAAAGGCCAACAGCAGGAATGCCACTCGCACGGTCAGCAGCCGCAATAGGCCCAGCACGAGTACCATCAGGTACATCGTGAATTCGAGGCGCAAGGTCCATAGCGAGCCGTTGATCTCGAGCCCAACGGGGTTGTCGGCGAAGGAGATACCCGGCAGTTCGTGACCGGTCTGATCGAGCAGCGTGTTGCCGACGACATATTCGTAAGGTTCCGGCCGGCTCAGATAGGCGCCGAGCGGCAGCGTCGTGACGAGCGGTCCCAGCACGAACGCCGACACCACGGTCGCCAAAAACAGCCCTGGGAAGATGCGCAATGCGCGCTTCGCGAGGTAGTGCAGCGGATTGGCGCTCTGCTCGAAGCTCTGCGTCACCAAGAAGCCGCTGATTGCAAAGAAGATGAAAACCCCCGTGAGGCCGAGGATGCACTGATTGCCGGTCAGCAGAATCAGCCATTCGCGGTTCTGCGTGCCCTCCGCGATCAGGAAGGAATGCGAGAAGATGACTGAGATGGCAGCGATCAGGCGCAGAGCGTCGAAATTGTTCTGTCGGGGCGGCAATGCGGTCAAAGTCTCATCAGCTGGGCGACGCGTTCGCGGTGCCAGGTGGCGTCGCCAAAAGCGACCTCGGAGGCTTTGGCGCGCTTGAAGTAGAGCTGCAGATCGTGCTCCCACGTCATGCCGATGCCGCCGTGCAACTGAATGCCGGTGCCGGCGACCTTGCGAGCCATGTCGGAGGCGGCGGCCTTTGCCATCGATACCGCCAGTGGCGCCTCGTCCAGCCCTTGATCGACCGCCCAGGCGGCGTAATAAGTCAGTGACTTGGCATTTTCGAGCGCCACCAGCATGTCGGCGGCCTGGTGCTTGACCCCCTGATAACTGCCGATCGGCTTGCCGAATGCGATGCGGATCTGGGCATAGGCGACGGTCATGTCGAGCACCTGCTGCGCGCCACCGCACATCTCGGCGGCCAATGCCACGGTTGCACGGGCAATCACCCCCGATAACGGCGCCCAACCCTGATGTAGTTCGCCGAGCAATGCGCCGGCCGGCAATGCGACATTGTCGAGCCTGACCTCGCATAATTTCCGCGTCTCGTCGATGGTCGGCAACACGCTGACCGTAAGTCCGGGAGTGTCCTTTGGCACCAGGAACAGGCTGACGCCGTCCTCCATCGTGCTGCCGTCGCGCGTGCGCGCCGCGACCACGAGAATGTCGGCCAGATGCGCGTCGCCGACAAACATCTTGGTGCCGGACAGCCCGAAACCGCCGCCAGTCTCATGCGCCCGAAGGGTAATGCCCGCCGCGTCCCAGCGCAGATTGGGTTCGGTCCAGCCAAGGGCCGCTTTCGCGCTACCGTCGACGATCTGCGGCAGCCATTGGCGGCGCTGCGCCGGCGCAGCGGCCTCGGCGATCGTGGCGCCGCCGAGCAATACCGTCGACAAGAACGGACCCGGCATCACCGCGCGGCCCATTTCTTCCATCAATACGACCAGATCAACGAGCCCGAACCCGCTGCCGCCCTCTTCCTCGGGATAGACGATCCCGAGCCAGCCTTGCTCCGCAAGTTTCCGCCAGAACTCGTCGGTGACCGCCGCCGGCTCGGCCATCCTTGCGCGCACGAACCGGGTGTCGCACTCGTTCTCGAGAAACCGCCGCGCGCTGTCGCGCAGCAGCTCCTGTTCCTCGGTGAACCCAATGTCCATTGCTCAGTTTCCGGCTCGAAGACCGCGTGTATTCTCGTCATTGCCGGGCTTGACCCGGCAATCCATGCGGCCGCTAAAGCTGGAGGGAGTTGCGTGGATGCCCGGGTCAAGCCCGGGCACGACGATTTTCAGCTGATTGTACATCGCTCAGCCTTTCGGCAGGCCGAGGACGCGCTCGCCGATGATGTTGCGCTGGATCTCGCTGGTCCCGCCGGCGATCGTGTATTGCCGCGCGCCGAGCACGCGATGGTGCCAGCGCGCCGCGTCGGGCACTGCCTCGGTCGGGGCATCGATGGTCGCGTAGGGGCCGAGCAGGGTCGAGGAGAAATCGGCGATGCGCAGCGCCAGCTCGGAGCCGAACAATTTGAGGATCGAGCCTTCGGGTCCCGGCGGCTCACCGCGCAACCGGCGGGTCAGCCCGCGCAGCCGGGTCACCTGCAACGCCTTCACGTCGATCGCCAGCTGCGCCAGTTGCTGGCGGATATGGCTCTCGCGCCAGGCCGGCTCCTGGCGCGTCGGGAATTGCTTTGCCAGCTCAGCGAGGCGGGCGATCTGCGCCGCGTGATCGCGCCCCCCGGCGCCGCTGCGCTCGAACATCAGGGTCGTAATCGCGACCTTCCAGCCCTCGTTCAACGGTCCGACCAGGTTCTCCTTGGGTACCGGGACATTTTCGAAGAATACCTCGTTGAAATGCCGGTGGCCATTGAGCAGGACCAGCGGCCGCACCGTGATCCCCGGCGTCTTGATATCGACCAGTAAATAACTGATGCCGTGATGCTTCGGCGCATCAGGGTCGGTGCGCACCAGCAGAAAGCACCAATCGGCGAAATGCGCACCCGAGGTCCACACCTTCTGGCCATTGACGACAAAATGATCGCCGCGGTCGACGGCACGGGTCCGTAGGCTGGCGAGGTCGCCGCCGGCATCGGGCTCCGAATAGCCTTGGCACCACAGCTCGTTGGCGCTGAGAATGCGCGGCAGATGGCGTTTCTTTTGCTCTTCGGTTCCCCAATGGATGAGAGTTGGGCCCAATAGGCTCAGCGCGCTCGCGGTCGGCAGAACCGGCGCACGGGCGCGGAAATATTCCTCGTCGAAAATCACCTGCTGCATAAAGCTGGCGCCGCGCCCGCCATATTCTTTGGGCCAGGAGATCCCGACCCAGCCGGCGGCATGCATTTTCTTCTGCCATGCAATCCGCTTTTCGAGCGTCTCCCGGTCCGGCGCGACGCGCTGATCGGCGGCATCGTCGACGCAGATCTCCGGTGGCAGGTTCCTTTCGAGCCAGTCCCGGAACTCGGCGCGGAACGCCGTGTGCTCGGGGCTGTCGGCGAAGTCCATTGCGGGTCCTTCTATTGACCAAAGATGTCGAGCGGCAAGAAAGCGCTGACCACGAAGTTGGGCACGTCGACCAGCTCGCTCAGTTTGAGGTCGACCGCGACACTGCAGATCGCGTAGGCCTGCTGACGGGTCCAGCCGCGCTCGACCAACAGGTCGATCATTGCCAGCAGCGCATTGCGCGCGCTCAATGTCGCGTCTTCGCTCTCATTGGTGCCGTCCCCGCGGATCGACAGCCCGGTCGTGGCGAGGAAACGCTTCGGCGCGGCGAGCTCGGGCGGAAAATAATAGTCGTCGCGCGAAAAACGCGGGAAGCGGATGCCGCGGCGCTCAGCGTCGCCCTTATGCACTGTGAAGCGCACGACGATCGCGCCGGCCATCTCGATCGCCGTGCCGCAGGCCTCGCCGTCGCCTTGCGCGAAATGCGCGTCGCCGACCGAGAACAAGGCGCCCTCGACAAAGACGGGCAGCATGAGCCGGGCGCCCTTGCTCAGCTGCTTGATGTCGAGATTGCCGCCGTTTTCGCGCGGCGGGATCGTGCGCAATGCCTGCGAGGCGATTGGCTCCGCCGCCGGCACCGCACCGTCCTTCTCGGGCGGCAGCACCATCCCGCCACGGCCGAGGAGGGTTGCTTCGCGACGCTGGATCGTCTCGCGCAGCGCCTTTGAAGGCGCGACACCGATGACTCCGACAAAGGAGCCATCCGGGATGCGCACGCCGGGCAACTCGGCGGACTCGGCAAACCCATCCTTGATCCGCCATTTGGCGATATAGGGCTCGGGGAAGGCGTCCCGCAGAAAGCCAAATCCCGGCACCTGCACCGTGTAGCCGAACGCGGCCGGCTTCATGTCGCAGATTTCGACCTCTAGGAGGTCGCCCGCTGCGGCGCCGGCGACATAGACCGGGCCGGTCAGCGGATGGACCCGGTTCAGGTCGCAGCGGCGCAGATCTTCCGCGGTAGCGGCTTGCGTGATCTGGCCATCGAAGGCGTCACGCGTCTGGATCTCGACCTCTTCGCCGGGTGCGGCCTCGATAACGGGCGCAATCGCCTCGTGCCAGCGATTGTGGCCCTTGCCCGGCTCCGCGGCGAGGCGCTTCGTGTAATCGACCGTGATGCTCTTCATCCCCTCCCCCGACTTTCGCGCCTCTAGGACGGAGGCTATGCGGAACCGTCACGAGGGGCAACCGTTTCGCTGAGAAAGCATAAGTAGAACAGCCAATTCGGAGGCAGGCCGAACCTAAATCACGCTGGCCTCTCTCAGCTCGGCAATTTCGGCCGGCGAAAGCCCGAGCCAACCGCCGTAGATCTCGGCGTTGTGCTGGCCGATCGTCGGGCTCGGGCCGGCCGGGACCTTGTCGGTGCCGTGCAGGCGCAACGGCGTCGACGGCACGACGATATCGCCCAGCTCGGGGTGGTTGATCCGGCTGAGCATCCCGCGCTCGTGCATATGCGCGTCGTTCATGACTTCGGGTGCAGTGCGCACCGGCGCGCACGGGATGCGATAGGCCTTCGTGCGCGCGATCACCTCCATCTTAGGAAGCGTGCTCGTCCAGGCCTCGACGAGTGCGTCGGTCTCGTCCATATGCGCGACGCGCCCGGCATTCGTTGCAAAGCGCGGGTCGTCCTTGAGGTCCTCACGGCCCATCGCCTTCAACAGGTTCTGGAAATGCGCCTCGGTCACGATGTGGATCGCGACATGGCCGTCAGCGGTCGCATAGACATTGTAGGGCGCGCTGTTGAGCCCAGATTGCCGGTTGCCGGTGCGCGGCGGGATCTCGCCGGTGCGGTAGTAGTAATCGTAGCTCGCCGCGAGGGTCGGCCAGACCGTCTCCTGCATCGCCACTTCGACGAGCCGTCCGACGCCGCTGCGGTCGCGGTCGTAGAGCGCCGTCACGATGCCAGCGTAAAGATGAATCCCGCCCATGAAATCGACGAGGGTCGGGCCGGCCTTGACCGGCGGCCCGTCCGGGAAGCCGGTCACGCTCATGATCCCGGAGGCGGCCTGAATCGTCATGTCCATCGCCAGATTGTCGCGATCGGGCCCGCTGATGCCGAACCCGGTGCCCGTCGCATAGATCAGACGCGGGTTGATCGCGTGCAGCCGGCTCCAGCCGACGCCGAGCCCGTCCATCGTGCCGGGCGAGAAATTTTCGAGCAGCACATCGGCGCGCTCGACCATGCGGAACAGCAAATCGCGGCCGCGCTCGTGCTTCAGGTTCAATGTGACCGCGTGCTTGTTCTGGTTGAGCATCGCAAACGGCAAGGTCGCGCTCTTGCCGGGTTCGGCCCGCCGGCGCCCGGGCTCGCCGCGCGGCGGCTCGATCTTGATCACGAAGGCGCCCGCCTTCGCCAGCAATAGGCTCGCATAGGGTCCCTGGAAGATCTGGCCGAAATCGATCACCGTCACGTCGAAAAGAGGCCGGTTCGCACGCGCTTGCGCGGTTGGCACTTTCTGACCCCTCTGCTCAGTTTTTGGTCGCGCCCGACCGCCATGCGCGTCATGCTAACCGCAGCTTCGCACGGAGGACATGCCAATGAAATACGACGTCATCTCGGCCGATTGCCACATCGATCTGATCTGGCTGCCGCCCGACCTGTTCACCGATAATGCGCCCTCGGTGATGAAGGACCGCATGCCCTACGTGACCGATGGGCCGAGGGGCAAGGAATGGGTCACCAAATCGGGCGCCTCCTTCGGGCTGATGAACGGCATGGGCTCGGCCGGCCGCCTCTACGAGCCGGGCAAGATCTACCGCTCGGACCGGATGGCCTCGGAGGGGATCTACGACGACGGCAAGAAGGGCATCCGCCGGATGACCGATCCCGAATTGCGGATCAAGGACCAGGACCGCGACGGCATCCAGGCCGAGGTTCTGTACGGCATCCTCGGCGCCACCAGCCGGATCAACGACGAGGAAGCCGCCGGCGAGATGCTGAGCATCTACAACGAGTGGCTCACCCAATTCTGCAATACCCACCCCGATCGTTTCGCGGGGCTTGCCTGCATCCCCAATCACGACATCGACGCCGCGGTCGGCGAGATCGAGCGGGTTGCTCGGCGCGGCGGCGTGCGCGGGCTCGAAATCTCGCGCCGCGGCGACATGACGCCGCTGTGGGACCCCTGGTGGAACCCGATGTGGGATGCGGTCGCGGCCTCCGGGCTGCCGGTGCATTTCCATACGATCGGCAGCGGGGTGCGGCGCGACTTTACGAAGCTCGCGCCGAAAGTGGCGCTCGCCGCCCGCGCCGCCGGCATTACCAGCTTCCAGATGTACATGTCGGAGGTATTGCTGTCGGTGATCTTCTCAGGCGTCCTCAAACATCACCCGGGCATCAAGCTCGTCATCGGCGAGGCCGGCACCGGCTGGATCCCCTACATCCTGCAGCGCATGGACGCCGAGTGGGAGGACCAGTTCAAGGAGCTCGACCTGAAGATGCCGCCGAGCGAATACTGGCGCCGCCAGTGCTACGCCACGTACCAGAGCGACCCGATCGGCGTGAAATTATTGGACGAGCTCGGCGAGGACAATATCATGTGGGGCTCGGACTTCCCGCACCCCGACGGCGTGTGGCCCGATTCGCAAGAATACATCCAGCGCGAGCTCGGCCACTTGCCCGCAGCCACCCGCAAGAAGATCGTCTGCGACAACGCCGCCAAGCTCTACCGTTTCGTCAATTAGCGTCGACCTCACCCACCATCGCTGGTGCGATGGTTTCCCTCTCCCGAATTGCGGGAGGGGGCGTCGATCCTACGCATCGCTGTCGGCGGAGAAGCGGTGAGGGTTCCTTCGGTACCACCAGGCGTTCGGTCCGCGCCACTAGCCGCCCCTCCGCGACCCGGTGAATTGTTCAGGTTAGCATGCGGCGGTCAATTTCCCCAAAAGCTTGCTGGTTGCGAGGCGTGCACCTTCGACGAGCACCCGAAGCTTTGCCCAGGCTATCTGCGAGTGAACCCGGCCGCCCAAGCCGCAATCGGTTCCTGCAATGACGTTGTCGCGTCCAACCGCCTTCGCGTAGGCCAGGATTCGGTCTGCAACGAGCTCTGGATGTTCAACGACGTTGGTCGCGTGGCTGACGACACCGGGAATCAGAATCTTTCCGGCTGGCAGCTTGACCTCTTGCCAGATTTTGTATTCGTGCTCGTGCCGTACGTTGGCCGCTTCTACGGAATAGGCTTGCGCCTTGACGCGGAGAATCACGTTGATGATGTCGCGCAAGGGAATATCCGTAGTATGCGGGCCGTGCCAGCTGCCCCAGCAGATATGATAGCGCACGCGATCTTCCGGAATTCCTTCTAGGGCGTGGTTCAGCGCCTCAATGCGCAGCATGGCGTAGCGCTTATACTGCTCGATGCTCGGCTGCGGTTCCAACATATCCCAGGTGTCAGGTAACCCCGGATCGTCGAGTTGCAGCGTGAAACCGGCTTCCGCGATCGCGCGGTACTCGACATTCAATGCCGTTGCAATGGCCTCGAGGAAGCCTTCCGCTGTCGGGTAGTAGCTGTTCTGGCCTCGGCAAAACGTTTCAAGGCTGCCGGGCGCAATGGAGGTGACGAATGCCTCCTCCACCCCTTTGGCGTCGGTCGCGGCTTTTAGGTTCGCAAGATCCCGGCGCAGCGCGTCGTTCCCCGTATAGGTGATCGGTCCAGTACAGGTCGGACGGGATGCCGTAGTCGGTATGCCGAGCCCTGACTCCGCGTAGAACTCCGAAAATTCGCGCTGTTCCCACCGCATTCCGACGATCCGCATGGGCTCTCCAGGGAGCGCCCGATCCGGCGCGGCGACATCGGGCGAGGTGGGGCCAAAGCCGGAAATGCGATTGAAGATATAGGTGCCCCAGGCGGCGAGATCCGAAGCGGAGCGCATCGGTTTGCCGAACTCGCCGTCGTTTGGAATATCGATCCCCGCGATCAATTGCGTGGCAAGCACCTCGGATATCGAGCTGCGCAGCAGAGCTTGCAACTCGGCCTCTTCCGCCCCACTGCGTGTCGGTTTCGACCAGGCCGCACGCAGCCTCTCCGGCCTCGGTAGACTGCCGGCGTGCGTCGTTAGAATTTGATCAGTGCTGCGTCTCATTGTGCCTCCCTCCTTTTTGGGACGCTGCATTTCGATACCCTGAGTCGGATCGTTGTTGTTGAACTTGGTCGCGATAAACTGTTGCGGCGCGACGCTGTGCTCCACCCAGTCCAGCGATGCGCTGACCGCGTCATGTTCCGGGTCGACGGAAACCGCTGTTCGATTTCCGCCCCGATATCGTCCGGCGCAATGTCGTCGGGCCCAGCGCATCTCCAACGCCTGGCCAACAGAAACAGCCGACCGAAGCCCTGGACACGGGGTGTGGGTCGCACCGGCCGCTCGTGTCCACAACTAACGTGGAGGCACTGCTTGAGCGCAAAACCAACTCGTTGCGAGGAGGGGATCTCCGACGCCTTTATATTTACCTTCGCTTGGATAAGGACAGATCGGACGTTGCTGATAAATTCCTGAGCTCGGAACATCAACGACGTTGAACCCGGTGGCGATTAATTCTAGAGGAGCAACCCCGTCCTCTACCCAAGCTTCCAAGGCGCTAACGATGTCGTATTCGGGATCGTGGGAGACGGCAGTCTGATCTTCTCCACCGATATCGTCTGGTCCAACCCCGGTTCCGCAATGCCCGACGCCAGGCATCATGAACAGGCGATAGAAGTCCTGCACGTCCCTGAGCTCGCCACGCCCCGTTTTTTCGACCACCTGCCCGTAATACTTGACTGTCCATCCGGGAGTAAATGCGGCGTCGTCCCACCCGTGCCACTCAATGAGTTTTCCGCCCAACTCTTTGAAGGCCGTCAAATCGGGCTCGATCGCATTAATATTATCAAGAGCTTGGTCTAGGACCGGTAGATCGGTATGAAGATTGAATGTCGAGCTATCCCAAGTCGGATCGTTTAGACCAAGCTGATAGGTGGCAAGGCCAAATGGTGCGAGGCCGTCTTCATATCCGAATCGGATCTGGTCAAATTCCGATCCCGGCGACATTCCCGAGAACACATACCGACCGCTTACCGGGTCAAGCAACGTCGCCTCATTTGCCTTGAGGGCGGAAGCTTGAGCCGTTGTGATGCAGGTGCTCGGGTCCTGCCCTGGCTTGCAAACGAGCTGGAATGGGTTCCAATGGCAGCGCCTGGGATCATCTATGACACTATCCACCGCACCGTGGCATACAGCCGTTGTCGCGTTCTGAGCCAGCGTCAGGATAGCCGCGCCGCTTGTCCCCTGGATGTCGCTATTCTGAAGATTTATCGACACGACAAGCTGCTCGGTAGCTGCGTGGGTAAAACCAGACGCAGCCCCGCCGATGATAACCCCGTCGAAGTCGGCAGGAAATATCTGAACGCTTTTCAGCCCCTGCCGGCCTCCGTTGGAGCAGCCGTTGAAATAAGCATAGCTTTGAGGGCGGCCATAGTACGCTTTGATCAGCAGCTTTGCCTTCTCTGCCAGTTCGTGTACGGCGCGATACGCGAAGTCGGTGACTGCCTCGGGATCACCGAATGCCCAGCTCACGTTGAAGCCTCCCGGGCCGCCGTGCCCATCATTGGTGATCCCCGTAGCATAGCCGCGTTGAATCTGCGGAACCATCTCATTCCAATAGAAAGTGCCTCCGAAGCCGTGACTTCCAGATTGCTGGTATTTGCCGTTCCAGGTCCCCGTAGGAAGCCAGACCTCAATTCCGATCGACGAGCCCGGCACCGGACTCACCGTCGCAGTGACCCGACAAAAAGCTGGCAGATCGGTGAAGGCTGTAGCGCTTCCCGGCGGCTGATAGGTGCCGGCAGGAATGGATTCGGCGCCGTTGATCGTCGTGTTAGGAAGTTTTGCCGACAGCAAACTCTGACAGTCGGCAGCATAAGCATTGGAGCAAGTAATAGCCGATAGAAGTCCTGCTGATATGCTCGCTGTAGCCCACCGAAAGTTGACTGAATGACAAACTAACCTTCGCGTCATTCCTAGAACCGAGGCCATTTATTCCTCCCTATGCGCAAGTAGCGGTACTTGGGTCATAACCAAACTGCGCGTTGAGCATGGTAATGCCGGTAGAGCACCTGAAATAAGATGTTAAAATCACGTGATTGATAGAATTTGGTTATCGGCCATGAAGCTGTCGCAGTTTCGGGATGTGGTCGCGATCGCCGAGCGGGGAAGCCTTCGAGCGGCGGCTCGTGACATAAAGCTCTCCCAACCGGCGCTGACGCGCAGCATACGTGAGCTTGAGCGCGAACTTGGTTCGCCGCTGTTCGAGCGGCACGCGGTCGGTATGGTGCTGACACCGATCGGCGACGCCTTTGTGCAACGGGCAAAGGCTGTACTCAGCGAGGTTCGCCGCGCGCGTGAGGAGGCCGAACAGCTGCATGGCGGCACGCGCGGAAGCGTCGTCGCGGGCTTGTCGATTGCAGCGCATATCGCCCTGTTGCCCGATGCGGTGCGGCCATTTCACGCTCGCTACCCGAATGTGCGACTGAATTTCATCGAAGGCTTCTTCCCGACGCTTGAGGCGAGACTGCGCGATGGAAGCATCGATTTCTATGTCGGCCCTCGATCGGAACGCACGCTGCCGCCCGATCTGGTCGAGGAACACCTGTTCGACAATCTGCGAACAATATTGGGCCGCAAAAACCATCCGCTGGCCAGCGCGAAATCGCTCCAAGACTTGGGCGAAGCTGAATGGGCGACGACCTCGATAACGCTGCGCGCCGAAGAGGAACTGGGCGAACTGTTCGAGAAGCACGGACTACCCGCGCCGCGGTTAGTTCTGCAAACGCATTCTGCATTGACCTTGATCATCTGCCTCGCCCATAGCGATCTCCTCGCCATGGTGCCGATCCAATGGGTCGATTTCGGGATCACTGCCGACGCGCTTTGTCCAATCCCGGTAGAGGAGAACCTGTCGGCGCCGACGATTGTCATGGTGCGCCGCGCCGGCCTGCCCCTTACGCCTGCGGCAGAATTTCTGGCCGACCTAATCCGGAAGAAAGTCCCTAGGGCGGTCCAAAAAATCGCAAAGGTCGCACCGCGTCGAAGAAGCGGGAGGAGCTAACCAGTCCGCGTTGTGCGCGGTCATCAAGACCGATAGGTAAGTCGGTGCGGAAGCAGGCTAGCTTCCCACTCGGAAAGGTTGCGCGCGCTAAACTCGCGGGCGCAATTTCGCCCGGACCCGGGCCGCTCCCGATTTATAAAACAGTGAGCGTCGCCGCCCGCCTCGCTGGCGAACGCGGTAGTTTGCGCGTCGTACGCCCAAAGCCGCGTGAAGTCATCATCCTAACACAAATCCGATGCCTTGGTCGCGAGCTCACCCTGGTGTCACTGCGCTGATGCGCGGCAAGATTTTCTTTGGCGTGATCAGCCTCGTTTCAATCAGCTCTGCCCGTTGGGGGGCCAGGCTCTCGCGACGAGCGCGCGCCCATGCGCTCACGAGTGATCCGACCGGGGCGCGCTTCATCGGAATCACCTTCGGACATCTTAAAATCGCCAAATTGGCATGTCATGTTGCCGACCGCTCGTGGCATCCGGATGGGGCCGCAATAGCCGGAAGGCGTCAATGGCCGAAGAGCTCCTTGAGAGCTATTCCTGTGCGATGGTAGATTTGCAACCGAAAGAAGAATCCCGCTGCTGACTCGCTGCAGGTGCAGCGGGCAGGGAGAGTTGCCACCATAGAGGGTTGTAGTGAAAGCCCCCGCCGGCGCCGGTGACAACCTTGCCAGGTTGGCCAGCAGAGGTGGGATCGGCATGAAATTGCTCGAGGAGGGCGACCAAGTCATCGTCGATCGTCATGACAGCAAGAGCCGATCATATGCCGCAGTCCTGCGCTGCGTCAGCTCGCGCGCTTGATCGCGGGGAGACCTGCTGCTAATAACGGCAAACGGCCTCGTCCCCTTCGTCTAGAGGCCCAGGACACCGCCCTCTCACGGCGGCAACACCGGTTCGAATCCGGTAGGGGACGCCAGCAATGATGTGATCTTTCAACACTCTCGGCCGTAGCCCGATTTATTGAAGCATCGCGGGGCCCCGGAAACGGTGTTCGAGTGGTTCGGGCGGAAGGCCGCGATCTTGGTGAACATAGCGCCCGAACTATTGGTATCGTCAGGTAGGCCGGGTTAGCACAGTGGCAGTGCAGCGGTTTTGTAAACCGAAGGTCGGGGGTTCGAATCCCTCACCCGGCACCGAGATAGGACTGATGCCCGTTCCGGAATTGGCTGCCATTCGAGCGTGTTCCATCGCTGGAAGCGAGGCGAGGCCGGCCGGGATCTCACGCAGCTACAATGTCCACCGACGGCCACAGTGCCGAGATCACCTCGAGGCGCGTTGTGCGGTCTGATGTGACGCGTCGAACCAACGCCCGCTGGGCCTAACCGGGAATTCCCTAATGCAGCCGAAGGTTGAACAGCTCATCCGTGAGTGTGCATCCTCTTGTGGGAGGGCGAGGGTCGTCCGGACGGTCGATGTGAAGAGTATTGAAGGAGCTGCCGAACCTTTGCCGGCGATCTGTCGCGAGCCCGGGGCTGATTTTTCGCAATCCACTTACGTCCGAGCGATGCTAGCGCAGGGTCGAAATTTCACCCCTCCGCAGCCGCGGCGGTCTGCGAGCGCGTAACGTGGGAAGACACCGCTGCACGCCCCCTGGCCTGGAAATGCGGGATGACCTGCTCGCCGAAGAGACGGAGGGTATGGAGCACCTCCTCGTGCTGCGCCGGTCCGACCGCGCAGAGTAAAATGGCCTCCTCGATGCCCAGAGCTTCGTACAGTTCGAGAAAGCGGATGCAGTCGGCCGGTGTGCCGACGCAGAACTTCCTGCCTTCCTCGCGCACCTCTTGGGGCGTGGGCTCGCCCGGATATGGCCCACCGGCGAGGCGCTGGTCGCGCGCGTAATAACCCTGGTAATCGGGCGGCACGGTGGCCGGGTCATAGTCGCGCCATACCAGGCGGGCGCGCTCGCGCTGCTGCTCGATGTACCAGGCCACGAGTTCCGTGCCGCGCTCGGCCACGACCTGCGGATCTTCGTGGCAGTAGCCGGCTGTCATCAGCGCAGCGCGTGGGGTGCGCCCGGCGCCGTTGCCCAGGGAGTTGCCGGGGGCTGTCCGCAGCGCGTCCCGATAAAGCGCCATCAGCTGTTGCACACGATCCGGGCCGCCTTCGCTGCCGAACAGCCCGCCCATTCCCAGGCTCCCCGTCAGGCGCGCCGTTTCGTCGCTGCCGCATGCGGACCACAGCGGCGGATGCGGCTGTTGCAGCGGTTTCGGGAGAACCTCACGGCGTGGAATCTGGTAGTACTTCCCGTCGTACGAGATCTCCTCCTGGGTCCAGATGCGCGGCAGCACATCGGCGAATTCCTGCCACATGCCGCGGGTGTCGTGGAGGTCGGTCCCGTACGGGGTCAGCTGGTAGGGATAACCGGTCCGGCCGAGGCCGACGTCTACGCGCCCATGGCTCAAAATATCGAGTGTCGCCATGCGCGCCGCGACGTGCAGCGGGTGGTGGATCGGGGCCAGCACCACGCCGATGCCGAGGCGGATCGTGCTGGTGCGCTGGCTGACTGCCGCGAGGGTCAGGTCCGGGGCGCTGTTGTGCGACCACTCCGGGCGGAAGTGATGCTCCGAGAACCACACGCTCTCGAAGCCATGCTGCTCGGCATAGGGAATTTGCTCCAGGGCTTCGTAAATGCGTTGCGATTCACTGGACGGGGTCCAGGGTTTGGGAACCTGGATCTGATAGAACAGGCCAATTCTCATGGGACTGTCTCCTTTTCACGGAATTGCCTGACGCACCCCGCGAAACTGCGGCAGCGAGTTTGGCCGGGCTCTATTTCCCTTGCTCGCCGAGCGGGCTGCCTAGGCCGGTGCAGAAATCCCAACCGAGGCCGGCGAGATAACCCTGATTCGGACCGCAGGAACCGGCAATGATATCCGTCGTCCGATGGTTCGCATAGATCGTGTTGAGTTCGGTCTGAGACGAGACGGAGAAGCCGCCGGCGGCGTTCACAATGCCGGCCCAGACTGGGGCGGCGACGCTGGTACCGCCGACGATGTACCAATAGGGATAGGCATAGACCCACACGCCGGTCGAGGGGTCGGCGTCGGCGCCGACGTCCGGGGTGCCCCGCTCGTTCCCCACGATCGCCGAAATCGCGCTTTGGTAGCTGGGGCGGGTCTCGTAAACGCTCGGACCGCCACCACCCGACTGCCAGGCGATTTCTTGCTGAAAAATCCCGGTATTCGGGTTGCGGCTGATGCTGGTACCGCCGACGGAGACGACGTTTGGAGACGCGGACGGCCAATTCACGCCGGGGCTGTCGCCGGCGGCCCCGAAATAGGCAACCCCCGGCTGTCCAAAATAGGAGTTGTACCCCGTCTCTCCGGAAAACTCGCTGCCGCCCCAACTCATCGAGACTTCACCGCCGCCTGCTTTGCTCACGAGGGAGTTCGCGACCGAAACGGCCTTCAGCAGATCGGTAAAGTTGCTCGATGCTGCCTCGACGAGGTAGATCTTGGCGCCGGGTGCCATGGCATGCGCCCATTCGATGTCCAATGCCTCCTCGACGTTCCAGTCGGCGTTGACCGGCGGCTGCCGGTTGTTGGCGAAAACGACCTGGAAGTTTGCATTGGTTGGAGCCGGCAACCCGAATTGGGCCGAGAACAAGCTCAGATCGCTTGCCGCTGTGGGATAGTGGTAGGCATCGACGATCGCAATAGCGCGGCTACCGCCCATGGGGTTGACGTTGACTGCGTTTGGATTGCACCCCGACACGGGCGATACGAGCTGATAGATGCAGCCGAGCGAGGCCGGTGTCTCGTAAAAATAGCCCGCATAGGGCGGTCCCCCGGTCTGAGCCGGCGCCTCGAGCGAAGACCCCTGCGCGCTGGCCATGCCGGCATTGGGGACGAACATCTTGTAGTTCGTGTGAGCACGGACGCCGTGGTGCTCGGGTTGTTCGATGCTGGATTCCGGCGTTTCTACATGGCCGCCGCGCGCCGCGAACTCGCCATAGGCGTCGCGCGCCGCGAACGCGCCGAGGACGGCCACGCCGGCCACCGGCAAGACAATCGTGAATAGTCGGCTCATGGTTCTCCCCTGTTTTGGCCTCTAGCCGCCCGCGCCGTCCCGCTCGGGCGGCGCCCCCGAGGATGCCGTGAGCGCTTTAAGAGTTGGTTATGACCGGGTCAACCGTCGGATAGGCCCGCAGAAATCATTGCAACCGGGCGGGGTTTGTCGCCCCGTTCGTGACTGGCGCCTGCGGAGAACCGGAACCCGCCGCGCCGGGACCCCCGCCGCCTGGTGGTGCCTGCGCCTCGTTGGCGCCCTGGTCGGGGATGAAGATTTGGGTGTTCGTATGCGCGCGTACCCCGGTGTCGCCCGGTCTTTCGACGCTCGATTCGGGTGTCGAGATTTGTCCCGCCCCGGGCGGAACCTGCGCGTACCCGTTTTCCGCGGCAAGGAGAGCAGCCGCGAGCATCGCAATGGACAAACGCGGCCACCTTCTCGCGGACTTCCAGCAAGTGAGCCTAATCATCCGATGCGGCCTCCGTGATTGGGTGGCGTCTCCCGATGATATGTTTTCCCGGGACAGGAGGGGAAGGGGCGGCCGGCCTGATCACCCGCCCGATGCGGCGGCGCTTGGCCGGGGCGTGCTGCGCTGGTATTCGGGCACAAGCCGCTCGAGGATCTGCAGCAACCGTTGTTCGCGCCGCGAGCGGGCGTTTTCCTCCAGTTCGTCGATCGAGCGGGCGAGCAACGCGTAGTCGGCGGTGCGCGGCGCGGCTAGACGGATCGCCGGGTTCCGGGTCGGGATCAGCGGCTCAGCCGGGTGAAACAGCTCTTCGTGCAGCTTTTCGCCAGGCCGCAACCCGATGAACTCGATGCCGATGTCGCGGCCGGGCCGCAACCCCGCGAGCCGGATCATCTGCTGCGCGAGATCGACGATCCTGACCGGCTCGCCCATGTCCAGCACGAAGATCTTGCCACGGGCGTAGGGGGCCTCGCTATCGGGGGATAGGGCCGAGGCCTGCAGGACCAGCTCAACCGCCTCGCGCACGGTCATGAAAAAGCGCGTGACTTCGGGGTCGGTGACGGTCAGCGGCCCGCCGGCAGCGAGCTGGCGCTGGAACAACGGCACCACCGATCCGGTCGAGCCAAGCACGTTCCCGAAGCGCACCGTCACATAGCGGGTTCCGTGGCTCAAGGGCGCCCGCCGCCGCGCTTCGTAGAGGTCGAGCGCTTGGCAGAAGCTCTCGGCGAGGCGCTTGGTGGCGCCCATCACGCTCGCCGGGTTGACCGCCTTGTCGGTCGAGATCATCACGACAAGCGATGCTCCATACGCCCGCGCCGCCTCGGCGACATTGCGGCTGCCGACGACGTTGGTCAGGACTCCCTCGATCGGGTTGGCCTCGACCATCGGCAGCTGCTTCAGCGCCGCCGCATGAAAGATGATCTCGGGTTTTTCGGCGGCAACGACCTCGTCGATTTGTGCGCGGTCGCGCACGTCGCGCAAAAGAGGAACGGGGTGCAGGCCCGGGAAGCGCTCGCGCAACTCCATCTCGATGCCGTAAAGTGCGAATTCGCCATTGTCGAGCAAGACCAGCCGGCCGGGTGAGAGGGCTGCGATCTGCCGGGCGAGCTCCGCGCCAATGGTTCCCCCCGCTCCGGTGACGAGAATGCGGCGGCCGCGGATCAGCCGCGCCATGCCCTCGCGGTCGAGGACCGCCTGGGAGCGGCCGAGCAGATCCTCGAGCGCGATCGGTTCGAGGGCGCGCTCGGGATTATCGAGATTGCGCTCGAAATCGGTCAGCTTCGGCAACCGCGCGAGGGGGATCGCGAGGGCATCCGCCCGGTCGAGGAGTCGCCGGATCTGAGCGCCGGGCAGATTTTGCGCCGTGATGATCAGTTTTTGCGGGCGCTTGCCGCGGCGATCGAGCTGCTCGACCACGGTGTCGAGCGCGTCGATCGTGCCGAGAATCGGAACCCGGTAGATTTCCCGGCCGACCCGGGTGGGCGTGTCGGCCAGGACCCCGACGACCCGATAGACGGCGCGCGGATCGCGCCGCATCTCGCGAATGAACATGTCGGCTCCGTCCTTGGCGCTGATCAGCAGCACCGGCACGCTCTGGTGTTTGACTCGCTCGAGGACGTGATCGAGACCGCGATCCTTGAACAGCCGGTAGGCCAAGCGCGGCCCGCCGAGCAGCGCGATCAACACGAACCAGTCGATCAGCAAGATCGATCGCGGAAACGTCTCGAGCCGCGTGAGGACGAACATGACCGGCAAGAAGACGAGCACGGCCAGGCTCACCGCGCGGGTGATGTTGAAAAGATCGGGAAGGGAGGCGAAGCGCCAGATGCCGCGATAAAGCCCGGTGAGCAGAAAGACGCCCGCCGCAATCAAGGTGAAGCCGGCGACATAGATCGCCGTCAGCTTCGGCTCATAGTCGAGGATGTCGTTGCCGAGCCGCAAGTACAGGGAAGCGACGATCGAAACCGCCGCTATCAACACATCGTGCAGGAAGGCGAGAAGGGCTCGCCGGTTGTTGGGAAAAATTGTTACCATCCCCCGATAATTGCCGCCCCTATACAGCAATCGCCCGGTGCGGGAAACACACTGTCGGGATAGCCAAGCTCTATTCCAGCCGAGCTGGCCGGTGCCTAAGATGCCCTATGCGCAGCGAGCGCCTTTATCGGCTTCTCGATCCCGAGGCCTCGGGCCCCGCTCGGGCTTTTCGCGCTGTCCATCATGCAATGGTAACAGCGGGAATCGGCGTCATGATAGCCGATACGGAGGCGAATTTCCGGCTGAACTGGTCCAGCGAGCTCGACGCCGCGTTCTGGATGGTTTGCGCCTTTTTCGTCGGCGAATATGTCCTGCGGCTGGCTGTAGCACCGGCGGCTCCGGGAGCCGAGCTGCGCGGCGAATGGCGCTCGCGCCTGGCCTGGGCCGGCTCGATGGGTGGGCTCTGCGATCTGCTCGGAACCCTGCCTGGGGTGCTCGCGGTTGTGTTCGGTCCGGACGTCGGGAGCCTTCCCGGCTTTGTTTGGGCTTTCAAGCTGATCCGCTACGCGCCGGGGCTTGCCGGGCTGCAGCGCGTGATCAGCGGTGCACGGAGCGCCTTGCTGTCGGTTCTCCTTGCCTTCTGCATTGTTCTCCTCGTCTCTGCGTGTCTCGCCTATTTGATCGAGCGCGGGACGCAGCCGCAGGTGTTCAGCTCGATCCCCGCCGCGCTGTGGTGGGCAATCGTCACCTTGACGACCACCGGTTACGGCGACGTGACGCCGTTGACGCCGCTCGGCCGGATGCTGGCGGGGATCGTCATGGTCAGCGGCATTCTCGTGTTTGCGCTGTGGGCGGGCATTCTCGCCACCGGCTTTGCCGAGGAAACACGCCGCCGCGAGTTCCTGCGCACCTGGGACCTCGTCGCCAAGGTGCCGTTCTTTCACGATGTCGGCGCGGCGGTCATCGCCGATGTGGCGCGCCTGTTGCGCCCGCGCGACTATCCCGCCGGCGCCATCATCATGCGGCGTGGCGCACCCGGCGACTGCATGTATTTCGTCGCCTCCGGCGAGGTCGAAGTGCAGCTTCAGCCCGAACCGGTGGTTCTCGGGCCGGGGGAGTTCTTTGGCGAGGTAGCATTGGTCACCGGCGGTCCCCGCAATGCGACGATCGTCGCGGTGCGGCCATGCACGCTGCTCATCCTCGACATCGTCGATTTTCGCGAGCTGCTGGGGCGCCAGCCCGAGCTCGCCCGGATCATCCACGAGGAAGCGGAACGCCGCCCCGGAGAAGCAGCTCGTAGTAGCGGGCGGGGAAATCGGCGGCGGCGCGCGCCTCCTGGTTGAAGGGCGGCTTCAACTCGCCCTTGAAATAGCGCGGCACAAGCTCGCGGAACGTCTCCTCCGGTATGAGGCCGCGAGCGCGGCACAGTTCGTCGAACCAGCGCACCCCGGCCGCCACATGACCGATCTCGTCGCAATAGATGCGGCGCAGCACAGCCGCGCTTTCCCGATCGCCGACGCGCTCGAGCGTCGCCGCCATTTCGGGGGTCACATCGAGCCCGCGCGCTTCGAGCACGAGCGGCACGACGGCAAGGCGGGCAAGCAGATCATCGGCTGTCGCGGCAGCTGATTCCCACAGCCCGTCATGAGCCGGCAGGTCGCCGTAGCAGGCTCCGAAATCGGCGAGCCGCTGCGCCAGCAGCTCGAAATGGACGGCCTCCTCCGCAGCCACGCCGACCCAATCGTCGAAAAAGGCGCGGGGCAGCGGTTCGCGCGAGAACCGCGCAATGAGGTCCCAGGCGAGATCGATCGCGTTGAGTTCGATATGCGCGAGGGCGTGGAGGAGCGCAACGCGCCCCGCCAGCGAGCCGAAAGCCCGCCGCTTCGGCATTTCTTTCGGCGGACGCAGCTGCGGCCGCTCGGGCCGCGCCGGGCGCGGCGGCGGCACCGAACAGCCGACGTCGAGCCCTCTGGCATGCCAGATTTCTGCGAGCCGACGGCTGGCCGCGGCCTTCGCCGCGGGCTCGGCAGTCGCAAGAATTGCGACCGCCCCGCTGGTCAGGCTGGCAGGAGGGAGCACCCGCTCAACTAAAAACCAGAGCCATCACTCCAGCTCACTTTGCTTGTTCTGCAGACCGCCGGGACGCTGGGTTCCGTTGGAGTCAGGTTCTCTCCGCTAATCATGCGGCTGGTTCGTGACCCGGGTCGCCTCGAACAGAAACCAGGTCCGCCGTTCTGTCTCGTCGATGAAATTTTCGAGCAGGCTGGTCGTCGCCGAGTCGTTGTTCTTACCAGCGACCTCGTGCGCTTCACGCATATTGACGGTCAAAGCTTTGTTGTCTTCCATTAATTCGCGCAGCATATCAGTTGCTGCAACGAACTCTTGGTCATTGTCTTTGATGCGCTGCAGTTTGGCGACGTGCCCGATCGATTTCACAGTGGCTCCGCCAATTTTGCGCACGCGCTCGGCAAGCTCGTCCGTCATTGCAAAAATCTGGTCGCCCTGCTCATCGAGCAATAAGTGGTAATCGCGAAAATGCGGGCCGCTCATATGCCAGTGAAAATTTTTTGTCTTGAGGTAGAGCGCAAACACATCGGCCAGAAGCGGGTTGAGGGCATTGGTGACCGCATTGGTCGCTTCAGGTGTCAAATCGGTGCGGGTCGCCAGCTCTGCCGGCACCGACCTTCTGGACATTGACATGGCACACCTCAGGTAAAATTGGAAAGGAGTCACCCGGCTGGGTTAGCCAGCCTGGCCATATAGTCCGTAATCCGACTAACGCCACAGGCAGCGGACGCTATCTCCCTCGCTGCAATTTTGCGCCATCAACGGGCAGGAACGAGCGCCTGAAGATAGACAAGGCAAGCGGCGCGGTCGGCCGTGAAGTCGCCCGTTTCCCACCAATCGCGGACGGCGCCGAGCAAGCGGCCGACTTCGGGGCCCGGTGCGACCCCTAGCGCGGTCACATCGCGGCCAGCGAGCGGGAATACCGGGGGCGTCCAGGCGCGGGCGAGGCCGAGCAGTTCGCCGAGTCGGTCCTGGCTCATCGCCCCTTCCGCCGCCAATAGCAGGGCGATATCGCGGTAGCGCTCGGCGCCGAGCCGGTACAATGCGCGCCGCTGAGCGGCCATGTCCGCTGGCGGGTCGATGGCGCATGGCGGCGCAAGACCGTGGAGCCGATCGCGCCACGCATTCGAGAAATGCAGGCGTTCAGCGAGGGCGATGGCTCCGGCGCCGTCGACGTCGATCAGCGCGGCCAGGCGCCGGAGCGGATCGAGTTCAGGCTCGATCGCGATCATATGCCGCAGCCGATCGAGCCGATGCGTCTCCGGCAGAATCACCGCGAGCACACCGTCTTCCGCCATCATCCGCAACGCCGCCACGGGGTCGGAAGTCTCGAGCAGTTTGACGAGTTCCTGAGCCACCCGCTCGGCGGAGAGATTGGGCAAAAGACGGGCCATGGCTCGGCACGCGGCACGCGCTTGCGGATCGCCGAGGCCGGCGCCGAACCGGGCCTCGAACCGATAATAGCGCAGGATCCGCAGCACATCCTCGGCAATCCGGGTCGCGGGGTCGCCGACAAACCGCACCCGGTGCGCCCGCAAATCGGCGAGGCCCCCCACCGGATCATGCACCGTGCCGTCGGGATCGAGAAAGATCGCGTTAATCGTGAAGTCGCGCCGGGCCGCATCGGCCGCCCAGTCGGCGTCGAAGGCGACGCGGGCGCGGCGGCCATAAGTCTCGATGTCGCGCCGCAGGGTGGTGATCTCGAAGTGGCGCGGTGGGGTGCCGGCAATCGCGGTCACCGTGCCGTGAGCGAGACCGGTCGGCACGACCTTGATGCCGTGCTTCTCCAAAAGCTTGATCACCCGCTCCGGGGGAGCCGGGGTGGCGATGTCGATGTCGGTCCTCGGGCTTGACCTGGGAATGCGCCGCCCGAGCAACGCGTCGCGGACGGAGCCGCCGACAAACCGCGCCTGCGCCCCACCGGCGGAGAGCGCTTCGAGCACTCCCCGCGTCACCGAGTCCGTCATCCAGGGCTGCGGCTCGATGCGGAGCAAATCGCCAGTCTCGGTCATCGGCCCGGTCTGGGTTCCATGTGTCCGGGTATGATGCGACCACCTTCCCAGCGCGGCGGCACATAGACCCCCTCTTGCGGCGCGCCGAAATGCACGGTTACGACGAAGAGCACGATCGCCAACAGTACGACACCGGCGCCGGCAAGCCAGATCCATGGGACCGCCGTCCACCGCACTGCACTACCGCCACGCTCGGCTCCGAAAGTGCTGACCCAAAGCAGATACAGCGCGGTAGGCAGAATGAGCGGCAGCACGATCGTGAGGAAGACCCGGAGCATGGCCCCCTCAATCGGCGAGCACCTCGGCCAAATTTACCAGCATCCCGGCCGTCGCGCCCCAAATATTGCGGCCCTCGTACGGCAGCACAAAGAATACGCGCGTCCGATGCTCGAAGTCGCGAGTTGTGCGGCGGTGGTTTTGTGGGTCGACAACAAAAGACAGCGGTACCTCGAAAACGTCGGCGACCTCGAACGGGTCGATGACGAGCTGAAACGGCACTTTGACGATCCCGACGACCGGCGTGATCTCAAAGCCGGTCCCGGTCACGTAGGTATCGAGCCGGCCGATCACCGTAACATGGTCCCGCGTCAGCCCGACCTCCTCCTCGGTCTCACGCAGCGCCGCCTCAGTCGGATTGGCGTCGTTCTCCTCGATGCGTCCTCCGGGGAACGAGATCTGCCCGGCATGCGCCGTCAAATGCGGGGTGCGCTGCGTCAGCAGCACGGACATGCCCTCCGGGCGGTCGACGAGGGGGACCAGCACCGCGGCCGGGCGGAGAGCAGTGCTCGGCGGCGTCATCCCCGGATTTAGATCGTGATCGCCGCGGGTTGCCTCTCTGAGAGCAGCGGCTTCGGCCGCGTCGGCCGCGCCGCCAAAGCCTCGCCGTCCCGGGCGCCCGAGCTGCACGAAACGTCCGATGACCCAGTCTGGACTATGCAAATTTGCCGATTTCAACAATTTGGCCTCGATTCCCCCGGTCGGGATGGCGTCTTCACTCCGGATCCGTTGCAGGCTCGCCCAGCCGAAAGAATACCCCCCTGCTCCACGCCCCGAATTGTGTCGTCTCGCCGATCAGTTCCTCCGCCCCAAGTTCGACGAGCTCATAAAACACCGGTCGCGCGAGCCGGGCCTCGAGTTCGGTCGCGCACCAGAACATAGGGCGCCGGCTCGCCACTGGCAGTCGTTTCCACGCGCAGCGGGTTTTCGGGTCCCGCCGTCACAAATTCGTCCAGATTGGTGCGGAATATCAGTTGCTGGTCGCGACCTTCCCCTTCGGTCGTTATCGCCACGGCGAGAAAGGGGACATCCTCGACCTCGATGCGGCCGCGTTCGGCCGGGGTGACCAGCCAATAACGGCCATCGGCCTCACGGCGCAGAACGGAGGCGAAGAGCTTGACGAGAGGCGGACGGCCGATGGGAGATCCGCGATAAAACCAGGTACCATCGCGCGCGATCCGCATGTCGAGATCGCCGCGGTCGATCGGCGGCCGCTTCCCGGTGGAGGCAGCCATTGCTGGAGAGTAATTGCCGCAGCCGGCGTTTTGGGTCAGCCTTACCCCGGCCACCGAGTTTGAAGAAGGATTGTTCTGTTTGTCTTCCACTGCACCCATCAACGTCTCCTCCACTGATCTCGTTGCCGAAGTGGAAGCCCTGGGCCGAAGCCTCAGCCTGGTGCGTGAGCGCATCGGCGAAATCATTTTTGGTCAGCGCGAAGTGGTCGAGCAAGCCTTGATCACGTTGTTGTGCGGCGGCCACGCGTTATTGATCGGTGTCCCCGGTCTTGCCAAGACCCGGCTGGTCGAGACTTTGGGCACGATCCTCGGTCTCGACGACAAGCGCATTCAATGCACGCCCGATCTGATGCCCGCGGACATTCTCGGCTCCGAGGTGCTCGAAGAAAGCGAGACCGGACGGCGCTCGTTCCGTTTCATCCCGGGTCCCGTCTTCTGCCAGCTCTTGATGGCGGATGAGATCAACCGCGCGAGCCCGCGCACGCAGTCGGCTCTGTTGCAGGCGATGCAAGAGGGCCGCGTGTCGATCGCCGGCCAATATCATCCGCTGCCGCGGCCATTTCATGTCCTGGCGACTCAAAACCCGCTCGAGCAGGAGGGTACCTATCCGCTGCCGGAAGCCCAGCTCGATCGCTTCCTGTTGCAGATCGACGTGGATTATCCCGACCTCGACGCAGAGCGGCAGATGCTGATCGCGACAACCGGCATCCTCGAAGATCGGCCGCGGCCGGCAATGAACGTTGCCGAGCTGATGGCGGCGCAGCGGCTGGTGCGCCGCATCCCGGTCGGCGAGAGCGTCGTCGAGGGGATTCTGTCGCTGGTGCGCTCCGGCAGACCGGACGAGACGGCGATCGAGGGGGTCAGGCGTTTCGTGTCGTGGGGTCCGGGCCCCCGCGCCAGCCAAGCCCTGATGCTGGCCTGCCGGGCCCGCGCCCTGATCGATGGCCGGTTCAGTCCGTCGGTCGACGATGTTCTCGCCTTGGCGCCGCCGGTCCTGCGGCACCGCATGGCGGTCAGCTTTGCCGGGCGCGCCGAAGGCGTCACGGTGGCCCGGGTCATCGAGCAGATTTCGGCCCCGCTCCGTTGAGCCTGACGCAAACCCTTAGCGGCGCGGGTTTCTTGTCGCGCCGAGCCGCGGCGCCCGCCGCGCTGCGCGACCGGGCGGAGCAGGCGGCCGCCGTCCTGCCGGCGCTTCTCGTCGCGGCCGAACGGGTCGCCGTCACCGTCGCTCAGGGGGTGCATGGACGCCGGCGCGTCGGCCAAGGCGAGACCTTCTGGCAATTCCGCCAGTATGAACCGGGCGACGCGGCGGCGCGCATCGACTGGCGGGAGAGCGCCAAGTCGCAGCGGCTCTATGTTCGCGAAACCGAATGGGAAGCTGCGCAGAGCGTGTGGCTGTGGCGGGACGCCTCGGCATCGATGGATTACACTTCGGCGGAGTATGTGCCGGGCGTCGATTGGCCGACGAAGCGCGACCGGGTCGAGCTACTTCTCGTCGCGCTGGCGAGTCTGCTCGTCCGCGGCGGCGAGCGCCTGACTATGCTTGGCAGCGGCATGGCTCCGATGAACGGACGGATCGCGCTGTCCCGGGTCGCCGAGCTGATCGGCCGCGACCAGCGCGATGCGGCGAGCCTCCCCGCCTTCGAGCCGCTGCCGCGCGCGGCGCAACTCGTATTGGTCGGAGATTTCCTGTCGCCGCCCGAGGCCGTCAACAATGCGCTCGCCCGTTTCGCCGCGGCGGGGCTCAAGGGCCATCTGTTGCAGGTCGTCGACCCGGCGGAAGAAGACCTGCCGTTCGACGGACGCGTGCGCTTTGAGGGGATCGAGGAGCGCGATCAGGTCGTGATCAGCCGCGTCGAGAGCGTCCGCGATGCTTATTCCGAGCGGTTCCGGCGTCACCGCGAAGGGCTCGCCGCGATCGCCGCCGCCCTCGGTTGGAGCTTTGGCTTCCACCGCACCGATCGCCCGCCACACCTTGCGCTGCTGGCGCTCTACGCCGCGCTGTCAGCTGACCGGCGGCGGTGAGACTGAGCGGCGACCAATGATTGACAGCGAAAAAGCCGACGAGGTGCCCTCTCCGCCCGTAGGGGGGAGAGGGAGGGGACCCGGCACGACAGGGAGGGTGAGGTGGGCGTGGCCGTGGAGTTGGATCGGCGCCACCCACTTCACCCCGACCCTCTCCCCCCGCAAGCGGGCGGAGAGGGGGAGATCGTAAGCAATGCTGGCGCTCGGTTCCCTAGCTTTTGTTTCGCCGTGGCTGCTCGTGGCCTTGGCGGCGCTGCCGATCATCTGGTGGTTGTTGCGGGTCACGCCGCCGGCGCCGCGGCGCATCGCCTTTCCAGCCATCCGGCTGCTGCTCGGGCTGGTGCCACGCGAGGAGACGCCGGCGCGGACCCCCTTGTGGCTGATCCTCCTGCGCATGCTGCTGGCCGCGCTGGTGATTTTTGCGGTCGCGCACCCGCTGCTGAATCCGCAGGCACGCCTCGCGGCGACGGGGCCGATAGCGCTCGTGGTTGATGACGGCTGGGCCGCGGCGCACGACTGGCCGGCCCGGCAGGCGGCGCTTGCCGAGTTGCTGGCCGAGGCCGAGCGCGAGGACCGGCAGGTGATGCTGGTCACGACCGCACCGACCGCGGTAGACGAGCCGGCGCCGCCATTGCGCCCGGTGCGTGCAGCGGATGCGGCGGCGGCGGTTCAGGCAATGCTGCCCAAACCATGGCCCGTCGACCGGCGCGCCGCGTTGAGTCGCCTCGAAGCACTCTCCCTGCCCGAGGCGAGTTCCGCTGTCTGGCTCAGCGACGGCGTCGCGGATGATGGGGGGAACGAGGCGCTGGCACTGTACCTGGTCAAACGGGGGAGCTTGCGCTATCTGACGGCGTCGCCCGCCCAGGTCCCACTTATGCTCGCCGCCGGGAATACCGAGGCGAACGATGTGGGGGTCGTGTTGCGTTCCTTGCGGGCGCCCGCGCCGCGTGTATTTCAGGTGCGGGCGAGCGGCGAGGATGGCCGCTTGCTCGCGCGGCAGGCGGCGACGATCGAGCCGGGGGCAAAGGGTGCCGAGCTTCGTTTGGCGATGCCCAGCGAGCTGCGCAACCGCATGACCCGGATCGAGATCGAAGGCGATCAAGCCGCCGGGTCGGTGCTGCTGATCGACGAGAGATGGCGGCGGCGCCCGGTCGGGATTGTCGCCGCGCCGAACACAAAAGGACAGCCGCTGCTCGGAGAAAACTATTATCTCGAGCGGGCGCTCGGCCCGTTCACTGAACTGCGTCGGGGCAGCGCTACCGATCTTCTCAAGCGCGAGCTCGCGGTGCTGGTCTTTGCGGATACCGGACCGGATTCGCCGGCAGAAGAGGCGGCTGTCGGCAAATGGATCGAGGCCGGCGGGCTATTGCTGCGTTTCGCCGGGCCGCATCTCGCCGAGCAGGGCGATCAGCTGTTGCCGGTGCGGCTGCGCCATGGCGGCGGGCGCACGATCGGCGGCGCGCTGTCCTGGGAGCAGCCGGCAAAGCTCGCCCCGTTTGCGGCCGACAGCCCATTCGCGGGGCTCGCCGTCCCGCCCGATGTTACGGTGTCGCGCCAGGTCCTGGCCGAGCCGGATCTGGATCTCGCCGGCAAGACCTGGGCGCGGCTGGTCGACGGCACACCGCTCGTTACGGCGGAGAGGCGCGGGCGAGGCTGGATCGTTCTCGTCCACACGACGGCGAACGCCGACTGGTCGAACCTCGCTTTGTCGGGCCTTTTTGTCGAGATGCTGCGGCGGATCGAGGCGATGAGCCAGGGGGTGACGGAAGCTGGCGAGGAGGCTCTGCCACCGATCGAGACCCTCGACGGGTTTGGCCGGCTGCAGCGGGCGCCGCCTACGGCGCGCCCGATCCCGGCCACCGAGATCGCGACCGCAGCAGCATCGCCGCGGCATCCGCCAGGGTTTTACGGCACCGCCGATGCCCGACGCGCGCTCAATCTTTCGGCTGGGATCCCAGAACTGAAGCCGATCGAGGGGTTGCCGCCGGAAACCCTGAGCGAGAACTTCGCGACCGGCCATGAGGTCGATCTGCGCCCGCCGCTGCTGACAGCGGCGCTGCTGATCGCTCTTGCCGATCTTCTGATCGCCTATGGATTGCGCGGGCTGCTGCGACGGCGTTCGGCACGGCTCGCCGCGATCTTCCTCTCGGCGCTGCTCGGCACCGCTTCCGCGGCCCGAGCCGACGACGTCTTCGTGGTGCAGGCGACTTCCGAGCTTCGCCTAGCTTACGTCCGCACTGGAAATCCGGAGGCCGATGCGGTCAGCCGAGCCGGTCTCGTCGGTCTGACGGCGACATTGAACCGGCGCACCGCGGTGGACACTGCTGAGCCGCTCGCGTTGGACATCGAGAAGGACGAGCTGATCTTCTTCCCGCTGCTCTACTGGCCGGTGGTGTCCACCCAGTCGGCGCCCTCGGCAGCGGCCGTCGAGCGGATCAACCGGTATCTAGAAACCGGTGGCACGATTCTATTCGATACGCGGGACGCCAATGACCAGACCCCCGGGCCGGTAGGCGGCGCAGCCTCTTCGGCGCAACGGCTTCGCCGACTGGTGGCCGGGATCAAGATGCCGCCGCTGGTGCCGATCCCGCCCGATCATGTGCTGACCAAGTCCTTCTACCTGATGCACGAATTTCCAGGACGCTGGAATGTCGGGACATTGTGGGTCGAGCCGGTCGAGGACCGAGTCAATGACGGTGTCTCCAGCGTCATTGTCGGCGCCAACGATTGGGCGGGGGCCTGGGCAATCGATGCGCAGGGCCGCCCGGCTTTCGCCGTAGTTCCCGGCGGTGAGCCGCAGCGCGAAATGGCAATGCGCTTTGGTATCAACCTTGTCATGTATGTGCTGACCGGCAATTACAAATCGGACCAGGTTCACGTGCCGGCCATCCTGGAGCGCCTGGGTCAATGACCGGCAATGCGTTTTCCCTCGCTGCCGCGCCGCTTCTGCCGTGGTACGCGATCGGCGCGCTCGGCGCCGCGGGCTTGCTCCTCCTCGCCTTCGGGGTTGTGCGCGGCGCGCGGGGCGTAGTGTGGCGCATGATCGCCGTCGCGATCCTGCTCGCCGCCCTTGTCAACCCATCGGTGGTCGAAGAAAAGCGCGACCCGCAGCGCGATACCGCAATCATCATCGTTGACGAATTGCCGAGCCAGCGGATCGGCGATCGCCAGCATGCGACCGAAGAAGCGCTGGCGGCGCTCACCGATCGCCTCGGGCGCGAACGCAACCTCGATGTCCGCGTCATCCGGGCGGGAAAGCCGCAGCCCGGTGCCGGCGATGACGGGACGCGCCTGTTCACCGCCCTCACCCGGGCGATGTCCGATGTGCCGCGACAGCGCCTCGCGGGGGTCGTCATGATCACCGACGGGCAAGTGCACGATGTCCCCGCCGGCGACGCCAAGGCGGCCGCCGAGACCATCGGCGCGCCGCTCCACGTTCTGCTCTCGGGCCTGCCCGACGAAGGCGACCGACGGCTGGTCGTCGCGCAAGCCCCGAGCTTTGGCCTAGTCGGCAAGGAATTGCAGCTGAAGGTCCGGGTCGAGGACCTGCCGGAGAGCTCCCCTGGGAAGCAGGAGGGCGCACAGGGCCAGGCGGTCGTGACGTGGCGCAAGGACGGCGGGCCGCCGCGGCAGGCGACGGTGCCGGTCGGCCGCGATGTCCCGCTGACCCTGCCGATCGATCACGGCGGGCCGAATATTCTGGAGCTCGCGGTCGAGCCTGGCCCGCGTGAGCTGACGCTCGAGAACAATCGTGCCGTCGTCGTGGTCAATGGCGTGCGCGACCGCTTGCGGGTGCTGCTCGTCTCGGGCGAGCCGCATGCCGGCGAGCGCGTCTGGCGCAACATCCTCAAATCCGACCCCTCGGTCGATCTTGTCCATTTCACGATCCTGCGGCCGCCGGAAAAGCAGGACGGCACACCGATCCGCGAGTTGTCGCTGATCGCCTTTCCGATCCGCGAATTGTTCGACGTCAAGCTTGACGAATTCGACCTGATCATCTTCGACCGGTACAGCCGGCGGGGGGTCATCCCGCAGGCCTATCTCGAAAACGTCGCACGCTATGTCCGCAAGGGCGGGGCCTTTCTCGAAGCGGCCGGCCCGAGCTTCGGCACCCCGATGAGCCTTTTCCGCAGCCCGCTCGGTTCGATCTTGCCGACCGAGCCGACCGGCGATGTGTACGAAGAGGGGTATAAGCCGCAGCTGACCGATCTCGGCCGCCGTCATCCGGTGACCGACGACCTGCCGGGAGCCGGCCCGCCAGGCGGTCAGCCGTCCTGGGGACGTTGGTTCCGCCAGGTCGATTCGCATGTGCAGCGCGGCGTTACCGTGATGAGCGGCGATCATGGCGAGCCGTTGCTGGTGCTCGACCGCGTCGGGCAGGGCCGGGTGGCGCAATTGCTGTCCGACCAGATGTGGTTCTGGGCGCGCGGTTTCGAAGGCGGCGGACCGCAGGCGGAGTTGCTGCGGCGCCTCGCCTATTGGCTGATGAAGGAACCCGATCTCGAAGAGAACGACCTGCGCGCGATGGTCGAAGGCGACAGCCTCGTGGTTACAAGGCAATCGCTCGAACCAGACGACCGGCCGGTCACCGTCGCAGCGCCCGACGGCTCCAGCCGCAGCCTCGCCTTGACGCCGGAGAGCGGCGGCCGAAGCTCCGGCAGGCTCCCGATCAGCGAGATGGGGCTCTACCGCGTGACCGATGGGACCCGCACGGCATTGGCAGCGGCGGGGCCGCTCAACCCGATCGAGTTCGCCGATGTCCGCACCACTCCCGAAAAACTGGGCCCGATAGCGGCGGCATCGGGAGGCGGGGTGTTCTGGGTGGGTACCGGTGCGATCCCTGACGTCCGCCGGGTATCTCCAGATCGAGCGGCGGCCGGGCGGAACTGGATGGGATTTCGCGCCAACGGCGACTACACGGTGACCGGGTTCAGCGAAACGCCGCTTCTGCCCGGCATTGCGGCGCTGCTGCTGATCGTCGGCGGGCTGCTCGCGGCCTGGCGCCGTGAAGGAAGCTGACCGGCTTCGTGCTGCGCCGCGTCTTCGCTCCGCTTCACCCGGACGGGTTCAAATTCGTCGCCGCAGGGGTGCTCGCAACGGTGCTGCTTTTCCTGTTGTGGGCCCCAGCCGGTTGGGCCGCGGCGGTCGTGACATTATGGATGGTCTATTTCTTCCGCGATCCGTGGCGCGTGACCCCGACGCGGCCGGGTCTGCTGATCAGCCCTGCCGATGGGATCGTCGTGGCGATTGGCGCGGCAACTCCACCTCCCGAGCTGGCGATGGGCGATGCGGCGTTCGTCCGGATCGGCATTTTCCTCAACATCTTTGACGTGCACGTCACCCGGGCCCCGGTCGGCGGCAGAGTGGCGGCGCTGCGCTACACCAAGGGCCGCTTCGTCAATGCCAGCCTCGACAAGGCGAGCCTGGACAACGAGCGCCTGGCGATTCGCATCGCGCCGCCGGACGGACCCGATATTGCCTTTGTGCTGGTCGCCGGGCTCGTCGCGCGGCGCATCGTCTGCAATCTCTATGACGGGCAGCAGGTTGCAAGCGGGCAGCGCGTGGGCATCATCCGCTTCGGCTCGCGGGTCGACATTTATTGCCCGCCGCCTTATGTCCCGATGGTCGTGGCGGGTCAGCGCATGGTCGGCGGCGAAACCGTCCTGGCGGATCGGCTCGCCGAGGAGCCGCCGCGCCGAGGAATAGCCCAATGAGGCGGATAGCCCAATGAAGCCGCGATCTGACGATGGGAGGAGAACCTTGAGGATGCGTTCGGCAAGAACCCGGCGGTCACGGGTGCGGATGCGGCGGCTGTCCGGCCTGTCGGTCAACCGCATGGTCCCGAACGTGCTGACATTGCTCGCGCTGTGCGCCGGGATGACGGCGATGCGCTTTGCGATGGGCGGGAATTTCCAGATGGCTGTCTTTGCCATCATCGCCGCCGGCATCTTCGACGGGCTCGACGGGCGCATGGCCCGCCTCCTCAAGGCGACCTCCAGCTTTGGCGCGGAACTCGACAGCCTGTCGGATTTCGTCAGCTTCGGCGTGGCTCCGGCCGCAGTTTTGTACCTGTGGACATTGTCGGAACTGCACGGTCTCGGCTGGGCGATCGCGCTGCTCTTTGCGGTGTGCTGCGCGCTCCGCCTGGCGCGGTTCAACACCGAGACCCACGGCGAAGTGCCGTCATACGCAGCGCCGTTCTTCACCGGCGCGCCGGCGCCGGCCGGAGCGGGGCTCGTCATGGTGCCGATGTTCCTCAGCTTCGAATGGGGCGACTGGCTGTTCCGCTCGCCTTATCTGAGCGCCGTCACGGTGACCGGCATCGCGCTCTTGATGATCAGCAAGGTCCCGACCGTATCGCTGAAGCGGATCCGCATACCGCACCATTTGGTGATCCCGACCCTGCTCGGCTTTGGCGTCGCTACGGCGTTCCTCACCACCGAGCCTTGGCTGACCTTGACCGTCGTCGGAATCGTCTATGTCAGCTCTATCCCGTTGACCATCCGCTCCTATTACCGTCTGAAGCGCGCCGCCCAGGCCCGCAGGACCGAAGCCGCCGAGAGGCCCGAACCCGCACCCCTCCCGACCCCCACGCCGTTCCCGCTCGGCGATGCGATCCAACCCCCCAATGAATGGCGGCATTGAGGGTCATCCTCTGTTCCCGGACCTGATCGCACGGCGCTGATCTCGCTGATAAATGCAGCGGAAAAACAGCCAGCAAGCCGGTTGGAGCCGCGGCAACTCTCGCGTTGTCGCAACGGCAGTGGTCGAATAACAGCCAGGTATCAGCGAGAAAACAGCGAAATAACGACAAATTATATTCCATATCAACATGTTCAGCACGCAAACTCTAAGTAGATCGGCCCGTCTGACGTGGAATGGATAGCCTGCCATTACGGCAATTTTAGGGTCCACCGCCCTCAATTCTGTTCGCGCGTTTCCCTGAAGCGGATCTTCGGCCATTCCTCGATCGTCGTGCGCAGATCCCAGGCGTTGCGGGCGAGGAACACGGGCACGCCGTCATGGTCCTCGGCGCTGGCCGAAGGGTTCTTGATGCGGAAGCGTTCGAGCTCGGTCCGCTCGTCGGCTTCGAGCCAGCGCGCCGCCTGAAAGGGCGCGCCGTCGAGGCGGGTCGGCAGGTCGTATTCGGCGGCGAGCCGCGCGGTCAGCACATCGAGCTGCAACGCGCCGACGACGCCGACGATCCAGTCGCCGCCATTCAGCGGCTTGAAGACGCGGGTCACCCCCTCCTCGGCCAGTTGCTCGAGCGCGTGCTTCAGGTGCTTCGACTTCATCGGGTCCTCGACCTTGACCCGCTGCAATATCTCCGGCGCGAAATTCGGGATGCCGGTGATGCGGACCGCCTCGCCCTCGGTCAGGGTGTCGCCGATCCTGAGGCTCCCGTGGTTGGGGATGCCGATGATGTCGCCGGGCCAGGCCTCCTCGGCGAGGTTGCGCTCGCGCGCGAGGAAAAACACCGGGGCCTGCACCGACATGACGCGGCCGGTGCGGATGTTCTTCAATTTCATGCCGCGCTGGAAGCGGCCGGACGCGATCCGCACAAAGGCGATGCGGTCGCGGTGCTGCGGGTCGATATTGGCCTGCACCTTGAAGACGAAACCGGCGACCTTGGGCTCCTCGGGCGAGATCGGCCGAGGGTCGGCCGGCTGCGGGCGCGGCGCCGGGGCCAATTCGCCGACCCCGGCCAACAATTCGCGCACCCCGAAATTGTTGAGCGCACTGCCGAAATAGACCGGCGTCAGATGGCCCTCGCGATAGGCCTGCGGGTCGAACGGCGGGCACAGCCCCTTCGCCATCTCGACCTCCTCGCGCAATTTGGCGAGCGCGTCTTTCGGCAACAGCCGCGGCAGTTTCGGGTCGTCGAGGCCGCTGCAGCGGACCGGCTCGGTGACCCGGTCGTGGACGCCGCGCTCGAACAACAGGAGCGCATCGGCGAAGAGGTCATAGGTGCCGAGAAAGTCGCGCCCCATGCCGATCGGCCAGGAGGCCGGGGTCACGTCGAGCGCCAGCGACTGCTCGATCTCGTCCAGCAGGTCGAACGGGTCGCGGGCCTCGCGGTCGAGCTTGTTGACAAAAGTGATGATCGGCACGTCGCGCAATCGGCAGACCTCGAAGAGCTTGCGGGTCTGCTCCTCGATGCCCTTGGCGGCGTCGAGCACCATCACCGCGCTGTCGACCGCGGTCAGGGTGCGGTAGGTGTCCTCGCTGAAATCCTGGTGGCCCGGCGTGTCGAGCAGGTTGAAGGCGAGCCCCTCATGCTCGAAGCTCATCACCGCCGAGGAGACCGAGATGCCGCGCTCGCGCTCGACCGCCATCCAATCCGAGCGCACCCGCCGCCGCTCGCCCCGCGCCTTGACCTCGCCCGCCAATTGGATCGCCCCGCCAAACAGCAGCAATTTCTCGGTCAAGGTGGTCTTGCCGGCGTCCGGATGCGAAATGATCGCAAAGGTCCGCCGGCGCAAAATCTCGTCGCTAAGATTACTCATCAATCCGTTTCAATTATTCCCGGGGGTGCGGCCTCTTCCGGCGAGCGCACCCCCGCGCCTACACGAGCGGTGGATATGATGGCAGCCGGCCTCTTTGCCAACGCCTTCCCCTACGACCCGGCTCACCTCCTGTTTTTGCAGGAAAAATACGGGGCTATTCCCGTCGCCGCGGTAAAGTAGGCAACCTTGGGATCGAGCAGGTATCACCTTAGCCGCCCCACCTGTTTTGCCTGTTTTATCAGGTTGAGATCAGGTATCGCCAACTCCCTCCAAAGCGAACCGCCCGCCCGATCGTGGGCGCCGATTGCGCGGAAGTACCATGCGATTATGGCAACCGCATGGTTGATCAGCGCTCAGCCGGAACCGATAGGTGCCCTCGCTGAAATCCCAGTGGGCTGAAATCTGGTGGCCCGGCGTGTCGAGGAGGTTGAAGGCGAGCCCCTCGTGCTCGAAGCTCATCACCGCCGAGGAGACCGAGATGCCGCGCTCGCGCTCGACCGCCATCCAATCCGAGCGCACCCGCCGCCGGCTCGCCGCGCGCCTTCACTTCGCCCGCCAATTGGATCGTCCCGCCAAACAGCAGCAATTTCTCGGTCAAGGTGGTCTTGCCGGCGTCCGGATGCGAAATGATCGCAAAGGTGCGCCGGCGGGCAATCTCGTCGGTCAGGGTGCTCATCAATCCGCTTTGGCTGTTACGGTGGGATCGTCGGGCAGTTAGAAAACCACTTTAAATTCGGCGAAAATCGCGATTGACGGCTAACTTGGCCATCGCTATTCTACCACAAGTAGGGCGTTAACGAGAGCTGAGCGGGCCGTGGATATGGAAGCTAACTTCCGGGACATGCGTTTTGTGAAATCGACAGTCCTAATAATTGTCCTATTGTCGGCTGGATGTGCTCCTTTTCAGGCTACCCAAAATGCTGAGGAGCTAATAGCCACCATTGCGGATGTACGCGAAACTCAGGTGGTTTATAACATTGGAAGAGCAATCGATGATCCTGAAATGGTGCCCTCTCAGGTTGTGATGAGTCAGGGCTCAGCTCAGGCTAGCACAAGTCTAACTCCAACACTTTCCTGGGCCGCTCACTTTGTGAAGTCTCTGTCCGCCTCATTAGGCGTGTTTTCGTGGACCTCTTCATGGACGTTAACGCCCGTCGTTGATGCAGGAGACCTTCAAAATCTACGGGCAGTTTACTCATTTATCATCATCGCTCCGCCCCAAGTCCCAGCTCAAACGACAACGGCCGATAGATTAAACAAAGCTACGCAACGGCTAGATCTTTTCAATAAAAAGGAAACGGCTCCTCCTCCTCAATGGGTTCCACCATTTCAGTCACCTGTACCGACTAGTGAACAAGCAGCCAAACTTCTTATCGAAGGAGAAAGTCGCGCGTGTCAACAATATCAAAGCGAGAAGGAGAGCACAGCACTCTATAATCCCTGGCTATTTTGGTTCAGAGATGGCTCCTGGCACCCGGCAAACCCACGCTATCCGCTGACCCAAGTGGGGAGCCATAACGGTACCCCGATCTACATTACGTCCCAAGCTTGCTTTGATGACTTTATCATTCTTGTGCACAATTCAATTCCGGCGGCGCACGCTGCGGCCGCCAGTGGCCCCAAGATTCCATCGACTATCCCGGCTGTCGCGCAATAGGACTGATGGACGGCGCCCGGATGCCGGCAGTCTCTAAATGACCGATCGCGCGTCGGCGTGTAGGCCAAATGGGCTCGAAAGAACCCGACAGGACGAAAGTCTAAGGTAACTGTGTGTGGAACCGAGCTACTGTGGTGGCAGTCTGGTTTAGTGCCCGAGCGTTATCGTTCCTGTCAACTGTTCCCATTGGCGTCTGATCTTTACTCGTCCTCGGATTGGACCAAAACTGAAGCCTTGGGCATCCACTCCCGGCCGGGCAATCATATGCCATGATCGTTCGCCAGCTCGGCGAGGCATCATGCCTGAAACCATGACCATAAGCGTAAGGCTGATCTAGAGGGTCATCTTGCTCGTCATGTCGAGCACCCATCAAATGACCAAGCTCGTGCGCAAACGAGTAGTAGCCGGTAGCGCAATCATAATAGATAATCGCAAACGCAGTTGGAGCCGTCGCCATTATGGCATCGGCAAGCCCGCACGCGTCTGAGTTATTGATTATGACTGCTACCAAATCTGCTAATACGTTCTTTCTTTTAATTTTTACTGCATCGTTTTGTACAAAATCTGCTAAGATATTTTCCAGAGTTTTTCCGTCTTCATCATATTGGTCTATGCTCATCGTGCCCGCTAGTTTTAAGTTAATATTTACTCCACTGTTTCTGTAGGACGTATTTGCTTCAGCTACGGCCAATGTAATGGTAGCAAGGATGTCGGAAACAGCGTTGGCTGCTTTAGGGGTGTATGCAACTAAAACACTTATCTGCGTAGGACCAATCTTTCGATCCGCCCTGTCAGAGTTCGGCAAAATCGGTCCAACGTCGCCCCGCTTTTCGCGCTCCTGAAAGCTCGGGGGGTGCTCAGGCGGGAACCTTCCTTCGTTCACTTTTACCAGGGCATGCACACCATTCCCGACCGGCTCTATCCTATACAGGTTCTCGTCACTCCTTACCGTGCCCGTGGCATTACCGTTGTGGACCACAATTGTCGCATCACCCTTGACACCTGGCAGCGATCCCGACCAAGTAAAATTTTGCCTATTAATTGAATCAAAACGCTGCCGTGAAAATGTCAAGGCCGAGGCATTTGGTAAAGATAATGATGCTCTCTGACCTTGAAGAGCAGACAAATTCAAGCGAAGTAGAGAAACAATATCTTCCGTTGTCGGCCTGCTTCTAATCTGATTCAACTTTTGTGCCTGTGCCGGCGTTTCGTCGCGGATCGCGTTGTTCGGTAGAGGAGAAAAGAGGGCCGGCGCGTCCGACTGTGCGTGTGCCGGCCATGTAGAGCATCCAGCCCATATCGGGAAAAAACATATCCACACACCCCAGACAAATGAAAAGCATCTCGTCCCTACAAACCAGCCATCGTGGGGTCTCCTAGACACGACTAACCTCCTTGCATATATTTGCCGATGTAAGGATCAACTGGATTTTGGCAAGGACTCTAGCAACATAAACCCGCTGGTTGTTATAGAAACGCCACTGTTATCCATTGCCGTCCTGTCGCCCCGTTGTCGAATCCCTTTATGCATCGCTTCGGATGGCCCCCGGCATTCGCTCCGCACAAATTTCGGGCCAGTAACTGCTGCTCTTCCGTCTGGTCCTACGGCCCACCGGTCGGAGACTTCTTTTAAGACCTCCGCGGGCCGCAGATTGGCGTTTAGCTAAGGAAGCAAACTAACATTGGTGTGGACCGTGCTCCAGCGAAATATGCCATTGGCCTCCTAATCGTCCCCAAGACCGAAGCTCTCTCGCTTTTAAGAAGCAGCAAATCTGGGGAGAGCACGATTCGATGGACGCGCGTCCAACAAAATTCGGTCTAAAGGACATTGAGATTGATCGCGCGCGAGCCGAGCTGGCATTAGGCACGCGTCTCCTCTACGAGTTACTGCTTGTCGGTCCGAGCAGGTTGAAGGCGAGCCCCTCGTGCTCGAAGCTCATCACCGCCGAGGAGACCGAGATGCCGCGCTCGCGCTCGACCGCCATCCAATCCGAGCGCACCCGCCGCCGCTCGCCGCGCGCCTTGACCTCGCCCGCCAATTGGAGCGCCCCGCCAAACAGCAGCAATTTCTCGGTCAACGTGGTCTTGCCGGCGTCCGGATGCGAGATGATCGAATCGGTACGGTCCTGTCCTCGCCTGCGTTTTGACGCTCTGGATAATCCGTGTCAGCGTGCCTGATGCTACTTCTGCGCTTCCATGAACGATCGCAAAACGGCGTTCATGCGGCTCAGATGGCCGCGCCCTTGCGCCTTGAACCACTCCAGCACATCGGTATCGACGCGCAGGTGAATGGACGATTTGCCGGGTGGCATCACGACGCGAGCCCCCTGCCAGAAATCTGCGTCTAGCTTCAGTTCGGGAGCATCGGCCCGGGTTTCGGTTTCGCCGCGCTCGCGCATTTCCCTCAGTTCATCGAGAGAGTATTTCTTCGTATCGCTTTTTGCCATCTTCATCTACCTTCCACGCACTAATGATGCGCAAGACTGGACCTCGCCATGTATAGGCAACGACAGTAATACTCATCATCAACCCGACCCAGAGCACGAAATCTTTGCTCGCCATAATCCTCCCGCGTGTCTTCCTTTGCGATAACAGTGCCGCCAAAAATCAAGGCTGCATCCCTGAAATCTACCCCTCGTTCTTCGATGTTGTTGAGCCTCTTTGCTTCATCCCATTCAAAATCCATTTTCGGTTTCTATCGGAAGTACTCGACCAACCAATATGTCCGCTGAATCTCGCCATGCTTATGAAATACACCTTTGTGTACACACGTCAAGTGGCAGGCGGCAAAGGTGAGATTGGCACGTCGCGCAATCGGCAGACCTCGAAGAGCTTGCGGGTCTGCTCCTCGATCCCCCTCGGCGCCATTGGGGCGGCGTCGAGCACCATCCCTAACCCTCCCCCGCGAGCGGGGGAGGGATGTCGGGGACCGCGGTCAGGGTGCGATAGGTGTCCTCGCTGAAACCCCAGTGGGCTGAAATCCTGGTGGCCCGGCGTGTCGAGCAGGTTGAAGGCGAGCCCCCATGCTCGAAGCTCATCACCGCCGAGGAGACCGAGATGCCGCGCTCGCGCTCGACCGCCATCCAATCCGAGCGCACCCGCCGCCGCGCGAAGCCATTCCGCTGCCGAAATCACCGCTGCGGCGGCCATGATTGCGCGCCGTGCAGCACGCGGATTATCTCGACCACGTCGGCGCGGACGCGATAGACGATGATCCACGGTGTGCCGCCGACGATCAGCTCGCGCGTTAGAGGAACCCTGCCGGTACGTCTCATACTCGGGTAGTCCGCGAGCTGATCGACCGCAGCTCGAATGCGCTGCAGGGTATCCCGGGCGGCGATCGGGTCATTTTCGGCATGTAGTTCGCATGATGATCGAGGTTGCGCAGCGCGGTGCGCAACCATCTAATGTGCATCGGGATCTACGCGGCGCCACTTCTCGAAAATCGCCCCGACTTCTGCCTCGCTCGCGAACTCACCCGCATCAGCTTCGGCAAGTCCGCGTTTTATTTCCTCAATTTGCCAAGCTTCGGATTCTACGAACGCTTCGAGCGCTCGGTTGATCACCCATGATCTCGGCCGGTCGATAACATCGGCGATCGCATCGAGACGCTCCTGCAGCTCAGCCGAGACCCGAACCGTGAGCACGTTCCTTTCCGCCATCTCCACTCCGAGCATCTTGTGTAATCAATGGTATTCTCTAGATGGGGATGTTTCGTCAGACAAGCGATCGTGGTGCGCAAATCCGGGGCGTAGAGGGCGGGTCTGCTCCTCGAGGGGCGGCGAGGAGCACTGTCGGTCTGTCGAGGTTCAGAAACCGCCTACGTACCCGGCTCCCCGCAGCAACCATACGATCAGGACAACGATAAGGATAACTCCGAGTATTCCCCCGATACTGTAAGGGCCGCCGCGGGTGTGATAGCCACCGCGATAATATCCGAACCCGCCACCGAAAAGGATGATCAGCAGAATAATTATGAGGATCAATTCCATGACACGCTCCCTTTCTCAGTAGTCGTTGGACTCAAGTCGGCGGATGCCCATTCGGATGGCACGCAGCGGGCATTTCATCGGTATCCGAGCGGGCCCGCAACAGCGCGCCAGTCCTCGTCCCGATGCCGACCGCCAAGCGCGGCTGCTGCCGCTGCGATAAATGCCCCGATCAACATCGATACGGCGGTGAAGATCGACAGATAAGCACCCGCTTTGCGGGTTGCGTCTGCGATCTGGCGAGCTTTCGTCTCGGCGGCCTTCGCCTTTGCAATCACGTCATCGACCCGCTTCTCGGCATCGGCTTGTGAAATACCGGTGCGCGCGGCTACGAGTTGAGCAAGATAGGTCTTGTCGCCGGCTGGAACGTCGCCGTTTCTGATCCCCGCTGCAAGAATGCGCGCAGCCTCGGCACGTACGTCCTGATCGGTGGCATTTGCATTCGGGTGATCGGAGCGGAACAAGCTGTCGACGTAATAGGCAAATGGATTTTCCTGAACCGCCCCCCGGCTTGCGCCGTCGGCGGCTCCCGAGGCAACGGTCCCCGCCGCGTGAGCCCCGCCGCTCAACAGGGATGACACTCCGGATGCGAGAACCGCAGCACCGATAACCACGGCAACAGCCCACGCTAAAAAGCCGTGGGCAGTGTCGCGAAAGAAAACTTCATGGGTATGCATAGGCGGAGCGTTCGCAGCCGCCGCATTGTCGCTGATCATCCTTGCTCTGGGGTCTGGCTTTGGCCTGGCGTCGGTATCGCCTTGGCCCAATACTGGAGCTTCGGTGACGACCTTTACGGTAATGGCCGCGATCTGGCTCATCGCGCGACGTTGGTGGTTCGCACGTATGAAACAATCTTTGTGCATCGTGCGTTCCGCGCGATCCCAAATCACCCATTATCGCGAAATACGCGCCTCCCTGCCCCGGAAAAACAGGTGCTCAGGCTCCTGCAGCGCGGACTGTTGAGATCCGGCCTTGCGCCGTTCTGCTTTTCTGATCGGCACCACTGTCGCGTCGTGCTGGCACATGCGTTTACACGACCTCCGCGGTCGGGCATGGCTCCAATCAACGCATCTTCGTATTCGTTGTTGAAATATTGCGCCCCAATCTGTTGGTAGGAGCCGGTACGCGGAGCGCATTCCCTAAGTGGCGCGCTCCTCCTCCTACATCCTACGCATCTCACCCGGGAGCCCCGAGCTTGGATAGGTCTTGACCGGCGTCGCTCGATAGGGGGACGGCGATGCTGAAGCAGGTGCCGCGGCCTAGGGCCGATCGCACCGTTAGCGCATGGCCCAACAAGTCGGCGGTCTGTTTTGCGATGAACAGGCCTAGGCCGGTGCCCACGCTGGTGAGCGGCGCGACCTGCCGGTACTCGTCAAAGATGATGCTTAGCATATCGGAGGGAATGCCTCGGCCAGTGTCGCACACCTGGATCAACACATGATCACGGCGGCGGCGGCAGCCCACGAGGACACCCCCTCGGTCGGTGTATTTGATCGCGTTGTCGACCAAGTTGTGCAGGATCGGACCCAGCAGCTCAGGATCCGATAAAACGGTCAAATTACCGGCAGCCACTCGGAAGGCGATCCCTTTGCGCTCCGCTTCTCCTTTATGCTGGTTGCAAAGCTCATCAAACAGCTTGCCAAGGCGATAGGCGCGCGCGCTCGGTTGTATATGATTGAGGTCCAGCCGGCCGACCTCCATCATCAGATCGAAGGCACGCGCCAAGCGAGCCGTTGCTGCCTTTGCGTGCGCGAGCAGCTTCCACTCGGGGTCGCCCTGGCGAGCTGCGATCATCTCGAGGACACCCATGATCACGGTCAGCGGTTGCCGAAGATCATGTCCCACCGAGGCTAGAAGCCGTGTCTTTGACTGACTGAGACCCTTGGCTTTGTCCAGCTCCGCTGCGAGCCCAGCGCTTTTCTGCTTGAGAATTTTCAGCGCGAGGACGAGTTGCGCGGCCAATTGGGTCATGACCCGCACATGCTCGATGTCGAACTTATGCTGATCGTCGTGCGCAACAACCCAGATCGTCGCCAACGGGATGCCGCCCGCGTCATAAAGCGGGACGATGAGGCCTTCGATGATGGGGGGCTCGACTTGTTCGAAATAGGTAAACAGGCGCGCCGGGCGCGAGACAAGGACGGGGGCCGCCTGGTCGAGGCACAGGCCGCAAGGGCTGAAATCCCGGGGAGTGGTCCCGCCGACGTGGGAAGCGAATTGCCCCGCCAGGGCATCCCAGCGAAAAATTTCGCTGCCGTCTTCTGCCTTGGCCAGAACACTCAGGCCTGCCGATCCAGCATCGCACAGCTCGAGCGCCAGCTCCATGAAGCGCTGGATGGCTCGCTCCGGACTGCCGAGCATAAGGGTGGCGAGCTCGTAGAAGGCTGCGGCTTCCGCCGCGACATTCGCCGGCTTGGGCGGCCGCGTGGCGAGCAGCTCGGTCACCAAGAGGTCTCTGGCCCTGATCGGGGAAGCCGCTCGGCCGCGTCTTGGTTGCGGCACCATCCCAGGGCAATGTTCGCCAGCTTCCGCCGAACCCGCCTGACCCAACCCCGCGAGTAGGTGTGGGCTGTTTGACTGGATCTGCGGCATCCATCCCCCGAGGTTTATTGCGTTTAAAGGGCCATATATTATGGGGAGGCGTAGTCAGTCAATCAAACCGACCTACCCATGCGGGGATGGCGCAATTGCAGACCCGGGTTGCGGCCGGCATCAATGTCCGCAAGGTACTTCATAGGGCCAGGCCGCGCGCTAAGCCAAATCCGCTGAGGAAAGGCGCGCCCGGGCAAGTCCGGCGAAGTGGCCATTCGGGTGTTGCTCGAGGTAGGCCTCGAGTTCCTCGCGCCGATCGCTGTCCTTTACGGAATCCCAGAAAGCGAGATCGAGAGCTTCCGCGGCGGCATCCGCGGGCGTCGGCGCTTGGGGGCCCGTAGCTGAGAGCGCGGCTGCATCCAGCCGTGTTCGGGCGAGCGAGGCGAAAGTGCCCTCCGGATACTGCTCGAGATAAGATTTCAAGCTCGGCAGGGCTGCCGTCCTTCACGCTGTCCCAAAGCGCAAGCTCGAGGGCGACTTCGTTGTCGGCGGACAGTTCGGAGGCCGCCGCCGGAGCGGCAGGCAACTCGGATGCCTCGGCCGTTTCCTCGGGGGCTGGGACATCCTGCTCGGACGCAGCCTCGCCGACGCGGAGCCGAAACGCCCGGATCGGGTGCGCGATGTTCTTGACCAGCTGCTCGCCCAAATCGTCAAAGACCATGCCGCCGCGATGACGCAGGTGATCGTGCACGCCCCGCGAAACGCAGATCTCGCCGCCCTTGACCAGCCCCTCGAGCCTAGCGGCGACGTTGACCCCGTCGCCAAAAATATCGTCGTCCTTGACCATAACATCGCCGACATTGACACCGATCCGGAAGCGCATCCGCCGCCCTTCCGGCTCGCCTTCGTTTGCCCTTTGAAGGGCCGTTTGGATCTCGATCGCGCAGCGAACCGCGTCGAGAACGCTGGCAAATTCGGCGAGCACGCTATCCCCGGCAGTGTTCGCGATCCGACCTCGATGTCGGGCAATGAGTTCGTCGACAACGGCGCGGCGGGCGGACAACGTCGCCATCGTCGCGTCTTCGTCGCCGTGCATCAGGCGGCTGTAGCCCTCGACATCCGCGGCGAGGATCGCCGCCAGACGTCTCTCGAGCGGAGGGGCCTCCATCGCGATCGCCTTCACCCTTCCATAAAATGACCGAACGCCATCAAGGGGCGGATGCGGTCGCTAATAATCTTGGTGATGGCGAGCATTGGCGTCGAGAGGATGGCGCCGGGCACGCCCCACATCCAATACCAGAACACCAAGGAGAGGACGACCAGCACCGGGTTGATCGTAAAGCGCCGGGCAAGCAGCATTGGCGTCACTGTCTCGCCTTCGATCAGGTGAATGAGCAGGTATAGCCCCGCCGGCAGAAATGCCGTCCATAGCGAGTTGATGGACAAAAGGCCGACGAGCAGGAAGACCACGACGCCGGTCATCGGTCCGAGGATGGGAATATAGTTGAGCAGGAAAGCGACCGTGCCCCACAGCAGGGGGTCGCCCACTCCGCAGAGCGCCATGACCGTGCCGGTCGCCACGCCCACGGCCAAATTCATGATCGTAATCGTGAACAGGTAGGCCGCCACATCGCTCTCGATCTGTTGGGAGATGTCGACCGCCTGTCGCTTGTTCCTGAACCGCGGCAGGATCTCGACGAGCCGCCTCAGGAAAGTGTCACCGCTGACGAGCAAAAAAAACAGCACAAGCACCGTTTCGAGCAATCCGCTGGCGAGAGAGCGGGTGCCGCTTAGCAGCCGGTCCGAGAGTCCCGAGCCCTGCACCGCCACAGGGACGGCTTTAGGCTCGCCCCCTTGCGTTAAGCCCTGGGCCTGATCGGCAAATTTCTGTAAGGCTGCAATCGGCCGGCTGAGAAAGCTGAGGCGCTCCTCCAATTTGGGAATCCCAGTGGGCAGCTTCTGCGCCCAGCTCGCCGCCGGTCCCGAGAGCGCCGCCCCCAACCCGCCGAGGGTGCCAAATAACAAGATGATGACGAGTATGGCCGCAATCCCACGCGGCAGATAAACCCGCTCGAACACCCGCATCGCCGGCTGCAGCACAAGGCTGAGCACGAACGCGAGCACGATCGGCAAGACGATCTCGGATGCGACATAACAGGCGGCAAGCATCGCCAGAAGAAACAGGCCGCCCAGAAATACCGTCTTGATATCCGACGGTATGGGCAGATCGTCTTCGTCAGCAGCCGCTGCAACGATCGGCGCATCGGCCAAGCGACGATCAGCTGCTTTTCGGGTCGCGAGCAGTTTGAGTTTGGCTATTGTCGCCATTGATAGATCACATGAGACAGATGCAGAAAAGCCAAGACAGATGTTCTCTTGTAGCTACCCCGCACGCTCGCGCCGAAGGTTGGCGGACAAATCCCCTGGGCCAGCGCTGCAGCGACGAGCATCAAGCCGCCCGCGGCACAGCCGCCGAACTATGCCGTCCCTCCATATCCAAAAGTTCGCGAAGAGCATCGCGCCCACGGGACAGGCGCGAGCGCACCGTGCCCACCGGAACGCTTAAAATTCCTGCCGCATCCTCATAGGACATGCCTTCCAAGCCCACGAGGAGGATCACTTGCTTCTGCTCCAGAGGAAGCTGGGCTAGTGCGCGTTCGAGCTCAAACATCTTGCGCGATGCGGCGGGATCTGTCGTGGCGCGCATCGTCTCCGATATCCGCTCTATGTCGACCACCTCGGATACTCGGCTATCTCGTCGAACGTTATTGACATTTTGATTATGCATGATCGCAAACAGCCAGGCTCTAAGATTGGTGCCGGGTTGCCAAAATTTTTCCTTGGTCAGCGCGCGGCCGAGCGTGTCCTGCACCAGATCGTCCGCCCGTTCGCGGTTGCGAGTGAGCGCCCGCGCATAGCGCCGCAATCGCGGGATCTGGTGTTCGATGAGTTGGTGAAATTCTGACACCTTTATGGCTCCTCGGCCGACGCAATATGGCGTTTGGTGGAGAGAGCCTACAGGGCTGCTGTAAATCTTTGATGTGCGTAACGTGTTATTATGTAATTAATTGTAATAGAGCGCGAGTGTTACGGATAAAAGACCAGATTTAGTTTGTTACGTCAGAGTTACTTGGCAGGTCATTTTGGAAATAGATGGAGGTTGCCCATCCTCAGCTCTGCCATGCCGCGCTGGAAACGGCCGGACGCGATCCGCACAAAGGCGATGCGGTCGCGGTGCGGCGGGTCGATATTGGCCTGCACCTTGAAGACGAAACCGGCGACCTTGGGCTCCTCGGGCGAGATCGGGCAGGGATCGGCCGGTTGCGGGCGCGGCGGCGGCGCGAGCTCGGCCACCCCGCGCAATAATTTCGCGCACCCCGAAATTATTCAACGCACTGCCGAAATAAACCGGCGTCAGATGGCCTTCGCAATAGGCCTCTTCGTCGAACGGCGGGCACAGCCCCCTCGCCGTCTCGACCTCCTCGCGCAATTTGGCGTAGTGCGGCATTCGGCATTAGCCGCGGCAGTTTCGGGTCGTCGAGACCGGTGCAGCGCACCGGCTCGGTGACCCGGTCGTGGACGCCGCGCTCGAACAATAACAGCGCATCGGTGAACAAATCATAGGTGCCGAAAAAGTCGCGTCCCGTGCCGATCGGCCAGGAGGCCGGGGTCACGTCGAGCGCCAGCGACTGCTCGATCTCCGCCAACAGGTGAACGGGTCGCGGCGCCTCGCGGTCGAGCTTGTTGACAAAGGTGATGACCGGCACGTCGCGCAATCGGCAGACCTCGAAGAGCTTGCGGGTCTGCTCGTCAACCCCCTTGGCGCCAGTGGGGGCGGCGTCGAGTGGCCCCTCCCTGACCCTCCCCCGCGAGCGGGGGAGGGAAGGGTGGGGGTACCGCGGTCAGGGTGCGGTAGGTGTCCTCGCTGAAATCCCAGTGGGCTGAAATCCTGGTCGCCCGGCGTGTCGAGCAGGTTAAAGGCGAGCCCCTTATGCTCGAAGCCTCATCAGCGCCGAGGAGACCGAGATGCCGCGCTCGCGCTCGACCGCCATCCAATCCGAGCGCACCCGCCGCCGCTCGCCTTGACCTCGCCCGCCAGCTGGATCGCCCCGCCGAATAGCAGCAATTTTCTCGGTCAGTGCTCAAACAGAGGAGCGTCGGGGCGATTTTCGGTTTCGCCCCGCTCATGCATCTCCCTCAGTTCATCGAGAGTATTTCCTCATATCGCCTTTGCCATCCTCACCCACCTTCCACGCGCTGATGATCCGTAAAACCGATCCTCTCCACGTATAGCCAACCATGAACATTCTTCGCCGACCTTTCCTAATGCTCGAAATCGGCGCTCACCGTATCTTTCCCGTATATCTTTCTTGACGAGAGCAGGACCGTCTTGCGGCGGCGGTGGCCAGGTCGCTGGCTCGCTCGGAGAAGGTCTGCCGGCTGGCGATGAGCGCGGCGAACTCTCCGTCGTTGGTGCGCACACCTTCACCTAGTCCAGACCCGCCGAAGTATGGAGGTGAGGCGGCGCCGGTCGTGCTATCCTGCAGGGGTCTGGGTCAATCTCCATAAGCGTCGAACGCAGCGCTAACGATTTATCGTGTGAGACGCGGGGGGATTGAGTCCGTTCCGTGACGCGATCATGCCGGTGCGCGGGACGCGGGAGGTCATCGAATGAGGCGGCGCGATTTGCTGCTGCTCGCCGCCGGCACGGCGGTAACCCGGAACCCGGCCGCGGCGGAGACCCCGGCTGCGCGCATCGGCTTTGTTCAGGTGGGGTCACGGCAGGAGAGCGACGGCCTGCTCGACGCATTTCGCGAAGGTCTCGCCGCGCTCGGCTGGAAGGACGGCAGCAACATCGTGGTTCTCGATCGCTGGGCCGAGGAGCGCGCCGAGCAGTTGCCCGGCATCGTCAAGGAGCTGATCGGCTCCGGCGTCGCCCTTTTGGTCACCGGCGGGACGCCGGCCACGCTCGCCGCAACGCGGGCGAGCTTGACGATCCCGATCGTTCTGGTCGGCGTCGACGATCCGGTTGCGCTCGGCGTAGTCGCGAGCCTGGCGCAGCCCCGCGGCAACGTCACGGGCTTGTCTTTGTCTTCATCCGAGGTGATCGCAACGCGGTTGGAGCTGTTGCAGGAGCTCGTCCCCGGGCTGCGCCGGGTGGCGGTAATCGTCAGGAAGGATCCCGGCCTCGAGCAAAAGCTGCAGGACATCCGCAGCGATGCCGCGCGGATGAAGATCGAGCCATTGATGCTCGAGGCGACGACCGGCACAGCCCTCGAACTCGCCTTCGCGCGGTTGCGCGGCGAGCGCTGCGAGGCCGTGTACGTAGCTTCCGGCCCTCTGGGTCCCGCCAAGCGCGCCCAGCTCATCGCGCTCGCCGCGGAATCCCGTCTGCCCGCGATCTATTCCTTCCGCGTCTTCCCGGTCGGTGGGGGATTGATGTCGTACGGCGCCGATTACGGCGACCTGTTCCGCCGCGCCGCAGGCTTTGTCGACAAGATCCTCAAAGGGGCAAAACCGGCCGACCTGCCGGTCGAGCCGCCGCGCAAATTCGATCTCATCGTCAATCTCAAGACCGCCAAGCAGCTGGAGCTGACGATCCCGCAATCGATCCTCGCCCGTGCCGACGAGGTCATCGAATGAGGCGGAGGAGTGTCCTAGCGTTCTTTGCCGGTGCGGTATTGTCGCCGAGGTCGGCCGGCGCGCAGTCGGCGGACCGGATGCGGCGGATCGGCGTTCTGACGACGTTCGGCGAAGGCGATGGCTTGGCACGCCGCTGGATCGAGGCATTTCGCAAGGGCCTCGATGAGGCGGGGTGGCGAGAGGGCCGCGATCTCGAGATCGACTATGGTTGGGCCGCAGACGATCCCGGTCGGCTGCAAAGCTTGGCCAACCAGTTGGTGAAACGGCGGCCCGACGTGATTTTTGCGGTCACCACCCCCGCTGTGGCCGCTCTCCTCAAGGAGACGCGTAAGATCCCGATCGTGTTCGCAGTAGTTTCCGATCCGCTCGGCAGCGGCTTCGCCAAACAGCTGTCGCGCCCCGGCGGCAATGTCACCGGCTTTACCGATATCAACATCGAACCGTCTCTGGGCGGCAAATGGGTGGAGCTCGTCAAGGAGACCTCGCCCGCGATCCGGCGCGTGGCGATGCTCTACAATCCTGCGACTGCTCCGTTTGCCGCCTATTTCCTGCAGCCTTTCGAGGCTGCGGGGCCCGTATTGGCCGTGCAGACGAGCGCCGTTCCGGTCAACAGCAAAGCCGATATCGAAAACGCAATGACGGCTCTTGCAACTCAGCCGGGCGGCGCCTTTGTCGTCCTGCCCGACGCTTTCGCGATCAACCACCGCAACCTGATCGTCGCACTGGCGGCCCGCCACCGCTTGCCCGCGCTCTATCCGTATCGTTTTTTCACCAAGATCGGCGGTCTTTTGAGCTACGGCATCGTTGCCGAGGATTTGTTTCGCAGCGCCGCGGCGTATGTCAGCCGCATTTTCGAGGGCGCCAAAACGGCCGACCTGCCGGTTCAGGCGCCGACAAACTTCGAGCTGGTCGTCAACCTCAAAACCGCGGCGGCGTTGGGTCTGACGATCCCCCAAACCATCCTGGCCCGCGCCGACGAGGTGATCGAATGAAGCGGCGGGACCTCTTGGTCCTTCTCGGCAGCGTCGTAATCTCTTGGCCCGGTGCCGCTCGCGCGCAGCAGAGGGCGATGCCGGTGGTCGGCTTGCTCAGCAGCTTTTCGCGCGGACCGAACCCTTTGGGCAGCGGCCCGGTCGCCCAGGGACTGAGCGAAATCGGCTACGTCGATGGCCAAAACCTGGCGTTCGAATACCGTTGGGCCGAGAGCGATTATGATCGGTTGCCCGCGTTGGCGGCCGACCTCGTCAGCCGCAAGGTCGACGTGATCGTAACAGCCGGCGGCACGCCTCCGGCACTGGCGGCGAAAAGCGCAACCTCGGCGATCCCGATAGTCTTCACCGCCGTCAGCGACCCGGTCGGAAGCGGCTTGGTTGCCAGTCTCGCCCGGCCCGGCGGCAATCTCACGGGCTTCAGCAACATCGCCGCCCAGCTGATGCCCAAGCTGCTCGAGCTGATTTCCGAGGCGGTTCCCCGGGCCGGCATGATCGCCCTGCTGGTAAACCCGAACAATGCGACTGCCGAGCCCGTGATCCGAGACGTGCAGGAAGCAGCGCGTGCGAAGGGGGTAAAGCTCGCTGTCCTGAAGGCCGGCGCCGGAGGCGAGATCGACGCCGCCTTCGCCTCCCTCGCCCAAATGCAAGCCGGCGCGCTCGTCGTCGACGCCGATTCGTTCTTATCAAGCCGGCGCGGGCAACTCGTGGCGTTGGCATCGCGTCATGCCGTTCCGGCGGTCTATGCGCACCGCGCGTTCGTCGCGGCAGGCGGTCTGATCAGCTATGGAATTGACGACGCAGCCGTCCTTCGCCAGGCCGGCATTTACGCCGGAAGGATCCTGAAGGGCGCCAAGCCCGCCGATCTGCCCGTCCAGCAACCGACCACATTCGAGCTGGTCGTCAATCTCAAGACCGCCAAGGCGCTCGGCCTGACTGTGCCACAATCGATCCTCGCCCGCGCCGACGAGGTGATTGAATGAAGGTTCACCGTGCGCCATCGATCAATCCCGATATTCCAGCGTTTACGATAAACTCGGGGGTAACAAGCTAGGTTTTCACGTATATTACGGGCATGAAAACACGCGAAGGGTGATGATGAGCGAAGAGAAGATTAGCCTCGAACTACTCGGAGCGCGTGTCGCTAGCCTGACCGATCAGGTACACGACCTAAAACTCGAGGTCGCCGATCTCAAAATCCGCTTTACTAGCCTAGAGGCGAGGTTCAGCGCACTCGAAACCCGGTTCGCCAATTTCGAGCAGCGGTTCTCGATACAGGAAGAGCGTATGAGCCGGATGCTGGCGATCCTGGTCCGGCTGGCAGAGCGCCAAGGCGTGCCGCCGGAGGGCCGCCCACAATGAGGCGGTCCATAATTGGTCACTTACGCGTGCCGTCGTAATTTGGGCCGCCGCACAAGATTTTGGGTCAGCGGGTCTGGCCTCTAGCAGGATGCTGAAAAAAGGCCGGTGACCCCGAATTCGTCATTCCGGCCGTAGCGAAGCGGAGAGCCGGAATTGATAAACCGTTGATGCAGATGGATTTCCCGCTTTCGCGGGAATGACGTTGAAATCGGCTGTGGTCAGTTTCTCACTAGCTGTGGTCAGTTTCCCACTAATTGAGCCGCTTCAGGTCATCAAGCTCAGCGGCATAGAATGAGGTTAGCACGCGGCGTCTCGGGCGGTTGAGCCGCGGGCACATGTCAATCGCGTTACATATGCGGTATGATCGTCGCAAAATTGGACCTGATTGTCGCCCGATGCCGTTAGCTCATGCCCACGCGGTGACCCATGACTGACGCGGCACGCAGCTCTTCGCGGATGGGCTGGCTTCCGCTTGGCTCGCTGGGAGGGCGGCGCCGATCATCCGACCAGGAAAGCACGGGAGGCGGGGCGACGGCGAGGCCGCGCGGGCGGCTCTTCCGCAAATATGTGCTGCTGATCGTCGGGCTGGTCAGCCTGGTGCTGCTGCTCAACAGCGCGCTCGATTTCTGGTTCAGCTACGAGGAGAACAAGGCGGCGCTGTTCCGCATTCAGCAGGAGAAGGCCGGGTCGGCGGCGCGCCGCATCGAGCAGTTCGTCGACGAGATCGAGCGCCAGCTCGGCTGGACCACCGCGCCGCAATGGGCCGCCAGTCCGCTCGAGCAGCGCCGTTTCGATTATGTGCGCCTGTTGCGCCAGGTGCCGGCGATCACCGAGCTGATCCAGCTCGACGACGCCGGCAAGGAGCAGCTCAAGGTTTCCCGCCTGGCGATGGACGTGGTCGGCAGCGAGAAGGATTATTCCCAGTCGCCGAGCTTCATCGAAGCGAAGAAGAACCGCCTTTGGTTCAGCCCGGTCTATTTCCGCAAGGAATCCGAGCCGTATATGACCGTGGCGCTGGCCCGCGCCGGACGCAATGCCGGCGTCACGGTCGCCGAGGTCAATCTGAAGCTGATCTGGGATGTAATCACCGGGCTGAAGATCGGCCAGGGGGGCTACGCCTATGTCGTCGACCGCGACGGCCGGCTGATCGCCCACCCCGACATCAGCCTCGTGTTGCGCAATACCGACCTCGCCAATCTGCCGCAGGTCGCATCGGCACTGGCCGAGGCCCCCTCCCTTCCCTCCCCCGCAGGCGGGGGAGGGTCAGGGTGGGGGCAACCGATCGACCAGGCGGTCATGGTCGCCGAAGGGCATCAACGGCAATCTCGGTCTTGACCGCGCACGCCGCAATCGCGCCGCTCGGCTGGACCGTCTTTGTCGAATTGCCGCTGAGCGAAGCCCTGGCGCCGCTCTACGGCTCGGCATTGCGCACCGCCGCGCTGCTCGCCCTCGCCCTTGTCCTGGCGACATTGGCTGCGCTGCTTCTCGCCCGCCGCATGACCGTGCCGATCCGCCAATTGCAGGCGGGCGCCGCGCGGATCGGCGCCGGCGAACTCGACCGCCACATCGACATCCAAACCGGCGACGAGCTCGAAGACCTCGCCGGCGACTTCAACCGCATGGCCGCGGACCTCCAGAAATCCTACGCCGACCTCGAAAAAAAGGTCGAGGACCGCACCGCCGAACTGAAAGAGGCGCTCGACCAGCAGACCGCGACCGCCGAGGTATTGCAGGTCATCAATAGCTCGCCTGGCGACCTCGCCCCGGTGTTCGACGCGATGCTCGACAAGGCGATGCGTCTGTGCGAGGCCGCTTTGGGCAGATCCTGTGGCACGTTTACTGACGATGACGGCGCATTTTTCCGCGCAGTGGCGCTGCACGGTGTACCGCCGCCCTTTGCAGATTTTCTGACGTCACGTGCACCACGGTTCCGGCGCCGGCACAGCGCAGCTCGGCCGACTGCTCGACGGGGAGACGTCGTCCAATTCGACGACATCGCTGCCGCGGAGAAGTCTATCGCTCGGCGCCTAGTCCGCCGCGCCTTTGTCGAACTCGGCGGTGCGCCGCACGTTGTTGCCGTCCCGCTGCGAAAGGACGAGCAGCTGCTCGGTGCATCTCGTTATTTATCGCCAGGAAGTCCGGCCATTCTCCGACAAGCAGATCGCGCTGCTGCAGAATTTCGCGGCGCAGGCGGTGATCGCGATGGAGAACGCGCGGCTGATCACCGAGACGCGCGAGGCACTGGAGCAGCAGACCGCGACCGCCGAGGTCTTGCGGGTCATCAACTCCTCGCCGGCGACCTCGCCCCAGTGTTCGAGGCGATGTCGACAAGGCCATGCGCTGTGCGGCGCCGCCTGCGGAGCCTGCAGCGCTAGGACGGCGCCGTTAGTTTCGACGGCGTCGCGATGCGCGGCTTGCTCGCGGCATTGCGTGCGAGACAGCCGGGCGCAGGTACGCTGCCGATCCGCATGCCGTGCCGAGCGCGCTCGAGCGGCGAGCGCGTGTGCCACTGCGCCGATCTTGCCGAGATCGGCAGATCCGCGTGGCGCCGCGAGCCGGCGTTGCGTCAAGCTCGGCGGCATTCGGCACGCTCGCTTTGACGTGGCGCTGCGCAAGGATGAAGCCCTGCTCGGGCGATCGTGCCGTACGCGCAGGAAGTCGGCCGTTCTCCGAGAAACAGATCGCCCTCGTCGAGAATTTCGCCGCCCAGGCGGTGATCGCGATGGAGAATGCGCGGCTGTTGACCGAGACGCGCGAGGCGCTCGAGCAGCAGACCGCGACCGCCGAGGTGTTGCAGGTCATCAATTCGCTCGCCCGGCGATCTGCAGCCCGGTCTTCGACGCGATTCTCGAAAAGGCCACGCGGCTGTGCGATGCTGCCTTTGGGCCTATCGATCTATCGACGGCGAAGCGAATTGTATCCCTTTGGTCGCTAACGTTGGTTTCACCGCCGGAGTTCGACGCATTCTCTGAAAGTCGCGGCAGGCGGATCGGGCTCCGCCGCATCGCCGGGACGCAGCCTCGGGCGACTGCTTGGAAGGCGAGCCATTCCAACTGATGGGCGATGCGCCGCTATCGGATCATCGGACGTTCACGAGCGCCGAAGCGCTAGCCTTGTGGAACTTGGGGGTGCGCGCACGGGCTTGGTTGTGCCGCTTGCGCAAGGACGAGCTGACTCCTCGGCACGATCTACGCTTGGACGCCAAGAAGTGCGGCCGTTCACCGACAAGCAGATCGCGCTGGTCTGCAGAATTTCGCCGCGCAGGCGGTGATCGCGATGGAGAATGCGCGGCTGATCACCGAGACGCGCGAGGCGCTGGAGCAGCAGACCGCGACGGCCGAAGTGCTCGGGGTCATCAACAGCTCGCCCGGCGACCTCGCGCCGGTGTTCGATGCGATGCTGGAAAAGGCGCACACCCTTTGCGGTGCCGCTCATGGGAGCCTGCAGCTCTACGACGGCGAGAAGTTGCATGCCGTCGCGACGAACGCCGTGTCGGACAAATTCGCTGATATTCTGCGGCAGGGGTATCGTGCTGCCGACTCACCGGCGAGCCAGGCCCTGATCGAGGGTAAGCCCTTCGCCCACATAGCCGATTGCGCTGAAATCGACCACCCGGTTTTTCGCAGCGCGGCCGAGCTTGCGGGCATCCGCACGGTGCTGTTTGTGCCGCTGCGCAAAGACGGCGCATTCCTAGGCCTGATCTCCGCGGCCCGCCTTGAGGTGCGGCCATTCAGCGAAAAAGAGATCGCGCTGTTGCAGAATTTCGCCGCGCAGGCGGTGATCGCGATGGAGAACGCGCGGCTGATCACCGAGACGCGCGAGGCCTTGGCGCAACAGACCGCGACCGCCGAAGTATTGCAGGTCATCAATTCCTCGCCCGGCGACCTTGCGCCGGTGTTCGACGCGATCCTGGAGAAGGCGCACAGCCTGTGCGAGGCGCCGCGCGGCACCATGTTCCTCTTTGATGGCGAGTATTTCCGTGCGGTCGCGATGCGCGGCATGTCCGGACCGTTCGCCGATCGGCTGCGACAGGGCGTTCGTGGGTCGCAGGCGGCGGCAAGCCGGCCGCTGCTGGCGGGCGAGCATTTCGTCCACATCCCCGATATGGCGCAGTTGGAGGACCCAGGGGCGCGGGCAGCCGTACTCGGCGGCGCCCGCACGCTGCTGTCCGTGCCGCTGCGGAAGGGGGACGAGCTCCTCGGAATGATCGTCGCGGGCCGCACTGAGGTGCGCCCGTTCACCGACAAGCAGATCGCGCTGCTGCAGAATTTCGCGGCGCAGGCGGTGATCGCAATGGAGAACGCGCGGCTCATTACCGAGCTGCGGCAGCGCACCCACGATCTGCAGGAGTCGCTCGAATATCAGACTGCGAGCAGCGATGTGCTCAAGGTCATCAGCCGCTCTGGCGCCGAACTCGGGCCGGTGCTCGATACGCTGGTCGAGACGGCGGCGCGCATTTGCCGCGCCAACTCCGGGTTCATCTTCCGGCTGCACGACGGTCTCTGTCGAGTGGTCGCCTCGTTCGGGATCCCGGCGGAATATAGGGATTTCCAGGTGCGCAATCCGATCGTGCCGGGCCGCGGTACATTGGCCGGCCGAACCGTGCTCGAGCGGCGCGCGGTGCACATCGAGGACGCGGCAGCCGACCCCGAGTACACCAGGGCCGAGGCGGTCCAGCTCGGCCGCCAGCGCACGATGCTCGGAGTGCCGCTGATCCGCGAGGATGCGCTGATCGGCGTCATTACCCTGGCCCGTTCTCACGTCGAGCCGTTCAACGAGAAGCAGATCGAGCTGGTGACGACCTTTGCCGACCAGGCGGTGATCGCGATCGAGAATGCACGGCTGCTCGGCGAGTTGCGCGAGCGCACCGACGATCTTCAGGAGTCGCTCGAATACCAGACCGCGACGAGCGACGTGCTCAAGGTCATCAGCCAATCGACTTTCGACCTGCAACCGGTGCTGGAGACGCTGGCGGGAACCGCGTCGCGGCTGTGCGAAGCCGAGATGGCGTTTATCTTCCGCCGCGAGGGCGAGCTTTATCGCGTCGCGGCATCGGTCGGCTTTTCGCCCGAAACCAAAGCTCTCGTCGAAGCCAACCCGATCTCGCCAGGCCGCGGCACGGTCGCGGGCCGCACTGCATTGACCGCCAATGTCGTCCACATTCCGGACGCGAGGTCGGATCCGGAATACAGCTGGGGCGAATTCATCCGCGTCGCCAAGACGCCTACGATGCTCGGGGTGCCCCTGTTGCGCGAGGGGGTGCCGGTCGGCGTCATCGTGCTGGCGCGCCAAAGGGTCGAGCCCTTTTCCGGCAAGCAGATCGAATTGGTCCGGACCTTTGCCGACCAGGCGGTGATCGCGATCGAGAATGCGCGGCTGTTCAATGAATTGCGTGCCCGTACAACCGAGCTCGGGAGCTCGGTTGCCGAGCTGAAGATGTTGAATGAGGTCGCGCAGGCGGTCAGCTCGACGCTCGATCTGCGAACGGTGCTGTCGACGATTCTCAACGCCTCGCTCGGCGTGACCTGGGCGAACGCCGGGGCGGTGTTCCGCTACAGCCGGGTTGAGCGTGCGTTCCGGCTGGTCGAGGCGGTGGGGTGGGACGAGGCGCTGGCGCATTCGGTTCGCGAGCTGCATGTCGCCGAGACCGAGAGCGCGATGGGCGAGGCGGTGGCGCGCCGCGTGCCGATTCAGCTCGCCGATCTCGCGCAGCGGGCGAGCTACCCGCTGCGCGACGTCACCCTCGCCGCCGGCTTTCACTCGGCGCTGATCGTACCGCTGGTCGGCGCTGAGCGCATCCTCGGGGCGATCATCCTGATGCGGCAAGAGGCGGGTGAATTCCCGCCGGAGACTGTCCGGGTGATGGAGACTCTCGCAAGCCAGTCGGTGCTGGCGATCCAGAACGCGCGCCTCTTCCGCGAGATTGCCGACAAGAGCGAGCAATTGGCGCTCGCCAGCCAGCACAAATCGCAGTTCCTCGCCAATATGAGCCACGAGCTGAGGACCCCATTGAACGCGATCCTCGGCTATGCCGAACTGCTCGTCGACGGCATCTACGGCCAGCTGCCGGCCCGGCCAAAGGGGGTGCTCGAGCGCGTCCAGAACAACGGCAAGCACCTCTTGGCCTTGATCAATGACGTGTTGGACTTGGCAAAGATCGAGGCCGGTCAGTTGACCCTGACACTGGAGGACTACAATCTGCCCGAGGTGGTCAAGTCCGTTGTCACCGCGACCGAGCCGCTCGCCACTGCGAAGGGGCTGAAATTCACTGCTGCATTGCAGGATGAACATGCCGATGGCGCATGGCGATGCCCGCCGCGTTTCGCAGGTATTGCTGAACCTCGTCGGCAATGCGATCAAATTCACCGACGCGGGCGAAGTCGAGATCCGCGCTGAGACGGACAAGGGCCAGTTCGTGCTGACCGTGCGCGATACCGGGCCAGGCATCGCCGACGCTGATCAGGATCGGATCTTCGGCGAATTCCAGCAGATCGACAATTCCAACACGCGCAAGAAGGGGGGCACCGGTTTGGGCCTGGCGATCTCGAAGCGCATGGTCGAGATGCAGGGCGGGACAATTTCGGTCGACTCGGTATTGGGCCAAGGCTCGACCTTCCGGGTCGTTCTACCCGTCCACGTCGATGAGGTGCTGGAGGAGGCGGCGTGATGGCCAAGCGCGTTCTGGTGATCGAGGATACCGAGGACAACCGCCAGATCATCCGCGACCTGTTGACCAGCTTCGATTACGAATTGATCGAAGCGGTGGACGGCGCCGAAGGGGTGGCTATGGCAGAGAGCCATCGTCCCGACCTGATTCTGATGGACATTCAGCTCCCGATCATCGACGGCTACGAGGCGACGCGGCGCATCCGGGCGATCCCCGAACTGGCCCGCGTGCCGATCGTCGCGGTGACCTCTTACGCCCTCTCCGGCGACGAGGCCAAGACGCGGGAAGCCGGTTGCGACGGCTACATCGCCAAACCCTTCAGCCCGCGCCAGCTCCTCGCCAAAGTCCGCGAATTTCTCCCGGAATAAGAACAACGCTCCACCGCAAAGGACGCGGAGGATACGAAGAGAACGCTGGGACACAGCACAATGACGCGGCGGCCGAAGTCCGGCGCCTCAGGAACGCCGTCGTGCGCCGCCCCCTAAGACAGAGCAAGGGCTCGCACAATCCCCTGCGGCTCACCCGACCCGAAATGAGAGTTGGGCGGCATGAACAACGGGCTTAGGATTAGCACCGGTAAGCTCTCGGCCACGTGCCCCGAGCCGATCAAGGAGTAGCCAGATGCCCCGACTCATCATCAACGGACAGCCGCTAGAGGTCGATGTCGATCCCGACACCCCGTTGCTTTGGGTGCTGCGCGACACCTTGGGCCTGACCGGCACCAAATTCGGGTGTGGGATCGCCCAGTGCGGGGCCTGCACGGTCCATATCGACGGCGTTGCGACCCGGTCCTGCTCGGTGCCGGTCAGTGCGGCCGAAGGGACCCAGATCACGACGATCGAGGGGTTGCCGGCCAACGGTGTCCTCCATCCCGTGCAAAGGGCCTGGATCGCCCACGATGTGCCGCAATGCGGCTATTGCCAGAGCGGCATGATCATGGCCGTGGCGGCTCTCCTCAAGGACAAGCCGCAACCCACCGACGCCGATATCGACGCCGCGGTCACCAACATCTGCCGCTGCGGCACCTACGCCCGCATCCGCGCGGCGATCCACACCGCGGCGCAGGCGTGACGGGGAGGGACACGCCATGACACACATGCCGCAGATCAGCCGCCGCTTTTTCCTGACGACCGCAGCCGCCGCGGGCGGCGGGCTCGCGCTCGGTTTTCACCTGCCGGGCGGCACCGGCGAGGCCGCGGCCGCGCCGGGCCCTGCCGAGGTCAATGCCTGGGTGGTGATCCAGCCCGATGACGCGGTCATCATCCGCGTCGCCCGCTCCGAAATGGGGCAGGGCATCACCACCGCGCTGCCGATGCTGGTTGCCGAGGAGCTCCAATGCGATTGGAGCAAGGTGCGCGCGGAGTTTCCATCACCCGAAGAAAACCTGCGGCGCAAGCGCGCGTGGGGCGACATGTCGACCGGCGGCAGCCGGTCGGTGCGGACCTCGCAGGAATATCTCCGCAAGGCAGGCGCGGCGGCGCGTGAAATGCTGATCGCCGCTGCGGCGGCGCAATGGGGTGTTCCGGCGGCCGAGTGCCAGTCGGCAAACAGCATCGTCACCCACAAGCCGAGCGGCCGCACCTTGCGATATGGCGAGGTCGCCGAAGCCGCCGCGAAACAGCCGCCCCCGTCCGAGGTGAAGCTCAAGGATCCGAAGGATTGGACCCTGCTCGGAACGCCGCAGAAGCGGCTCGACACGGTCGACAAGGTGACCGGGAAGCCGCTCTACGGCATCGATGCCCGCGTGCCGAACATGGTTTATGCCGCGATCGCTCAGTGCCCGGTGTTTGGGGGCACGCCCAAATCCTTCGACGAGTCGAAAATCCGCGGGCTGAAAGGCGTGCGCCAGGTAGTGCGGCTGCCGAACGCGGTCGCTGTGGTTGCCGACAGCTGGTGGCAGGCAAAGACGGCCATCGACGCGCTGCCGGTGACCTGGGACGAGGGACAGAACGGTACCGTGTCGAGCGCCAGCATCGCCGAGTTCCTGCGCGGCGGGCTTACCGCGCCGGAGGCGGCGGTGGTCCGTAAGGACGGCGATGTCGATGCGGCGCTCGCCACGGCCGCGAAGCGGGTCGAGGCCGAATATGGGGCGCCGTTTTTGAGCCATGCGACGATGGAGCCGCAGAACTGCACGGCCTCCGTCACCCCTGACAAGGTCGAGATCTGGGTATCCACTCAGAGCGGCGAAGCGGCGTTGGCCGCAGCGGCGGCTGCTGCCGAGGTGCCGCCGGAGAAGGTCGTCGTGCACAAGACGATGCTCGGCGGCGGTTTCGGCCGGCGCGGCGCGGTGCAGGATTATGTCCATCAGGCGGTGCTGGTCGCCAAGGCGGCCGGGCAGCCGGTCAAGCTCCTATGGACGCGCGAGGAGGACATCCGCCACGACTTCTACCGTCCGACGGCGATGGCCAAGTTCACCGCTGGCCTCGACGCGTCGGGAATGCCCGTCGCATGGCGGGTGCGGGTCACCGGCCCGTCAATCCTCGCCAATCTTTTCCCGCAGCGGCTGACGGGCGGCGTCGATCAGTCCTTCGCCAACGGCTTTACCGAAGAAATGGCCTACGAGGTGCCGAACTACGAGGTCGGCTACGCAATGCGCACGACGCACGTCCCGGTCGGCTTCTGGCGCTCGGTCAACCATTCGCAGAACGGGTTCTTCCGGGAATCTTTCATCGACGAGATGGCGCACGCCGCCGGGCAAGATCCCTACCAATACCGCCGCAAATTGCTGAGCAAAGACCCGGTGCGGCTCGCCGTGCTCGACGCGGCGGCGCAAAAGGCGGGCTGGGATAGCCCGGCTGCGCCGGGGATTTCCCGCGGCATCGCGCTCGTCGAGGCTTACAACAGCCTGTGCGCCCAGGTCGCCGAGGCATCGGTCGACGACAAGGGCGCGGTGCGGGTGCACCGCGTCGTCGCCGCGGTCGACACCGGCCACGTCGTCAACCCCGAGATCCTGCGGGCGCAGACCGAAAGCGCAATCGTCTATGGATTGACCGCGGCGCTCTATGGCGCGATCACGATCGAGAACGGCCGCGTGCAACAAGGCAATTTCGACGATTACCAGATGCTGCGCCTTGCCGATATGCCGGTAGTCGAGACCGTGCTGGTGCCGAGCGGCGGGTTCTGGGGCGGCGGCGGCGAAATCTGGAGTGCCGCCATTGGCCCCGGCATTGTGCAACGCGATTTTCGCGGCGACCGGCAAGCGCATCCGCTCGCTGCCGCTGAAGGACCAGGACCTGAAGCGGGTGTGAGCGGTTTTCTCCTCACCCATCAGGCCCCCTCCCATTCCCTCCCCCGCGCGCGGGGGAGGGTTAGGGTGGGGGCTTGGTCCCCGAGCGTAGCGAGGCGGGTGAGGGTGCTGCTGCTGGTACTGGGAACCGCGACCAGCGCAGCCGCGGCGGAGCCGCCGCCCGGCGCGTCTTCATGCTCGGGCTGTCATCCCCCGACCGCCTCGGCGGAGACCAAGGTGCCGCCGCTGCGGGGGCAAAACCCGGCGGATATCGTTGCCGCGATGCAGGCCTTCCGCTCGGGCGAGCGCCCGTCGACAGTCATGGGCCGAATAGCGAAAGGGTTTTCGGACGAGGAGATCCGGGCGATCGCCGCCTGGGTGGCGGAACAACGGTGATCAGAACAACGAGACGAGCCTTTCTGACCGGCGCGGCGACCGCGGTCGCATTCTCGCCCAAGCTGTCGCTGGGCCAAGCGAGACCGCGCATCGTCATCATCGGCGGTGGTTTCGGCGGCGCGACCTGCGCGCGGGCGCTGCGCCGCGCCGATCCCCAATTCGAGGTCACGCTCGTCGAGCCGAACCCGACCTTCACGGCATGCCCGTTCAGCAACGCCGTGATTGCCGGTCTGCGCGACATGGCGGCACAGCGCTTCGGCTACGACGCGATTCGCGCCGCGGGTATCGCCGTTGCTCAGGACCAGGCGACGGCCGTCGACCCGCAGGCCCGGCGTGTCTTGCTCCGCGGCGGGTCGGCGCTCGATTACGACCGGCTGGTCCTAGCACCGGGGATCGCAATCCGCTGGGATGCGCTGCCCGGTTATGACGAGGCTGCGGCCGCGGTGATGCCGCACGCCTGGCTCGCTGGCGACCAGACCCTTTTGCTGCGCCGTCAACTCGAAGCGATGGCCGATGGCGGGACGGTTGTGATCTCGGCCCCGGCCAATCCGTTCCGCTGCCCGCCGGGACCTTATGAGCGAGCGAGCCTGATCGCCTATTACCTTGAGAAGGCGAAACCGCGATCGAAGCTGATCATACTCGATGCTAAGGACAATTTCTCGAAACAGCGCCTGTTCCAAAGCGCCTGGCAGCAGCTCTATCCCAATCTCATCGAGTGGGTGTCGCTGTCGAACGGCGGGAAGGTCATCTCGGTCGATGCGAAGACCCGCACGCTGGTGACCGATTTCGCGACCTACAAGGCCGACGTCGCCAATGTCATCCCGCCGCAGCGGGCGGCGGGGATTGCCCATCTTGCGGGTGTGTCCGACAGCACCGGCTGGTGCCCGATCAACCCGATAACCTTCGAGTCTCGCCTGCAGCCGAACATTCATGTGATCGGCGATGCCGCGATCACCGGCGCGATACCGAAATCGGCCTTTGCCGCCAATGCCGAGGCGAAGGTGTGCGCCTTCGCTGTCGCCACCTTGCTGCACGGCGAAACCCCGTCGCCGCCAAAGCTGATCAACACCTGCTACAGCCTGGTGGCGCCCGATTACGGGATCTCGATCGCCGGTGTCTACCATACGGCAGGCGGGCAGTTCGCCGATGTCGAAGGGGCGGGCGGGGTCAGTCCGATCGATGCGCCCGCCGATTTTCGCGCCGTAGAGGCTGCTTATGCGGAGGCCTGGTTTCGCACGATCACGGCGGAGACTTTTGGCTGATGCAGCCGCCGCGGGCTTCGCGGCGCTGCTGACGTCGACCGGCGCCGTCCCGCAAGGGGAGCTGCGCCCCTATACGATCGTCGGCGACGCGATCCCAGCCTCGCTGACCGGAGCATTCGGCGACCCGGTCCGGGGCCGGGCGATCGTAATGGATCGCCACCTCGGCGCTTGTCTGTTGTGTCACACCGGCCCGTTTCCGGAAGAGAAATTCCAGGGGACGCTCGCGCCGGATCTGTGGTCGGGCCGGTTCGCGCTGGTCCGAGGGCCAGCTGAGGCTGCGTCTGGTCGACCCCACGCGCCTCAACCCTGACACGATCATGCCGGCCTACTATCGGGTGGAAGGGCTCAATCGGGTCGGCCTAGCCTGGCGCGGCAAACCTATCCTGACCGCCGAGCAGATCGAGGATGTGGTGGCGTTTCTGATGACATTGCGCGACTGATGGACGTGACTCAGAATGAGGGAATGCATCTCCGGCCAATTCTCCCTCTCCGCCCTTGGGGGCGGAGAGGGTCGGGGTGAGGTGGGGGGAGCCTCCGCTCGGAACTGCGGCGCCACCCACCTCACCCTCCCCGTCGCGTGCGCGACGGGTCCCCTCCCTCTCCCCCCGCAAGCGGGCGGAGAGGGCAATGTTTGGCCAACCCGCCGGCGGATTCTGTTGATAGCGACCGGGATCGGGCTCCTTTCAGTGGCCCGCCCCGCTGGCGCGACTGAAGAAAACATGGCGGAGGCGATCCGCGAGCTGATCGGGGAGGCGCCGGTCGCACCCGGCAAGGTCAAGCTCGAATTGCCGTCGATTGTCGAGAACGGCAATACCGTGCCGCTGACCGTGTCGGTCGAGAGCCCGATGACCGAGGCCGACCACGTCGAGAGCATCCACATCTTCAACCAGAAAAATCCGCAGCCTTACGTCGCCGCGTTCCATCTCGGCCCGCGCGCCGGCAAGGCATCCGTCGCGACGCGCATCCGCCTTGCCGACTCGCAACGGGTCGTTGCGATCGCCCGCCTCTCAGATGGCAGCTTCTGGTCGGACAGCGCCGATGTCATCGTGACCTTGGCGGCCTGCACCGAGCAGTGAAGAACCGATGGCGCGGGTATTGATCAACTTCCCGCCGCGCGCAAAGCGCGGCGAAATCATCGAGATCAAGACCTTGATCCAACATCCGATGGAGACGGGCTATCGCCTCGACAGCAAGGGCGCGGCGATCCCGCGCGACATCATCAGCCGCTTTACTTGCGCCTACAACAGCGACGAGGTGTTCCGGGCCGAGCTCTTCCCGGCGATCTCCGCGAACCCGTTCATCGCCTTTTCGACGGTAGCGACCGAGAGCGGCGAGTTGGTCTTCAGCTGGATCGACGATGATGGTCAGATTCAGAGCGAGATCCGTCAAATCACGGTCGAATGAAGGCATTGCTCGCGGCGTGGCTCGCGATGGCCGCCGCAACGGCGGTCTCAGCCGAGATAGCGCCCGAGGCGAGACGCTCGGGTTATGATTTCGCCAGCCCTGAAATCCGGGCGATGCAGGACGACGAGATGGCCAACCCCGGCATGCTGTGGGTTTTACAAGGCGAAAGCCTATGGGCCAGAAAAGCGGGCGCAGCCGAGAGGTCCTGTCAGGATTGTCATGGCGATGCCGAGGCCGCCATGAAGGGAGTGGCCGCCCGTTATCCGGCGTTCGACGCCGTTCTGGCCCGCCCGCTCGATCTCGAGCAGCGGATCAACCGCTGCCGCACGGATCATCAGAGGGCGGAGCCGCTCGCCTGGGAAAGCGCCGACCTGCTCGCGCTGACCGCGTTCGTCGCCCGTCAGTCGCGTGGTCTGCCGATCACGGTAACCGCGAGCCCCGAGTTGCGCCCGTTTCTCGATCTGGGCAAAGAACTGTTCCACCAGCGCGAAGGCCAGCTGAACCTGTCCTGCAGCCAGTGCCACGACGACAACTGGGGCAAGCGCCTGGCCGGTAGCGTAATCCCGCAAGGACACCCGACGGGCTACCCGATCTATCGGCTCGAATGGCAGAGCCTCGGCTCGCTGCAGCGCCGTCTGCGCGGCTGCATGAGCGGCGTGCGCGCCGAGCCCTTCGACTATGGCGCTCCGCAAACAGTCGCCCTCGAACTCTACCTGATGGAGCGCGCCCGCGGCATGCCGATGGACACCCCGGCGGTGCGCCCGTGAGCGGACAGCTCGCCTATTTCTCGTCCCGATCGGTCAGCGGAGGGATTTCGGCGCGGATCTTGGCGATCGAGTAATGCTCGACCTCGAGCGTCCAGGGCGAATTGATCGCCGTCTCCGGAACTCCCGCAAAGGGCAGGAACAAAGCGAGGTTCGACGTATAGATGTATTGCCCGTCAGGGCTGAACGCCGGGCTCGCCGGGAAGAGCAGCCCCTGCACTGTGCCGTCTTCGCTGATGCCCTGGAAGTCGCCGCGCTTGGCGATGACCTTTGCGAGCGTGCCTTGCGACGTGACGACGTTGGGGTTGATGACGTCGATCTCGTCCTGCTGATTGGCGTCGACCCAGAGATTGTCGTGGCTGTCGACCGCAATGCCGTCGGGCGCGTTGATGCCGGTCGTCAGAACCGCAGCGGCGCCGCCGGGTGTGACCGATACCGAGCCGTCGTGGTTCAAGGTCACCGGCACCTCGACGATCGAATGATACGCGGTGTTCGCGACGTACATCTCGGTATATTCGTTGTTGAACTCGACGCCGTTGGCGCCGAATGGCGGCACCAGGATCACCCCCGTGGCGGCCTGCGGCGACAGCGTCTGAGAATCGACAAAAATCGAGGGAGACCCGCCGTTGGGGCCGGTCTTCCAGATGACGCCCAAAAACGAATCCGACACGTAGACATTGCCCGCCTTGTCGAAGGTCAGCGCGTTGAGGCCGGAATTCGAACCCTGTCCGGTGTTCATGAACACGGTTGCCTGGCCCGTTTTCGGATTGGCCTGCCAGACTATGCCGTTGGAAAGGTCGCAGATCAGCAATGTCTGGGAAGATTTTTGAAACACCAGTCCGAGCAGGAGGGTGCTGGGCTGGGGGCCCTCCGGATTGGCCAGCGCAACATCGTAGAGCAGCTGGCCGCTCGGTTTGAAGGAGAACAAATGCGGCGGGCCAGGGACCGCGCCCTGGCTGTTGATGCCAAAGGACGGCGTATAAACCGTGCCGTCCGGGCCGACCGTCAGCCCTTCGCTCGGCACCGGCCCGCCCGGCAAGTCCGGCAAAATCGCGAAGATCTCGGTGTCGCCGCGGTCCCAGGCGCCGGCCGGCATAATGCCGCCGGTCAGCAAGAACGCCGCCAGCGCTGTTCTGAGCAATGCTCTTTTCATGGCGCCCTCCCACAGTAATGTTGGTTAATTCAAGCCTTTTATCATGACTAATACTGCATTTCGCGCGTAATCGTGTCAAGCATCGCTGCAGGAGTTATTTCCCATCCGGCAAGCCCTTCCGATCGCGATGCGGAGATGCGGCGTCGGCGAGTGTTGGCTATGTTTAACTGGGCACGCCAATGCGGGAGGAAGCGCCAATGAAGGTCAAGGGCCTCGAAATTCTTCGCTGCGACGCCGGGTGGCGAAATTATCATTTCCTGAAACTCACCACCGACGAGGGCGTCGTTGGCTGGAGCGAGTTCGACGAGGGCTTCGGCTCGCCCGGGGTCAGCAGCGTCATCGAGCGGCTCGCTGGGCGCGTTGTCGGACAGCCGGTGTTCGACCACGAGCGGATCTATACCGAGCTGTATTGCTTCACCCGGCCGGCCGCGGGTGGCGTTGTCGCCGAAGGGCTCGGCGCCATCGAGAATGCGTTGCTCGACGCCAAGGCCAAGGCGCTCGGGGTGCCGTGCCACGCCCTCCTCGGCGGCAAGGTGAGAGACCGTATCCGGGTTTATTGGTCGCATTGCGCGACTTGGCGGATAAATCATCCGACCCTCTACAAACCCGCGATCACCAGCCTTGACGGCGTAAAGGCGATCGGCGCCGAAGTGCGCGACAAGGGTTTCAGCGCGCTGAAAACGAACATCTTCATTTACGAGGGCGGCGCTCCGCGCGGCTGGCGCCCCGGGTTCGGGGTTCCGTTCATGCCTGAACTGAATGTCGACAAATCGGTCTTGCGCAACTTGCGCGCCCACCTCGAAGCCATACGCGACGGCGCCGGCCCCAATGTCGACTTGCTGCTCGATCTGAACTTCAACGCCAAGACCGAAGGTTATCTGAAGATCCTGAGGGCGATCGCCGACATCGAGATGTTTTGGGTCGAAATCGACAGCTATAGCCCTGCGGCGCTCGCCTATATTCGCCGGCAGAGCCCCCATCCCATCAGCTCGTGCGAGACCCTGCTCGGGTTACGCGAATTCCTGCCTTACTTCCGCGAGCAGTCGATGGATGTCGCGATCGTCGACGCAGTGTGGAACGGGGTGTGGCAGTCGATGAAGATTGGCGCCGCCGCCGATGCCCATGAGGTCAACATCGCGCCGCACAACTTCTACGGTCACTTGGCCACGATGATGAACGCGCATTTTGCAGCCGCCACTCCCAATCTGCGGATCATGGAAGTGGACATCGATCGCCTGCCGTGGGACGAGGAATTGTTTACCAACCCGCCGATTTTCGAGGACGGGCAGCTCGTGGTGCCCGACGAGCCGGGGTGGGGCACAGAACCCGACGAGGCGGCAATCCGCGCCCACGAGCCTCGCGCCGGGGGCGGCCTGCTCAGCTATCGTCAGCCGTAAACGCAATAGTGGCGCAGGGTTGCGGCGCCACTTCGCAATATTGAAGCGACACCTAGGCCGCGAGAGGCGCAGCTTCGCTCGGGGTCTCGACCGCTCTTGCGGCCTTTTCCGGCAGGCCCATCAGTTGGCGCAGCGCGTCACGGCCGCGCGACAGGCGCGAGCGAACCGTGCCTACCGGGACACTGAGAACGTTTGCTGCGGTCTCGTAAGACATTCCTTCGAGGCCGACGAGCAGGATCACTTCGCGTTGCTCCCCGGGCAGTCGGGCGAGCGACTGCTCCAGCTCGCGAAGCTGGCTCGACGCGGTCGGATCCGTCACAGCAACGAGCGAGGACGACATCTGGTCTATGTCGACGGTCGCCTCGTCGCGCATCGCGCGGCGCACCATGTTGACATAGTGATTGTGCATGATCGTGAAGAGCCAGGCCCGAATGTCTGTGCCGGTCTGCCAAAGGTGGGACTTGGAGATCGCGCGCAGCAACGTCTCCTGCACGAGATCGTCGGCGCGATCTGCGCTCCGGGTGAGCGCCCGCGCATAGCGCCGAAGTCTTGGAATCTCTCGCTCGACCAGACCATTAAATTCGGACATTGTTTCTTCCTTCTAAGGAACCCCCTCCCGGGGTGTTGGCCTAGAACTTACGGTCTCTCTGTAATCGCCGTATGAACGGCATTCCGCCATTTGGTAAAATGTTGTAATCAAAATGTAAATCTTATGTCATTACATGTGTATTAATCTTGTTACATGTGAGTAAGTGAAATCCTCCTTTCATTTACAGTCTGATACCTTCGCCTTGCTTGTGCGCGGCCCGGGCAGTGGAACCTGCGGTTGCTGGGGTCTGTTGGCTACCAGGAAACAACAACAACCCCGTCTGAAGGAGTTTCACATGAAAGCGATACTGCTCCCCGCGGCTTTTGCTGTCGCGGTGACAGGACTTGCCTTGGGTTCCACTCCGGCGCCGGCCAAGGGCTGCTTGAAAGGAGCGGTTATCGGCGGTGTTGCCGGACATTTTGCCGGCCACCACGGGCTGCTGGGCGCGGGCGCGGGGTGCATAATCGGCCATCACGAGGCCGCCAAGCACGCTCGCGAGCGAGAGCGGGCGTACCATGAAGGGTATGGCAGCAGCGCCCCGCCGTATGATCACCGTTACTGATACGGCCCGTGATAATAAATTGGGGCGCCGCACCGCCGCGGCGCCCATCACTTGGCCAAGGAATCAGACTTGCAGTACTTCGGCGCCCGAAGCGGCTTCGAGCTCGCAGGCGTTCACCGTCATCGCCAGCATGCTGTAGTACCCGATGGCGCCGGTCAGCTCGATAAATCCCTGATCACCGAACCGCTTTCGAAGTGAGCCGGCGGTCGCCTCGTCGACCCGGTGCTTGCGGAGGAGCTGCCGCGTGAAGTCGACGATTTCGGCGTCGTCGGGCGGGATGCCGCGCGAGTGTTTCTCGCGGATCGCCGAAATCGTCGCCTCCGGCACGCCCTGACGCCGCGCGCCGCCGGTCTGGGCACCCCAAACATAGATCGCGTCGAACTCGCGCGCGACGGCCATCGCAGCGAGCACCCGAGCCCGCATGTCTAGAGAGCCCTCGAAGCGCACAAACGCTCCGAGATGAGCGACACGGCCAGCCAGCTCCGGACAGTGCAGAAACATCGTGAACGGCCCCTGAATGGCGCCGCGGCTCTGGGCGATGGCATCCACGATCGCGTGGTCCTTTGCAGGAACCTGTTCCTTGCTGGTGATCGGCTGCAGCCTTGCCATGTTGACTCCTTTACTTTGGGATCGCCGGCCGGCGAGGATACGATCCAAGTCAGCCGCGTGGAAGGAGATCGCGAATGACCCAGATCAGCCACCGTACCATCGAGACAAACGGCATCCGCATGCACTTGGCCGAGCAGGGGACGGGTCCGCTGGTCGTGCTGTGCCACGGTTTTCCCGAATCCTGGTATTCCTGGCGGCACCAACTACCAGTGCTCGCCGAGGCCGGGTTCCATGCCGTAGCAGCCGACATGCGCGGCTACGGCCGGACCGATCGCCCCGAGGCGATCGACCAATACACGCTCTTTCATCTGATTGGCGACATGGTGGGTCTGCTGGACGCCTTGGGTGCCGAGCGAGCGGTGATCGCCGGTCACGACTGGGGCGCGCCGGTGGCGTGGCATGCGGCGCTGCTGCGCCCCGACCGCTTCCCTGGGGTGATCGGCCTCAGCGTGCCGTTCCGGCCACGCGGTGCGGTCCGCCCGACCACCGTCATGCCGCAGACCGACGATGCGGTCTTCTATCAGCTCTATTTCCAGACCCCGGGCGTGGCCGAGACCGAATTCGAGCACGACATCCGCGGCTTTATCCGCGCCAGCCTCTATTCGATCTCCGGGAATATGCCGCACCGCGAGCCCGCCGCCCTCATGGTGCCGCGCCAAGGCGGCCTACTCGCGCGATGGGGCACGCACTTTGTGAACCCCGTGACGCTGCCTTCCTGGCTGACCGAGGCCGATGTCGATTTCTATGCCGATGAATTCACCCGCACCGGGTTCCGCGGCGGCCTCAATTATTACCGCAACATTGATCGCAACTGGGAGCTCCTCGCCGCCTTTGCCGGAGCGCGGGTGACCGTGCCCGCGCTCTACATCGCCGGCGACCGCGATCCCGTGGTGAGGTTCCCCGGCATGGACCAGCTTATTCCCAATCTGTCGAAATTCGTTCCCGAGCTTCGCGGCACGATCATCCTGCCGGGTTGCGGTCACTGGACCCAGCAGGAGCGCGCCGCGGAAGTCAACGCCGCGATGATCGACTTCCTGGGGAGCCTATCCTCAATGTGGTAAGCCGGTTTGCGCCGGGTGCTTCTCCGCGATCGTGCGCCAGATGCGCGCCCAGACTAAGAGTCCGGCCCGGTTACTGTGTCCGAGCATCAGGTCGGCGTATTTGGCTGCCTGGAGCTCGGCGTGCTCGCCGAATTCGTGCATCATCTGGTCAGCGGCGCGCAGGACTTCGAAATCGGACAACATAATTGTCTCCCAGTTCACACGATCGTAGGGCGGGTGTTCGAGATGGCATTGTCGGCTTTGCGTTCCAGCCCGAACAGCGACCATGCGCGTCGGCCGGCGCACTCGCCATCTCCGCCATTCCGACACGGACCGTGCTGTCCGCTTGCCGGGCCGCCGTGATTCCGCCCCCGACCGAGATTGGGCACGAGACAATCCCGTCCGAGACAGCTCGTCCATAGCGACATCGGAAAGGGCATCGTCGTCTCCAAAAAGAACCATCGGCCAGACCGCTTCCGGCTTCTCGCGCCGGCAAAGGCGACCCTAGGTCATAAAAATTAAAATTTCCGGGGAATTGGTGGTTAAGTAGGCCAAATTCGAAGTTAATGCCGGGTATGGCGGATCTCACGTTATTTCACCGAGAGCTGAGATCGGCTGTCCTCGGCGATTTACCGAATCCGCCGTTTACGCTCCTTTGCGAAACCGGTAATCTGCGGGGCGGCGCATTTGAACGGGGCGCTTGTGTCTTGAGGAGGATCGGATGGCGATATTTACGCATGTTACGGTGGGAACGAACGACCTTGCGAAGGCGCGCTCCTTTTATGACCGCGTGCTGGGCACGCTCGGCTACAAGCGTTTGAACGATCTGGGCGAGAACGGCTCGATTTGGGGGGAATTGGCCCCGGAATTCTTCGTGCTGAAGCCGTCCAACGGACAGCCGGCGACATTCGCCAATGGCGGCACGATCAGCTTCGTCGCGCCGAGCCGTGCGGCGGTTGCAGAATTCCACAAGGCCGCTCTTGCAGCCGGCGGCAAGGACGAAGGCGCGGTCGGGCCGCGCAGCTGGCATCCCAGTGCCTATGCGGCCTATGTCCGCGATACCGACGGCAACAAGCTCGCAACCTACTGCTTCAAGCCCGAATAGCTCGGTATCATCGCTAGGCTGGCTCGACCGACAGCCGGGCCAGCAGCATCCGCACAGGCGACGCGGACACTGGCCTTCCGCGGCCAGCAACAGGTATCCCTTGACAGTTTGTTGACGCATTCGCCGCTACAACCCGCCTGGCATAAGACGACGCCGGCGTAAGGATCAAAACATGTCGTGGCGGCAATTTGCGTGTGCGGTCGCCGTATCGATCGCGGTAACGAGCGGCATATCCTATGCGGACGACTCGAAGGATGCGATAGAGCGATCCGTCATACAGCAGGGCTTTGAGGCTTCGCCGATTCCGAAGAACAAGCTGAACTTCGCCGGCAAGGACCCCTATCTGGTGGGGCTCGGTGCCTATCTGGTCAACGCTGCGGCAGATTGCAGCGGTTGCCATTCTTTCCCGCGATTTCTCGCACTGGGCGATGCCGCCGGCAGCAACCCGGCGTTCAACGATCCCTACTTGGGCACGCCGCTAGACCAGAGTGTCTCGGGGCAGCTGCGGGCAAACTTCAATATAAAGCACTACCTGGCGGGTGGCCGGTGTTTTGGGGGCTTCATGGCGCGCAATATTACGCCGGATGCGAGCGGCCGTCCGCTGGGTCTCACTGAACAGGAATTCGTCAAGGTGATGCGGACTGGCGAGGACATCGCTTGCGAGAAAAATCCGGCCGATCCGATTTGTGCCCTCGGGACGCCCGGTGCCAATGAGGCAGTATTGCAGACCATGTCATGGCCCACCTATCACAGCATGACCGACACCGACCTCAAGGCGATTTACGCCTATCTGAGTGCGATCCCACACGCCGAGGCGTGCAACACCGTCACCGACGGTTGCCCTGGATTTTCGGGCTCGGCCGCCCACCAGACGAATTACGCCTACCCGAACACTGCCGATTGTCCGAACCCGCCGACGCCGCAATAGGACAAAAACTCCCGACTGTGTGGGCTTACCGCTTGCGCTTCCTCGCCATCCGCCAGCGAGCGTGCCGCGCACGCTTGGCGGCTTAGCGTTATGGATCGATTTCGTCAGGCGTTGCGTACCGCTCTGCCAGTTCGGCTGCCGCTGCTGCTTCCGGCAGGAACTTGGTTGCCGCCAGCCATACTTCAGTGACAGCCCCTTCTGGGTTGCGGGTCCGCCGCACGCGCTCGCCGTGGCTCCCATAGCCGCCGTCGAGCGCGATCCGCCCCTGGTCTCTATCAGTCACTTCTATCTCGGCGGCGTCAACAAACGGCTTTCCCATGCGCGGATTAGCAATCAGCACGAGCCCGCCGAGCGGAATTAGATCAATGGCACCCCAGAGCGTCCACCACCGCCCGGCCCAATCGTTCGTTTTTGGCGATGGCCCGCCTTTCGTCGCGAATACGTGCAATATATGAAGCGCACCCTCGACCCAATACCCGGCCCACCCGTCTGTGGCGTTGGTCAATATGCAGACCGCCAACTCGCGCTCCGGGACGACGCAGGTAGTTGAAGCGTATCCCTGCAGGCCACCCGAGTGCCCGAACCACTCCCAGCCCTCGAGGCTCCCGCTGATGGTGCCCAAGCCGTAATATCTCTCGATGCTGGAGTGAGGGTTACGCCAGTGATGGCGGGTCATTTCCCGTCGGCTGCCAGCTGACAGCACGCTACGAGCGGCGTCGGGCGCTAGCTGCACGAAATACTTTGCCAAATCGGCTGCCGTGCTGACAAAACCGCCGGCCGGTGCGACAGCATTCTGGGTATACTCGCTTGGAATGACCAGGCGTTTTCCGATGAGCAGCTCGCCGGTGTGACCGCGCGCAAATGGCACGCCATCCGGAATTGGCATATCCGGCTCTGTCTCCTCGAGACCGGCGGCCTCGACGATCTCTCGCTTGATCCACGACCGGTAGGGCTCGCCGGTGATCGCTTCGATCGCGAGGCCGAGAAGCCCGAACCCGTGGTTCGAGTACTTGAACCGCGTATTGGCCTCGATCACCGGCGGGCCCTGAAGATCGGCCATCAGCTCATCGACGCTCGGGAACGGACGGCGATCGACGAAGTAACCGGCATCGGCGCCGTCGCGCACGATACCGGCGCTGTGCGACAGCAGTTGGCTGACTGTCGCTTCACCGATCTGAGGGTGCAGGCCTTTCACGTATTCGCCAATCGGGTCGTCCAGGCGCAGCCTGCCGCCTTCGCGCAATTTCATGATGCCGGCGGCGGTGAAACTCTTCGAATGCGAGGCTACGCGGAAGCGGTGGCGCGGCGTGAGCGGCTCACCGACCATCAGATCGGCAGATCCGTATGCTCGCTCGAAGGCGATCTGGTCGCGGTGCATGATGACCGCGATGCAGCCGGGCAGCTTGGATAGCCGGATCTGGAATTCGAGCCAGGATCCGATGTAGTCGCAGGCTCGCGATATCCATTCATCCATCGGCGAGGCTTCCATCGGTAGAAACAGCGAGAGCGCGGTTCACGCCGGCATCGGCGCGACTGCGACAGGATCAAATTGGTAGAGCCAGCGCAATGCGTCGGGCGAGCGGTCGCCGGATTTGGCCCATTCGGCGTCGCGCGCCTGCTGCGCCGGGCCGTCGCGCAGGTGAAAGCGGGTCTTGTTGGCGCGCGACATTTCCTGCAGACGGGTGACGCGCGGCAAACGCAGCCGCTCGTAATGCAATAGCGCTTCCGCCGGATTGCTGATCGCGCGGAGACAGGCGGCGAGTGCCGCGCCGTCCTCGATCGCCATTGCCGCGCCTTGGCCCATGAACGGGTACATCGGGTGGCAGGCATCGCCCAGTAAGGTCGTCCGGCCGACCGACCAGCGCGGCAGCGGGTCGCGGTCGAACAACGCCCAGATGAAGCAGGTCTCAGCCTCGGCGATAATCGTTCGGACCTGCTCGTGCCAGCCCGCAAAGGCGGCGAGCGCCCGAGCGACGGTTGCGCGGTCGGTCCAGTCCTCGCGGTTCCATTCGTCGTGCTCGGTCCAGCCGACAAAATTGAGCAGCCGTCCGCGCGAGACGAAATAATGCACAAAATGCCCCCCGGGGCCGACCCATGACTGGTTGCCGAGCTCGAGCCCGAGATCGGCGATGCGCTCGGCCGGCACGAGCCCGCGATAGGCGACGCAGCCGGCAAAGGCCGGCGCCTCCTCGCCGAAGAGCGCAGCGTGCACCGCCGAGTGGATGCCGTCGGCGCCGACCAGCACGTCGGCGGTGATGCGCGCGCCGTTTTCGAACCACGCCTCGGTGCCGTCGCCCCGATCGGCGAGCCGAACCAGCCGGTGTCCCAAATGGACGCGCTCCGCCGGGAAGGCTGCGGCAATGACCGAGAGCAGGTCGGCGCGGTGAATGGTCATGTGCGGCGCGCCGTAGAGTTCCTCGCACAGCGGATTGAGGGGCGCGCGCTGCAACGTGCGCCCGTCCTCCCAACGGCGCTGATGGGTCCCGAGCGGCCGTACTCCCTCCCGGTCGAGCCCTTCGGCGAGACCGAGGCGGCGCAGCACGCGCGTCGCATTGGGCGCCATGTTGATTCCGCCGCCGACTTCGGTCAGCTCGGGCGCCTGCTCGTAAACGCGGACATCGAACCCGGCCTGGAGCAACGCCACCGCGGCAGTCAGCCCGCCAATGCCGCCGCCGATCACGGCGATGCGGAGCAGACCGCGCGTCATCCGCGCAGAGCCCCTCTCCGCCCTTCTGGGGGGAGAGGGAGGGACCCACGCCGTAGGCGTGGGAGGGTGAGGTGGGCGACATCGCAGTTCGGAGCGGGTGGCTCCCCCACCTCACCCCGACCCTCTCCGCCCCCGGGGGCGGAGAGGGAGTTTCTTGGGCAGTTCCTACTGTCGGTCACGCATGTCCCCAGAGGCGCTTTGACGCGATCTCGGCGCCTTCGGCCATGGCGCGCAATTTCTTGAACGAGATGTCGGGGTCGAGCTTGCCGTAGCCGGCGAAGGTGCCGAAGCCGCAATCGCTGCCGGCGATGACGCGCTCGCGGCCGACGATGTCGGCGAAGCGGCAAATGCGCTCGGCAACCAGCTCGGGGTGCTCGACGTAATTGGTCGAGGTGTCGAGCACGCCCGGTACGAGGATCTTGTCGTCGGGCAGCTCGGTCTCCTGCCACACGGTCCATTCATGCGCGTGCCGCGGATTGGCGGCTTCGACGACCAGTGCCATCGGCTTCGCCTTGACCAGGATTGGGGCGACTTTCGCAAACGGGATGTCGTGGTCGTGAGGCCCCTCGTAATTGCCCCAACAAATATGGATGCGCGCCCGGTCCGCCGGCACATTAGCCAAGGCGTGGTTCAACACCTCAACATGAAATGCCGCCCGTTTGAGGAAATCCGCTTCGCTCAAATCCTGGAAAGAGGTGTGGTGCGCCATCGCCAAATCGGGGCAATCAAGCTGCAGGACAAAGCCCGCATCGACGATCGCTTCGTATTCCTCCTGCATCGCTGCGGCGACGGCTTCGACATAAGCCTCGTGCGTCGGGTAGTGCCGGTTCGTCTGGAACACCGGCACGAGGCCGGGAGAAGCAGCGGTCATGAACCCTTCCGTGACCGTGGCCTCGGCGAGCGCCGCGCGCAGATTGGCGAGGTCCTGAGCGAGGGGCTCGCGGTCGCGCACCGCGACCGGACCGACGCACACGGCGCGTCTCGCAACATTGGCTCCAGTCATCCGCTCATAGGCGGCGACGAAATTCGGGTGCTCCCTTGTGTCCAGGCGCGGCTTGGCGGGCTCATGGCCCGAGAACCCCGAGAGGCGGTCCGCGACATAGGTCGAATAGCCGGGCTTCGACATCTCGCCGTCATTGACGATGTCGACGCCGGCTTCCGCTTGGCGGCGGACAATCTCGACGACCGCCTGCCGGGTCAGGCGGTCGAGCTCGGCCTTGTCGTAGGGCTCGCCCTGGTCCTTGCGCACCAGGAGCTGGCGCAGCTCGGGCGGCCGCGGCAGGCTCCCGACATGGGTGGTCAGAATGCGGTCCTGGCTGGTTTTCATCGGCATCTCCCCTTTTCTAGAACCGGATGTCTTGTGGCGGCAGCCCGAACTCGGAGCGGGCAAACACGAAGGCGGCGCGTTCGGGATTGTTGCCGGCATGGGCCCGCATCGCATGCACATCGCGCCAGGCGCGCTGGATCGGATTATTGAGAAAGATCCCGCGACCGCCGCTCGCCTCGAACAGCCAGTCGACCGCCTTGACGCTCCAATCAATGGCTTTCCCGGCGTCCCATTTGCAGCGGGCGCGCATTGTCAGCGGGATTTCCTCGCCGGCCCGGGCGAGGCGCATCATCTCGGCGAAATTGCCGAGCACCCGATCGCGCGCCGCGCCGACTGCGGCGGCGGCTTCCGCCAAGCGGTATTGGGTGAACGGATCTTCGGCGACGCGCGACTGGTCACGCAGATTAATGCGCCTCGCCGACTGCTCCCGAAACGCATCGAGGGCGCCCAGCGCCGCGCCAATGGCGGGAGCCGTGATGCCGTTCGCAAAGACGAGTCCAAAGGGCAGCCGGTAGAGCGGCGCGTGGTTTATCGAAACGCCGGGGTGTTTCAGATGAAACGCATCCTGGTACGAATGCGTGCGGTATTCCGGCACGAATGCGTCATCGACGACCAGGTCCTTACTGCCGGTGGCGCAAAGCCCCATGACATGCCAATTGTCGTCGATCGCATAGTCGGTGCGCGGCATCAGGAACACACGCGCGTCCGGCGGCTGGCCCGCTGCCGATGGCACAATCCCGCCGAGCACGGCCCATCGGCAGAAATCGCAACCGCTGGAGAAAGACCAACGCCCACTGAGACGGAATCCGCCATCGACCCGCTGCACTGTCCCGGTCGGCGCCAACGAGGTCGAGAGCTGGACGCTCGTGTCCTCGCCCCAGACGTCCTCTTGGGCCTGCGGCGGGAAAATCGCCAGGTGCCAATTGTGGACCCCGATGACCCCGAGGATCCAGGCGCTCGACCCGCATACCGCGCCGACCTCCATGACCGCCTGGTAGAATACTCCGGGATCGAGCTCGTAACCGCCATAGCGTTTCGGCTGTAACGCGCGAAAAAGCCCCGCCTCCTGAAAATCCGCAAAGGTCTCGTCGGGCAACCGCCGCAACTGCTCGGCACGCGCCGTGCGTTCGCGCAGTGCCGGCAGCAATCCGCGAGCGCGCCCCAGATACTCTTCGGGCGTCACTAAGGCTAACCCAGCGGGCCTTGGAACATCTGGTCGACATAGGTGTCGGAAAGCGGTTCCAGTGCTTCCGGCCATTGCCCATTGACGCGGCGCCGCTCGGAGGCTGGGCGCACCCGGCCGTGCCAGCCGATCTGCTCCATGTAGTAATAGAGCTGGATGCAGTGGCCGTCCGGGTCGAGCGCAAAGGCCGTGTAGTCGATGCCGGGGTAGAGCTCGGGCGGGATCGAGTCGATGAAAGTGACGCCATGCTCCTTCAAAAAGGCGATCGCCTGGCGCAGTTGCGCATAGCTGCCGACCTCCACCCCGAACGACATGCAGGTCGTATGCTCGCTGAGGCCCAGTGTGCGCCGCAGCTCCTTCGGGAAGAGCCCCACACTGTGGTGCTCGGCGCCGCAGCGCAGGAAGACGCAACGGGCGCCGCGGTAGACCGTCTCCTCACTGCGCACGAAGCCGAGCCGCTCGGTATAGAAATTTTCGGCAAGGTCGACGTCTTCGACAAACAGGCTGACCGGGCCGATCTTGGTGATCTTAAAGGGCCGCGGCAGCAACACGCCTTCGACATCATAGCTCGCGACCAGGGTCTCTTTGGGGCGGTGGCCCGAATAGACGTCAATGCCCTTGTCGATCGCCTCGGCGAGTTCGGCCGCTTCCGACATCTGCGGTAGTGACGGCTTCTCGTTGAAACCGCGGTAGTACATGTCGCGCGGTTTGCTCAGCCGGTTCCAGCCGACCTGCTCGATGCCGTAGTAGAACTCGTTGGTGTGACCATCGGGGTCGTAAACATAGACATGCCAGTTGCTGCCCGGCATGTCGCGGCCGACGCGCTGGATGCGGACCTGCTGCTCTTCGAAATAGGTGTGCGCGTCGACAATCTCTTTGAGGCTGCCGCATTGCCAGGTGATCTGGTTGATCGTGACCTCTGGTGCAAATTTGCGGTCGGCGCGATGATCCATGACCCGCTTCGGGAACAGCACAAACGCGTGATGGTCCGTGCCATAGCGCATGAAATAACCGCGCGGATCGCCGATATCGGCGTCCTTCGGGAACCACGGTGCCCGCGAGAAATCGAGTGTGTCGGAAGCGGTAAAGCCGAGCAGGTCGCCATAGAACTCGCGCCCCTCCGGCAATTTCTCGACATTGAACCCGAAATGGCCGAGGCGGCGGACCTTGAACGGCCGCTGCAGGTATATCCCGCCGACATTGTAGCGCTGGGTGACGGCTGTCATGTTGATTCCCTCGCTTGCTCGCGATGCGTTCACGGGCAATTATCCCATCCTCGCGCCGCGCCGCCAAGCGCCGCCGGCTTTGAAGGGGAATTGCAGATGAGCCAGGCTCTCGAAGGCATTCGCGTGATCGACTTCACGCACGACCAGGCGGGCCCCTCCTGCACCCAGATGCTCGCCTGGCTCGGCGCCGATGTGATCAAAATCGAGCGCCCGCCGCACGGCGATCGGGCGCGCCGGCTGTGGAATATGGACAACCCGGACCTCGACAGCTTCTTTTTCCTGCTGCTCAACAGCAACAAGCGCAGCACGGTCATCAATCTGCGGACCGAGGCAGGCAAGGAGATCGCCCGCCGCCTGATCCAAAACGCCGACATCGTCGCGGAGAACCTCGGCCCGGGCGTCATGGAACGCTTGGGCCTCGGCTACGAGGCGGTGAAGGAGCTCAATCCGCGGGCGATATACGCCTCGGTCAAAGGGTTCGGGTCGTATGGACCCTACAGCGGCTTCAAGTGTTTCGAGCCGGTGGCGCAGGCGACCTCCGGCGCGATGAGCGTCACCGGCGAGGCCGGCGGCCCGCCGATGGTCAACGGCGCCAACATCGGCGATTCCGGCACCGGCATGCATCTGACGATCGCGATCCTCGCAGCGCTGGTTCAGCGCGAGCGCACCGGCCGCGGCCAGCTCGTGGAGGTCGCGATGCAGGAAGCGGTGCTGAACCTGACCCGGGTCAAATACACCCAGACCCTGGCGAACGGAAAACCATTGGAACGCAGTGGCAACCGCTCGGCGACGGGCGGCTGGTCCGATTTGTTGCGCTGCGCCGGCAACGGCTCGAACGACTACGTCTACATGATCATCCCGCCCGACAATCCGGAAATGTTCGAGGCGATGACCGAGGTGATCGGGCGCCCCGATCTGCGCACCGACGCCCGTTTCGCGACCCCGCCGGCGCGCGCCCGCAACGGCGCGGCACTGACTGCCGAGATCGAAGGCTGGACGGCGCAGCGCGATAAACGCGAGGTCATGAAAGCGTTCGCCGGGCGCGGGATCGTCTGCGGTGCGGTGCTGGACACCGCCGAAGTGCTGGAGGATCCACATCTACGCGAGCGCGAAACGATTTTCGATCTCGAACACCCAACGCGCGGCCGCTTCTCGGTGATCGGCTGCCCGGTGCGCCTCTCGGATTCACCGGTGGCCGCGAAACGCGCGCCGCTGAAGGGCGAGCACACTGAGAATGTCTTGCGAACCCTCGCCGGCTACTCGCCGGAAGAGATCCAGCAGCTGCGGGACAACAACGTCATCTGATTCAACCCGTCATTCCTCCGAAAGCAGGAATCAGGGCGGCAGCGTCCCGCGCTTTAGCCCTGGACCCCCGCTTTCACGGGGGTGACGACAAGACCGGGAGGGAAACAGAGTTGAGTGAACATGGATCGATGAACGGCGCGGAATGGCTGGCACGGGCACTGGCCGGGGCGGGTACCACGCACGTCTTCTTTGTCGAGTTGGTGCTGCGACGAACGTTGCTGCAATTGAAGGATTTCGGGGTGACCCCGATCCTCGCGCATTCGGAAAAGGCGGCGGCTTATATGGCAGACGGCTACGCCAGGATTGCCGGGCGGCCGGGGGTGTGCATGGCGCAGGCGGTCGGCGCCGCCAATCTCGCGTCAGGACTGCAAGACCCCTTTCTGGGGCGCACCCCGGTGATTGCTTTGACTGGTCGCAAGCCGCCGTCGTTTCAGCATCGCAACGCGTACCAGGAAATTCCTCACGCGCCGCTCTTCGCCGCGGTGACCAAGTTTTCGACCACCGTCGATCTGACCTCCGAGCTGCCGCGGCTGTTGCGCCATGCCTGGCGCGCCGCCTTGGCGGAGACGCCACGCCCGACCCATCTCGATTTTTCGGGGCATCAGGGGGATGAGATCGAGCTTGGCCAGACCGCCGAGCCGCCGGTCATCGACCCCGAGGGACGGCGTATCCCCGCGCATCGCCCCGTAGCCGATACCGCCGACATCGAGCGCGCCGCCGCGGCGCTGACCGCAGCCCGCCGCGTAGCGATCGTCGCCGGCGATGGGGCCGCCGCCTCACAGGCGGGGCCGGCGGTTCTCGCTCTGGCCGAGGCGTTGCAGGCTCCGGTCGCTACGACCCTCGGGGCGCGCGGTATCATCCCGACCCGGCATCGGCTCTCCGTCGGGGTCGCCGGCAGCTATTCCGCGCCGCCGGCGAACCGCATCGTGCATAGCGCCGACCTCGTGCTGTTCATCGGCTGCGATGCGGGCGACCAGGTCACCTTGAACTGGACCGTGCCGCCGCAGGATACAAAGATCGTGCAGATCGACGCCGATCCGCTGGAGATCGGCCGCAGCTATCCGAACACGACGGGGCTTGTCGGCGACCCGAAAGCGACGCTGGTTCACCTCAACCAGGTCATCGGGGAACCGGCGCGCGATTCCGGTTTTGCCGAAGAAGCGGCGCGCATCGTCGCCGATTGGCGCGCCACGATGACCCCGTTGGTCGAAAACGAAAGTGCGCCGATCCGCGTCGAGCGGTTGTGCGCCGAAATCACCCGGGCATTGCCGTCCGATGGGATACTGGTGGCGGATACCGGCTATTCCGGGATCTGGACCGGCACGATGATCGATCTGAACGGCGCCGGGCAGACCTATCTGCGCGCGGCCGGGTCGCTCGGCTGGTCGTTTCCCGCCTCGCTCGGCGCCAAATGCGCGGCCGGGGCTCGGAAAGTGCTGTGCTTCACCGGGGATGGCGGATTCTACTACCATCTCGCCGAACTCGAGTCGGCGCGCCGTTGCGGCATCGCCGTGGCCGTCATCGTCAACAACAATTCCGGGTTCGGCCAGAACCTGACCGGCGTGCGCCGCGTCGCCGGCAACCGGCCGGGCCGGGGCGAGGAGCTGATCCGCTTCGGACCGACCGATTTCACCGCCGTGGCGAGGAGCTTTGGCGTCCGCGGCATCCGGGTGGAGCACCCGGGCGAGATCGCCCCCGCCCTCACCGAGGCAATGGGTGCAAGTGAACCTGTTGTGGTCGACGTCGTGACCGATCTGGAACCGCGCGCGCCGGAGCCTTGGGCGCCCGGAAGGAACGCGTAAGTGGAGAGCCGCATGGCGACGCGTTTGGTAATCGGCCTGTTCCATTCGAGCGGGATCGCCGAGGACGCCGTCCACCGGCTGATTACCGAAGGGGTCGCGCCGCGCGATATCGCGCATCGGGTACTGAAGGAGGTTGCCCCTATTCCTCCTGTCCTGCAGCCCGAGCTCGCGGCATTGGAGGTCGATCCATTGGTGATCGGCAATGCTCGCGAGAGCTTTGCGCGGTTCATCCGCAACGGCGAGACGGCGGTATTCGTTCGCGCGCTCGACGACGAGCAGGTCGAGTTCGCCACCGATGTCCTGAAGCTTTATTTGCCGATCACGATCGAGGTGGTGCCTCTCGCCGAAGGGCCGGAAGCGCCTGTCCCGCGATAGCGCCCGGCGTCCGGCTAACCCCGGCCGGTGTTGACGGTCAACATGGCTTCTTTTAGGGTTGAACCAAGAGCTCATTTGGAACTCCGGAGGACATGATGGACGGCTCGGTAGTCGCGGATCTGAAGACCGTCGTGGCGCCGCTCAATTTCCTCGTTCCAATGGCGGAAAAGCCCGTCGCCTACAATTACGAGCCGCCGCCGGGGGTTCCCGTCAGGACCGGCAAGAGCGAAGAGCATCGGGTGCCGATCCGCGATGCGCGGCCGCTGATCGGCCGGCTCTCACTGGACAAAGAAGGCTTCGTACTCCTGCACCACCAGACGGCGGTAAAGAATTTCTACGACGAGAACGAAATCACGTCGGTCTATTATCCGGAATGCGAGCGCGTCATCAAGGAGGCGACCGGCGCCGCCCGTGTCGTCGCCTTCGACCATATCGTGCGCAACGCGGCGATGGCCGCGCTCGAGGGGAGCTGCATAAAGATTCCGGCAAAGCGCGTCCACAATGACTACACCGCGTTGTCCTCGCCAATGCGGGTGCGTCAGCTGATGGGCGAGGAAGCGGAGGAGCTCTTGAAGCACCGCTACGCGATCATCAATTTGTGGCGGCCAATCTGCGGGCCGGTGCTGGAATCGCCGCTGACATTGTGCGACGCCGAGAGCCTCTCCGAGGAGGATTTGGTCGCCAGCGACCTCAAATATCCGGACCGGACGGGCGAGACCTATTCGATCACCTACAATCCCAATCAGCGGTACTACTATTTCCCGAAGATGCAGGCTGATGAAGCGGTGCTGATCCGCTGCTTCGACTCGGCGCGCAAGGGAGCAGCGCGGTTTTCCGCCCATACCGGCTTCGACGACCCGACCTCGCCGCCCGACGCGCCGCCGCGCGAGAGCATCGAGGTGCGCACCCTGGTCTTCTTCCCGCCGGAAGACTAGCCCTCACCCACCCCCCCTTGCAAGCTGGTCCCCCTCTCCCGCACCGCGGGAGAGGGTGGCGAGCGCAGCGGGGCGGGTGAGGGTCAGCCGCGCGCCGGCGTGATGCGGCGCAATGCGGGCAAGAGCTCGTCGCTGATCAGGCGCATGCTGGCCAATGCGTGGCCGAGCGGCATGCCGCTCCAATGGGTGCGAAACATCAGGAAATTTGCCCCCGTCTGCTCCCAGCACGGCCGCAGCTGCTCGAAGCAGTCATCGGGGCTGCCAATGACGAACCGGTCGCGCAGCAGCTCCTCGAAAGGCTGGTGGAACGTATCGTCGCCCGGCAAAACCTCGTCCTGTCCCCATTTGGCGTAGGTCTGGTACTTTTCCGACAGGTAAGGCCCGGCCATTTCGAGTGCAGTGGCCCGGTCCTTGGCGCAATAGATCTCACGGGCATAGGGCAGCTCGCGTGGAAACGGCTTGCCGAGACGCGCCAGCTCCGCGCGGTATAGAGCGAGCTGTCGGGTGATCTCGGGGATCGTAGCGTGCGGATTGACAAACCAGCTGTCGCCGAGGCGCGCGGCGCGCTTCACTGCACGGTCGTTATTGGCGGCAACCCAGATCGGCGGGTATGGCTGCTGGATCGGCCGGCAGGTCATCGTCACGTTGTTCAATTTGCAGATGTCGTTCTCGAAGCTGACATTGTCCTCGGTCCACAGCCGCTTGACGACTTCGAGGCACTGCTCGAAACGGCGCACGCGATGGCCGCGCGGCACGCCAAAAGCGTCGAACTCGACATCGCGGTAGCCGAGACCGACGCCAAAGACAAAATTGCCGCGCCAGATCGCATCGAGCGAGGCAATGTGTTCGGCGACTTCGACCGGGTTGTGCAACGTCGTCAGCAGCACGCCGGCAATGCCGGTCATCTCCCCCGCTTCGGCCGCCAGACGCGCCAGGAACGGCACCAGCTGGATCTGGCGCATCCCCTCGCTCAAATAATGCTGGCCGGTGGCGACGGCGTCCCAGCCCCGGTCGCGCGCCAGCCGTGTCATGACATATTGGGCTTCGAGGGCGGCGACCATGTCGCTGCCCGGCGGATATTGGCAGGTAAGAAAGATGCCGACTTTCATCTCGCAGCCCGACCTCGACAGGTTGCCTCGCCGGGGAAGCTCGTAAATGATCGGGCGGGGCGAAGCAAGGACGAGGAAGTGCGGTGGACAGCTTCATCGCCAGCGACGGCACACGCCTCGGTTATTGCATCGACGCTTATGCGCTATCTGTAGGTTGGCTCCATTGTCATGATTGCGCCGCGCGCAGGAATTTGCCCTAATCAGGGCATTCTGCGTTGCCGAATGTCATTTCATGAAGTCCTCGCGTTTCGAATACCGTGCTCCTGAAACGCTCGACGAGGCCGTCGCCTTGCTCGCCGCCGACCCGAGCGCAAAGGTGCTCGCCGGCAGTGAGAGCCTGATGCCGGTGCTCGCCTTTCGGCTCGCCGCGCCCAGCCTGTTAGTCGATCTGCGCCGGCTGCCCGGGTCATTCGATCAGCTCGTCGGCGCGGGCGAGCAATGTCGGTGGGATGGTCAGGTTCAGCAGACGAGCGGTGTTCAAGTTGATGCACAGCTCGTAGCGTGTGGGCTGCTCGACCGGAATGTCGGCTGGGCTGGTGCCTTTGATGATCTTGTCGATTTGCGCCGCCGCCGGACCGGCCATCGCCAGCCGATCGGGGCCTAGGCTCACCAGTCCCCCGGCCAATACCGCCTCCCTGAAGGCGTGGCACGACGGGAGATGGGCGGCGATCGCTAGATCGGCAATCTGCTTGCCGGCGACAAAGGTGAGGGCCGTACGGTACACAAAGAGAGCCTCCGCCTTGCTCCTTTTCATACCGACAAACGCCGTTTCGAGTTCGTCGGCGGATTTGATGTCGACGAGCACCAGGCTCAGCCCGAGCTCGCGTGCTGATTGGTCGAGCGAGCGGTATTCAAATTGGGCGGATCGGTTGTCGACGTCGCGAAGGACAGCTACTCGGTTGAGGTCCGGCACGATTTCTTTGAGA
>CAVTQA010000041.1:0-117854 GCA_963736715.1 uncultured Alphaproteobacteria bacterium | reverse complement strand
AGATTTGCTGCAGGTGCAGCGGTGAGCTGTCGGAGGTACAATTTTTGATTGCGGTCGAAGCAGACAACGGGCCCTGCCTGGCTCGGGCCGATGATGGGGGTGTTCAGCGATCTCGTTATGTTTGATCAGCACCGGCACCGTTTTATTCCTTTCTCCGGCTTGCCGAATCGTGTTCCACTCGATCCGAGCGCATTGGCCGCGTCGCACCCAGAAACATGCCGGGGCCAGGACGGCAACTACCGTCGTCTTGACCCTGGGGCAGGGCTAAGGAAGAATTCGCGCGCCGACTCTGACGCGGCACACCGAACAGACGATGGACGGAGAAGTACAGGTGCTCGACAATCGTCCCCTTGTTCGGATCGCCGGTCGCGAAGGCAGGTCACGGGTGTGCTCGGCGGTCGTCTTGGGGTTGGTGTTATGCTGCGGCGGATGCGCCGGCGCACCTCGCGATGCAACCGTGGCGGATGATGTCGATGCCGAGCATGATCCGGCGGAGCCCGTCAACAGGGCCATCTTCAAGGCTAATGTCGCAGCCGATCATGCGGTCATGAAACCGGTCGCCCAGGCGTATTCCGACCATGTGCCGGAAGACGTGCAAAAGGGTATTCACAACGTCGTGCAAAACCTCAAAGAACCCGCGGTCGCCGTCAATGACGCACTGCAGGGGAATGTCAAGCAGGCTTGGCAATCGGTTCAACGGCTCGCGGTCAATTCGACGGCCGGGGTGGCCGGGATTTTCGATGTGGCCGATAAGTTGGGGATACCGCCGCATAAGGCGGATTTTGGCCAGACCTTGGCAGTTTGGGGCGTTGGAGAAGGCCCGTTTGTCGAGCTGCCTCTGCTCGGGCCGTCGAATGCGCGCGACACTGTCGGCACGGTCGTCGATATGGCGATGAACCCGCTGACCTTTGTCGGGGGCGCACCGGCGACCTATGCGAGCGTCGCTACCGGGAGCGCAAATGTGGTCGACACGCGCGCTCAACATCTTCACGATCTCGACGAACTCGAGCGCAACTCGCTCGATTATTACGCAACCCTGCGCAGCGTCTACCGGCAACACCGCGATGCCGAGATTAGTGCCGCCAAAGAACGGCAACAGCCCGAAGGACAGGTCGACGTTTCGGTTCCGGCAACCCGCCCTTGACGCGGGATGCGGCCCCATATAGCCGGCGATGGGCGTAACCGCGAAGATTTGTGGTCTCTCGACAGAGGAGGCGGTCACGGCGGCGAGTGACGGCGGCGCCGCCTATCTCGGCTTTGTGTTCTATCCTGCGAGCCCGCGCGCCGTGACGCCGCAACGTGCTGCGCGGCTGTGCGCCGGCATTCCCGTCGGGATCGTGCGCGTCGGCCTCTTCGTCGATGCCGACGATCGGGTGATCGAGGCAGCTCTAACGGCGGCGCCGATTGACATCCTGCAATTCCATGGCGGCGAAAGCCCGGAACGAGTTGCCGCGATCAAGCGGCGCGTCGGCCGCCCGGTAATGAAGGCGGTGGCAATCGCCGGGTTCGAAGATGTGCTCGACGCCACTCGCTACGAGGATGTCGCCGATATTCTGCTGTTCGACGCAAAGCCGCCGGGCCGGCCGGACGCTCTTCCCGGCGGCAATGGCCTCGCTTTCGACTGGGCGCTGATCGCGGATCGCCAGTGGCGCGCTCCGTGGATGCTATCGGGCGGGCTGACCGTCGAGCTCTTGCCGGAGGCGGTTAGAATTTCCGGTGCTGCGGCGGTCGACGTCTCGTCAGGCGTCGAAAGCCGCCCCGGGGTCAAGGACCTCGACAAGATCCGCGCGTTTCTCGCCGCGGCCTTAGCACTTCAGTGATCCAAAAGCGGCGAGGGCCGGCGTCAGACGCCGCCGCCGATAGCGCGATAGCGAAGCAAGTGATCAGCCAGGACGCAGGCGACCATCGCCTCGCCGACCGGGACGGCGCGGATGCCGACGCAAGGGTCGTGCCGGCCATGGGTTTCGATCTCGACTTCATTGCCGTCGACATCGACGGTGCGCATCGGCCGCAGGATCGAACTGGTCGGCTTTACCGCAAAGCGCACGACGATGTCCTGGCCGGTGGAGATCCCGCCCAGGATGCCGCCGGCGTTGTTCGACAAAAACACGACCCGGCCATCCTCGATCCGCATCTCGTCGGCGTTCTCCTCACCCTTGAGCGAGGCCGCCACAAAACCGGCGCCGATCTCGACCCCCTTGACGGCGTTGATCGTCATCAGCGCGCGGGCGAGATCGCCGTCGAGTTTGTCGTAGACCGGCTCGCCGAGTCCGGCAGGGACGCCGCTTGCGACGATCTCGATGACTGCGCCTGCGGATGAGCCAGCCTTGCGCACACCGTCCAGATAATCCGCCCAGCGCAGCGCCGCGGCAGCATCCGGGCACCAAAACGGGTTCTCCTCGGTGGCGCGCCAGTCCCAAGTGCTGCGGTCGATCGCATGCGGCCCGATCTGCACGAGCGCCCCGCGGATCGTCACCCCTGGGCCGAGAATCTTGCGCGCGACGGCTCCCGCGGCGACCCGCGAGGCGGTCTCGCGCGCCGAGGCGCGTCCGCCGCCGCGGTAATCGCGAATTCCGAATTTTTTCCAATAAGTGTAGTCGGCGTGGCCTGGACGGAACCGGTCGGCGATGTTGCGGTAATCCTTCGAGCGCTGGTCCGTATTTTCGATCAACAGCTGAATCGGAGTGCCGGTTGTCACCCCGTCGAAGGTGCCGCTCATGATGCGCACCAGATCGGCTTCGCGGCGCTGCGTCGTGTAGCGCGACTGGCCGGGCTTCCGCTTGTCGAGCCAGTGTTGAATGTCGGGTTCGGAAAGCGGCAGCCGCGGCGGCACGCCGTCGACGACAACACCGATCGCCGGCCCGTGGCTTTCGCCCCAGGTCGTGAAACAAAACAGTGTGCCGAACGAGTTGCCCGCCATCGCCTTTAGGAATTCGACCGCATCAGCTGGACAAGTTGCTGTTTCAACCGGTCGAAGTCCACCGGTTTGGTCAGGAAGTCTGCGGCGCCCAGTTCGTCCGCGCGATGCCTGCGCTCGTCGTCGCCGTAAGCGGTCACCATCAAGACCGGCAGCTCCGGCCGCAGCCGCCTCACTTCCCTCAGCAACTCCAAGCCGTCCATCCCCGGCATATTGATGTCGGATAAGATCACGATCAGCTCGGGGCGGATCTCGGTGAGCCGGCGCAAGGCTTCTTCGCCCGAGTTCGCGAAATGTAGCACGTACTGTCCTTGCCGCACCTCTCGCCGAAAACGTTGGCGGAACAGATCGGCGATGTCCGGCTCGTCGTCGACGATCAGGATGCTGAAACTCATACGCTCACGTCTACTGTTCGGCCGTCCCTCAAACAACTCTCCCGTCTACCACGTTTCCGGCCTCCCGATGCTCGATCTCGACGACCCAGATGTCCGGATCTCGCTGCCGTTGGCGGGCTATGTAAGCATCCGCATCGGCCTCGGCGACCGGGAGCGGACCAGTTGCCCGCATCCACACAAGCTCGCCGTCCTGTCCACGCGCCTGCATCAGCACCGAACAGCCCTCGGCGACGCCTCCGTTGAGCTTGAGCAGTATAGCGCCGGCATCGTCATCGCCGCGGGCCACCACGGCGATAGGGATTGCGGCAAGATCGCACCGCCGGATCAGCGCCTTGATCCATATCCCGCTCCTCAACCTTGCTTCCAACGCGCGGGACCCGGCTCAGCCCGCTCGAGCGCCAAGGGCAGGCGAACGCGGATAGCCAATCCTTGCGGCTCCAGATTTTCCGCTTCGATCGTCCCGCCCATCGCCTCGACATTGCGGCGAGCAATCCACAATCCAATCCCGAAATAGCTCGACGTCGCGTCGCTGGCCGGCTCGGCGCGACGCTCGGAGTAGTAGCGGTCGAAGATGCGCTCGAGCTGCTCTGCAGGAACTCCTGGTCCCTGATCGGATATCGAGAGGCGAGCAAACCGGCCATCGCGGGCCAAATGGACCAGGATTTCGCTACCGGCCGGAGAAAACGAGACGGCATTCTCGATCAGGTTTTCGACGACGGTCTCGATCATCTCTTCAGTGCCCAGCACGTACAGCCCGGGCAAAAGGTCTGCCGAGATCGTCAGGTCATGACTGGCGAGAATGATCGAAACGTCGTGGTTGGCGAGGACTCCGGACCGAACCTGGATGAGGCCGCCGATCACGCGGCCGAGATCGACCGGCACACGCGGCTCGGCGATTAGATCGGCGGTCGCTTCATCGAGCCTGCGCGCCGAGGCGATCAGCCCGTCGAGCCGGTCAAGCGAGTGTTCGACAACGCCGATCGCCCGCTGAGCGCGCTGATTGTCTTGCGGCAAGGCGCGACGCAATGGCTCGATCGATTGGCGGATGACCGCAATCGGCGTCTTGAAAGCGTGGGTATTGTCTTCCGCCGTTTGCCGGATGTCCGCGGCGGAGCGATGCAGGGCGTCGACCATCCGGTCAAACTCGGCCGCGACGTCGGCCAATTCGGGGAGGTTGTAGCGGTCGGCGAACGACCCTGCGTCCGGCCCCTGCTCGCGAATGCGGCGGGCGCGCAGCGCAAAGCGGCGCAGTCCTCCGCGTACGCTCAGCAACGTTGCAAAGGTGATGGCTGCCATTGTCACATAGATCACCGCCGCGACGATGACCGGCGGTGTCGCCCAATAAGGCTGGCCTAAATGAGCGCCCGGGAAAGCATCCTCGGAAAACGACGCTACGACTGCCCAACAGCCTGCTGCCGTCGACACGGGCGTTACCGCTGTGACTATCTCCTCGCCACCGGTTGGCCGGTGGTAGATTAGTGAGAACGGCATCTCGTCTCTGCAGTTCTCGGAGAGACGGTTGAGCACGCCCTGATTGGCCAGTCTATCACGCTCCACCTCCAGATTGCTCGGCGCGACCGGAGGCCAGGAGGCTACATAATAAAACCCTTCCGTTCCGTTTTGATTGGAGGCCGGCTGCAACAGCAACTTTATGGTCGTTACCTCGCCGGCATACCGGGCGAGATCGCGGCCAATCTCCGGCAGCGCGGAGGGATCGGCGTTCCTCAGCAATGGCAGCAAGGACTGGCTGATCGTGCGCCCTTCGGCGCGAACACTGCGCAACAATAGTTCTTGGCTCGTCTCGTGGGCGGAGCGGAACTCGATGTAAAGGAACACCGGAACCAGTACGAAGACGACCCCGAGAAAGGCGGTCTTGGCCGTAATCGACCATGCCCAATGGATACCGCGGAGCGTCTCAGCCTTCCGCGGTCCAGCGGTATCCAAAACCAGCGTAGTTTTCGATGTGGTCGAAACCTGAGTCGACATCGCGGAACTTTTTGCGGATACGCTTGATGAAGGTGCGTACATTGGCACGATACCCCTCGGAGCCGTGTCCAGCGATGAAGTTTTTGCCGTGGACTAGATCGTAAATCTCGCGGTAGCCGACATCCTGCCCTGCTTTCTCGGCCAGCAGGGTGAGGATTTTGAATTCCGTCAGGGTGAGGTCGAGAATCCGGCCCGCCCAGACCGCCCGGCTAATATCGAAACGCAGGGTAAGCCGGCCTAGCTGCAGCGTCGAAGCCCGCGGCGGTTCCGGCTCGCTGGACGGCCGGCCGTCCTCGGCGATCAACTGCAGACGCTTGAGCAGGATTGGCAGACGGCGGGACTTGTCGATGAAATCAACCGCGCCGCTCTCGAGCGCCGCCTCCTCATAGATGTCGTCAGACAGTACCGTCAGAAAAATGACTGGGATCGTCGCCCCGTCGGCCCGGATTTGACGCAGCACGTCAAGGCCCGTCAGATTGGGCATGCGCCAATCCAGCAGCATGACGTCGGCGCCGCCGCCCTGATCGAGATAGGCAAGCACATCGCGCCCATTCGCAAAACTGGTGACCTGGTAACCTTCGTCGATCAGATTGAGACCGAGCGACTCGCGAAAGAGATCGTCATCGTCGACGAGAAGAAGATGCGGCATCGGCGAACCGGCTTAGCCGCCTCGAGAGGCGATTAAGGAACGCCAGCATTCCTGCTGTCGCGCCACCTCGGCGCCCTCGCCCTTAAAGGAGTAATGCAGCGTTCGCATGCTGCCGCTGCGCAGGTCGAGGTAAAAGAACAGGTCGAGCTCGCAGCTTTCCGTCTTGTAGCGCCAGACTGTCGCTGGCGGTTCGTCCGATTTCTCCGTCGCAGGCCCCAAGAGGCGCATCGCTCCGGATTGGTCCAGCCCGATCAGTTCGGCTTGCGAAGGGATCTGGCCCTGCCGGGCCGGTGAGGGCGACAGCGCCGCCAAGTCGGAAGCTGGGGAGGAGCTCTCCGGAGCGGCCGTACCCTCCGCCGGTTCTCCGCTCGGCGCCGGAGCCTGAATGCTGGCCGGCGGCGGCGGGAACGGCTTGCGGGCCGGTCGCGGAGCGGCGTTGTGCACGGCTGGGGTCTCCGGAGGCGGCGGCAGCGGGCGAACCGCCGAGGTCTGGGCCGGCGGCGGTCCCTCTGCGACGCCGCATGACGAGAGAACCCCCGCTCCCAGGCTGAGCAGAGCGGGGTAGACGAGCGATAATCGCCGCTCTCCACTGATCGATCGCACTGCTAGCCGCCTCGCAAGGGAAACATCACCCAATCAGCGTCGTGCCAGGCGCTCTATTGCGCCGATGTCGCCATCGCGGTAGATCGCCAGCAATTGACGGTCATTCAGCAGGACATAGGTCTGATCGCCTCGGTCGCAATTGAGTTCAGCGATCGGATAGCTCTGCTCGACCAGTATGTCCGAAATCTTCTGGCGGAGGTCGGGCTGGCGCGGCACCAGGCTGGTAAGGTCTTGGCGGCTTTTCGTGCCTCGGCCGAAGCGGAACATGCCGCGGCATGCGGTCGTGTCGAGGGTGGTGCTCTCGCCGTCAGGTTGATGCTGAACGATCGTATCCGGACGGATCGTGATGCTGGCGTTCTCCGCTGTGACCCAGTCTCCGACAAACGGGTCTGCCACGCGCGCGGGTGGCGAGACGGTACAGGCGAGCACCAGCGCGGGAACTGTTATGACCGTAGAAAAGCGCAAAAATCGCATTGCATCGCCGGAGCTGCGCACCACTCGCACCTTCCTCGCCAGGCTCGCGCACAGGTACTCCCGCCAGGCCTCCCACGCCACCGCACCCCCGCAGCGCCTGGATGCTGCGCCGGGATGAAAGCTGTATTCGTCTCCACCAAGTTTTCTCCGGCGCGCGAATCCGCTGATATGGTAAAGCCGGTTTGCCACAGAGTTGAGAATTACACGTGAAAGGGCCAATCTATGCAGGCGCTGATCGGGCTTTGGTCCGCCTCGCTTCCGGCGAGTACATCTGCGTCGACACCAATTCGCTCGATGCCATCGACTACCTCCTCGGCTGGGAGATGGAGGCAAATGTTCTCCCGGTATTCCGAAGTTTTTTGCAACCGGACTCTGTGGTTCTCGACATCGGTGCAAATTTTGGACTCTACACTGCGACTTCGGCCTCTCGGATGAGGGATCATGGTTGCCTCTTTTCTTTCGAGGCGAACCCGCACACTTTCGACCTGCTGAAGCGAACTCTGTACGCGAACAGGCTGATGCAGCGCCCGAACGTTACGGCAGTCAACGCGCTGGTCGGCGAGAGTGCCGGACGCGGAACCCTTCACTATTTGCCGGAATTCCTCGGCGGCGCGACGATGACCGATATTGGCCAAGGGGGTGAGTCAAAGCGCTCGATCGAGCTCGACATGATCACGATCGACGAATTCCTGCCGGCTGGGTTGGCGGTCGATCTCGTCAAAATCGATGTCGAAGGTCACGAGCCCTTTGTCATCAGGGGAATGCAAAAAACGATACGCCGATCGCCGAATATTCGGATCTTTATCGAATTCGTCGAAGCCTTTTTATCGCATACCGTCAGCGCGGACCAGTTTGCCGCGGAAATCGAGGGATTGGGCTTACGAATTTGCCGCGTATTGTCCCACTCGGGGTTGGAGTTAATCGAACGCGGGCAGACACCGCACGGCGCTAACTACTGCTTGCTGACGAGGACGCCAGAAGAGGATATCGCGCATGCTCGGCGTGCCGTGAAGCATCTGCCGGCTCGCGTGGCAAGGTATATCAGACGGCTGGAAGCGGGATGGGACAGACGCCGCCGCGCGCTCTACCGCAGTTAGAGGGAGGTCGCGGCGCTCTAGACGACTGAGAGCGTGCCGGCCAGAAACATTTGCCGCGTGAGGCGACGCTGGATCTTGCCGCTGGTCGTCTTGGGTAGGCTGCCGGTGCGGATCAGGACGATCTCACGGGCGGCAATTTCATGTTCTCTGGTAATCGCTTCGCGGATTGCGGCGATGATTTCTTCAACGTCAATCTGCCGCCGGAACGTACGCTCGACCTCCTGGACCAGGACCAGTTGCTCCTCGTCGTTGTGGTCGGGCACGCTGAAGGCCGCCCCACAATGGCGGCGCAGTGCCGCATGGCAGTCCGCCACCGTCTCCTCGACGTCCTGCGGGTAATGGTTGATGCCGCGGATGATGATCAGGTCCTTGATCCGGCCGGTGATGTAAAGTTCGCCATCCTCATCGAGAAAGCCTAGGTCGCCGGTACGCAACCAGCATCGGGCGTCGCCGGACGCTATCCGCACCCTGAACACCGAAGCAGTCCCCTCCGGGTCGCGCCAATAGCCCTGCGCAACGTGCGGCCCGGCAACCCAAATCTCGCCGACCACCTCCGGCCCCAGTGGCATCCGCGTTTCCGGATCGACGATTGCCAGGTGCTCGCCGACGAGCTGCCGGCCGCACCCGACCAACATCTGAGCATCCTGCGCTTGCGCCGGGGCAACGATCTGGTTGCGCTGCAGGGCATCCCGACTGACCCGGCGGGTGACTGGGCCAGCCCCCCGCTGGCCAGTCGAAATCAGCAAGGTCGCTTCCGCCATGCCGTAGGCGGGTTGAATGCTTTTGGCATCGAAGCCAAAGGGCGCGAAGATCGAGGCGAACCGGTCGATCGTATTCGCCCGGACCGGTTCCGCCCCATTGAAGGCAACCTTCCAGCACGAGAGATCGATGCCCCGGATCTCTTCCGGGCGGCGGCGTCTGACGCAGAGATCGAATGCGAAGTTGGGGCCGCCCGCAACTTCCGCCCGATAATCGTGGATCGCCTGCAACCAGCTGAGCGGGCGCTGCATAAAGCTGACTGGCGCCATAAGGACACACAGCGCTCCAACGTAGAGCGACTGCAACGCATTCAGAATGAGACCCATATCATGGTAGAGCGGGACCCAGCTAACGTGGGTAGATTTGCGCGTATTGCCGAAGGCAATACGGATCATCTCTGAATTCTCTATCAGGTTCCCGTGGCTGACGATGACGCCCTTGGGTGCCGAAGTTGATCCGGAAGTGTATTGCAGAAACGCGATGTCGTCCCGCGCGGGAAAGCGAAGCGGCGTCCACGGTTCTGTGGAGCCCGCAACGCACGAATTGATTAAGACCCAATCGAGTTGCCCAGTACGGAAACGCTCGGTTAGATCCGGCCGAGCGTCGGTGAGCAAGTCGCGGCGTGTCATCGCAAAGCGCGGCGAACAATCCGCCAAGATGGCCGCGCTGGCATCCCTCGAGCCGGCGCGCCGCGGGACCATCATCGGCACTGCGATCACACCAGCCAGGAGGCAAGCGAAGAACGCGACGATGAAGTCCAAGCCCGGTGAAAACAGCAAGACCGCTCTGTCGCCCTTTTGCCCGCGCTCCGCCAGTCTCATAGCCACCGCCTGGGCGCGCGCATAGAGTTCGGCGAAAGAGAGGGAAAGCCGCTGGGCCCCGCGGTCCGGCAAAAAAATGTAGGCCGGGTCGTTCGGCTGCGCCGCCGCCCAGTGTCGGAGCACGTCAACCAAGGAGTCAAACTCGGTTTGCGCGGCCGGCTTGGCCTGCGGCGAAAACTCGGCCGTTGTTTCGTTCACCGGCCGGCGCGCGCTGCCAGATGGCGGGCGAGTTCGCAGATCGTCGGATATTCGAACACCAGGTCGGGGGTGAGCTCCAGCCCTAGCCAATCTTCGAGTTCGACGATCAAGAACACCGAGTTGGCGGAATCGAGGCCCATGCGGGCGAACGTCATCTCCGTGTCTATCGTTTGGTCCGGCAGCGTACGTGCCAGGTATTCCACACACCAGTCTCGGATGGCGGCTTCACTGTGATCTTCCGCCCGCAAAACCAGCTCCGTGTAACGACCCGATATCGACGGGGGGTTCCCTAACAGGGCCGTGTTTGGCGGGTCAAGGGTTGGTTTGCCTTAGGCATCCCGGCCTGCATACTGTCTCGGTCGCAAACGTCGGAATATTCGCCCTTTGTGACCGAGGCCGTCGACCGGGGCGAGCCGCATCACCAGCGAGCCCAACTCCGGCGCCAGCGCCCCCACCGCACCGGATGCCGATCGAGCCATCGCTTGAAGCGGATCGGCAGGAATTTCCGGCGCTCTTCGACGGCCCGAATGTCCTCGTCGGGTGTGCGGGTCAACAAGCAATAGTTGAAGCCGCTGAGAGCCTCGCCGGCGGAAACCAGCCTGATCTTGAAGTTCGGCAGCACGCGGCAGATCGCGAACCCCAGGCCGCGGATGTAATCGGCGAAGTCGGTCGGATTTACCGTATGGGCGAGGAGGCTATCGGCGAATTCGGTGACGATGCGGATATTTGGTGATCGGGCAATGGTTCGTTCCATGCCACGTAGTACCAACGGCTCGTGGCCCTCGACATCGATTTTGACCAGGTCGACCGTCAGATCGGACGGCAGAAAATCGTCAATCGTGGTCATCTCGACCTCGACCGCATGTTGCTCGCCTCCGCACAGCTGCACATCGGACATGGTGCCGCCGGAGGGCAGGTTGGCCGAATAATGCAGGACGCCGCGGCCGCTCTCGCTGGAGACCAGCACGTTTGCCACGACGATGTTCCGATTAAAGTAAAGATCGTTTGCAACGATCGTGCGCTGCAGGCTGCGGAAAAGACGCGGGTTGCCCTCGAACGCGTAGAGCCGCCCGTGGTTCCGCACGATGCTGGCACTGAGCGCGGTGTAGAGGCCGAAATTGGCGCCGATGTCGAGAACGACCGAGCGCTGCGTCAGAAAGGTCCGGAAGACGCGAATGACGTCCGCCTCGTGCTCCCAACCGAGAATGTAGCCGAGCGCCTCGAAGGTAGTCGTGTCGACGCAGAGATATTCGCCCGAGGCGACCCGCACCAACGCCCAATCCGCTCCGGCGGCGATCGGACGGCGGATCCTCACCCGCTCTCGCCTGGGGTAGGACGGTTATAACCGCGCGCCGTCCCACTCACCCGGGATAGACGCCGACGGCCCTCACAGTGCGGATTCGACCCACTCGTAAAGTTTGCTCTTCGGTAAGGCGCCTATCTTCGTGGCGGCGACCTGGCCGCCCTTGAAGAGGATCATGGTAGGAATGCCGCGAACCCCGTATTTCATCGGGGTCTGCGGGTTCTCGTCGATATTGACCTTCGCGACGGTCACCCTGCCGGCCATGTCGGTCGCGAGCTCTTCGAGGAACGGGGCGATCATGCGGCATGGTCCGCACCACTCCGCCCAGAAATCGACGACCACCGGCCCGGTCGCGCGGAGCACCTCGACGTCAAAGCTGCTGTCGGTGACGGCGATCGGTTTCATCTGATGTTCCTCACGTTAACCGCTGGTCAGATTAGGGGAGCCGAAATTGCCCCGTCAAGGCAGGTAGCCCGCAAGGATTTCGGGGCTGATCGGCATCAGCCGCGGACCTTCGGTCCACAAAAGGGCGCAATGGATCTCGCGATCCGGATAAATTTGCTCCAACGCCGCCCGGTAGGCTGCGAGCTGCCGAAGATAGACGGGCGCCACCTCGTCCTCCGCGGCGGGCGGCGGGCGCAAGGTCTTGTAATCTACGATCAGCACGCGGTCCTCCGTGACGACCAGCCGATCGATCTGCCCTGATAAGGCATACCCTCCGATTAGCCCGACGACGGGCACTTCGGCCTGCGAGCCGGGACCAAACAGCGCGGCGAATTTGGGGTGATCCAGGACGGCGAGAATCTCGCGCTGAATTTTATCCTGTTCATCGAGCATCAGGCCGTGCGCCGGCAACGCCAGAAAGCGCCGCGCTGCGACCTCTCGCTCCTCGATCGGCAGCTCAGGCAGGCTCTGCAGCAGCCGGTGGACGAGAAGGCCGCGCTTGAACCGGTCACGCCCTTGCGCTGCCAGCGGCGAGACAGCAGGCGGCTCGGCGCCGCTCGGCCGCGACGGGGCGAGCGGCCGCGGCGGGTCGGGCTCGGCCGGCGGCGGCTGATGCACCCAGTCCGGCAATGGTTCGGCCGCCGTTTCGGTTGCTGCAAGGCGGTCCCGAACCGGCGGGACGGTTTGAGGGCTGGTGAGCCGCAGACCCTGGCCACACCATCCATCGGCGCCGATCAGCGCCGTCGTGTCGAAGCCAAAAGGGGTCGCAATCTCGACGAGACCCATGCGGCAGAGCGCGTGCCATGCGCCTTCCTTGGGCGATTCCCGGGTCTGCCATCCGCATATATAGAGCCGGTCCTGGGCCCGGCTCAGTGCGACGTAAAGCAGACGGCGATATTCCTCCAGCTGGCGCTCGCGCAGCGCCCGTTTTTCGCTCGTGTAAAACGGGACTGCAAGATCGGCCCGCGGACACCACAGCGGCAGCGCCTCACGCTCCGTCCAAAGCAGCGTGTCCGGCAAGTTCGGCAGCTGCATCGTATCGGGCAGAAAGACCACCGGCGCTTCGAGCCCCTTCGCGCCATGAACCGTCAATATGCGCACCTCGTCGCGCTGCCTTGCGCCGAAATCGCGCTTCACTTCCGTGTCGCCGGCGACCAGCCAGCGAAGAAAACCCTGCAAGGACGGCACGTGTTCCCGTTCGTAGGAAAGTGCCAGTGCAAGGAACTCCTCGACCGGGTCCTCCGCCTCGAGTCCGAGGCGCTCGAGGAGCATGCGCCGCCCCCCCTGAGCGCCTAGGATCTCGGCGTATAGTTCGTACGGCGGCACGAAGTCGGCACGGGCCAAGAGATCGGAGAGCCGCTCAACCGCCCGCCGAAGCTGCGGAGATTTGCCGGCTTTGACGCGCAGCCGCTGCCACAGCTTTTCGCTCCCGCGGTCATAGGCGAGATCGAACAGCATCTCCTCGTCCATGCCGAAGAGGGGACCCTTCAGCACGGTCGCCAAGGTGAGGTCATCCTCCGGCAACAGCAAGAACCGGCCGAGCGCCACGAGGTCTTGCACGGCCAGCTGCTCGGTCAGGATGAGGCGGTCGGCCCCGGCCACCGGAATGTCGCGTTGTTTGAGCGCGCGCAGCAGCTCTCCGACAAACTCGTTGCGCCGCCGCACCAGCACCATCACGTCTCCCGGCCGGATTGGGCGGCCGGAGGCTTCGAGCAATTCCCCCTTGTCGAGCCAATCCGCAATCGTCGCGGCGATCGCGTTTGCGAGCCGGGTGCGAGGCTGCGTTGTTCGCTGGCGAATGACCGGCAGCGCCATCGGGTCGGGCGGTTCCTCGGGCTGCCCGACCGCCGGGGGCCACAACTCGACCACTCCCGCGTGTCCAGCCCGTGAAGCGATATGACGGATCTCGCTGCCGTCGAGAGCGACCCCGTTGCGGGCCGCCTCGTGTCGAAAGACGGCGTCGATCGCCGTCAGCACCGGCTCGGTCGAGCGGAACGAGACCTCCAGCGGCACCACCCGCCATTCCTGCCGGGCGGCGCTGATGCGTCTTTCGAAATGCTCACGCATGGCCAGAAAAGCTCGCGGATCCGCGCGCTGAAAGCTGTAGATCGACTGTTTGGCGTCGCCGACGGCAAAGATCGTGCGCAGGCGGTGGCCGGCTTCCTCACCGGCAAAAAACTCCTCGGCGAGCGCGGCCACGATTTGCCATTGATCGGGGTTGGTGTCTTGCGCTTCGTCGATTAGGATGTGGTCGAGACCGCCATCGAGCTTGAACAGCACCCATGGCGCGATGCCGGGGCGGCGCAGCAGATCGAGCGCAGCAGAGATCAAGTCGTCATAATCGAGCACGCCTTGGCCGCGGTTGCCGCCTGCATACGCGTCCATCAACGCCCGGCCGAGCCGGATCAGGGCGCAGCTCGCCTCGACCAGCGCTGCCGCCGACTGCGCCTCGCAGAATTCTTTGACCCATTCAGCCTCCGCGCCGAGCACCGCCCGAGCATCGCAGCCGGCGCTGCGGGCGGCGTCCCGGGTGATCAGGATTTTGCGGGTCTCGCCCTCGATGGTCAGGAATGCAGCGGTATACGCCGGAAGCATCTGACGACGCTGCCCCGGGGTCTCGCACCACGCGGCAAGAATGGCGCCGCGCTCTCGATCGGTGCAGGATCCGTTGGAGAGCGCCGCTGCAGCCGAGCGCAGCCGCATTTCGTTCCCGACTCCCGCGGCGCAGAAACCGGCGATGACAGCTTCCTCGGTTGTTCCGGCGGGCAAACTCAGGGCTCGGCAGAGCTTGTCGCGCAGCTCTGCATGGCCTTTGCCGAGCACATGGCGGAGCTTGCCGCGCTCGGCCGCGAGCGCCGCCATCAACACACCAAAGCGTTCCTCGGGTGCATAGCGCGCCACCACTGCAAGCGCCTCGGCGAGCTCGGGCTCGTTTCCGTTGCGCGCGGCAATGACAACACGCTCGCCGGCCTCGATCAGCGCTTCGCGCGCGCTGCGCTCGTCGAGGACCGCAAATTCGGTCGGCACTCCCGCCTCCAGCGGGAAGCGGCGCAACAGCGTTTGGCAGAAGGCGTGGATCGTCGCGATCTTGATGCCGCCCGGGGCTTCGAGAACGCGCGCAAAAAGCTGTCGCGCCCGGGCGATCGTCGCGTCGCTGGGCATGCGCCCGGTCAGCTTCTGCAAGGTCTCGGCGAGTGGCCCCGACCTCAAGGTCGCCCAATTGGCCAGCTCCTCGTTCAGCCGGTTGGCCATCTCGGCAGCAGCAGCGCGAGTGAAGGTCAGGCACAAGATGCGTGCGGGATCCGTCCCGTCGAGCATCAGCCACAGCAAGCGGTCGATGAGCACCCGCGTCTTGCCGGTTCCAGCCGAGGCGGACACCCAGACGGAAGCCCGCGGGCCGGCAGCCTTGCGCTGCGGGGTGTCAGGATCGCCGAACGACCTCATTCCTCGGCCTCACTCTCGGCGAGCCGCTCGAGGTGCCGGTAATCGGAATATCGCGGCGCCCAACGCGGCGACGGCACCGCGAGATAGGGTGTCGCCGGATCGTCGAACCGGTCGATCAGCGCCGCCACACGCGCGACCACGCGATCAATCAGCGCGCCGGGGTCGCCCGCGTCGATCAGGCAGCGTTCGCCGGCGGGTTCGCCGCCACTCAGCCGCCAATATTCGAGCGTCGTGGGCGAACCGCTGACGCCTTTAAAACCGCCGCCGCGCAGGATCGCGCCTTCAAGAGGCAGTTGCAGCGCAAACCCCGCCTGCACCTGCTTTGGCGAGGGCACGGCGCCGGTCTTGTAGTCGACCAGCAGAAAGCCGCCATCGGTGAGGCGGTCGATGCGGTCTGCCTTGGCGGTGATCGTGAACGGCCCGCCACGAGCCTGCATTCTCCAGCTGCCCTCGCATTCGCTGACACTCTCCACGATACCGAAGCCTCGGACGCGCTCCTGATCGACTAGCCAGCGTGCAATCCTCGCGAAGCGAGGCCACCAGAAAGCCCACGCGCCGGGACGCGACAGGATGGGCCCGAATTGCTCGCGGCCAATGCGCAGCAGCTCCGCTTCGGCGTCATCCGGCATCCCCTGCGCGAAGCGGCGAAAAAAGGCGTCGAGCGTCCGATGAATGACCGTGCCGAGCTCGGCACGGCCAGGATCGGCGTCAAGTTCCTCCAGCGGCCTTAGCCCGAGGATATGGCGGGCATAGATCGCATAAGGATCGCGCAGCCAGGTCTCGATCTGCGTCACCGAAAGCTTTCGCGGCCGCGCCGCGAGAGGCGGACGCGGCTCGGGCGGGGGCAGCGGCCGGTATCCCTCTGCCCGATCAATCAGCTCCGCGGCGTGCCGGATGGTGTCGTCCGGCCCGAGCGCGCCCTCTAATCCGATAGCCCGCAATACCGTATCGAGGCGAAGAAGCCAGCGCGACGGTACGGTTGGAACACCCTCGCTCCGCGCAGCGCGGGTCAGCGCTACCTCCGGCGCCCCCAGGGCCTGGGCAAAGTCGTGCGCGGCTATTCCGATAGCTCGCTCAGGCAGGGCAATGCCGAACTCGCGCCGCATCTGCCGTGACATCCATGAGTCGTGCTCGACCGAAGCCGGCCAGCTGCCCTCGTTCAGACCGCCAAGAACGACCAGATCGGCCTGCTGCAGGCGCGCTTCGAGGAGACCCCAGATCGCCAAGCGGGGATGACGGCCGAACAGCGGGCGGACGACCGCATCGGCGGCCAGCGCCTCGAACAGAGCCGGATAATGCAGGCCGGGCAGAGGCGGAAAGTCGCGCGCCACGTCGATCAGCTCATGGCAGAAGCGCGCCGCCGCCTCGCCCGCCGTCTCATGCCAGAGGCGCTCGCCCCCGGTTTCCGTCGCGGTCGCGGCAAGCCGCTCGGCGGCCTCGATATGCGCCGCCGCAAGACGCGATAGCGGTACGGCATCGGCGAACAGCAGCTCCGGCAGCGACCCGAGGCAGGCCTCGATCCGGTCTACAAACCTCGCCAAACCGACCCTTGCATCGGCGAGAGCAGCGCGGAGGCCAGCAACGCCCGGAGCGGGACGAGGTCCTCGGATTGCCTCTTCAAGCTGACGCGCGAGATCGCGGAAAGCGACCGGAGGGAGCCCGCCGGAGGCGAGCGGATGCTTCAGCGCGGCGAGCAAGGGCACCGGAGCGAGTTGGCTGGCCGCCAGATCGAGAACGAGACGCAGGAAGACACCCGGCGGTGTTCGGTTCAGCGGCAGACCGGCCGAATCGTCGATGTCGATGTCCCAGCGGCGCAGCTCCGCAGCAACCCGGCGGGCGAGCGCGCGATCGGGAGTGATGAGAGCGGCGGTGGCGCCCGGCGTATCCAGCTTGCGGCGGAGCAGGAGTGCGATCGTGACCGCCTCCTGTTGCGCGCTGACACAGTCGTATCGGCTCAACCCGTCGAGGGTATCCGCGCGCTGCGCAGGCAGGCGCCGCCATTCATCGGTGGTGACTGCCGGCCGTAGCGTCTCGGCAATCAGCCATACCCGGCGCGCAATTGCACCCTCACTGCCGCGTTCGGCACGTTCTCCCACACTGCGGGAGAGAGAAGCGGACAAGGGAAGATCAGAGAGACCCTCGAAGCCGCGGGCGGGCATAGCGGCCGGCCGGCTTGGAGGCCAATCGCGAACCTCCGCCCGGGTCAGCTCCAGCGCCTTCAGCAACCCCGCCATGAGATGCTGTGGGTGAGCTTCGTCCTCTTCGATTGCCGACCACTCTGCAGCATCGCGGTCGCGGTCGAGGCCGGGGAGGACCACCGCGCCCTGGTCCAGCGCGGCGACAAGCGAAAGCAGTTCGGTCATCGCCGGGATGCCGCCGATCAATCCCGCGGCGATCACCGGATGGCGAGGCGGAGAGCGGCGCCAAACCGCGGTTTGCTGTTCCAGCAGGCGATTGCGCCGCGATGCCGCGTCGAGAGCCTCTTCCTCGGCGAGAATCCGCGGCCAATGGTGCGGCAGGATCTCAAGAAATTGGTGGACGACGCGCCAATGCTCCGCCAGCCCCTCCGGAACCAAATCGACAATCCTCGCGAAGCTTGCTCCCTCGGTCGCGACCCTATCGAGAAGCCGGGCGAGGCTCGCCGCGAGCGCCGCGGCTTGGCCGGGCAGGAGCGGCTCCTCGCCGCGCCGTTCGCCCCACTGCAGGACGAGCCGGGTCAGCAGCAGACGCCGGCGCAACTCGGGGATCGGCGGTGGCACCGCCAGGTCCTCCGCGCCGCCGCCGGACAACGACAGCTCGTCCGAATCGAGATCGCCGATGGGCCGCATCCGCGGCAGCAGCAACGGGATCCCCGCTACTTTTCCCTCCGGCGCGACACGCAGGAATGCGTCTCGCAGTGAGCGCACCGCGCGGCGCGTCGGCAGCAGAACAGTAATTCGCGGCAGCACAACCGGGTCGGCGCCCGCCATCCCGAGCAGCCCGGCCGCCAGCGTCGCCAGAAACGGCCGGTGCGCAGCAATCGTATAAACCTTCGACTGCACTGGCTTTACCAATTCGCTTATTTGACGGTTAGACTATCGCTCTACGTGTTGCGAGGAAAGCCGTTCGCGCACAGCGGCAAGACCCTCTGGGGTGCCGATGTGGTACCACTCGCCATCATGCACCATGGCATGCAGACGCCCCGCCGCTTCGGCACGGTCGAAAAGCCGGACCAGCGAGAAAACGGGGTCGGAAATACCGGCGAAGGCGCGGCGATGAAGCAGCTGGAGGCCGGCGAAGAGAAAAGGCGCTGCGTCGCGCTCGCCGCGACGGTGCGGGCATCCCGCCGCGTCGATCAAATAATCGCCGCTGCCCTCGTAACCGACCGCGGTCACTGTCCGCTGCAGCAATAGGATTGCGTCCATTCGTTCCGGGTCGAAGGCGGCGGCGAGCCGCTGCAGGGCGAGATCCTTGCCGTCGAGCCAGAACACGTCGCTATTGACGACAAAAAAGACGTCATCGAGCAATGGCAGCGCCCGCGCGACGCCGCCGCCTGTATCGAGCAGCTCGGTTTCCTGCGAAATCTCGATGCGCGGGTGGTGCCGCCGGGCAAGTTGCGCGGCGACCATCGCCGCTTTGTAATGCACATTTACGACGACCTGTTCGACCCCGACTAGCGCCAGCCGATCGATCGCATGATCGAGCAGGGTCCGGCCGTTTATCTCGATCAGAGGTTTCGGAATGGTTTCCGTCACCGGCCGCAGCCGGGTGCCGAGCCCGGCGGCGAGCACCATCGCCGTCCGCGGCGGGGCGATCATTCGAGGAATATGCCGAACCAGAGCGCGGCAGATGGCGGTCGAGCCAGCCGGCGACCGGGGAAAGCGCCGGGTGGGCGAGTTCTCGTTCCAGCAGCCGCCAGATCCGCGGGAGGTGGACGAGGTAGTGTGGCTTGCCGTCACGCCTCCACAACCGCGTGAAGATGCCGAGGATCTTGCAGTTGCGTTGAGCCGCGAGGACGGCCGCCGATCGCAGGAACGCTGCCCGGTCGAGCGCCGGAAAAGCAACCAGATAGCGCTCGGTCATCGTCCGGCGGAGGTCGGCCGGGACGTCGCGCCGGGCATCTTCGAGGAGCGATACGAGATCGTAGCTCGGCGGGCCGCACACCGCGTCCTGAAAATCGAGGAGCCCGCAACCCCGTACCCCGGAACGATCCGGCAACAGCATCAAATTGTCGACGTGATAGTCGCGCAGCACCAAGGTATCGCCGGGAAGCGCCGCTTGCGGCAGAAGCCTTCGCCACAGATCGAGATACTCGTCGCGCCGGGCGCGGGATAACGGCTCTCCAAGAGCCGCCGGGGCATACCAATCGACCAGCAGCGCCGCCTCGGCGAGGAGCCGCTCTGCGTCATAAGCGGGCAAGTCGGGGGTCCCGCGAATCCCGACCGCGCGCTGCAGCTCGATCAGTGTGTCAACCGCGAGGGTATAAAGAGCCGGCTCGTCGGCGCCGCGGTCGAGGAGACGGGTATAAGTGTCGTCGCCGAAATCCTCGATCAGCAGAAAGCCTTGTGCGCGGTCTTCCGCGAAGACCTCGGGAGCGCTGAACCCGAGGCGGCGCAACAGCTGCGAGACGCAGATATATGGAACGATGTCCTCTTGCGGCGGCGGCGCGTCCATCAGTACGGCGCGTCGGCCATTGCTGCCGAGGCGGTAATATCGCCGGAACGATGCATCGGAGGCGAGAGGCGCCAGCCTGGCGCGTCCCCAGCCGCACCTGTCAAGAAAGGCTGCCATTGCCCGCTTTCGCGCGGAGCCGCTGGGAGCAGCCATTTGGCTGAGCGGTGGAAGGGATTCGCTAACAGAGCCGGGTTCACTCCGATCACCCATCGGCTGTGATCATCGCCAGCCGCGCTTCCCACTCTTTTCCCGGATCCATCGCAACACGTCGCGCGCCCGGCCCATCGCCGAATGTGAAGCTGAGTTCGAGCCGGCGGTCGGGCAGCAGCCGTCCCAACCGCTCGGGCCACTCGATAAGCGAGATACCCGTGATGAATGCTTCCTCGATCCCCAGCTCCCATGCCTCCTCGGGAGCCCGGATCCGATACAGATCGAAATGCCAGATCACCGTCGGACCTGCATCGTAGACCTGCACGAGCGTAAAGGTTGGGCTCGGGACTTCGTCCTGGTTCCCGCACGCCCCGATAAAGCCACGCGCAAAGACGGTTTTGCCTGAGCCGAGGTCGCCCTTCAGCGCAATGATGTCGGCCGGGGCGGCCACCGCGGCGATGCGGGCAGCGAGCGCGGCGGTGGCAGTTTCGTCCGGCAGATCGATAACAATCATCACCTAGGCGTTGTATAACCCGGCATCGGCCAGGCGCAACATGTGTGGGGTCGGTGTTTGTTCGCGGCCCAGATCGGCGATCCTCGAGGTTGGCTATACGCGCACGGGACCGCTATCGCACGAATCGGCTCGAGACTTCGTCTATGCCGCCGCCCGGCTCTCGATTTGCGCCGAGGGCGGCATGCTGGCGAGTTCCCGCAACGCCGTGGGCAGCCGGCAGGTGATGGTGGTTCCTCGACCTGCCGCCGAGTCGATCGTGACGGATCCGCCGTGCAGATCGATCAGGCTCTTTACCAGCGACAGGCCGAGCCCCGCACCCGATCGCGGCGTGCCGCGTTCGAATTTTTCGAACATCCGGGCTTGATCAGACGGTGGAATACCGATCCCGCTATCGGCAACGGTGAGCAGCAACTCACTGTCACGGCGTTCGGCCTCGATGCGTATCGCGCCGCCCGGAGGGGTGAACTTGATCGCATTGGAAATCAGGTTAAAAAGCGCCTGTTTGAGCCGGCGTTCGTCCGCCGCAATCGCGCCGATGTCGGGCGGACAAGAGAGCTCGATCTCGAGCTCTCGGCTTCTCGCGCGCCCCCGCGTCAGCGCCAGCACCGTCTTCAGCATCTCAAAAATCTCGACACCGCCCGTCTCCAGAACCATGTACCCCGCCTCGATCGTGGCGAGGTCGATGATATCGTTGATGAGCCCCAGCAGCTGTTGCGAGCTCTGGAGGATGCCGCGGCTGTAGTCCAGCTGCCGCGGGTTCAAGTCCCCGAAATACTGGTTGGTCAAGATCTCCGCAAAGCCTATGACCGCATTCAACGGCGTCCGCAACTCGTGGGAGACGTTGGCAACAAACTCGCTTTTCAGCCGCCCCGCGGTTTCGAGCGCTTCGTTGCGCTCGCGCAGCACGCGTTCATATTTCGCCGTGTCGGTCACGTCGAGATAGGTCACCAAGACATTGCCATCCGGCAGTGGAACGGTCGCCTCCTGCAGCATCGACCCGTCCGTTCGATAGACCGGACCGCTCGCCGGCGCCTGGGCGGTGACTTTTGAAATGATTCTCTGCTTCCTCGCATTCCAATCGCCCGAATTACCGAGCAAGGCGCGCGTCTTCTCGAGGATTTCGCCGATATGCGGTTCGCCCGCGACATCGTCTTCCGATAATTCCCAAAGCGCCAAATAGGCAGGATTATAGAGCTTCAACCGGCCGTCGCTGCCGTAGACCGCAATGCCTTCGAAGAGGTGGTCGAGAGTGGCGCGCCGCACCTTCGTCAAGGTGTTGCACGAGCGCTCGAGCGCCAGGCGATCGCTGACGTCCTCGTAAACGAAGGTGAGGCCGCCGAACGGGTGTGGGGAGATGGACAACAGCAAGGTGCGGCCATCAGGCAAATGCAGCAGATCTTGCTGCGGCCGGATGACCGAGGTGAAGAGCCCTAGCTGCTCGCACTTGAATGCCCGGAAATCCGCGGCCTCGGGGAGACAACGGGCCTCCCGGAGCCGTTCCAGAACCTCCTCGAAGGAGGGTTGAGCCGCGAGCCAGTCTTCTGCGATGCCCCACATCGAGGCGAACGAGGTGTTGAAAAATTTGAGCCGCTTGTCGGGGCCGTAAATGGCGACGGAGGGGCGGATGTTTTCGAGTACCGCGGCGTGCGCGTTGACGTGGCGCCACAACTCCGTCTCGGCGGCCTCGCGATCGGTGCGGTCCCAGGCGAAGCCAACTGTTCCGCCTGTTGAGCATGGCACTTCGCCGATCTCGACCAGCCGGCGCGAGCCGCCGATGACAACGTGCCGGCATTCGCCGGGGCGGGCGCCGGAAGCCAATTCCCGGCATTCCGCGACGACCAGATCGGCCGTCGTATCGAGGGCACTCGCATAGGCTCGGTTGCAATCCACGAGATCGCGGTCGGCGCCTCGCCGCCATACCGGTAGTGGAATGGCGTCGAGCATCTGGCGCAAATCGGCAACCTCTTGGCGTGCCCTCTGGACCGTTACCGCAGCCGAAGCATCGAGAAGCCACAGCACGGCGTCGCCGCTCGCTGCGCGCCGCCCTTCGACGACATAGGCGGCGCCGCTGCCGGTGACGAAAGTGTTCGAGAAAGCGGCTCCCCCGGATTGCAGCCTCTGCCGGGCCTTCTCCAGCTGCTCCGCATCGACGGCCTGCAGCCTTGCGAGGAACTGGCGATAGCCCGACCCTTTATCCTGCGCTTCAGCGTTCGTCCGATTTGGGCGCCAGCGAAACCATTCTAGGGGAGCCGTTTCGAGTGCTGCGGATCTCGCACGCTCTTCGTAGAGTTCGGAGCGGGCGCGCAACAGAGCCGCAACCAAGGCCAATGCGACGAGTAGGCACAACGCAGCAGCCGATTCGAACACAACCACTCGCCCTTGCTAGAACCATAGGTGTAACGGCGATCTATCGATCTCCCGTATGGCCCACAATAGGAGTGTTATTTACCCAATTGCAAGAGCGTTTTCGTCGGTAATATAGTTAAAGTTGCAAAAGCCGATTAATAGCGGTAGTGGTCAGGTTTGAACGGACCCGCGCGCTCGACGCTGAGATAGCCGGCCTGGGCCGGGGTGAGCGCGGTCAATTTAGCGCCGAGCTTGTCGAGATGCAGCGCTGCGACCTTCTCGTCGAGGTGCTTGGGCAGCACGTAGACCTTGTTCTCGTATTTGCCGTGGTTGGTCCAGAGCTCGATTTGGGCCAGCACCTGGTTGGTGAACGAGGCGCTCATCACAAAGCTCGGATGACCGGTCGCGCAACCGAGATTGACCAGCCGCCCCTTGGCCAGGACGATCAGGCGCTTGCCGTCGGGAAAGACAACCTCGTCGACCTGCGGCTTGACTTCCTCCCACGGATAGTTGCGCAGCGCATCGATCTGAATCTCGCTGTCGAAATGGCCGATGTTGCACACGATGGCGCGGTCTTTCATCTGCCGCATGTGATCGATCGTGATGACGTCGATATTGCCGGTCGCGGTGACGAAGATGTCGCCTTGCGAGGCCATTTCGTCCATCGTCGCTACCTGATACCCCTCCATGGCTGCCTGCAACGCGCAGATCGGATCGATCTCGGTCACCATGACCCGCGCGCCCTGGCTCCTGAGGCTCGCCGCAGAGCCTTTGCCGACATTGCCAAAGCCGCAGACTACGGCGACCTTGCCGGCAACCATCACGTCGGTAGCGCGCTTGATCCCGTCGACCAGGCTCTCGCGGCAGCCATAAAGGTTGTCGAACTTCGACTTGGTGACGCTGTCGTTGACGTTGATCGCCGGGGCCTTGAGCGAGCCCTCCCGCACCATCTCGTAGAGCCGGTTCACGCCGGTGGTGGTCTCTTCCGAGATCCCGCGAATATGGTTCAGCAGCTCGGGATATTGGTCGTGGAGGACCTTGGTCGCGTCGCCGCCGTCATCGAGCACCATGTTCGGCGTCCATCCCCCAAATGGACCCTCGGCTGGCCCGCGCAAGGTCTGCTCGATGCACCACTCGTATTCCTCCTCGCTCTCACCTTTCCAGGCAAAGACCGGAATGCCGCGGGCGGCCATCGCCGCTGCGGCATGGTCCTGGGTCGAGAAGATGTTGCACGAGCTCCAGCGAACAGTGGCGCCGAGCTCGACGAGCGTCTCGATCAGCACTGCGGTCTGGATCGTCATGTGAAGGCACCCGACGATGCGTGCCCCCGCGAGCGGTTTCGCGGTGCCGAATTCATCGCGCAACGCCATGAGGCCCGGCATTTCCGTCTCGGCAATGGCAATCTCGCGCCGTCCCCAGTCGGCAAGCGAAATATCGGCGACCTTAAAATCGGTCGATGCGGACATCCTTGGCTCTCCTCGACCATAACGCAGCAGGGGCAAGCCAGAAAGATATACACATATCTTTATATCGTCAATCGATCGGATTGGCTCGCATAAATGCAGCGGCCCACGCCAACCGCGAACTCGGTCCCTGGCTACTGGCAGCAAGGCCCGAACGGCTGGGTCTGGACCGAAGGCCGCTGGGCGTAGGGCGCAGTCAGGTGACTGCGTTGGGCGGGGTCCGTCCGGCCAGGACCGCGTCGATCCCGTCCAACGCCAGGAAACCCATTGCGTCTCGGGTCTCGACCGTGGCGCTGCCGAGATGGGGGAGCAGGACGACATTGTCCAGCCCGAGATAGCCCGGGTTCACCATTGGCTCTCCGTCGTAAACGTCGAGTCCGGCGTACCCGACCTGCCCGCCTCGCAGCGCCGCGATCAATGCCGCGTCGTCGACCAATGTGCCGCGGGCGGCGTTGACGACCACCGCACCCCGCGGCAGCAGCGCGATGCGCTCGGCGTTTAGCCAATGGCGGGTGGACGCGCCGCCCGGCGCATTGAGCGACAGCACCTGGCACTGCGGAAGAAAGCTCTCGTCGGTGTCGTGAAAGATCGCCCCTTGCTCGAGGTCAGCGGGCAGACGGGCCTGGTCGCGGTAATGCACCTCCATTTCGAAGGCACGGGCCATCCGCGCAACCTCGCGGCCGATGCGGCCCATGCCGAAGATGCCGAGGCGCTTGCCCGAGACCTGGGTGCCGACCAGCTGGGTCGGCGCCCAGCCCTGCCATTGGCCCGAGCGGACCAGGCGCTCGCCTTCCCCGGCGCGCCGCGCGGCGGCGAGGATCAGCAGCATCACGGTTTCGGCGGTCGCGACCGACAGCACGCCCGGCGTATTGCACACAGTAATGCCGCGCGCCGCCGCTGCCTCGACCGCAATATGATCGTAACCGACGCTGTAGGTAGCGATCACGCGGACCGTATCGGGCAGGGCCATGATTGCCTCGGCGTCGAGTCGGTCGGCCGGGCAGCACAGGATCGCGGCAGCCCGCCATCTGCCAGGCGCACAATATCCGCGCTATTGCGCGGCACATCCTCGGGATTGAGCCGCGCGTCGTAGTCGCGAATGGCGCGCGCCTCGACCGCCGGCGGCAGACCGGCGGGTTACCAGGAGAATGGGCTGGGCCATCGGATGGTCACTCCAAATGCTTCCCACCGAAATTTGGCTGAACGACGCCTCCCTTATACTCTCCCCCCGCCGGCCGGGGGAGAGGGCTAGGGTGAGAGGCGGCCGACGTCCGGGTTTACGGAGCCCTCACCCTCCCAGCGCTGCGCTGGTCCCGCACTCTCCCCCTAAAGGGCGGAGAGGGTGCGCTCGGATGTCCGGCATCGACGTACATGGCCCATCTTGGTGCCGGATGCCACAATTCGATTTGGTCCAGGCGGCGTCCGGCGGGCGGCGTTTGTGCCAATCGGTGGCCTGCTGATAGGCCCGGCCGATGCGCAAGGCGGTCGCCTCGTCATAGCCGCGGCAGACGATCTGCAACGATAATGGCAGCCCCGTCGCGGTGAACCCATTCGGGAATGCCAACGCGCAGAGCTCCAACGCATTCACGAAGCGAGTGAAATGCGCCGGGGTCGAAGCCTGATCGATCTGATCGACGGGAATGGCGGCGGTCTGGGTGGTTGGCGTCAGCAATGCATCGACATCGGCGAGCGCTGCTGCGAATTCTCGTTTTGCCGTGTCGCGCTCGCTGAGCGCCCGCAGGTAATCTCGCGCCGACACGCCTCTGCCGGAGGCTATGCGCGGTCTTACCGCATCGTCGATTGGCAAGGTCATTTGTCGACCAGATGGCCGACCAGGAAATACCCTTCGGCGCCGATTATCCGCCCGGTCAAGTCAGTGAAATCGGCAAACCGGCGGGGCAGCTCGACGCTGACGATGTCGGCGCCGAGCCGCGCCAGCGTATCGAGCGAGGCATCATAGGCGGCAAGCACCTCCGCCGCGACCCCGGCGCGTTCCGCATCGGGCATTCGGGCGAGCCGTAATCCGCGTACTCCGCGTTTGATTGCCGGCATCGGATCGTCGGGCATAACCCCGCGAGTGCGCGGGTCGAGCAGATCCGGGCCCTGCATGACATTGTAGAGAAGGGCCGCGTCGATAACCGAGCGGGCCATGGGGCCGGGCGTATCGAGGGTCGGGGCGAGCGGCAGAATGCCGTAAGTGCTGACCCGGCCGATTGTTGTCTTGAGTCCGGTGAGGCCGCACCACGAGGCGGGCAATCGCACCGAGCCGCCGGTGTCGGTCCCGACCGCCCAGGGCGCAAACCCGGCGGCGACCGCCACCCCCGAGCCGCTGCTCGACCCGCCGGGGGTGCGCGCGACGTTGGGATCCCACGGGTTCCATGGCGTGCCGCGGTGCTGGTTGGTGCCCCAGCCGCCCATCGCAAACTCGACCGTATGCGTCTTGCCGATCACGATCAGCCCGGCTGCGATCAGCTTTTTCGCCAAGGTCGCCGTATACGCGGAGCGCCGCTCGCGCCAGACTTGGGAGCCACCGGTCGTGATCCGCCCTTCGATTTCGATCAGGTCTTTGAGCGCAATCGGGATGCCGTGCAACGGGCCGATCCGATGCCCCGAGCGGATTGCCTTGTCCGCCGCCTCGGCGGCGAGCCGCGCTTCCTTGTCGTATAGCTCCACAAAGGCGTGGAGCTTTCCGTCTCGCCGCCTCGATCCGTTTGAGCTCGGCCTCGACGATATCGACCGGCGAGAGCCGGCCGGCGCCAATCTCGTCCGACATGACGTGGGCCGGCAGCAGCGCCGGATCGGTATTGCGCGACAACATGGCTCCCCTCGCAGGCGGTAGGCCCTCCAGCATAGGCCCTCTAGCGCCGAGCCTGTCAATCCGCCGCCGTTTGGGCGAGGAGAGGGGCCGTGGGCAGATCGGCCGCATTGCCAATTAAATATTAATTGACATTTTAGCCGCAATATTGGAACATAACGCGAACTCGCGGTGCAGGAAACGGAGGGGACGTGGTGGCCCTCGATTACGATTTCAAGCTCGGCAGGAGCCACCTCAGAGGAAGTGGCTGGCGAGGTTTGGCGGCTCTCGTCCTAGTGCTGATACTACGAGCGGCAATCGTCGGGACGATTGCTATTTCGGCTAGACCGAGTGGAGTCTGGCTTATCCAGCTCATCGAGCACCTGGTTTAGCATGCCACAGCGGCGCGAACCGGGTCGCGACGACCCGGTCATAGGGAGCCTCGCTGTGCAGGATGCCGATGTCGCGCGCGAATTGGTTCATGCCGGCGACAAACGCCGGCGAGATCGTGGCGTCGTAAAACGGCAGATCGCGGCGGACCAGCTCGGCGATCAGCTCCGCCTCGGCGGGCGGAAAGTGCTTGCGGCCGACCTCGGCGGCGCGTTCCGGATCGGCTCTGAGCGCCGCCTGGGTCGCGACGACGCGCGGACCGCGGCGGCCGCCACTTCCGGAGAGCCGTCGATCAGCCGGTCGGTCGCCGCCACCGAGGCCATCGTGTAATTGAAGCAGGGCTCTGGCCCGTCGCCGCGGCGCACATCGAGGACGACGGTGCCGACGCCGCGGCGCACCGCGACTTCGGTGCCCATGCCGTTCGCCCAGAACCCGTCGATCTTGCCCTCTTCGAGCGCCTTGGCGGCGGTCAGCCCGAAATTCACGGTCGCCCCGGAGGCGCCTGGCACCGGCGCGATCGTCACGCCGTCCCGCTCGAGGTCGATCCCGGCCTCGATCAGCAGCCGCCGCAAACCCATCTCGACCCAGGGCGCGGCCCCGATACGTCGGCCGCGGACCGCGCCGATATCGCCGCGCGCGGCGCCGAGATCGGCGCGCATGACGAGAAACCAGTACATGCCCTGCGCCTGCGCGCAGAGCAATTTTGCACCCTGCCACTCGGGAAAGGCTGCGAGCGCCGAATGGGCCGAGCCGGCGACGAAATCGACCCTGCCGTCGCGCATCGCGCGATAAGCCTCGTCCACCGGGAAGATCAGCTCCAGCGAGACGTCGAGCCCTTCCTCTTCGAAGAACCCAAGCGCGACCGCCGCTACCGCCGGGAAATAGGAATTCGAGATCAGGTCCGGTACGGCGAGCTTCATCGCATCACCCCTCAGGATTTCGACGGCGTTGGTGGCCGAGCGGTCAGGGCGGCGGGGGCACCATTAACATCAGCAGTATCGCGATCGCCAATATGATCACGAGGGAGCTTTCGAGAACCGGGATCGGCAGGGCGGAACCTCCGTCAGCTTCGCTCGACCTCGCCTGCGGCGCGGTCGAGCGCCTCGGTGATCGTGCGCACTTGTCCTGCATCGAGCGGACCTCTGCCGAGACGGATCGACAGAGCCATCTCCAAATTGTGCATTGCCCGCCGGATCTCCGGCGCCGGGCCTCCGCCTGAGCTTCGGCTCGCTTCCGCCATCCGGGCGAAGATCGCGTCGACGAGCGTCTTGTTGGCGGCCAAGAAATGCGCGCCCTCCTCGGTGATCGAGTAGAGCTTTTTGGTGCCGCCGCCGCTTTCCGATCGCAAATAGCCGAGCTCTTCGAGATGGGTCAAAGTCGGGTAGACGACTCCCGGGCTGGGGCTATAGGTCCCGCCGAATTTCTCCTCGATGGCCTTGATCAGCTCGTAGCCGTGGCTCGGCTTTTCTGCGATCAACTGCAGCAGGACATAGCGCAGATCGCCGTGATCGAAAACGCGGCCGAGCGGCCCGCGCCGGCCACCACCATGATGGTGGTGGTGGTGACTGCCAAACCGTCCGCCTCCGAACGCGAAGGGGCCTCTTGCGTGCCTTTGGCCGTGGGCACCTCGAAATCCGAACATCAGGAAATCCTTTGTAAATTCACGCGCCGGCGCGTTCAGCAGTGGGTAACAGCTCGGGCCGATAGGCCGGACGGTGCGTTTTGAGCCGCAAAGGAACGGGCGTCCCGAGCCACAGCGCATAAATGCTGTGATCGTCGACTGAATCATCGGTCAGCGGATGGACCAGGACATCGAGACCCGCCCGGTTCAGCATTAGCCACGGCACGACGTTCTGAAACTCTGCGGTGGTGAAAATGATCTGGAGGTTCGCAATTGGATGCGGGCCAACCGGACCGTCGCGGAACCCTCCGAACTTGACGGCGAACTTCTTGCCGATCGCCTCGGCAAGCCGCTCGGCGATCGGCTTGGTCTCGGTGTTGTAGTAGACGTGGGCGTGATAGCCGCTGACCTTGATAGGCGTGGGTTTTGGATCGGGCATCTTCGTACTCCTGTTGGTTTTGATGCATACGACTGTAATTAGATATATCTAAATACGCTCGTGTCAAGGATCGTGAACACACTTGGCGAGCATGATAAGATCGGGCCCTACTCAGGAGCGGAGCAGGACGTGAGCGAGCAGCACGAACCCGAGGCAGTCGATTGGAAGACGCACGGCGTCAAGGTGATCCCGGGCGACCAGCTCGATCCCAATACCGCGCAGACCCCAGGGATGGACCGTGCCGCGGCGATTAACCTCGCCCGAGTTGGCGCCCAGAAGATCTGGGCCGGGACGGTCACCATCCATCCCAACGCCAAGACCGGCGCCCATCATCACGGCGCCCTCGAAACCGTGATCTATGTCGTCAAGGGGCGGGCGCGGATGCGCTGGGGCGAGCATCTCGAATATATCGCCGAGGCCGGCCCTGGCGATTTCATTTTTGTCCCGCCTTATGTGCCGCATCAGGAGATCAACGCGTCGACCGATGCGCCGCTCGAATGCGTGGTCGTGCGCAGCGACAACGAGGCGGTCGTCGTCAATCTCGACATCGAACCGGTCGAGCGCCCGGAAGAGGTGCGCTGGATCGACCCGATCCACAAACACGGCTGACTGAAATGACGCCAATCGACATGCCCATCGAGGGGCTGAGCGTCTGGACGCGCAAGGACGTCCGCCCCGAGGAGTACCGGGTTGATCTCTCCGCCGCCTGCCTCGACGAGATCCGCCGGGCAGCCGACGAAATCAGACCTTACCCGTTGCCGACCATCCTGCGCGCCCCCGGCGATTTCGCGATGCCGACGTGTCGTCGGGAGATGGCGCGAGTGCGCGAGATGCTCGATCACGGCCGGCGTTTCGCGATCGTCGACCGCTTGCCGATGGCCGAAATGGAGGCGGCGGAGGCGACCGCGATCTATTGGCTGCTGTCGAGCATGGTGTCGCGCCCGGTGGCGCAAAAGCTCGACGGCACGATGATCTACGATGTCCTCGACACCGGGCAACAGTCGCTTCCCGGATCGGGGGTCCGCCCGGACAAGACCAACATCGAGATCCGCTTCCACAACGACAACGCCTATAACGACACGCCGCCGGACTATGTCGGTCTGCTCTGCCTGCGCCCGGCGCAAAGCGGCGGGCACAGCCGCGTCATTAGCTTTCATACCGTCCACAATGCCGTGCGGGAGCGCCATCCGGACCGGCTGGAGCGTCTTTACCGGGACTTCTGGTTCGACCGCCAACGCGAATTTCGGCCGGGCGAGAGCCCGATATTTTCCGCGCCGGTATTCGAGAATGCCGGGGCACTGAAGGCGCGGTTCAGCGCCCACCAGATCGGTGGCGGATACGTGTTGCGCGGCGAGCCGATGGACCGCGACGGCGAGGCCGCGATTGCGGCAGTGCTCGACATCTTCGACGAAGAGGAACTGTCCATCGATTTCGACCTCGAGCCGGGCCAGATCCAGTTTGTCGACAACCGCGCTCTGGGCCACAGCCGCACGGCCTTCATCGATGACCCGGACCCCGACCGCAGGCGCCATCTCGTACGCCTGTGGCTGCGCGACCACGGGCGCCGTGCATACCCGGGCTAACATCGACATCGGAGCGGCGCTCGCCGAGGCCGAAGGCCTCTACCGTGAGCGCAACCCGAAGAGCCTCGCGCAGCATCGCGAGGCCTGCGCCGCGATGCCCGGCGGCAACACCCGCTCGGCGATCCATGTCGATCCGTTCCCGTTGACGATGGCGCGCGGCGAGGGAGCGCGGCTGTGGGACATCGACGGACACGAATATGTCGATTTCCTCAGTGAGTTCACCGCCGGCATTTTCGGTCATTCGCATCCGGCGATCCGCCAGGCGATCGAGGCGGCGCTCGATCAAGGAATCAATTTCGGGGCACCTAACGCGATCGAAACGCGCTTTGCCTCGGCAATCTGCGCCCGCTTCCCATCGCTCGAGCTGGTGCGCTTCACGAATTCCGGCACCGAGGCCAATCTGATGGCGGTCAGTGCCGCGCGGGCAATCACCGGCCGACCGAAGATCCTGGTGTTCAGCGGCGGTTATCATGGCGGCGTCTTCTATTTTCGCGGCCATGGCAGCCCGCTCAATGCACCGTTCGAGTTTCTGCTCGGGCAGTACAACAACCTGGAGGCGGTGGAGGAACTGGTCCGGCCGCACCGCGGCGAGCTAGCCGCGATCCTGATAGAACCGATGCAGGGGACCACCGGCTGCATTCCGGCGGAGCGTTCTTTCCTCGCCGGGTTGCGTGCATTGGCGAACGAAACGGGCGCGCTGCTAATCTTCGACGAGGTCATGACCTCGCGCCTGGCGCCAGGCGGCTTGCAGGAGGCGCACGGCATCCTGCCCGACCTGACGACATTGGGAAAATATGTCGGCGGCGGCATGAGCTTTGGCGCTTTTGGCGGGCGGGCCGATCTGATGGAGCGTTTCGACCCGCGTCGGTCGGACGCGTTCCAGCACGCCGGCACTTTCAACAACAATGTGCTGACGATGAATGCCGGGCTCGTCGGTCTGACCGAGATCTACACTCCGGAGCGCGCCCTCGCCCTCAATGCCGCCGGCGACCGCCTGCGCGAGCGCCTCAATGCAGTGGCGCGCCGGCACGCGCTCGCAATGCAGTTCACCGGGCTCGGGTCGATGATCGCAGTGCACATGACCGACCAGCCGGTGCGCTCGCAGGAAGATGCCGAACGCGGCAACGCTGCACTGCGGGACCTCTTCTATTTCGACCTCCTCGCGCGCGGCATCTGGTTCGCCAAACGCGGCATGTTCGCGCTTTCGATCGCCCTCGACGAGGCTGACCGCGATAAACTCGTCAATGCCGTCGATGAATTTGCCCAAACCCGCGCGCCGTTGTTCGACGGCGCAGGCCGCAGCTAATTAGGGACGGCGCGTCGCCCTAGTTTTTGGTCCGCCCACCGCGTTACAGGATGTGATAAAACTCGGGGTTCGGTAGAGGTGAGGAGGACGAAAATGGCGGATCGGCTGATCTCGTGCGACGATCACATGGATCTGGGGCAACTGCCGGCGGATTTGTGGCTGACGCGGCTGCCGGCCGCGCTGCGCGACCGGGCCCCGCGCATCGAGGAGCGCGACGGCCAGGCGGTGTGGGTCTGCGACGGCAAGGTCTGGGGCAGCTGGGTCGGCAAGCCGCCCGCCAACGGCGCCTCGCGGCCGGTCAAGCCGCTCTATAACGCGTTCGATCGCGGCGGCATCTACGATCAGAGCCAGCGCCGGCCGGCGGTCGCCGAATTGCGCCTTGAAGACATGGATCGCGACGGAGTCGAAACGCAAGTCATCTTCGGCCCGATCTTTCAGATCTCGACCGAGGATCCGGTGCTGCGTGTCGCTTGCTACCAAGTCTACAACGACTGGCTCCTCGACTTCTGCAAGGCGGCGCCGGACCGCTTGATCGGCGTGCCGATGCTGCCGGAAACTCCGGAGACGGCGCTCGCCGAATTGCAGCGGCTAATCGCCAAGGGCGGTGTGCGCCAGGTCAATCTGATGATCGCGCAGATCAAGCCGAAGCTCGATGATCCGAGCTGGGAACCGCTGTGGCAGGCGCTGGAGGAGAGCGGCATCGTGCTGTCCTGGCACATCACCGTATTCCTGCCGGTGCCGGGCAGTCGCGCCGCTGGCAAGGCCGCCAGCCTGTTCGAGAACACCAAGGGCTTCCTCAACAATTTCCTTGAACCGTTTGTCGACCTGTTCGCTTGGGGTATTCTGGAGCGCCATCCGCGGCTGAAGATGGTTATGGCGGAGGCCGGCACCGGCTGGCTGCCTTGGCTCGTGCAGGAGCTCGACTACCGCCATTGGCGGCTCTGGGAAGCGAAGGAGTTCTGGGCCGACAAGGGCGGCAGCGCGCTCGAAACCAAGCCCAGCGAGCTCTTCAAGCGGCAAATCTACGCGACCTTCCAGGAGGACGAGGCAGCGATGTCGCTGATCCCGTTCTTTGGCGACGGCCACCTGCTGTGGGCCTCCGACTACCCGCACCCCGACAGCGTATGGCCCAACTCGCGCGCCGCAATCGAGCGCCAGATGAAGCACCTGCCGCCCGAGATGCGGCAGATGCTCACACGGGACAATGCGGCAAAGCTGTACGGGCTCGCATAAGCTCAGAGCGCGGGATCAGCGTCGGTGCGTCCTTCGAGACGCCGCCTAGCGGCGGCTCCTCAGGATGAGGGTATTTTCGAGCCCGATCATAGGCTTACCTCATGCTGAGGAGCGCCTGAAAGGCGCGTCTCGAAGCACGCAAGACAGCAGTGCAGGCAACGCTTCGCAAACTCTCAGGGTGCGGTAAGGGATTGCGACCGGAGAGCCGATGGGGTTCGAGACGAAACGGATTCACAGTGCACCCGATGCGATCGCACCGGACGGCTCCGAGGTTCGCGTGCTGTGCCAATTATCGCGCGGCGGCCTCGCGATTTTTTCGCTGCCGCCGAACGCCGTGTCGAAAGCCGTCGCCCATCGCACGGTCGAGGAAGTCTGGTACATCGTTTCGGGAAAAGGGCGCATCTGGCGCAAGCTCGGCGATCAGGAAGAAATCGCCGAGCTCCGCCCCGGCACCTCGCTGACGATACCGACCGGCACGCATTTTCAATTCCGCTGCGACGGGCATGAGCCCCTCAACGCGATCGGCGCCACGATGCCGCCGTGGCCCGGAGAAAACGAAGCCTTCTTCGTCGACGGAGCCTGGCAGCCTACGGTGTAAAGGGGACCGGCGGAGCAAATCTTCGGTCATCCGACACTGGTCGAAGCGCGAGACACGTGCGAGCCGGCCGGCAGCTTCACAAAAGCTCTCCCGACCGCAATGGGCGGCACTGTCCCGTGCCCTCCGCGCAGTCGCCGTCATCCGTAGAACCATGCCCCAAACAACCCGAGATTACCCGCGCGCGATGTCGCTTCTAATTCGCAGAGGGGTGTCACCATCTCTATTCGGCCCTCAATAGTGTTATGGAAAACTCACTGGCTCGATCGTTGGCCATAGTCTGAGACGGATGGGTTTAGCTCCCGAGTTTTCCCGCGCCGTTCAAGCCACTCGGATCGCAGTGTAGAAGAGTTGCAATGATTAGCATCGGCGGAGACCTCCGTTTCGACGATGTATTCGTTCGTTGGTTCTTCCACCGTTGGAGTATAGGAGTATAAACCACGTGCCTCCCAACGTCGCGAGTCCGACGGTGAGATGCTTCCATATACGACACACGTACCGATCATGATTTCAACTCTTCCGGCGATGGCTTGCTTGGCTAATTTTTTGGGCAGTGGAGGCAACTCACTTGCGCCATTTTTGTGCTGGTACAGAATATCCCCTGTCTTATTGTAAAGGAATGACCCATTAGTTTCACCACCTACCCATATCTTGTCTTGGGAGTAAATTATGTGAGCAGGAATGGGACTCAGGTTTTCGCTCGATATAAACGCCGAAAGGGATGCTTGCCCCTTTGTAGTAAAAATTGGCCGTTCCCGAACATAGGGTCGCGATTGTAACTGGGTTGTTCGGAGGTGTTCTCGCCCAGTTTGAACCTGCTCTCGCCCGGTGTACCAGGCGAGGAAAGCGATGATTCCGCCCGTGATTGCAACTGCAGCAGTGACCGTAGCTATAACATTGGCATATTTCTTCAGCCCATAATCGCTACGAGGTTCGGCCGTAGGTTGTTGAGACATTTGCCGTGAACTCTGCTTCGGAACGGTCGCATCGTAACTTACGATTCATCTTGTGTCTTGTAGGTTCTGGCATGCTCGGTGGATGCCGGGCACGCCGTATAAGCCGCATTCGGAAAATCTGGCAAAGTTAAATATGAATCTTGCTGGCGCGTGCTAACTAGTAAAGATAACGAGCGTGGTTTGACTTGCACGTGTAGCCGCACAGCATGACTGGAAACATTCGACGGGCTGCGCGAATACTTTAAGGCGCTTGAAGCATCCCAGCCGGTGGAGTTGAGTTCGTCCAGCGGTTATGAGTTCGGCCGAAGCCGATGAGGCCGACGAGGCCAGCAAGCATGAGCGACGCTGCGCTTGGCTCCGGCACAATGGCGGCCGAGAACGATACCGGCCTTTCGGGTCCTGCACCGTTTTTGTAAGGGGGCACGGATAAATACTCGTAGTAGTTCGAGCCGTTGTAGAACGGATTGGCGTAGTCGCCGTTCGCCAGCGCGAAGCCAAACCCGTGCGCGGTCAACCGCGGTTCGACGGCGCTCACGAGGTTATCGACCGCATACGGGTCATTCCCGGGGATCGGTGTGCCCGTCGGCTGGAGGCCGGTGATCGCCGCCCCGTTGTCGGTACCGGTGATCCCGACGATTTGATAGAAGCCGGCCGCGTCCGGAGCGTCGTTTGTCGTGAAGGTGCCGGAAGCGGAAACCCCGGTGCCGCTATAGCTCCAGTTCCAAACAAGCAAGGCCTTTGCCGATTGTCCGTGCATCAGCAAGATCGCTGCCGCGATCAGCATCCGCATCATCGGCACCCCATTCTCCGCGACATAGGAACCGCAGCCAAAGCCGGCGCTAAATTCGCCTCATTTGCATTGTAGCCTTATTCGAAATCGTAGCCGTCGCAGATCGTGTCGGGATGGGTCAGAAATGGGGGCGCCTGTAAATCTCCTGGCAAAACAGGTGGACGGAGGCGCGCCGGGGTCGTTGCTTGCGACCGTGTCTTAGGATCGCATGGCCTTGTCGGAATTGCGTTTCGCGCCCACACTCGGGTGTCGAGGAGCAAGGACCTGTCGTGATGAAAAATACCGCCCCTACACATACCGGACGCCATTTCCTGCAGATCCCGGGGCCGACCAATGTGCCCGACCGGGTGCTGCAAGCGATTGCGATGCCGACGATCGACCATCGCGGGCCGGAGTTTGCGGCGCTTGGCCAGGAGGTCGTCGCGGGCATGAAACGGGTGGTTCAGACCCACGACACCGTCGTGATCTACCCGTCTTCCGGGACCGGGGCTTGGGAGGCGGCGCTGTCGAACACATTGTCGCCGGGCGACCATGTGATCATGTTTGAGACCGGCCATTTCGCGGCATTGTGGCGGCAAATGGCGACGCGGCTCGGGCTCGAGGTCGAATTTGTGACGGGCGACTGGCGACACGGGGTCGACCCGGCACTGGTCGAGGAGAAATTGACCGCCGACCGCGAGCATCGGCTGAAGGCGGTCTGCGTCGTCCACAACGAGACCTCGACGGGAGTTACGAGCCGGATCGCCGAGATCCGCGAGGCGATCGACCGGGCCGGCCACCCGGCCCTCTTCATGGTCGACACGATCTCCTCGCTCGCCTCGATCGACTACCGCCACGACGAATGGAAGGTCGACGTCACGGTCGCCGGATCGCAGAAAGGATTGATGCTGCCGCCGGGGCTCGGCTTCAACGCCGTCTCGAAAAAGGCTATGGCGGCGCACAAGACGGCACGGCTGCCGCGCTCTTACTGGGATTGGGAGGCGATGCTCGAAACCGGCCGAACGGGGTTTTTCCCGTACACGCCGGCAACCAACCTGCTTTACGGGTTGCGCGAGGCGCTGAAGATGCTGCTCGACGAGGAGGGGCTCCCGGCGGTCTTCCACCGCCACGCCCGCCATGCCGAGGCGACGAGGCGGGCCGTCGCCGGCTGGGGTCTCGAAGTGTTGTGCGCCGAACCGCGCGAGCACTCGAACTCGCTGACCGCGATCATCGTTCCGGACGGGTTCGACGCCGACCGGCTGCGCGAGATCATCCTCGAATGCTTCGACATGTCGCTCGGCACCGGTCTCGGTAAATTGCGCGGCAAGGTGTTCCGCATCGGCCATCTCGGCCATTTCAACGATTTGATGCTGTGCGGCACTCTGGCGGGGGTCGAGATGGGACTGCACCGGGCGGGAATTCCGCACCGCGCCGGTGGCGTCGCAGCTGCCGTCGCGTTCCTTGGCTCGGTGCTGTCCGATCTCGCGCCGGCGGCGTAACATCGGGCGGCAAAGCTCCAAAGCCGAGGACTGTCAAATGCTCAAATGAGCACTGTCGAAGAAGCCGCCCGCCTGCTGTGCGCGGCGCGCGGCATGAGCGCCGGTTCACGAATTGCCGCCGCGCTGCCGGCCGCAATCCGATGCCGACGCCTATGAGATCCAGGACGCGGTGGTCCGCCAGCTGGGCGAGACGATCGGCGGCTGGAAGGTCGGGGCGGCCTCCGCGGCGAGCGCCGCGTTCTGCGCCCCGATCTGGATGAAGATGATTCGTCCGAGCCCGGCCTCCTACGACGCCGGGAACTGAGGCTCATCGGCATCGAGGCCGAGATCGCCTTTCGGCTCGGCCGCGATCTTCCGGCGCGCGCCGCGGTTTACGATCGCGCCGAGGTCACCGCGGAAGCGGCGCTGCACCCGGTTATCGAGGTCGTCGATTCCCGCTATGCGGATTTCCGCTCGCTCGACCGGCTTTCGATCCTGGCCGACAATTTTTCGAATGGCGGGCTGGTCTACGGGGCAGCCGTGCCGGGCTGGGAAGCGCTCGACCTCGGCCATACCAGCATTACGGTCACCGAGGATGGCGAGCCTTTTGCTGACAGCGCCGCAGGCGCCGCACGCGATCCGGTCGCGGCGCTCGTCGACTTCGCCAATCTGATGAACGGCCGGGGCGGCACGAAGGCCGGCACCTTTGTCACGACCGGATCGTGGACCGGCATGGTTTTCACCAAGCGGGGCACGCGGATCGTTGCCGATTTCGGTCCGCTCGGCCGCGTCGAGGTCGCATTCCCCGCCGAGGAGTGACGGGCGCCCCAGCCGCCGCTTCGGATGCAGCGACGAGCTACGACCGGATCTCCCGCGAACGCATGCCGCCGCGGCGGCGTGTCGGCGGCCCTCAACCCTCGGCGAGGACGAGGCTGAGCCGGGTCTGGAAGAACTCCAGGGCCTCCGGCAGGCTGGGCGAGACGCGCAACCTTTGACGCCCGCTCTGGACAATGAACTCGGCGGGGCGAGTTGGTGCCCCGGCGGATTTTATGATGCTGTAGGCGGGGGCTTCATGCGTATGGCGAAAAACCGAGAACAACGCCATGCCGTCGCGATGGTCGATCGCATAATCGCGCCACACGCCGCGGGCAACATGCCGGCTGTAGAGGCTGAGAAGCTGGTTGAGTTCGTGGCGGGTGAAATACAGCGTCCGATGCTTCGTCCGGTAATCCGCGAGCGCCAGCACCGTCGCACTTTTCCGGCTCATCGCTACCCATCGCCGTTTGCCGCTGTCATACAGTGTTCACGATTTCTCTGGTGGCGTCCAGTCTGTCTGATACCGGCGTCGCCGGCCGGTTTGCTTCCGGTCGAGTGAGCCGCTAAGGTAGGTTGGTTTAGGCCGGGGCCGACCGGGGCTTTTGTGAGCGAAATTTTCCGCGAGATCGACGAAGAACTCCGTCGAGACAATCTGCTAAAGCTTTGGTCACGTTACGGGCGCTACATCGTGGCGTTGGCGGTGCTTGTGCTCGTCATCGCCGGAGGCATCGTTGCTTGGCGAGACCACCAGCTTTCCGAGCGTCGCGCGCAGTCGATGCGCTATTCCTCGGCCCTCTCTCTGGTGCGCGAAGGGAAGGACGCCGATGCAGCCAAGGTATTCGCCCTCATCGCGCAGGAAGGCGGGGGCTACGGTACGCTCGCCGCGTTCGAGGAGGCCGAGCTGCTGGCGAAATCGGGCGATCGCAAGGCGGCCGCGGCGGCCTATGACCGTATCGCCGCGACCGGCGGGCTCGATCCGGTCTTTCGCCAACTAGCAACGCTGCTCTCGGTCACGCAGGGGTTGCCCGACACCGATCCACATTCGGTGATCGATCGCTTGGCGCCGATGACGTCGCCCGGCAATCCGTGGCGCTCCACCGCCCTCGAGCTAACGGCGGCGGCCCGGCTGGAGACCGGAGACAAGAGCGGCGCCCTCGAAGTCTACAAGACCCTTGCCGATGATCTCGCCGCACCGCAGGGGACGCGCGCCCGAGCCGCCGAAATGGCCGCGGCTCTCGCATCCTAAACCGATTTGGGTATGCAAAGTCCCGCCGCAGCGCTTTTCAATATACAATGATCCGATCCGCCATCGCGTTTTTGCTGTTCGTCTCCCTCGGGCTCGCGGGGTGCGGCTTGTTCGGTGACAAGAAGCAGCCATTGCCGGGCGAGCGCATCTCCGTTCTCAGCCTCGACCGGCAGCTCGAGCCCGATCCGGACCTGGCGAAAATCCCCATCACCCTGCCGCCGCCCGTGGTCAACGCGGAGTGGCCTGAACCGGGCGGGTACCCGAACCATGCGATGCAGCACCTCGCGCTGCCGGACACGCTCACCCAGGCGTGGCGCACCAGCATCGGGGAGGGAGCTTCCCGGTACACGAGAGTGCTGTCGCAGCCGGTGGTTGCTAAAGGCCGGGTCTACGCAATGGACGGGGGAGTCCAGATCAACGCCATCGACGCCGCGACCGGCAACCGGGTTTGGCAGCTCGATCTGAAGCCCGACGACCAGCGCGGCACTTCGTTTGGCGGCGGCGTAGCCTACTGGAACGACCGCCTCTATGTCTCGACCGGTTATGCGCAGGTCCTCGCGCTCGATCCGGCGGACGGCCGGATCATCTGGAAGAGCACCGTTGCCGGCCCGGTGCGCAGCGGGCCGACGGTTTCGGATGGGCGGGTCTTTGTGGTTACGGTCGAGAACGAGCTGGTCGTACTTGCCGCCGATGACGGGCGGCGCCTATGGAATCAGAATGCAATTCCGGAAACGGCGAGCTTGCTGGGCAGCGCTAGCCCCGCCGTCGAAGGCGAGGTCGTCGTCGCGGCCTATTCCTCGGGCGAACTCTATGCGCTGACCGTGGAAACCGGCCGGCCGCTGTGGTCGGACAATTTCTCCAATACCCGCAGCGTGAACGCTGTTTCGAGCTTGGCCGACATCCGCGGGCGGCCCGTCCTCGATCGCGGCCGGGTCTTTGCCGCGAGCCACAGCGGGCGCCTCGCAGCAATCGATTTGAGGTCCGGGGAGCGCGCTTGGGAGAAAGACTTCGGCAGCACTCATAGCCCCTGGGTCGCCGGCGACTATGTTTATGTGCTGTCGAACGACAACGAGCTGATATGCCTCACCCGCAACGAAGGCAAGATTCGCTGGGTACGCCAGTTTCCGGGTTATCAGGACGAGAAGAAAAAGAAGGACCCGATGAGTTGGGCTGGTCCGGTGCTGGGCGGCGATCGGCTCATCGTATTGTCTTCGGCCGGCGACGCGATATCGGTTTCGCCCTATACCGGCGAGCCGCTTGGGCGCGTGGAGATGCCGGCCGGCGGCTATATGGGGCCGGTGATCGCAGACAATTCTCTCTATGTGCTGACCGACGACGCGAGCCTGACTGCCTACCGCTGACGCGATCGCCGGCGCGAGGTGGCCGCCGATGAACTTTGCGGTCGCGATACTCGGCCGCCCGAATGTCGGCAAATCCACCTTGTTCAACCGGCTTGTCGGCCGGCGTCTGGCTCTGGTCGACGACACCCCCGGAGTGACGCGCGACCGGCGCGAGGGCGAGGGAAGGATCGCCGATCTGACCTTTCGGGTGATCGACACGGCCGGGCTGGAAGAAGCCGCGCCCGGCTCGCTTGCCGGCCGGATGCAGGACCAGACAGAGCGCGCTTTTGCCGATGCGGATGTGGCGCTCCTCGTCATCGACGCGCGCGAGGGCGTCACCGAGGCCGATCGCCATTTCGCCAATTGGTTGCGCCGGTCGGGTAAGCCGGTCGTGCTATTGGCCAACAAGGCAGAAGGTCGCGCGGCGCTGCCCGGAATTGGTGAGGCGTACCGCCTGGGCCTCGGCGATCCGGTGCCGGTCTCGGCGGAGCACGGCGAGGGTTTGGGCGAGCTTTACGACCGCCTAGCGCCATTTTCCCGTTCCGCCGAACTCGAGCCGGGCGGGTCCGACAAGCCACTGCAGCTCGCAATCGTCGGGCGCCCAAACGTCGGAAAGTCCACATTGGTCAATCGGGTGATCGGTGAAGAGCGAGTGCTGACCGGCCCCGAAGCCGGGATCACCCGCGATGCGATCGCGGTCGATTGGATCTGGAACGGCCATCCGATGCGGCTCATCGATACCGCCGGATTGCGCCGCAAACCGCGCGTCGAGGGCAAGCTCGAGCAGCTTTCGGTGGGTGACGCGTTGCGTTCGATCCGTTTCGCCGAGACCGTGATCCTGGTCATCGACGCATTGCAGCCGCTGGAGCGGCAGGATTTGACAATCGCCCGGCTCGTCGAGAATGAGGGACGTGCGCTGGTATTGGCACTCAACAAATGGGACGCCGTAGATGAACCCGCGGCATTGCTGAAGCATCTGCGCGAGCGGGTATCGGTGTCGCTGCCGCAGCTTCATGGCATCGCCGTCGTACCGGTCTCGGCGCTGACCGGTTTTGGTCTCGATGCGCTGATGAAAGCGGTCTCGGCCGCCGGCGAAGTGTGGAACCGGCGGGTCGCGACCGCCGATCTCAATCGCTGGCTGGCGGCGGCCCAACAGCGCCATCCGCCGCCGCTCGTCGCGGGCCGGCGGCTTCGCCTGCGCTATATCACCCAGGTGAATACCCGGCCCCCGACTTTCGCCCTGTTCGCCTCGAAGCCGGGCGAGCTGCCCGATTCCTACCGGCGATACCTCGTCAATGCATTGCGTCGGGAATTTGATCTGCCCGGCACCCCGATCCGCATGATGCTGCGAAAGGGGAAGAACCCCTATGAACCGAGGTGAGCAAGCCGCCACCAAATGCGATTCGCGAAGTTTCAAATCAGGCATGTCCTTGCGGACCGGGCTCCTTACTCGCCTATCGTCTATTTCTTCAGCGGCCGGCTCGCCGGACGGCACGGCATTCCGTAACGATCCCTTCTGTTCGGGCGAGACCGGCTGGGGTCAACTGATTGAGCGCATCGACGAGCAAACGATACTTGATCTGGGTGACGTTAACGTCGCGAAAGTAATTGACTAGATCCCCCCAGGGATCGTTCAGCCGCCCGATTCCCGAGATGAATGCAACCACACCGCCGATCTCCAGTCGGCTGGTATATACCCACCATCCGCCAACCAGCAGTGCCGAGACGATTTGCAGGTGAGTGCAGATATTCATCAAAAAATTCATTGTAAACTTGAGCTTGAAAATCCCCATGTCAAGCGCAAACGCCCGGTCGATGCGCCGATCGTCGTCGGCGCCATCGCTGCGGTCGATCATCGCAATGCCGAGCTGGCGCAGAACCCTGATGCGGGCGCCAGTGCGCCGGTTGACCGCAATCTGCAACAGCGGAACAAAGACAAGCTGTGGGATGAAGAGGGCGAAAGCGGCCAGCGCCATCCATGGGTCGATATGGATCAGATAAGCCAGCACCGAAAAGATGATGCCGACTTGCAGCAGCGGCTCCGACACGCTCTCGCCGACGAAGCCACCGATCGGCTCGACTTCGGCGACGATCATCGAAATCGTGATCCCTTGCGCTTCGGCCGCAGGCGAGGCTGGAGTGGGGTTCTCTACAACAGTGTGAACCCGCCGCCGCAAGTCGCGCTTGGCCCGCTCGCCGACCCAGCCGCGATAGATGTTGAGCGCAAGCTTGGTCCCGCCCTGGACGAGCACGGTGCCGGCATAGACCGCGCACAGGCCCACTACCCAGGAATAAGGGCGGTGCTTGACCAGGTCGTTGACGATCCGCCGCTGCAATTCTAGTGGGACGACTTCAAGCAGGAAGACGCTGACGGTGAGCAGCAGCAGAAAGAGCTGGTGCAACCCGCTTGTCTCCAGAACATAGCGGAAGATGCTGCACGGCAATGTCCCCGCCGGGGCGGCATTTGAACTCATGGGTGTTGCAGGCCCGGTTTGGCGCGGCAGGGTACAGCATTCTCGATGAAGTAATCCATGCAGAATTCTTGATGATTTTAGCAACAGCGCGTGCCGGGGGCGAGTGTCATGAATTCTATTTGACCAGCGTCACTGGGACCCGTGCGAGATGAACCACTTTTGTAGCAACCGAACCGAGAACAAGACCGCGCAAAGGACCGAAACCTCGGGTTCCCATCACGATCTGATTAGCTTTGACCTCGCGAGCAATCCTGTTGATTGTCTCGGCGATGGGACCGAGCTCTGAACGGGTGTCGAACTTTGCCTGAGCGTTACGGCAGAGCCGAGCCGCTTTGCGAAGTGCTTTTTTTGACTGGTCGGCTGCGAGCTTCCTGTCTGCACCGACGGACATCACGCCGGAAATCTCCGATATATCGAGCGTCTCCTGACTTTGGACATTTACCAGAGTGACCTCGACATCAAGGCGGCCGCTGGCAAGCAACAGCGCGTGCTCGACGGCGCGGTTCGCCCTAGCGGAACCATCCACCGGCACGAGAATCCGCATGTGCGACCCCTTGTGCGCGTTAAACCCCCGGCAATCGGTCCTTACGGTAACGCGGTCGGGTGAAGGTCGGCGTCATTGTCCCCACACGAGGAACAGACCGATGTCGCCGGGCTTGCCACCAGGAAAATCGAGCACTCGTGCGGTCAAATGAAAGCCTCGCGGCTTCAGCTCGTGTTCCCACTGTAGATAAATCTCCGCAGCCTCGCCGCGTAAGGTTTTCGGCCAGTCGGGCCGAGGGGCATTGATCGCCCGCCCCTGATCGGTGCACAAATCACTAGGAAAGCTGAGCAGCATGATCTCCTTCTCGCCGTGCTCGGCCGCCTCGTGGGCCCGGTGAATAATCGCATTCCAGTTGCCGGCACCTATATGCTGGTCAATTAGCTCCTTGATCTTCCGTTGGCGTCGTTCCGCTGCAACCCGGCGAGCCTCATCTTGGCGCTCTACCTTCTGACGTTCGAAGTTGGCGATCGATTCTCGGAAATCGGCGGCCGACAGAGCGGCCTCAGTGCGTCCGTGAGAGGCAAGGGTGGCGTCCGCTTGCGTCTCGTCCCGATGCCGTAGGAATTGCTCATCAATCGCGGAGAGTGCCGCCGCGAGCAGATTGCGTGCTCGGGAGATATGTTCCGGACGCCGCTGCTCTGCCCGCCGGGCGGCAAAAGCCCGCAGCAGGTCTGCGCGGCTCACGACACCGATCAGACGGCCGTCTCGCACTACGGGCGCCCGCTTAATGCGATGCATAGCTAAGAGCCGGGCGATTTCAATATCTTCGGTTTTTTCAGTGATTGTAACGACCGGCGCAGACATGACATCGCCCGCGGTGAGCTTTGGGCGGCGCAAGGTCGCCAAAAAATCAGGATGAAGCGCTTCGCCCTCGGCGACGAGAGACAACCACCAGTCGCGCCGTTCCTCTCGATCAACATCGCTGCGGCCGATGAGGTCGCCTTCACTGACCATCCCGATCACTATTCCCGAACTATCGATAACCGGCACCGCGCTGATCTTATATTCGAGAAGCCGCTGTGCGACTTGGGACGTAGGGGTATCGGGCGAAACCGTCACTACGTCTTTCGTCATTATCTCTTGTGCCTGCATGTCCGTCCCTACTTTCGAACCTTGAAAATACGGTTTTGCCGAGGGTTCGCTGTGTTTATCGTAGGCTGGTTGCCTGATACAGCCGGGAAGGTCATGAAGAGCAGGGAAGAGCGGGATCACGCTCCCCAGAATTTCTCGCCTCGCGGAGCCTACCCGGGGCGAGGCCCCGTTGAGACGGGCGGGCGTGAACAGGCGGCAAGCGCAGGGCCGAAGGCTATTGGCGCTACCTCGTCAATGCACTCGCCGGGATTTTGACCTGCCCGGCACGCCCATCAGTATAATGCTGCGAAAGGGCGAAACCCCTACACATTGAGGATCTCGCCATTGCGGATGCATTCGGGCAGGGCGAGGGTGAGGAAGGGGTCGGCTACGCTTTCCGGCGGCGGCAAGCGCGCCGGGTCTTCGCCGGGGAAGACCCGCGCGCGCAGCCGGGTGCGCACGATGCCGGGGTCGATGAGGTTGGCACGCACGCGAGTCTTGGCGATTTCGCCGGCATAGATCTTCACCAGCATTTCAAGCCCGGCCTTGCTGACCGCATAGGGACCCCAATAGGGGCGGACACCGTGCGCGACTCCCGAGGTGACGAAGATCGCGCGGCCGGTCGGGGCGGCGCGCAGCAGCGGGTCCATCGCCCGGATCAGCCGCCAATTTGCGGTCAGGTTGAGGTCGACGACCTCGCTCCAAGTCGCGGGATCGATATGGCCGAGCGGCGAGAAAACGCCGAATTCGGCGGCATTGCCGACGAGAATGTCGAGCCGCCCGTAGCGGTCGAACAGCGCCCCCGCGAGTTCGTCTATCTTGACGAAATCGCGAAGGTCGAGCGGAACGAGGGTGGCGCCGCCGCCGGCGGCGCGAACCGTGTCGTCGACCTCTTCGAGCCCGCCGACCGTACGCGCTGCCAGCACTACATGGGCCCCCTCGCGGGCAAACCGCTCGGCCACCGCCGCGCCGATGCCGCGCGACGCGCCGGTAATCAATGCGATTTTTCCTGCGAGCCGCCCGCCCTGTTCAATGCGATCCTGATCCCCGCTCATCAGGTCGCCTCGGCGGCCGCTGCGGGCCGCCGGAGTTCCCCCCGGGCCTCCCATTGGCGCACCACCATCAAAGCGATGATGCTGAGGCCGGCGGTGAACATCAGATAAAAGCTCGGCGACAAGCTGTCCCCCGTCACGGCGATCAGCCAGGTCGCGACGAGTGGCGCAAAGCCGCCGAAGATGGTCACCGAAATGCTGTAGCTGAGCGACACGCCGACGCCGCGGGTCTCGGTCGGGAACAACTCGGACATCAAGGCAGGCAGCACGCCGCTATAGCCGGCCTTGACGAGACTGAGCCAACTGGCCGCGAGGATCGCGGTCGCCAGCGAGGGATAGGCGACCATGAAATAAAAGACCGGGTAGGCGGTGATCAGGAACAGCCAGGCCATTGCCAGCATGATCCCGGAGCGCCCGACCTTGTCGGACCAATGCCCGGAAAGCGGCGACACGGCGGCGAGGATCGCCGCGCCGACCATTGTCGCGGTGAAGCCGGTAACCTGCGGCAGGCCGAGCTGCTTGACCGCGTAGGTCGGGATATAAAGGATCAAGTAATTCGAGCTGTTCGAAATGATCGAGGCGCCGAGCGCCAGCAGTACCCGCCCCGGGTAGCGGCGAAGCAGGTCGCGCACCGGCGTGCCGGTCGGCTTGACGGCGGTGAATTCGGGCGTCTCGGTCATGCGCCGCCGGATGTAGAGCCCGACTGGCCCGATCAGGAGACCGAAGAAGAACGGGACGCGCCAGCCCCAAGCCAATAGCTGATCCGGCGGCAAGACACCGGTCAGCAGAACCCCGAAGGCGGATGCCAGCAGCGCCGTTACGCCTTGGCTGGCCCATTGCCAGCTGGCGGCGAACCCCTTGCGCGCCTTCGACTGCTCGACGACGAACGCGACGGCGCTGCCGAACTCGCCGCCCACCGAAAAGCCCTGCAAGAGGCGCGCGAACAGAATAATGATCGGGGCGGCAATGCCGATCGTCGCGTAGGTCGGCGTCACGGCGGTCATCGTCGTGCCGATCATCATCAGCAGGATCGACAAGGTCAGCCCGGCCTTGCGGCCGGCGCGGTCGGTAAAGGCGCCGATGGCGATCGCTCCGAGCGGTCGCACGAGGTACGAGGCGCCGAACGTGCCGAGCGTGAGCAACAGGGAGACCGTCTCGTTGCCGGTCGGGAAAAACAGTTTTGCGATCGTTACGGCGAAATAGCCGTAGATCAGAAAATCAAACCATTCGAGAGTATTCCCGATCGAGGCCGCGAGAATCACCCGATAAAGCGGCGGCGAGCCTGCCGAGCCGAAGCTGGCATTACTCATCGGAGGAATTCAAGCGGGCGCGGCAAGCAGTGACAGCTGCACCGAAACCTTGCCGTCATCGGCATCCGTCGGCGGGATCGGATAATCGCCGGTAAAACAGGCGTCACAGAAACGCGGCGATGAGGCGATCGCGCCAGGGCTCGCCCATCGCACGGTAGAGCCCGTCGATCGACAGGAAGGCGAGACTGTCCACACCTATCAGTTTGGCCATCCCTGGGACATCGAAACGAGCTGCGAGCAACTCGTCGCGCTCCGGCGTGGCAATCCCATAAAAGCAGGGATGCGTCGTCGGCGGGCTCGAGATCCTCATATGTACAGCCGTGGCCCCGGCACGCCGCACCATCTCGACGATCTTGATCGAGGTCGTCCCGCGCACGATCGAATCATCGACGAGAATGACCCGCTTGCCCTTCAGGTTCGCTCGGCTGGCATTGTGCTTAAGGCGCACGCCCAGGTGGCGGATCTGATCGGTCGGCTCGATGAAAGTCCGCCCGACATAATGGTTGCGGATGATCCCGAGTTCGAAAGGCAATCCCGATTCTTGCGCATAACCGATCGCCGCCGGCACGCCGGAATCCGGGACGGGGACGACGATGTCAGCATCGATATGGCTTTCGCGGGCGAGCTCTCTGCCGATCCGCTTGCGCGCCTCATAGACGCTCGTCCCTTCGACGACGCTATCGGGCCGGGCGAAGTAGATGTGCTCGAATACACAGAAACGGCTGTCGCGGTGCTCGAACGGCATCACGCTACGCACCCCGCCGGCTCCAATGATTACGATCTCTCCGGGCTCGATGTCGCGCTCGAAGTCGGCGCCGATGATGTCGAGCGCACAAGTTTCCGAAGCTAGGATCCAGGACTGGCCAAGCCGCCCGAGGACCAGCGGCCGCACGCCGAGCGGATCGCGCACCCCGATGACCTCGTCCTGCGAAAGTGCCACGAGGGAATAGGCGCCCTGGACCTGACGCAACGCATCGGTCAGCCGATCGACGACGGTGTCCTTAAGGCTCGTCGCGATCAGATGGACGATGACCTCGGTGTCGCTCGTCGATTGGAACAGACTGCCGCGGCGCACCAGCTGGCGGCGCAGTTGATAAGAGTTCGTCAGATTGCCGTTGTGGCAGATGGCGAGCCCGCCGAACTCGAAGTCAGCAAACAGCGGTTGCACGTTGCGCAGCGCGACCTCGCCGGTCGTCGCATAGCGAACATGGCCGATAGCGGCACTGCCGCACAGGCGTCCAATCACCTCCTTGGAGCTGAAATTGTCGCTGACGAGGCCTTGTCCGCGATGCGCATTGAACTGCTCGCCGTCATAAGCGACGATCCCGGCGGCCTCCTGACCGCGATGTTGGAGCGCGTGCATCCCGAGCGCCGCGAGCGCCGCGGCATCGGGATGGCCATAGACGCCGAATACGCCACATTCTTCGTGGAAATGATCGATGTCCAAGGGATCGGCCTTCAGCATCCCGCGATCCTCGCCTCGGAAACCGTACATAATTCGGTCACAAATCAAATGCGAGTCGGCCTCGCGCAACCCTGCTATCGGGTGTTCTTGATCAGCCGATCCATGTCGCTTCGGTCCCCGGGCTTGTAGCTCGGCCCCGCTTCCTGGCCGGGCTTCGCCGTGGAGGGCGTAGCGGGGCTCGAATAGGCGCGCATTGCTTTTTGCGCCTCCTGCGCCCGCTCGAGCGCCCGGTGGGTGTCGTCGGCGACACCGGCGCTCTTGACCTGGAGCGATTCGGGCAAAGCAGTTCGCAGCAAATCCGCCCCTTTTGCAAGGAAGCGCTCGCTCTTTGCCTCCTTGATCCACGGCGGCCGATCGTTCTGCGGCAGGCTGACATCGACCACCAGATAGGCGAGCGAGACGAGCACGAGACCGCGGGCCAGCCCAAAAATCAATCCAAGGGTCCGATTGATTGGTGACAGGGCGCCCGAATTGGCAAAGCGCGCTACGTAACCGGTTATGATCGTCAGCACGATTAGGCTGATCACGAATAATCCAGCCCCGGCGATCAGGTCGGCGAGGAGCGGTGTTGTCACGAACCGCACGGCGACCGCGTAGACCTTGTTGAACCCGTAAAGGGTGATCGCCGCCGCACCGACCCAGGCGATAATCGACAGCGCTTCGCGGACAAAACCGCGGGCGAAAGCGAAGATTGCCGAGAGTGCGATGATCGCGATGATCGCGAGATCGAGGGCATTCACTGTGCGATCTCCCTAATGCTTCGCCGGCGGGGCGCGTGTCGCGAAGACAATCGGGTCACCAGCTCGCTCAAATGTCCGATCGCGATGGTCTCCGGTCCGGTTTCGACGGCCCGCGAGCGCCCTGCGCCGGGGCTCCGTCGCAGCGGCATCCAGGCTGTACCGAAGCCGAGCTTGGCGGCTTCCTTGAGGCGCGCTTCGGTGTGGCCGACCGGACGTACATCGCCCGAGAGGGCGATTTCGCCAAAGACTACGGCATCGGCAGGAACTGGCGTCTCGGTCAGTGCCGACACGAGAGCGGCGGCGACCGCAAGATCCGCGGCCGGCTCGGCGATCCGCAGCCCGCCGGCGATGTTGAGGTAGATGTCGTTGGCGCCGACCGACAGGCCGCAGCGAGCATCGAGAACAGCAACGATCATTGCGAGCCGGGTTCCGTCCCAGCCGACCACGGCGCGCCGCGGTGTGCCGAGCAGGGCAGGGGCAATCAAGGCCTGGACCTCGACGAGCACCGGCCGTGTCCCTTCGATGCCCGCGAACACGGCCGAGCCGCTGAGCTGCTGCCCCGCGTTCGAGCCGGCCGGTTCGTCGGCTTCCGCATCGGCTTCAGGCATCGCGCGCCCGGCGAGGAACAAGGCCGATGGGTTGGGGACTTCGGCCAGCCCACGGTCGCTCATCTCGAATACGCCGATTTCGTCGGTCGCGCCAAAGCGGTTCTTCACGGCACGCAGAATGCGGAACTGATGGCCGCGTTCGCCTTCGAAATAAAGCACCGTATCGACCATGTGCTCGAGCACCCGTGGGCCGGCGATAACACCTTCCTTTGTCACATGGCCGACCAGGATAAGCACAAAGCCGCGCCGTTTGGCGAGGCGTATCAGCTCCTGCGCGGCGCCGCGCACTTGGCTCACCGTACCGGGGGCGCTGTCCAAGGTATCGAGATACATGGTCTGGATCGAATCGACGACCACCAGACCGGGCGCGTCGTCCCGGTCGAGCGAGGCGACTATATCGCGCACGCTGCTGGCGGCGGCCAGTAATACCGGGCTCTGGGCGACACCAAGACGCTCGGCGCGCAGCCGAACCTGATCGATCGCCTCCTCGCCGGTAATGTAGGCGGCACTCGGGGCGGGCGCCTCGGGCTTCCCCGGCGGCGGCGCCATCGTCGCCGCGGCCTGGAGCAACAGGGTCGATTTGCCGATCCCCGGATCCCCACCCACCAGGATCGCCGAGCCCGGAACAAACCCACCGCCACAGACGCGGTCGAGTTCGGCAATCCCGGTTCGCCGGCGGGGCGGCAGCATGCTCGGCCCGGTGAGGCCGACAAAGCCGAGCGGATACCCGCCCCGGCGGTCTTTCGACAGCCCCCGGGACAGCCCCTGTGGCGGCACCTCCCGCGGCAGCTCTTCGATCAGGCTGTTCCAGGCACCGCAACCCTCGCACCGACCGGTCCATTTTGCATGCACCGAACCGCATTGCTGGCAAACAAATCGCGCCTGCGATCGCGGCATCCCTTCAATTCCAATGAGGCATCGAACCCCTCATGCCGCCCGGACCTGCATTTTGATGGGCCCCTCGGCGCGCCCGCTGATGAATTGGTCGACATAAGGGTTGCCGGAATGGTCGATCTCGGCGGTCGGCCCGTGCCAGACGATGCGCCCGCCGTGCAGCATGGCGATGCGGTCGGCGATCTTGCGGGCGCTGACCATGTCGTGGGTGATCGATACAGCGGTCGTGCCGACCTCGCGCACGCATTTGACGATGAGATCGTTGATCACATCCGACATGATCGGATCGAGGCCGGTGGTGGGCTCGTCGAAAAACACAATTTCCGGCTCGGCCGCCATCGCACGCGCCAACGCTACCCGCTTTTGCATTCCGCCGGAAAGCTCAGCTGTCCGCAGCAGCGAGACTTCCGGCCCGAGCCCGACGGCTGCGAGCTTGGCGAGCGCGATCTCTCTGGCCGCCCCTCGTTCCATGCCGCGCCCTTGAACCAGACCGAACGCGACATTCTCCCAAACGTTAAGCGAATCGAACAGGGCGCTGCCCTGGAAGAGCATGCCGAATTTCTGCAGCAAGCGTTCACGGGCGGCGTGCGGCAGTCCGACTGTTTCGGCGCCGTCGATGCGGATCGATCCCCCTTCGGGATGCAGCAGGCCGAGGATGCACTTGACCAGAACCGATTTTCCCGTACCGGAGCCGCCGATGACGACAAGGCTCTCGCCGCTGCCGCAGTCGATGTCGAGGCCGTCCAGTACCTGCTTGCGGCCGAACGATTTGCGCAGTCCCCGGACAGAGATCTTCGGCGCTGGGTGAGTAGTGGTCATCGGCTGAAAAAGGCAGCGGTTATGAGGTAGTCGACGAGAAGGATCAAAATCGAGGCGGAGACGACGGCATGGGTGGTAGCCCGCCCGACACCCTGCGCTCCACCGCGCGAATGGTAGCCCTGATAACAGCCCGTCAGGGCAACGATAAAGCCGAATACCGCCGCCTTGACGAGACCCGAGACGAGATCGATCGTCTCTAGGTGTTGCCACGTGCCATTGAGATAAGCCTGGGGATTGAAGCCGAGCTTATAGACGCCAACCAGGTAGCCGCCGAAAACGCCAATGATATCGGCGATCAGGACCAGCATCGGAAGGGTGATTACCCCGGCGAGCAAGCGCGGAAGCACCAGATAGCGCAGCGGGTCGGTGGAGAGCGTAGTGAGCGCGTCGATCTGATCGGTGACGCGCATCGTGCCGATCTCCGCCGCAATTGCGGCGCCGACGCGGCCAGCCACCATCAGTCCGCTGATGACAGGGCCGAGTTCCCGGGTGACCGACAGCACCACCACTGTCGCCACCGCACCCTCCGCGGAGAATCGGCTGAAGCCCGTGTAGGATTGGAGTGCCAGCACCATCCCCGTAAAGACTGCGGTCAGCCCGACGACCGGCAGCGAGAAATATCCGATATAGACCATCTGGCGCAGTATCACGCCGGGATAGAAGGGCGGCGTAAATGCGGTCGCCAGGGACATGCCCGCAAACACGGCAAGCCGGCCGGTGGTCGCGAGAAAGGTGAGAAAAGCCGCCCCGACCGCGGCGAGAAACCTCAGCATTGGCTCAGCATTGCTGCGGGGCACCGCGATAGACCCGGTGGTATCGCCGGCCGAGGGCAGTCAGGATCTCATAGCCGATCGTGCCGGCATCGGCGGCGGCCGCATCGACGCCGTAATCCTCATGCAACAACTCGATGAACCCACCGGGCCGCACGAACGCAGGTTCGACGCCGGACACGTCGAACACCACCAGATCCATTGAAACTCGACCGAGGAGCGGCACTCGCCTGCCGCCAACGCGGCCCGACCCACGCTGGCTCACGGAGCGCAGCCAGCCATCCGCGTAGCCGACCGCGACGGTTGCGAGGCGTCCCGGTGCAGCCATGACATGCGAGGCACCGTAGCCAACCGTCTGATCCCGGTCAACTTCGCGGATTTGCAAAATCCTGCCCTTCAGCCGGACGATCTGGCGCATCGGGTTGGGACAGCCGGGTTGCGGATTTACGCCGAAGAGCGCGGCGCCGGGGCGAACGAAGTCGAAGTGAAACTCACCCCCCAGGAAAATGCCGGATGAAGCGGCAAGGCTGGCCTGCAGGTGAGGGAGACGTGCTCGCGCAGCAGCAAAGCGCTCGAGTTGGAGGTGATTGAGCGGGTGCCGTGGTTCGTCCGAACAGGCGAGATGGCTCATGAGGGCGCGCCATCGGATCGGATCGGGCTGGCACAACTCGTCGGCGAGCCGGTCGAATTCTCGGATTGTCAGGCCGAGGCGGGCCATACCCGTGTCGACATGCAGAATTGCCGGTCCTTTCCCTCGCCGCGAGGCGGTGGATTGCCAGTCGGCGATCTGCCCGGGATCGTTGAGGACCGGGACGATGCGGAATTCGATAAAGCCATCTGCGCAGCCGGGAAGCAGACCGTTCAGGACAGCAATCTCGGCCGATTCGGGCACTACGCTGCGAAGCGCAATCCCCTCATCGATGGTAGCGACGAAAAACCGCCGGCATCCGGCCGCGGCCAAGGCGGGCGCCACCAGTGGGGCGCCCAAGCCGTAGGCATCGGCCTTGACCACCGCCGCACATTCCGCCGGTTCAACCCGCCGCGCCAAGAAACGCCAATTCGTCGCAATACCGGCGAGATCGATTTCGAGAATGGCGCCCGCGCGCTCGGCGGGATTGCCTGTCATGTCAACCAGCCGCAGTCGCCTACCGGGCTATGCTCCGGTCGCCAAACTCGTCTCGCGCTGCCTGATCACCGGGTTCATGCTCAGCGAGCGGGCAACGGCATCGAGGCGGCGCTGGACCGTTTCGCCGACGAACAAGCTGCTCTTTGAGGGCACATCGAGCGTAAGTGTGTCGCCGGAGCGGCCGAGTTTGAGTTCACCCAGGAGTTCCATCGAGCCGGCGCACAACGTGTAGGCGAGACGCAGCGCAAGGCCGAGCGTCCGGGCCTCGCTGGTCGCTCGCTCGTCGAGCAGCCGCTGAGTCGGCTCTTTCACCGGGTCGTCGATTGAGCCGCCGTAGCGGGCGTGCAGGGCGGTCGCGACGAAAACCCGATCCGAGTGGGTGCTGCCGGCAAACGGCAGCGTCAAGCTTCGGATGAAGGCCTGTTTGGCGCGGTAATCGGGGTGCTCGCTCCATGCCAGATCGCTGAGCCAGCATGCGGCCCGATGACGACGTCGAACCTCTTCCGAGAACTCGCCAAACAGAGGCGACGTCCACTGCTGCAGCCAATCGCCGTCGAGGTGAAACCGGCTCTGGCGCCGGCCGACGACCATATAGCCGGCGATCAGCGGATCCGGGATCCGCTCCTCTCCAGGAACGAGCCCATATGCATAGCCCTCCCGCAAGCCAAGAGCGGAAAAGACAACGCTTTGCGGTCCCGCGAAGGTTATCAGCTTACGCAGGACCAATGCTGCGAGCGGCACTACCTCCAGACGCCTACGCGAGATCGCGGTGATTCTCTCGAGCGATTTGCGAGACTGCCGGCCGATGATATCGAGGAAACCTTCGGCCTCCCTTCGCGGAATCGTGTACCGGTGAATGATGTGGAGCGGATATTGCGTGTGCTCCATGTGTAGCCGGGCGATGGCGCGCGCCGCTCCGCCGACCAAATACAACTTTCTTCCGGACGCCGCCCGCAAGACCGAAACGCCGGCGAGCGCCCGTTCGATCGCTTCGGACAAACCTTTCCCCCGATCGCCGAACTCGGCAAGGCGAAGGGGGCCAAGCGGAAGACTGATGCCCTGGTCAATTTGACCGGTACCGCCGGGGGATAATGTGCCGGGTCCAACACGTACCACCTCCACACTGCCGCCGCCGAGATCGGCGACAATTCCATCCGCATCCGGAATCCCGGCGAGAACTCCGGCCGCGGAGAGCCGCGCCTCCTCCGCCCCGTCGATTATTTTAACCTGCACGCGGCACTGGCGTTCGACCTCGGCCGCAAAAGCCTCTCCGTCGCTGGCGTCGCGCACGGCGGCGGTTGCCAGCACCGCGAGATGATCGACGGCAATGGCGCGGGCGAAAGCGACAAAGCGCCGCAAATTGACCAGCGCCAGGGCGACACCTTCCGGATTCAAGCGGCCGGTCGAGGAGATACCGCGCCCGAGGCCGCACATGACCTTCTCGTTGAAGAGCGGAAACACCGCGGCCCCGAGCCGCTCGAACACGACGAGACGCAGCGAGTTCGAGCCCAGATCGATGACGCCGATACGCTCGGCCGCCGCAAACGGGTCGGGATCAGACATCCGGTCAGCGCACGACAAGCCTCGGGTGCCCTCGCCTCAGCGCCTTGCCGCGCCCGGATAGGCTCGGATTCGTCATGAAATAGGTATGGGCAGAAAAGCCTTCTTCATCGGCCGGCACACGCTCATAATCCCCCGTAGGCGACAGGCTCCAGCTCTGCATCGTGTCGCGGAGATTAGCTACCATGATTTCGTCCAGCACTTGGCGGTGAACCGTCGGGTTTTCAATCGGCACCAATGCTTCGACGCGCCCGTCGAAATTGCGCGGCATCCAATCGGCCGAACTGATGAACACCTTGGCTCGATCGGAGGGCAGCTTATTGCCGCTGCCGAAACAGACGATTCGGCTATGCTCGAGAAATCGTCCGATAATGCTCTTGACGCGGATGTTTTCGGAGAGCCCGGGAATGCCTGGCCGCAAACAGCAGATGCCGCGCACCACCAGATCGATGCTCACACCCGCCTGTGATGCCTCGTAAAGAAGATCGATTATGGCCGGGTCGACGAGCGCGTTCAATTTCGCCCAGATCTGCGCCGGCTTGCCCTGCTTTGCATTCTCGCTCTCGGCTTCAATCAACTCCCCTAGCCGGGCTCTGAGCGTGAGCGGCGCGACCGCTATTTTCTCGAGACTGGCGGGGCTGGCGTAGCCCGTCATGAAGTTGAACAGACGCGCGGCGTCGCGGCACAATGCCGGATCACACGTGAAGAACGACAGATCGGTGTAAACCTTGGCTGTGTAGGGATGGTAATTGCCGGTCCCGAAATGAACATACGAACAAAGCTGGTCACCCTCGCGACGCACGACCAACGAAACTTTGGCGTGCGTTTTAAGTTGCAGGAAACCGTAGACGACCTGCACCCCAGCCCGTTCGAGATCGCGGGCCCAACGGATATTGGCCTCCTCGTCGAAACGGGCCTTAAGTTCGATCAGCGCCGTCACTGACTTCCCGGCTTCGGCCGCTGCGGCGAGTTCGCGCACGATCGGACTGTCCTCGCTCGTGCGGTAGAGAGTTCTGCTTGATCGCCACGACCGCCGGGTCGCGCGCCGCCTGTCTTATGAACTGAACGACGACGTCGAAGCTCTCGTAGGGATGGTGGACAACGATGTCCTTCTGCCGGATCGCCGCAAAGCAATCCCCACCGAAATCGCGGATGCGTTCGGGAAAGCGCGCATTATAGGGCGTGAAGACGAGGTCGGGGCGCTCGTCGACGATCAGCTGCTCGGTGTCATTGAGGCCAAGAATTCCATCGGTCACAAATACATCCGCCGGCGCCGCATCGAGCTTTTCCATCAGGTACCGCCGGAGGTCGGCCGGCATTGTCGAATCGACCGCGAGTAGGATGGCATGACCGCGCCGCCGTCGTTTCAGCGCCGTCTCGAAGAGACGCACCAGATCCTCGGCTTCCTCTTCGATCTCGACCTCACTGTCGCGCAACAGCCGAAAAACGCCTTGCGCCACGACGGCAAAACCGGGGAACAGATGATCGAGGAAGAGCGCGATCATCTGTTCGATCGGCAGAAACCGGATTCGGCTGCCCGGCAAACGGACGAATTGGTCGATCGAGGATGGGATCAGGGTCAGCGCCTGAAGGCGAATATTGTCGCTGACCCGCTCGAGCTCGAGCGCCAAGCCGAACCCGCGATTGGCGACAAATGGAAACGGATGAGCCGGGTCGAGCGCCAGCGGCGTCAGCACCGGGAAGACCTCGGCCATGAAACGGTCTTCGAGCCACTCGCGATCACCGGGTTTCAGATCGCTCGGGTCGATGACGCTGATCCCGGCTTCGTCGAGCTGCCGGCGCAATGTCAGCCAAGTTATCTGCTGGTCGGCCATCAGCTTGCCGGCCCTCCGCCTGATCGCCTCGAGCTGTTGCGCCGGGGTGAGCCCGTCCTGGCTCAGCGTCTTGATTCCGGCGAGATGCTGGCCTTTCAGCCCGGCCACCCGCACCATATAGAATTCGTCAAGATTGTTTGCCGAGATCGACACGAAGCGGAGCCGTTCGAGCAGCGGATGCCGCAAATTGTCGGCCTCGGCAAGCACCCGCTCGTTGAAAGCGAGCCAAGATAGCTCGCGATTGATAAAGCGTGCTGGAGAATGGAAATCGACCGACGCGATCTCGGCAGGCTGCGCGCTGGTGCTCACGACCGCTCTCCTGATGGAGCTCGAGGGTAAATGCTCGACGCGGAGTTTATCTTTCGGATGAAAGAGTGTCATGTCCTTGCGCTTGTGCACATGATCGAAAGCGCAGGCGGTCGAGCTTGGTTGCGAACTCGGATTGGGTCAGCGCCCGGCGATGAGGCCTGAGATGAACATGCTGCATTTGCTCCGCCACGCGAAGTCGAGCGCCAAAGAGGACGTCGAGGATCACGGGCGGCCATTGAGCCGGCGCGGCCGCAAGGCGGCGCGACGCGTCGGCAGAAATCTTTCGGCCAAGCTCGGCGCGATCGATCTTGTTCTCTGCTCGAGCGCCCGGCGCACACGCGAGACGCTCGATTTGGTTCTCGAAGAGTTTTCTCCCGCGCCGCGCACCTCGATCGAGGACGAACTGTATCTCGCCTCGCGAGAAAAACTGGCGGCGCGCCTAGGTCGCCTCGACGCACGCAATGTCAGTGTATTGCTGATCGGTCATAATCCTGGGCTTCACGAGCTGGCGATTGCACTAGCCGACGAGAATTCGCCGGCATTCCGGGCGCTCGCTTCCGGAAAATTTCCGACTGCCGCCTGTGTCAGCCTCCGGGTTCCGGCAGACTGGTCGGTTTTGGGCTCCTCGCGGCACGAGTTGATCGGTTACGTCACGCCTGAATCTCTGGCCGATGAAGACGATTGACTTCCGGCTTCCGAGACGAATTGGCGCGCCAGCGGCACCGTAATCGCGCGGCGGTCGCGCAGCGAAACCAGGTCGAGCATGGAGGCCATTTCGGCGGCTGCCGCGAAAGACCGCTCCATGTGCGTAAGCAAATACGCGATCGCCTCCGGCGCGACTCGCAGCTGGCGGTCGGCAAAGTGCTTGACGAGAACCGCCCCGAGGAGCGCATCATCAGGCAACCCGATCCCGATGGCCAAGACCGCGCGCAACCGCGAATCGAGGTCGGGCAGTTCGACGGTCCAGGAGGCGGGCCGCTGGCGGGCGGCCATTACAAGGCTGCCTCGGATCTCCATACAGAAATTGTAGAGGTGGAGCAGCGCGCGCTCGTCGGCGCGATCGGCATCATCGATCGCGATTCGATGCCGGTGCTCCGAGACGAGACAAGCCACCTCCTCCTCGCTGAGCGCTTCGCCGGGCACGATGACGCCCGCCGCCCGTTCACACCAAACATGGAGGAGATGCGTCTTGCCGCAGCCCGCTGGCCCGTGCAGCGCCAGAGCTCGGGCGGGCCAATCGGGCCACCGGTCCATCCAGCTAACGGCTGCGGCGTTGCTGTCCGAAATCAGAAAATCGGTGCGGCTGAAGGCGATGCGGCGGGGCAGATCGAAGGTGAGCTGCATCATTGCTCCAGGACTTCGAACCGATCCGGCAAGCACGACCAGTGCCCGGCCGAGTACGCTCACAGGGCCTGCTCGGAGTGCGCGAGGATGCGGGCCCACCGCAGGAGATAGGTCAATCCCGAAACGATCGTGGTCACGGCGACCGTCATCCCCAGCACCACATCCACCGGGCCGGCTTCGGCGCCGAGACCGCGTCGAGCCAACACGTAACCGACCATCGCGACCTGCACCCCCGTGTTGACTTTGCTGATGAAGAGCGGGTGCGTGGGTTTCGGCAGCGCGGCAACCGCCTGGATCAACAAAAAGCCGCCAATAATCATGATATCGCGAAAGACGACGAGGACGACGAGCCAAGCCCAGATCTGGCCGGCGATGCCGAGAGTGACATAAACGCTGACGAGAAGCACCTTGTCGGCGAGGGGATCCAATAGCGCGCCCAATCGCGTGCGCCGGTCGAAGTGCTTCGCAATAAAGCCGTCGAGCGCGTCCGAAACCCCCGCGACAACAAAAACCCAGAAGGCGGCCCAGTACCTCCCGTCGAGAATGAGCGAGATCGCCAGCGGGACCAGCAGCAACCGCCCCAGCGAAATCAAATTCGGGAGATTGAGCCCGAGCCCACGCATCATGGTTGCCGGAATGCGGGATCAGCGAGGCCGCCGTGCGAACCGGCGCAAAATTAAGTGCCGATGAAGCGGGTATGCTATGGTGAAGATCGGCATGCCGAGACCGCTGTCGGGGGCGGGGCTAGCGCGCACTCGCCGCGTCCGAGGGCTGAATCCGCCAGATCGGATCGCCGCCGCCGAGATCGAGGTTGACCTCGGCCAGGCTGGATTTCAGCTGATCCTGACTGCCGACATATTTGACCTCGATCCTCGCTTCCTGGCGACTGAGCGACAACAGGTCGATCTTTCGGATCGCGCTGACCGAAGCGAGCCGGCCACGCACCTGCAGCCACTCCCCGAGACTGGTGATGGGAACGGTGACCGCAAGACTCGCAGGCTGGTCGGAATTCGCGCCGGCACTCCGTTTGGCGCCGCTCTCGATATCCGCGGCGGTTGATGCCGCCGCCCTCTTCATAAGGTCGGCTTCGCTTTCTCCGGCGCCGGCTTCGAACGAAGTTACTTGCGTATCGACGAGGTGCCCGGAGCGGTATCGCTTCACGCTGATATCGAGCCCGGCAAGCTTGTCGCCTTCACGCCGCGCAGTCGCCAACGCGACGACCGCCTCGAACCCTCGATTGCGTTGCGCGATCGCGGTCAGCGCCTCGGATTTGCCGGATCCGGCCTTCTCCGCATCAATCGCCGCGAGATCTCCGGCATCGCCCAGCGGCAGTATCAGGCGACCGGGTCCGGACCCGGCCGGCCGCTGCGACCAAGCTGTGCGCCACGCGTTAGGGTCGTCCCAAAGGACCAGGTTCGCCCCATCTTGATAGACCGGCAGAACGACGACGGCCCGATTGCCGCTCTCGGCAGATGGCTTGCTGGCGGCTTCCGTGGGGCTCTTGCCGCCGTTGTCCCCAGGGTTTTTATCCGGGGGGCTTTTGCTGCCGCTGTCCGCTGGCGGGGTCTCGGCAACCCGGACCAGCCGCCGCACCTTGGACGGGCGAAAGTGAAAGGTATAGTCCGCGACATAACGCACGGCTGACATGTGTTCGTTTGCCACCTCGAAACTAGCGACCATGTCGGTGATCGCCTTGTCATCGAGCTTCGGTGGTTTGGCAGGTTCGGACGCGCCGGACAGACGCTCGATGACTGCAGCGAGGGCACGCCTTTGCCCGTCGATGCGCGCCACCTCCCGCGCCGCCGCCGCGCTGTCCGCCGTCGCATCCACCTTCACCGTTGCCGAATAGGCCTCCTCAGATTCCTGCGCGGGGGCCGGTCCCGCCCGCATCGCGACTGCTCCCAGCAGCAGGAGGGCGCACGCGGTCATCAGCCGCAGAGCCATTGCAAACCGCCTCCGACCCGATATCTTCGCGGCTGTCGGCCGCCGCGCAGCGGTCATACAGCAGTTTTTGCGAGGACGCCATCAGCAGCCGAGCCCGCCGAGCGGTAGATCCGGAACGGTGCCCCAGAGCCAGGAAGCCGCAATGGCGCGGCTGAGGGTCGGCGTGCTGATCTCGGGCCGGGGCTCCAATCTGCAGGCCCTGATTGCGGCATCTTCGTCTGAGGCATACCCGGCCGAGATCGCTCTCGTTATCAGCAGCCGGGCCGAAGCGCAGGGCCTCGGGGTCGCGTCCGCGGCCGGCATCCCTGTCGTGGTCATCCCGCATCGCGACCTGCGCGCCTTCGCGGCCGAGGCGCTGCCGCGGCTTTGCGAGCGCCGGGTCGAACTCGTCTGCCTCGCCGGTTTCATGCGCATTTTGGACACGAATTTTGTGGAGGTGTGGCGCGACCGGATGGTCAATATTCATCCCTCGCTGCTCCCCTCCTTCCGCGGCCTGCATGCACAGCGGCAGGCGCTCGCAGCCGGCGTCCGCTTTGCCGGCTGCACGGTTCATTTTGTCCGCCCGGAACTCGACTGCGGGCCGATCATCGCTCAGGCGGTCGTGCCGGTTCATCCCGACGACGATGAGGCGCGGCTATCGGAGCGGATTCTCCATACCGAGCATCGGCTCTACCCACTCGCCGTGCGGCTGATTGCGGAAGGACGGGTCCGGGTCGTCCCCGGGGTGGTCGCTGAGCGGGTCGAGATCACGAACGCCCGCATCCCGAATATTTTGGCACTCAATCCGCAGGATTGCCGCGGCGACCCTTGCCTTGAACCCAGGCTAGGATAGGCTATGCCCGCAATGTATTCGCGTAGCAGATAGGAAAGCGATGGCGGTAGTCGATCCCGATTTCGAGCAACATCGTCAGACCTGGATCGCGTTCACCCGGGTAGTGAGATATGCGATGGCCGTGATCGTTCTCATCTTGATCGGGTTGGCGATTTTCACCTTGTAGCCCGCCTTTACTTCGTAGCTCGGGGGCGCGCCAACGAAAGAGCCTTAGATTCGCCCGTGTTTGCGGACAAGCCGGCACGACCGGCCACACGCGCCATGGCCAAGACCAAGAAAAGCGAGAACGACAAGGTGCCGAGCCACCATTCCTGCCATATGCCGTAAGTGCCAAAGCAGCCGAGAAATGCAATCGTCAGGCTGGCACCGGCAGCGGCGGCGAATAGCGGCGGCCACTCGACACGGGCGAGAGCGCCCCAGACGAGCGTCGCCACCAGCGCAAATAGCGCCGCACCGGGCGCACCGAGTTCGAGCCAGACCTGCAGGGCCGCATTGTGCGGATGCAACGGCATCCAGGTCTCCCCGGCTCTTATCGGGTCGTCGCCGCCCGGGATGGCGCGCGATGCGTCCAAGCCCCAACCGATGACCGGCCGTTCGGCGATACGATCGCCGGCAAATGACCAGATCAGCAGACGGTGACCGGCCGAGATTTTAAAGCTGTCGGCTGCCTCGCCCAGACCGGGCAATCGCTCGAGCCGCGCAAAGGTCAATGGTGCCGCGATGATAACGACCACCGAGATCACCAGGGCGACCCCGGCGACAACCGGGCGTGCCCGGTAGAGGAGTAAACCGATCGCCAGGCCGGCGAACAGCACCGCTTTCGCGGCGGTCCCCGACAGCTCGTAAACCGTTATAGCCGTCCCCGCCGCGAGCAAAGTTGCAAGGATCGTCTGACCGAGAGAAATCAATAGGGCGCTCGCGGGCAACACTAAGAGCGCAAACGATATCGAAGCCTGGTTTAGCTGGGTTGGCCGATAAGCGCGGGCTGAGAAGAGCGAGCTCAAGCCGCCGGCGGTAGCCAGTTCAATCGCCACCATCGTGATCCCGAGCGCCATTCCGATGAGCAATAGGAATGTCAGGCGGCGCGGTGCCACGACCAAGGCGGCCCCGGCAGCAAGCGAGAGCCCGACGGCAAATAGACCGGCGAGTCGAGCCGCCACGACCAAACTGCGCACCGGATTCATCGACCACGAGGCCGACGCGGTCCCCCATAGCAGAAGACAGCCGAGCAGCACGGCGGCAATCAGGGGGATGCGGGTCGGCCTTATTCCGCTTGCCGACAGCACCAAACCGGCCGCGCACAGCCCCGCAGCCGAGACGAGCGCGGCCACGGCGCGCGGCAGCACGACGAGGAGCGGAAAAAATAACAGAGCAGCGGTGTCGAGACCGGCCTCGGACCACGCTGCGATGCGCTGGGCAAACCGGTTTCGGAAGAATGGGAAGGGTTGGGATCGCGAACCTTCCGCCGGCCTCCCGGGCAAGATGCCCCCGGTCAAAGAGGTGGGCTCAGCTGGATCTGCCGCCGTCACTAAGGAAAGATTTCGATCGCGGAGAAAAAGAAAGCGATCTCCTGCGCCGCATTCTCTGGCGAATCGGACCCGTGGACCGAATTTGCTTCGATCAACTCGGCGAAATCTTTCCGGATGGTGCCGGGCGCGGCGTTCGCCGGGTTTGTCGCGCCCATGATTTCGCGGTTCAGCGCCACCGCATTCTCCCCTTCGAGCACCTGGACTATAGCCGGACCCGAACTCATAAACGCGACCAGATCGCGGTAGAACGGACGCCTGGCATGCACTTCGTAGAACCGCTCCGCCTGGCGCTGCGAAAGCTGGATGCGCTTCTGCGCGATGACGCGCAGCCCGCCCCTCTCGAAGCGGTCGTTGATCGCGCCGGTAAGATTGCGCCGGGTCGCGTCCGGTTTGATAATCGACAAAGTCCGTTCGATGGTCATCCGCATCTCTCGTTCGGGGAGAGCCGCGGGTTATAGCGAGCGTTGAGACGACCGGCAAACCCGGCGGTAAAAACGACGCCTCTTCAGGTCTTTCGCTCCCAGCCCAATGCCGTCTGCTGCCAATAGGTTAAATTGTGCCCGGCTTCGCGGGCACGGTGCCAACGGCCACGCGCCGCCTCGACCGCGTCCGCGTCGTTGCCGTCGAAGACGTCGGCACAGCGGGTGAACGCCCGGGCATCCTCGACTTCGAGGCCGTCCACCAGAACGATCATCGAAGCGCCGTTCGGGTTCTCGGCCTGATGGGTCAGCCAGATCGGCTGCATCGCCGGGTTGCCGTCGCGCACCGAACCGTGCGGCAGAAACGCGGCCTCCTCGTAGGTCCACAGCACCGCATTGAGGTGTTCGATCCGCTCGGGAGAAGCGGCGCGCACGACTACTCGATGGCCCTGCGCGCAGGCTCGCTCGAGGAGCTTCGGCAAAGCCCGCTCCAGCGACATCGACAGCAGGTGGTAGAAGCCGATTTCGGCCAAGGCCTGGCCTCCTACCGACGATCGTGGCGCCGCTATTCCCTCTCGTAGTACTGGGAGACGAACCGATCGAGCAGCCTGACGCCAAACGCGGTGGCGCCCTTCGGAACCGTCGGCGCGTCTTTTGTCGACCACGCTGTCCCGGCGATGTCGAGATGGGCCCACGGCACGCCGTTGACGAAACGCTGCAGAAACTGGGCCCCGATGATGCTCCCCGCAGCCCGGCCTCCGCCGATGTTTTTGACGTCAGCGGCGTCGCTGTCGATTTCGCGGTCATAGCTTTCGTCGAGCGGCAGCCGCCAGACTTGCTCGCCGACTGCTTTGCCGGCCTCGACCAGCCGGTCGGCGAGCTCGTCATTGTTCGAGAACATGCCGGCCCGATGGTGACCAAGCGCGACGATGACGGCGCCCGTCAATGTCGCCAAGTCGATGATCAGGCGCGGCTTGAAGCGATCCTGGCAATACCACAGCGCGTCGGCGAGCACCAACCGGCCCTCGGCGTCGGTGTTCAACACTTCGATCGTCTGACCGGACATCGAGGTGACAATGTCACCCGGACGCTGCGCGGTGCCGGACGGCATGTTCTCGGCCAGGCCGACGACCCCGACCGCGTTCACCGGGGCGTTGCGCGCGGCGAGCAGCCGCATCAGGCCGATGACCACGGCGGAGCCCGCCATGTCCCATTTCATGTCGCCCATGCCGGCGGCGGGCTTGATCGAGATGCCGCCGGTATCGAAGGTGACTCCCTTGCCGACAAAGGCGAGGGGCTGGCTGCCCGCTTTGCCCGAGCCTTTGGCGCCGTGCCATTGCATGACAACGACGCGGGGCGGCCGGGCGCTGCCCTGTCCTACCCCCAGCAGCGCATTCATCTCGAGCTCTCGCATTTTGTGCTCGTCGAGGATTTCGACATCGACGCCAAATTCGGCGAGGCGCTGGGCTTCTGCCGCCAGCGTCTCGGGATAGATCACGTTCGCCGGTTCCGAAACCAAATCGCGGGTTAGAAACACCGCTGCCGCCGTCTGATCCAACGGCTGATAGGCACGTTTCGCGGCCTTCGCGCCGTGAGTTGCGAAGGTCAGGCGAACCAGCGACGGCTTCTGCTCCGGCTTCTGCTTGGTCTTGTACTTGTCGAAGCGATAGGATCTGAGCTGCGCGCCAAAGGCGAGTTCGGCGGCCGCCTCGGTCGGACCGATCGATGCCCCCTCGGCAACGTCGATCATCAACGTCGCCTCTTCCTCTCCGGCGCCGTTTAGATGCGCAACCAGATTTCCGCTAAGTTGCTGGAATGATCGGGAGTCGGGCGATTCGGGTTTGCCGAGACCGGCAAGAACAATCCGGCTCGCCGAGAGATTGGGAGGGCCGATAATCGGCAGCAGCTCGTCCTTCTTGCCGCTGAAGCGAGATGCGGCTGCGAGGGCACGGGTGATAGCGCCCGCCGCCGCCTCGTCGAGCCGGCTCGCGGCAGGCGTCAACACCTTCCCTTCCCATATCCCGACCACCACGGCACCGGAGCGGGGCAAGTCGGGTTCGGTAAAGCTGATCTTCATCGGGCGACCTCAAAAACTGGGCGGGACGTACAGCGCGCGCTGCCTCCGGGCAAGGCAGTAGGTGTTAGATAGTCGAGAGCCGAAGTTGACGCCAGGATGCGCGAAGCCGATGCGCTCACAGCACCCGCAACCAGAACTTGCGGCTGAATCTTTCGACGCTGGTCCTACAGCGAATCTGCAGCGGAACTCTCTTATAAGTAGTGGTGACCGGGACCTGAAGAACAGCAGCTGCCTCTCTCCCCGCGTGCGGTCGCGTACGGAGAGAGAGGCGGGTGAAGGGCGGCTGGCGACGAAACTGAGGTCGCCTTGGGTCAGGGAGAATATGGACTGCGATGAAGGCAATTCTTTGGTCCCGCGGTGGACATCGATCTGGCCGGGTCGCAACCCACTCCTTATGATCGATTACGATGAAGAGGCTCGACCGCTACATTCTGCGCCAGTGCTTCGGCGTGATGATCTTTGTCACCGCCGCACTCAGCGCGGCGATCTGGCTCGCTCAGTCGCTGCGATTGATCGATTTGATCGTCAACCGCGGTCTGTCGATCGAGATATTCCTTTACCTGGCCGTGCTGATCCTGCCTCGCTTTCTCGACATCGTGCTGCCGATCGGCGTCTTTATCGCGGTGCTCTTTACCTTCAACCGGCTGACCGGCGAGAGCGAGCTCGTCGTGATGCGATCGGCGGGACTCAGCCATCTTGCGCTGTCCAAGCCCGTATTGCTGCTCGCCGGGATCGCCTTTCTCGTGCTGATGAGCCTCTCCACCTATTTTCTGCCTGCTTCGAACAGGGCCTTCAAAGACCTGCAATTCGAGATCCGCAACCGCTTTGTTTCGAGCCTGCTTCAGGAAGGCACGTTCACGACGATCTCGGACAAGCTGACGATTTACATCCGCAGCCGGGACGATCGAGGCGAGGTCACCGGCCTCCTGATCAGCGACAGCCGCGATCCGCAGAAGCCGGTTACGATTCTTGCCGAGCGCGGTGTCTTCGTCGATTCGCCGACCGGCGCCCGAATCGTCATGGTCAACGGCAACCGGCAGCAGTTCGACCCCGAAAGCCACAAGCTCTCGCTGTTAACCTTCGATAGTTATACGCTCGATCTCAATGCCTGGCGCGATGCGCCGGTTGTTCGCTTCCGAGAAGCTCAGGAGCGCTTTCTAGACGAACTGTTCACTCCGCCCGCGGACGCCGACGCGTCCCTTCGCGCTACTTTCCTTGCCGAGGCGCATCAGCGCATTCTCGTCCCCCTCTCCGCCTTCAGTTTTTGCGTGATCCCGCTGGCTTGCCTATTGCCAGGCGAGCTCAACCGCCGCGGACAATTGAGACGCGTCCTGCTGGCGATAGGTCTCGCCTTTGCATTCGAGTTGCTCGATATCGGCGTCAACAATCTTGCGTTCCGGTCACCGGCGGCAATCCCGTTGATGTATATGGCCGACCTCTTGCCGTTCGCGCTCGGGTTTGGAATCCTGATGCGCGGGGGGATAAAACTCGGTTTCCGCCGGCCGCTGCTCGCCGTGCGGACGGCGCCCCACCTGGCGCACTGACAACCTGCCGCAATTCGGAGGGGCCGTTGCACGTCGCGAAGACCTTCTCCGCCTATGTCGCCCGCCAATTCTCGGTATGGTTCGGTGGCGTCTTCGCGGCGATGGTCATCGTCACCTTTCTGCTCGATTACATCGAGCTGATCCGCCGCGGCGGCGCCAAAATCCAGGCGACCTTGGGGCTGCTGCTCGAAATGGCGGCCTTGAAGCTGCCGCACACGGCGCAAGAGGTCCTGCCCTTCGCCATTTTGTTTGGGACGATGCTCGCCTTCTGGCGTCTGACCCGCAACAACGAGCTCGTCGTCGCTCGCGCGGCCGGGGTTTCCGTTTGGCAGTTTCTGACCCCGGCCGTGCTCGTCGCGTTTCTGATCGGTCTCGTCGCGGTGACGATATTCAACCCGATCGCTTCACTGACCGAAGCGGCCTACGAGAAGCTCGAAGGTCACATTCTCCGCCAGGGCTCCGACCAGCTTGCCCTTTCCGACTCTGGTTTGTGGCTCCGACAAAGCGACCAAGCCGGCAATCAAATCGTGATCCACGCCGGCAAAATTGCTTCTCAGCAACTGGTCCTCGATGCGGTCACACTCTTCTTTTTCAACAACGCGACTCAGTTCACCTCGCGGATCGACGCGCAGACGGCGCGGCTCGAAAGCGGAGATTGGGTGATCGAGAACGGTATTCGCTGGACCGCCGACGAGCCTCCCCGGCCATTCGACGAAATACACCTGGCGACCACCCTGACGCCGCGCAAGATCGAGGAGAGCTTCGCCTCGCCGGACACGATGTCGTTCTGGGACTTGCCCGGGTTCATCGAGTTGCTCGAACAATCGGGGTTTCCGGCACAGCGCCACCGGCTGCATTTCAACGTGCTGCTCGCCCGCCCGTTCTTGTTGTGCGCGATGGTGCTCGTGGCGGCGACCTTCAGTCTGCGCATGCAGCGGCGCGGCGGAGCCACGTTGATGATCGTCGGCGGCGTCGCCAGCGGGTTCCTGTTGTATTTCGTGTCCGACATTGTTTTTGCGCTGGGGCTTTCTACCAAGATCCCGGTCACGTTGGCGGCCTGGACGCCGACCGGAGTGAGCCTGATTTTCGGCACCTCGATGCTGCTCCATCTGGAGGACGGCTGATGGGCGGCCGTGCGAGCCCGAGTTGCCGGGACATCGCCTCATGGCTCGTGAGGAGCCTCCTTGGTGTGCTCGTGATGGTGAGCGCGGCAATTCCAGCCGGCGCCGAATTGACCATCGGCGCCGGTGCCCAAGGGGACAAAAACGCCCCGATCATGTTTCGCGCCGATGAGATCCAGTACGACGAGCAGCTGGCCCTGACGATCGCCCGCGGTCACGTCGAAATCTCACAGAACGGTCAAGTTCTGCTCGCCGACACGGTTACCTATAATCAGCGCACCGATACCGTAACTGCCTCGGGGAATGTCAGCCTCACGCAACCGACCGGCGAAATCGTCTTTGCCGATTTCATGGAGCTGCGCGATTCGATGAGCGAGGGGTTTGCGAAAAACGTGCGAATGCTGTTCGCCGACCGCTCGCGGCTGGCAGCCAACGCGATGCGCCGCACCAACGACAATCACACTGAGCTGGCGCGTGGCGTCTACTCCCCATGCGACCTCTGTAAGGACGACCCGAGCGCGCCGCCCCTGTGGCAGCTCAAAGCGCGCGAGATCGATCATGACAAGGAGCTCCAGCTGGTCGAGTTTCGTGATGCGGTCATGGAGATCGACGGCTGGCCGGTGTTTTATACTCCTTATATGTCGACGCCGGACCCGTCGGTAAAGCGCGCAAGCGGCTTTTTGGCGCCGTCGTTCGGGAGCTCCAACACCCTCGGCGCGCACCTGACGATCCCGTATTACCTGGTGCTCGGACCGGACAAGGATGTGACCTTCGAGCCGCGTTTCTACACCATTGCCGGTCCGTTGCTGGATGCGGAATACCGCGAACGGTTTTCCAATGGGACGCTCGACGCGACCGCCAGTCTCAATCACAGCAATGTCGGTTCCGGCAACAGCACGTCGAGTGAAGGGGAGCAGTGGCGCGGGCACATCGATGAGCACAGCGTCTTCGACCTGGACGAGACCTACCGCACAGGCTTGGATGTCCAGCGCGTCTCGGATCAAACTTATCTGCTGCGCTTTGGCTTCGGCAATCCGCTGCTCAATGCGATGATCAGCCGTGCCTATCTCGAAGGCTTCGAGGCGCGTGGGTCGAGCGATGTCAATGCGTACCTCTTTCAGCCGCTGCTGCCCGGCCTCGGCGATTCGACCCAGCCGATCGTGCTGCCGGTCGCCAATCGCAACTGGCAGAGTCCGCCGGATCCGCTCGGCGGGCGCTGGAACTTGAACGCCAATCTTCTCGACATCCTTCGCGAAGTCGGGACGCAGACCCGCCGGCTGTCACTCGGTTCAGAGTGGGACCGGAGCTTTACCGACCCTCTCGGCGGTCAATACAACTTTTCGGCGAGCGTGCGCGGTGACGGATATTCGATCGGCAATCTGAGCGCGGTCTCGAACCCCGAGCTGCCGTCGGCATTCTTTCCGGCGAACGGCCAACCTGCATTGGCGCCGACGCCGACGAGTTTCGTGACCGGCCGCACCTTCCCGCAGATCGGCTTGGTATGGAGCTATCCGTTGATCCGCCGGGGAGAAAGTACGACGGAGTTGATCGAGCCGATCGTCGGCGGTTTTGCCGCGCCCAGCAGCGGCAACCGGCGGAACATCCCGGACGAAGACAGCCTCTCATTCCAATTATCCGACACTGATTTGTTCCGGCGCGACCGTCTGGCGGGCTACGACATTCTCGACACCGGTCAGCGGGTCGATTACGGAACCAAGCTCGGGCTGTATGAAAAGGATGGCGGCAGCTACCGGCTGCTGATCGGTCAGAGTTACCGCGCACAGCCCAACCCGTTTCTGCCGCCTGATTCAGGGGCCGAGAAAAGGCTCTCGGATGTAGTGGGGCGATTGGTGTTGTCCCCCAATTCCTACCTGGATCTGATTTATCGGTTCCGGTTCGACGCCAGCCCTCTGACCAATCAAAACCAGCAGGTCGGCGTCAGTGTCGGGCCGCAGAATTTGCGGCTCTCCGGCAACTTTGTTTATCTTCCGGCGCAATTGCAAAGCGAGGTGGTAACAATCCCCACCTCCGGCCAGAATGTTCTTTATGGAAAACGCGAGCAACTCTCGTTTAGCCTCACCGCAAAGCTCACCCGTTATTGGTCGATGCAGGCTTCCGAGACCATCAGTCTCACTAGCAGTACCGCCCTCGTCAACAACGTGCCGTCGCCACAAGCGTCGAGCGCCAGTCTTTATGGATCTTTGTCTGCCATCTATCAAGACGAATGCATGGCGTTTATTGGCGCGGTGACCCAATCGGGAATCCGCAGTGGCGACGTGACGCCCGGGTATTCTGTGCTGTTCAGCGTCGTGTTCAAGAACCTCGGCGAGATTGGCGGGACGGTCGCTACCATCTCCGGTAGTGCCCTATGAGGCATCGTCGCCCCGCGGCACATACCCGTCGGGACATAGCTGCGAGTGGGGTGTAAATTCTTGGCGGTACACGAGGCGGCAGGGTTCAAACCGATGACGACACTTCGTTGGGTTTGCATAGGACTGGGCATAGGAATGGTGGGATTGACCTGCCTCTCCGGCCCGGCAAGCGCCGCGCGCGCTCTCTCCGGAGTGGGATCTCCACCCGGCGCGCCGGCCACGCAGCGCCCCTCGGTACCGTCGCCGGACGATCAAGTCACCCAGACCCGGATCGCCGCAGTCGTCAACGACGAGGTGATATCCGTCGCCGACGTCGCGTCGCGCGTCAGAATGGTGATGCTGTCCTCAAACCTGACGGACTCGCCCGAAACCCGGAAGCGTGTCGCCGCCCAGGTGCTGCGCACGATCGTCGACGAGAAACTGCAAATGCAGGAAGCCAAGCGGCAAAACATCACGGCTACCGACGAGGAGATCAACAAGGCCCTCGCGCAGATCGAAAAGCAGAACAACATGCAGCCCGGGCAGCTTGACCAGGTCCTGAAGTCGCACGGCATCGAGCGCAGCGCCCTGGTCGATCAGCTGACGGCCTCGATCGTCTGGCAAAAGCTGGTGCGCCGCCTGGTGTCGCAAACCAATGTGGTGTCCGACGAAGAGATCGATTACGCGCTGAAGCGCGCAAAAGAAACCGCGAGCGAACCGCAAAGCCGCGTTGCCGAGATCTTTCTCGCCGTTGACAATCCGCAGCAGGAGGACGAAGTGCGGCGGCTCGCCGAGCGGCTCACCGAGCAGATGCGGCAGGGTGCCCGGTTCTCTGCGGTGGCGCAGCAATTCTCGCAATCCGCGACGGCTGCTGTGGGTGGGGATATCGGCTGGGTACGCGCGGATCAGTTGAGCCCCGAACTGGGCAAAGCGGTCGCGCAGATGCGCCCCGGTGAATTGTCGCCGCCGATCCGCGCTGGAGCGGGCTATTATTTGCTCCTCGTCCTCGATCGCCGCTCGGGCCGCGCGGCCGGCCCGGAGGACAGCTTGGTGCACCTCGTCCAGATCGTCTTTCCCTTGTCGCCCCAGGCGACGGAGCCGATGCGCCGCGCTGCGATTGCCGAGGCGCAGAGCGCGAAGACCGCCGCCAAGAATTGCGAGGAGCTGCTGAAGATCGGCAAGGAAAAGGGGTCGCCGCAGCTGTCCAGCGAGGGTCGGCTGCGCATTGACCAGGTAACCCCCGCGATGCGCAATATCGTGCTCGGGCTGGAAGCGGGGCAGACCTCGCCGCCGATCGTGCAAAAAAACGGGGTCGGGGTGATCATGATGTGCGAGAAGGCAGCGCCGCCCAGCGCCCCGACCGTGCCGACGCGTGACGAGATCGCCGAAACCTTGATGCGGCAGCGCCTCGAGACCTTGGCGCGGCGCTTTATGCGTGATCTGCGGCGTACCGCGTTTGTCGATGTCAGGGTATGAGCGCGATGGCGCGCCCACTCGCCTTGACAATGGGCGAGCCGGCCGGCATCGGCAGTGAGATCGCCTTCAAGGCTTGGCTCGATCGTCGCGGCGATCTCCCTCCCTTCTACCTGATCGACGATCCCGATCGACTCGCCTCGCTGGCTCGGCGGCTCGACTGGCCGGTACCGATCCGGCCAATCGAGGCTCCGGATCGAGCGCCCTCCGTCTTCGCGGACGCGCTTCCGGTCCTGCCGATCGACACGGCTATCCGTGCCCGACCAGGCCGCCCAGATCCCGCCGATGCGCCGGCGATCCTCGGCGCGATCCAAACCGCCGTCTGCGATGTCCGCAATGGGCGCGCCGCGGCGCTCGTCACCAACCCGATCTCCAAGGACAGCCTGTATCGAGCCGGCTTTCACCATCCTGGACACACCGAGTACCTCGCCGAGCTCGCGGGGGCGGGCGCGGCTCCGATTATGATGCTGGCGAGCCAGGGGCTGCGGGCTGTTCCCGTTACCATTCATCTCGCGCTGCGCCGGGCGATTGAAAGCCTGTCCTCGGCAGCCATCGTCCACGCCGGACGTATCACGGAGGCGGCGCTGCGCCGCGATTTTGGTATTGGCTCTCCAGTCCTGGCGGTCGCCGGGCTCAACCCGCACGCCGGAGAAGCCGGCGGCCTCGGCCGCGAGGAGATCGAGATCATTGAGCCGGCTGTCGCAGAATTGCGTGCCGCCGGGATAGATGCGCGCGGCCCCTTGCCGCCCGACACGATGTTTCATGCTGAGGCGCGCAGTGCCTATGACGCGGCGCTGTGCATGTACCACGACCAGGCGCTGATCCCGATCAAGACGATCGACTTTTTTGGTGGGGTCAACGTGACCTTGGGTCTGCCTTTTGTACGGACGTCGCCCGACCACGGAACGGCGCTGGCGATCGCCGGCCGCGGCATCGCGCGGCCCGATAGCCTGATCGCCGCGCTGCGGCTGGCTGCTGAAATGGCGGCCAGGCGCTCGGCCGGCAGCTGAAGGGCGATCCGTCGCCGTCCTCCTTGCCGCCGCTGCGCGAGGTGATCGCACGGCACGGCATCGCCGCCCGCAAGCGCCTCGGGCAGAATTTTCTTCTCGATCTCAATCTGACCAGCCGGATCGCCCGCGCCGCAGGGCCGCTCGAAGATGCGACGGTCATCGAGATCGGCCCCGGTCCGGGGGCTTTGACGCGGGCCCTGCTCGCCGCCGGGGCGCGCCGGATCTTGGCGATTGAGCGCGACGACCGCTGTCTCGCCGCCCTCGATGAGATTGCCGCGGCTTATCCCGGCCGCCTCGAGCTGGTCGCCGGCGACGCGCTGAGGCTCGACCCGGTCGAGCTGTCGGATGCGCCCCGCAAGATCGTCGCCAACCTGCCGTACAATATCGCCACCCCGTTGCTCATCGGCTGGCTCGATCGAATCGGCGAATATGAGAGCCTGACGTTGATGTTCCAGCGCGAGGTTGCCGAACGCCTGACGGCGGCTCCCCGCAGCAAATCCTACGGACGGCTCTCGGTTCTGGTTCAGTGGCTGGCCGAGCCGCAAATTCTGTTCGATATCCCGCCGCGCGCCTTCGTGCCGCCGCCCAAGGTAACCTCGAGCCTCGTCCGCATCGTTCCGCTAACAGAGCCGCTCGCTCGGGCGGAGAAGAGCACGCTCGAACGCGTCACCGCCGCCGCGTTCGGCCAGCGCCGCAAGATGCTGCGGACCAGCCTCAAGACGCTCGGCATCCCGGTCGAGCCGCTCCTCGACCGCGCCGGGGTCGCGCCGACGGCCCGCGCCGAGGAACTCACGGTCGCCGATTTCTGCGCGATTGCGCGGGTCGTTGGGGACAGATAGCCGGGCTCGGTTTGTCGTCATAAAAATGCAATCGAACTGTCGCTCGAGTTTCACGAGCCCCGCATAGCGTCCCCGGCGGTTATCTAAAATAAGGGATAAATTATGCGGAAATTCCTAGAAGGCGCCGCTGTCGGTGCCGGCGTTCTGGTGGCTTCGGCAGGTTGGCAAGTTCACGCCGATTCGCAAGAGGACCACAACAGGGGCGGCGTTCAGCACGTCCTGCTGATCAGCATCGACGGCATGCATGCCGTCGATTTTATCAACTGCGCGCAAGGGATCAGCGGTGTTAGCGGCGGTGCGCCCTATTGCCCGAATCTGGCCGAACTTGCCGAGACGGGCGTCAATTACCTGGACGCTGCCACGTCGAAGCCGTCCGATTCGTTCCCCGGACTAATGGCGCTGGTGAGCGGCGGCTCGCCGCGAACCGTCGGCGCATTTTACGACGTCGCCTACGACCGCTCGCTCGATCCGCCGGCGACGACGACCGGGAACGGTGTTGCAGGAGCACCGAGCGCTTGCACCCCCGGCGCTCCTCCGACGGGCACGACCACCGAGTTCGACGAGGGTATCGATATCAACAAGCTCCTTCTCAATGGGGGTGCGCCAGCCGGCGTGGACGGCGGAATCGCATCCATCGATCCGAACAAGCTGGAGAGAGACCCGGCCCACAACTGCGCTCCCGTCTATCCTTGGAACTTCGTCCGCACGAACACGATTTTTGGCGTGGTGCACCAAGCCGGCGGCTACACGGCCTGGTCGGATAAGCATCCTTCCTACTCGTCGGTCTCGGGGCCCGGGAACGGGACGAACGTGGACGACTACTACTCGCCGGAAATCAACTCGATCCCGGTAGCGTTGCCCAGCGTGCCCGGGTGCAACCCGCTGCCGGATCAGACCGCTGTATCCAACAGCAATGCCTGGACCGACAGCTTCCAGAACATACAGTGTTACGACAGTCTGAAGGTGCAGGCGATCCTCAACGAGATCGGCGGCAAGGATCACAGCGGCACTTATCGCCGGCCGGTCCCCAACCTCTTTGGAATGAATTTTCAGGTGGTCAGCGTCGGCCAGAAGCTGATTGAGAAGAGTCTTCCTACCACCGTGACCGGCGGGTATCTCGACAATATCGGCACCCCGAGCGCGGCGCTGCTGAGCGAGATCGAGTTCGCCGACAATTCAATCGGGAAAATGGTCGCCGCGCTCAAAAACAACGGGCTCTATCAATCGACCCTGATCATCATTTCGGCCAAGCATGGCCAGAGCCCGATCGACTCCGCTCGGTACTTGGGCATATCGACCACGCCGAATGACCCCATTATGACATCGCCGGCGACGATCCTGCAAGACCTGCTGCCATTCTCCGAGTCGCCGGCAAACCCCAACGGGATTGGACCGACCGAAGACGACGTTTCGCTGATCTGGCTGTCGGATTCGACGCAAACCACGAATTCCGTCGGAGTGTTGGAAAATGAGTCACCGGCGACCAACAACATCGCTGGGATCGGTGAGATTTTCTCTGGACCGGCAATCACCCAGATGTTCAACCCGCCGGGGCTTCCGCCGAACGGGGACCCGCGCACGCCGGATATCATCGTGACGCCGAATATTGGCGTTACCTACTCCGGAAGCGGCAAGAAACTCGCTGAACATGGCGGCTTCGCACACGATGACACGAACGTCATCATGTTGGTGTCCAATCCGTCGATGTCGCCCTCGACGGTGACGAGCCCGGTCGAAACGATGCAGGTCGCGCCGACAATCCTGGCGGCGTTGGGCCTTGACGCGGACAGGCTGATCGCGGTTCAGGAGGAAGGCACCCAGGTTCTGCCCGGCCTCGACCTCGACATCGGCAAATCGCCTTGATAACAAACTCGCGTGATAGGGCGTCCCGCTCGGGGCGCCTTGTTAGCCGGCCCGGAGGGTGGCGACGAATTCGGCGAGGCCGAGTTGCCGTTCTCGCCGAAGCCTCTCCGCCGTAACGATGGCGCGGACCTGCGCGATGCTCTCCTCGACGTCGCGGTTGACGATCACGTAATCGTATTCCGGCCAGTGGCTCATCTCCTCGGCCGATTTGGCCATCCGGGAGGCGACCACTGCGGCGCTATCCTGGGCGCGGGCGCGGAGCCGGGCCTCGAGCGCAGCAAGGCTCGGCGGCAGCACGAAGACCGAGACGAGATCCTGCGGAACGCTCTTCGCGAGCTGCTGGGTGCCTTGCCAGTCGACGTCTCCGACGACATCGCGCCCGACGGAGAGCGCCGCCTCGAGAGGCCCGCGCGGCGTGCCGTAGCAGTATCCGAACACCGTCGCGTGCTCCAAGAGTTCGCCTTGTGCGAGCATCTCGTCGAAGCGGCGCCGGTCGATGAAATAGTAGTCGCGCCCTTCCATTTCGCCGTCGCGCGGCGGACGGGTCGTCACCGAGACCGACAGGGCTAGGATAGGGTCCCCGGCGACGAGCCGGCGGGTGATCGTCGTCTTTCCAGCCCCCGATGGCGACGAAAGGACCAGCAAGAAACCGCGCCGGTCGATTGCTGGCGGGCTCATTCGATGTTTTGCACCTGCTCGCGGAACTGTTCGACTGCCGCTTTCAAGGAAAGCCCCACTCGGGTCAGCTCGATATCGGCTGATTTCGAGCACAGCGTATTGGCTTCGCGGTTCAGCTCCTGACAGAGGAAATCGAGACGGCGCCCGACCGCCTCGTCCTGCCCCAGCAGGTCGGTCGCCTGATCGAGATGCGCCCGCAGCCGCTCCAGCTCCTCACGGATATCCGAGCGCGCGATGAGCAGCGCAATTTCCTGCGCTACCCGCTCCTCGGGCATGCCCGGGGCGAGATCGGCGACATTCGCCAACATTGTCTGCAACCTGTCGCGAATCGCCGCCGGCTGGGCTGCCGCGCATCCCGCCGCCGCCTCTACCAGCGCCGCCATTTCCGCGAGCTGGCTGTGCAGCACAGCGGCGAGACGAGCGCCTTCCTCAGACCTGGCGCGGGCCAGCTCGCGGAGCGCCTTCGCCCAGCTATCGAGAACGGCGTGCTGGCGTTCTTCGAGCACGGCATCCGGTTCGTCTTCGACCGTCTCCACTACGCCGCGCAGAGCCAAGAGGCCGTCGATGCGGGGCGGCGCCGCCTCGATCTCGCTAGCGAGTTCGTTCATCAACGCAACGAGCTGGGCCAATGTCTCGCGATTGACCCGCACCGCCGCAGGCTCGGTGCGGGTCACCGCAAGGTTGGCGGAAAAATTGCCTCGGCGGAAACTCTGCGCCATCGACGCGCGCAGCTGAGGTTCCAGCGAATCGAACCCCGGCGACAGCCGAAGCCGCAAATCGAGTGATTTGCCGTTGACGCTCTTGATCTCCCAAACCCAGCTGATGCCGAGCTGGTCGCCGTCCGCTCGCGCAAAGCCGGTCATGCTGACAATACCCAAATCCGCCGCTCTCCCGCTGATCAGGCTTCGGTTATACGACGTTACCGGATGGGCGGGCCCGGTTTTTCGTCTGGGATTGCGGGAACCGATATTCCGCGCTCCGCTTCGGCCGCGGCGCTGTGGTGGTATTGCGAGACATTTCGGCTGTGCTCGGCGAGCGTCGTGGCAAAGACATGACCGCCCGCTCCGTCGGCTACGAAATAAAGTTCGTCCGTGAAAGCCGGTCGTGCTGCGGCTCGCAATGCGGATATGCCGGGATTATCGATCGGACCTGGTGGCAACCCTTTGGTCACATAGGTGTTGTACGGCGAGGGAATCGCCAGATCGGTGCGGGTCAGCCGGCGATCGAACCTCTTCGAGCCCCGATCGCTCAGCGCATAGATCACCGTAGGGTCCGATTGCAGGCGCATGCCAAGGCGCAGCCGGTTTATGAAAACCCCTGCGATGCGGGCCTGCTCATCCTCGCGCGAAGCTTCCTTTTCGACTAGCGAGGCGAGGATCAACAACTCCCGAGGTGTCGTGAACGGCAAGTCGGGGCGACGCTCGGCCCAAACCTCGGCGAGCGCGCGCGCCATCGCCCGCTGCATGCGGTCGACCATATCCTTTCGGCGGTCGCCATACTCGTAAAAATATGTTTCCGGCAACAACTCGCCTTCGGCGGGCGGCGGCCCCGGATCCCCGTCGAGCGCAGGTGCGGCTTGCACTAGCGCTAAGGTTTCCGTGCTGGTCAGGCCTTCCGCGATCGTCAGCCGGTGCTTGACCGTCTTGCCGCTGGCGATGATCTCCATCGCCTGGAGTGCGCTTGCCGCAGCCGGAAACTCGTATTCGCCGGCCAATAGTGCGGAGCTGCGGCCCGACAAGGTTGCCCCCAACTCAAAGGAGCGCCGGTGCCGGATGATGCCCAGCTCCGCCAACAGCGAGGCGATGTCGGAGAGGCTGGTATGCGGCGGGATGACGATCGTGCGTGGTTCCGTCAACGGGCCGGGCGCGGCGACATCGCGGTAGAGCCAATAGCCGGCTCCTCCCAGCACGAGGAAGACGAGCGACACGGTGACCGCCGCCCATACCAAGAGGCGAAAAAAGCCGCGCATCAATCGCGCCCGTTTTCCGCTACCGCACGCCTCGAGCGTTCAAGGCGGCCCAACAAAGATCAGCGAGGCATTGGTCCCGCCGAAGCCGAAGGAATTAGAGAGCGCGTAGCTCACGCTGCGCTCCTTGGCTCGCTTCGCCACCAGGTCGATATCGCAGGACGGAGAGGGATTGTCGAGATTGAGCGTCGGGGGGACGACACCATCACGGATCGCCAGGATCGCGAAAATCGCCTCGACGCTGCCGGCCGCTCCGAGCAAGTGTCCGATCGCCGACTTTGTCGACGACATCGACAGCTCATAAGCATGGCCGCCGAACAGCCGCTTCACGGCGCCGAGCTCGATCTCGTCACCCAGCGGCGTCGATGTGCCGTGGGCATTGATGTAGTCGATCTTGTCCGGCGCAATGCCCGCGCGCCGCAAGGCGTTGCGCATCGACCGGAACGCGCCGTTGCCGTCCTCCGAGGGAGCTGTCAGGTGAAATGCGTCGCCGGACATGCCGTATCCGATCACCTCGGCGTAGATCTTCGCTCCCCGCCGCCTGGCATGCTCTAACTCTTCGAGGACGAGAATTCCGGCGCCCTCGCCCATGACGAAACCGTCGCGTTCGCGGTCCCACGGACGCGATGCCCGCGGCGGGTCGTGGTTAAACCCGGTAGACAGCGCGCGAGCCGACGCAAAGCCGGCGAGGCCGAGCCGGCAAATTGCCGCCTCCGTCCCGCCGCAAACCATGACATCGGCGTCATCGAGCATGATCAACCGCGCCGCATCGCCGATCGCATGCGCCCCGGTCGAGCAAGCGGTCACCACGGCGTGGTTGGGTCCGGTGAAGCCGTACCGGATCGAGACGTGGCCCGAGGCGAGGTTGATCAGGTTGGCGGGGATGAAAAACGGCGTAAGACGGCGCGGACCGCGTTCGTGCAAGGTCAACGCGCCATCGGTTATTCCGGGCAGACCACCGATGCCGGAGCCGATTATCACGCCGGTGCGCTCGCGCGGCTCGTCGGCTTGCGGCGTCCATCCGGCATCTTCGACCGCTTGAGCGGCTGCGGCGAGCGCGAAGACGATGAACCCGTCCATTTTGCGCTGGTCCTTGGGCGGCACCCAATCATCGGCGTTGAAGAGGCCCGAAGCGGTCTCGCCGCGCGGCACCTGTGCGGCGATCTTGACCGGCAGGTCGGACACATCGAACGACTGAATTGTCCGAACACCCGACATACCTTCGACCAAACTGTTCCAGTTCCGTTCGAGACCGATCCCCAGAGGCGTCACCAGCCCCATACCGGTCACCACGACGCGTCGCATATTCTACTCGTCACCCGCGCCAGGCGGGAACCCCGGCGGCTTGCGGCCTGTGGCAGGGAAGTTCGGCAGAGGGCGGCTCAGCTGTGTGTTTCGATAAAGCTGACCGCATCCTTCACCGTCACGATCTTCTCGGCCGCGTCATCCGGGATCTCGCACCCGAACTCCTCCTCGAAGGCCATCACCAGCTCGACGGTGTCGAGGCTGTCGGCGCCCAGATCGTCGATGAAGCTGGCGTTTTCGGTCACCTTCGATTCGTCGACGCCCAGATGCTCGACGACGATCTTCTTGACCCGATCAGCGACGTCACTCATCCGTTCTTATCCTCAGTGGCTTGCTGGAAATTGTTCACTCTCCAAGCGCCCCGGCGCTGTCGGCCATGACGGGCGCCGCCCCCGATCGCCCTCAGGGACCGCCCCCGGGACCGCCCCCGGGACCGCCCCCGGGACCGCGTCGACATCAAAGTCACGATGCGGTCACATAGCATGTTTCCCCGGCACTGCAAATTGGCTGCTCCAGGGCGCGGTTCAACCGCTTCATACCATGACCATACCGCCATTGATGTGCAACGTCTGGCCAGTGACGTAAGCCGCTTCGGCGCTCGCCAGGTAAACCACCGCCGCAGCTACCTCCTCCGGGGCGCCGAACCGGCCGGCGGGAATTGCTTCGGCGAGCCGCGCGCGTAGCTGCGCCGTCAATCTGTCGGTCATTGCCGTCACGATCAGGCCCGGCGCAACACAGTTCACGGTAATGCCGCGCCCGGCAATCTCGGCGGCGATCGATTTCGACATGCCGATCATCGCGGCCTTCGCCGCGGCATAGTTCGCCTGCCCGGCATTGCCGCTGACCCCGACGACCGAGCTGATCCCAATGACGCGTCCGTGGCGTCGACGAACCATGCCGGGCAGCACCGCGCGGGTCAGTCGAAACTGGGCCGTCAAATTGACGTCCAGAACCGACCGCCAGTCCTCGTCCTTCATCCGTAGCGCCAGGGCGTCGCGCGTGATCCCCGCGTTGTTGACGAGGATGTCGACCCGGCCCATTGCCGCCTCGGCCTCCTTGGCCAGTCGTTCCGGCGCTGTTGGATCGGCAAGGTCGGCGAGTCCGATATGGACTCGCGCGCCGAGTTCGGCTGCCAATGCCTCGAGCGCGGCGGAACGTGTTCCCGCCAGCATGACCTCCGTGCCTTGACGATGCAGCGCCTTGGCGATCGCCCCGCCGATCCCGCCGGAGGCTCCGGTCACTAGCCCAGTTTGGCCAGACAGATCGAACAATCGCGGAACCTCTACCCATTGATGCCGATAACGATTTCCTGGGCTGTCACAGCTCCTCGATCAAACTCAAGACTTCTGCCGGTGTCGCGACGGAGCGTGCCGAGAGATCCGGGTCGATCCGCTTGACGAGCCCGGTGAGTACGCGGCCGGTCCCGATCTCGACCACCTCTTCGACCCCATCCTGCTTGAGAAAGAGCACGCTCTCGCGCCAGCGCACCATCGCTGTCACCTGTTCGACGAGGCCGCGCTTCAGCCTTGCCGGATCGCGCGTCGCGGTGGCCGACACATTGGCGACGAGCGGCACTGCGGGTGGCTGCAATTCGACCCGGCCGAGAGCTTCGGCCATGACTTCGGCGGCCGGGGCCATCAATGGCGAATGAAACGGCGCACTGACCGGAAGGGCGATCGACCGCCTCGCCCCCTTTGCCCGACTGATCGCAATCGCCCGTTCGACTGCCTCTCGGTGCCCGCTCACGACGACTTGGCCGGGAGCATTGTCGTTTGCGACCACGCATACCTGGTCCGGGTCGGCAGCTTCGACCGCAACCGCCTGGCCTTGCTCGACGTCAAGGCCGAGCAGCGCCGCCATCGCTCCCTCGCCGATCGGAACGGCCTCCTGCATCGCCCGACCGCGCAGCCTGAGCAGACGAGCCCCATCCCCGATGGTGACTGTACCTGCTGCCGCGAGCGCGGAATATTCACCAAGCGAATGCCCCGCTACGAAAGCGGCGTGCTGAGTGAGGGCGAAGCCGCCCTCGGTTTCGAGGACGCGAATGACCGCAAGGCTCGCAGCCAGCAGCGCCGGCTGCGCGTTTTCGGTCAAGGTAAGCTCGCTTTCCGGTCCTTCGAACATGAGTTCCGAGAGGTTTTGCGACAGGGCGTCGTCCACTTCCTCGAAGACCTGGCGCGCCGGCGCAAATGCCGCCGCCAGGACGCGCCCCATGCCGACCGCCTGCGAGCCCTGTCCGGGAAATACGAATGCCCGCTTCATGCGGAACCACTTCCCCCTTGCGCCGGCCTCCCCGCATTGGTCGATGCGGGCCGCGTGGTGATAGCGGCGCCACGCCGGTTGTCAAGGAGGCGTTGCGTCCTCATGTTGCGCCAGCGCTCGCCTCCCATATAATGTGGAGATTCGACCCTTGCCGGCTCGACCGGCTCGATTCGGTCGGCGCCGGCGCCCCGAATCCTCACTAGCCATAAGGGACCTAGTCTACTATGCCACTGTACGAGAACGTGTTCATCGCGCGCCAGGATATCTCCGGCGCCCAGGTTGATACCCTCGCCGACGCTTTCGCTCAGCTCGTCGCCGACAATGGCGGCGAAGTGAAAAAGCGCGAGTACTGGGGGCTGCGCAATTTGGCTTATCGCATGCGCAAAAACCGCAAAGGTCATTATGTGTTGATGAATCTTTCGGCGGGCCCGGCTGCGATAGCCGAGCTCGAGCGGACGATGCGGATCAACGAGGATGTGATCCGTTACATGACGATCCGTGTCGACGAGTTGGAGGACGGGCCTTCGGTTGTCATGCAGAGCCGCGGCAGCCGTGACGATCGCCAACGGCGCGGCGATCGGGAGAGATCGGGTGATGGGCGGGAGATGGAGCGGCCTGCCGCCGAGCGTCCGGTCCCCGACCAGGCGGTCCCGGAGCGCCCGGTTCCCGAGCACCCGGTCCCAGAAACGGCGGTCCCGGAGCGCCTGGTTCCCGAGCACCCGGTCGCAGAAACGGCGGAGGCATAAATGGAAAGCCAATCGCCTGGCGGCTCGGGGCGCGGTGCGGCGGCGCGCCGCCCGTTTTTCCGCCGGCGGAAATCCTGCCCGTTCTCCGGACCCAACGCTCCCAAGATCGACTACAAGGACGTCAAGCTGTTGCAGCGCTTCGTCTCGGAGCGCGGCAAGATCGTGCCGAGCCGGATCACCGCAGTCTCGACCAAGCGGCAGCGCGAGCTGGCCCAGGCGATCAAGCGGGCGCGCTTTCTGGGTCTGCTTCCCTATCTGGTGAAATAGGCAGTTCCGAGTCAGCAAAGCCCTGGCGCATCGCCGTGAGCCGGCTGGGGTTCGCCGGGGTGTCGGTGGTCTGCGGAGCGCTCGCAGCCGGCCCGTATCTGCTGGTGCTGACCGGTTCGACCGGCTCGATGATTCTCGTCTATCTCGCTCAGCTGCCGCTTTTTGCCGCCGGGCTGTGGCTCGGGACTGGCGCTTCGGCATCAGCCGGGTTGGTCGCGGCGCTGCTCGTGGCGGGTATCGGCAGCCTGCCGGCAGCCGCCCTTTTTGGGGCGCTGAATGTCGTTCCGGTCGTCCTGCTGGTGCGCCAATCCTTGCTGGCCCGGACGGGCTCCGGGAATGCGGTCGAATGGTATCCGCCAGGCCTTATGACGGCTTGGCTGACCGGGCTCGGCCTGGTGGCAGCCGCTGTCACGTTCGTTTTCTTCGGCGGCCCGCAAGCCACGCAGGCTACGTTGCGCGAGGCGCTGGCGCCTGCCCTCGACCGCCACCTCGGTGAGATTACTCCCGAGCTGGATGGATTGCTCGCCTTTGTCGGCTTCATTCTTCCCGGGATTATCGCCACCTCATGGATGGTAATGACAGTGACCAATGGAAGCCTTGCCCAAGGCTCGCTGGCCCGTTTCGGAGCGAGCTGGCGGCCATCTCCCGATCTCGCGGCGCTCGGCCTCCCGATGTGGATCCCGGTGCTGCTCGCCTTTGCTTCCGGGGCGACGCTCCTCGGCGGAACCGTGCGCTTTATAGGCGTCAACGTGCTGATCGTGCTGGCTGTGCCGTTCTGCCTCGCGGGCCTTGCCGTGCTCCATACCGTGGCGCGCCGGTTCCCACGTCCGGCGGTCACCCTTACGACGTTCTATTTGCTGGCCGGGGTCTTGGGCTGGCCGCTCGTGCTGATCGCCCTTTTGGGGTTGCTCGATTCGCCGCTTGGTCTGCGGCGGCGCTTCGCCTAACCTTTGAGATTGGAGGAATTTGAATGATCGAACTGATCCTGCTCGAAAGGGTCGAGAAGCTCGGCCAGATGGGCCAACTTGTTAAAGTGAAGCCCGGCTACGCCCGGAACTATTTGTTGCCTCAGAAGAAAGCCATGCGAGCAACAAAAGAGAATTTGACGTATTTCGAGACCCAGCGCGCTCAGCTCGAAGCCAACAACCTGCAGCGCAGGACCGAAGCGACGGAAGTCGGCGGCGAGATCGAGGGTCTGACCGTCGTGATCATCCGCCAAGCCGGCGAAAGCGGGCAGCTTTACGGCTCGGTTTCGGCCCGCGACATCGCCGATGCGGTGACCGAGGCGGGTTTTACGATCGAGAGGCGCCAGGTCGTCCTCGACCGGCCGATCAAGAATCTGGGCCTGCATGCGGTGAAGGTCGTGCTCCATGCCGAAGTATCGGTAACGATTACCGCCAATGTCGCCCAGTCGGCCGAGGAGGCCGAAATGCAGGCCAAGGGGATCGACCCATTGCGCCTGCGCGACGAGGAGGAAGAAGAAGCCCGCGCTGCAGCGGCGCGCACCGGTCCGGCTGCTGCCTAGCGGATCGAAGCTCTTGTCTCCAATCGAGAATTTGCCAACTATCCATAAAATTGTTCTAAATTCGGTCGCGTACCGATGCTGCTGTCGCGTCTGTTCGAGCGATTTATCACGATCGGCCGTCTGCGGGTCATAGACGCCGGCGGATCACTTCACACATGCGATGGATCCGACGGACCAAGGGTAACCATCCGGCTTCACGATCCGGCCCTGCATTGGAAACTTGTCGCGCGGCCTCGCCTCTACTTCGGCGAAGCCTTTATGGACGGCAAGCTGACGATCGAAGAGGGCAGCCTCTACGATCTGATTGATCTGCTTACGGTCAACCTTGAAGCCATGCCGGCCGGGTTGACCGCGCGGCTGCTGAACGGTTCCGTCACGCTGTTCCGCCGCATTCATCAATACAACCCGCTGCCGCGCGCCCGACAGAACGTAGCCCATCACTACGACTTGTCGGACCAGCTCTATGAGCTGTTCCTCGACCGGGACCAGCAGTATTCCTGCGGCTATTTCCGCGACGGCTCCGAGGACCTCGATGCCGCACAGCTCGACAAAAAACGGCACATCGCGGCAAAGCTGCTGATCCGACCCGGGCAGAGGGTGCTCGACATCGGCTCTGGTTGGGGTGGCCTCGCGCTCTACCTCGCCGGCGAATGCGGCGCCCAGGTGACCGGTCTGACCCTCTCGGTTGAGCAACAAGAGCTGGCGACGCGGCGTGCCGCGGCGGCCGGGCTCTCCGACCGGGTCAAATTCTATCTGCGCGACTACCGGGAAGAGGTCGGGCATTACGACCGCATCGTCTCGGTCGGCATGTTCGAGCATGTCGGGCTCAATCATTACCGCGTCTTTTTCGCCAAGCTGAAATCGCTGCTGGCACCGGATGGCGTGGCCCTGCTGCACTCGATCGGCCGCAAGGACGGACCAGGTTCGACCAACCCTTGGATACGCAAATACATTTTCCCCGGCGGGTATGTGCCGGCCCTTTCGGAAGTCCTGCCGACCCTCGAAGCGCTGCGGCTGTGGGTCACGGATATCGAAATCCTGCGCCTGCATTATGCCGAGACGCTGAGAGCGTGGCGGCGGCGGTTCGAGCGAAATCGCGACCGCGTGAAGGCCATCTATGACGAGCGCTTCTGCCGGATGTGGGAAATGTACCTCGTCGCCTCGGAAATCGCGTTCCGGCGGCAGGATCACATGGTTTTCCAGATGCAGCTCGCCAAAGCCGTCGACTCGGTGCCGCTGACGCGCGACTACATGCTCGATTGGGAGCGCGAGCACAGCGGCGCGGCAGAGCGGGCGGCCTGAACTTTTTCTGCATTTATCCCCACGATCCTCGATATACACAATACATTGATTGCGCGCCTCGGTGCTATTCTTCGGCGGCATGCAGACCAACGTAATTTCTCGGGTTACGCCTCCGCGGGCTTTAGACCCAGAACTTATTCGCGCCCCGCCCTACAACGCCGACGCAGAGCAGACCCTGTTGGGAGCGTTGCTCATAAACAACGCCGCTTATCATCGGGTGTCGGAATTCCTTCAGCCGGAGCATTTCGGCAACGCGATGCACGGCCGAATTTTCACTGCAATCGGCAAGTTAATAGAACGTGGCCAACTGGCAAATCCGGTAACACTAAAGAATCTGTTTGATCAGGATGGTGCGCTGAGTGAAATTGGTGGTGCACAATATTTGGGACGGCTTGCGAATGCAGCAGTAACAATCATAAACGCCGAGGATTATGGTCGTATTATCTACGATCTCCACCTTCGGCGCCAGCTGATTGCATTGGGCGAGGATGTCGTAAATGACGCTTTCCGACAAGACCTCGATAATCCGGCGCGCGACCAGATCGAGCGGGCAGAAAAGACACTGTTCGACCTTGCCACGGCCGGTCAGAGCGAAGGAGGTTTTCGTGGATTCGATAATGCGCTCACGGATGCCCTCCTCAATGCCGAGGCGGCTTTCAAGCGCAGCGGCAAAACCGTCGGCGTCGCGACGGGGTTTATCGATCTCGATCGCAAATTGGGCGGGCTGCACCCTTCCGATCTTGTCGTCCTCGCCGGCAGGCCCTCAATGGGCAAGACGGCGCTCGCTACCAACATCGCGTTTTACGCAGCACAAAATTACCGGCCCGCAGCTGCCCCCGAATCGCGCAAGGCCGCCGAGGACGGGGCGGTCGTCGGCTTCTTTTCGCTCGAAATGTCGGCGGAGCAGCTCGCCACCCGAATTCTCGCCGAGGAATTGGGTGTTTCCTCTGACCGCATCCGGCGCGGCGATGTCAGCCATGAGGATTTCGACAAGTTTGTCCAGGCGAGCCAGCGTCTGGCCGCACTGAAGCTGTTCATCGACGACACGCCGGCGCTGACGGTATCGGCGCTGCGCACCCGCGCCCGGCGCCTGAAGCGTCAGCAGGGCCTGGGGCTGATCGTCATCGACTACCTGCAGCTGCTGCGCCCCTCGAGCCAGACCCGCGCGCAGGACAACCGCGTTCAGGAAATTTCCGAGATCACCCGCGGGCTGAAGGCGCTCGCCAAGGAGCTCGATGTTCCGGTTTTGGCTTTGTCGCAACTGTCTCGTGCCGTCGAACAGCGAGAGGACAAGCGCCCGATGCTCGCCGATCTGCGTGAATCCGGCTCGATCGAGCAGGATGCCGATGTGGTGATGTTCATCTTTCGCGAGGAATATTACCTGTCGCGCGAGCCGACCCGCCGGCCCGACGAAGCCGAGAGCAAATACAGCGAGCGCTATCAGGAATGGAGAGAGCGGCTCGAAAAGGTACATGGGCTCGGCGAAATCATCGTCGCCAAGCAGCGGCACGGGCCGATCGGCGCAGTCAAACTCCGTTTCGACGCCGAAACCACCAAGTTCGACAACTACATGGCCCCCGATCACCTGCCGGCGGCTAATTTCTAGCAAGGCCTCGTCGCCCGCGGAAAGCGAGGAACCAGGGCCTGCCCCTTCCTTGAAGGGGCAACCGCTGCGACCTTGTCTGATTTCCGGTTCCGCGGCAACTGACGAATAGGATCCGAGGCTTCGGGCTCGGCGCTATTGAGCCGCCGCTCGCCCTCGCCGTCCGCCAGCTCGACAAGGCTGATCCGGTTGCGCCGGACCGTCAGGGCGAGCCTGCCGTGCTTCAAGGCCAGCGCGTCCTTGCCGAAAATTTCGCGGCGCCAGCCGGAAAGCGCCTTCACCGGCGCATCGTCATCGGCCGCGATCGCTTCCAGATCATCGGCCGAGGCCAGCAGTTTTTGCGCGACCTGATGGTCGTCGCAACGCTGCTTCAACAACACGCGCAACAATTCGATCAGCGGGCCGAGACCGGGTGGCGAATCCGCTCTCCCGACAGGCGGCGGCTCGACCGCCCCGGTGGCGGCCAGCCCGCGTTGCACCGCTTCCAGGATCTCGCTTCCGAGCTTGCCCTCGGCGATGCCTTTGCCGAGGCTGCGCGTCCGCGCCAGCGCCTCGATGGAGCGCGGAGCATGGGCGGCGATCTCGAGCACCGCTTCGTCCCGCATGATCCGCCCGCGCGGCAGGTTGCGTTGCCGCGCCGCCGTCTCGCGCCACGCCGCCAGCTCGCGCAATACGCCGAAGAACCGCGCGTCGATGCGGCCGCGCAGCCTAAACCGGCGCCACGCCTCGCTCGGATCGCTGCGGTAGGTCTCGGGGTTGGACAACTCCGCCATTTCCTCGGCGAACCAGCTCGCCCGGCCGTTCGACGCGAGCTGTTGCTGCAGCTTCTCGTAGACGGTGCGGAGATGGACGACATCGGCGAGGGCATAGCGGATCTGCCGTTCGGTCAGCGGCCGATGCGACCAGTCGGTAAACCGGGAGGATTTGTCGAGCGAGGCTCGGGCGAGCTTGGCGACGAGGGTCTCATAGCTCGCCGCATCGCCAAAGCCGCAGACCATGGCGGCGATTTGGGTGTCAAAGAGCGGTGCCGGCACCGCGCCGGACAGGTTGAAGAAGATCTCGATATCCTGACGCGACGCGTGGAACACCTTCAATGTGCCCGGATTCGCCATCAGAGCGAGGAGCGGCGTGAGGTCGATTTCCGGGGCGAGCGCATCGATCGCCGCCGCCTCCTGCGGGCCCGCCACCTGCACGAGGCACAGGATCGGCCAATAGGTCCGCTCGCGCATGAACTCGGTGTCGACCGCAACAAAGCTCGCGTCCTTTTGCCGCTCGCAAAAGCCGGCCAACGCGCCCGTGTCGGTGATTACTGTCATTATCCATGCTATACAGCGAAACCCATCGAGCAGAAACGTCCGCCTATTTGGCCGCTGGCAGGACCGCCAAATCGCGGTCGTGCGGTTGGACGGCAAAGACCGGGACGGCTTCGGCAAAGCCGCGCAACGGGCGGGTGCCGAGCGGCGCCAATCGGAACGCGTTGCCGACCTTCGCCGCCGCAGTCGCATCGATCAGGATCTGCCCGTCCTCGGCGGCGGCGCAGATCCGCGACGCCAAATTCACGACACTGCCGATCGCAGTGTAGTCCGAGCGGCCCTCATAACCGATACGGCCGACCGTCGCCGGGCCTTTCGCGAGAGCCACCCCGAAGCCGATCATGTGCCCGCGCGCTCGCCAGCCGGCCATCAGCGATTGGACCGCGCGCTGCATTTCCACCGCCATTTCCACGCCGCGCAGCGCCGGGTCCGGGCATGGGACGGGCGCGTTCAGCAGCAGCATGACCCCGTCACCCATAAAGCAGGTCAAAGTCGCCTCGTAACGCGTGATGATCCCGCCGAGCGCTTCATAATATTCCTGCAAAAGTCCCATTACCTCTTCCGGCGCGGCGGCGCCCGAAAAGCCGGTAAAGCCGCGCAGGTCGCAAAAGATCACGACCACCTCGGCGCGATGGCTGTCGAGCAGGGCTTCTTGGTCGCTTCCCTCGACCAGCTCGGCGACTTGCGGCGCAAGAAACCGCTTGAGGCGCGCGATCCGCTCCGAACGCTCCTGCGACACCGCGAGCTCGGCGCCCATCTCGTTGAACCGCCGCGCCAGCCCCTCCAGCTCGTCGCCGGTCGCGATCTCGATCTTGTGGTCGAAATGCCCGGCGCCGATCTGTTCCGCCCCTTTCTCCAGCAGAGCGATCGGCCCGGTCATCCGCCGCGCCAATAGATAGGCGAGCATCGCAGCGAAAAAAGCGCCGGCGAGCAGCAGCAGACCGGTTCGCCAAAGCGCCGCGCGGATCGGCGTCAGGGCTTCAGCGGCGGGCTGCTCGACAAAGGCCATCCAATCCGGTCCCGGGATCGGCGCCATCGCGGCGATGACGGAGCGGCCTTCGGCATCGATGCCCTTGGTAGTCTCGCCGCCGCCGGCGATCGCCGCCTGCTGTAATTGTTTGAGGCGCGCCGCCGACGGGTCGCCTTCGCCGCGCAAGACCAGGCTGATGTCGGGATGCGCGACGAGACGGCCGGGGCGGTCGAGCACGAAGGCCTCGCCCGATTGCCCGACATGGATCGCCTGGATCACGTCCCAGATCAGCTTGAGATTGACGACGGCAATCGTCACGCCGTTGATCTCGCGTGCCCCGGCGACGGCGATGGTGATATGAGGCTCGGAGCCCTGGTAGAACGACACTGGGCCATACCAGATGCGGCCCGACCGGGCGCCGCGCACCGCCGGATCGTTGCTGCGGTCGGTGCCGCTATTGACGACATCGGGATCGACCCGAGAGACATGCAGCCGCTCGATGCCTTCTCCGTCGACGAGCGTGACCTGGAGGACCGCGGGCACTTGACGCATCAGCCGCAGCACGTCGAAGCGGTGCCGCTCGTCCATGCCGTCGCGCCACGGCAGTTGCACCGTCCATTGCAACTGGTCGGTGATGTCGTCGAGGAAACCCTGGATCTTCCCCGCCGCCGAGCGCGCTTCGGCGTGGAGCCGCTGGCTCAGCACCTCGCGCTGGTCGCGATAGCCGAACCATGCCTCGCTCGCGCCATTGGCGAGCAACGGCACGACCACCGCGACGAAAAGCGCCGTGAGGTATTTCTGGAACAGCAGCCGCCGCGGCCGAGGCGCCGTCCGCGTATCGGGCGCTTTCATTCAAATCACGGTAGCGGTTGGGGCGGTCTCTGGACCCCCGCCTTCGCGGGGGCGAGAATAGCCGTTATGAAGACCGGACTTCATTTCGAACTCGGGATTATGACAGGAGATCGGTGATGGGGAAGAGAATAGCGTTCGTTGGGGTCGGAGCGGTCGGCGGTTATACCGGGGCGCACATGGTGCGGGCCGGCGAGGACGTAACCTTCATCGACATGTGGCCGGCGCATGTCGATGAAATGAAGAAGAACGGCCTGCGCATCACCCATCACGAGGGCGAGGAGCCGTTCACGGTCAAGGTGCGGGCATTGCATTTGACCGAGGCGCAGCATCTTGCGAAGGAGGCGCCGATCGACATCGCCTTTGTCTGCACGAAATCCTATGACACGCAATGGGCGGCGATGATGATCCGCCAGTATCTGGCGCCCGGCGGCTATGTCGTCTCATTGCAGAATTGCATGAACGAGGGGACGATCGCCGGTGTCGTCGGCTGGGGCAAGACGATGGGGTGCATCGCGAGCAACATCAGTGTCGGTCTCGTCGAGCCGGGCCATGTCCATCGCGGCGGCGTCAAGGGCGGCGCAACACACACCGTTTACCGCACCGGCGAAGTCCACGGCGCGATCACCGAGCGGGCGCACGAGGTGTGCCGCCTCGTCGCTCACGCCGACAGCGCCAAGGCCACCGACAATCTGTGGGGCGAACGCTGGTCGAAGCTCGTCGCCAATACTATGGCGAACGGTGTGTCGGCCTGCACCGGGTTGTCCGGCGCTCAGATCGCGCAAAACGAGGCGATCCGCCATTTCCAGGCGCGGCTCGGCAGCGAGGCGATCCGCATCGGCCAGGCGCGCGGCTACAAGCTCGAAGAGATCGACCACCTGCCGCCCGAGACGATCGCGCGCGCCGGCGAGGGCGACGCCGCGGCGCTCAAGATCTATGACGAGCGGCGGCTGTCCCGGGTCGGTCGCGGCTCGCCCGATCAGCGGCCGTCAATGGGCCAGGACATGGCCAAGGGCCGGCGCACCGAGATCGAGTATCTGAACGGCTTCGTCGTGCGCGAAGGCGAGCAGGCAGGCATCCAGGCCCGCGCCAACGAGCGCCTCGTCGACATCGTCAAGCGCGTCGAGCGCGGCGAACTAAAACAGGACCCCCGCCACATCACCGACCTCCGGCTGAACTGACTCCAGCTTTCCGCCGCTTACCGTTTAGCGGCTTTCGAATAGGAGTCTGTAATCGACTGATTTCAGTGGGATCGTTTGTAACAAACCCCATCCTTCATGATGTGGGTGATGTGTTCGCCTTGGCCATCAAGCAAGGTGATGTCGGCGAGCGGATTGCCATCGACGGCGATCAGGTCGGCGCGCGCGCCGGGGGCGATGACGCCGATCTCCTCGGCGCGGTTCAGGAGTTCGGCATTGACGATCGTCGCCGAGCGGATGATGTCGAAGGGCGACATTACCTCGGCGCGGATCACGAATTCGCGCGACTGGTGGCGGTGCATCGGGCCGAGTAGGTCGGTGCCGAAACCGATCTTGACGCCGGCGCTTTGCAGAATCTCAAGCGAGCTGAGCCCCGCCTCGCGCACCTCCCCGAGCTTGGCCATGCTCACCTCGGGAAAGCCCAGTTCTGTGCCAAACCGGTGCAATGCGTCATAGGTGACGAGCGTCGGCACGACAAATGCGCCGGCGCCGACGACATGTTCGGCGGTGGCGCGATCGATCAGATTGGCGTGCTCGATCGAGCGCACCCCGAAATCGATCGAGCGGCGGATCGCCGCGGGCGAATAGGCGTGCGCCATCACGTAAGTGTGCCAGGCTCGCGCCTCCTCGACGATCGCGCGCACTTCCTCCTCGCTGTACTGCAGGTTCCAGATCGGATCATAGGGGGACGCTACGCCGCCCGAGGCGACAATCTTGATCTGCGTCGCCCCTTTGCGCAGCTCGTCCCGTGCCGCGCGGCGGCACTCGGTGACCCCGTCGGCGATGCGCGACAGCGCCAGGCCTCCGGCGCAGCAAGCGCAAGCATCGACGGGCTGCGTGCGCGGCCTGGTGTCGCCATGCCCGCCGGTCTGGCTCAGCGCCATGCCCGACGGGAAGATCCGCGGTCCGCGCACGAGACCCTCCTCGACCGCTTCGGCGAGCCCGCCATCGGCGCCGGCGGCATCGCGGATCGTGGTAAAGCCGCGCTGCAGCATCCCCTCGAGCACCTTGGCCGCCTGCAAGGTCAGCAGCATCACCGGCCGGTCCGAAAGCCGGGCGAGAGAAGCGTCGACGGCGAGCACATGGACGTGCGCGTCGATCAGCCCCGGCATCAACGTGCGGCCTGCGAGCCCTATCGTCTCGGCGGAGGCGCTCTTGATCGGCCGGTCGGAGACTTCGCGGATATGTCCGTCCTCCACCAGCACATGATGGTCCTCGCGGCGCTCGTTGCGGGTGCCGTCGAGCACGGCACAATCGGCAAAAATGAATGCGGCCATTACACCCTCTTCGGCTCGCAGATTAGGCTAGATTGCCGCGTTCGCGTTAGAGGAACATCTGCATGGCCGATCCGGTCGCAAATCTCGACGAGATCCGCGCGCTGCTGTCCCAACTGCCGGGGCCCGACCTGGCCGCCGGGACGGCAGCGGCCGCGCGCCAGGCGCAATTGACGAAGCCGGCGGGTTCTCTCGGTCGGCTCGAGGAGCTGGCGATTTGGCTCGCCACATGGCAGGCCAGACACCCGCCCCGGCTCGACCAGCCCCGGACACTGGTGTTCGCCGCCAATCACGGGGTCGCCGCGCGCGGCGTTTCGGCCTATCCCGCCGCGGTCACAGCGCAGATGGTGCAGAACTTCATCGCCGGCGGCGCCGCGGTAAACCAGCTGTGCCGAGTGTTCGATGCCGGTCTGAAGGTTTACGAGATGAACCTCGACCGGCCGACCGGCGACATCGTCGCCGAGCCGGCGATGAGCGAGGAAGAGTGCGCCAGGGCGATGGCCTACGGCATGATGGCGGTGGAACCCGGCATCGACGCGCTGGCGCTCGGCGAGATGGGGATCGGGAATACCACTGCCGCGGCAGCTCTGTGCGCCGGACTGTTCGGCGGCGCGGCGGAGCTGTGGACCGGCCCGGGAACCGGCGTCGCCGGCGCCGCGCTCGAGGCAAAACGCGCGGTCGTGGCGCAAGCCGTCGCGCGCCATCGCCCGGCGGCGGGCGATCCGTTCGACATGCTGCGCCGGCTGGGCGGGCTCGAATTCGCCGCCATTGCCGGAGCTGTGATGGCGGCGCGGCTCGGCCGAGTGCCGGTGCTGCTCGACGGCTTTGCCTCGACCGCAGCGGCCGCGGTCCTGTTCGCCGCCGACCCCCGTGCGCTCGACCATTGCGTCGTGGCGCACCGATCGGTCGAGCCGGGCCATCTGCGCCTCATCGAGCAAATCGGCCAACGCCCGCTCTTCGATTTCGGCATGAGGCTCGGCGAAGCCTCGGGAGCGACCCTCGGCTTTGGCGTCCTGAAGGCCGCCGTCGCCTGCCATACCGGAATGGCCACCTTCGCCGAAGCCGGGGTCAGCGGGCCGAGCTAGCGGCTCAAACCACGCGCCTCGCTGTTTTTGCTGTTCTTTGCACCAAGTTATCAGCCAGCCACATGTTTGAACTCCGCAGAAACCCTGGGCCGCCGACGGTTCGGCAGATAAAATAACAGCCAAGCGCTGGCTGTTCCGGCGCTTCCTTTCGCTGTTCTTGTCAAAGAAGGTAGGACCTGCCTTGATGAGATTCTCATGTCTGCTATGATATCGTCAAATGCACAATTTTGTCAATATAATAACCCGTCCAAGTGAGGAAATCGGCCAAATGACTTCGTCTTGGCCGGGCTCGTCCCGGCCATCCACGGCTTCGAGGAGCCGAAACTTGTTCTTGCAATGGAAGTTTCTCCGGACAGCCCTGCGAGGTCCTAGCGCTATTTGGCAACCAACACGTCGGAGGCCTTGATGATCGCGATCGCTTCGTCGCCGACGCGAAGGCCGAGGTCGTCGACGGCCTCGTTGGTGATCGAGGAAGTAATGACCACTCCGTTGCCGATATCGATCCGTACATGAGCGGTAGTCGAACCCTTGCGAACCTCGACAAGCTTGCCCTTGATCTGATTGCGCGCGCTTAGCTTCAAGGGCCTTGGCTGTTTCTGCAGCAGAACTACAGCGAGGTTTCCCGCTAAGGTGGAAGGACAGTTCCCCGCGCGCATGGCAATTCCTATCAGCCCGTCTCCGCAAATATGGCATGCGAAAGCGGCAATTTTACGACCGCCGATCTCGATCGCAAAGCCGACTACGGCCCCACTGAATGGATTGTCCACTGATCTCGTGGAAGCTCAATTCGATTCGGCGAGCGGAGAGGGAAAATCCCGGCAGCACTTGACTATCGGTGAGGCCGGTGACGTTCTATCGGTGATTTACACCCACAAGTCGTATAATGGGCGTTCTGGAAAATCAGCGTCGCTTGCAGCAATGCTCTCGCAGCAAGCGCTGGATGATCCCCGGCTGCCGGTTTGGCATGGGTGCCGATCTGTCTCCCGACGGGCCGACAAGCGCGATCGAAGGGCAACGAGAGCGAACCGGTCGTGCAAGTGGCATACGAAGATGCCGCCGCTTATGCCGCTGATTGTCTCCGCATTTCCCCTAGCGCAGTATGAATCTGAGGCGAAGTGAAGGAGAACCCATGAGGAACCAATGGTCCAAGTACGAATTCCTCGATGAAAGAAAAGGTGTTGATCGCCGCAGAGTCCTTTTAAGCGGTGGTTCCTTGCTCGCCTCATCGGCACTGATGGCTGAGACGGTGGACACTGCAACAAGCAGAGCCGCCGGCCAGGCTAGCGCCGCAACGCCGACCGCTCTGCCTTCCGATCAGATCGGTGAAGTCGCCGCAAACGCCTACCTTTACGCCTATCCGCTGATCCTGATGGAACTGACGCGCCGGATCGCCACCAACGTCGCCGACACTCGCCAGTTCAGCAAGGCGCCGATGAACCAGTTTGCGAATTTGCCAGCATTTCCTGACGCCACCTTCACGGACGTCGTACGGCCGAACCTAGACACTCTTTATTCGCTGATGTGGTTCGACGTGTCGAAGGAACCGCTGCTGATCAGTGTGCCGGATTCGGGAGGGCGCTATTATCTGCTGCCGATGCTCGACATGTGGACCGACGTTTTCCAATCCACGGGCAAGCGCACGACTGGGACGGGCGCGCAGCTGCTTGCGATCGCGGAGCCGCGCTGGCAAGGCCCACTCCCTGCAGGAGCGATGCTCGTTCATAGTCCCACCGCGATCGGCTGGATCATCGGGCGCACGCAGACCAACGGCAAAGCCGATTACGACGCTGTGCACAAATTCCAGAACGGACTAATCGCTACGCCGCTCAGTCGATGGGGCAAGTCGTACCTGCCGCCGGCGGGCAGGATCAACCCCGATTGGGACATGAAGACGCCGCCAGTCGACCAAGTAGACAAGCTCAGCCCCGCTGCGTATTTCTCGCTCTTTACGGAACTCATCAAGCTCAACCCGCCACACGCGAACGACTATCCGATCATCGAGCAGATGCGGCGCATGGGGATCGAGCCAGGCAAGCCCTTCGCGTTTGATAAAGCATCGCCAGAGGTTCAGGGCGCATTGACCGAAGCTGGGCCGATCGCATCAAAGAGGATCAGGGCAAGGTTTTTAAAAATGGGAGTAGCGAGCGCCGGATGGCGCACCAATCTCACCGCAATTGGAACTTACGGCGCGGATTATCTGAGCCGGGCCGTGGTCGCTTATGTCGGCCTCGGCTCCAACACCATCGAAGACGCTGTCTATCCGACGGCTGTCACTGACGCCGATGGCAAGCCGTTCATCAGCGACAACCGATACATGCTGCATTTCAATAAGGACCAAGTGCCGCCGGTGCGCGCCTTTTGGTCGCTTACGATGTACAACGAGAGGCACCTTCTCGCGACCAATCCGATCGACCGCTATGCCATTGGGGATCGCGACAAGCTCGCATTCAATCCTGACGGCTCTCTCGATCTTTACATCCAACGCGAGTCGCCCGGCCAAGATAAAGCGTCGAACTGGCTGCCGACGCCCGCAAGCGGCCCTTTCACGATGAATCTCCGTCTCTATTGGCCGAAAGCGGAGGTTCTCGACGGAAGCTGGGCGCCGCCGGGGGTGCGGCTAGTGCAATAACGAGCCGTGGCGAGGAGCGCCCTCCCAAACGCTCGGGGCATTTGCGGTTCGTGCGGCGGGGATGTACCGATAGAGCGTCACGGGAGAGACGCCGAGGCGGTGCGCGATTTGAGTCACGCCGATATCGGGATTAGCCAGCATCGCCTTGGCGGCCTCGATGTCGTCCTCCGTGAGTTTCGGCGGGCGGCCTCCTCTGCGCCCCGCACGCCCAAGCCCCCAAGCGCCGAGAGGCGAACCGGCGGTCGGGCGCTCACCGCGGCCCGCGGGCCGTCCCGGAACGATGATCCTATCGTTGAGACGACAGCGCTTTTCGCCTTTGTTTTCAGGGGCGACAAGGGACGGGTCTGGCCAGTTTGGGGCAGGCTCACGCTCGCCTCCTATGCTTACTCGTCCTTGTATTTGATCGAGCAGCCATAGGCGCGGGTCGAGGCGACTGCGACCGGCTGGCTGGTGGCGATCGCGTCGAGCGCGGCGTCGACGTAGTTGTGCGCTGTCTTGACGTCGGCGAGGCGGGTCGACGGCGTGTCGTCGATGGCGCCCATAGAGACCACTGGGCCGCCGCGGTCGATCACGACCATATGCGGGGTCGGCTGTGAACCCTTCAGATATTGGGTGGCCGGGCGCGCATCTGGTAGAATGGTTCCCGATGCAGGTAGATTGGTATACCCCATGAGCTTGAACATCAAAAGCAAGGAAGCACACCGATTGGCCCAGGAGCTAGCGCGCGTTACTGGAGAGAGCATGACCGTCGCTGTCACGGAGGCCGTGCGCGAGCGCCTCGATCGCGTGCGTCGTGAACGGGCGGGTGGTCTGGCAGATCGCCTGTTGGCGATCGGCAAGGATTGCGCGGCGCATCTCAAGGAGCCCTTCCGTACAGTCGATCACCGTGACCTGCTTTATGATGAGAGCGGGTTGCCGCGATGATCATCGACACATCATCGACACATCGGCGCTGATCGCGATCCTTCGCGATGAGCCCGAGGCGGCGGCCTGCGCCGAAGCCATTGAGGCAGCTCCCCATCGCCGTATTTCGGCTGCGAATTTTGTCGAAGGCGCAATCGTCATTGACGGAAGTCGGGACCCGGTCGCCAGCCGCCGCTTTGACGATCTCGTCAAGGAGGCGCAGCTGGTCATCGAAGCGGTTACCGAGGTCCAGGCGAGGATAGCGCGCGAGGCATATCGCGATTTTGGCCGGGGCAGCGGTCACCCGGCGCGGCTGAATTTCGGCGATTGCTTCGCTTACGCCCTGGCGCGCGCGACGGGCGAGCCGCTGCTGTTCAAGGGCGACGATTTCGTACGCACCGACATCGCGCCAGCGCTACCCGTAACTCCATATAACCCACCACCATAGCTGGACGGGTCAATGGAAGGGGCAGCAAGCGACGGATCTGGCCAGTTCGGCGCGCAAGGGTCGGGGTCGCCTCCTTACTCGTCCTTGTATTTGATCGAGCAGCCGTAGGCGCGGGTCGAGGCGACTGCGACCGGCTGGCCGGCGGCGATCGCGTCGAGCGCGGCGGCGACATAGTTATGCGCTGTCTTGACGTCGGCGAGGCGGGTCGACGGCGTGTCGTCGATGGCGCCCATATAGACCACCTGGCCGGCCCGGTCGATCACGACCATATGCGGGGTCGCGCGCGCATCGTAGAGGCGGCCGACGGTGCCGTCGGGATCGAGCAGGAAGTCCGTCGGGGTTGCGCGCCAGCGGGCGAGATCGGCTTTGGCTTCGGCGGGGGTCACATAGCCTTGCTCACCGGGAGCGGACGAGGCGATCGTCAACCAGACGACCCCGCCAGCCGTGTATTTCTGCTGCAGCGCCTGCATGTTGCCGCTGTTGTAGTGCTTGCCGACAAACGGGCAGCCGTCGTTGGTCCATTCGAGAACGACGATCTTGCCGGCATAATCGCCGAGCCGAACGGTCTTGCCGGCAATGTCGGGAGCGCTGAAGGAGGGGGCGGGCGCTCCCGGCTTTGCCGTGGCGGCGGACGGAACGGCAGTGGCGTGCTCCACTGCGAAGCTGCCGATCGCGGCGATTGCGGCAACGGCCAGGGTCTTGCTCAGGGCGCGCATGGGGCCTCCGTCAGCTGTGGATCAACTCTTGCCGATCGCGTCGAGCACACTCGCCGCGGTCAAAATCTGCGGCAGCATGATGGGCTCGCCTCCTCTGCCGGTATAGAGCAGATAGAGCGGGACGCCGCTGCGGCCGAATTGCTGCAGGAATTGGGTGATTTCCGGGTTCTGGCTCGTCCAGTCACCCTTAAGGGGGACGATGCCGCGCTCGGCGAAGGCCTGGCGCACGGCGTTGCTGTCGAGGGCGACCCGCTCGTTGATCAGACAGGTGACGCACCAGGAAGCAGTCAGATTGACGAAAACCGGCTTGCCCGCGGTTTCCAGAGCGGCGAGCCGTTGTGTCGTAAAGGGCTCGTATTGCAGTCCGTCGCGGAGAGCGGCGGAGTTGGCCGGCGCTGCTCCGGCCGGCACTGCTCCCGTGAGGGAAGCGGCGAGAAAGATTGCAGCGGCGCCTCCGGCGGCGGCGAATCCGGTGCCGAGCCACCAGCCGAGAGGCGCGGCAAACCGCGTCTGTCCGTAGACCCAGACCGCGAAACCGACGAGCACCAGCCCGAACAACGCACCGAACGCATTGCCGGGTCCAACCTCCTGGATCAGCACCCAGAGGAGCCACGCGACCGTGCCATAGAGGGGAAAGGCGAGCAGCTGTTTGACCAATTCCATCCACCGTCCCGGCTTCGGAAGCAAGCGCTGCCACCGGTAGGTGAGCGAGGCGGCGAGATAGGGGGCGGCGAGACCGAGGCCGAGTGCGAGAAAAATGCCGATCGCCACTGCCGCGGGAGCAATCAGCGCAAAGCCGAGCGCGGCGCCCATGAACGGGGCTGTGCAAGGAGTCGCTACGATCGTCGCGAGCACGCCGGTGAAGAACGTGCCCGCGAGCCCTGAGCGCGCGGCGAACTGCCCGCCGACGCCGGCGAGCGCGCTGCCAAAGCCCGCGACCCCGGACAGGCTCAACCCCATTGCGAAGAGGAGATACGCGAGCACCGCGACAAAAGCCGGCGACTGAAGCTGAAAGCCCCAGCCTACCGCCTGGCCGCCGGCGCGCAGCGCGAGCAGCGCGATGCCCAGCGCCGCAAAGCTTGCGAGCACCCCGGCCGTATAGGCGAGCCCGTGATACGCCCGCTCGGAGCGGTGCCCGTGCGCCTGTTGCGCAACGCTGAGCAGTTTCAAGGAAAGGATTGGAAACACGCACGGCATGGCGTTGAGCACGACACCGCCGAGAAATGCCAGCAGCAGCGCCTGCCACCAGACGATGCCGCCTTCGGCCGCCGCCGCAACCGGGTTGGCGTTGATTATGAACGCGCGTTCGGCGCCGTTCTCGCCACGCAACGACAGCACGCCATCGAGCGTAGCCGGCGCGCCAACCTCGTCCGAAGCTTTCGGCAAAAGGATTGCCAGACCATCGCTGCGCCGGTCGATCCGGGGCTGAGCAGCGGCATCGATGAGCGATTCCTTTATCGGGAAGAACATCCCGGAGGGGTTGCGCAGTTCGCCGGCAGCGCTCGACGGAACCAGAATCCGAAAACCGTGCGCCTCGAGCGCAAAGCGGGTCTCGAACGGCGCCGGCACCGGCAGGTGCCTGCGAGCCGCCGCAAACAGTGGCGCAACGGCAGGATCGGGGATGGCGGCTTGCGCCGCGACCGGCACTTTCACGCCTAATTTGGCGCTTCCCGGGATGCAGATATCGGCGCAGGCGAGCCAGGATGCCTCGGCGTCGAGCACGGCGGTTTGTCCCACCGCCAGCTCTTTCGGGGCAGCGATCGGAACCAGGAGATCGACGGTTCCGGCATAGCCGTAATTGCCGATGCCGTTTTGCACAAAATGCTCGGGCACCGGCCAGAGGATGTGTCCCGCCGAAAACCCGGCCGGCAGCTTCCAGTCGATCGCCGTCGGCAGGCCGGAATCGCCAGGGTTCTGCCAGTAGACATGCCAACCCGGCTTGACCTCGAGGTGGAGATCGACCCACAGAGTCGCCCCGGGCGCAATCGAGGCGGTTTCCGCGAGGAGATCGGCCTTGACCAGATCTTCCGGCGCTGGAGGCCCGCCTGCCCGCGCGCTCCCCAACGCGAACAGCGCCACCAGACCGGCGAGCGCCAAAATTCTGCTCAGGTGGGCCTCGATCCGCATTCCGCTCCGCCTCGATCCGCTGCGCCGCCTGAATATAGCGCAGAAATGGGCTTGACCCGAATGCGCGTCCAGCCGCACTTGGAAATCGAGGGGCCTCGATCGGAAGTGGACAGGGCCCGCCGAGCGCGCAAGGAATGAGGAGAGATGGACGAACCCCGCACACTCGCTATCGATATCGGTGGGACCGGGATCAAGGCCGCGTTGCTGGACGATGCCGGCAGTTTGATCGGCGAACGGCAGCGGGTGCCGACGCCGCCCAAGCCGGTTACTCCCGAGGATCTCGTCCGCGCCATCGACCAGGCGGCGGCGCCGCTCGGCACCTATGAGCGCGTGTCGGTTGGCTTTCCCGGGTATGTCCGCGACGGCCGGGTTATTACCGCGCCCAATCTCGGCACCGAAGCGTTGGCCGGCTTCGACCTGCAATCTGTGCTCGCCGAGCATCTGGGCAAGCCGGTTCGCGTTCTCAATGATGCCGATGTCCAGGGTTTCGGGGCCATCAGGGGCCAAGGCGTCGAGATGGTGCTGACCTTGGGGACAGGCGCTGGGACGGCGCTGTTTCGCGACGGCGAGATCATGCCGCACCTCGAACTCGCGCATCACCCGGTGAGCGGCAACAAGACCTACGACGAATACATCGGCAATGCGGCCCGCAAGAAGAAGGGCAAGAAGACCTGGAACAAGCGCGTGGCCAAAGTGATCGACATCCTGCGCGAAGTCGTGCGCTTCGACCACCTTTACGTTGGTGGCGGCAACGCCAAGGACATCACCTTCCCGCTGGCGCCCGACGTCACGATCGTGCCAAATACCGACGGTCTGACCGGCGGCATCGGGCTGTGGCGAAAGGACCCGACCGCTTACGCTGCCGCGGATGTCCCCAGCAGCGATGCTATGAGCAGTGTGCCGGAAGCTGGTTCGCTTCCGGCCTGATCAGGCGGGCCGCTTCCAGCCGAGCCAGTCGCAGACGGCCTGCCCCATGACCAGCTCCTTGTCGCGGCCCTGCAGCCACAGCAGCTCTTCGGTGAACATCGTTACGCATTGCCGGTAGGAACACGGCATGCGGGTGATGTCGGTACCCCAAAAGCAGCGCTCGGGGCCGAATGCGTCGAACATCTGCCGGATGTATTTGTGGATGTTGCGATAGGGGTAGGGCTCGCTCGAATAGCTCGGGGCGCCAGAGAGCTTGAGCGCGACATTGGGGTATTTGGCGACAGCGAGCATTTCGCCCAAATCGGCAAAGGCCGCGTCATCCTTTTGGGCTCCGCCGCCCCCATGGCGGCCCATGTGGTCGATGTGCAGTTTCAATCCGGGATGGCCCTCGGCGATCTTGGCGAAAGCGGCCATGTGTCCGCCGGCGAGGAGCCCGACTGGCAGCTTTTCCCTTTCGCAGGCCGCCCAGAACCAATCGAGCGAGCCGTCGCTCCACCAGCTCTGCTGATGCGGCTGGTTGAACGTGAAACGAAAGCCGAGCATGCCGGGGCGCTGCCGCCAGTTTTTGACGATGTTCTCGCGATCCGGGCTTTGCAGGTCGAAATGCCCGAGAATGCAGAATTTGTCGGGATGCCGGCGAACCGCTTCGACCGCGAGCTCATTGACCTTCTCGCCGAGCGTGCTCGGCGGATGGATGACCGCCGCATCGACCCCGGCTTCGGCCATCTCCTTTAGCGCGTCGTCCATCGAGTAGGTCGGGATCTGCCGGTGCTGCGCCGACATCCGCGCGTTTTCCCAGATATGGATTTGGGAATCGACGATCTGCATGAGTTGTCTCCTCCGATCCGGCTTCTAGCCGCCTTTTGCCGGGCGGCAATGCTTGTTTCAGGCCGCGGCGGCGGCCTGAGGCGCCTTTTCCAATGCGGCCTGTGCGGTTGCGGCGATCGCCTGGAATGCCTCAGGCTCGCGGATCGCAATGTCGGACAGCACCTTGCGGTCGAGATCGAGCCCGGCCAGCTTGATCCCGTGCATGAACTGCGAGTAGGTCAGCCCGTGCTGGCGTGCGCCGGCATTGATCCGCTGGATCCACAAGGCGCGGAAATCGCGCTTGCGGTTGCGCCGGTCGCGATAGGCATAGCGCAGCGCCTTCTCGACCTTCTCGATCGCGACCCGGTAGGCGGTGCTGCCGCGCCCCCGATACCCCTTGGCGAGCTCGAGAACCTTTTTGTGGCGGGCGTGGGTGGTAACCCCGCGTTTGACGCGTGCCAAGGCTCAACCCCTCATGTAAGGCATATAGGTCAGGACGAGGTTGGCGTCCCCCTTCTCCAGAACCTTGGTGCCGCGCGCCTTCCGCTTGGCCTGCTTGTCCTTGCTGATCAACCGGTGACGCTTATTGGAATAGGCGACTTTGACCTTGCCGGTCGCAGTGCGGCTGAAGCGCTTCTTTGCGCCGCTCTTCGTCTTGAGCTTGGGCATTTCGACATCCGTCTCAGGCCTGCGGCGCCGAGGCACCCGCCCGCGCCCTTTCGAGCGGCGCTATATAGCGATGCCGCGCGACGAACGCAAGCGCGGCACCTCGCCTCTCTTGTCAAATGTTGCTCAAGGGGTAAATGAAAGTCGGAGCGAGTGGCGGAGGAGTACTGCGGTGCACCGCGCGAGACGGTTCGTCCAGGCCGCGCTTTTGACGAGCGATTTGGTATTGGGCTTATCAAGCTCGACCCCTACCGAAGCGGCTGTGCATTCCCCTGCCGCCGACCTCATACCTGCGTCGATTGTGCTGCGCGGTTCCACCCCTTCCGCTGCGGCAGACCCCGCGGCTCCCGGCGATGATCCGCCGATAGTGCTGCGCGGCTCACCGCCATCAGCGGCGCAGCCGCATGCCATACCTTATGCCTGCACTTCAGGCATGGACTACGATCCGAACTATGGCTGTCTGCCACCGGCTTATGCCTATGCCCCCGACTACGGATATTGGCCGGATTACGGGTACTGGCCGGGTTCCTGGTTCGATGGTGTCGGCACCGGCCGCGGGCATCGCGGGTTCCGCCATGGCTTTGCCAATGGTATTGGCCGAGGGCGAGCGTTTCGCTTTGGTCACGCCTTCGCCCATAACGGCTTTGGCCACGGCTTCGCCCATGCTGCCGGGTTCGGACGCCGATAGCCGTCTGGAGGTGGCGCACTGGGAATAGACTGCCGACCGCGCGAGCGGGCGGCGGAGTACAATCGTCCAAAAACGAGAGCTCGAGAAATAGGGCGATAACCAGATTGGTGCGGCCGAGCGCGGCCTGCCCTCGGTATTGTCCCTCTGGCACTGCCCCTGGCCGGGCCTGCTCCTGATTATTTTGGCGACATGACCATGATCATCTGCCGGCCCTCCATCCGCGGCATCTGTTCGACCTTGGCGATTTCGTCGAGATCATCCCTGACCCGCATCAGGACGTCCATGCCCAATTCCTGATGCGCCAGCTCGCGCCCGCGGAACCGCATTGTCACTTTGACCTTGTCGCCTTCTTCGAGGAATTTTGTCATGCTGCGCCGCTTGACCTCGTAATCGTGGTCGTCGATGCTGGGGCGCAGTTTGATTTCCTTGACCTCGATGATCCTTTGCTTTTTGCGAGCTTCGTTCTTTTTCTTTTGTTCTTCGTATTTAAACTTGCCAAAGTCGAGGATTTTACAGACCGGCGGATCGGCGTTCGGCGCGATTTCGACCAGATCAAGACCGGCTTGGACGGCCATGGTGAGCGCTTCGTTGCGCCCGACAACACCCACCATCTGACCCCTCTCGTCGACGAGGCGTACGCGCGGGACGCCGATCTCATCGTTGATCCGGGGGCCCTCACGGGTGGGAGTGAAATTCATCGGTGGTCTGGGTATGTACAATCTCCTCTAGGCGGTTGACGGGGTTCGTCCGCAAGGACGCTGCGGCGGTTAGGGCGATGACGGCACCGCCGCTTCCTCTTTCAATCTAGCAACGGCTTCGCCGAGCGCAAGGGCTTCCTGTTCCTTACCGCCGAGCCGACGCAGCGCAACCGATCGGTTAGCCGCCTCGCGCCGGCCGACGATCAACATGATCGGGACCTTGGCGAGGCTGTGCTCGCGAACCTTGTAGGTGATCTTCTCGTTCCCGGCGTCGAGCTCCACCCTGAGCCCGGCGGCGGCGCATTCCCGAGAAACCTCTGCGGCATAGTCCGCCGCTTCCGAAGTGATCGATGCCACGACGATCTGCACCGGGGCGAGCCACAGCGGGAAACGACCCGCGTAATGCTCGATCAGAACGCCGATGAAGCGTTCGAGGGAGCCGAAAATTGCCCGGTGCAGCATCGCCGGACGATGCCGTCCGCCGTCTTCGCCGACATAGCTCGCATCGAGGCGCTCGGGCAGAACAAAATCGAGCTGCAGGGTGCCGCATTGCCAATCGCGGCCCAGCGCGTCCCTCAGCACGAATTCGAGCTTGGGCCCGTAAAAAGCCCCTTCACCCGGGTTTAACGTATAGGAGAGACCGGCGGCTTCCACGGCGTCACGCAACGCCGCCTCGGCGCGGTCCCAGACCTCATCAGAGCCGGCGCGCACCGGCGGCCGGTCGGCGAATTTGATGGCAACGTCGTCAAAACCGAAATCCCGGTAGACCGAGAGCAGCAGATCACAAAAGGCGATCGACTCCGCAGTGACCTGATCCTCGGTGCAGAAGATGTGCGCGTCGTCCTGGGTGAAGGCGCGCACCCGCATGATGCCGTGCAAAGCGCCGGACGGTTCGTTGCGGTGGCAGCTGCCGAATTCCGCCAGGCGCAGCGGCAGTTCGCGGTAGCTGTGCAGCCGATTTCGGAAGATCAGCACATGCCCCGGGCAATTCATCGGCTTCAAAGCCAGCACCTTGTCGTCGCGGCTCTCGGCGATGAACATGTTCTCGCGGAATTTCTCCCAATGCCCGGAGGCTTCCCACAAGCTGCGATCGAGCAATTGCGGGCCCTTGACCTCGAGATACCCGGCGGCGTCGAGCCGCATCCGCAGGTAATTCTCGATGATGCGAAACAACCTCCATCCCTTCGGATGCCAGAAGACGCTGCCGACCGCCTCCTCGCCGATGTGGAAGAGATCGAGCTCGCGGCCGAGCCGGCGATGGTCGCGGCGCTCTGCCTCCTCGAGCTGAAAGAGGTGTTGATCGAGCTCCTTCTGGCTCGCAAAGGCGGTGCCGTAGACGCGCTGCAGTTGGGGATTTTTCGGGTCGCCGCGCCAATACGCGCCCGCGACGTTCATCAGCTTGAAGGCTTGGCCGAGATAACCGGTCGACGGCAGATGTGGGCCGAGGCAGAGATCAACGAAATCGCCTTGCCGGTAGAGGCTGATCTCCTCGCCCTCCGGGATTTCACCGATATATTCGGCCTTGTACGCCTCGCCGATGCGGTCGAAGAAGGCGATTGCGGCGTCGCGGTCCCAGAGCTCGCGCGTGATCTTCTCATCGCGGCGCACGATCTCCCGCATGCGCGTCTCGATCCGCTCGAGATCCTCGGGGGTGAACGGCTGGGCGCGGGCGAAATCGTAATAGAACCCGGTTTCGGTCGCCGGCCCGAAGGTGACCTGGGTGTCGGGATACAATTCCTTGACCGCCTCCGCCATGACGTGGGCCGCATCGTGGCGCAAGATCTCGAGCCCTTCCGGCATCTCCCGAGTGATGACTGCGACTGGAGCGTCATGGTCGACCATGGTGGCGAGATCGCGTAGCCGACCATCGATGCGAACGGCGATCGCCGCCTTCGCCAGACCCGGCCCAATCGCGGCGGCGATTTCGACGCCGGAGACCGGACCGGCAAATTCGAGGCGTTTGCCATCGGGCAAGGTTGCGACGATCGGCGCCAGACCCGTTAGATTTTCCGACACTTGGGCGGCGGAGGACTGGTGCTGCATCGTCCTGCTCTGGCGAAGGTCAAAGACGCCCCGTTTAGCCGAAGCCCGGGGCTCCGACAATCATGTCACCAGCCAGCCGGCGTGTTTCAAGCGGCCCGAGCGTCTTAGAGAATCATTGCGGACCCCTCCGCACTCCGCACGCGCGGATCTTATCGAAGCAGGCCTCACTGAGCTGCGACATCGAGATCGGTAAATTGGGGAAACAGCAGCTCTTCATACACTTGGATGGTGCGGGCGCACATCGCCTCGCGGGTATATCGAGCCGAGACATGCGCTATTGCGCGGTCGGCTAGGTTTCGCCGATCGTCCGTGCTCAGCGACAGGGCTTCGCCAATTGCCGCCGCCAGTGCGGCGGGGTCGCGCGGCGGCACGAGCCAGCCGGTGAGGCCCGGCACGATCGTCTCGCGAGCGCCGCCGTGATCGGTGGCAATAACGGGCCGGCCCATCGCCTGCGCCTCGACGATAATGCGACCGAACCCCTCGGGGTCGCTCGACGCCGAGACGACAACGTCGGCCAGCATATAGGCGGCCGGCATATCACCGCATTCCTCGACGATACGAAAGCCGCCGGCCAGTTCATTCTCGCGAATTGCGGCCTCGAGTTCGCGGCGAAACCCGGGGCGCTGTTCGGAGCCTGCGAGAACACAGCAGACATCGCGCCGGCCGAGCTTCGCGACCGCTTCTATGAAATCGAGCCCACCCTTCCATCGCGTCAGCCGGCCGGGAAGCATCACGACCGGCATGCCGTCTGGCAGGCGCCATTGGCGGGCAAGGTTGATGATGCGCGGCGCGCCGACCCGGGTCGGATCGAAGACTTCGAGGTCGACCCCGCGCGGGATCGTTCGAAGCCTGTCGCGGCCGACCCCATAGATACTGGCGGCGTGGTCGGCGACGAAATCCGAGATCGCAATCACCCGGTCACCCCGCGCCATAACGGAATTGTATCGGCGCTTCAGCGCAGTGCGCGCACCATAGGCATTGTGAAAAGTCGTCACGAAGCGGCGCCCGGTTGTATGGGCGGCCGCGCCAGCACTCCAGGCCGGGGCACGGCTGCGGGCATGGACGATATCGATGCCGAGCTGCCGTATCAGGCGAACCAGTTCCACCGTGTTGCGCCGCATGACCAGAGGGTTTTTCGAGGCGAGCGGCAGGGTCAGATGCGTCGCACCTGCCCGTGCAATTTCGCGTTCCAGGGGGCCTCCTCCGGAGGCGACATAGGAGGCCCATCCCGCCTCGACCAGCGCTCCCGCAAGTTCGACGGTGCCGCGCTCGGCACCGCCGGAGCCGAGGCTTGGAAGGACCTGCAGCGCTGCCGGGGGGCGCCCTGTCGAGGCGACGGGCACAATGCTATCGTCGATGCTCATTCCGGCCGGCCGGTATCCCGATGACTTCTCCCGCCACACTAACACGTCAGGACGGTGCAACAATCGCTTACCACCGGCTCGTCGGATCAAGCCCGGGCGTCGTATTTCTCGGCGGGTTTCGCTCCGACATGACCGGCACCAAGGCCGTTTATCTCGAGGATTACTGCCGCCGCCGCGGGCACGCCTATCTGCGGTTCGACTATTTTGGCCACGGCGCATCGGGCGGCGATGCCGCGCTCGGCACGATCGGCCGCTGGGCGGAGGACGCGATCGCGGTTCTCGATTCGCTGACGGACGGGCCGCAGGTGCTGGTGGGGTCGAGCATGGGCGGATGGATCATGCTGCTCGCCGCGCTCGCCAGGCCATTCCGGGTCCATGCGCTCGTCGGCATCGCGGCGGCGCCGGACTTTAGCGAGGACCTCGTCTGGCCGCGCCTCGATCCCGGCCAGCAGCGGCAGTTGCGCGAAAACGGGGCCGTGACGTTGCCCTCCGAATACGATCCGGCCGGCTACACCTATCGGCTGGGCCTCTTCGAGGATGGCAAACGGCATCTGGTGATGCGCCGGGCGATCGCCCTCGAATGCCCGGCGCGGCTGTTGCACGGCATGAGCGACGCCTCGGTCCCCTGGCACACGAGCCTATCGCTCGCCGAGCGCCTCGCAAGCCGCGACGTCGTGGTCACCCTGGTCAAAGATGGGGACCACCGGCTGTCGCGCGAAACGGACCTCGAGCGGCTCGGCCGAACACTCGACGAGCTGCTCGGGACCCTCCGCTGAACTCGTTCCTACGAGACGCGGAACTCCAGCCTCTGATCCGTCAGAAAGGTCGCGTAAAAATATAGCTCAGCATCGAGCGCCCGCTTTATGTTGTCGGCGCGGCGGAACCCGTGCTGCTCGCCGTCGAACAACAGATAGAGAAACGGGATCTGACGTTGGCGGAGCGCATCGACCATCTCCTCGGCCTGTTGCGGCGGGACAACCTTGTCCTCGGCGCCCTGGAAGAAAGCGACCGGCGCGGCGAGCAGCCGCGCGCTGTGGATCGGGGACCGAGCCACATAGAGGTCCCTGCGCTGCGGGTAAGGCCCGATCAGGCCGTCTAGATAGCGCGACTCGAACTTGTGCGTATCTTTTGCCAGTGCCTCCAGATCGCTGATGCCGTAGTAGCTCGCACCGGTCTTGAATTCCTTGCGGAACGTCAGCGCGGCCAATGTGGTGTAGCCGCCCGCGCTGGCGCCGCTGATCGCCCAGCGCTCCGCATCGACCCGTCCGGTTGCCGCAAGGTGGCCCGCACCATTCACGCAATCGGCGACGTCAATGACGCCCCAGTTCCCCTGCAAGCGAAGCCGGTACTCTCGGCCATAGCCGGTGCTGCCGCCGTAATTGACATCGAGAACGGCGAAGCCGCGGCTCGTCCAATATTGCGTCCCCCAACTGAGGGTCGGAGAGGCGGCCGAGGTGGGCCCGCCATGGCAATGTACGAGCAGCGGCGGGAGTTCGCCTGCGGGAGCCTCGAAATCGGCATTGGCCGGTGAATAGAACAAGCCATGTGCCCGCTGCCCGTTGTCGGTCTCGAATGTCACGGGTTCCGGCACCGATAGGTACCTGCGGTAACTCTCCATATCGACGCTGGTCGAGCGCCTCAGTGTGGTTGTTCGGCCGGAGGCCAGGTCGAGTTCCACGACAGCCGGCGCGCTGGTCGGCGAGCCGCCGCGGAAATACACCCGTTCCCGGGCCGCGCGGACCCAAGAGACGTCGCCGTACTCCTGAGGAAGCGAGCGCGTCTCCCGCGAGGTGAGGTCGACCGCGCTCATCCGGTAAACCCCGTCTTGCACGTAGCTGCAAACGAGTTGGCTCTCCGAGGCGAAGGCGAAGGTCGAAACGCGGAACTGCCACTGCGCTCTGCCAAATTCGGCCGCCAGCGGCCAGACTGGCGCGATCGAGCCGGAGGCCTCCAATGCATCGCCGTGCACGCGGAAGAGATTCCACCACTTCTCTCTCAGCGAGGCATGGGCGCGATCGGAGACGAAATAGAGCGTCCCGTCCGGTGACCATTCGGGTTGGAAGATCGACTCGTCGTCCCCGCCCGCGACCAGCCGTTTGCGTCCGACCGAACCATCGCCGGCCATCTCGGCGACCCACAATTCGCAGCCCATCCAGGGCATGTTCGGATGGTTCCATTCGAGCCAAGTAAGCCTTCGGCCGTCGGAAGTGAGGCGTGGGTTGGCATAGAAATCGGATCCGGATTGCAGCACTCGTTGAGGCCGCGATCCTTCGAGCCGAATTTCGACCAGCGTGTTTACCGGCTCCGGTCCACCCGCCGTATGATCCTCGCGCACCCAGATCATCCGATCGCGTTCGGCATCGACCACGCCATCCGCATAACGCAAGCCCCTCGGCACAACCGGCTGCGGAGTGATCGCGACAGGCGCCGCGCTCGGCTCCTGGCGGTAAATGCGCTGGTCCGCATCGTTGCAGAAGTAAACGACACCGCCAGTTACGAGGTATGCGCCGCCGCCGTATTCATGGACGCGCGTGCGAACGTTGAATGCCGCCCCGCCAGTGGCCGGAACCGGCGGAGTGACGTCAACCTGAGTGCCATCCCCAGCGCGGCGAACAATGACCGAGCGCCCGCTCTCCTGCGGACGTGATTCGAGCCAGTAGACATCCGACCCGTCGAGCAGGATGTCGCCGAGCCCGATTGTCGAAGCTACGATCAGGTCGGAGGTGATCGGCGAGGACCAAGAACCGTAAGACGCTGTCTGTCGTTCGGGCATCGCCACCTCTCTCGACCCGGGGGGCGCCCGCCGCGCCGTTTGCCGGACCCTGTTTCGGAAGTGGTAACAGCTTGCCGCCAAAATGCGAAACGGCGAGCCGGAATTCCCGGCTCGCCGCAACGGAGGAAAGAGCATGTATCGCATGCTCTTTGTCTGCTGGTGCTCCGGTTTCGCTTGCGGCGGCGTCGTGTTCTGCACATCGTCTTCACGCTGAGCCGGGATTGGCGGCACAGCGCGGATCGCCGCGCTCAAAACTCGTATTTGTCGATGATCATCGGCTCGTTGCGGGCGGCGGCGATCCATTCCTGCATTGCGGGAAGCGCCATGATCGTCTCGCAATACGCATCCGCATCTCGCTCGAGTTCGAGCTTGTAGGTCCGGAACCGGGTCACCACCGGAGCGTAGGTCGCATCGGCAATGCTGAAGTGGCCGAACAGGAAATCGCCCTTGCCTTGACCAAAGCGTTTGCGGCAGTCGCGCCAAATCGACATCACGCGGTTGACTTCCGTCTGAACCTCCGGGGTAACGCCGCGATTGGGGAAGCTCGAACGAACGTTCATTGGCAGATGAGCGCGCAGAGCCTGAAAACCCGAATGCAATTCGGCGCAGACCGAGCGGGCCACCGCACGCGCGTCGTGATCCCGCGGCCACAGCTGAAACGTCGGGAACGACTCGGCGAGGTACTCGCAGATCGCCAGGCTGTCCCAGACAATGAGTTCGCCGTGACGCAAGGCGGGTACCGTTCCCGACGGCGAATACTTCATGATCGTCGCCTTGCTCGTCGCCTCATAGAGCGGAATCACAACTTCGTCGAACGGGACGGCCGTCTGCTTGAGAACGAGCCAAGGCCGCAGCGACCAGGACGAATAATTCTTGTTTCCAAGATAGATCGTAAAATCAGCCATCGGGCGGGCCCTGCTCAGCTATGGGATACTATTATAACGAGAGCCGGATTTGCGCAATGGATGGCGAAAAAGGTATCCGCCATAAAGGATGAAATACAAATCCACCCGTGATGCACCAGAATTCCCCTCCGTGTTCAGTATCCAGAGGAATAACCGAATGTAATACTTCTGCATACAAGATTGTTCCACTACACCATAAGTAATACGGGTCATGTGGTCCTCTCCGGCGACGCCGGGGATTTGCGACGCCGGGCAGATCTGCTGCCTCAGCGTCGCGCCGTGTGTAGCCGCCGAGGGAGGCTTCTGGCGCATATCCCTGTTGCGTCGTTCGGAGTTGACACTCTGCGAATTGCGCGGGACGATTACCTCGACAATGAAGAAGACCGCGTGGTGCTCTGCCTTCGCCCTCGGAACGGGTGGGGTTCGCGCCGGTCGAGAGAGGCCTAGCACCCATCGAAGAGAGAGTAAATCCAAGAAGAGAGTAAATCCAACTAAGCCGAAATAACCGCCCTCAAGGAGAAACTCACCATGCCCATGCCGCAACGTGTCCAGTTTCCCGACGCCATCGAGCCGCTGGTCCAGTTTATCGAGGATACGCCCCCGTCCGAGATCCTGGATCGCGCGCTGGACAAGCTGCGCGCCGGGGTGCCGACGCAGACCATGCTGACCGCCTCTGCCCTCGCGGTGACCCGCTCCACCGAAATGCCGCCGGGTCATCACGGCGGCCCGCTGCACCCGCTGGCCGGCCTCTACGCGATCTCGAAGACGGTCGAGCGCCTGGAGGGCGAGCAGCGTTTTGTCCCGGTGCTGCAACACGTGGCGCTTACCAACAAGCACATCCACCATCCGGCGATGGGGCCGTACGCCCTGCTCGAATTCGAGCAGGAGGATGCCCGTGGGGTCGAAGCGGCCAAGGCGGCTTTCCTGATGGCGGTGGGTCGCGGCGAATGGAACAAGGCGGACCACGTTTTCCTGTGGCTGTGGGATCATGCGCCGCGGATCGAGGCCTTCGATCTGCTGCTGAGCGTGGCGATCCCGAAAAATTTCCACGACGACCATTACTTCATGTTCCCGGGCACGATGTGGCGCGCTTTCGAGACCGGCGTTCTCGACAAGGAGCTTCTGCCGGTGCTGATGCGGCCGGCGGTGCGCTTTGTGACCCGTTCCCCGGTCGCCCCGAACAATCCGATGCCCTCGCCGCTGCCGCAGATCGAAGCGCTGATCGAAGAGCATGGGTTGCTGCAACGCATCTATCGCCAACGCAGCGGCGAGGATGAAACCGCGGCGATCGGGCAGCTCGGAGAGGCCATCGCGGCGGTCGACGTCTTTTCCGATATCCCGGTGCTGATGGCGAAGGCCTTGGCCAGCGGGATTTCGCTCGAAGGCGCTGGTGAGGCACTCTCGATCGGGGCCGCCGGTCTCTTCATGCGCTCGCTCGGCGGCAACCCGATGGACGTCCACCTGCACACCAGCATCAATCTGCGGCGCTTTTTGCTGCGGCTCGACGGGATCAGCCTCAAGAACAAGCTGATGATGTTGTTGACATGGCAGTCGGGCCCGGAGATCCGCTCGACCGCGGGTCGCATGGAGCCATACCCGCAGCCCGACATGGAAGCGGTTGCCGCGTTGCCTCGGCGCAGCCAGGAGGAGCTGCTCGACGCGATCCAGCACAGCATCTACAACCAGCCGCCGACCGATTGGTCGACGGTCACCAATCTCGGCATGATGCGGGCGGTGCCGGAGGTCAAGGAAACGGTGAACCTGGCGACGCAATACATGAAGGCCGGCTACGACCCGCAGGCCTTCATCGCGCGTCTCGCCGAGATCGTGTGCCACGACAATTTCACCGAGATGCACGCCTTCAAGCACCACCAGTCGATCGTCGAGGAATACCACGCGACGCGCGAGCCCTGGCGCTGGATGCACCTCGTCTGCGGCGCCCAGGCCGCGGCGATCTCCTTCGGCAAGAACATGGCGGTCTACGAGGAGTATCTCGAACTCCTCCACGCCGCGTAGTTTTGGGGTAGAGCCAACAGGGAGGCCGTGCGCCTCCCTGTTTCGCTATCATCTGACGGCGCGAGGGCGGGCTTGTCATATCTCCCGAAATACCGATTTTAGGGTGACCCGTCTGTAAGTCGCGCGGCACTGGCCATGATGATCCCGGCCTCCCCAGCCGGAATTAATGCGGAGGATGGCGCAGCGGGGTCGGAGGAACCGATTTCCGACCTGCCCGATATTCCGCCGGCACCGCTCGCCGCTGCTCCAACAGTAGCGGCGCCCACGCTCGCTTACGCGGATTTCGCGGCCGCAGTTAGGGACGCTCTGCGTGACGTTCACAGTCCCGATTTGCTCTCTCGGAACCCCTTGCTACTCTACGACTTCTGTAATCTCGGCGGGTCAGCCGGGCCGCGAGAGTTAAGGGCATTGCTGTGCGAGACCGTCGGCACGTTGTTCGACAATGCGCGCGACGAGAAGCTGCGCCGGATACTCCAGCTGACCTATTCCCAACCCGGTCTGAAGCAGGAGGTCGTCGCGGATCGGCTTTCTCTTTCCTTCGGCACCTACCGCCGTCACCTTGCCACCGCGCGCGATCGGATGACACGTTGGTTATGGGAGAACTCTCGCCCGCCGATCCAACCACAGCTGCCCGCAACGGCGGGGCCAACGACAGCGGGAGCGAGCCCGGAAGGCGAGACGGCAACCGACCCGGAAACCGGCGAACCCTCGCCGCCGCGGCTCTCGCTAGTGGTCCTGCCCTTCATTAACATCGGCGGCAGCGCGGAAGACGATCCTTTTGTCGACGGCATCACCGAAACGTTGACGACGGATCTCTCGCGCTGGCCTGGCGTTTTCGCGATCTCGCGCACCACTGCTTTTGGCTATAAGGGCAAGCCCGTCGACACCCGCCAGATCGGCCGCGAGCTCGGCGTGCGCTACGTGCTCGAAGGCAGCGTCCAGAACGCGGGCGAGCGGATTCGCTTCAACGCGCAGCTCGTCGATGCGGAGAGCGGCGCACATCTGTGGGCCGAACGCTTCGACAAGCAGCGCACCGACCTCCTCGACATGCAGGACGAGGTCACCACCCGCCTGGCTCATGCCATCCACATCGAGCTGATCGTGGCGGAGAGCCGCCGGGCGGCGCGCGAACATCCCGACCGCCTCGACTCCGTCGATCACACTCTCCTGGGCTGGGCTGCCTGGTACCGACATCGGTCGCTCGAGGCAGCGCGGCAGGCCCGCCGTTTTTTCGAAGCCGCGCTCCGCCTCGAAGAGCACAACGTCGGCGCCCTGCTGGGCCTCGCGGACATCCATATGTCGGAAGTCAACATGTACTCATCCGACGACCGCGCCGGGCAGATCCGCGCGGCCGAAGCGGCGGTGAAGAAGGCGCTGGCGCTGGCGCCGGACAACGCCCCGGCGCATGTGACTTACGGGACCGTCCTGTACGCAATGTGCGCGCCCGAGCGTGCGCTGCGCGAATTCCAACTCGCCATCGGCCTGGACGGCAATCTCGCCGTGGCACACGCCTATCTGGGGCTGATGAAGTTTTTCCTCGGGCGGGCGGGCGAAACCCGCACCCATGTCGAGCACGCGATGCGGCTCAGTCCGCACGATCCGCTCCTTTTCCGATGGCACTTGTTCATCGGTCTTGCCGATATCTATCTCGGACGCGCGGTTCACGCGATGGGTAGCCTGCGCAAATCGGTGGAAATCAACCCGAACTGGGGGCTCTCCCATTTCGTTTTGGCCGGCGCGTTGGCGCTTGCCGGGCTGCTCGGGGAAGCAGCCGAAGTTTGCGCGATCGCCCGGCAACTCGCGCCCAATTTCACCATCGCCAAATACCGCGCCGAGGCGATAAGTGACAACCCGGTGTACCTGACGCAGCGTAAACTCCTCGATAGGGGGCTTTGTTTGGCGGGGGTCCCGGAGGGCGAGACCCAAGGCGGGTACATCTCGGCGGATACCCCGCAGACGGATCGCCCTCGACCTATCTGACGCGATCGCATCATGTTAACCGCCTCCCCCGCCGCGTGGGCGGCCGAAGCGGCATCTGCCCGCGCGGTGCCAGCTTTCACAATCCTGGACTAGTTAAGGACTCTCCCGCGACCCGCGAAGTTAGAGGCGCACGCCCCGTTCGAGCGGGCGGTGAGCAAAAACTGAGCAGATTTTGGGATAGCGATCGCGGGGTGGTTTCCCAAATCAAATGCCGCGAACAAGGCGGCGCCGCCAGCGCGGGCCGCCCACTCTCGTTAAGGAGATGCTGCGATGATGCAAGAAGATCTGCACGGCGCGTTTTGGCTGTCCTCGCTCGACCGTCGCGGTGACGAAGGCCGCAGAGCGGCCCGCCGGTACGGCGCCACTGCAATAGTCCGCACCCTTGATCGCACCGCACAGCGCAAATGGCCACTGTGGCCTTTGCTGGATGTGCGGCTCACGGGACAGGTGCCGCGTCGTCGCGAGAGGAATTTCGAGCTGTTGTCGGCGATCCGGCAGATCGTCGCCGCCATTCGGCTGTGGCGCGAGCGCGTTCGTTCGCGTCAAGAACTGCGTGAAGTCAACGACCACCTGCTTCAGGACATCGGCCTCAGGCGAGCGGACATTGGCTACAAATTGCGGCAGCCGTTCTCTCACTGCGACTGAGCCGCCCGCTGGACAATCTGAGGAGATGAAAGTGAGCGGTCTTTTGGGTAGGCGTGCCGTAGTGGTCGGAGCCGGTATCGGCGGGCTGTCGATGGCCGGCGCGCTGGCGAAGTACTTCGAGCGAGTCGAGATTTTCGAACGCGACAGCCTGTTTCCATCCGGCGGTTCGCGGTCCGGTACCCCCCAGGATCGCCATCCGCATGGGCTGCTCGCAGGCGGTCTCCGGGCGCTCGGCGAGATCTTCCCGGGGTTCGAGAGCGATCTTGCCAGAGCCGGCGCTGTCCCCGTGCAGGTCGCACAAGAAGTCCAATACGAGCGGCCGGATGTCGGCGTTCTGCCAAAGCGGGATTTCGGTCTGTTACTACTCTGTGCGTCCAGACCCCTGATCGAGCTGGTGCTACGCCGTCGGGTGGAGGCGATCGCGAATATTGTGCTGCGGCCGAAGTGCCGGGTGACCGGGATCGTGCCGACAACGAGTGGTGATGCCGTTGACGGGATCCGCTTTGACGCGGGGTCGGGACGTTCGGAGATCCTGGCGGCCGACCTGGTGGTGGACGCCTCCGGTCGCGGCGCGCTGACCTCGACGCTGTTCGATGCGCTCGGCTGGGAGCGGCCGGCGGAAACGGAGGTCGGGGTTGATCTCAGCTACGCCACCGTCGTGGTAGCGATCCCGCCCAATGCGCCATCCGATTGGAAGCTCGTGCTGACGCAGCCTGATCCGCCGTTCTTGGCGTTGCACGCGGTATTGGTGCCAATAGAAGGCGACCGCTGGATAATCGCGATTGCCGATCATCACGCAGTCGCGCGGCCGGAGACCTGGGACGCCTTCCTCGAGGCGTCACGATCATTGATCACGCCGACTGTGTACAACGCGCTGCGCTACGCCCAGCCGCCCGACGGCATTCGGCACTACCGCTTTCCCGTGAGCATCTGGAAGCATTTCGAACTGTTGCCCAGTCTGCCTCGCGGCGTGCTGCCCGTCGCCGATGCTTTCTGTCGGTTCAACCCGATCCATGGCCAGGGCATGTCGTCCGCCGCCAAACAGGCTCTCCTGCTGCAGGATGTGCTGGGCCGGGCGGTTGCGGCAGCGGATCCGATCGCGGCATTGCAGGCGGGGTTCATGGCAGAGGTTGCCTCGGTGCTTGAGACGCCGTGGAACATGTCCACCAGCGCCGACCTCGCTTTTCCTATGACGCGCGGAATACGGCCGGAGAATTTCGAGGAAGCTCAGCAGTTCGAAGCGGCTCTTTTTCGCGCCGCCGTGGCCGACCCGGACGTCCATCGCGCGATGATGGAAGTCGCCCAGCTGCTGCAGCCGCAGAGTCGGTTGAAGGAACCGCAGATCATGCGACGGATCGAGGCGCTTTCCGTCAAGGCAGCCGCCTGAGCGGTGCGGGAACGCGCACCACCCGTCGATCATCCCTAAAAAACCACTGCCAAATCCGGAAAAGGAGTAAATCACAATGAGTA
>CAVTQA010000040.1:0-7763 GCA_963736715.1 uncultured Alphaproteobacteria bacterium | reverse complement strand
CGGTCAGCTAGCCGGGGTTATTCGGCTCAAGTCCACCCCAGAGCAGAAATTTGTCGCAGCCCGCACGTAGGCGTCGCCGAGGCGATCGCGAACTCGACCATTGAAGCACCTTGATTTATCGCGATTTCTGCCGGCTCTCGCGGCCGGCATTTCACGAGGTTCGTGCCATTGCCGCCATTGACAGGCGGAGGCCGCGTCGTCTCAAGAACCTGCGCATGTATAGCATGATCGGGATGCCGTCGCGCGGCTCAAGCGCCCTGATGAGGACGCCAGCCCCAATCCCCGCTATCTCGCTTGAGACGTTCAGCATGTATGCGCTGCCATAGACGAGATACACGTAGGCATGCCCGCGCTCGCGAAAGAGCGACCGATTACGCGGCGTCATCCCGCGGTAGGCGTGCCCAGCGGCGTCGCCGACGACATACGCCTCGGTCTCGACGATGCGGCCGCTGGCGACGCCTTCGGCCATCTCCCGCACCAGTATCTTGCCGATGAGATAACGAGCGAGCGAGACCGTATCGACCGGCAGCTCCGCACGAGGGAGCGGTGGATGGCCACCCTTATGCCGGCTAAGTTTCAGCGCATCCGCTCGACCCATTGAGCGCGCGAAGGCCCCGGCTCAAACGCATCGCCGAAGTATTGGGTCTCGCGGGCCACCTTCCCATCTCTGAATTCCATGATGCTCACCGTGTAAGACGGTTGACCGTCGTAAGTAAGGACGAATTCAGTGACCCAGAGGTCGGCAGCGCCGAGGATGCGCCGCACGGTGAAGCGCTTCATGCTCGGCTGAGCAAAGCGAGACGCCTGAATGTTGCGCCGGCCGCGGATGCGCTCGCCCGACTGCGGGTACTCGAGTACCGCATCCTCTCGGTAAATCTGGTGCTCCGCCTCGAAGTCGTTCGCGTCGGAGGCGGCCCAGTGGCGATCCAGGGCCGCTCTGATGTCGTGGTCTTCCATCTCGATCTTCCCTCCCTCACACTGGGTACATTTATGCGCGTATGGCCTTGTCGCCAGTCCGATGGTCAAAATCCAGGCCAACACGAACCGGGCGAGAGTGTCCCGCATAGGCTCTGGAATATTTCAAAGATCGATGACGATGTCGCCCTGAGGTCGGCAGCAGCAGATCAGCGCATTGCCCTCGGCCGGCGGCTCCACGGGCTCTGGCTGGTAGCCGACCGCGCCGATGATGAGCCCAGTCTCGCAAGTGTGGCAGACCCCGGTCCGGCATGCCCACCGCACGGGCACATCGCATGCCTCGGCAAGTTCGAGGAGGCTCTGGAAGGCCGGGGCCCAGCGGACATTTAGGCCGCTCCGTGCAAAGGACACCAATGGTCCCACGCCGGCTGACCCTGCCGGCTGATGCGGTGGCCGGCGAGGTGCTGCCGCGATGCCCGGTGTCCTCGGCGGATTTGAGCCGAAAATCTCGGTGTGGATGCGGTTGGCAGCGACACCCCAGTTCCCAAGCTCGACGGCAAGGTCGTTCATGAAGGCCGACGGGCCGCATAGATAGAAATCGGCATCGCGCGGCACCCCGAGCTCCTCGATCGCGTGCATATCCAAGCGTCCGGGAGCGTCGAAATCGACAGCCAACCGGTCTCCTGGACGTGGAGAGCTGTAGCGGATGTGGCTGTGGCTGCGGGGCAGAGCCTTGAGGAGGGCGCGCGTCTCTGCGGCGAACGGATGCTCGCCGCCGTGACGGGCGCCGTAAATCCACCAGACCTCCCTCGACGAGGCCCCAGCGGCCAATGCATGGAGCATGGCGAGTACCGGGGTTGCGCCCACGCCGGCACTCAGCAAGACAACGGGTCCGTCACCTCGGCCTCAGCGTGAAGCTGCCGCGTGGCGCGCTTGCTTCCAGAACGTCGCCAATCCGAACCTGAGTCTCGACGTAGGCCCCGGCCGCGCCGTGGGTCTCCCGCTTGATGCTCAGACGATAGCGATCGTCGCGCGGCTCGCTCGACAGCGAATAACTGCGTAGTAGAGCGGGCGCGTCGGGTGCCGGCCTCAGCCGCAGCACGATAAACTGCCCGGGCAGCGCAGCCGCCAGAGGCTGCCCATCAGTCGGCTCGAGCACCAGCGAGGTCACGCTAGCGCTTTCGCGGTCCTTGCGCGATACACGCAGCGGGCGGAACCCCGTCCAGGCCGGAGGTGGGCCGGCCGCCGGGGTGAGCCCAGGGTTGCCCGTCACCGCGCTCCCGCTCCGCTCCCGGTCGAGCAGAGCCTGGAAGGAGCTGCGCCAGCCGGCGCTCAGGGCCGGGATCCGCACCGCCCGCTCCAGCTGGCTCCTTGAATGACCGGGCGTGTACAACAGCGCATTAACCTCCGCGACGGTCATACGCTCGGGACCCGCAGTAACCTGCACGATCTCGTCGCCGGCTTCGACCTCTCCCTCCTCGATGACGCGAAAATAGAAGCCGGGTCTGCCATGCGACACGAGCAGTGCCGCCATCTGCGGTTCGTTCATGCGGATGCCGACCCGATAGCAGGTGACGCGCGGCTGCGTCACTTCAAAGACGGCACTCCCGATGCGATAGCGATCCCCGATGCACACTTCGCCATCGGGCAGCCCGTCGATGGTGAAATTCTCCCCGAATTGCCCATAGGTGAAATCGCTTCTACCGAGCTGGGCTTGCCAATACTGGTATGAGTCGATCTGGTATACAAAGACCGCCCGATGCTCGCCGCCATGCCCCGCCAAATCCCCTTGACCATCGCCGTCGATGTTGAGCCGTCGTACCATGCGCCGGCCTGGGACAGGCGCCTTCCAGACGGCGGTGTGGACCGTCTTTCCTCGCCACGCGATATCGCGCGGCAGACCCACGTTGAGCGAAAGCAGGCGAGGCATCGCGCGCTTCTCCCCGATCGAGGCTATCCTCTCACATAAAACAGTATCGTGCACAGAGGATTGCGGCTAGTTTGCGGGCGGCATCGCAAGGCCAGGATTTCCACCCCAGATTAGGACCATCGCCGGACGGTTGCCTTTTTGTAGCTCCTAAGCTCCGATTCACCTTTTAGTGTCGGGAGGCTAAGTTCTGGTGACGCTCGATCCGCTCCTTCTTTCGCGAATCCAGTTCGCCTGGGTCATCGGCTGGCACATCCTGCTGCCGGCGTTTACCGTCGGCGCCGCGTCATACATCGCCCTGCTCGAAGGGCTGCATCTCGCTACCGGACGTGGCGTCTACCTCCAAGTCTCGAATTTTTGGATTCGGATCTTCGCAGTCGCGTTCGGCATGGGAGTGGTGACCGGGATCGTGATGCCGTTTCAGTTCGGCTCCAATTGGAGCGGCCTATCCGATACCGCAGGAAACATCATTGGTCCATCTCTGGCTTATGAGGGGTTGACGGCTTTCTTTCTCGAGGCGGCGTTCCTTGGCGTGTTGTTGTTCGGCCGCACCTTGGTGCCGGCTTGGGCGCATTTTATCGCGGCCATGATGGTCGCGCTCGGCGCGCTCTTTTCCTCTTTCTGGATCCTCGCGGCCAACAGTTGGATGCAGACGCCGGTCGGCTACACCATCGTCGACGGCCGGTTCTATCCGATGGATTGGCTGCAGATCATCTTCAGCCCGTCCTTCCCCTACAGGTTCGCCCACACTGTTGTTGCCTTCTATGTGACCACCGGGTTCGTTGTGCTAGGCGTCGGAGCCTATACGATCAGGCGCGGCCTGTTTCAGGACGAGGGCCGGGTCATGATGACGACTGCCCTCGCACTATTGGCCGTGCTCGTGCCGTTGCAGATGTTTATCGGCGATCAACACGGCCTCAATACGCGACGGTACCAGCCGGCCAAGCTCGCTGGGATCGAGGCGCTCTGGAACACCGGTTCCGAACTGCCGTTGACTCTGTTCGCGCTACCCGATCCGAACCGCGAGCGAAACAATTATGCGATCGAGGTGCCCTATCTCGGCAGTCTGATCCTGACGCATTCGCTCTATGGCACCGTGCGGGGCCTCAAGGATTTTCCCGCCGACCAGCGGCCGCCGGTGGCGATCATCTTTTTTACCTTCCGCATCATGGTCGGTCTCGCAATCCTGATGCTGATCCAGGTGGTGGTCGGCTGGTGGTTGCGCCTCCGCGGCAGCCTGTTCGATCGCGGCTGGTATCTTCGCGCGTGCCAGATCGCGATCCCGATCGGCTTTCTCGCGGTCCTCGCCGGGTGGACGACCACCGAGGTAGGCCGACAGCCCTGGACCGTTTATGGCCTATTGCGAACGGCAAAGTCGGTTACCCCGTCGCTCACCGGGCGTGATGTCCTGTTGTCGCTGCTGGTTTACGCCGTTGCTTACCTCGTCGTTTACCCGACGGGCTTCCTCTACATGCTTAGCCTCGTACGCAAAGGCCCCGGACCGACGGCCGCGGCGCCAATCGAGGCGGGGCGTCCGCAGCTGCCCGTTCGCAGACTGCCGTCGGCGCCGCAATCCAAGGAGGTCCCATGACCGAGCCCGCCCTCAGTTTCGTCGGTGTCTGGACGGCGCTCATTGCCTTGGGCGTGATCCTCTACGTCCTGCTCGATGGCTTCGATCTCGGCGTCGGCATGCTGCATGGCTTTGCACGCGACGCGGGCGACCGCGAACTGATCATGAACACGATTGCGCCGATCTGGGACGGCAACGAGACCTGGCTGGTCTTCTGCGGCGTCGCCCTCCTCTCGGCGTTTCCGCTGGCTTTCGCGATCATCATACCCGCCGTGTACTTCCCAATCCTGGTGATGCTGATCGCGCTCGTCTTCCGCGGCGTCGCCTTCGAGTTTCGCTTTGAGGATCGCGTCCGCCGTGCGTTCTGGGACCGCGCCTTCCAAGTTGGTTCTTTCGTCGCAGTTTTCGCGCAAGGAGTCGTGCTCGGTGCTTTCATTCAGGGCTTCCGAGTCGAAGGGCGAGTGTTCAGCGGGACCTCCGTCGGCTTTCTGACGCCCTTTTCCATATTGACGGGGCTGGCCCTTCTCTTCGGCTACGGGTTGCTCGGCGCCGGGTGGCTCATCATCAAGACGGAAGGTGCCCTGCAGGATTGGGCGAGACGCCAGGGCCGGTTATGCCTTATCGGGGTCGTCATCGGCATCGTCATCGTCAGCCTGTGGACGCCGCTGATGGAGCACCGGATCGCTGAGCGCTGGTTCTCCCGGCCCCAGGTCCTCTTTCTTTGGCCAGTGCCCATCGCCATCTTGGCCGTTGTCGTCTGGGCATGGCGAGCGCTTTCCGGGACGGTGGACGCCGCGCCCTTTATGGCCGCGATCCTGCTGTTCCTGCTGGCTTATCTCGGCGTCGCGATCAGCCTGTGGCCGATGATCGTGCCCTACCATTTCACACTGTGGGAGGCGGCGTCGTCGCCGAGCACGCAGGCCTTCCTGCTGGTCGGCGCATTATTCTTGCTCCCGGTCATTCTGATGTATTCGGGCTGGTCGTATTGGGTGTTCCGTGGGAAAGCGCGCAGGGACATCGGTTACCACTGAGGTCACCCTGCCCGGCGCATTTCCACCGCGGAGTTCGTCTATTCGTTCGCCCGCATCGGCGCGGCGCTCGGGATGACTGTCGAGGCCGTGTTTACGCAGAACCGCCGACTCTGAGTGCGGCTGCGCGAGAAGGGCGGCAACGCGGCGCGCGATGCCGTGCCACCACAACCTCGAGGAATACCTCTTTAGACGCGATCACCCCGACCGTTTCGCGTAACGCGGACTTAGCCGGGTGGGCTGGAGCATCCATTCGACCGCCGAACAGGTTGATCTTGCTGAACATCAAGGGGGCGCTCCTGCGCCAAAGTAAGCGGCATGTTGGGTGAGCGCTTCGGACATTGCGAGTATGCTACTACGCGCCCGGAGAGCGGCGGCACTCGGGCGGGCGGCGAGTGCCTCGTCGAGCCGGACAAGGTGGACGGTTGCCGTCGCGCTGTCCCCACGCGCGATGGCCTCGAGTGCCGCCTCGAGGTGGGAGCCAAGATCGATCCGGCGACAGATGTGACGAAGGCGGATGATCTCGGTACCTACTGAGAGCGCCGCCACAAGCTCTGAGCGCTGCAGCGGCTCGGCCGCGTTCGGCAGTACGGAGAGGCGGCTAAAGATGCGTCCCTCCCAAGCATCCGGCGACCGGGGGATCGAGCCCGTGGCCAGACGCCGCAGATCCCGACGCGTAAGAGCCAGAAGCCGGCGGGTCCGGAATGCCGGCGAAAGCGGCGGCAGCAAGCGAAATGACAGCGCAGCGGCGCCCACTCCTGCGACGGTCGCCAGTGCCGCGTTATAGAATTGCTGTGTGTCGAAGCTCATCGGGTTTGTCGGAGCGAGAAGAAAGCAAAAAAACGCCGCGATGGCCGTGAACATCGGCGTCTGCCACTGCTGAGCCACCCCCGCGCCGGCGGGCACCAGGACAAGGCCAATCGCGAGGCTAAAGGCGGCGAAGGTCTCCGTGTTCGGCAATACCGCGAACCCGATGATCGCCGCGAAAATGGCGGTAAGGCCTGTGCCCACCATAAAACTCATGGCTGCGGCGTAGGCCTGATCGGCCCGCGGCGCGAACAGAATGACACCGATCGCGGCAAAGGTGATGGCCCGAGCGCCGTTTGGCCATGCGGTCACGACCCAGAAGAGCTCGACGGCACCGACGGCGACAAAAGCGCGGCCGGCATTGACCAGAGCAGGAAGCCAGTCCGGCACGCAGGGCAAAACACCGCGACGCCGCGGCACCGGCCGAGCAGACTCGCCAACGAGCAGTGCCAACCCATTGAGCGCGCGGGAGACGCCGGCCAGCACTTTGGCCGTCTGATCGGCAAGCAGCCGCAGCGATGGCGTGCCTGCTGGTAAGGCGATCAGCGCCTGCACGCCCGCGTCGCATACGCGATCCAGACCAATGGGGTTGGCTGTCCACCGCGCCGGCTCCTCTCGGTCGGGCTCTGACAGGAGCTCCTTTGGAACCGCTTGCAGCACAGTGGCCGCTCCTTGCCGAGCTTGGTCATGTGGCAGCTGGGCGAAGTGAACCGCCATTATGCGCCAGCCGGCTATAGCGACGAATAGGCCGTTCACCGCCGTCTGTAACACTGGCGAATTGTTTCGGACCTGGGGGGACTCGCCGATCGCCTCGTCGATCACCGGGTCGAGCGCGATGACACGCCGGAGGAACTCCTGCCGTATTGGCTGTGTCTCCGGAAGTTCCGGGCCAGCCAGCGCCAAGGTACCAACAAACCGCCGCATGACCTCGGTCGATATTTCCGCGATCAGGACGGCGAGCCGGCGACTTGCGTTACCGAAATCGGTTCCCGCCAGCACGACGCCGGCGGAGACGATGCCAACGCAGATCTCGGTGCAACGGATTACGGCGAGCACAAAGGCGTCGCCGTTTGCGCCCCCGACTGCCCCGAGCTCGCTGCTCGCGATGATTGCCGCCGTGATCCCGGCAAGCTGCGCCACAACGGCTAAAGAGTTGCGGAGTATCGTGGCAACGAAAGCGCAGCCCGCACCCCACAATGCCAGACCTACGAGAAAGGCGACGCGGTTCTGCGGGAAACACGCGGTCAGCACCACGATCGCCACGGCGCCTACTACAGTGCCGATCATTCGGAACCAACCTCTGCGCAGCGAGGCGCCGAGGTGTGGCTGACAAACGAGAGCCGCGGTCACTCCGGCCCAGTAAGGGTCGGAGAGCTCGAGCCAAAACGCAAGATAGAGTGCGAGGCAGACTGAAACCCACAGTCGCAAGCCAAATAGCAGCGGCGGCCCTGCAGCCCTTGACGCATTCGCCAGACGGGCAGCGAAGGTCGCACTGGATGCAACCGGCGAACCCTGC
>CAVTQA010000039.1:0-42619 GCA_963736715.1 uncultured Alphaproteobacteria bacterium | reverse complement strand
GATGCTCGCTGGCTGATCGGCGCGGGCCTGCTGATCATGACCGCCGGGAACTATTGGATGTCCCAACTCAACCTGGACATCAGCCCAGGTGAGGCCGTCTGGCCTCGCGTGCTCGTGGTCGCGGGACTGGCGATGTGCTTTGCTCCAGCGAACGTCGCCGCCTATCTCTATACGCCAATCGCGTTGCGTGGCGCTGCTGTCGGCTTATTGAGCCTGCTGCGCAACGAGGGAGGCAGCGTTGGGGTGTCGCTGGCTCAAACCTTCCAAGAGCGGCGTGATCAATTCCACACTTTGCGTCTTGGTGAGTATCTCGATCCCTTCAACGCCGCCGCCAATTCCTTCGTCGCGCACACCCGGGCATTCTTCTTTCAGCAAACCGGCGATCCGGTGGCGGCACAGCAACTCGCCTGGCAGCAACTCGAAAACCTCCTTCAGCAGCAATCTTCTGCGCTCGCCTATTTCGACTGCTTCTGGATGGTCGCGGTGCTGACGCTCGCGGTCGCGTTCTTGGTCCTGTTTATGAAGCGCTCCGTGGCTGAGAAAGGCGGTCACACGGCGCCGAGTGAGTAACTGCGGTTCGGCAAGGCCGACCGCGCCTGTAGCGGCGCAATGGAACAGAAAACCGAAGGGTGTACGACGATGATTCTAAGCCTGGAGCCGTACAGGCGCATGAAAGCGTTGGTGGTGAGCCTATCGCATCCTACCGGACTCCGGCGATCCGCAAACCAAAGATGGACGGCAGTTTCGGGGCAGGAAGAGCCGTTCCGAATGCGAAGCTGAATGACCGAGAAGGGGTCGCAAGCGGCCGTTGCCGATAAAAAGACAGGCAGGCGGGGAAGTGCATCACAACCTATTCCCGAAGATGCGCCGGCCGCAATGCGGTCTATCAGCTGCGGCACTAACACTCGGCGTGCGCCTTGCGGTCGCTGACGCATGACCGCAACCCACGATTGATACAGGACGTTATCATGCGTGATAGTCGACAGGCAAGGGCAGGGGACCGTTGTCATTTTCTGTCCGTCAAACGTTCGATGAGCGGTCACCCGCGAATAAACGGAGCTTCGAATCCTGGCCACATTATCAGGAGGGGAGGAGAGCGACCGTGATACGGCCGCTTATCTTCCTTGCCCTCTTCCTTACACACAAGGGAGAGGGTAGGGTGGGGGTTCTGCTCTCGTTGCAAATATTCATTCGCTTTAAGGTTGGGGGCAGTCCGGAGGAGCCATGAGTACGACGTTTCAGCCAATCGACGAACTTTGCATCAACACCATCCGGACGCTGTCGATCGACGCGGTCCAGAAAGCGAACTCGGGACATCCGGGGATGCCGTTGGGTGCGGCGCCGATGGCGTACGTCTTGTGGACGCGCCATCTGCGGCACAATCCCACCAACCCCAAATGGCCCGATCGCGATCGTTTTGTGCTGTCCGCCGGGCATGCCAGCATGCTGCTCTACAGCCTGCTGTTCCTCACCGGTTACGACCTTACGATGGCTGATATACAGCAATTTCGCCGATGGGGCAGCCGTACCCCGGGGCATCCCGAGTATGGCGTGGTGCCAGGTGCGGAAGTTACGACGGGTCCGTTGGGTCAAGGTGTTGGAAACGCGGTGGGATTCGCAATCGCGGAGCGTTGGCTCGCCGCCACCTTCAATCGGTCGGGCCATGAAGTGGTGAATCACTACACGTATGTGATGGCTAGTGACGGCGACATGATGGAAGGTGTCGCGGCGGAGGCCGCCTCGATAGCGGGTCAGTTTCGGCTCGGACGATTAATCGTGCTCTACGACGCCAACCAGATAACGCTCTCGGCCAGCGCCGATGTAACTTTCACCGAAGATGTCGGCGCGCGATTCCAGGCCTATGGATGGCATGTGGAGCATATCGACGGGCAGGATACAGCCGCGGTCGATGCTGCCCTAACCAAGGCAAAGGCGATCGATGACCGGCCGTCGCTGATCGTGGCGCGCACGCATATCGGCTATGGCAGTCCGCATAAGCATGACACTTTTCAGGCGCACGGCGAGCCCTTGGGCGTCGAGGAGGTGCGGTTAACCAAACGCGCGCTGGGATGGCCTGAAGACAAGGTTTTCTACATCCCCGACGAAGCCTTGGCCCAGTTTCGCAAGGCGGTCGAGCAAGGGCGCGAGTTCGAGACTCAATGGAATCGACGAGTGGACGCGTTGGGCGCCGTCGATCCACAGGCAGCCGGGACGTTTCGGCAGGTACTCACCGGTGAACTGCCGAAAGGATGGGAAGCGGGACTTCCCCGCTTCACGCCGGCGGACGGCGCGATGGCGACCCGCGACGCCGGACAGAAAGCTATCAACGCGCTGGCCGATGTCCTACCTAACCTGATTGGCGGCTCGGGCGACCTCGATCCGTCCACGCGCACCGCGCTCAAGGGACACGGCGACTTCGAGAGTCCCCTGTTTAAGCCTCCCGAGGGTGCGCCGCCGACCCAGGGACTGGTAGGCGGTCCGACCGGATATGCCGGGCGGAATATTCATTTCGGTATTCGCGAGCACGCGATGGCCGGAATTGCCACGGGCATGGCCCTGCATGGCGGCGTCCTGCCCTTTGCCGCCACCTTCTTTACGTTTTCCGACTACATGCGGCCAAGCATCAGACTGGCGGCCTTGAGCAAGGCCCACGTCATCTATGTATGGACCCACGACAGCATCGGATTGGGCGAGGACGGACCTACGCATCAGCCGGTGGAACAACTGGCAAGCCTTCGCGCGCTTCCTGATCTGACGCTGCTGCGCCCGGCGGACGCCAACGAGACCGTGGAGGCGTGGAAGATCGCGGTTGCGCACACCTCGGGGCCGGTAGGACTTGTGCTTACGCGCCAGAAATTACCTACTCTGGACCGCTCAACGCTGGCGCCGGCTTCGGGAGTGGCGAAAGGAGCGTATGTCCTCAGCGACTGCGCTACGGGTTCGCCGACCGTTATCCTGATCGCTACCGGTTCCGAAGTGTCGGTTGCGCTAGAAGCGCACAACCAACTGACGCGCGAAGGAATTGCAAGCCGGGTCGTCTCGATGCCGTCGTGGGATTTGTTTCAGTCGCAACCGCAATCCTACAGGGACACGGTTCTTCCTCCCGGCGTCAAGGCGCGAGTCAGCATCGAGGCAGGCTCCACGCTCGGATGGGAGCGCTACGTGGGCCTCGACGGCGCAATCATCGGGCTGGATCGCTTCGGTGGGTCGGCGCCCGGTGAGATCGTGATGCGTGAGCTGGGCTTCACCCCGGAACACGTTGTCCAAGCTGCCAAATCCCTGATCCGGGGCCACAAACCCGGATAGGATATGGGTTGATCGCGGCACTAATCGCGGTCGTTTGTGTCGAGGCCCTAACGACAGTGGGCACCAAGCTCAGCGCGACCTTGGTATCGATCGCCGGCAGCCTGTAATCACACTGCCGACACAGAAAAAGCAATCACTGACAGGCCGGCCGCAGGGGCACATCGTCTCTGCGGCCGATTTCGTCTCGGGCTCAGGCTTCGGCGGCGATGGCTGCTCCGAACTCGGCCGGAATAGCTCGCGGTAGCGCCGGCCTATGGCTTCTGTGTCATCGGCGATGCGCATTTTTCCTCCGTAGCGCATTCGGCCATGAGCTGTTCGAGCGTGCGTCTTGGCTCGCGCGACTGCTGAGCCTTCGATCCGATCGGCTTGCTACATGGTCCTTGGCGACTGGAGCCTGGAGCAGGCGTCCTATTTGGTTAGCATGATGTCGGCGCTGGCGCAAATTCTCGTTGCCATCGATCAGCTAGCCGGCGATAGAGCGCTATCTCCGACTATGGAGGGGTCACCGCGCGAGGGACAGATCTTCACGCGTCCGCGGGTCGATTGGTCAGGGCTTATCGGCTTTAACTGAACCGGCCGGGTCGCTGAAGCACAAGGTGTTGGTAGTAGAACTGCATCACCGTGAAAATGAACGCAGTGCTGATACCGAACAGTAGCATGCCGTCGGCTGCCTCCAGCGCGCCCATCATCTGCCAGTGCGGCTGCAGCATGAGCTCCGAGGCGCCTCGCGTGGCCATCGAGTCGACGGAGTAGAGGATCGCAGCTGCAGGCGAATGGAGCGCGCCAAGCCACAAATACGCCGCCGCCCAGACCGCCGCCTCTATTCCGTGTAGTACAGCCAGCAGGAGTCCCATCGCAGTGAACGCGGCAATCACGGTTGCGATCAGATGCGGTAGACCAAAGTTCTGGCTCTCTAGCCAAACCCTGAAACTATGGAGCACGGACACCATGAAGGTTACGCCTGTCACGTGGACAGCTATGGTCAGCGCGATAAGCGACACGCCCCAAGTCCAGTTATCCAATAAAGCTGCCTTTGTAACCCCCACTGATGCGAGGTTTAAGGTGGGTGGGCCAGGGCGGAGTGGATTGGATCACACTCACTCCCAGGCAATCTGAGCGCCCTTGAAAGCAACGGGGCGCTCCATCAGTGGCCCGCACTTTGCCCGCCGTCGACGTGGAGGATTTCTCCGGTCACAAAGCTGGCCGCTTCTAGGTAGAGGATCGCGTCGACGACATCGGAGACCTCGCCCAGCCGGCCGACGGGGTGTAGGGCGGCGAGCTGCGCATACTCCTCGACGGAATGCATTGGCGTCTTAATGGTCCCCGGCGCCACCGCGTTCACTCGGATACCGCGTTGCGCGTACTCGATTGCGAGCGATTTGGTCGCGGCATTCAGGCCACCCTTTGTCAGCGCCGCCAGCACGGCGGGTACGCCGGCGATCGCGTGGTCAGCGAGGCTCGTGGTGATCTGTACGATATGGCCGCTGCCATGCTTCTCCATTTCGGCAACTGCGAGTTGTGCGATGTGAAAAAATCCGGTGAGGTTGACGGCCACGATGGCCGCATAGTCTGCCTCGGTGTACTGAGTGAACGGTTTGCTGATAAAGATGCCGGCATTGTTGACGAGCGTGTCGATGCGCCCGAACCGCGCGATGCCTTCCGAGACTGCACGCTCGGCCGTCTTTCGATCGGCGATGTCGCCGGAGACGACCAGAACGTCGTCATCGCTCGACGGCTGCATCGAGAGCGCCGTCGCCACCACCCGGTAGTTGCGATCACGGTACGCTCTGACAAGGGCCGCGCCGATGCCCTGCGACGCGCCGGTAATGACGGCTACTTTCTGTTCGCTGCTCACGGCAACCTCCTTTGTGCTTCTACAGATCGGGCTCAACGAGGCCGATAGCGGCTATGCTGCTAATGAGCGCGGCGTCTTAGCTACCTTGCCTGTTTGTTCAGCGTATCAATCAGAAGCCTGGCCGCCGGCCCCGACGAGGCTGGATTTTGGCCGGTGATCAGCTGGCCGTCGGCGACCGTGTGAACGCCCCAGTTCTTGACCTTGGAAAAGGTGGCACCAAGGCTCATCAGTTCGTCCTCGACGAGGAAAGGTACCACGTTCGTCAATCCTACCTCTTCTTCCTCGCCATTTGTGAAGCCGGTCACGGTCTTGCCCTCTACGAGCAGCTTGCCGTCCGGGGTCTTGACATGGCGCAACGCGCCGGAAGAATGGCAGACCACGGCGAAGGTCTTGCCGGCGGCCAGGAAGGATTCCAGCAGCTTGATCGAGGTTTGATCCTCTGCCAGGTCCCACATAGGGCCGTGGCCGCCAGGGTAGAAGACGGTGTCGAAGTCCTCGGCCTTGACGCTGTCGAGGCGAACTGTTGCCGCGAGCCGCGCTTTTGCCTCTGCGTCGGCTTCGAACCGATGCGTAAGGTCGGTCTGAAAGTTTGGCTCGTTGCTTTTCGGATCGAGAGGCGGTTGGCCGCCCTTTGGCGACGCAATCACGATCTCGGCGCCGGCGTCCTTGAACGTGAAGTAGGGAGCCGCGAACTCCTCGAGCCAGAAGCCCGTCTCACGGCCGGTGTTGCCAAGCTTGTCGTGCGAGGTCAGAACCATCAAGATTTTCACGAACTTCTCCTTTCGTGTGGGCCACTTCCTTTGGTGGTGTATCCGCGGTATAATTAAATCCTGTGCTATGTTCTCTACGGATGCCGCGATTGCCTCGCTCGCGCGGCGAGGGATCGGTCTCGACGATGCGGCCGCTGGCGACGCCTTCGGCCATCTCCCGCATCAGTATCTTGCCGATCAGATAACGAGCGAGCGAGACCGTATCGACCGGCAGCTCCGCACGAGAGAGCGGTGGATAGCCACCCTTCTGCTGGCTAGGTTTCAGCGCGTCGGCTCGACCCATTGAGCACGCGAAGGCCCCGGCTCAAACGGATCGCCGAAGTATTGGGTCTCGCGGGCCACCTGCCCGTCTCTGAACTCCATGATGCTCACCGTGTAAGACGGCCTTGCATCGTAGGCGATGACCAATTCAGTGATCCAGAGGTCGGCAGTGCCGAGGATCCGCCGCACTGTGAAACGCTTCCTATTCGGTTGAGCAAAGCGAGAGGCCTGAATGTTCCGCCGGCCGCGGATGCGCTCGCCCGATTGCGGGTACTCGAGCACCGCATCGTCTCGGTAAATCTGGTGCTCAGCCTCAAAGTCGTTGGCGTCGGAGGCGGCCCAGTGGCGATCCAGGGCCGCTCTGATGTCGTGGTCTTCCATCTCGATCTCTCCTTCCTGAGGCTGCGTCAACTTCAAAGACGGCACTTCCGATACGGTAGCGATGCACACTCGCCATCGGGCAGCCCGTCTATGGTGAAGTCCTTGTGTCGTGGGGCTGCTTGACGGGCGTTGTAGCCGCCATCGGCCGAGATCGGTTGAAGATGAGGGGAGCGCCTGCGCATTTTGTCGAAGAACAGCCCGGCTCAACCTACCGATCTGAGGTCACCTAAGATAGCCGGTAGCAGTTCGCTGACCGTCGGATGAATGTGCATCGCGCGCTGCATGACCGTATACGGGGCTTTGGCATACATCAGATCGAGGATCGCGTGGACAGCCTCGTCGCATCCTGTACCGAGCAATGAGGCGCCGAGGATCTCTTCGCTGTCGCCATCGACGAGGATGCGCATAAAGCCTTGCGTCTCGCCCTTTTCGATGGCGCGGGCAACGCGCGTCATCGGCCGCTCGCCGGCCAGCACCCGCCGCCCGCTGTTGCGTGCCTCGGCCAAGCTCATGCCGACGCGGCCCAATGGGGGGTCGATGTAAAGGGCATATGCGGTGATACGCTCGCTGACCCTGCGCGGGTCATGGTCGAGCAAATTCGCGGCGACGATCTCGAAATCGTTGTACGCGGTGTGGGTGAAGGCGCCCTTGCCGTTGCAGTCCCCGAGAGCCCAGATGCCCGGCGCAGTGGTTTGCAATCGGTCATCGACGACTATGTAGCCACGCTCGTCGCAGCGCACCCCGGCTTTGTCGAGATCCAGATCGTCGGTATTCGGCCGACGACCGACTGCCAGCAACAGATGCGAGCCAGCGACTTCGGGGGCGCCGGCGGTGCAATCGACCTTGGCGACGATCTCGTCGCCGCGCTTGACGAGGCTGATGCATTCGGCATTCAACCTGACCTCGACGCCCTCGCGCTCGACGATGTCCTTGATCGCCGCCGACACGTCCTCGTCCTCGTGGCGAACGAGCCGCGGCGCCATTTCGATGATCGTTACCTGGCTGCCAAAGCGGCGGTACATTTGGCCGAATTCGAGGCCGATATAGCTGCCGCCGACAATGATCAGATGATGCGGCAGAAAATCGACGTCCATCATCGACGAATTCGTCAGGTAGGGCACTTCGTTTATGCCGGGCATTGGCGGCACCAGCGCCCGGCCGCCGACATTGATAAAGATCCGTCCGGCGCGCAGCCGCTCGCCGGCAATTTCTACCGCTTGGGGCGACGCGAACCGGGCGTGGCCGCGGTAGAGCGTGATGTTTGCGGCGTTCTCGAGGGCCGAGGTAAGCCCGTTTCGTGACGCCGCCACAATCGCATCCGTGCGCGCTTTAACCCGCCGCATGTCGATGCCGATATCACCCCCGATCACCACACCATATTCGGCGGCGCGCCGCGCGATCCTGGCGGCATAGGCGCTCGCCACCAAGGCCTTGGTCGGGGTGCAGCCGGTATTGACGCAAGTGCCGCCGACGAGATGGCGCTCAACGACAGCCACCCTCATCCCGGCGCCGGCCAGTCGGAATGCCAAAGATGGTCCGGCCTGGCCGGTGCCGATGATGATCGCGTCGAAGTCGGGCATGACAAGCCTCTCCAGCAGTAGGAGGTGCCATTATAATAACAGTTGCTTATATCGTTTTATGTACCGGCCGGGCAGGAGGGGCCGCTTCAGGCGCGTCAAAGATCGAGCGCAATGTCACCTTGGGGCTCGCTGCAGCAGATCAACAGATTGCCGTCGGCCGGTGGCTCGACTGGATCCGGCCGATAGATGACCGAGCCGTTGATGATCCCAGTCTCGCAAGTGTGACAGACCCCAGTGCGGCACGACCAGCGCACCGGCACATCGCACGCCTCGGCTAGTTCGAGCAGGCTGTGGAATGCGGAACCCCAGTGTACAGTGAGATTGCTGCGCGTAAAGGAAACCTGCGGCCCGACCTCCGCGGCTTCCGCCGGCGGATGCGGCGGCCGCCGTGGGACCGCGGCGATGCCCGGCGTCTTTGACGGGCCCGACCCGAAATTCTCGGTGTGCAGGCGGTCGCGGGCGACCCCCCAGCCTGCAAGGCCGTCGACGAGACCGCTCATAAACGCGGCCGGACCGCAGATGTAGAAGTCCGCATCGGGCGGGACCCCTATTTCCTCGAACACGGGCACGCCCACGCGCCCCACCTTGTCGAAATCGACACTCGGCCGATCGGTCGGCTTTGGCGCGCTGTAACGAATGTGGCTGCGGCTTCCGGGCAAGGTCGTGAGGAGCTCGCGCACCTCCGCCGCAAATGGATGCTCGCTGCTGTTGCGGGCGCCGTGAATCCACCAAATCTCTCTCCGAGTTTGCTCGGCGGCCAGTGCGTGCAGCATAGCGAGGACTGGGGTGGCGCCGATGCCGGCGCTGAGAAGGACCACGGGACGCTCGCCCTGCCGCAACGTAAAGCTGCCGCGCGGGGCGCTCACGTCGAGAATGTCGCCTGCCTGAACCCGCGTATCAATGTAAGCCCCGGCGGCGCCATGCGGCTCGCGCTTGACGCTGATGCGATAGCGATCCTCGCTCGGCGCGCCCGACAGCGAATAGCTGCGCAGGAGAGCGCTCTCGTCGGGCGCAGGCCTCAGCCGCAATACGATAAACTGCCCCGCCAGGGCGGCCGTCAGCGGCTCACCGTCGGCCGGCTCCAGGACGAGCGAAGTAACATTGCTGCTTTCGACCAGCTTGCGCGACACCCGCAATGAGCGGAACCCTTGCCACGCGGGGGGCGGGCCGATCGGTGGGCCGAGCCCGGGGTTGCCCGTTGTTCCGCTGCCTTTCCGTTCCCGGTCGAGCAGCGCCTCTAACGAGGTTCGCCAGCCGGCGCTCAATGCCGGGATGCGCACTGCTCGTTCCAGCCCGCTCGCCGGATGACCCGGCAAATATAACAGCGCATTGATCTCGGCGACGGTCACCCGCTCGGGACCCGCCTTGACCTTCACGATGTCGTCGCCGGCGCCGACTTCGCCTTCCTCCAGGACCCGGAAATAAAAGCCGGGTCTGCCATGCGACACGAGCAGTGCCGCCATCTGCGGTTCGTTCATGCGGATGCCGACCCGATAGCAGGTGACGCGCGGCTGCGTCACTTCAAAGACGGCACTCCCGATGCGGTAGCGATCCCCGATGCACACCTCGCCATCGGGCAGCCCGTCGACGGTGAAATTCTCCCCGAATTGCCCATAGCTGAAATCGCTTCTACCGAGCTGGGCTTGCCAATACCGGTATGAGTCGATCTGGTATACAAAGACCGCCCGATGCTCGCCGCCATGCCCCGCCAAATCTCCTTGACCGTCGCCGTCGATGTTGAGCCGTCGTACCATGCGTCGGCCTTGAACAGGCGCCTTCCAGACGGCGGTGTGGACCGTCTTTCCTCGCCACGCGATATCGCGCGGCAGACCCACGTTGAGCGAAAGCAGGCGAGGCATCCGTGCGCTTCTCCCGGTCTTCTATCGAGGCTATCCTCTCACGTAAGCGGTATTATGCGCCGAGAATTGCGGCTAGTGTAGCGACGGATTGCGGGCGGCATCGCAAGGCCAGGGTTTCCACCCCAGATTGGGACCATCGCCGATCGGTTGTTTTTTGTAGATCCAAAGAGAGCGATGTCGCCCCAGTCGAGGAGCTAGCCCTCATGGCGGAACAGCCGTTATCCTCCGATCACGAAGCTGCCTCCGTGCTGTCCGCGCCGGCGCAGAGAGCGCCTCCTGAGCTGCCGCAGGCGCGACGACGGCTGTGGTCTGGGATCACGCTTGTCCGGCTCGCCGTTCTGATTGCCGCCGGGGTTATCGTCGTCCTGTTCGCTACTCAATGGGACCGCTGGGTTGGTTTGGCAGTGCGGCAGGTTACGGACGATGCCTATGTTCGCGGCGACATCACGCCGCTGAGCGCGCAGGTCGAGGGCTATGTGCGTCGCGTCCCCGTGGATGATTTTCAGCGCGTCAAAAAAGGCGAGGTGCTGGTCGAGATCGAGGATGACGACTACCGAGCCCGGGTAGCGCAGGCCGAGGCGGACCTGCAGGCGGCCAAGGCCGAGGCGCGCGGTATTGAAGCCGAAGCCAGAAGCCGGCGCTGGAAATTGCAACGCGCCGTGGAGGACCTCGACAACCAAATCGCCCTTTTGCACGCTCGCGTCGCCGCTCTCGATAAGAGCAAGGCGGTGCTGACGCTGGCACAAATCGACTTCAGTCGGGCAAAGCAACTGCTCGGGACCCCGGCGGAAAGCCGTCAGGAGTATGATCGGGCGCAAAGAGCGTTGTCGACTGCTGACGCGCAAGTCAATGAAGCCCTGGCGCAAGTTTACCAAGCCCGTGTCTCTTTGGGGTTGCCGGCGCAACCCAGTAGCGGCGAAGATCTCGGCCAAGTGCCGCCAGATCTCGACGAGACCTTTTCTTCTGTCCTCGAGGCGCAGGCAGACCTGATCCAGAGCGCCGCCCAGCTCGGCGTTGTCCATTCGTTCGATCAGGGCCCAAAGCAGATGCTCGACGAGTTCGCCAAACGCGGCGACATCGACCGCTATTTCGCTCAGCTCACGACCGAGGCTCCGGCCGTCAAGCAGGCCGAGGCCAAGCTCGATTTGGCCAAAATCAATCTCGGCTATATCCGCATAACCGCCCCGGCCGGCGGCGAGGTCAGCGAGCGCGACGTGCGCGCCGGGCAGTACGTCCACGCCGGGACCCAGGTGATCACCGTCGTGCCGCTCGACAATGTTTGGGTCGTCGCGAATTACAAGGAAACCCAGCTCACCCATGTCGCGATCGGCCAGCGCGCCGAGATCCGCGTCGACACTTTCCCGGGAATCGCGATCAACGCGATTGTCGACAGCATTGCGCCGGCGAGCGGCGCGCAGTTCAGCCTGCTGCCGCCGGACAATGCCACCGGCAATTTCACCAAGGTTGTGCAGCGGATTCCGGTCAAATTGCGGATCAGCCCCGACAACCCGCTGGCCGGCAAATTGCGGCCGGGGATGTCCGTCGTCGCGACAATCCTCACCGACACCACACCGCCACCGCCATGACTGTGTCGGAGGCAGCAGCGGCAGCGCCGATGCCGCTGCCCGCGATCGGGCGCTCCGAGTATCCGGCCGTTGGGGTTGTTGCGGTGATGATGGGCGCGGTCATCTCGACCCTCAACGCCCGGCTCACGACGCAAGGTCTCGCCGATATCCGCGGCGCGCTCGGCCTCGGCTTCGATGACGGATCGTGGATCAACACGATCTTCTCTGCCGCGCAAATGGTCGTCACGCCGGCCGCGGCATGGATGGGCACCGTGCTCAGCACCCGCCGCGTGCTGCTGTGGACTGGCGCGATCTTTACCCTAGCATCGCTGCCACCGCCCCTCCTGCATGATTACAACACCTTGATCGCGCTGCAATTCGTTCGCGGGCTCGCGGTCGGCGCCTTCATTCCCGCGGCACTCGGCTTCGTGCTGCGCAGCCTGGCCCCGCAATGGCGGATTTGGGGCATCGCCGCCTACGCGTTCCGCTTCGTCTTTTCGCAGAATATCGCCAGTTCGGTAGAGGGATGGTATTCGGAGACCGGGCATTGGGAATGGATCTTCTGGCAGAACGCCGCCCTGACGCCGGTGATGATGCTGCTCACCGCCGTCGCGATGCCGCACCGACCGGTTGACCGCGATCTGCTGCGGCGGACCGATTGGGCCGGCATCGTTTATGCGGGGGTCGGCTTCGGCCTCATCTATGCCGGCCTTGATCAGGGCAACCGGCTCGACTGGCTCAATTCAGGAGTGGTGACCGGGCTCCTGCTTTCCGGCGGCATGCTCGTCCTCGCCTTTATCATCCACGAGGCCCGCGCCGAATACCCGCTGATCCATCTGAGTGTGCTGGCCCGGCCCAATATCGCGGTGGCGGCTTTGCTGATCGTGATCTATCCCGGTTTCGGGACTACCGGGGCTGCCTTTGTGGTGCCCGACTATCTGACCCGCGTCCAGGGATTGCGCTCGTTGCAGATCGGTGACGCGCTCAACTGGATAGCGCTGCCGCAATTCGTGCTGGTGCCTCTCGTGGCACTATTGCTGAAGCGGATCGATGCCCGGCTGTTGCTGGTGTTCGGGGCCACGATGCTCGCGATCGGCAGCTGGATCCAGACCGGACTGACTCACGATTGGGCCAGTGGGGATTTCATCGTCTCGCAGCTAATCGAGGCCGTCGGTCTCGCTTTTGCCATCACCTCGGTGATCGCCTTCGCCGCCGCCAACGTCACGCCGGCGCAGGCGGCGGCGATCGCCACAACGATCCAGATCGCGCGGTGGCTGGGCACTGAAATCGGCAGTGTGATGATGCAGACCTTTGTGCGTGTTCGCGAGCAGGTCTATTCGAATTTGATCGGACTGCACGTGGTAACCGGTCTGCCGGCGACCGAGCAGGCGACCGCACAGTTGGCCGGCCCATTCGGCAGCCGCGCGACGGGAATTGGCGACCCTGCCGCGCAAGGGACGGCGGTGCTCGCCAGCATTGTGCGCCGCGAGGCCTATGTGCTGGCCTACATCGACGCATTCTGGCTGATTGCCTGGGTTTCGCTGCTCGGTATTCTGCTGGTGCTCCTGCTGCGCCCGCCGCCGCCGAACCCGATGATCCCGTCCCGCGGAGCCTCATGAATTTGTCGTCCATCTTGATTGGACAATCCGGTCCAGCAAGCAGCCGTAACTCAGCGGGAAAACCACAACGTCCGACAGCAGTGATTGGATGGCGGGGTCGTGGCCGGACGCATTGCTGAGCAAAATCGTGCTCGTCATGGGGATGCGAGGACGTCGATCATTTTGGTCAGTCAGCATTGAGAATAAATTGCGCGAGTGGGAACTTTTATTCTAGCGAAGTGTTTACTGCGGCTGCGGTCGACACTTACTTTGAACAACTCCTGGTTCAATTCATATTACCTGATTGCGGGTCAAATTACCTGATAGCCGGCGGCAGCTTATGCTAGGATATGACAAAGAGAGCAAAATACCGTCGACGTAACAAGCACGCTTAACGCGGCTGGAAAAGACGATGCCTCGGTACCCAAAATACACGACCACGGTCATCGGCGCGCACAGCGTTCCGCGCTGGTACGAGACCCTCGACCGTCTGGTTACCCTGGGACAGCTCCAGCCGGCCGATCTTGCCGACGCGCAATTTCGCGCGATGCAGGCGGCGATCCTGGAACAGGAGACGGCAGGGATCGACGTGATCACGGGTGGCGAAATGCATCGGCGCACCCATAACAGGCACTCGCCGCCAAATGCGATGCTCAACCATTTCTGGCAGAAGATCCCGGCCTTTCAAGGAGAGACCCGACCCAAGCCGATCACCAGGCACGATCCGAACGTCACCCATCCCGCGGCGATCTGCAAAGGGCCGATTTCCGACAGCACCGATCTCGGGCTGGTCGATGAATTCAGGACGGTGATCGGCGTTCGCGCGCAAACCGGCCAAGATCACGATGACCGGGCCGCACTTGCTGGCGGCGGTGGCCTATGACGAGCATTATGGCGATCTGGCCCCGATGATGCTCGACCTCGGCAAGCTGTTGCACAACAACTTCCGCCGGCTGGCCGAGGCCGGCTGCAAGCATATTCAGATCGATGAGCCCTACTTTACGCCGGCATCCGATGAGGACGTGGGCGCTGCCGTAGATGCGATCAATCTCTCGCTGGAAGGGCTTCCGGACGATATTCACGTTTCGGTTCACATTTGTCAGGGCAACTACGCGGTTGGCCCCGATTACGATGGGCAGATCGGTCATCGTTACTTTGACTTCGGCCGCTACAAGGCCGATCTGGTGTGCCGGATCGAGTGTGACGCATATCTGATCGAACACGACATGACCGGCCACTTCGAAGGCCTTCTCGGCGGCCAGCAGCTGGGGGTCGGCGCGGTCGATGTGCAGGCGCCCAACATCGAGACCGCCGCCCAAATAGCCGAACGCATTAGAGCGCACTCGTGGCTCGCGCCGGAGCAGACCATCATCACCAGCTCGTGCGGGTTCAATCACCTTCCCCGGCATATCGCGTTTGGAAAGATGCGTGCCATGGCCGAAGCGAAGTCGATTTTGGGCGGCACAGCATAAGCGGCTGGCCAATGGACGAGGTCGAATACAGCCGCCGGCATATCGAGAACCGGCTCCGCCAGACCGAGGAGCGGTTTCGTTTGGCGCAAATCGCCAGCGGGATCGGCTGGTTCGAATGGGATTTGGCGACAAATGAGTGGCAGTGGACACCCTATGTAGCGGTTCTCTTTGGCTTCGATCCTGAGATTCCAAAGACCTCATTTTCCGAGTGGGAGCGCGCAATTTTTATCGACGATGTGCCAAAACTGCACGCGGCGATCGAGCGCGCAGTGCAATCGGGCGCCTATTACAGCGAATTCCGGGTAAGGCACCCCGACGGCAGCGTCCACTGGATCGCGGGCAAAGGCGAAGCCCGGAAGGGTGGCAACGGCCGCGCCGGTTGGGTGTCCGGCGTCTATTACGAGATCAGCGAGCGCAAGGCGCTGGAAGCCCGGCTGCTGGCGCTCAACGAAACTCTCGAAGCCCGTATTGCCGAACTTCGCGAAGAGGCGCGCACGTTGGAGGTGCTCAACCGCACCGGCACGGCCCTGGCGGCGGAACTCAGCCTGGAGCGGCTCGTCCAGACCGTTACCGAAGCCGCAGTCGAACTCACCAGGGCTCAGTTCGGCGCTTTCTTTTACAATGTGATCGACGAGAATGGCGAGGCGTACACGCTGCACTCGCTTTCAGGCGCGCCGCGCGAAGCTTTTGCGAACTTCCCGATGCCGCGCAACACGCCGGTGTTCGAGCCGACGTTTCGCGGAGAGGGCGCGGTCCGGTCGGACGACATTTTTGCTGATCCTCGCTACGGGCAGAACCCGCCTTATCACGGCATGCCTCCCGGCCACTTGCCCGTGCGCAGCTATTTGGCGATACCCGTGGTCTCCCGCTCTGGCGAGGTGATCGGCGGGCTTTTTTTCGGTCACTCGGAGCCGGGCGTTTTCACCCAGCGTGACGAGCGGATCGTGACCGGCATTGCGGCGCAAGCGGCAATCGCGATCGACAACGCGCAGCTCTTTGAAGCAAGCCAGAGGGAGCTGACGGCGCGCCGGCGCGCCGAAAAGGAGCTGCAACGGATCAACGAGACGCTCGAGGAACGCGTCGCCGAGGAGGTTAAAAACCGGCAGCAAATGGAAGACGCATTGCGTCAGGCGCAGAAATTGGAGGCGATTGGTCAGCTGACCGGCGGTATAGCCCACGACTTCAACAATTTGCTGACGGTCATCATGGGCAACATCGAGACCATGCAGCGGCGGCTCCCGCCGGACCACGAATTTCATCGCCTGATCGCGGCCGCCCTGAGGGGCGCTTTCCGCGGCGCCGAGCTGACACAGCGTCTGCTCGTGTTCGCGCGGCGCCAGCCGCTCGCGCCGGAGGTAGTTTCGCCCAACAAGCTGGTCACCGGCATGTCCGATCTCTTGCGGCGAGCACTTGGAGAAGCGGTCGCGATCGAAACCGTTTTGGCGGGCGGGCTCTGGAACATCTTTGCCGATGCAAACCAGCTCGAAAACGCGCTGATCAACTTGGCCGTCAATGCGCGCGATGCGATGCCGGATGGCGGAAAACTGACCATCGAGACTGCCAACTGCTATCTCGACGATGCTTATTGCTCGATGCATGCCGACGTCACTCCCGGCCAGTACGTCGGCATACTCGTGACGGACACTGGAGAGGGAATGCCCCAGGATGTCGTCGGGAAGGCGTTCGAGCCGTTTTTTACGACAAAAGAAATAGGTCAGGGGACCGGATTGGGCCTCTCCCAGGTCTACGGCTTTGTCAAGCAGTCGGGGGGGCATGTCAAAATTTACAGCGAGGTGGGACAAGGCACCTGCGTGAAGCTCTATCTTCCTCGACACCGCGGGAATGGGGCGCTTCTGGAGCTGTCATCGGAGCCGCTCGTTCTTCCCCGGGCGCGGCAGGGCGAAACTGTGCTGGTCGTCGAAGACGATCCGGATGTGCGGACCTACACGGTCGAGATGGTGAGCGATCTCGGATACCAAGTCATAAGCGCCCCTGACGGTTTCGCGGCTCTCCAAGTGCTGGACGCTCATCCCGAGCTTCGTCTTCTGTTCACCGACGTGGGACTGCCGGGCGGCATGAACGGCCGCCAGCTCGCTGATGAGGCGATCCTCAGGCGGCCGGGCATCAAAGTCCTGTTCACGACGGGATATGCCCGCAACGCCATCGTACATCACGGACGGCTCGATCCCGGCGTCGAGGTTGTCTTCAAACCTTTCACCTATTCGGATCTGGCCGCCAAGCTCAGAAAGGCTTTCGAGAGCTGATCTGCCGCTCCCTGGCTGGCGCTCGCTAGACGAGACCCGCGACGAGACCTCTGTTCAAAGCCTCCTCGGCGGACAGATACCAGCCGCCATAGGCGCGGCGAGCGATCTCTTCCGCGTCCACGTTTGTGCCGTCGATCAGCTCGGCAAACCCCTGTTCCTCGAGACGGAGCCCGTGGTCGATGTCGGCGATCATTTCTTCGAGCACCCGCCGGCAACTGCCCAGTGGGCCTTCGAGGTGCAGATCCTTGACCATCCTGCGGCCATGGATGAGCAGCGCCGCATCACGGGTCAACCACCGTTTCTCCTTGGGAAACGCCGCCATCACCGTCACCCCCGCCGAGGCGACGAGGGTCTTGCCCAAAAACCAGATATCCCGAGCATGCGCCTGCCGCAGCAACCGCACTTCCTCGGCGAGGCGCCGGCCGATCTCGGCGTCGCCGCCGTCGGTGAAAAGCTCGATCAGGATCGAGCCCTCGACCTCCAATACAGGGAGAAGCTGATCGAAAAAGCTGGCGACCATGGGGTGCCCCACCGGTCCCGACAGGCGGACCGTCGGGTGTGCGAGCCGAGCTTGGATTGCCTCCGGAATCGACGGAAGCTCATCGGGCCGCCCGGTCACTTGGCACCGCCGTTAATCTTACGACGGCGAAGCCGCATGTCGAACCTCCGGTGCCTCCGCTGAGGCGCGGTTGAAATGGTTGGTCTGTGCATGGTTGTTCGCTATGAACACGCCTTCGCTTCGAAAGTTCGAAGCAGGGATAGTCGGCCGACGAGCGGGGCTACACCGCGCGCCGCGGCACGACGAGGTTGGCGATCAGGATCTGCACGGGCTCGCTATTCTGGTTGAATGTCGTCGTGCGCACCTTGAGGAGGCCTTGCCCCGGGCGCGATTGCGAGGGGCGCACATCGAGAATTTCGCTCTCGACATGCAATGTGTCGCCCGGCCGCACCGGCCGGGGCCAGCGGAGCTCGTCGCAGCCGCCGCCGGCAATGCCGCCGGCCGGGCTGAGCTCACTCTGAACCAAGAGCCGCATCGTCAGTGCGGCGGTGTGCCAGCCGCTTGCCGCCAGGCCGCGAAACACCGAGCCTTGTGCCGCCGCCTCATCGAGATGGAAGGGCTGCGGATCGAACTCGGCGGCAAACGCTTTGATCCGGTCCGCGTCGACCCGCAGTGTCCCGGAGCCAAAGGTTTGGCCCACGGTGAAGTCGTCAAGATAGCGCTCGGTCATTCAGGCGTGTTCCCGTACAGGAGCGCAACATGCCGTGGTGCGGCGGGTCGATCGAACCATGCGCCTCCGGCCACTGCCGCGGCGTTGATCAGCCCGAAGGCGGCCAATGCCGCGCCGAGCACGAGAAAGACGTCGGATATTTCCCCGGTTAAGCGCAGCGCCAGCCAGCCCCCGCCGCCGGCAATGACGAGCCGCGTGAAATTCGCGACGAACGGCCAGCGCAGCCGGCCGACGCCCTGGGAGGCGAAGTAGAGCGCCATGCCGAGACCGAACAGGCCGTAAAACGGGCCGACTGCATGTAGGTAACGCGAGCCGGCGTCGAGCATGGCCGGATCGGTGTCGAACAGCGAGAGCCACAGGTGCGGGAAAGCGGCTGCCGTCAGCCCGATCGCCTCGGTGATGAGGGCGGCGGCTGCAGCGCCGATCCACGCGATGCGCAGCGCGCGCTGGCGCCGCCCCGCGCCGATATTCGTGCCTACCATCGCGACGAGCGGCCCGCCGAGCCCGAAGACGATCGGGACCAGCAGATATTCGAGGCGCGAGCCCACCCCGTAGCCGGCGATCGCGGCCGGCCCGAACCGTCCGACGAGGGCGGTCGCAATCACGATGATCAGATTTGTCTGGAGCGTGATCAACGCGGCGACGCCGCCGACGCGCAGGATGTCGCGGAACAGCCGCCACTGGAGCCGGAATTTGCGAAACGAGGGCCGCAGGACCGAGCGCCGCGACCGGAGATAGACCGCAAGAGCCGCGCTGCCGATCGCGTAATAGGCAATCACCGCCACGGCGCCGCCGGCGACACCCAGCCGCGGGAAGGGGCCCCAGCCGAGGATCAGGCAAGGCGACAGCGGCAGCAGCACGATGACCCCGGCGCAGGTGACGAGCGCCGGGACCGCCATGTTGCCGGTGCCGCGGATCACATTGGCGAGCGAGTTGAAGATCCACAGCAGGACGGCGCCCGAAAAGACTACATTGGAGTAGGTCAGCGCCGCCCTGAGCGAAGCGTCATTGCCGCCCATCGCACCGTAGAGCCAGGGCCCCCCACCCAGTACTGAGAGCATGAAGAAAAGCCCGAAGATGACGGCGATGACGAGCGCATGCAGCGCCAGCGCATTGGCATCGGCGCTGCGCCCGCCGCCGAGGGCTCGGGCAACCGCCGATGATATGCCGCCGCCAACCGCGCCGGCCGACATCATCTGCATCAGCATGACCATGGGGAAGACCAGCGCGACGCCGGCCAGCGCATCGGTGCCGAGCCAGCTGACGAAATAGGTCTCGATCAGACCGACCGACGCTTGCACGAACATGACGAGGACGTTCGGGGCGGCCAATTTCAGGAGCGTGGTCCCGATCGGCGCTTCCAGCAGCAGGCGGGTGCGGGGATCAAAGCGGGCCGCGGTCGGCGCAGATGCGATCGCGACCGGAGATACGACGGCATCCGGCAGCGCCGCCTCACCCAAGGACATGGAATTGGCTCCGCTTCGGTGCCGCGCGGTTGACATGCGTGCGCATGCACCTAATTGTAAGTGCGTATGCACTTTGTCAAGATCGAGGATCGATGCCCGCCGACACGAGACTGAAGTCCGAGCTCTGCAATTGTCTGGCGCTGCGCCAGGCCGCCCGGCATGTGACGCAATTTTATGACCAGTTTCTGGCCCCGGCCGGACTGCGCGCGACGCAGTTCTCGATCCTGGCGAGACTGCAACGCCTCGGGCCGATGACGATCAGCGCACTAGCCGCCGACCTCGTCATGGACCGCACGACGCTCGGCCGCAATCTGCAGCCGCTCGAGCGTGAGGGGCTCGTGGCCGTCGTCAAGGGGCGCACCGACCGCCGGAGCCGGGAAACTCGCCTGACCGACACCGGGGCCGAGCGGCTCCGGACCGCCATCGAAGGCTGGGTGAAAGCCCAGGCCGGGTTCGAGGCGGTATTCGGAGAACAGCGCAGCTCGGAGCTGCGGGGGCTGCTGCACGCGGTCTCGGCCAGCGAACTGGAGGACGCGAGCCCACGGGGCTAGTCGCGAGAACCGTCGGGCAAAGGGCTCGCGCGTTGATAGTCAGGGGTCGCACCCCTATGTTCGCCTCGGATGACGCCCCTCGCCCAAATCCGCAATTTCGCGATCATCGCGCATATCGACCACGGCAAGTCGACCCTTGCGGATCGGCTTATCCAGGCTTGCGGCGGGCTCGAGGCGCGCGAGATGCGCGAGCAGGTGCTCGACAATATGGAGCTGGAGCGCGAGCGCGGCATCACGATCAAGGCGCAGACCGTCCGCCTCGAATACCGCGCCCGGGACGGGCAGACCTATGTCCTCAATCTGATGGACACGCCGGGCCACGTCGATTTCTCGTATGAGGTCAGCCGGTCACTGGCGGCCTGCGAGGGCTCGCTGCTCGTGGTCGATGCGAGCCAGGGGGTCGAGGCGCAGACCCTCGCCAACGTTTACCAAGCGGTCGGAGCCGGGCACGAGATCGTGCCGGTGCTGAACAAGATCGACCTGCCTGCGGCCGAGCCCGAGCGGGTCCAGGAGCAGATCGAGGATGTGATCGGCCTCGACGCCTCGGAGGCGCTCCTCATCTCGGCCAAGACCGGGCTCAATATCGACCAAGTGCTCGAAGCGCTCGTGACGCGCCTGCCGCCGCCCACCGGCGACGCCGAGGCGCCGCTCAAGGCGCTCTTGGTCGACAGCTGGTACGACCCCTATCTCGGCGTCGTGATCCTGGTCCGGGTCAAGGACGGGGTGCTGGTTTCGGGGCAGAAGATCCGGCTGATGGCGACCGGCGCGGTGCACTCGATCGAGCGGGTCGGGGTGTTCACCCCGAAGGGCGTGGCGGTCGAGGCGTTGGGGCCGGGCGAGATCGGGTTCATCACCGCCGGCATCAAGACTGTCGCCGACTGCCGGGTCGGCGATACGATCACCGAGGACCGCCGGCCGGCGGCGGCGCCATTGCCCGGCTTCAAGCCGGTGCAGCCGGTCGTCTTCTGCGGCCTCTTCCCGACCGACGCGGCCGATTACGAACGGCTGCGCGACAGCCTCGCGAAGCTCCGGCTCAACGATGCAAGCTTCGAATACGAGCCCGAGACCTCGGTGGCTCTCGGTTTTGGCTTCCGCTGCGGGTTTTTGGGGCTCTTGCATCTGGAGATCATCCAGGAGCGCCTCGCTCGCGAGTTCGACCTCGACCTGCTCGCTACCGCCCCCTCCGTCGTCTACCGGGTGCATCTGACCAATGGCGGGGTGCGTACATTGCATAACCCGGCCGACATGCCCGATCCGGTTCGCATCGATCATATCGAGGAGCCGTGGATCAAGGCGACGATCCTCGTCCCCGACGCCTATCTCGGGCCGATCCTCGCCTTGTGCGAAGAGCGCCGCGGCGTGCAGGCCGACCTGACCTATGCCGGCAACCGGGCGATGCTGGTCTATCGCCTGCCGTTGAACGAGGTCGTGTTCGACTTTTACGACCGTTTGAAATCGGTAAGCCGCGGCTATGCCAGCTTCGACTATCAGCTCGACGGCTACAGCGAGGGCGACCTCGTGCTGATGAACATTCTGGTCAACGGCGAGCCGGTCGATGCATTGTCGATCATCGTCCACCGGAGCCAGGCCGAACGGCGCGGCCGCGCATTGTGCGAAAGGTTGAAGGACCTGATCCCGCGACAGCTCTTCGCCGTCGCAATCCAGGCGGCGATCGGCGGCAGGATCATCGCGCGCGAGACCGTCAAGGCTTTGCGCAAGGACGTGCTCGCAAAATGCTATGGCGGCGACGTGACGCGCAAACGCAAGCTCCTCGAAAAGCAGAAGGAGGGCAAAAAGCGGATGCGCCAGTTCGGCAAGGTCGAGATCCCGCAATCCGCCTTCATCGCCGCCCTGAAGATGGGCGACGGCTGACGGGGGTGGGGGCTCGCGTCCGCCTGCCCGAGAGGGAAAGGATCAGCAGGCCCAGCACCATCAGCACCGCAAACGCCCACCATAGGAGGACCGTGACGATGATCGGGTCCCATAGAAACGGATGGATGTAGCGCTGCACCACCGCCTGGACGAGGTTGAGGCTCGAACGGTTGAGGTCGTACCACAGCTGGCCGAGGGTGATCGGCGCCCACTGCTTAGTCTCGATCCAAACGAACGCGTCGCGAGCCAGTACCGCCAACCCGGCGAGGAAAAAAATCCAGCCGATCAGGCGCCCGATCATCGGTATGACCTGCGGGATGCCACGCCGACACTGCCCGAGTTGCTTCTGCGTCTCCCCTCAGGCCGGTTCGGCCGGCGGGTTCACGGCGGGAAGGACAGGAAGCATTTGTCCGACGCCAGGATATAGGTCTCCATGTAGTCCTGGATTACCGGACGGCGGTCGAGAGCCTCCATTGCGCCAATCAACGCCATCCAGTTCAGCATCTCGTGCTGGCCGGCATATTCCATCTCCGCCAGCGATCGCTTCCGCCAAGTGCCGTAATCGGCCCGGGAAACCGCGTCGAACAGCAGGCGGTCGCCTTCGTGGTCGGGCCACAAATACCCGTTCTTCGGGGACAGAAAGGCATGCGACCAGCTCGACGACGCAATAAGCGCGGCCCGGTACGGCGACGCGGCGATCACCTCCGCGACGGCGGCGCCGACCTGCATGCAGCGCCAAGGCGGCGGCGAGGGCGGATCTTCGGCTTCGTCGGCCGGCCGCGGCGGCTGAAAGAGGTGCGCAAGACCTCCCTTGGCGTGCAGCAAGTTTCGCCCATAGCAATTGACCGCGAACGGGATCACCGGGTACGGGAACCCCTTCCGGTCCCAGTCGAGATATAGAAAGGTATTGGTGAAGGCGTGGGCCATCGGATCGTGCAACGGCTTGTAGGCGTAGGCCATGTCAATCCCGCGCTCGATCAGTCCGGTGGCGAGGTATTTCGCCGCCTCGCGGTGCCCGTGCAACGGTAACCGCCAGTCTCCCGGCTCGCCCCAGCGGTTGGGCTTGCCGCCGTTTCCCCCGTGGCCATTGGTATGCCACGGCTGGAGGTCGAAATTTGCGTCGTAGCCGAGCAGGCAAAAGGCCGGGATGATGTCCTCGCGGAAATTCTCGTATTGGTCGTCGCCCCAGACGACAACAAGATCCGGATTGAAGTCGTCCAATATCTTGCGGATCGCGCGGAAGTCGTTGCCAAAGCGCTCGCCGCAGCGATTTGCCGCCGACAACCCGTCATCATTGCCGAGCTCGGCAATCAATTCGTCCGGCCAGTTCGCGGGGTCCTTGTATCGGGCCTCGACATTTGGAGCGGTCAGGGTCCGCTTGAACACGCTGGTCAGCCCTTCGTTGGGCAGGCACAGTGTCGGCCAATGGGTTACGCCCAGACCCAGTATTTCCGCCATCTCGGTGCTCCTTCCTGTCGTGGATCGAGGATGCACCCAGACCGAAACCGATACAAAGAAAAAAGATTTCAGCCGGGCGCGGCGCTGTTCGCGGGCGGGCGCGGATAGACTTCCTCGATGACGTCGTCGATCCAATAAGGCGCGAGCCCCGGAACATCGACGATGCTGGGCTCCAGCGCGGTACCGTCGACCTCGTAGAGAACGGCCCCAAGCCGCTTTTCGCCTGGCATCGGCGGCTGGATCTCGGGGCCTACCAGAAAGCTCGAAGCCGGCGCCCATACGTAACGGGTGCCGTCGCGGACGGTTTGATGCGCCTTATGCAGATGACCGCTGGCGACCAGGGTAACCGAATGCCGCCGCACCAGTTCGATCAGCCGAGCGCGCGGCTGCGGCTTCACCGACCAGTATCCGGTGTCCGCTTCCTCGGGGCTGTCGAGAAACATTGGCCGATGGAGAAACCAAGCGATTTGCCGATCCCCGGCACTCTCCATTACCGCGTCGAGCCAGGTTGCTTGCGCGGCCTCCTCGCGATTCCCGCTGCCGAGCAGCATGGCGTCGAGGCCAACCAAGCGAACACCCTCGACATCCTCGATCCACCGGTCCGGGCCGAAATAGTTCCGCCAGCGCGCCAGCCTCTCATCGGTGACCGGCTGACGCGGGTGTCCGGCATCGCCGACATCGTGATTGCCGGGAACCGCGCGAACGCGCACACCGAGGGAGCGCATCAGCTCGGCGGCGTGCTGCAGGTCTTCCTCGACATCGGCGCCGTCGATGGTGACGTCCCCGGTATGGATGACGAGATCGGGGTTCTGTGTCGCGATCCACGCCGCAAGCGGCGGCCAATTGTTGGCGAAATGCGGCTTGCCGCGGCTCAGATGCGTGTCGGAGATCTGTATTATTCGCATTCCGCCCCGCACAAAAAGTCCGCGAGATCGGGCATTCCCGCGAAGACGCGCGAACAGCCGGCAGCAATCAGGCGATCAGCATGGCCGGCGGGGCAATGAGCGCCGCCGCAAAATCCCACGGCCGGCATGCCGGCCGCGACGGCGGCCGCGACGCCGACGGTGCTGTCTTCTACGACGATGCAGTGCTCGCGCGCCACATCGAACTGCCGGGCTGCGAACAGGAAGAGGTCGGGAGCGGGCTTTCCCCGCTCGACTTGCGAGGCGCTGAAGACGTGTGGTTCGAAGAGCGGCAGCAACCGGGTTACCGCCAGCGCGTGACGAACCCGATCGAGGTGGCTGTTCGAAGCGACGCAGCGCGGCGCCGGCAGTGCGGCGAGCAGCTCTTCGATGCCCGGTATTGCGGTGAGCTCGTCTGCGAACGCGACATCGACATGGGCCCGGAAAGTCTCGAAGAACCTGTCCGGCAGCGTACGCCCGAAGCGGGCCTCGATCTCGGCGGTCAAGGTGATGCGGTTCTTGCCAAAACCGAGCACCATTGCCTCGTCCATCGTGATCGGAAACTCGGCGGCGATCAGACATTGGCCGAGAACCCGGCCGAAAATGATCTCGCTGTCGATCAGCACACCATCGCAATCGAAGATGACGAGAGCAGGCAAAAGCTTTCTCTAAGCGGGCCGGCGGTTGCCGCGTATATGGCCCCGGATCGTGATCTGTCACCCTTGCAGGGCGCTCAGAGAATGACAGCTCGGCCTTTTCGCGCGGGCGGGTCGGGGGTCATAGTGGCGACCAACATCCCAGCATCGTTGGAGGAAACCATGGCCATTACCCTTTATGACCTGGCGGGCGTCGAGGCGGACCGGCGCTTCAGCCCGTTCTGCTGGCGCACTCGAATGGCGCTCGCGCACAAAGGCCTCCAAGTCGAGACCGTACCGTGGCGCTTTACCGAAAAGGACAAGTTGCCGCAGCCGAATGGCGGCCGAGTGCCGGTCATCGTCGACGGCAGCCAGGTGGTGCACGATTCTTCGACGATCGCCGAGTATCTCGAAAACCGCTACCCGGATCGTCCCTCGCTTTTCCCCCGCGAAGCCGGACATGCATTGACCCGGTTCGTACAAAATTGGACCGAGACCGTGCTTCAACCCGGGCTCATCGGCTTTGTCGTCCTCGATATCCATCGCCACGTTGGGCCTGACGACCAAGCCTATTTCCGCAAATCGCGCGAGGAGCGGTTTGGCAGAAAGCTCGAAGAGGTAGTCAGCGACCGCGACGCACGGCTGCCGGGTTTCCGCGAAAGCCTGACGCCGCTGCGCCGCACCGTGGAGCGCCAGGATTTCCTCGGCGGTACAGCGCCGGCCTATGCCGATTACATCGTCTTCGGCGCCTTCCAATGGGCCCGCGCCATCAGCGACTATGAGCTTCTCGCCGCCGATGATCCGGTCGCCGCATGGCGCGGTCGCATGCTCGACCTGTTCGGCGGCCTCGCTCGCAAGAGTCCCGCCTACGGCAGTTGAGGAATGGCAGGGACGAGCGCGCTCGCGACGGCTGCGCTGATCCTGCACGCGCTTTCAGCCGTCGTTTGGGTCGGCGGCATGTTCTTCGCCCATCAGGTATTGCGGCCGGCCGCCGGGCCGCTCGATCCGAGGCCGCGGCTTCTGCTCTGGTCGCGCGTTCTCGGCCGCTTCTTCGCCTGGGTGATCGCCGCGATCGTCCTGCTATTGGGGAGCGGCTATCTGCTGGTGTTCGCGGTTTTCGGCGGCTTCGGCAAGGTCGGGCTGCACGTGAACCTGATGCAGGGGATCGGCATTCTGATGATGCTGCTGTTCTTCCACCTCTATTTCGCGCCCTGGCGTCGTTTTCGCCTGGCGGTCGGTCGGGAAGATTGGGCCGAGGGCGGCCGCCAGCTCGGCCAGATCCGCACGATCGTGACGATCAACCTCGTGCTCGGCCTGATCGTCGTCGCGATCGGCAGCAGCGGCCGCTATTGGGGCTGAGGGCTACCGCGCGTCAGCGTGGCGGGTGAAATGCTGCAGGTCGAGGCGTCGCAGACCTGCTTCCATCGAGGTTTGGCCATCGGGCGAGGTCCAGGTTGCGCTCAAACCGCGGTCGCCGCGCGGCCGAAAATGCAGGGTGCTCTTGCCGTTTTCCTCGAAGATGAACTCGTCGTCGACGAGGCGGCCCTTGCGGCGGCTCCATTCCGCCGGCTCGTTCTCGTCGATCCCGGGCCCGATAGCGTAGACGGCTGATACCTCGGTGCCGTGCGTCTCCTCGATGGCGAGAAGCACCTCACGCCCGTTCGGGTAAAATCCGTACCATGACTGCCGTCCATTGGTGCCGCCGCCGGGTACGGGACCTGCCGGCGCCGAACCGCCGGCCACGGCGGCGGTAGCGCGCGAGGCAGCCCGCGGATGGACGAGCTCGTCCGGCAGGCGCATTTCGGGGCTTGGTGATTCTCCCCAAGCTGGCTCGCAAACCCGCTCGCCTTCGATCTTCTCCGCGTCGAGAAAATCGCGGATGCAGCTGCCGAACCGGCGCAGGAACAAACCGGTCGACGACGCCCAATGCCCGGCGAGGAAGGCCGGCTGGTCGATGACGCTGTAACCGATTTGACGGCCGGCGAGAATCGCGCGCGAATGCTCGCCGCGTCCGCCCGGGTCGAAATCATCACCGTGGAAATAAAAGAGCATGACGCGCGCCCGTTTGATCCGCTCGAGCAGCGGATAGAGCCGCGTCGCATTGAGCCGCCACGAATCATAAAACTCGTCGAAATTGCCGAAAGCGGCGGGAGCTGTTGCGACGACCGCGTCGACATCCTCGGAGGAGTCCGCCGCCGTCAACGCGAGGAACGCACCAAATGATTGGCCAGCAAGTACAATGCGACGATAGCCCTTGTGCTTCAGCTGACCCACCAGCTCGACCAGCCGGCGTGTACTGGCCGTCAGGGTATCGCCATCGCGCAACCGATCGAAGCGCAGGACGTCCCAGCCCGCATCGCGCAGCACCCTCAAGTAAGGCGGTGTCGGCGAATCGGAATCCTCCGTATTGATCGAACGGCCATGGTTCCAGATCACCGCGCCGATCGCTTTATCCGGGCCGGCCAGGGCCTCGCTAAAGGCCGGGTCGAGCCCGACTGCTCCCGCCGGAGCGCCACTCAGTGCCACGAAACCGAGAACGAGCCCCCACACCGCCGCGATCGACCACTGCCGCATTCCTGATGCCCCCGCCCCCTTGCCTTGGCCCAGGCTCGGAGCGGAAGTTTAACAGAGCGTAATTCTATGTGTCCACTTGGTAACGGCGTAAACGGATAGCGCTCGGAGGCGGAAACACCTTGGCGGAGCGAGGTATTCTGCCGGCTGCGACGAACTGGCGCATTCTATGCACCAGTTTTCCTCGCGCGGATTACTCCTCCCGCAGCGTCATCACAACGATCGCGGCGAGGAGAACGCCGAATGCTTCGAAACCGGTGCTGATCTGGCCCAAGGCCATGCTCAGCAGCGTGGTCGCGGCGGTAGCGGCTCCAATCAATAGCGGCATCGGCACATTCCGGCTTTTTGACTTCGGGGGCGAAGACGCCGATGTAACGGCTCACCGTTTGCCGCTATTCCCTTCACGATGTCACTCGGAGGGGAGAATATGCCGATTCTTTATGTTGCCCGAAGTTCCAAGCTCGGCCGCTGGGCGTCCGACGTCGGGCTCGGCAAGAATATCTACAAGGTCGGGGTGGCCGAGGACGATCCAAAGGCGCTGGCCGCCGCGGGCTGGGCCGGCGAAACCGATTGGACGATCGTGCGCAAGAAGGCGGTCGAAGATCTAAGCGAGGCGGAAGCACTCGATCGGCTCGGCCGCAAGGAAAAAATGATCGATCCGAACCTCTACCCCAAGCTGAAGGGAGCGGCCGGCGTGTTTCGGCTCACGCCCGCCCGGGTCGAGAACCACATCATCGTGACGCGGGCACTGGCAGGTCAGAGCGACCGCATCGAGCTCAAGCTGAAACCGGCCGACTACGCCGATTACCTGATTCACAACACGTTGCGGTAACCGGGGGCGATAGGCGAGCTAAAGCTCACCGATCGCCTGGACGACCGCCTCCGGCGCCTCGCGCGGCAGAAAGTGGCCGGCGCTTGGTATGATGCGGCTCTGATAAGGGCCGGTAAAATGGCGGGCGGCGCGCTCTGTCCGGTCCGGTGGGGAAACGCCATCGGCTTCACCCTGCAGAGCGACTGTCGGCACGGTGATCGGGGATTGGCGCGCGAGCTGCGCTTCGACCTCATCGAGCGTCGGGTCGCCCGGCGCGACGCCGTAACGGTGACGGTAGGATTGGATCACCACCTCGACGAAATCGGGATTGTCGAATGAGGTTGCGGTTTTTTCGTAAGTCGCATCGTCAAAGCGGTAATTGGGCGACCACAATTCCCAGAGCAGCCGGCACAGCGGGCCCCGGTTCGCCGCCAAACCCGCGCGCCCGCGCTCGGTGTGGAAGTACCATTGGTACCAACGGCGGTACTCGGTCGCAGGCGCAGCCGGTTTTGCGGCCTCGGCGATATTCTGGATGTTGTAGCCGCCAACTGTGACCAATCCGGCGGCGCGCTGCGGCCACAATGCCGCGACGACACAGGCGGCGCGCCCGCCCCAATCGTATCCGGCGAGAACGGCTCGTTCCAACCCGAGCGCGTCCATGAAATCGGCGAGATCGCGGCCGAGCGCCGCCTGTTGCCCCGATCGCGGTGTCACGGCATCGAGAAACCGGGTCGGCCCGTACCCGCGAAGGTAGGGCACGAACACGCGCCAGCCGCGCGCTGCGAGAGGAGGCGCGACCCCGTCATAAGCGTGCACGTCGTCGGGAAAACCATGCAGCAGAATGACCGGCCGGCCTGCTGCCGGGCCGCTCTCCTCGTAGGCGATATCGAGCGTCGCCGTGCGGATCGTCCTCATGATGCGGCGATCCTGACGGTCTCGACGTCAACCGATCTGGTCATACCGTCCCCCTTTGCGCGCAGCAATCGCCGGCAGAATCGCAATCTGCCGCCGATGCCGCAAGGGGGACCCGCTGGCGACTTCTGCTGGATCAATAGGCCTTCGCCATGGTCCCGGTTAGCATGTCGGCCTTGCGGTTGAGGGCGGCGATCAGGCCGTCGATGCCATCGTTCTTGAGGATTGCGGCGAATTCGGAACGGCGGGTCGCCACCTCGCTGATCGCGCCGTCGAGGTAGACGTCGGAAATCAGCCAGCCATCGCCATTGCGGCGCATCATGTAGTCGACCTTGACCGGCTCGCCATTGGCCTTGACGATCTGGCTCTTGACGATGACGCCGGCCGGATTTGGCTGCTCGCCGGTGACCTGCAGCTTTTGTCCGGCATAGCTGTCGAAGCGGTCGGCATAGATTGCCGATATATAGCGGCCGAAGCTCTCGGTGAGTTGCCGGCGCTGCGCCTCGCTCAGCCCAGCCCAGTATGACGAGCCGACCGACAAGCGGGTCATCGACGGGATGTCGAAGGTCCGGCGGATGACCGGCTCGATCTGCATGAACCGCCCGCTCTGCCCGAGGATGCGGCCGTTCTTCATCGTGCCGAGCAGTGCGTCGTAGAGCCCCTGAACCGTGCCGCCGCCACTCGCCGGCGCGGCATGGACGGGATAGGAAAGCATGGCGAGCCCAATCCCGGTGGCGAGTGCGACGGCTTTCAAGACCGTCCTCTTCGGTGGCATCATGCGCATGGCGCGTCCCTCCTGCTTGCCGGACGCTTTGTTGCACTCGGGCGATTGACGCTCGTTTGACGACGCGTAAAGAAATCGCTAAATCGGTCGCGGCTAGCCCGATACGTTTTCCTTACGCCGGGCCGGCGTCGCGGTGGGCAGGATGGACCGCTGGCGCGTGAATATTCTGGGCCGGTTCGAGTTGCGCGCTCCGGATGGGCAGGAGGTCGCGCTCGGCGCCCGGAAGTCTATTGCCCTGCTTGCGCTCCTTGCCGCGGCGCCCGCGCAGCGGATGTCGCGCGACCGAGTCGCTGGATTGTTGTGGGAGAACATGCCGGATGCGCAGGCCCGCGGCAATCTGCGTCAGCTGCTGGCCGCCACTCGCCGCCCAGCGCCCTTTCTGGAAGCAGATCCCGGCTCGATCGGCTTCTCGGCGGGAATGGTTGAAACCGACCTTGCCGACTTCGAGGCGGCAATCGCGGAGGATGCGCCAGCGGCGCTGGAGCGGGCCGCCGGGCTATACCGGGCTGACCTGCTGGATGGCTTTTCGCTGCGGGACCGCGACTTCGACGACTGGCTGACCGGCGAACGCGAGCGGCTGCGCGAGCATGCGGTGCAGCTTTTCCTGCGCCTGATGGAGCGCGCCGCAGCAATCGGGGTCGAGCCGGCGATCCGCTGGGCTTTGCGCATTCTTGCGGTCGATCCGGTACACGAGCCCGCGCATCGAGCGCTGATGGAACTTTATGCCGCTCAGGGCCGGCACGCCGCCGCTCTTCGGCAATACGAGCAACTGCGCGAGACCCTCGCGCGCGAACTGGAAACTCGGCCGGAGCCGGAGACGGATGCGCTCATGCGCCGGATCCGCGATGATCGGCGCGGTCCTGGCCGACCTGTTGTCGAGCATTTATCGGTCGATAGCGACGGCAGGATGCGGGCCGAGGCGCGGCCATTGCCCGATCCGCCGCCGGTTCCCGAAACGCCGTCGATTGTCGTGCTGCCGTTCCAAAATCTCAGCGCCGATCCCGAGCAGGAATATTTTTCCGACGGCATCGTCGAGGAGATCACGACGGCCCTGTCGCGTTTCCGGTCGCTGTTTGTGATCTCCCGCAATTCCGCCTTCACCTACAAAGGACGCGCTGTCGACGTCCGACAGGTCGGCCGCGAGCTCGGCGTCCGCTATCTGCTCGAAGGCAGCGTCCGCAAGGCGGCCAATCGGGTGCGCATTACCGGGCAGCTGATCGAGGCCGAGAGCGCAGCCCATCTCTGGGCGGACCGCTTCGACGGTACGCCCGAGGACATCTTCGATCTCCAGGACCAGGTGACTTCGAGTGTTGTGGGGGCGATCTCGCCGGCGCTGGAACAGGCCGAGATCGACCGCATCAAGCGAAAACCGACCGAGAGCCTGGGCGCCTACGACTACTTTCTGCGGGGGAGAGCGGCTCTCCACGAGGGCAGCGTGCAAGGTCACAAGGACGCATTGCAGCTTTTCTACCGGGCGATCGAACTCGACCCCGATTTTGCTTCCGCTTATGGGATGGCCGCGTACTGCTACTGCCATCGCAAGACCAACGGCTGGATGGCTGACCGAGAGGAGGAGATCGCAGAGACCGTGCGGTTGGCTCGCCGGGCAGTAGAGTTGGACAAGGATGACGCAGTGGCGCTGAGTTGCGGCGGTTTTGCGCTCGCCTATGTCGCCGGCGAGCTCGACACCGGGGTAGCCTTTATCGACCGGGCGGTTCTGCTCAACCCGAACCTGGCGACCGCGTGGATCGTCAGCGGCTGGGTCCGGGTGTGGCTCGGCCAGCCGGACGTGGCGATCGAGCACCTCGCGAGAGCAACGCGCCTGAGCCCTCTCGATCCGCTGACCAACAGGACGCGAACGACAACCGCTCATGCCCATTTCTTTGCCGGCCGGTACGACGAAGCCTCGTCCTGGGCGGCGATGGCATTGCGCGAGTGGCCCGACTACCAGACTGCGCTGCGCATTGCCGCCGCGAGCTATGCACTCGCCGGGCGCCCGGAAGACGCCAAAAGCGCGCGGGAGCGTCTGCAGAAGCTCGACCCCCAGCTGCGCATTTCCAATCTCAAGGACGAATTGGGGCCGTACCACCGACCGCAAGACGTCGTCAGATATGTCGAGGGTTTGCGCGCGGCTGGATTGCCCGACTGACCTACTAACTGATTTGGATCGGAACCCGAAGCGGCCCGATCTGGACTGCCGCTTCCCGCTGTGAGATGGTTAGGATCATGCTCTTGCCCCGTCTTGCCCCCCTTGGCGGCGATCCCGCTTGCACTCGCTTTGTGCGCCGGGTGCGTTGAAAGCGCCGGCCGGCGAGACGGACCGGGTTGACGCTCGGTTCGAGATCTTACGGGTTTGCCGGCTTCCACGTGCTGAGCAACCGCACCACGTCCAGGAAATCGGGGATCGATACGCCATCACGATGGACCTCGACACCCGGGGCCTCGCGAGCATCTTCGTCAACCTCACGAGCCACTCGGAGGTCCGCGGAGAGTTCGGCCAGCGGGCGCAGCCCGACCCGAAGCATATCGGGCCGACGTGCGGCGAAACGGCGCGGAGCGGCATTATGCCCTAGATTACCGCCGCGACGGCAGCGTGGCGAACGCCGTCAACCCCGGCCGCGTCCGGGCGGCCCTTTCTGTTGTCGCCGCCGAGCAGCTCCGCGGCACCGTCGACCAGCTGACGGCGTATTTCCTAATCGAGACGCCAGCTTGCCCGCGGCGGGTCGTGCTCGCTGGTTGTTCCGGTATTTCGACGGCGCCGGCTTCTATAACCTTCGCTTTACCGATCTGAAGCGAGAAGATGCTCTCGGCCGACGGCTATCAGAACTTCGCCGGGCCCGTCGAAGGAGTGCCAGATTGTGCGCGAGGATATCGTCGTCAACCCGGACCACAACGAGGACACTTATAAGACCGGTCGGATCTGGTACGCCCAAGTATGGCGGGCGACTCGGATGATGCCGGTGCGAATGGAGTTCGATACCGCATTCGGGGTCGTTAAGGGCTACCTTGCAGAACTTCGCGGGCGAGGCGCCAAACTCGACCCTGGTAGCGGAATAGCCGGCACATCTACGGCGCGGCGCCCATCCGGGTCTCCTCGACAAAGCGCTCGGTGGCGGTGTCGATCGCCCGGCCTTTGCGTCCTCGCGGGGCATGGACATAGAGCGCCGCGCCGCCCCGACGATGCTCGCCGGATCGGCTTGTGGCGGCAGCGGGAATCTGGTACTCCGTGGGAACGGCATGGTCGGCGAGCAGCAGCTCCGGCCGATAGACGCTGTTGAGCGCTGAACAGGCTCTCTGATGAAATTGGTTTGTCCGCGGAAGCAGCAGCCGCGCGGCTATGCCGGAGGCGTCGCACAGCTGCCGCCAGTCGAGATGCCTTTTGTAGATCGCCTTCTGCGTCGTCACCAATTCGCGGTAAAACTCGTCGAGCGGCAGGCGGGTCGCCAATACCGCGTGCTGGATATCGAAGAGTCGGTAATCGCGGGTCTCCAATCGGCGTCCGTCGGTGACCCAGCTCTCGGTTCCCGGGTACGGGGTGTTGACGCTGATATTGATGACATCAGGCATCTCCAGGCACCACTCGCGCACGATCCGGAAGCGCTCGTGGTCCCAATCGGGGTCGGCGATCAAGTTGATCGCGACATTGACGCCGAGCGAGCGGGCGAATTCGACCGCCTCGAAATTGCGGCCGAGCGAGACGCGCTTGCGGTATTTCCGAAGCCCCTCTTCATCGATCGCCTCGAGGCCGAGAAACATCGTTTTGAGCCCGAGCCGCTGCCACAGCCGGAAGGCCTCTTTGTTGCGCAGCAGGACGTCGCCTCGGGTCTCGAGGTAATAACGCTTGCGGATGCCGGCGCGGGCGATCGCCTCGCCAATCTCCATCCCATGCCGCTCATGGACAAAAGCGACATCGTCGACGATAAAGACGCCCGGCTCGCGGATCGACCGCAAATCCTCGATGACGCGTTGCGGGCTGACCAGCCGGTAGCTGCGGCCATAAAAGGTCCAGGCGCTGCAGAACGAGCAGTCCCAAGGACAGCCGCGCGAGAATTCGATCGACGCGCAGGGATCGAGCGTGCCGAGGAAATATTTGCGGCGGTAGCGCAACAAGTCGCGTGCCGGCATCAACTCGTCGAGCGAATGCACAAAGCTCGGAGGTGGTCCTTCTCCCGCTGCGGTGACCGCACCGGGCACGGAGGCGATGGTGGTTCCGGCCTCGATTGCGGCGATCAGGAGCGGCATGACGGCCTCGCCCTCGCCCTTGAGCACACAGTCGATGGCGCCGGCCCCGTGCTCGATGATCGCGCTCGCCGTAAAAGACGCGCTGTGGCCGCCGACGCAAATAAAGATCTCCGGGAACCGTGCCTTGGTCGCTTTGGCGAGATTCACGATCTCGGGCACGTTCGCCAGGTAATTGCAGGAAAACGCGACGATTTCGGGCCGCCAGCTTCGCAGCAGGCGAAAATACGTGCGATGGTCCTCGACCTGCAGATCGATGAGCCGGACCTGGTGACCGGCCCGGCGCAGCGATTGCGCGACTAGCTCGAGCCCGAGCGGCTCGAGCCGCAAAAAGACCTTTGTGTACATCAAAGGGCCCGGATGGACGCCGAGGACCCGCACGACAACCCCCCGCACTTGATCCGTCTGTGCCCGAACCCGCCGAACTCAGAAGGGTTCCGCGGCTGATCGAAAATAGAGTATCGCTGGCGTGAATACGCTCATCAGAGAGACGCCAAATGACGCAGGATTGGATAAAGCTCGCCGCCGACCTGGAGCGCCTGTTGAAGCTGCGGGCGATCCCGTTTGGCATGAAGCTCTTCGAGAACCGCGATGAGATGGAAGCGATCCCTCGGATTCGCCGGCCGAAATCGGTGCACACGCTCGATCAGATCGTTGCGCAAGCCGCCCGCCTCGGCTGGACGGTCGGCATCACCAGCGAGGATCTCGTCGGGGCGCAATGCCGCGCAGTCGTCGGCCTCGGTCTCGCAAAAGACGATAAATGGCGTTCCGGCGAGCACATGGTCGGCGTCTGGTACAGCGCGCCCGAGGACGCGCGAGCACATCAGGGCGCGATGGAATGCGTGCCCGACGGCCGTTACGAGGCGCTCGCGGTGGCGCCGCTGGCGAGCGGCAGGCTCGACCCGCCTGACATCGCGCTGTTCTACGCGACGCCAGGCGCGATGATCTATTTCATCAACGGCCTGCAGTGGTCGGGCTATAAGCGCTTCGACTGGAGCGTCGTCGGCAAGTCAGCCTGCGCGGATTCCTGGGGCCGTGCGCTCAAGACGCGTCAGCCGAGCCTATCGATACCGTGCTTTGCCGAGCGCCGTTACGGAGGGGTGCTCGACGAGGAGATGCTGATGGCATTGCCGCCCGCCGATATCCCCAAGGCAATCGCCGGGATGGAGGCGCTCGCCAAGAACGGGTTGCCCTACCCCTTCCCGCAATACGGCATCCAACAGGACGTCCGCGCCGGAATGGCGGTCAGCTATCCCGGCCAAGGGCGCGACCCTCCCCCGTCGTGACGGGGAGGGTGCCCAGTCGGCTCATCCGAGAACGTCAGCGCAGAGCGAGCTCCCAATCGAGATCTTCGACGGGCTCGCGTTGCTCGCCCGGATGCGAAGCTCGGGCCAGCCAGGTAAAATAGGGCGACAGTAGCTGCATCGTCGCCCAGTAGCCGGCGCCGGTTGCCACCAATGTGATCAGCACCCGGATCCATTCCGGCGGAATGACGAACATGTAGGCGAGAAACCCGAGCGCCGTCCAAATTATCGCGATCGGGTTGAGGCCTTTCCAATACCAATAAGGACCTTCGGTCTCGAACAACGCGACGAGGTCGATACGCATCCGCTTGACCAGCAGATAATCGGCGATCAGCACCCCGGCAATCGGTGAGAAGACATTCCCCAAAATCCCGACGTAAGTCGTGTAGCCGCTCGCAACGTCCGGGATCGCGGAGAGGACGATGCCGAGCACGCTGATGACCAAGGTGGTCCAGAACCGCCCCAGTCGTTCGAAGATGTTCGACAGTGACAAGCCGCCCGTATAGAGGTTGAGAACGTTGATCGTCCAGTTGTCGAGCGCAATGACGATCAGGAACAGCAGCAAGATGAACCAGCTGGTGGTGAGCCCGGAGGCGACCTCGAATACATTGGCTGTCTTGCCGAGCGTGGCCGCCGCCCCATAGGCGCCAATGCAGGCGGCAAAACATCCGCCGCCGACTTTCCCGAGCAAAGTGCCCCACCACATGTCGGTGCGCGAACGCGTGTAGCGGCAAAAATCGGCCGAGTCGGTGACCATCGTCAACGATCCCGCGGCGACGACATTCATCCAGGTGACGAAGAGGAGCCATCCGGCTTCCGGCTTCCCGGCGTAGTGAAACACCTGGGATGGCGCGTAATTGGGGTCACTGTGCGTTCCCAGCAACACCAGCACAAACGACAGGATCAAAATCTTGAAGGGCAGTGCAATTCGCGACAGATGCTTCAGCGAATCGTAGCCGATGATCGCGACGATCGCCTGCAGAACGGCGAAAATGACGCTGATCGTGACCAGCGAATGCGGTGTTCCGGTCCACCGATCGAGGATTGCGACGACCGCGAGCGAGCCCGCCACGGTCTGGTAGGCGAACCAGTACGTCGATGCGATCGTGCGCAGAAAGGAGGGCACCCATTTGGCGCCGCGCAAGCCGTAGACCATGCGCATCGAGACTTGGCCTGGCAACCCGTAATCCACCCCGACGGTTGCCGTGATGGTATAGGCAATGGTCGCGAGCAGCACTCCTGCGGTGATCGCTCCAACCGCGCCCCAGAATGACAAGCCCGAAACCACGGCCATGCCGCCGACCAGCATCGAGCCCGGATTGAGCGCGAACCCGAAAATAATCGCGAATATGTCGTGCCATCGCACCGTCTTCAGCTCCGAGGGGACCGGCTCGATGCCGAATTGTTCGACACCCTTGGGCTGATGATACCGCTTGCGGATCTTTTCCTCGATTTCCGCGACCGAATGCATTGCTGTTCTCCGTAGGATCTATCGAACAGCAATTTTCAGCAATAACCATGCCATCAATAATTTTGCTTAGGCAACAGGCAGTCTGCTTAATTTAAAGCCAGGTCAGGTACTATACTCGCTATTTACTATTGCCATCTGAAGTTAAGGGCCTTAGATTTTTATTTTGTGCTCAATTTGGTGTCATCGCCGGCCAAAGTGGTGCGGCGCACGTCGCGCACTTCGGTGCGGTCGAAGCGGCGGGCGCGGTGCATCGTCGCGCGGTTGTCCCACATGACGAGGTCGTGGGGACGCCATGAGTGCGAATAGACGAACGCGGGCGCTGTCGCATGCTCGGTCAGGTCGCGCAGGAACATACGCCCTTCGGGGATCGTCCAGCCGACGATTGCGCCGGCGTGCGAGGAGAGGAACAGTGATTTGCGGCCGGTTGCCGGATGAGTCCGCACCAGCCGCTGCCGCACCGGCCGGAACGCCGCGATTTCCTCCGGCGTCAGATCGGTGAACCCGATCGCTTCGCGCGAATAGATCAGCGAGTGCTCGCAGACGAGGTCCTCGATCTCGGCTTTGGTGCGGTGATCCAGCGCGTCATAGGCGGCGCGCATATCGGCGAATTCGGTGTTGGCGCCCCATGAGGGAAGGACCCGCGCGGAGAGCAGCGAGTATTTCGCCGGAACCGGGCGGAACGAGCTGTCGGAGTGCCACAGCCGGTCACCCAGCTTGAAGAACCACACCCGATCCTCGTCGGACATGATGTTGCCGTGCTTGTCGAGATTGGAAAAATCCGCGATGCCCGGACCGAGCCGTTGGTCCTCGCGTTTTCTGACATGCCCCGGCGTGTTGTAATTTTCGAGCTCCCCGAAATGGCGGGTGAACGCGATCTGCTCCTCGTCGGTAAGGTTCTGGTCGCGAAAGACCAGCACGGCATATTCGTTCATGCCCGCCTCGACCGCATCGATCTCGTCTGGGCTGAGCGGCTTCCGGCAATCGACACCCGAAACCTCTCCGGCAAAGACCGGGTGGAGTGGACGGATCGATATGGGCATCCGTTTGACCTCCCGATTTGAGATGGCTTCTCAGTTTCCCTCTGTGCCCGCTGCCGCAAAGCCGCGAGCCAACGGCGAAGCAAAGCGGCGTGGCCCGCGAGATGCCGTCTCGATCTCTGCGCCAATCTCACCGCGATACATATGGACCGCAAGATTACGTTCCTCGCCGATATCGATAGCCGCCCCCGCGTCCTCGTCCGACAGCCAGCCGAGAGCGCCGGGCCGCGCGAATCGTGGCGTTTGGCGAAGCGGCGATGACGTTCTCAGCGCCGCCGAGCATCTTCTGCGAAGCCTTTCCATACCGCTTCGAAAGTGTAGATCAGCCGCAGGACCGCGCTGTCGCGCTCCAACAGCGAGCGCGTCGCTCTTCCCAGTCAGCCTCGTCCAGCGTCACAAGCGCAGCCTCTGCCTCTGCAAGCCGGCCATCTACCCTTCCACTCACCCCTTCGCGGCGAACCTCGTCGATCAGGATCGGAGCGGCATTGCGCAGGTCGACCATATCCACGTCGTAGGGGATCGTGCTCTCCTCGACGTCTCAGCGAGATCGGATAAGAACCCCGAGGGCAATTCGTCGCGCGGCAGTATCGCGATGTCGATGTCGCTGTGCTGCAAAGCCTCACCGCGCGCACATGATCCGAACAACCATACCTCCGCATCGTGCTCGCCCAGCGCAGTCAGCACCATCCGGCGCAATTCCTCGATCGCCCGGCCGCGGGTGGGGTTCACAACGATTGCCTCAAGAAATACCCGACCTCAAGATACCCTCTCGCGGCCAAATCTTCAATTTCCGCAAGGAGGCCGCAACCCGGCCCTCGACCTCCGGAGGTGCCGCCGGGCCAAGGCATATCCGATAGATCGGCAAACCCTCTACAAATCCCAAGATCGAATGGGTAGATCGAGGTACGGGATCACGTCGCCACCTCGTTGGTGCGTCTTGTAGTAGGGGCTCTTCAAAATTTCGGGATATGAGCGATGCACAAAATAACGATATTCTTTCTCCGATTTCCACAAATCATTTTTAAACATACTTGAAATCATAAAAATATAATCCCCAAGTTCTTCAATGACTCGACCATTCCAACATGTAATAATTGAAGTTATCACTGATCGGAGTCGCTCGGACTCGTACGACATTGGGCAGACAACTGTGGTCGAGTTACCTGCTATGAACCGACCAATCCACTCGTTTGGACGATCAAACACGGCGGCTTTGAATGACAGAAGCACGCCTCTGTCATTATCCGCGTAATTCGTCCACTGACCGGTGTCATCGTACGCCAGGCTGAAGCTCGCGCTAAAAAACCGGAAATTGGCGAATACGCGGTCGGCACTGGCTCGGAGACATTCCGCATCCTGTCTCCTGCCGTGCTCCCGAAGGATCCCATGCGCGATCTCGATTCCGTGGCGGATCTCGGTCGGATCGTTCAGATGTGCGCGTTCGGTAAACCAAATCCGCCCGCTCTCCCAAATTCCCAGAGCACCCCTCAAGTTCGTGTAATGGTGGACAGCAGGCATCGAGCCGTTAATGCTGTTGATATATTCCCGTATCGGGTGCCAAAGGCTGCTGATCATTTATTAATTGGGCCCCCAGTGCATGGTCGCCAGATCTGATCTCAAATCGTTATGGCCGACGGTATTCACCGGGGCGCAGGATTCCAGGCTCGCTATCCGGCCCGGCGGCGCGGCGGGGACGGCGGGCGAGGTAGGGGCGCAGATATTGGCCGGTGTAGCTGTCCTCGCACTGGCGCGATGTCTTCGGGGGTGCCGGTGGCGACGATGTGGCCGCCGGCGTCGCCGCCTTCGGGGCCGAGATCGATGATCCAGTCGGCGGTCTTGATGACTTCGAGATTGTGCTCGATGACCAGCACCGTGTTGCCGGTCTCGACCAGCGCGTGCAGCACGTCGAGGAGCTTGCGCACATCGTCGAAATGCAGGCCGGTGGTCGGCTCGTCGAGGATGTAGAGGGTGCGGCCGGTGGCGCGCCGCGACAGTTCCTTGGCCAGCTTGACGCGCTGCGCCTCGCCGCCCGACAGCGTCGTCGCCGGCTGGCCGACATGGATGTAGCCGAGCCCGACCCGCTGCAAGGTCACCAGCTTGTCGCGGATCGCCGGCACGGCGCGGAAGAAATCGGCGCCTTCGTCGACCGTCATGTCGAGCACGTCGGCGATGCTCTTGCCGCGGAACAGCACCTCGAGCGTCTCGCGGTTGTAGCGCCTGCCCTTGCAGACGTCGCACTGGACGTAGACGTCGGGCAGAAAGTGCATCTCGATCTTGATGACGCCGTCGCCCTGGCAGGCCTCGCAGCGCCCGCCCTTGACGTTGAACGAGAAGCGGCCGGGCTGATAGCCGCGCGCCTTGGCCTCGGGCAGCCCGGCGAACCAGTCGCGGATCGGCGTGAAGCAGCCGGTATAGGTCGCCGGGTTCGAGCGCGGCGTGCGGCCGATCGGCGACTGGTCGATGTCGACGATCTTGTCGAGAAACTCGACGCCCTCGAGCCCGCTCGAGCGGCGCCGGCTGCTCGCGCGCATTGTTGAGCCGCTTGGCGAGCGCCTTGTAGAGCGTCTCGACGATCAACGTCGACTTGCCGCCGCCCGAGACGCCGGTGACGCAGCAGAAGGTGCCGAGCGGGATCTCGGCGGTGATGTCCTTCAGATTGTTGCCGCGCGCGCCGACGATGCGGAGGATCTGGCCCGGATGGCCGGTGCGGCGGATCGGCGGCACCGGGATCTGCGCTTGCCGGTCAGGTATTGGCCGGTGATGCTGTCGGGGTTGGCCATGATCGCTGTCGGGCGTGCCCTCGGCGACGACGTGGCCGCCATGGACGCCGGCGCCCGGCCCCATATCGACGAGCCAGTCGGCGGTGCGGATCGCCTCCTCGTCGTGCTCGACGACGATGACCGTGTTGCCGAGGTCGCGCAGCCGCTTCAGGGTCGCGAGCAGGCGCTCGTTGTCGCGCTGGTGCAGCCCGATCGACGGCTCGTCGAGCACGTAGAGCACGCCGGTCAGGCCCGAGCCGATCTGCGAGGCCAGCCGGATGCGCTGGCTCTCGCCGCCCGACAGGTGCCGGAGGCGCGCGACAGGGTCAGGTATTCGAGCCCGACATTCTTCAGAAAGCCGAGCCGCTCGTTGATCTCCTTCAGGATGCGCTGGGCGATCTCGCGCTGGCTCGGGGTCAGCTCGGTCGCTGATGCCGGAGAACCAGTCGCCGGCCTCGGCGATCGACAGTCGCCGCGACCTGGCTGATGTGCTTGCCGGCGATCTTGACCGCCAGCGCCTCGGGCTTGAGCCGGTCGCCGTCGCAGACCTCGCAGGTCTTGGCGCTCTGGTAGCGGCCCGAGCTCCTCGCGCACCCAGGCGCTGTCGGTCTCGCGGAAGCGCCGCTCCATGTTGGGCAGCACGCCCTCGAACGGCCGGTCGGTCGTGTATTTCCGCAGCCCGTCGTCATAGGTCATCGTGATCGGCTCGCCGCCCGAGCCGTAGAGGATCGCGCGCCGCATCTTCTCCGGCAGATCGTGCCACGGCGTGTGCATGCTCTTGCTTGAAGTGCCGCGCGATGCTCTCCAGGGTCTGCGTGTAATATTGCGACGATCGAATGCGCCCACGGGCTGACCGCGCCCTCGGCAAGGCTGCGCGCTTCGTCGTGCACGACCAGGTCGGGGTCGAAATAGAGCTTGGTGCCGAGCCCGTCGCAGGCCGGGCAGGCGCCGAACGGGTTGTTGAACGAGAACAGCCGCGGCTCGATCTCGGGGATCGTGAAGCCCGAGACCGGGCAGGCGAATTTCGCCGAGAAGATCGTCTGCTCGCCGGTATCGGCGTTCTCGGTGATGGCGATGCCGTCGGCGAGCTCGAGCGCGGTCTCGAACGAATCGGCGAGGCGGTTGCCGAGCTCGGCCGTCGACGACGATGCCGGTCGACGACGACCTCGATGTCGTGCTTGAAGTTCTTGTTGAGCGCCGCGGACCTCGTCGATCTCGAGCATCTTGCCGTCGATCTTGACGCGCTGGAACCCGCGCTTCTGCAGGTCGGCAAGCTCCTTGCGGTATTCGCCCTTGCGGCCGCGCACGATCGGCGCCAGCAGATAGAGCCGCGTGCCCTCCGGCATCGCCAGCACGCGGTCGACCATCTGCGACACGGTCTGGCTGACGATCGGCAGCCCGGTCGCCGGCGAATAGGGCACGCCGACCCGCGCCCATAAGAGGCGCATGTAGTCGTAGATCTCGGTCACCGTGCCGACCGTCGAGCGCGGGTTGCGCGAGGTCGTCTTCTGCTCGATCGAGATCGCCGGCGACAGGCCCTCGATCGAATTCGACGTCGGGCTTCTGCATCAGTTCGAGGAACTGCCGGGCATAGGCCGACAGGCTCTCGACATAGCGGCGCTGGCCCTCGGCATAGATCGTGTCGAAGGCGAGCGACGACTTGCCCGAGCCCGACAGCCCGGTGATCACCACCAGGCTGTCGCGCGG
>CAVTQA010000038.1:0-44018 GCA_963736715.1 uncultured Alphaproteobacteria bacterium | reverse complement strand
AATGCTGTCCCCCGCGATAAGCTCCCTCGCGCCGCATCAGCTCCGGCATCTCGCGGGCCGCTACCGCGTCGATTTGGCTTTCGGGGATTCCCAGGCCGTGGACAATTTCCTCATTCAGAACGCGGACCCGTCCGGTGGCCACCCCGCCCATTGCGAGCTCCTCGTGGCCGGGCACTCCCAGCTTGCGCACGATAAAGACATCAAGTGGTGCGTCGAGCGAGCGAGCCACCTCGAAGGCGACAGGAACGCCGCCGCGCGGTAACGCCAGGACCAGAACATCCGGCCGGTTGGCGTAAGCCGCCAATTTCTCCGCAAGCTGGCGGCCGGCATCGGTGCGATTGCGAAAGCGTTGCGGCTGCATGCTCCTAAAACAATCGGCCCGCCGCGTCGGCCTCAAATTCACCGGCTCAGGAGCCTAACGGGCACAAGCCGAATCTAGCGACGGCAAGTCGGGGGGCGGCCGGCGGGCTGAGGTCGCCTGCTCGAAGGCATAGGCGAGCCGCAACAGGGTCGGCTCGCTCCAGGCGCGGCCGGTGAAGGTGGCGCCGTAGGGGTAGTCCGGGGTCTCCTTGTCGCGGATCCCGGAGACGAAGCCGGCGGGCACCTGGACGCTCGGATAGCCGGCCTTTGCGGCAATCGCGGCGCCGGCTGCACCTGGGAACAGCACCGCATCGAGGCGGTACTCGTCGATATAGGTGTCGAGCCCGAGGGTGCGCGAGGCGCGCAGGTCCATCTGCCTTGCCGAGACGTACTCGAGCTCGCTCAAATTGCCGCGCGTCGCCTCGGCGGCGAGAAAGATGTCCTGGCCGAAGCGCAAGGCTCGATCGGCGTGTTCGTTGTTGAACGCGACGATATCGGCAAGGCTCATCATGCCGGTCCCGGTGGCCCAATCGCGAAGATAAAGGTTCAGGTCGTGCTTCAATTCGTAAATGAAGACGATCGGCCGGCGCGCCGGCTGGTTCCGCGTCGCGCTCTCCGGATTGCGGTTCAGGATCGCCATCTCGGTGCCGGGGCCGCCGATCCAGCCTTCCGTCGGGATATTGACGCGCACGATCGTCGCTCCTTCGCGTTCGAGCACCGCGGCCACGTCGCGCATCACCGCGGCGGCGCGCGGCGAGAGCGTGCTGTAGTAGACGTCGTTGGCCGGATCGGAGGGATCGCTCGGCAGGCCGATCCGCGCGCCTTTGAGGCCGTCCCGGTCGAGAAAGCTCGTGTAATCCGCCGGGCGCTGCAGCTCCGTGGTCGCCGGGTCGAGTGGGTCTGGAGCGGCCAGCACATTCAGCAGCAATGCTGCGTCGTGCACGGTGCGTGTGAGTGGGCCGGCGGTATCCTGGCTGTGCGCGATCGGGATGATCCCGGCTCGGCTGATCAGACCGACGGTCGGCTTGACTGTGACGACGCCGTTCTGGCCGGCCGGCGACAGCAGCGACCCTGAGGTTTCGGTGCCAATCGCCGCAGCGGCCAGCCCGGCCGCAACGGCGACGGCTGAACCCGAGCTCGACCCGCCGGGTGGTACGATCGGCACGCCCTTGTCGTCGAGCTCCGGCGCGTAGGGGTTCTTGATCTGGCCGCCCAACGAGCTGTAGCCGCCCGGCATGTCGATCGCGAGGATGTTCGCGAACTCGGTCAGATTGGCCTTGCCGAGGATCACTGCCCCGGCCTGCCGCAGCAGTTTGACGACCGTCGCGTCGGCCTTCGCCTTCGCGCCCTCCAGCGCCAGCGACCCGGCTGTCGTGTGCTGTGCGTCGGCGGTCGCGATGTTGTCCTTGACGAGGATCGGGATGCCCTCGAGCGGCCGGCGTTGCGCCGGGTCCGTCCCGTCCGACCTAGCGGCGATCGCCTCGGCATCGGGGTTCACCTCGCGGACGGCATTGAGGTGCGATCCGGCGCGATCGTACGCGGCGATGCGCGCCAGATAGGCTTGCACCAGCCCCGTCGCGGTTACCTCGCCGGAGGCAAGCACCTGGCGCAGCTCGCCGATCGTCGCGTTGTCGATGCAGACGGGCTTTGCCGCGCGGGTCTCGGACGCCGCAGCCATCTGCAACAACGCAGCGATTAGGCAGCCGCGAAGCGGCGCTCGTGCCACTCGATCTGCTCGGCGTAATTTTCGCGGTAGCGGCGGTAGACCCCTTCGTGCCGCGCGATCTCGGCCGCACCCAGCTCGCGTTCCGGCGCGGGCAACAGATCGAAGTGACCGCCGGTGTCGCTCCCCCTAACGAGCAGCGCCGAGAGGCGATGCGAGCCGGTCGTGCGGACATGCGCCGGGATGTAGCTAATCCCGAGCCCGATCCGGCGGTGCGATGCCCGATTGGGCGCCGAGCGGTGGCGGCACAGGGTGTGGTGCAGCGAGAAGCTGCCGGCTGGCAACGCCATCGCCACGGCGCCGTCCTCGTCGAACGGCTCGACGATCGCCTGGCCGCCGCCATTGATGCTGTCGGCGATCCCGAGTGCGGCGTGCCGCAATTGAAGCGGCGCACCGCGCGACGACACGACCTCCATGCAACCGGCATCGGTCGTTGCGTTGGTCAGCGCGACCCAGGCCGTGACGTGCTCATACGGCGTCAGGCCAAAATAGGTCGCGTCCTGATGCCAGGCGGCAAATACCGGCGAATGCGGCTCCTTGATAAAGAAGGTGCTCGTGTACACAAGGATATCCGGGCCGATCAGGCTCTCGACCGCATCGAGAATTTTGGGGTGGCGCACCAGCCGGTCGACCCAGGGCATGACGATGTAGCCGGCCGAGCGCCATTTGCGGTCGGCCTCGGTTACCGGCGCGCCGAGCCACCGCTCGAACCTTTCGAGCCCGGCATGGCATTCGGCGAGTTCATCGGACCAGAGCGCGGGCAACGAAAACAGATAGCCGTCGTGGCGGTAGCAGGCCACCTGCTCGGCAGTCAGCATTCGCTTGGGGCCTTTCGGTTGTCGCGGTCAGCGCAGAACGGCGCCGATGTTGCCGCCGTCGACCGTCGTGACGTCGGCGGTCGTCTTCAGCGCTACGGCGTGATGCAGGAAAGCTTGGGCCACATCGTCGGCGGTAACCTCGCGGCCGAGAAGATTGCCTCTCATGTACCGCTCTTCATCAACGCCCCGGGCTTTGGCGCGGGCGGCGACCAAGTCGGGTGTCAACAGCCCGCTCCTGATGCGGTCGGCATTTACCGCGTTCGCGCGGATACCGTCCGCGCCATATTCGAGCGCATACTGGCGTACGAGCGCCAGCGTGGCCGCCTTTGGCAATCCATAAGGTCCGAAATCCGGACCCGGGTTGACCGCCTGTTTCGACACATTGAACAACAGGCAGCCGCCGGTGCCCTGCGCCCGCATAATGCGGATGGCGTTCTGCGCGACGTTCTGGTGCGCAAAAAAGTTGAGCTCGAAGCTGCGCCGCAGCACGGCATCGTCGACGTCGCCGATCCGGCCCTGCCAAGCGGCGCCGGCATTCGAAACGACGATGTCGACGCCGCCGAAATATTCGGCGACACGGTCGAAGGCGCGGCGCACCGATGCCCGGTCGGTGACGTCACACTGGATCCCGAGCGCCGCGCCGCCGAGCTTTCTCGCCGCCGCCTCGGGAGCCCCGGCGTCAATGTCGAAGAGTGCCACCTCGGCGCCTGCACCGCTCATCGCCCGCGCCGTCGCGAGACCGATAGTGCCGGCGCCACCGGTGACGACGGCAATCTGGCCGGCCAGCGGTTTTTCGATAGCCTGGCCCAGCTTGGCCTGCTCCAGAGACCAGTATTCGATGTCGAACAGGTCGGCCTCGCCGACCGGCTCGAACCGGCCGATCGCCTCGGCATCGCTGGCGGCCTCGATTGTCGATTGGGCGAGATCGGCGGCGATCCGCGCATCCCTGACGCTGCGCCCGAGGCCGAACAGACCGCGCCCCGGAACCAGGATCACGCGCGGCATCGGGTCGAGTTCGCGCTTTGGCGTAGCCTGCCGCGCGTTGTGGCGGGCGAAATAGGAATGGTATTCGGCAACAAAGCGGGCGACCGCCTCGTGCGCCGCCGCTTTGAATGCATCGAGCCGGCCCGCCTCCGGGGCGGTCACGATCAGCGGGTAATTCTTGGTGCGGATCGTGTGATCGGGGGTCGCCACACCGGCCCGGCCGTAGCGATCGAGTTCCGCCCCGTTCACGTAATTGAGCGCCGCCGCATCCGAGCGAAATTCGAGGACGAAGCGCTGATACGCGCCAGTGCCTGCCGGGTCGGCTATCGCGCAGGCGCCGCGCAGGATCGGCGCGACATCTGCGGCCATCGCAACCGCGTCCGGCAGCGGCGCAGCGACAAACACAGACTTGCGGCGGCGCGCAAGCCGCTCTTCTGCGAGCGAGACGGCCGTGATCATCCGCTCGTAAGCCTGCTGCGCCGTATCGCCGAAGGTGAAGATCCCGTGCTTCAACAGCACGAGCCCCTCGACGGCCGGATCCGCCTCGAAGACCTCCGCGGCCTTCTTGGCGAGCTGAAACCCAGGCATCATGTAAGCAACCAGGCCCATTTGCCGACCATAAAGGTCCGCGCAGCGCTCCGCCGCGTCCGGCTGATCGGCAAAGCTCAGCACCGCCGTCGAATGCGTGTGGTCGACATATTTGTGCGGCAGAAAGGCGTGCAGCAACGTCTCGACCGACGGATTGGGAGCGCCTGGATCGATCAGGTTGGCGCGCAGCACCCGCACCATTTCCTCATCGGAGAGCACCGTGCGGCCGCACAGTTTGCGCAACGCCGCGAGCCGCACGGCGGGGAGGCCGGCCGGCTCGATCGCCGCCATGTCCCAGCCGCTCCCTTTAACGCAGAGAACCTCGGTCTCCTCGTCGAGGAGGTCCGGCATTGTGGTTTTGACCGAGGTGTTGCCGCCGCCGTGCAACACCAGCCTCGGCTCGCGCCCTAATAGACGCGAGGTATAGACGCGCAGCGCGAGGTCGCCTCCGACGCCCTCAGCGGCGTAGTGGTCAGCCAGCCGCTCGGCCTCCGCGTCCGACCACAGGCTCTGCATTCCGTCACCCGATATTGCCGATGCGCTCGGCAATCAATGCTCTGCCTGCTCCCGAGAAGCAAGGCCCGGGCGCTGGAATTCGGCCCCGCGAAATTGCCGCGGAGCGCTCCGGAGGCGGCAGTTTAGTGCTGCAACTCGAGCACGCGTTCGGTCTGTCCGCCGGCTTCCGGCGTGCGCTGCCGAGCGAGCGGCTCGCTTATAGAAAACCCGGTGAAGCTTGCAGGCGAAATAGCCTCAACCTCAACGGCTCCCCGCGAGCACATCGCGCGCAAGGCGCGCAACCACCTTTGATGGCGGGGCTGCCTGTCGTAGCCGCCGAGCATTCCGGCGATCATGTTTTCCCGCGTCCGCCGCAGGACCTGCAGCACGTCGGCATGGGTAGTGCGCGGGTCGTCGTTAAAGAATTCGATACGCCAATAACGCTTGCCGCTGACTTCTCTGGCGGCCTGCAGAATGGGTTTCTGCAGCACCTGCCGGCCTCCGACCGCCTCGATTGCGCCGACCAGGCAATGGCGGCCATGGGCATCGCGTAACCGGCCCTTACACCATTGCTGCTCGGTTGCGAGCATGCGCTCCACGGCGCCGAGTTTAGCGATCGGGTGATTATCGAAACCGTCTATTCCGTCGAAAGGCATTCTTCGCACCTCCGAGCTGCGCATGTTTCACTGCCGCCCTCGCCCACCGCGAGCGGGGCGGTTGGTCCTGACTGTTTAACTCGCGGCCCTTGCTGCCATTCCAGTCAGGCCGGGATTTTTCTTCCGAACGCAGCAAAAGTGAAGCGCCGCCGCGTAACAAATTGTTCCACGCGCTGTCGTATCAAATAGAGCACAACGGGCCCCGGCGCCTCAACCGATTTTAGTCGGCCGGCCGCCCTCATCCTCCATGAAGGCAAACCGCTCGGTTTTGAACAGGCTGCGCTGAAACGCCAGATAGGCTTCCTTAGTCATCGCCGGCTCGAACCCGGCGAGGATCTCTTTTGCCGGCGCGGCACCGCCATGGAGCAGGTCGATCGCGGTCATCGCCAGCAGCTTGGCCGGCGTCAGATAACCGTGCTGGGGCTCGTTGATCCGCCAATCGGCGCCGTGCGCCTTGCCTTCGGCGGCGACGACATAAGGGTGGATCACCGGCATCAAATGCCCGAGATCGCCCATATCGGTCGACCCGGTGCGGTGCCCGCCGATGTGGAACTGCCCCGGCCCGAACAAGGTCTCGACATTCTCGCCGAAGATCTGTCCGAGCCGCTCGTCGTTGCGCTGCGGCAGATAGCCGGGGATCGTATGGATCTCGACCTCCGCACCCATCGCCATGGCACCGGCGCGCAGACAGCGGTCGACCTTTTTATTGGCGTCGACAATCGCCTCGAGCGAGCCGCCGCGGACAAAGGTTTCCATCGTGACCTCGGCCGGCACGACGCTGACGGCATCGCCGCCCTTTGTGATGATCGGGTGAATGCGGATCGTATCCTTCTCCCAGAAGGTCTCGCGCTGGGCCGAGATCGCGTTCATCGCGACCACGGCCGCGTTGAGCGCATTGACCCCAAGCTGCGGCAAGCTGCCGGCATGCGCGGCGCGGCCGACGAAGCGGATGCGCTTGACCAGGGCACCGTTCGACGACTTGGCTAAAAAGGCGCGCGTTCCAGCCGCCGCATCGCGCGAGCCGGTATGGATCATCATGGCCATGTCGATATCGTCGAAATGGCCCTTGGCGATGAGTTCCGGCTTGCCGAGCATGAACTCGATTTCGCCTCTCGCGACGCGGGCCGCCCGCTCCTCGACGTCGATGAATTCTTCGGCCGGCACGGCGAAGAAAACAATGTCGCCGGCGAGATGGCCGGCGACCCCGGCCTCGCTCAATCCGATCGCCGCGCCCAGCATCCCGGCGATCTGGGCGTTGTGGCCACAGCTGTGGGCCGCCCCGGTGACCGGATCGGCGAGGGGGTGCTCCGAGGTCCGCAGGCTGTCGAGCTCGCCGATAAAGGCGAGCCGGGGGCCCGGCGTGCCGCCCGTGAGCCGGCCCTTGACTCCGGTCAGCGCCAGACCGGTGCGGGGCGCCAAGCCCAGCGCACGCATCCGGTCGGCGACGAGAGCTGCGGTCCTTACCTCGTTGAAGCCGGTCTCCGGATGGCGGAGGATCGTCTCGCCGAGATCGATGATGGTGTCGGCATGGCGGTCGATGGTCTCGCAGACCGCGCGCTTCAACTGGTCTTTGCTGCTCATTCGGACGCCTCGCTCCAACTGTGTGTCGGCTTGTGCCGCCTTGATCTCCCAGTTAACCGATTTGACCAAAAAGGACCAGGCCATCCGTTTCTCTCGGCCACCCCGCTCTGCCCTCGATTTTAGACAAATTAAGAGAAAAATTTAGATAAACATTGTGCAACCTTTCCCTTTAGATTAACCATGTTTTGCGTTGACAGTTAAGTCAATGATTAGTAAAACCCTAACAAGCTTTCAGATTTCGTGAAAATTGGCTGCTGATGGCAGCGATCTACAACTGGCTCTGATCTCCAGAGCGTCGGGACACTGCGTTTTAATGCCGGCCGAGAGGAGATGATTATGACTCTCATCTACCCCAATATTGTCCCCGAAAACAATCTACGGCTGCCGGATGCGCTGACAATCAAGCATGGTCCGGCGCGCCTCCTCTCCCGATTTGTTCTTGAAGGCGACAAGGCAGCACGGCGGATGGGTATTCGTCTGCGGCTGCGACATGACTTCGGCGAGCTGCTCTATTTGAACGAGCGCGAAGTCGCCCAGGGCAACTGGTTCAAATTAGTTAATATGTACAATCCGGCGTATTGCGATTTGTCGCCCGAAAATTCTTATTGGATTTCCGGTGAAAACGAGAAAGGCGACATCGTGTTGACGCAAGCCGGGCGGATTTATTATTGGCCGGAAACCAGCTTAGCCGAAGAGGCGCACGCGATGTTCTATGCAGGCCACGACGAGGACCACATTTGCAATGTGACGGCGCCGGCCGCCCGGTGGATCGGCGGGGTCGTGTTCTGCGCCGGATCGCATTGGATACGGCCGGATTTTCGCGGGCAGCGGCTCTCTCATCTACTCGCAAGATTAGGCCGAGCCTATGCGATGTCGCGTTGGCCGGTAGACTCGGCGATCGCGCTTGTCGCCCCGGTGCTCGTAGCAAAGGGCGTCAGCGTCGGCTACGGCTACAAGCACGCCAGTCACAGCATTTTCTATCCCGCCTCGCCCTGGGGCGACCTCGAGGTCGTCCTCGCCTATGTATCCCAGAACGAAGCTTATGAGGACATTGCCGAATATCTCGCCAAGGAGTTCTCGGGCTCGATGACTGACCGCTTCTCGACGACATCGTCCCGAAGCCCGCGAGATGACAAGGTGACCAGCACCTCGTCGGAGGGCGTCTTCCACGGCAGCAGCAATCTCTCGTAGCGCGTCGTATAGGTGCCGGGCGGCCGTTGGATTGCAGCCGTCACATAATCATAACGCGGCTGGCCGGTGCTGGCCACGCTCTTGTAGAATTGCGACACCCATTGTCCGTAGTTTTTATCGGGCTGGTCTTGCACTTTTTCGCCGATCGCACGCAAATGGTAGTTGTCATCGAGCCAATTGTTGTGACCATCTCCGATGAAGCGGAAAACCGGTTCGGTTCCAGGCGGCTTCACCCCGACGATGATCAAACGCGACAGCAGATCCTTCTTGATGGCAAACGAGATTACGCTGGGATCGAAATGGCCGAACGACATCCTCCACTTCTGCGCCATTAGCTGAAGCGGGCCCTGCTCGGATTCGAAAAGCCTGAGGTAGTCTTGCGGCTCGACAAGAAAGCGGTCTGCGGCCGACAGCGCGAACCTCGGCGCGCATAATTCAGAGAGCCGCGCCACAGCCAATTCGGCGGAGCAGATGATTTCCGATTTCCAACTAACGTCAAAATATTTCAACCGAAACAGCTTGATTTGCGAGTTCAAGAGCTGCTGTTGCACCGCAAGCAGCGCGGGAATCTCGACGTTATGCGGATGCAGATCGATTTCGATTATCGAATTGTCAAGGATCTGAAATTTGAGGAATCCCAGGTTCTTCACGGCGAAAGCAGCGCCATCGTAATCGGGCTCCTGGTCCCCCAATGCCGCGCGAAACTCGGCGCTGTCCTCGAACATCCAGGTCCCCTCGGCGGAAACAAGCATCGTCAGGCGGTTCACGATACCCTCGCAGCGCGATATCCGGTACAATTTTCCGGAGATCACCGACTTTATCCACTGCACATTAACAGGAGATGAACCACCGTTGCACCTGATTTAATTGATTTCTAATCCCGATCAAATTTACCAAATATATCTTAAATTGGATTGGATTTCTTGCTGGCGTCATTGACTCCGCAGAGTAACTGTTCGACAGTCGTAGCAGCACATACACTAATTATTAATTGATGGGCACTGCAGACTGCCGGACTGGTAGAGCCAAGTCAATTTAGGCATCGCATTCCTCATCTCCGGGCGTGGCAGGGTCGCGGGTCGTGCGAGTGCGCGCGCTCGTCCCTGCAGCTCCCACCAGCGAATTGGCAAGGCGCGGAGCCGAATGAGCGTCGAGGCACGCATCCTATCGAGTTCGGACCGGCGGCAGGCGACGGTGGCGTTGATGATCGCGACCGCAATGCAGGCCTTCGACACGACGATAGCCAATGTGGCCCTGCCTCAGCTCGAGCAAAGTCTCGGCGGCGGCATCGAGCTCGGCTCCTGGGTAATGACGAGCTATCTTTGCGCTTCGGCAATCATGGCCACGCTCACCGGGTGGTTGCGCCGGCGTTACGGCGCGCGGCCATTATTCATCGCTTCGATAAGCCTGTTCATCGTCGCCTCCGGGCTCTGTTCCATCGCGCCCTCTTCTGTTGCGTTGATCCAATTCCGTCTCGTCCAGGGGACCGCAGCCGGCGTTATTCAGCCTCTGGCGCAAGCCATCCTTCTCGATATCTATCCGCAACACGATCACGGCCGAATCCTCGCCATCTGGGGAGCGACCATCATGGCCGGCCCGATCCTCGGGCCCGTCCTCGGCGGCGTCATCGCCGACCTCAGCTCATGGCGGTGGATTTTTGTTTTGAACTTTCCTCTCGGCTTGATCGCGATTTTGGGTCTTGGCCGGGTGCCGGAGACGATCGAGCCGACCACCAAGGCCCGCATCGATAGTATCGGCCTCGCGCTGCTGATCATCGGCGTAGGGTCGCTGCAATTGGCACTTCAGCGGATGATCGGCCAGACTTGGCCGCTGTCTGCCGAGACCGCGGCCGAAGCCGCCGTTGCCATCTTCGCCTTGGCGGGCATCGCAATTCGCAGTCTGCGGTCGCAGTTTACCCTTTTCAGGTTTCAGGTGTTTCGCAACCTCAATTTCTCGGCAGCAGTGTTTTATAACTTTATGGTCGGGGCGCTGTTATTCACCACCATCGTATTCTTGCCGGCTCTGAGCGAGGGTCCGTTGGGCTACGATGCGACCCAGGCGGGTTTGGCGCTGTCGCCACGCGGCATCGCGACCATGGCAACAATGTTGGCTGTCCATTACCTGATAGATAGGGTCGATCATCGCGCATTGCTCGGGAGCGGAATCGTCATCACCGCGGGGGCGCTCGTGCTGATGTCGCGGGTACCACCCGATGGCGGCGGGCTCTGGTTGGCTTCAGCGAGCGCGATCCAAGGAGTCGGGGTCGGGCTCCTCTTCACCCCTCTCAGCACGCTCGCCTTTTCCACCCTTGACGCGGAACTGCGCACCGATGCCGCCGGCGTATACAGCCTGTTGCGGCAACTCGGCTGCGCGACCGGCGTCGCATTAATGACAGCTGTGCTGCAGGCAAGAATTCATGGCAATTCCTTGCCGGGATTTACCGCGTCGGGGGCCGGCATACCTTCCCTCTCCGAAGCTGCGAGCCACGGGGTGTTTGCCGCCTACACCGGCTGTTTTCAAACTATGGCGATCATAACCGCTATCACCTTGCCGGGGATCCTGCTGTTTCGCGTGCTTCGGCCAGAAGCCGCGGCAGCGGGGGCAGCATGAACGGCTGCTGTCAAGCGCCCGCCGTCAGCGGCTTTCGTTCGGTGGGCAGAGAGATGCGCGCGATGGTGCCTTGACTCGAGCGGCTTTCTATCGCGAGCCTGCCGCCATGCGCTTCGATCAGACCTTTGGTGATCGGTAGGCCCAGACCCGTGCCACCATAATTGCGGGTCGTCGACGATTTTGCTTGTCCGAAAGGCTGCAGGGCCCGCTCCAGCTCTTCCTCGTTCATGCCGATACCGTGATCCTCGAACTCCACGACAGCGAGGTCGGGCTCATCCGACACGACGCGAATACAGACCTCTCCCCCGTCTCGAGAGAACTTTATCGCATTGGACAGGAGGTTAAGAAATATTTGCTTCATTGCTCGCTCGTCAGCCCATATCTCTACCTCCTCATCCGACAGTTTCGTCGCCAGTCTGATGCCGCGGCTCTCGGCTCGTTCCCGCATCATGCGGGTGACTTCGCCGATCAGATGCCGGATGTTCAATGGCTCCTTTGATAGTTCGAGTTTTCCTGCCTCGATCTTTGACATATCGAGTACATCGTTGATGATCGACAATAAATGCAAGCTGCTTTGGTGGATGTCCTGCATATAATCTAGATATTTTTCGTTACCGAGCGGACCAAAGAGTTCATGCGCAATGATCTCGGAAAATCCGATGATGGCGTTGAGCGGGGTACGCAGTTCATGGCTCATATTGGCGAGAAACTCGCTCTTCGCGCGATTGGCCGTCTCGGCCTGGCTGCGTGCCTGGATCAATTTCCGCTCGGATGCTTTAAGCTCAGTTATATCTGAGTAAACCGAGACAACCGCCCCGTCCGGCATTGCGCGGCGGCTAATCTGCAGGATGCGTCCCCGGGGAGTCACGCGCTCCTTTGTTGTCGGTACGTCGCGATAGAACCACTCGAGACGTTTGGCGACCTCGGCCGAAGGGTCGTCGCTACCGAAGTCGCCGCGGACCGCCTGAAGCATCAGAATGTCGCGAAGCGGCGCACCGACCGTGAGGTCCAACGGCAGTTCGAGCAGTTCGCAGAAACGAGAGTTCCATGCGATCAACCGCCCTCGACTGTCAAAGACGCTCAAACCCTCGCCGATATTTTCGAGCGTGCTCTGGAGCAGCCGAGCTTCGGCACAGCGTCTTCGGCGAAAAACTAATGACGGAAGCCGCATGAATGGCTTCCCTGATGTTCCGTAGCCATCAGTCCAGAGATCTGTCTCCCGGCCACAAAGCCGGTGTGGGAACCTTCATTGTGAGACCGTCGCCGACAATATACCGGAAACACCGGCTTTCTGGGGGTCATCAATCACGGATATCCAACCGGCCTATCGAGGGCTGGTACAAAGTTGGTACCCGGTGATCTATCGACTTTCGTATTTATCATCCATTCTGTCATAGGATTGTCCATACCCCCGTCCGCCTTTCACGCGCGGGGCAATCTCGGGCGTGTCAACTCTCCGCCTTGTCGATATCATGCTTAATGTACGAGATTAGAACGCTCATGGAGGGTTGAGGGATTTCCAGACCACAGGTATGCTATTATTAAAATGTGAATCCGACCTAAATTAGTGAGCACATTCTCGAGCTTCCGTTCGTTAATGCCGCAAACCGGCTGTCATAGAAGCAGCTGCTCCAGCGTGGGGCGCTTTTGCGGCGCTGAGCGCGTGACGAGGTCAAATTCGGCTGGAGCTGATGGAGAGCCGATGCAACCGCAAGAGACCAATGATGACACGGCCGCGCCGGGCGAATTGGAAGTCCCCGTCGCCCTTAATGCCGACCTGCCGGTTGCGCCGCACGATCTGGAAAAGTTAGCGCGCTGGGTACCAAAAAAAGAAATGGCGTTGCTGGTCGAAATCTGCGAGCGGGCCCAACGTGATCCCGATTTGGCCAGACCGGCTCTTCTCCTCTGTTCGTCGTATGCAGAGAGGGTCGCGCGCATGCTGGATCAAGATCCGTTCCCGACCGTCACCCGGAGCATCGCCGAACGTTTGCAGCAACTGCGTGCTAAAAGCGGGTTGTGAAGGCTTCAGCGAGCTGGAAGATCTCGCCGCGATATCCCGAAGTTTGCTGCAGAGCTCAGCGTGGCACAATCTGGCGGTAAAGGTGCCAGGTTGCATGCCCGAGCACCGGCATCACGATGATCAGCCCAAGGAAAAGGGGTATCGACGCGATCACGAGTCCGGCGGCGACGATCAGTCCCCAAGCGGCCATAGGCCCGGGGTTTGTAAATAGGGCGCGGATCGATGTCAGGACGGCCGTGTCGACCCCCACCTCCCGATCCAGCAGCAACGGGAACGATACCACGCTGATAGCCAGCACCAGCAAGGCAAAGAGGAAACCGATACCGATGCCGAGGCCGATCATGGTCCATCCCGGGACGGTGGTGAGCACGTCGTGCACGAAACCGGCGAGCGAGGCCGGCGGCGCCGGGCCCAGGGTGATCTGGTAAATCGCCTCGGCGGCGAGCAGCCACAGCAGAAAGGTCGCCATCAAAACCAAACCCAGCACGACGATCGCCCCGAACGAGGGCGAGCGGAAGACCCCGAACGCGTCCGCCCAGGTGACCGTCATGCCCGCTTCGCGGCGCCGGCTCATTTCATTGAGGCCGACGGCGGCGAAGGGGCCGACCAGGGCAAATCCGGAGGCGAGCGGGAAGATCAGCGGCAGCAGGTCGTAACCGAATGCCAGCCGCGCCAGGACGAGACCGAGGAGCGGATAGAACACGCAGAGAAAAATGACGTCGCTGCGATACGCCGCGAAATCGTCATACCCGCGGGCGAGGACATGTCCGAGATCGGCCACCCCGATTTGCCGGATAGCCGGCGGGGGCGAGTGCAGGTTCTCGCGCGTCTGGCGCCCGACGCGGCCCGCCAACTCGACGGCCGAGGCCGCATGCCTGAACTGATCGACGCTCCATTCAACCGGATTGCGTATGGTCATGACCGCTCCTTCCCGAACCGTTGGTTCGAGGGCCGCGGGCCACCCGTGGCAGCACGCTCTGCGGCCTCTGGTCACGAGAGAACCGCGACCCGCCTGAATAATAATCTACGCGTTTCGTGTGGGAAGGTAAACGCGCTCGCCGCGCGTTAGGGATCTTCGATGCCCCTGTAATGAAAACAAGGGCGAAAAACTCTGTCGCTGCAAAGGGAAAGATAGTCGTTCGGGGACGGCCAGCGGGCCGGGTCCTGAATGACGCGACGAATTGCGATTGCGTCGGCGTGAGCAGGTCCGCAGCTGAAGCTAAAGCGCTCACATTTTAGGTAGGCCTGTGGACGGCGGCAAATTCGGGCGCCGGCCCCAGCAGGTGCCGCGAACGCAAGGGCCGAAGCACGAAGAGGGCGAGGCCGACCACCAGGAAATTCATCGCGGCGGTGACGACAAACACCATATGCCAGCTGCCAGTCGACGCCTTGATGAGGTTCGCGAGCGGAACGAGAAATGCCGAAGCGCCCTTGGCCGTATACAGGAGGCTCAGGTTCGCGGTCGCATATTTCGGCCCGAAGCTGTCGGTGCAGGTGGAGGGGAACAGGCTGAAGATCTCGCCCCAGGTCAGAAAGATGAGGCCAGCGAAGATCACAAAGGCCCACGGCGCCGTCCCGACGGAGCCGAGCAGCCAGTAGCTGATCCCACCGAGGCTGAACGCGATCGCCATCGTGTTTTCGCGGCCGATGTGGTCGGATATCCAGCCGAACAGCGGCCGCGCCGCGCCATTCGCCAGGTTGTCGACGAGCAGCGCTACGGTCAACGTAGTGCCACCCCACAGCAACACAGTGTCGGCAACGTGGTAATCCCGAGCGATTAACGCGATCTGGGCCGTCGCCATCAGCCCGCTGGCCGAAACCAGGACGAACATCGCGTAGAGCACCCAGAATACCGGTGAGCGCAGGGTCTGCTGCGGCGAATAGCTTTGTGTCGTCTGGATCACCCGGGGCGGCGCGGTGTGGGGAAGCTCGCCGGGCAACGGGGCACGCATCAGCCACGCCAAAAGGAAGACGAGTGCGCCCTGCAAAATACCGAACCAGAAGAATGCCGCCGCGTAGCCTTGGGTGGCGATGATCGCGCGGATCGGAATGACCGTCAGGGCTGCACCCGCACCAAAACCGGCCGCGGTCAGGCCCACGGCGAGACCGCGCCGATCGGGAAACCACTTTACCGCGTTTCCGACGCAGGTCGCGTAAATACCGCCCGCACCGACCCCCGATATGCTGGCCCCGAGGTACAGCATAGGCAGAGTGTCGGCGTAGGCATTGATGACCCAGGCGATGCCGATCAGAATCCCGCCGGCTGCGACCATCAACTTCGGGCCGCGCTGTGGGCCAAGACGATCGACGATCCAACCCTGGACCGGTGTCAGCCAAGTCTCGAGGGCAACAAAAATGCTGAAGGCAATCTGGATGTCGGCGACAGCCCACCCATGCGCCTTGTTCATCGGAGCGACGAACAAGGTCCAGCCGTACTGCAGGTTGGCGATCATCACCATGCAGGCGATGCCGACCAACAGCTGAACCCACCGTAATCTCCCCGGTGTACTTGCAGCGACAGCTCTGGCGTATGTCATATTGGTATTCCTCCCAAGAGACGACTTGCATTTTTCGCGAAAATGTGTATCATAGGTTCACGGAGCGTGGGCGTTAATTGAACGCATCGCCACGCCCTTCGTTCACCCGGTCGCACCCGTCGCCTCCGAACTCGATGAGCTTTGTTGGCCGTATCATCGCCGGCGCCCGCGACCTGTCGTTTGGCGGCCCGCTCGGCAACCTGCTCGCCGGCGCAGCTCGCCTCACCCCAAGCTGGCTGCCTCCGCTTGGCGAGCAAGGTAATGGTGACCCGCGTCGCCGCGTCGCGTTCACGATCGCCGTGATCGCGCTCGGCGCCAAGATGGCCAAGGCTGACGGCGCGGTGACCCGCGACGAGGTCGCCGCCTTCGGCGAGGTCTTTCAGGTGCCGCCCGGCGAAGAGGAGCACGTGCGGCTCGTCTTCGATCTTGCCCGGAAGAGCACCGCCGGGTTCGAGAGCTACGCTCGACAGGTCGGGCGACTTTTTGCGGATGATCGGGCGGTCCTCGAGGACCTTCTCGGCGGCCTTTTTCACATCGCTCTCGCCGATGGCCTAGTCTGCTCCGCCGAGGACGATTACCTGCGCGAAGTTGCCCGGCATTTCGGCTTCGACGCCGCGGATTATGCCCGCATTCGGGCCCTCCACGTCGGCCCGCGACCGGATGCGGCGGAAGACCCCTACGCAATTCTGGGCGTGTTGCCCGGGACCTCCCCCGGCGCAATCCGCGAGGTCTACCATCGGCTGGTCCGCGAGAGTCATCCCGATCTGGTGATCGCGCAAGGGCTGCCGCCCGAATGCGTCGCGCTGGCGACCTCTCGGATCGCGCGGATCAACGCCGCTTACGATCAAATCGCCAAAAGCGGAACGACCCCGGAGTGACCGAGCTGCGGGCAATCGACCGCTGCTCGCCGAACCACGGTCCCCGCCCCGAACCGGCGCGGATCGACATGCTGGTACTCCACTATACCGGCATGGCGACAGCGGCGGCGGCGTTGGAGCGGCTGTGCGATCCTAATGTCCGTGTCAGCGCCCATTATGTTGTTGAAGAAAATGGGGTGATCTGGAGGCTCGTTCCCGAGAACCGGCGTGCGTTTCACGCCGGGCTTTCCTGTTGGGAGGGCGAGAGAGACCTGAACGCCGTTTCCCTCGGGATCGAAATCGTCAACCCCGGCCACGAATGGGGGTATCGCGCGTTTCCCGAAGCGCAAATGGAGTTGGTCGAAGCTTTATGCGCCGAGCTGGTCTCGCGCCACTCGATCCCAGCACACCGGGTCGTCGGTCATTCCGATATCGCACCGGACCGCAAGACCGATCCGGGCGAGCTTTTCGACTGGCCGAGGCTCGCCCGCGCCGGAATAGGGATTTGGCCGGCGCCAAACGCGTACGAGCCGGGACGCGAGATAGACCGCGCGCAGTCGCTAGACGATCTGACGGCTATCGGGTATTGCGCGACGGAACAGTCCGTGGGCTCGGCCCTGATGGCCTTCCAACGCCGCTTCCGGCCAAGCAGCTGCGACGGCCGCTTCGATGCCGAAACGGCCGCCCGTCTTTCGGAGGTGCGGGCTGCCTTTGACTGGGCGCGGGCCGCTGACCATCCCACGGCCGATGTTTCCTCCAGGTATTACGAGTCACGAGCCAGAGCCTTCCGCAGCCCCATCAAATAGATCGTGTTGTCCCATATTCGCGACAGGGCAACCGCCGTGACGAATAGGGTGATGGCGATCATTGTCGTGATCCACGCTTGGAGGAGCGCGGAAAGAACTCTATCGATCATCGTCCGATACCCTGAGTAATCCTGCACAGGGGTCATTTTTGCCGCCTCCCCTGATGCGGTCAGTGAACCGGATCACATATTCGAGAAAAACTAACCGAAGATGACACTCGCGTTGGATGCGGCATGCCTGCGACCCGGGCGAAGAGCGGCTACGCGCTACAGCCCTGTTGCCGCCATTGACGCGCTAGGCGAAGCGCCGGGGCGAGTTGTGTATTCCCGTAACGGAAGTTAGTTCAGCCGCGAGGGTCGGCGCCTTTCGGCCTGCCGTCTGACGATCTGACCGGCATGATGGTGGGCGATCCGCCACACTCCGTCTTCGCGGACGAAGAAGTTGCTGGCTGCGAGGGTGCCGCCGTCGAGTTCCTCCTCACACAACACCAGCGCGATATCGCCGTAGACAAAGGCTTCCTCGTCAAAGCACGCGATGCGTGGCGCGGCGGGGTTGGACAGGATCCCGGACCAGCTTTCCATGACGGCCTCGCGATCCTTCAGTGCTGTCCACCCCGGGTGCAGGCAGGCGACCGGCGCCCGTCGCGCCCAAAGGGCGTCCATGGCCCGGAGATCGCGCGTCGCAAACGCCCGGTAGAATTCGAGATTTGCCGCAAGCACGGCATCCTGGTCGGTCATGGCGATCCTCGGCATCTGTCACCCCGAGGATAGGATGATGCCGCGCATCACGCCATACGATCGGAAGCGTAGCCCATAATTTAGGCATTTACCGTAGACCGCCTTGTTTGACGGACGATCCGGCAGTCAGCGCGCGGTTGGCCCCGATCTTGCCTCATCGACGATGGCGGCCTCGGGCCGCGCTGAGGCGCATTGAGAGGGAGACAAACGGTGCTGAAAAGGGTTTGGCACGTGGCGCTCGCCGCGGCCGTCATTGCGGGCATTCCGCTCGCCGCCACCGCTCAGAACCAGGGCACGATCAAGATCGGTGTATTGCATTCGCTGTCGGGAACGATGGCGATCAGCGAAACGACCTTGAAGGACACCATCCTGATGATGGTTGACGACCTCAATAAGAAAGGCGGATTGCTCGGCAAGAAGGTCGAGGCGGTCGTCGTCGACCCGGCCTCCAACTGGCCGCTCTTCGCCGAAAAGGCGCGCGACCTGCTGTCCAAAGACAAAGTCGCGGTCGTGTTCGGATGCTGGACTTCGGTGTCGCGGAAGTCAGTACTGCCGGTATTTGAGGAACTCAATGGTCTCTTGTTCTATCCAGTGCAGTACGAGGGTGAGGAAAGCTCGAATAACGTCTTTTATACCGGCGCGGCGCCGAACCAGCAGGCGATCCCCGCGGTCGAATATCTGATGAGCCCTGAAGGCGGCTCCGTCAAGCGCTGGGTTCTAGAGGGGACCGACTACGTCTATCCCCGCACCACGAACAAGATCCTCGAGGCTTTCCTCAAGTCAAAGGGGGTGGCGCCGGAGGACATCAAGATCAATTACACGCCCTTTGGTCAATCCGACTGGCAGACCGAGGTGGCTGCGATCAAGAGCTTCGCCTCGGCTGGAAAGAAGACCGCTGTCGTGTCGACGATAAACGGCGACGCCAATGTGCCTTTCTACAAGGAACTCGCCAATGCCGGCATCAAGGCGTCCGACATTCCGGTCGTCGCGTTCTCGGTCGGTGAGGAGGAGCTGGCCGGCATCGATACGAGGAACCTCGTAGGGCATTTGGCGGCCTGGAACTACTTCGAGTCGGTGAAAAACCCGACCAACGAGGCCTTCATCAAGCAATGGCACGATTACATCAAGAACCCGAAGCGGGTGACCAATGACCCGATGGAAGCCCACTATATCGGGTTCAAGATGTGGAAGCAGGCGGTCGAACAGGCCGGCACGACCGATGTCGATGCGGTCCGGCAAGCGATGTACGGCCAGAAAGTCAAGGCGCCGAGCGGCTTTGTCGAGGTCATGAACACCAACCATCACCTCTCAAAGCCGGTAATGATCGGCGAGATTCAGGCGAACGGGCAATTCGACGTCGTTTGGCAAACCAAAGAGACAATCAAGGCCGACGCCTGGAGCCCGTACCTTGCCGAGGATAAGGGTAAGGTCGCCGACTGGACTTATCCCTGGGTCTGCGGCAACTGCACATCGCCCAAGTACACGGACTAAGCGGACCGGGGGAGGCGGTGTCACCCTCACCCACCAGCGCTGGCGCAATGGTCCCTCCCAGGCGCTGCGGGAGAGGGCGATGAGCGGAGCGAGGCGGGTGAGGGATCGCGTCTCAGGGCTCGCTGCGATCCCATTTGCCTTGATGCTGTTTGCCTTGCTGGCGGTAGTGCCATCGGCGCGCGCGGACGAGTTCGCAACTCTCGTCTCCGCTCTCGGGGCTGACAGCTTTGCCGAGAAGGAGCAGGCGGTTACTGCGCTCGGTAAGCTCGGTGACGGGCGGGCCGTTGCGGTTCTCACCGCGCTGAACGAGGGGCGCCTGCTCAAGGCGCCGGATGGGCGCGTTCTGGTCTCCGATGCGACGAAGCTCATCGACCCTCTGACCGGGGCCGATGTCCCCGATCTAAAGGCAGACGCGCTCGACCGAATCCGGGTCAACAACCGCCTTCGTGGCACCATAGAGGGCGCGCTCGGCGGGCTGACCTTATTCAGCGCAGATCCCGCTGCCCAACTCGCCGCGGCTCGAGATGCGCTGCGATATCCCTCGGCCGACGAGGCGGCCTTGCTTGAAAAAGCCATCGCCGTCGAAAAGGATTCTGAGATCCGCGCGGCGATGGAGCAGAGCCTCGCGGCGGCGCGGCTCGTCTCAGGCACCAAGCAGGAAAGGCTCGTCGCGGCGCGTACGCTAGGCACAACCACCGACCCGCAAATTAAGAATCTGCTCGACGAGGTCCGCGCCGCGCCGGATACCGATCCCGAGGTGCGCCAGGCGGCGGATACCGCGCTTGCCTCGATCAACAACCGCCTCTGGCTGGTTGGCCTTGCCGCCAATTTGTTTCAAGGCATCAGCCTCGGCAGCATCTTGCTGCTCGCCGCGATTGGTCTTGCGATCACGTTTGGCGTCATGGGCGTCATCAATATGGCGCATGGCGAAATGATTATGCTCGGCGCCTACGCTGCCTATGTTTGCCAGCAATTTTTCCGCGCCTTTCTGCCGCCCGGGTGGATCGACGCCTATCTCGTCGTCGCTGTGCCGGTCGCGTTTTTGTTTGCCGGGGCGGTCGGCGTGCTGCTGGAACGCAGTGTCATCCGCTTTCTCTATGGGCGCCCCCTTGAGACCTTGCTCGCCACCTGGGGGGTCAGTTTGATCTTGCAGCAAGCAGTGCGCTCGATTTTCGGCTCGCCGAACAAGGAGGTCTCCAACCCCAGCTGGATGACCGGGGGCTTCGACCTGATCGGCGGCTTCACCGTTACCTGGAACCGCATCGTCATCATTCTATTCTGCTTTGTCGTCTTAGCGGTGCTCACGCTCATACTCAACCGCACCAGCTTTGGTCTGCAGATGCGCGCGGTTACGCAGAACCGCCCGATGGCTTCTGTCATGGGCATCCGCACCGCGCGGGTCGATGCGCTGACCTTTGGGCTCGGCTCGGGGATCGCCGGGATGGCCGGGGTAGCGCTTAGCCAAGTCGGCAATGTCAGCCCCAACCTCGGCACGATCTATATCGTCGACAGCTTTCTCGTCGTCGTGTTCGGCGGGGTCGGCAATCTCATGGGGACTCTGGTCGGCGCGCTATCGCTCGGCATCGTCAACAAATTTCTCGAACCGGTGGCCGGGGCGATCCTCGGCAAGATCGTCGTGCTGGTGGCGATCATTCTGTTCATCCAGCGGCGGCCTCGCGGACTTTTCGCCCTGAGGGGCCGAACTGCGGAGGCGGGGGGCTAATTGGTTTCGGCATACCATCCTCCGCGCAGGACACCGTGGAGCTCGGGCTTCTGGGCGGCTTTTCTCGGGAGCGGGCTGCTGCTCGCTGTGGCGATTCCAGCCATCAACCTTTGGATGCCGCCGAATTCGGCGGCCGCGTTGCCCGATTACCTGATCCCCTTATTGGGCAAATATCTCTGCTATGCCCTTCTGGCGCTGAGCCTCGATTTGATCTGGGGATATGCGGGGATTCTGAGCCTTGGTCAGGGCGCCTTCTTCGCACTGGGCGGGTACTGCATGGGCATGTACCTGATGCGGCGGATCGGTACTCGGGGGGTATACGGCAATCCGCTGTTGCCCGACTTCATGGTCTTCCTCAATTGGCAGAAGCTGCCATGGTTCTGGTGGGGGTTCGACCATTTCGCTTGGGCTGCGGCGATGGTGATCCTGGTCCCCGGCCTGCTCGCGCTGGTTTTCGGTTGGCTGGCCTTCCGCTCCCGCGTCACCGGAGTCTACCTGTCGATCATTACCCAGGCGATGACCTACGCACTGATGCTCGCCTTCTTCCGCAACGACATGGGATTTGGCGGCAACAACGGGATGACCGATTACAAGGACATCCTCGGCTGGGACGTGCACCAGCCGGCGACCCGGCTCGGCCTTTACCTCGCTTCGGTCGCCGCCTTGGGGCTAGGCTATCTGCTGTGCCGCTACATCACGTCCTCTAAGCTCGGTCGCGTCTTGTTGGCTCTACGCGACGCCGAAAGCCGAGTGCGCTTTCTCGGCTACTCGGTGACCAACGCGAAACTGTTCGTCTTTACGGTCTCGGCAACCCTTGCAGGCATAGCTGGCGCGCTTTATGTCCCGCAAGTCGGCATCATCAACCCCAGCGAATTTTCTCCCGGAAATTCGATCGAGATCGCCATCTGGGTCTCGGTCGGCGGGCGGGGTACGTTATCGGGAGCAATCGTCGGCGCGATCCTCGTCAATGCCGCGAAAACCTGGCTAACCGGCGCCGCCCCCGAAACCTGGCTATTCATGCTCGGCGCCTTGTTCGTGCTGACGACACTGGTGTTCCCGGCGGGGATCGTTGGCCTCTTGCGGCAAGCACGCTGGACCCGGCCGCGAGCGACGGCTCCGGTCCCGGCAGGAGAGCAGGCGTGAACGCGGCGGGCACAGCGGATACCCTTCTCTACCTCAATGGCGTCACGGTCAGCTTCGACGGGTTCAAGGCCTTGAACGAGCTCTCGCTGATCGTCGAGGCTGGCGAATTGCGCACCATCATTGGCCCGAACGGCGCCGGCAAGACGACAATGATGGATGTCGTCACCGGCAAGACCCGGCCGGATTCCGGCGAGGTCTTCTTCCAGCGCACGGCGGATTTGACTCGCCTCGACGAGGCGGAAATCGCCAATCTTGGCATTGGCCGAAAATTTCAGCGGCCGACCGTTTTCGAAAACCTCACAGTCTTCGAGAACCTCGAGCTCTCGCTGGCGGACCGCCGCACCACCTTAGGGACCCTGTTTGCCCGCTTGAGCCCGGACCGCCGCGATCGCATCGGCGCTACCTTGGCTCGCATCGGGCTGACCGAGCAGAGCGCTCGGCCGGCCCGCGCCTTGAGCCATGGCCAAAAGCAATGGCTCGAAATCGGCATGCTGTTGATCCACGACCGCACGCTGTTGCTCCTAGACGAGCCGGTCGCCGGCATGACGGACCGCGAGACCGAAGAGACGGCCGAGTTGATCCTCGATCTCGCCAAGGATCGCACGATCGTTGTCGTCGACCACGACATGGCGTTTGTCCGCAGCCTCGGCGCGCGGGTCACCGTGCTGCATGAGGGATCTGTCCTCGCCGAAGGTTCGATCGACCATGTTCAGGCCGACCCGCGCGTGATCGAAGTCTATCTCGGCCGCTGAGCGATGCTGTCGGTCGAAGCCGTCGATCTCTATTACGGCGCGAGCCACACCCTGCGCCGCGTCAGCCTGACGGCGCGGAAGGGCGAAGTGACCTGCATCCTCGGCCGCAACGGCGTCGGCAAGACCAGCCTGCTGCGGGCGATCTGCGGGCTTCAGCCGATCCGTTCCGGCCGCATCTGTTGGGAGGACCGCCTCCTCAACGGGCTTGCACCGCATGAACGTGCTCGCATGGGCTTGGCGCTGGTGCCGCAAGGCCGCGAGATCTTTCCGCGGCTCACGGTAATGGAGAACTTAGCGACCGGCTTCGCCCCGCTGCCGCGGAGCAGGCGCAACATTCCGGACGAGATCTTCAACCTTTTCCCGGTGCTGAGGGAGATGCTCCAGCGCCGCGGCGGCGACCTGTCGGGCGGCCAGCAACAGCAGCTTGCTATCGGCCGCGCCCTCGTCACGAGGCCACGCCTGTTGATCCTCGACGAGCCGACCGAAGGCATCCAACCCTCGATTATCAAGCAAATCGAGCGGGTGATACGCGCCCTCGCCCAACGCGGCGATATGGCGATCCTATTGGTCGAGCAATATTTCGAGTTCGCCCGCGACCTCGCCGCCTCGTATTTAGTCGTGCAGCGCGGCGAGGTGGTGCTGTCCGGCCGCCGCGAAGATATGGACGAGGCGGCCGTGCGCAGCTATCTAACCGTCTGATCGGCTATGTCACTTCGACAGGCGGCGTAAAGATATAGCCGGTGCCGCGCACGGTCTTGATCATTATCGGCCTTTGCGGGTCGTCCTCCAGCTTGCGCCGCAACCGTCCGACCTGGACGTCGATCGTCCGGTCGAAAGGTCCGGCCTCACGATTGCGTGCAAGGTCCAAAAGCCGATCCCGGGTCAGCACTTGATTGGCGTTGTTGACAAACGCTGCGAGCAGGTCGAATTCTCCTGTGGTAAGTCTGACCTCCTTGCCCGAAGGCGAGTAGAGCTCGCGGCTCGACAAATCGAGGTTCCAGCCGGCAAATCGCGCCTTTGAGCGCGGCAGGGCACTCTGCCTGTCGGCACTGCGCGACGACGCACGGCGAAGCACGCTTTTGACTCGTGCCAGCAGTTCGCGCAGGTGGAACGGCTTGGGCAGATAGTCATCCGCACCCATTTCGAGACCGATGATACGGTCGACGATCTCGCCCCGCCCGGTCAAAATGATGATCCCGACGCTCGACTCCTGACGCAGCGAGCGGGCTAATGTCAGTCCGTCCTCACCGGGCAGCATCAAATCCAAAATAACGAGATCGACCGGGGATTGCGCCATCACCCTGCGCATCTCGGCGCCGTCCTGAGCGGTAGAAACCCGGTAACCCTCGCCGGACAGATACTCCTGGACGAGGTCGCAGATTTCGCGCTGATCGTCGACGATTAGGATGTGACCGTTGTCAGTCATACCGGCGAGCTTCCACTACCTCTCGACGTGGTGGGACCCCGACAACACTGCGGTCGGGGGAACCGGGGTCACCCTTCGATCAACATACATATAGTTACAAAATCTTACAGAAAACCGGTTCCCGTGACATCATCGGATTACGGCCCACCCCTAAACTCGGTCCAGTTCGGATCGGCTGTCCGCCGATCGCGAGAGCGAGAGGAGCGCCTGTGGCCGACACCTACCATGACATCGAAGCCGAAATCCCGCGCCTGAGGCGTTATGCACGGGCACTGACGCACGACGTTGTCAGCGCCGATGATCTCGTGCAGGACTGCCTGACCCGTGCTCTCGGTAAGCTACATCTTTGGCAGGAGGGATCCGATCTTCGCGCTTGGCTGTTTACCATCCTGCACAACCAATATGTGAATTGTATCAGGCGCGCCGTAAGGGAAGGCGCCACAGTGGCGCTAAACGAAACCGAGCCGATGCTGAGCCGCGCACCGCAGCAAGGTAAGCGGCTAGAGCTGCGTGACCTGGAGCGCGCGATCGCCCAGCTCCCGCAGGAACAGCGCTCAGTCATCTTGCTCGTCGGATTGGAGGGGATGCGCTACGAGGAGGTAGCCGCGGTTCTCGACGTGCCGGTGGGGACGATCCGCTCACGGTTGTCGCGCGGCAGGGAGGCCCTGCGGAGGCTCACTGGCGCGGTGCCGGAAGAGAAGGCCGAAGCTGGGATGAACGAATTGAGGGCTCCCTTCGACCTGCCCCGACATTCGCGCGGACCCGCTCACCATTCGCGAATCGCCGTCAAGCGCGCAGGTCTGCCGCCGCGAACGCACCCCGGCCTCGCCAAGACGGCGCATATGGCAGGCTCGGCGTAGTTTCTCGGAGGCCTCGCTCGGGTCACAACAATTTACTCAGCATCGCTCGGAACCTTTTTTTGGAGAGGGGGTTAGCGCGCTAGGCGAGGCGCCGGACACTCGCCCATTTCTCTGAGTCCGGCTTGGCAAAGTCTCCCTGTCGCGGGTTTGCCACCCGCAACCTTGCCGGTGTCGGCTCTCGTCGACGCCGGTTTTTTTTTAACGATCTGCGCATTTCGCCTGCGGGAACAGGCTGCCGAGCCGAGTGTTGGCGGGTAGATCGGGCGCAACCGCAAGGAAAGCGATGATGTTGGGACGCCACGTTTATCGTGTTCATCCGACCGAGCAGGGTTGGACAGTGACAAAGGAAGGAGAAGATCAACCACGGAGCGGATTTCCCGGCCGTGAGGAGGCAATCGCCGACGCTGTTCGACTGGCCGAATCCGACGAGCCCGCCAAAGTGACCGTAGACAACGGCGACGGCACGATCGCTGAGGAATGGCTCTTTGGCAGCGACCCCGTCGCGGAACTGGGGGCCTGACTCACGATTATTCCCAACGCGCGACTTCGTCAAAGCCGAGGCGTGGCAGCCTGGGGCGCAGCCGGTCGCGATCGCCGTACCCAATGTTCAACAGAAAATTCGCCCGCCATTGGCCGTCGGGGAAGAACTCGGCATTGACCTTGGCGGCGTCGAACCCGGACATCGGCCCGCAATCGAGCCCATGGGCGCGCAAGGCCAAGATGAAATAGGCGCCCTGCAATGAGGAATTGCGCAGAGCTGTATCCTCGGCGAGCGCCGGATCGGTGGTAAACCATCCGCGCGCATCACTTTGAGGGTAGAGCCGCGGCAGCAGCTCGAAAAATTCCCGGTCATATGCGACAATCGCGGTAATCGGCGCCGTCCGCACCTTCTCGTAATTGCCCGACGAGACGCAGGACAGCAATCGTTCCTTGGCTTGCGGGCTGCGCACCAGCACCAGGCGCAGCGGCTCGCAGTTCGCACTCGTCGGGCCGAGAAAGGCCAATTCGAACGCGGCCTCGACCAAGCCATCCGGCACCGGCCGCGCCTGCCAATAGGAAAAAGTGCGCGCCTCAGTGAACAATTGCGTCACAATGCCGGTCACCGACGAGCCCCATGCGCCGTGTGCTGAGGCCGGCATAGTGCCGCGCGCCGCCTCATCGACCAAGCCTCGAACGGTGTATGCTCAGGTCGAGACGACATCAGGAGAGCGCGATGCCCTCATTCGAGAAGCGACGGATCGGCCGCACCTCGGTCGAAGTGACGGTGCTGGGCCTCGGCTGCGCAACCCTCGGCGGCAGTCGGGTCCCAGTCAACCGCCAAGAAGCGGAGGCGATCGTGGCCGCCGCCTGGGCGGCAGGAGTGTCCTATATCGATACGGCGCCTTACTACGGCGTCGGCCAGGCGGAGCGCGGCGTCGGCGATGCGATGCGCTGGGTCCCGCGCGACGCCTGGGTGCTTTCCACCAAGGTCGGCCGTCTGCTAAGGCCGCACCCGAGCGCGCCGGCGGACACGGACCGCCGCTATCCGCTGCCGTTCGAGCCGGTCTACGACTACTCCTATGACGGGGTCATGCGCTCCTTCGAGGACAGCCTGCAGCGGCTCGGGCTGCCGCGGATCGACCTCCTCTACGTGCACGACATCGGCGCGATGCAGCACGGCGCGGAAGCCCATCCCCGGCTGATGCGCATTTTGCGCGACGGCGGCTATCGCGCGCTCGAAAAACTGCGCGCCGATGGCACGGTGCGGGCGATCGGCATCGGTGTCAACGAGCGCGAGGTGCTGCTGGAGGCGATGGAGTGGGGCGACTGGGACGCCTTCCTGCTTGCTGGGCGCTATACCTTGCTCGAACAGGCGCCACTCGACGATCTGATGCCGAAATGCGAGCAAGCCGGCACGTCTATCGTGGTCGGCGGACCGCTCAATTCCGGCATTCTCGCCGGCCGCGAGACCTGGAACTACAGGGCGGCGCCGCCCGATATCGTCGCTCGGGTCAAAGCGATCGAGGCGGTCTGCGACAGCCACCAGGTGCCGCTCGCCGCAGCGGCGCTGCAATTCCCGCTCGCCCATCCGGCAGTGGCCGCAGTCATCCCGGGCCCGCGCAACGTCGACGAATTTCACGCCAATATAAAACTGCTGCGCCATCCGATCCCGGAGGCATTGTGGGCCGATCTTCGCGACCCCGGCTTGCTTCACCCGCACGCGCCGACGCCGGCCAAGTGATTGGGAGTGGGACATCGAGCAATGAAGACGCCTGTGAGGACCTTGGCTTGTGGTATCGCGGCGGCAATTTTGATCGGCGCGGGTACCTTTGCGGCCGGTGCTGACCAGGCCGCCGTGGCGCCGCCCGAAGGTTCGACACCAGTGCTCGAAGTCGTCGCAGACGGTGTCCAGATCTACACCTGTGATCCCAAGGACGGCGGCTTCGAGTGGTCGTTCAAGGCGCCTGAAGCCAATCTCTTCGACCAGCAAGGTCGGCAGGTCGGCACACACTTTGCGGGTCCGACGTGGAAGCTCGACGACGGCTCCGAGGTCGTTGGCGAGGTCGTCGCAAAGGCCGATGCAGAAGAACCAGGTGCCGTTCAATGGTTGTTGCTTCGCGCCAAGAGCCATAGGGGGTCGGGCATTCTGTCCGGCGTCGCCTATATCCGTCGCACGGCAACCAAGGGCGGACTGGCCCCAAGCACCAGCTGCGATACGAGCCACCGGGCGCAGCAGGCGCGTATGCGCTACTCGGCCGTGTATCAGTTCTTCAGTGCGGCAAAATGAGAGCTCGGGCTTTAGCAGAGCGGCAGATCGGACGGTACCGAAGAGGAGGTCGAACATCATGACCGGGAAAGCGCGCATCGCCCATTTGGCCGGCCCCAACGCCACGATCCAGAACACGCCGCCGCTGGTCACGTCCAACAAGGCGCGGGCGAAGCAGGGACTGCCGGCGCTGACCAACCCCGACGGCTCGCCGGCGCGGTTCGACGTGCTCCGGGCACAGCGCCTGGCCGCGCCGGTCACGGTCTATGTCGAGCAGTTCAGCGCGCATCCGTTGGAAGCCGATGCGGCCGAGCTCTATGGGCCGCCCGACGGCTACATCGACAGCGCCGGTCGAGTGCACAAGGACCGCCCGAGCGTCGACGACAAGCCGGTCTACGAGGTCGAATTGCGCCCTGAGGACGGGTTTTACCCGCTTCCTTATATGGCGCTGCAGGCGGATGGCACTGCCTGGGAGGAGGAATGCGCGTTCCCCGGTGCCCCCGAGCCCAAGGCGCGGCAGGGTTTCTTCCCGGACGGATCGCGCAGTTTCGAAGAGATCGACCGGTTGCAGATCGGCGAGCACGGCACCGGCAACCTGATCTCCGGCAAGGCCGAGATCGACTTCTATCGCATCCTGCCGCCGTCCGGCTACACGAAGGGCCTGTCGGCCGAGCGCCGCACCGATGCCGGGTCGGGGGACATCCCGCCCGAACTCCGCGGCGTCGATTTCTTTCCGTACAAGCCCCCTCACCTCGCCGCGTCAGCGCCGCGACCGGCGCTTGGCGCGGGCCACTAATGCGGTCCAGCAGATCCTCGAGAGCGGCAAATATGACGGCGCGATCTGGACCGAGGGCAGCCCCCGGATCGAGGAGACGATCTACTGGTTCAACCTGCTGATCGATACGACCGTGCCGATCTGCGGCAACGCCGCGCAGCGGCCGCACGGCATGATCAGCAATGACGGGCCGAAGAACATTGTCGATTCGGTCGAATACATCGCCTCGCGGGTCTGGCAGGACGAACGGGGCCGCAACCAGGCCGGCGCGGTGCTGATCCAGGAGCAGCGAGTTTTCGCCGCTCGCGCCGTCCAGAAGGCCGACGCGCGGCCGGGCGGCTATGTGGCAACCGGCGGTCACGGCGGAATTCTCGGCGCAGCCGGCCATGACGGGCCGCCACTCCTCCACTATCTGCCGACCGCGCGCCACACCTGGCGGTCCGAGGTGAAGCTCACCTCGCTGTCCTCAGAGGCAACCGGCGTGCGCCGCGAAGGCTCGCGCATCGCCACCGTTCCCGTCGCTATCAAGGGGCCGGACGGGGCATTGCTCGACACGGCGATCCCCAAGGTGGCGATCGCCAAGGACGCCAGCTATTGGGACGATGACAGCACGGTCGAACCCGAGGCGGAGGTGGATCTTCTCGCGTTGATCGGACACATGCTGAAATCGGCGCCGCTGGCCGGCTTTGTCGTCGAAGGGTTTACCCCTTACGGGCGGACCGCCTCGAATGCCCGGCACCGGCTGATGCTGCGAGCCGTGCACAGCGGGCTTCCGGTCGTCCGCGTTGGGCGCGGCAACACCGAGGGCTTCGTGCCGCTGCACGATCCTTACTTCATCGGCGGCTCGAACCTGACCGCGACAAAGGCCCGGCTGCTGCTGATGGCCTGCCTGATGAAGTTCGGCAGCCTGCCGCCGGCGGCCGATCCGGATCATCCGACCTCCGCGGAAGCCGCCGCCGTGGGCGAGAAGGTCGCCGCGTATCAAGCGGTCTTCGACACTCATTGAGCTGTCGGCATCGAGCCGCCCGTGGCTTCGCGGCTCGCCGGGTGCTAAACTAATGACGCGACAGCCGGATAGGCGAGATCGCGGGCCAAAAACGGGAGGTTCGTCATGCCATTGTTCGTCACGCAAGGTCGCTTCACCCGCGAATACATCAAGGGCGGCTTGGCGAAGCCGGAGGACCGGCACGCCGCCATTTCGAGGCTCTGCGAGCAGGCGGGCGGGAAGTTGGTCTCGCTCTATTTCACGCTCGGCCAGTACGACTTCATGGTCATCTCGGAAATGCCCGACGCCAAGGCCGCGAGCATCCTTGCGTTCGTCGCAGCGGGCGGCGGCGGCATCGAGGGCTCGGTCACTACGCAAGCCTTCACCACAGCCGAGGCTAGAGACATGCTCGCCGCGGCCGGCAAAATTGCCAGTCAATATAAGCCGATGGGCGCGTCCTGACCCGAGCGCGGACTCATCATCGTAGCGCTCTCGGGGCCGCTGAGCCGTCACGGACGTCGCGCCAGCTGATCTCGACATTGCCGTCTTCGGTCAGCTGGCGCTGACGGAGCTTCCGCTCGGCAATGCTCTCGAACCGAGTGCGCTGCAGGTAGTAGGCCTCGACGCAGCGCTCCGGGGTGGGCCGCTCGGGCAACAGGCGTTGGAAGACGCGCCGCGGCACCCGGACGACGCCGTGGTATTCGCCGATCTCGACCCCGAACTCCACCGCCTGCCGTTCGGCATTCCAGCGCGCGTCGTCCGGAAAGGTGAAGAACATGCAACCGGCTCATCTCGGGCGGGTCCAAGGCGGAAACAACTCGTCGGGGTCGTTGACCCACACGAACGGAATGCCGTGCTGATCGGCGCAGTCCACGGCGAACCGAAAATCTGCCTCTATCGTGTTTCCGGGCTTACTCTGGTCGATTGCTCTTCCGCTTTCGGGAAAGCGCCAGCTCCCGCGAGCACGATCGGCATCGGTCGTGCTCCGGTAGACCTTGAACTCGATATACCGGGCGCCGCCCGCCTCTTCCTTCCCGTCGATGATTGCAACCACAGGCAACTCCTGCCTACCGATGCCTTGGGATTCCGCGGGGAAGGGTGCGATCACAAAACCGCCGATCGCAGCAGTGCTCGACCATGCCGAGCTGCACTCCGCCGACCGACGGCGGGATATAGCGAAGGCGGGGCGGCGAGACAACATCGTGGCGCGGCCCCGCCAGCCTCCACCGTCATTCAGGCGCGGCGCACGCCATAGAACACCGCGAAACATCCGGGCAGGACGTCGGTCAAGTCCTTCCGGTAGGCCGTTGCTTGCCAATATTCGCCAAGCGGGATGAACGGCACGTCTTCCCAGAGCTGCTTCTGCAGATCGACGCAGATCCGCTTTTGCTGCTCCAAATCGGCTGTGTCGAGCCAGGCGGCGCGCAATTCCTCGATGCGCGGACTGTTGGCCCAGCCGTTTATCGGCTCCTTGCCGTCGGCGCGAATGGCCAGGTTGCCGTAAGGATGAACGTTGGGGAGGGAGCGATCGATCAGAGTGCAGAACATGTTGTAGCCGCCCTTGTCCGGCGGGCCCTGATTGGCGCGGCGGCGCACGACGCTGCCGAAATCCATTTCCTGCAGATCGACGTTCATGCCGGCGCGCCGCAATTGCTCGGCGCCGGTTCTTGTCAAGTTGCCGAGTTCGCTGACGTCGGTTGGCACGATCACGACGATTTTCTCATCCTTATAGCCGGCCGCCGCCAGGGCCCGTTTAACGGCGGCATAGTCGCGCGGGGTGCGCAATACCCCAACGCCGACATCGGTGGCCAGCGGCGTGCCGGTGCTGAACAGACCGACGCCGTCTCGCCAATTGTTCCGATCATTGCCGGCGATCGCCGATATCGCCTCGGCCTGGTCGATCGCTCCGAGCAACGCTCGCCGTATCGCCGGATTGTCGAACGGCGGATAGCGGTGGTTGAAGGTCATGATGCCGTTCGCCGTCGCGAAATGCGAGACGACGGTGATGTTGGGGTCGCCGCTGACCTGGTCGACGAGATCGCGCGGCGGGTTCTCCCACCAGTCGATCTCGCCGCGGCGCAGCGCGGCCGACGCCGAAAACGGATCCAACGTCATCCACTCGACCCGCTCGAAATGCGCCACCTTCGGCCCGGCGGTGAACCCGGCCGGGCCGCCCGCCCGCGGTTGATACTCCGCAAATCGCTCGAAGACCGCGCGGGCGCCGCTGATATGCTCGTCCTTGAGGAAGCGATAGGGGCCGCTGCCGACGACTTCGGCGACAGGCTTGTACGGCGATTCCGCCGCCAGACGCTCCGGCATGATCGCCGGTACGTTGCCACCGGGTCCGGCGAGGGCTTCCGGCAGGTGCGGGAATGGGCGCTTCAAGCGAAACCGCACGGTGCGGTCGTCGGGCGCCGACAGCTCGTCGGTCGCGTCCATCAGCGCAGTCGCGAAGATGACGCGCGGCGCGAAGCGGCGGATGCTGGCGACGACGTCGCGGGCCAGCACCGGCTCCTTGTCGTGGAAGCGCAGACCGTCGCGCAGCTTCAGGGTCCAGGTCAGTCCGTCCTCCTCGATGGTATGGCCCTCGACCATCTGCGGCTGCGCCTTCCACTCGGTGTCGATGCCGTAAAGCGTATCGAACACGAGATAGGCGTAGTTTCGCGTCGGCCGCGCCCCGGTGATGACCGGATCCAACACCGAAAGATCGGCGACCCCGACAAAGACGAGGGTTTTCGCGTGATCCGCTCGCCCGAGTCGGGGCGCCGCAGTAATCGTAAACGTCGTCGCGGCGGCGGCTTTAAGCAGATCGCGTCGTCTCACAGCGGCTTCTCCCGAACCTTGCAAACCTTGGGGCCAATTTTCCTGAACAGCGTGGCGGAATCCGGCGAGCAATGCACAGCAGTGACTTCCGATGCCAATACGTCCGCCGATAAACAGCCCGAGTCAGGATTGGCCCTTCTCCTGCGCTTAGCAATGACAAAGCCCCGCCCCAGGGTTGGGTGGAGCAAGTTCCGCTTAGCCGTGCCGCTATTCCCGCCGATGAATGTTTGCGGCGATAAAGACGACGGGCGTCGGCCCGTTGTTTTCAACCCAATGCGATCGCGGGCCAAATTCAGCAAATACCTGACCCGATCGAAATTCCTCCGTCGTCCCGTTCTCGTGGTGGTTGGTGAGAACCCCGTCGAGGACATAGACGATCGTCGGATCGCCCCGATGACTGTGGAGCCCGATGTGGCCGCCCGGCGCCACGATCGCGCGGCTGACCCGTAGCTCGCGGTCCTCAACGCTGTCTATCTCTCTGGCCAGATCAATGGCCGCCAGCACCGATTCTTTAACCCCCTTGTAATCCGTGGGAGCCGGATACTGTCCGAGTGCGAAGCCAGCGCTAAAGAGGGCCATCCCCACCGAAGACCAGGCGGCGATCGGCAGAGCTGTTTTCAGCGCCATTTTCCTGTATCTCTCTTGCATGCGGGCGACAGTTTGTTCAGAGCATAACCGCCGTTCAAGGCGGCGCAATACTCGTGTGGGCGACGACCCGCCCAGGTTATGCTCGGAGTTTTTTGGGGTAGAGGTTACGTGGAAAACCCGCATCTATCTTTCTCATTTCCAGTGCAAAAGCATTGAACAAAGCCCAATAACCGCTCTCCCTGTCCATGTCGTGCCAAAAATGATCGCTGCCAGCACAGCGAATCGCATAATAGCCAAACATGTAATGCGCGATATGAGATTTTAGAATTTTCGAGTTGTACATGATAGCAATCTGCTCGTAGAATCCCAAAAATTTCTGCCGCTCTTTTCTTTCTATATCACGTAATTCGGGGCTGTTGGTTTCGAGAAGAAAGCATATATGATAGATATCATCTTTCAGCAGGCGCTCTTCGAGCTCGGCGAATTTCTCAAACCGCTTGAGCGCGTTCTGGTTTCTATATTCAAGAACTCCCTTTAGGAAGGTGCCTGCCGCAATGGCAAATGCCAGAGCAGCTATAATCGCGCTAAGTGCTGGCGCATACCTTAGTAATTCCGCGAGGAGCTCTTTCATCTTACCCCCTCTAGCAAGCCGCTCGGCCAAGATCGCCGCTTTTACTGAAGCATGCGGACTCCCGACCGGGGGCTGATGGAACAGCCGCGGAGAGCCGGGCGGCCGAGAGAAGCTGCCGATAACCAAAAATTGATCGCCGGCAAATCATCCAAGAAGGTTGCTGTTGCCCAATAATCTAGCGGATTGTTCGGGAAATCGGGAGCCTTGGCTACGTTTGGAACCCGATCGCAAGGTTAGCGGGAGATGGCGCCTATGGTTACGAGCCCGATCCGGGTGTTGGCTGGTGTCGTCGCTGTCGCGATCCTCGCCTTCTCGGCGGTTCGCGCATTACCGGACCCCGCGCCGGTCCCGACGGCTGAAGGACCCGCCCCTTCGGCGGAAGCTCCGGCGCCGGCGGCGCCCGCGGAAAAGCCAGCACCGCCGCCCGTAACGGAGAGTCCTGCGGCGGCCCCCGAAGCGAAGGCAGAACAGCTCGACCAGCTGCTCGCCCCAATCGCGCTCTATCCGGATGCCCTGCTCGCACAAATCTTGATGGCCGCGACCTATCCTCTCGAGATCGTCAAAGCGGATCGTTGGTTGCAAGATCCCGCTCATGCGAACTTGCAGGGAGACCAGCTTGCCGCCGCACTCGAGGCGGAGGCGTGGGATCCCAGCGTCAAGTCGCTGGTGCCGTTTCCTCGGATCCTGCGGATGATGGATGCAGAGCTCGACTGGACGGAGCAGCTGGGCAACGCCGTCGTCGCACAGCAGGCAGACGTCATGGATGCGATCCAGCGTCTTCGCCACCAAGCCGCGGCCGCGGGGACGCTGTGGTCCAACGCTGAGCAGCAGATAACGACCGAACGCCAAGGCATCGTTATCGAGCCGGCCAATCCTGAATTCATTTATCCGCCGGTCTACACCCCGGCCGTCTACGGCCCGTGGCCGTATCCGGACTACCCGCCACTCGATATTTCTCCAGACGATTACGGCGCCGGTTCTCCGGTGCCTTTTGGTATAGGGTTCGGTGTGGGGGTTGCGGTCGTCCAACCGCTGTGGCGGTGGTGTGTCTTCGATTGGGCTCAGCGTCGGATTCAACTCGACACTGAGAAGTTCAATGCCCTCAATCACCGCAGGGGCGGGGTGGGAACAGACACTTGGCGGCACACTGGGCCGGTCGCGGCGATTCCGCGAGTGCAAGCGCCGACCATTGGAGCACGGGCATCGACAGCGGTCTCACCCTCGGCGCCGCCGGCTCTGGCAGCAGTGGAGCCACGGTCCACGGTCATGTCGCGCTCGCCAAATTCGGGGTTCGCGCCCGGCAGGCGAGGGCTGGAGGCTCGCACCAAGACGCTGCCCCGCCTCGCCGGTCCTCGAACCATACCACCGCAGATGATGCCGCCGCAGTTTCCTCGCCTGATGGTGCCGCGAACCGCGCGCGCGACGGTGTGGGCTCCGGGAAGCCGGGCTCCCGCTGAGGGCGTGTCTCGCCGGTGACCGGTCGAACGAATGCCCGTCCAGTCTCCTCAAAGATTTTGCGGCCGTCTTACCCCCCAGATCGCCAGCTTCAAGCAAGCCAACGCGCGGCAGCTGCATAGCCGGCGCGTGCCGCGGGCGGTAGGGCGCGAGTTCGGGTTTCCTCGGCGATGATCTCGCCGGCGATGTCGCGGCGGCCGTCCTTCATCGCCGCGTCCACCAGCATCTGCATGAACAGATCGCGCTGCGCGTTGCTGCCTCCGAGCAGCCGGATCTGCTCGCGCCGTGGCGCCAAAAGACTGACTACGCGCGCGTATTCGCCCTGCCGGTGTGCCAGTGTCGCTTCGCATGCCGGCAGAATCACATTGGCGATCGCCGGCGCGGTCCATGATGCGGTATCGGCGGCCAATTCGCGCAATGCCCAGAGAAAGCGCTCCGCTACTTCCGCTCGGCCAGTCGCCGCCAGTGCCATCATCAAATGCGGCACCAGCAGCGGATGCCCGACATGGCCGATGCGGGCCTCGGCCTTATCGGCCAATTCCCGCCAGCGATCACCAATATCAACACCCATCTGCTCCAGCCGCCACAGGATCGCCGGCGCATTCTGCAGATCGATAAAGTGATCCGGCATCGCCTTCGTCATCGGCTCGTCGAGATTGCGGATATTGCGGTCGTAGCTCTCCAGCACCGCATCAAGATCGCCGAGTTCCAGCTCCATCAACGCGCGGTGCCACCACAAGTGATGGATCAGCTGGTTGCCGAGCGACCAGTGCTCAACCTGGCTCTCCAGCCAGTCGCGCCCCTTGAGCGGCCGGCACTCCATCTCCAGTACATGCGCCTTGACGTGATGGGCAAAGTAGTTGGTGCGGTCATGCTCGATCGCCTCGTCCACCGCGACTTCGGCATTCGCCGTGTCGCCCGCCTCCTCATGGGCGAAAGCCCAGATCGTTCGAAACAAGTCATAGCCCGGCAATTCGGGCGACCAGCGGGGCGCCAAACGGTCGGCCTGCTCCAGGATCTTCGCGGTCTGGCCGTGACGAAACCAGCTCGTGTCGCAGATGCGGGCCGCCAGTAGATCGGTCGGATGCGCGTCTAGAAGCTGCTGCCAGATCCCGAACGACCTGTCGAGCGCACCGCTTGCCCAGGCGGCAAACGCGGCAACATGCTGCCGCTCGCGCTCGGTCACGACGTTTGCGCCTGCTTCGGCGGCTGCCAGGGTTGTGGCGATTTCAGCGCGGAACTCCGGGTTGGACGCGCTGAGCAGCAGATAGCCTTTGAAGCAATGCCCCAACACGAAATGGGGATCGGCGGCGAGCATGCGGCCGGCCAGCGCCATCGTATCGTTATGGAATTTGAGCCAATGCTCGACCGAGCGGTCGAACAGCGATGCCGCTTCGGCACTGTTCGTGGAAAGCGGCAGGCCGCGCTCGTCACGGATCATCGAAGGTCCTCCAGCTGGGTCAAGCCACCTCATTTCATCGACCAGCAACTTGCTGTCGCATCGTAATCCGCCAAAACGGTTCCGAGCGCGCCACTGCTCGTGACCGCATTGCAGATGTTGCCGCCGGTCGCGAACGAAACAGCACCGTCTCTCGTAACAATTCGCAACTGGCGATTGACATACCCACGGTTTATTGATGTAACCGTCTTGCCCGTTCCGCGAATAACGATCCGGGGATAGAGGCCCGGATCGATAGTCGCTGCATCCGCGACAGCCGTAAAGATGTCGTCGAGCCCCATATTGTTCGCGACGATGACGTGATCTGTACCAGTCGGCGCGTAGGAAATTGGTGTATTTACGGCGCTAATGTCGTTGCCGGTGATCGTCACCAGGCCGCTGCCACCACTCACGGCAAGCCAAATGCCTGTGTGTAAAGCGCGGCCGGGACAGCCGGTACCGAGGCGGTTGCCGCTCACGACGATGCGGCCGTTCCCGGCGCTGGTCTCGTTGATCTTGAGCGCGATGCCGTTCGCGCCCGGCGTGCCGAATTGGCAAATGTTCGAGCCGACGATCGAAAGATCGTAAGGCCCGCCGCTGCCGCCCTCGATGTCCATCACGGGCACAGCTTGTCCAGTGCCGCCGTGGAAGTTGGAGCCGACAAACGAAATTTCTTGGCAGCTCCCGGTGGCACAGTCGACCAGCACGGTCCTCCGATTGCCGGTAGTCGCAGCCCACGCATTCACCGCGTCAAAGAAGTCGACCGTGCCTAGCGCCGTCGATGGCTGGATCAGCAAATCGTGAATTGCACTCTGATCGCCCAATGCGCCGCGGAACTGCCCGCCGACATTCTGCGCCTTGCCGGAAACCGTGCCTGGGACAACTTCGAACCCTATGTTGCACGCCTCCGGACCGTTGTTGGTGCCGTTGTAGTCGATGTCGCCATCGAACAAGGCAAATCCAACTCCGGTCGCTTTGCTCGCCGCCGAACCACAGAATATGTTGTTGTTCCAGTAGGTGTTGCCGGACGTGGCGGCCCCGTAGGTATGCTGGCCATTGGCGATGGCCAGGCCCGTGGGATCGCGGATCGTGTTATTGCTGATGACGGAACCGATGGTCGTGTTGGCTCCGCAGCACGTTGAGCTAGGACCGCCGCCCACCATTATTCCATTATAGGGGCGGACGATCGTGTTCTTTTCAACGATGACGCCGCTTTGCGCTCCGCCAGACGGCGGCGCCAAAACGATCGCCGCGCCCGCGCGGGGATTCCTGTCGTTCGGAGCCATCTGAATGCAAACGCCCTCGATCCTCGCGGTCGGTGCCGAAACGTTGAGGAGGGTGATCCCGGTGCCATCGTTAAAGAGGCCCCAGGAGCAACCGAAGGTCGGCGAGGTCGGAGCAACGCCGATCCCGTAGCCATAAGTCAGCGGACCCAGCAGCGCTGTAGGTTGAGTGACGTTCAGCGTACTGGTGATCAAATACCGGTGAGAGCCGTCGAAGAACATCGGCAAGCCAGCCGCGGAGGCCGCTTCGATCGTCCGCTGCACACACGCGGTGTCGTCGGCGCTGCCGTTGCCGGCGCAGCCATAAGCAAGCGGCTGGACAAAGGGTGGTGCCAAGGCAGTCGCCGGCACATTCTTGATATTATCGTTCTGAATGATCGGCAAGACATCGCTCGATCCGAGCGGCAAGTTTTCTGGCGGTGCCCCCATGAAAGTATTTGGCAGATTGGTCTGCGACAACGCTGAAGCGGGAAGCAGCAGGAAAATGAAGACAAGCGTTTTCATTCGGGGATCGACAGTTCATTTTCGGCTATTGACTCGATAGAACGGCTGATCGAGCATGGCCTCGTGCCAGGTACCGTACCACGCCTGGACATAGGGCTTGATCTTCCGGAGAAAGTCGGCGTGCGCCCGCTGCTCGGGGGTAAGGCCCTTGGCACAGAACGCGCGTACCTCGCGGTAGAGACCGTCTACATCGATCGTGCGCGGCTGATGATCCGCAACTACGATTTGCCCGCCGATGACGACGGTGGCGACGTCCGCGCCCATGGCGCGTTCCACAAAAGCGTCGGCGATGTCGAATTCCGGGTCGATCCATGGATCGCGCGCCACCCGGTCGAGATCGACGAGAATTGCATCGCCCTTCATGCCGGGAACAAGCGCGCCGACCTCGTCGGCGAAGCCGGTCGCCTTGGCACCGTTCAAAGTCCCGATCTCAAGCGCCTCGTAGGCGCTCAACGCGGGCGTCGTCAGATCGAAGGTGTGGAGGCGATGCACCTTATGCATCATCCGCAGCTCCATCACCGCGTCCTCGTCGTCGTTGATGGTCTTGTCATCGAGCCCCATCGCGACATTGACCCCGGCCGCACGCAACGGCATGACCGGCGTGATGCCGTTGCGCATGTGGAAGTTGCAGCTCGGATGACTCGTTACGGAGACCTTGCGGCGCCCCATCAGCTCTATCTCGGCCTCAGTCACGTGAATCGCATGGCCATAAACGACATTGCGCTCCACCAGACCGAGATCATCGAGCCAGAACACCGTCGGTTTTCCGTGTTGGCGCAGGCCATAAGCCTTGTGAACCGGCGACTGCAGCAGGTGCATATGGATCATCACGCCGCTGCGCTCATCGGCTTTGGCACGCACACGGCGCAAGAACGCCTCGCTTGCACCGTGCGCCCAGCACGGCGCCAGCAGGATCCGCGTGTCTTTGCTGTTGTAGGTTTCGTAGAGCTCATCGAAGAGGCGGAAATAGGAGTCCGCCAACGCCTCCTTGTCAAAAAACACGAGCGGGCGTGCTGCGGCCTTCAGATCGGGTGGCAAAGTATCAATGAATTCTTCCCCACCCATCGCGAGCTTGCTCTCATCGCGCACGCCAGGCGAGAACGCGAGCCGGATACCGGTCGATAGATACGTTTTGATCGCAAGGTGTGCGCGTCTGGCGCCTTCAGCGCCGTCATCGTCGAATCCGTTGTGGTGCAACAGCGTGCAGCCGCTGCGGAGGTGGCGCAATGCACAGATTGCCGCGGTCAGCTCGGGTGGTAGGATGGGCATGTACGCCCAGTCGAAAAGAGCGTTCTCGAGAAAGTCGTTGCGCACACCTTTCTGGATTGGCGAAAGGCCGCGCCCATGGCTGTGAGCGTCCACCAAACCGGGCAGCAGCAATTGAGTGCCGTCGCCGATGATGGTTGCACCGGGATATTTGGGCACGACTGCGGCACAAGGGCCCGTCTCCTTGACGGTGCCGTCTACGATCACAACCGCGCCGGCCGGGATCACGCCGGATGCCCCGAGGCGTGGATCGGGGATCGCATAAGCGCCCCGCATGATGATCGTGTCGGTCATAACGTAACGCCCTTCGCTATTCCGCACGCCCGCAAGCGCCACCTCGATGAACCTTCTTCGTGGCTATCTAAATAGCACTTCCCTTGCTTCGAACCGGTAGGCGCAGTTGCTCGCGTCGCGGAACTGTGATCGGCGCTCTCCGCCGACTTTCGCCCGACGCAATAACGAACGCAATGTTCCTCGGTCGCATGCCATAATCCATTTTGAACCAGAGGAGATGCAAATGATTAAGACGATAGTGATCGGTGCCGGCGTGATGGGGGCCTCGGTCGCGTATCGGCTGGCTCAGGCCGGCGCGGCGGTTACGGTGCTCGAAGCAACGCGCATCGGCGGCGGCACCTCCGGCATCAGTTTCGCCTGGACCAACGCAAACAAAAAGCCGCCAAAGCCCTATCACGACCTGAATGTCGCCGGCATGAAGGCGCATGCCGCGCTGGCCGACGAGTTCGGCGCCATCCCATGGTGGCATGGCGGCGGCAGTGTGGAATGGGAAGCCGAACCCGATCGCATGGCGCAGCGCGAAAACATCGAACAGCTGCGGGCCTGGGCCTATGCCGCAGAGTGGATCACGCTGCGCCAGGTGCAGGAGTTGGAGCCCGACATCGATCCGGCGACGATCGGCGACGCGCCGGTGGCGTTCTTCCCGGAAGAGGGTTGGCTCGATCCGGTGGTCTACGCGCATGCCATGCTGTCGGCCGCGCGGCTTCGTCATAACGCGAAAGTCATCTGCGGCGCCCGGGTCGTTGACCTGATCATGGCCGGCGATCGTGTGACCGGCGTCCGCGTTGCCGACGGCACGCAATACGAGGCCGACATCGTGGTGAACTGTGCCGGTCGCTGGACCAACGAGGCAACCCGGGATGCCGGCCTGCACTTGCCGCTCGCACCGACCGTGGGGTTCCTGGTGTTCACGCCGCCTGTCGCCGCCAGCTTGAGCCGCGTTGTCCGCACCACGGTAATTCACGCGCGTCCTGACGGCGCGGGGCGTCTGATGCTGCATTGGAACCCGACCGACGCGAGATTGAGCTTCGACACGAGCCTTAGCCCGTCGATGCCGGAGGCGCGCGATCTGGTGCGGCGCGCACGACAGCTGCTGCCCTCGATCGGCGAGGTCGAACCGGAGGCGGTGCGCATCGCCATCCGGCCGATCCCCGGCGATCATCTGTCTGCCATCGGACCGATGCCGCGGATTTCCGGCTACTATATCGCCATCACCCATAGCGGCGTCACGATGTCGCCGTTCCTCGGCGCGGCGGTGGCTGACGAGATCGCACGTGGACGGCAAAGGGCTGAGCTCGCCGATTTCCGGCCTGCGCGGTTCTTCAACTGACCCGGATGCGCCGGCGCATCCGGCGGCTCAGACCCGCCCCTATTTGGTTAGCCGTCGCATCTATGGGGCACGACCCTTGACCTATGCGGCGAAGATCTCGGGATCGGTGTAGACCCAATTCGGGATGTGCGAGTGTCCGGCCTCAGGCCATCTGCGACCGGCAGCGGCAGTCTCCAGCGGGTAGCCGGCGGCTCCATCTGCTGAGGGCATGCGATCCTCGGATTTGAACGCGGCGCGCTCGCTATTCTACAATACCCGTGCCGTCTCGGCGATCGGGTCTATCCTTCGCCGAGACCCTCCTGCGGATCGCTGCCGAGGCGTCGAACCAATTCCTTGAGCTCGTTGGTGGCGGCGGCGAGCCGTTGCCGGTCGGTGCCGCGCAATACCAAGGTCACACCGAAATCGCCGCGGCGGAAATAGGGGTAGGAGCCGATCTCGACATCCGGATAGCGCTCCTGCAACCCAGCGAGATCCTGGGCGAGGGCGCCTTCGGCGAGGTCACAGCTGACGCTGCGGCTCAGCACTTTGTCGCCGCCGACGAGCCGGTACTTCAGCTGCTCGAATATACCCTGCATGATGCTCGGCACGCCGGGCAGAACATAGACGTTGCCGATCTGAAAACCGGGCGCGCGCGAGATCGGGTTGGGCAGTAGTGCTGCTCCCTCGGGCACCATCGCCATACGCAGCCGCGCCTCGTTCAGATGACCCGGCGGGTAATGGCTTTGGAGAAGCCGCCTGGCCTCGGGATGCACGGTCAGCGGCACGTCAAAGGCGTCGGCGATGCACTGCGCGGTGATGTCGTCATGGGTCGGGCCGATCCCGCCGGTCGTAAATACATAATCGAACCCGCTTCGCACCTCGTTGATCGTGGCTACGATTACGTCGTGGTCGTCCGGAATGACCCGCGCCTCGCGCAGCCGGACGCCGGCCTCGTTAAGGCCCTGTGCAAGGAACGCAAGGTTCGCATCCTGGGTGCGGCCGGACAGGATCTCGTTTCCGATGATCAGGACGCAAGCGGTGACGATCCTGGATACTGTGTCGCTGCTCGGCATCATTTCCTCGGTATCACCTCGACCGGGGTCTTCATAGGCAATTGCCTGCGTTGGCACAATCGCCGCCACCCTGAGGATTGCCGCCGGCCTACTGCATGCCTACCTGCGAGTTGCAGCGTCGAGATTTCCGCGGTTATTGCCCGACTCCCATTATCGGATTATCACGGAAGCTGCGCCCTCTTCAGGATACGATGCGAACGATAGTGGCATGCAACAGGATATGATGATGGGGCTCGCGCCCCCCGAGGCGCGCGACCGCGCGATCAAAATCCACGGTCCGGAAGCCTTCGAGGGCATGCGGCGGGCCGGGATGCTCGCCGCCGAGACGCTCGACTTCATCACCCCTCATGTCCGGCCTGGCATCACCACCGGCGAGCTCGACCGCCTGTGCCACGGATTCATCGTCGATCACGACGCGATCCCGGCGCCGCTCAACTACCGCGGCTTTCCAAAGTCGATCTGCACCTCGATCAACCACGTCGTCTGCCACGGCATCCCCGGCGACCGGCGGCTGATGGAAGGCGACATCCTCAACATCGACGTCACCGTGATCCTCGACGGCTGGCACGGCGATACGAGCCGGATGTTTTTTGTCGGTGAACGCATCCCATTAAAGGCGAGGCGGCTCGTCGACGTCACCTACGAGGCGATGATGCGCGGCATTGCCGTGGTGCGGCCCGGGGTCCACCTCGGCGCAATCGGCGATGCCATCCAACGCTACGCCGAGAGCCACCGTTTTTCGGTGGTCCGCGATTTCTGCGGTCACGGCGTCGGGCGGGTCTTTCACGACGCCCCCTCTGTCCTGCATTACGGCCGGCCCGGAGATGGACCGGCGCTGCGCGAAGGCATGTTCTTCACGGTCGAGCCGATGATCAACGCCGGCCGGTATGAAGTCAAAATTCTCAGCGACGGCTGGACCGCGGTCACCAAGGACCGCTCGTTGTCGGCGCAGTTCGAGCATACGATCGGCGTGACCGCGACCGGATACGAGATCTTGACGATATCGCCGGCCGGCCTGCACCGGCCGCCCTATCCGGCCGTTGAGGCGCCGGCATGAGGAGAACGTAGCCATGATCGACGAATTATTGCCCCAAGCAGAACGGATCGCAGCCCGGTTGAAAGCGCGCGGCGAGACGATCAGCATCGCCAAATCCTCGACGGCCGGGCTGATCTCGGCGGCATTGCTGGCGATTGCCGGCGCCTCGGCCTATTTCATGGGAGGGGCGGTCGTCTATACACGGCAGTCGCGAACCGCATTGCTCGAAGTCACCGAGCAGGAGTTGACCGGGATTACCCCCTCGACCGAGGCTTACGCGCTGCTCTTCGCCCGCAAGATCCGCGGCAAGCTCGCCACGACGTGGGCGGTCGGCGAGACCGGAACCGCCGGGCCGACCGGGGTCCGCTACGGCCACGCCGCGGGTCACTCCTGCATCGCCGTCATCGGCCCCAATGGCGAGCGCTCGATCACGGTCGAAACCGGCAACAGCGAC
>CAVTQA010000037.1:0-125219 GCA_963736715.1 uncultured Alphaproteobacteria bacterium | reverse complement strand
TTTCGCCTAGCCTCCTGAAAAGCCGCAACGCAGCCATGCTCAATATTCAAATTGACAATCACATAATATTACGTTATTAGTAAAAGCTAACCAGAACGAGGGGCACTGCTTGGCAGTGCCGCCGCGCAGTTTCGTGCTCCGACGCGACCGCGCCAATGCTCCCAAACGCTTGAGCAGGCGAGTACACCTCATACAGGTGGCTAGAATTGACTGACGAAGTAAGCGGGCGAGTACGACCCGACGAGCTGAATATGACACGGAGCGGCGAATGAGGGCAAAGAAGCCTTCTCAAGGCATAGAAATCAAGACGACCGCGCTGCGGTTGATCAGCGGCTCCGACGACGAGGATTTCACTAGGATCCTCGCCACTCAGGTTGCCACTTCTCTGTGGGTGGAGCACAGCGATTCCGAGCAGCGCGATCGCCAATTCAACGCAGCGATCACTGCCATGAAAGGCATGAAGCCGGGCGACGAGCTTGAGGGGATGCTGAGCGCACAGTTGATCGCGATCCATAACGCCGCTATGGAGTGCTGCCGGCGCGCGATGCTTGGCAATCAGACCTTCGAAGGTCGACGCGAGAGCCTGAACCAGGCGAACAAACTCTCGCGCACCTATGCAGCGCTGACCGAGGCCCTTGACCGTCACCGCGGCAAGGGCCAGCAGCGGATCACCGTCGAGCACGTCAACGTGCATGCTGGTGGACAGGCGATCGTCGGTGCCGTCACCCCGAGGGATGGAAGCAGTCGAAGATCGGAGGAACAAACCCGTGCCACACGAGAAATTACCAATGAACCTGGCATCCCGATGCGGAGCCCGGACCCGCAGTGGGAGACCGTGCCAATCGCCGCCGGTGCACGGAAAACGCCGGTGTAGAATGCATGGTGGTGCAACCGGAAGCGGCGCGCCAATCGGCAACACAAATGCACTCCGGCATGGTCGATATAGCGCAGAAGCCATAGCCGGCCGACGTCAGGTGTCCGAGCTAATCAGAATGGCGCGGGCTAATCTCACCAACATCGAAGAGCAGAGATAGCGGCTGCGAGGGGTACCGCGTTAAAACCCGGAGTCTGCAAGACACAGCGGCACGGCGATCAAGACCGGCACAACATTTTCTCTGGCAACAATGAGGCCTATGCGTGCGTGCAGATGCCAATCGCTGGCCGGCGCAAGGCCGTACCGACTCGCACGCGGGGCCAGACGAGCGATGGCTGCGACACTAATGCGAAAGCTTCGCGATGAGCCGTCGCGCATTTAAGCCGACGGCGGAGCAGCGCGGCTGCGTCGAGACAATGATCGGCTACGGCGTTCCGGAAGCCGAGATTTGCCTGCTGATCAAAAATCCGGAGACGGACAAGCCGATCGACTTAGAGACGCTCCGTAAACATTTCGCGGCCGAGATTGCCACTGGCGCCGCGAAGATGAAGCTGCTGACCAGCAAATTCATTTTTGCGACAATTCTCGGACACGACGGTGGTCTCGCTGACGAGGAGGCGCGAGTGAGGCTGGCCCTGTTCTATGCCAAGACTTGGCTGGGCTGGAACTCGGTGGCAAGCTGCCACGAGGAGGTCGGCGATCCCACCGATGCACAGGCCGTGCAGCAGAAACTCTCAGATGAGCTCGACCTGCTCGCGCAACGTCTCAAGACTGGAGAGACTGGCGGATCTTCCAAAGCCTGAGCGCGAGAAGATGATCCGCTTGCAGCCCAGCACAAAACATCGGCGTATGGCTCCAGGTCATCACGTCTATGATCGCTTGTGCGATTTGGGCGCAGCTTCAGCCTTGAGCAAGAATCGAATTCCGGCCCGCGCGCTGTCAGCGGTGCGAGCTGAGGGCTACACTCAGTTTCTTGGGTCAATACGTCCCGCGAAGCGGGTCGAGCGAACCAGGACCAACATGTAGGGCATGCCATGAAGCCGATGAGCGAAGCGCATTTCGCAATCCTGCGGCGGCACATGGTCGAGGTCATCGGAATCCAGGTCGACCTTGCGAGCGAGGAGCTGGGCAAGGCGGCCCTCGACGAACGCGTGCTGGCCGCGCTGCGCAACGTCCCGCGGCACCGCTTCGTGCCCTCCTTCCTGGCCCCTCTCGCTTACCAGGACACGCCGCTGCCGATCGGCTTCGATAAGGCATTGTCAGGAAAACCGCCTGCTGGATCGGAGAGGTTCGGCGTAGGTTGAGGTATGGCTCTGATCTCCTATCGCCGGCATCGTTTTCCGCCGGTCGTCATCCAGCACGCCGTGTGGCTGTACCTTCGCTTCACCCTCAGCTATCGCGATGTCGAGGAGCTGCTTGCCGAGCGTGGCCTCGACCTCTCCTACGAAAGCGTTCGCAGTTGGGTGCTCAAATTCGGACCGGCGATCGCTCGAGGCCTGCGACGGGGCCGTCCCCGACCGAGCGATCGCTGGCATCTCGACGAAATGGTCGTCCGGATCGCGGGCAAGCACATGTATCTGTGGCGTGCCGTCGACCACGAGGGCGAGGTCCTGGAGATCCTGGTCCAGCGTCGTCGCGACCGGTCGGCGGCCGTCAAGCTGATGCGCAAGTTGCTCCGCAAACAGGGCTTCGCGCCGACGAGGGTGACGACCGACAAGCTGGGGTCTTACGGCGCTGCCTTCCGTCATCTCGGACTTTCTTGCCACCATGAGCAGGGCCTCCGAGAAAACAATCGGGCGGAGAATTCGCATCAAGTGGTGCGCCGGCGCGAGCGCAAGATGCAGCGCTTCAAATCAGCCGGATCGGCGCAACGCTTTCTGAGCGTTCATGCCGCCGTCCACAATACCTTCAACCTCCAGCGCCATCTTGTCTCCCGGTCGACGCTTCGGATCTTCCGATCAGAAGCGGCGGCGCAATGGCGCACCGCGACCACCGCGGCATGACAACAGTTCGCCCGCAACCACGTATTTTGCCTAGAACGCCTCAACTTGACAGTGCCTTCGTGAAAGTCGAAGCCGAAGGACGTCATGCCGATGCCGCCGAGCTTGATATTGACATTCGGGCATTTGGCCAATTCGGCGATGTCCTTCAGTGGCTGGCGTTGCGCTCGCGAACGGCGTACCAGCAGGTCTCGTGCTTCCAATGATAATCGGCGCGGCTCAAACGTGAAGTGTTGCTTGGCCCAGACGATCTGAGCCCGCAGCTGGAAACCGCAGGCAGCCAGACCAGCGGCGATGACGTCGCCGTGCAACGCCGCGTGCCAAATATAGGCGACATCCCCCGGGAACAGCGCATACGCCTCCCGCCAGTCGGCCTGATCGTCGTGAGCACCTTGCCTTGCGCGAGCTTACCCGCACCGAGGCCAAGTCGCCCCCGCCAGCCATTTCAATCTTGAGTAAGGTTAATTGCGTCAAAAACTCGTCAAAAATGTGTTGACTTTAAGGCGTTGCGGCAGCTCGACTTCAACTGCGCCGCGAAAAGACTCACTCCAACGGCGCTCGAATGGAGGAAACAATGGATGCCTATGGCAGACGTAGACATTTTGGGGCGGCAAATCGCGTCACGGCATGGCTGAGCGCGGCGTTCGCCGCCGCGCTTCTGTGTCTTCCGCTCATAGCTGAAGCCGGAGTACCAAACCCGACCATCACCGGTCCGATCCCGGCAACGGTGACGCCCGGCGACCCGTCGCGCGATTACCCGTTTTTGGCGACGGACGTGAATCTCGCCCAGTACGGCTATGTCGAGCAAGAATATTTCATGCAGGGCACTGCCAACCAATATACGACTCCGGCGGGTGCCACTGGAACGGTCATTAGCACCGGGAATCCATACAAGACCCGACTGCTCGTCCGACGGCCAATCTCGGCCTCGGCATTCAATGGAACCGTCCTTCTTGAATGGTATAACGTTACCAATGGGTTTGACATTGAACCCGACTGGTTCCAGACGCACAACTATTTGCTTGAGCAAGGCTATGCCTGGATCGGCGTGAGTGCGCAGAGGGTCGGCGTCAATTATCTGCAAACGTGGAGCCCGGCGGGCCGCTACGCGACCCTCGACGTTACGGTCGGCGGGACGATCACCGACGACTCCCTCTCGTATGACATCTTCAGCCAGGCCGGGCAGGCAATCCTCAATCCGTCCGGTGTCAACCTATTACCTGGCTTAACAGTGCAGACACTGATCCCAACCGGTGACTCGCAATCGGCGGGCCGGCTCTCGACCTACATCAACTCGGTTCACCCACTAAACCCGATCTTCGGCGGATTTTTCCTCCACTCGTCCCTGGGAAACGCGATCCGGACCGATCTGGGCAATGTCAAGGTCTTCAAATTTCTGACCGAGACCGATATCCTCGAACTCGGAGAAGCGGCGGTCCGTCGACCCGATACGCCAACCTTTGTGACATGGGAGACCGCCGGGGCGTCACACAGCGACTACTGGATCTATCTCAACTACAAAGGCGTGCGTACCCGAGATGCTACGCCCCCCGCCGATAACCCACCGTGCCCCCTGCAGATTCCGCGAAGTCGGATACTTGCTTATCGGGCACAGGATGCGGCTTACGACCACATGGTGCAGTGGATGCGAAATGGCACCCAGCCGCCATCGGGAACGCCACTGGAGCTTTCCGCGGTAACCCCCACCGCCGTTCCTGAGCGCGACGTCTTCGGCAACATCCTTGGTGGCATTCGACTGCCCGACTTTGCCGTGCCGATCGCAACCGACACCGGGTTCAACTCCAATCCGGTTCCTCCCATTCCTGGGGTATTGTGCAATCTATACGGGCAATATATACCTTTCGACTCGCAGATGCTCCGCGCGTTCTATCCTACCGCCGGTACATACCTGTCGGACACGGTAGCCGCGTCGAATGCCGATGTTACAGCCGGGTACCTGCTCGACGCAGACGCTGTGGGGGCAAATACCACGGCTGCCGAGAGCGGCATAGGTGGGTCGAACCTGCGCAATCTGAACCTGAGCGGCGCCAATTTGATGGGTCTCAGCTTGCCGAATGACAGCCTTGCCGGGGACAATCTGACGGGGGCCAATCTGAGCAACAGCAACTTGCAGGGAACGAACTTGAAGGGTGCCAATCTCTCCGACGCCAACTTGACCGGGGCCAACCTTATTGGCACTAGCTTGCAGAGCGCCAATCTGCAGGGTGCCAACCTGTCCAATGCCAATCTCGCGGGCGCCACATCGAAAGGTGCTAGTCTTGGTGGCGCGACGTGGTCCAATACAGTGTGCCCGGACGGGACGAACAGTAATGCCGACGGCAACACTTGTCTTGGGAATTTGGGAAAATTGTGAGCGTGTGTGGTGGCGCCGGCCGGACCGGCGCCACTCGCAATTAGCGCCGGTTCGATCTTTCATAATGGCCCTCCCGATAATACGGCATCGGCGTCATCGGCGGGCCTCCCACCGATTGACGTTGCGCCACCTCCTTACCTGCCTTAAAGTTTAGTTAACAGAGGCGCGAAAGTTTAGTTAACAGAGGCGCGTTAGCCGCGAGAAGACTACCCGGGCATCCCGGTTTCAGACGCATACGAGACCAAAAGGAGGACAAACGCCATGCATCAACGTAGCAGATGGGGGTTGCTTTCAAGCGTCTCGTTGGCGGCCTTGGTCGCCGGCGGCAACACGGCATGGGCGGATACCGTATGCAGCGGATCGATGACCGGCGCCATCGCCGGCAACCTTGTCGTGCCGCCCAGCGGCTCATGCACACTCTCTCAGGCAAATGTCAAAGGCGATGTGCGAGTGGCGCGGAATGCGAGCCTGACGGTCGATGGGCTGGAGGAGTGGTCGTCGATCGGCGGCAACGTCCAGGCCGATCAATGTGCCTCGACGCTTCTGCAAGGCTCGGTAACGGTTGGCGGCAACGTGCAAATCCAGCATTGCACAGGGGCCAGCGGGTTCTCGGGGCCGGGGATCAAGATCCTCGGAGATTTCCAATGCCAAAATAATCAGGGGTCGTGCGAGGCGACCTTGGGCGAGGTCGACGGCAACGTGCAGGTTTACAACAACGGCGCGGCCGTGGCGGGCGACATCAGTCTCAACGTGGTTGGCGGCAACCTTCAGTGTCAAGGGAATACAGTAGCGCCGACCCACGCCCTCGGCGGCAATTGGGTGAACGCCAGCCTCCAAGGCCAGTGCGCCGCAAACCTGGGATTTGCGGCACCGCCCTACGCCTGCGGCAGCCTGACCGGACTGTCGCTACCGGACACGACGATTTCGCTCGCCCAGGTCTATTCCTCGGGTAGCACCATTACCGGGACGACGACAGCTCCCGTCTCGCTGTGCAGAGTGGTCGGCAACATCCAGCCGAGTACCAACCCGGCAGGTGATTCGAACATCAATTTTGAGGTGTGGCTGCCGACGTCGGATTGGACTGGACGCTATGAGCAGGTTGGTAACGGCGGCTTTGCCGGATCGATCGAGTACACGCCGCTCAGGGGAGCGGTCGGGATCAACAACGCGACAGCTTCGACCGATGACGGCAGCAGCCAGCCGGCCGGTTCGGCTGGAGGCTCCTTTGCCTTAGGGCATCTTCAAAAGATCAACGACTATGGCTACCGCGCGGTTCATCGGACCGATCTCGACGCGCAAGTGATCGTCGCCGCTTTCTATGGCAGCCCTCCGGCGCACACGTATTTCAACGGTTGCTCCAAGGGTGGTGAAGAAGCGTTTATGGAGGTGCAGCGCTATCCCGACGATTTCGATGGCATTCTGGGAGGGGCGCCTGCCAATACCTTCGTTCCGCTGCTATCGGAACAGACCTACAATGCGACGCAAGTGACCAACCCGAACAACCCAGGCGGCTTCGTTCCCAACTCCAGCCTGACGAACGTCACGAACGCGGTGCAGACTGCTTGCGCCAGTTCGAAGACGGTGCCGACCGACAATTTTCTCGGCAATCCGGCGCAATGCACATTCAACCCACAAACGCTATTTGCATCGTTCCTGACGCCAGCGCAGATCATTGCTCTTATCAATGTCTATAATGGGATTGTGACAGACGTGGGGGTCGCGCCGTTCAATCTCGGCCCCGGCCCCGCGCCCGGCAACGAGGCGCAGTTGTGGCCGGGTAACGTTACAGAGGCGACTTTGACGGCGGTGCCGACGACCAGCGATTTTCTCTTCGGGAATGGGATCTTTACACAATTTCTCCAGCAACCGGACTTCGACACTCTCCAGGGGTTTAACGTTAGCACAAGCCCGCAAATGCTGAATGTGTTCCCGATTACGCCCCCCAGTCCGGGCAGTGCCGTGCAGACGATCGGCTCCGCTTTGACAGCGGACAATCCGGACTTGACTGCATTCAAGGCACACGGCGGCAAGCTCATTGAATATCACGGCTGGGCTGACCCTTTGATCAGCGCTTTCTACTCGGTGAATCATTATAACGGCGTAGTGGCGTTTGAGGGGCGGGGCTACCGACACACCCAGAGTTACTACCGCCTGTTTATGGCTCCAGGAATGGGGCATTGCAGCGGCGGGCCCGGCCTCAACTCCTTTGGTAACGTAACGTCAAACAGTGGTTCGGGCCCGGCGTCGAGCGATATCTTTACGGCGCTGGAAACCTGGGTCGAGCAGGGCGTTGCACCCAAGCAAGTCGTCGCCACCGACGCACCCAACACCACCACGGTCGGCACCTTCACACGGCCGCTTTGCCCGTACCCCCAAAACGCGACCTATATCGGCACGGGCGATACAAGCGACGCGGCAAATTTCGTTTGCCGCTGACCCCGGGAGAGGAGGACGCGTGCCACATTGGCACGCGCCTCCGGTTTGGGTGAAGGAGAAGTTGCCGGCCACGTATCCGATTCCTTGAGATGGGACGGAAGCCGAACGGTAATCATTGATATGGCGGCACCTCCATTGGCGGATAATCAAGCGCCACGGCGCATGTCGCTCAGCATCGGCGACATCGCGCCGGCTTGCGTGCTTCCAGATCGCCACGGGTCGCTCGTCGACCTGCGCGGCGACGCGATTGCGGGGAATGTCATCGTTATCGTCTTTTGTCCCGGGTACACTACGGCCGTCACTCAGGTGCTGGAGGATTATCGCACTCGGCTTAGGGAACTGAGTTCCACCGGCGCCCGGTTCTTCTGTATTATGCAGACCCGGTCAGAAAGTCTGGCAGGCGGGGACATTCCGTTTCCGGTACTGTGCGATGTTGATGGGAAAGTCTTTCGAACATTCGATGCGGACGCACGCGATCACCTAACGACGATCGTGCTGCGACCGAACCATCACGTCGCCGCCATTGTCAGGTCAGGACCAAAGGTACATGCCGCTGATGCTCTTGCGTCGGTGGAACGTCTCGCTGCAGAGCGCAAACCGATATCGATGGCACTGCACCCGCCGGTGCTTATGGTGCCAGACGTGCTGACGCCCAAGGAGTGCCTACGACTGATCGAGGTGTACGAAACACGTGGCAAGGCGTTTGTGCAACCTGGACCCGGTATCGATTACATCGGCACAGATTACAAGATGCGGATCCCGGAATATGGCCGTCGCGATCGCATCGACCATTGGATTGTCGAGGAAGATACTAAGACGTTTCTTCGCTCTCGCTTGCAGAATCGATTGTTTCCGGAAATCGCCAAAGCCTTCCATTACAACATTACCGCGTGGGAACGCATGCGCATCGGCTGCTATGAAGGCGAGCGCGGGGGCGAACAACACGGCCATCGTGACAATGTCGAGCCCACCCCCTACCGCCGGTTTGCGATGTCGATGAACCTGAACGTGAAAGAATTCAGCGGCGGCGAGCTGCGATTTCCCGAGTTCGGCGACCAGCGGTATCGCCCGGACAATGGCACCGCCTTTGTCTTTTCATCGGGGCTCTTGCATGAGGCCCTGCATGTCACCGCCGGCCGTCGTCTTGTCCTGCTCGCGTTTCTGTTCTGACATCATAACTCTCGACCACGCTTTCACCCGGAGACAGAGCGGTCCAACGTTTTTCAGAAGCGCACTGCCCGAGGTTGGTTTTAGGACGTGTGCCACGAGCGCCGCATAAGTTCTTTGCGGCGCGCGACTGTACGAGAGATGGAGGAGGGCCCTTCGAGCTCGGTGATCAGGGGCCGATCTCCAGCCACCGTTCCGAGCAGCGTGACCGCTGCCGCGGTAACCCGCCCTTGTAATTAGACGAACGACCGTTCCGAACGCGACGCCGCTTTCCGCGCCAACGCCTCGGATCGGCGAACACGTTATGACCAGGGCAGGAGACACTGGTCGTATCGCAAGGATCCGGCCGCAGCTGTGGTCAGCGGAACGGCGGCCGGCAACGCAATGAGAGTACGTGGTCAGTGGAGCGGCCCGGCGGGCGTCTGGTTCGCGAGCTGGCGAACGGCGTCGGTGATCCGGCGCCACGCGGCCTCGCCGCTGTAATCGTCCTGCGCGGCGAGCTCGTCGCCGCGCGCAGCGCTTTCCTCAAGGGCCTTGTCGCCGTAGCGCTTGAGCAATGAGGTTGGCGGCGCGCCAGATGTCGATCTCGGGTATCACGGGAACAGGCTGCACGTTTTTGATCGCTAATCGTTTAACACGAAAGCTCAAGTTGCATGCAACCTTAGTGGTATTGAGCCTGAAAGATGCGGGAGTCCCTTCCTTTTTGATAGAGTAAAAAAACTGGTGGGGCCGGTGCGGTCGCCGGTTTTGCACAGTTGCTTCCTCGCCCGATAGTCAGCGCTTCCTTGGCCACCCGAACCAGCGTGGTTTCGATGCGGACGCACGCGATCACCTAACGACGATCGTGCTGCGACCGAACCATCACGTCGCCGCCATTGTCAGGTCAGGACCAAAGGTACATGCCGCTGATGCTCTTGCGTCGGTGGAACGTCTCGCTGCAGAGCGCAAACCGATATCGATGGCACTGTGGCATCGTGCGGGGCATCGCGACGACCGAGGTCGATGCGGTGCCGCGCGGCGCCACGGTGCTGAACACCGGCCAGCAGACCCCGACGCCCTGCTGGAGAGAGATGGATCCGAACCATTGGTACCGCATAAAAGAACCCCCTTTTTGGCTGCCCGCGCTCGGTCCCGCAATTCGCCTTCCGCATCAAAAAACCGGCTTTTTCGTGCCGGGACAGATGGTTCGAATCCATCTCCCTCCAGCGGTAAGTCCACTGCGAACTTGCCCCACACGGCTGTCAGCGCTGCTAATCTTGTGTCCGGGTTGATCTGCAGCGAGGCGATGCCGAGGCGGGATCTCCTCCCGGGCCGTAGGAATCGCCTGGGAGCGGATGCTCGGCCCTATCCAAAGAGCTTTCGGCGAATTAAACGCTGCAGCAGCTGCCGACCTTTATGCTCGGTCGCGCTACTCGCGGCACGATGAGGCGGCGGGTGGATTACCGAACGGCCCCCTGTTTCGGCGAATACTTGGGCGCGCTCACAGCGCAACTCCTCCAGGCGTGCTCGGATCGTCGCAAAATCGTCAGCGGCGCGGGGTCGAGTTCATCTTTTCCTCCGTTTCTTGTAGCCAGGCCTGGATCGACCAGCCGGCATTTATACGGCCCGATGCGCCGTCAGCATCTCCGGCGATCGCGCGGGGATTGGAAATCGGCGCGCGGGCCGGCAAGCTCCATCGATGTTTCCCCGATCGGGTGTCGTCGCGATGAACCGTGCCCAATCCAACGAACCCGATCAGCTGGTCTCGAGCACCGTCTCGATCACCGTGCTCTCGGTAACCCCGGCGCGCGCGAAAAGCTGTTCGCGTTCGCCTCCGTATGCTCTCGGGTTTGGCATTTGTGCGCACCGGAAAGTCGAGCAACTCGGGCAGAAAGATAAACACGAAACGGCGAGCGTGAGCGGCGCAATTGCGCGATCCAGAGCAGAGAACGCCAGCCGTGCAGCGGGACGATCCAGGCGGCGAGGCCGCCGGCCGCGACAAAGCCCAGATCCGTCGGAGATCCGAGTGCACGCAGCAAGAGGCCTCCGACCAGCCCGATCTCGTTCGCTGCCGGCTGCGCTACGACCGGCAGGTTCATGGCCGGGGATCAAGCGGCGCGGGCACCAGAGCCATGAAGCCTGGCGGACGAAAGGGCTCGGCGGGCGCTCAGCTTGGTACCGGGGACGACCTGACGTAGATCTCCATGTCGTCCCGGGGAGCAAACCGGCTACTCACACTGTTTCCGATCATTGCATGCCGGATACGATCTCATTTGATTTTCTCCACCCTGGGCAGGTCTCGATAGACGCGGGCCCCGAGGGGCTCGTCGCCGTGCGGTTACTGAAATGGGCGCGTGCGGCCGGGCCGCGAGGCCTGATCCATGTCGCGCGCAGCGAAACCCGCGCACAGCGGCTGGTTCGTGCTTTGGGTGGTTTGGCGCCTCAACTTGAAGTGCTGATGCTGCCGCCTTGGGACTGTTTGCCGTACGATCGCGCCGGACCGTCCCGCGAAACGATGGGGCGTCGCATCGCTGCGTTGCGCCGTCTCACCGAGGCGATCGATACGCCGCACCTGCTGATGACCACGATCGATGCGGCAATGCAGCGATTGCCGCCGCGCCGAATCTGGAGCGATGCGAGCCTGATCTTGAGGATCGGCGACGTGTTGCGCCTGGACCAGCTCGAAACCTATCTGCGCCGTGTCGGATACGGGCTCGAGGAGAGGGTTGACGGGGCCGGCGAGGCGACGATGCGCGGCGAGGTCATCGATATCTTTCCAACTGGGACCGACCTCCCCGTCCGGCTCGATCATGAGGACGGGCGCATTGTCGGAATGCGTCGTTTTAATCCACTCACCCAACGCACCGTTGACGAAATCGACGAGCTGCGCCTGGAAGCGGCCTCGGAGGTGATCGTCGCCGACCCGGCGGAACGCTTTCAGGGGATCGAGCACTGGTTGCCGAGCATCTATGGCGCCAGCGAGGCCGTTTTCGACTATGCGCGGTCGGCGCCGATCGTGCTCGATACCGAGACCGATGGCCGCCGCGCCGGTCTGATGGAGCAGGTCGCGGACGCTTACGAGAGCCGGCTGGCGTTGCGCAGGATGGAGGCCGAAGACCGCCGGCATGAGCCGCTGGCGCCCGACAGCCTCTATCTCAGCGATCAGGAATGGGAGCAGCAGCTGGGGGCTCGCGCAGTCGTCAGCCTCGGTGGGGAGCCAATCGAACCCACTGTGCCCCGGTTCGCCGAAGCGAGCAATGCAACCGAGGCGCTCAGCCGGTACGTCAAGGAGCGGCTGGCGGCGGGAGAGCGCGTCGTGCTCGCCGCCGGAACGGCGGCCGATCTGAGATTTCTCGGCCGCATCACGGAACGCGAGCTCGACCTTCGCCCCGAGCGGCTCGCAGACTGGGACGCGGCGCTTGCCGCCCCGGCGGGAAGCGTCGGTACGCTGATGACGGAGTTGGTCGGCGGCTTTGTAGAGCGTGATGTGACGGTCGTCGCGTTCGCCGATCTGATGGGGGTTCCCGCTCGCCGCCATACGGAGCGGCGTGCAACGGAGGCGCTGCCGGTCAGCGAAGCTACGCTGCGTCTCGGCGACGCGGTCATTCACCTCGACCACGGCATGGGGATCCTGCGCGGGCTCGAGACAGTCGAAGCCGCCGACGTGACCAGCGAGACCATCAAGCTCGATTACGCCAGAAACCACGCTCTGCTCGCACCGATAGACGAGGTCGGCCAATCTGGCGGTATGGGACGGAAGCGTCCAGAGTTAGGCTCGATGGCTTGAATGCCGACGGATGGGCGACGCGCCGGGCTCAGGTCAAGGAGCACGTGGCCCAGACCGCCCGCGCGCTGGTCGAAATGGCGTGGGCGAAGGAAAAGGCTCAGGCTCCCGCGTTGCGGCCGCCGCCGCGCGACTACGCCCGGTTCGCCGCCCGCTTCCCGTTCACCGAGACGGAGGACCAGGCCCGGGCAATCGAGGCGACATTGCGTGACCTCGCTTCCGGCAAGCCGATGGACCGGCTCGTCTGCGGCGATGTCGGGTTCGGCAAGACCGAGGTCGCATTGCGAGCGGCCGCGGCGGCGGTATTCGCGGGCAAGCAAGTAGTGGGAACATTGAACGTTGTGTCAGCCAACACCCAAAGGTTAGGCGAGATCCTTCCTTGCGCAATGTGTCCTTCAACTTTTACGCTTAGACCTACAAGGCCGTATTTCTCACCGTCATCGATCCAAATCGCGGAGTTGCCGCTGCTGTCGTTACCGATAATGCTCACTGTGTTCGCCTCGATATAGAGCTCTTCTAGCTAGCCGCCGGTCCGCCGCGGCGGACCGGCCTTCTTGTTCGCTCAAGGCCGCGAAGACGTTGCGTCTCACTGTACCTCCCGCACTCCTCGTCGGCGCAGACGAGGTCGTGGGGTAACGGCCGCGCGGACGATCAGATCTGCTCGGGCCGGTCGCCGTAGGGATGGGTGATTATTTCCATCACGTGACCGTTGGGGTCCTCGAAATAAACGCCGCGACCGCCGTGCAGATGATTGATCTCGCCGGGCTTCGTGCGCCGCGGATCGGCGTAATACCGGACGCCCTGGGCGCGAATGCGGGCGAACGCCGCGTCAAATTCGGCGTCGCTGACAAGGAAAGCGTAGTGCCCCGGCCGGAACTCTTCGCGCGTATCGAAATCCAAGGTCACGCCGTTCGCCGTCTTGACCGGGACGAAATGGCCCCATTCCGGCCCCGCCTCGAGATCGAGGATATCGGCGAGGAACTTGGCCGAGACCCATTTGTCCTTCACCGGGATGATCGTGTGATTGAGTTCGACACTCATCTGGTCCTCCCTTCACGATTTGTCATTCTATCACGAAATCGCACTGGTCGCGTTCTGCCCCTTGCTGTGGGCGGCAAGGAAACACCGACGGCTCGCGGAGCCTGCGTCACGACATCCAGCCGATGCGCGGGCTATACGGCCGCTGCTCTGAGTGGCCACGCGTTACACATCGCGTCAAAATCGAAGACCGCTGAAATCATTCCGATCGCCGCAGCGGGTGTTGGTGGACCGCTTGAGCCAACAAAGTCAAATCCAGCGCAATCTACCATTGAAGATTGCGCACCGCGGTGTTAAACGCCACAACAAGATTGGTCATCTCGATCGATCTGAAACTACTGAAGGCTGTCATGCCGACCACAACACGGACAATATTGGATCAGATCAGCGCGGAGAGGACGAAGGTCAGCGAGCGCCTCGCACGCCTCGATACCGACCGCGCAACGGTCGCCAGTCAGTTCACTGATCTCGAGACTGCCGAGCGTGTACTGATGCGCGTGGGCAAGACGCCGCCCGGTAGGAGACCCACATCGACTGCCGCCGCAGAAGCAAAGGCGCCTACTGCTACTCGAGGCCGACTAGAACGGCCGCCAAAAGCAGCCACGAGAAAGTCAGCGGGACGTAAACTCAGCGCACCGAGTCTCGGCGAGCGCGTCCTGGCTTTGGCTACCGGCAAGACCCGGCAGGAACTGTACCTGGCGTGCCCCAACGATCGCCCGAATCATATCGGTATGGCGGTACAGCGCCATATCCGCGCGGGACGGATCCAGGAGCGCGATGGCAAACTCCATGCGAACTCCGCCCGTAACGGAGCAGGCACACGCGACAGCCTGACCCGCGAGTTCATCGAAGCGCCGCCGCGCGGTTCTCAACTGGATGGCAAAGAACTCATAATCGGGGTAGCTGTCGGTGAAATCGCGTCTGTGATCCGATATGCCTTGATCGCTAGAAAGAGCATTCTTATTGCAAGTTCGATGCGCTGCGTCACGCCAGGGGTCGCATGCGCTAAACCTTCGCGGGTTCCGCCACGCGGCAGTTGAAGGCGCCGAGCACCAAGTGCTGCTGACGGTTTCCATCGAGGCTCCAGCGGATGAACGCTGCTCGGTAGAGCTCTTGTCCGCCATTCTCGCGCTCAACCGCGCCCTGCATCCGGACGGCTGAGCTGGAGAGCGTCGAGGTAATACAGCCTCTCGTGAACACCGGGATGTATTGCGTCGGCAGCTGGATGACTATCGGCATGGAATGATTTGGCGTCTCCGGCAATCCCAAGAGCGAGGCGAATCTCGCGCCGTAGAAAAGCAAGGACGAGTCCTCGACGACCGGATCGACGGCAATGATAAAGCGGTGTGCCCACTTCGGGCCTGTCATTGCCGAGACATCGAGCGTCATCAATGCCAGAGCATGCCCGAGCTGTCGTGTCTCCCGTTTCCAGTCGGTGATGAGCTGTTCGGTTTCACGCCGCTCCCGCGCCGCGATCGGCGTCTTCTCGTACGGTGCGTCGGGCAGTCTATCGGGTTCGATGGGCAGATCGTCGGCCGGCATGCTCTACTCCGCTAAACTCCTAAGCGGGTGTTAAGCGAGGCTCTGCCGGATCCCGTTAAGACCATGTTAAAAATGACTGGGAGTAACCAACTTCCAAGGCCGCCGATCCGATGTTCGGAAAATCCTGACGCAGCCAGATGGCAGGACCGGATGAAGGGTGGGTTCGCAGGCTGGTTGTTTGGGGCGGCCGATCCGGAACAGCTCGGTCAAAAGCGCACTTCCTCCGGTCATGGAACCGCTCCGCCCAGATGCCGCTTGTCCGATACTACTCGGCCCTCTTTGAGGACCAGCTGCAGGCGCCGTACGTTGGTGATGTCCTCGAGCGGATTGGCGGCGACCACAATCAGGTCGGCGAGCTTGCCCGCCTCGACCGTGCCTAATTCGGCGCCGACGCCACACACCGCAGCGCCATGTCGCGTGGCCGCTACCAGCGTCTGCCAAGGCGTCGCGCCGTCGCGAACCCACAGCCCCATCTCGAGCAGCGCGGCGTCCTTGAGAGGGCGGATGTCGGAGCCCAATGCCATTGGTACACCGGTATCGAGCGCCTTGCGGAACCACGTGGCGTGCACGTCCGAGGCTGCCTCGGCACGGCAACATAGCGCATGCGAGAGCCCGCGGTGGGCAACCCAAGCGGCTTCGAACTGATTGGTGGCCTGGCTGGCCGTAAGGTGGCTGATGGCGAGGGTCGGCACGTACCACGTATCGTGCTCGAGCAGGAGCGCGATGCACTCGTCATCCATGATGTAGCCATGCTCGATGCTATGGGCGCCGAGCCGGATCGCATTCTTCACTGCATCCGGGTTGGTAGCATGCGCCATGACCTTGAAGTCGCGCTTCCGGCAGATCTCGAAGGCAGCGCGGATCTCGTCGTCGAGCAGAAACGAATGGGTGTGGAGGTCCCATGCCGGCCCCATGATGCCGCCCGAGAGGTTAAGCTTGATATGGTCGACGCCGTTCTTGATCTGCTCGCGGATGGCTTTCACCCAACCATAGGGGCCGTCAACCTCCAACGCATGACCCGAGGTCAGGAAATGTCCACCCGTGGTGGTGAGGAAATAACCGCTGGCAAACAGCCGGGGGCCGACATGCTGTCCGGAGTCGAAGGCCCGCTTCCATGCGACGTCCATGAAGTGATGGGCGCCGGCGCAGCGCAGTCCGACAATGCCGGATTCGGTAAGCGCGGCCGCGAGCCGGTGGCCGAACAGGGTCACCTGATCGGCGAGCGGCATCTCATCGAGGGACAGGTAATCGGGATGGATGTGCACGTCCCAGAGGCCGGGCATCAGATACCCGCCTCTGAGATCGATCATCTGCGCGTCGCCGACGCTGCCCGCCTCTCCGCTTGGCAGGATGGCGCGGATGCGGCCATCCTCGATCAGCACGGCACTATCCGGCCGTACCTTCGGCTCGACGCAGTCGATCAGGTTCGCATGAGAAAGCACTGTCTTCATGGCGGCCTACTCGGGCTGAAACCGGAGATATTTGGTCCAAGAGCGGCACGGAAGCGCAGATTGGCCTCGCCGGCAAGCGGGGACTGTAGAGGGGCTCCTCCGCATGGGGTACGGCATCGCTGCCCTAGCCGGGTATGGGATGAAGCCTCAGCCCAAAGCTTGGTTCAAATCCGCGATCAGGTCGTCGGGATCCTCAATGCCGACCGAAATGCGAATAAGCGTCGGCGTGATACCCAGCCGCAACCGTTCTTCTTCCGGAATGTCCGAATGCGTCATCGCCGCAGGATGCGAAGCAAGCGTCTCCGTACCACCCAGGCTCACCGCGAGCTTTATCACCTTAAGCCGATCCAGGACGGCGAAGGCTTCGGCCTCACCCCCCTTCACTTCGAAGCTGAAAGTGGAGCCTGGACTCTTGCATTGGCGCTCGAAGACTGGACGATCGGGATGGCCCTCCGGCAAGAATCCCAGATACCAGACCGACGCGACCTTCTGATGAGTATTGAGGAAGGCTGCGACCTTGCGCGCGCCTTCCGCCGCGGCCGTCATTCTGAGCTTCAGGGTCTCAAGTGAACGCATCAGCAACCAACCGGTATGCGGATCGCACATCGTGCCCAGGATCGTGCGCATGCCGCGGATCGGTTCGAGTATAGCGGCTGCTCCCGAACATCCGCCGGCAATGAGGTCAGAATGACCGCCGACATATTTAGTAAGCGACGTGACGACCAGATCAGCACCATCTGCCAGAGGGGTCTGAAAGATCGGTCCCAACAGCGTATTGTCAACGATGATAACCGGCCGCTTGGCGTCAGGACCGTGGAGGCCGGACACGATCTTCCGGGCATGCTCGAGATCAACCATTCCGTTTGTTGGGTTTGCTGGCGTTTCGATGTACAACGCCGCAATCGGACCTTTGCCGCGCGCCAATTCGAAGGCTTCTTCCATCGCCCTATTGCCGCCCTCGCTAAGAAAGCCGATCGAGGTGACACCGAATTGCGGCAGGATCTTCTTCAGTAGGAAATCGGTGCCGCCGTAGACGGGGCCCGAATGGATGATCACAGAACCTGGGCGCGCATAGGCCCAGAGTGTAGTCGAGATCGCCGCCATGCCCGAGGCGAAGACGAGACTGGCTTCGGCCTGATCCCAGATGGCCAATCGATCCTCGAGCATCTCGAGGTCGGGATTGTTGATCCGGCTATAGATTAATCCGGGCTCTTCATTAGGGCGCTTTTGTCGCAAACCGTAGGCCAGCTCGAAGAACTCCTTCCCGTCCTGAGCCGATCGAAACACGAAAGTCGAGGTGTGGAAGACTGGCGGCTTGAGCGAGCGCTCGGACAGGAAAGGGTCATAGCCATAGCCCATCATTAGGGTTTCCGGCGACAGTACGCGGTTCCCAAGAAATCTGTTGTGCTTGTCTGTCATGAGCGTCGCTCCGATTTTCGGGCCTTGAAAGGCTTATCACCTCAATGACACCCAAAACTGCACGAGCATGTCGAGGATTTCGCCCTCATGGTCGACGGCGCGCCACAGGTACATCCGCTTCCCGGCGATCCGAACGACCATCTCGTCGAGGTGCCATCGCACGCTCGGGCGTGGGCGGCCTTGCCGCAGCTTGGGCGCGATCAGCGGGCCGAATTTCAGCACCCAGCGCCGCGCCGTTTCATAGGAGACGTCGAGGCCGCGCTCGGCGAGGAGTTCCGCCACGTCTCGGTAGCTCACGGTGAAGCGGAGATAAAGCCAAATCGCGTGCTGAATGATCTCGGCCGGAAAGCGATGGCGGCGATACGAAAGCTGAGCCATGGCTCATATCAACCTGCCTATCGCCCCCGCTCGATCCCGATTCCTGTGACAAGACCGTCGCGGCAGTGTGAGGTCGAGCCGTGCTCCATCGTTTGTGTCCAAAGCGCCTTAACTTGAAATTGCGATGCCCCTGCTCAGTCCGCGACAGATCACTCAGCCATTTCGGGCTGGACAGCTCGGAACTCAGAGTCTTCGGCCATTCCGGCCAACTCAGCGGCCCAGATTCTGAGCTGTTCAATAACGTCCGGCGCAATCGCGGTCTTCTCCAAATCGCGACATCGCCTCGCCAGCTTCAAAAGATAGCTCTCGTCTTTCATAAGCATCCCCAAAGTTGATCGGACAACCGGCACGCTGCCAATATTTTACGTCAAGTTGATCGTATTCCTTTTCCCTGTTGGGCAAGACATTAGCCGGTATTGGAAATCAGGCGTATCTTTCTCATCAAGAAGACCATAATTTCCGTCAATCTGCAAATTGGGTTGCCTAAATTTTGGATAAAATCAGTTCCACAATGTCTTTGGCTGACGTTCCCGGAGGAGATGGTCGTCAACCGCTCCCGGTATATGATTCTCGCCTGTCAGACTGGCCCCACCGGCGGCGTAAGCGACCCCGATGCCCACTCGAACGATCGCACGGCCCAGTCAGGAGCCCGGTCGGGTACGCCATCAACACATCGACGGGTACGAACATCAGAGAGCGAGTTTTCGGGGTCCAAGTTTGCCTCAATGACGGACCCCGGTCGCCTCCTTACTCGACGGGGTAACCACCAAGGGGGCAGCTTCCTCGAAACCGCAACCGAACTACGCCTTCTTGACGCTGGTTCGTGGGGTATACAGTCGACGCTCGCGTTTCGTCCGCTCTGAAGCAGTCCTCCGGTGAAGACCTGCCAGCGCCGCACGCTCACATCGACATAAGCCGGGTTGACCTCGACACCCCAGCAGATGCAGCCGGTCATTTCGGCTGCGAATAAGCTCGTGCCCGAGCCGAGAAACAGATCATAGATCGCCTGACCGGGCCGGCTGTTGTGGGTGATCGGAAGACGCATACCAGCAGCGCGGTGCGGGGTCGACGCGGGATTCGCCTATTACCGATCCCGACAGCCATAAGCTGAGCTTCGCTTGGCCGCTCAGGCGGGTGTAGCCCGCCAGTCCCGCGGGCGCCGGAGACGACTTGACGGGGAACGCCGTTGATCGTGACGGGACGCTGACGCCCCGGGTGGTCAAAACGATCGAAACTTGCTTCGCATAATCCTCAAGTCGGAAAGGCCAGTTAATACCGGACATGGCGTAATCGCAGGGCGTCGGCCGCTCACTAGGCGAGCCGGTAAACTCTGCGGTTGTCAAACGCCACCCGGAGGAAAGCATGAACGAGCAGCGCCATTATGTCGGCCTCGACGTTTCGCTCGAGACGACCTCGATCTGTGTCATCGACGATGCTGGCGCCATCATCTGGCGCGGGAAGTGCAGTTCCGACCCCGACGCGATTGCCGCTACACTGCGCCAGCATGCCCCCGGCGCAGAACGAGTTGGTCTGGAGACCGGACAGCTTTCCAATTGGCTGACGCTCAGAGGTGAGGACCCTTGTCTTTCACAACACTTGAGGTGGATCAACGCGGCCGGCCGCCCGCCTTGTTTGTCGCTGAGGGGTTCACTGCCAACGCGGGACCGCGAGTTCGAATCGGGTTCCCTCCAGCGCGGAGTCAGCAACGACCCTTGTGGCTGCCGGGGGCGTCGCACGCGGGTGGGACCCAGAGTTCGAATCCGCTTTGCTCCAGCGGAGAGTCTCGCTGCGAACCTGATTCCCCGCGCGACTCGGGGTCGGAACCCTTGCCGGCAAATCGGCACCGAGCCTTGTGGCGGGTCATATGACCCGCCCGATGCTCGTTCCGTTCGCCGGCGCTTCCGACCCCGAAGTCCGCGTGGAGTCAGGTTCGCACGAGACTCGCCGCTGGAGGGAGATGGATTCGAACTTCCAGTTCCGCGACAGATAGGCAACTGTTTCGAGGCTTCGCCCGAGACGGGACCGATCGAGCATCGCGCGGTGGTCTCATCCGAGCATTTGCCGGCCCTCGGCAAAGTGATCGATTTGCCGGGCATCTCGCACTGGGCCACCTCGAGGCCGGCGATGCGGCGGCTGCGTACTGCTTTTTCAAAGAGGGTTTCGCACCCGATGTGCACAGTAGCCACCGTGCCCGGGTCGCTGTCAGGGCTTCAACAGCAATTTTCCGATGACCTGGCCGCTTTCGAGCAGCGCCTGGGCTCGGCCGGCTTCGGCGAGCGGCAGACGGTCGTGGATCAGCGGGCGGATGCGGCCGGCGGCGAGGTGGTCCAACAGCACGGTCATCGCCGCGGCACGGATGTCGGGCCGGTCGTCGAAGCTATGGATCGTGAAGAAGCGCACCGCCGGGCTCTTGGCCGAATTGGCCCGCATCGCGGTCAAGAGATCGGCGTCGGGCGGGCCGTCGAGGCGGCCGTAGGAGACCACTATCCCGAGCGGCGCCAGCATATCGAAATTGCGGCCAAAGCCCTTGCCGCCGATCGGGTCGAGGATCAGATCGGCGCCGCGGCCTCCCGTAAGCTCGCGCACGCGGGCGACGACATCCTCGCTGCGGTAGTCGATCGCGTATTGCGCGCTAAGTCCAAGGATCGCTCGGGTCTTCTTCTCCGAGCCGGCGACGCCGATCACCTCCAGGCCGGCGATCAGCGCCAGCTGCACCGCGGCGCTGCCGACGCCACCCGCCGCGGTGTGGACGAGTACCCGTTTCGACTCGACCCCGCGTGCCGCAGTGTGCAGGACGTGATAGGCGACCTGATAATTCGAAAGGCACGCCGCTGCCTCGAGCGAGCAGCCGGGCGGCAAGGGGTGTGCCGCTCGCGCCGGCACGGCGATGTATTCGGCATAGCAGCCGGCGCGGACCGGCAGGTCGCGGGCGCTGACGAAAACCGGCTGGCCGAGCGCCGGCTCGGCGGTGTTGGGGCCGTGCGCGACGACGGTGCCGCTGAGCTCGATGCCGGGGATCGCCGGCAGCGGCGGCATCCAGGCATAGGTGCCGCGGCGCACCAGCACTTCCGGCATGCTGACGCCAATCGTGTCGGCCTTGACCAGCACCTTGCCCTCGCCGGGAACCGGGGTCGGCACCTCGACATATTCGAGCGCCTCCGGGCCGCCGGGGCGGCGCAGCAGGATCGCCTTCATGCCTCGGCGATAATCGGGTTGCGCAGCACGCCGACGCCGCCGTCGATCTCGACCTCGACGACATCGCCCGGCTTCATCCACAAGGGCGGCTTGCGGGCAAAGCCGACCCCCTCCGGCGTACCGGTCGAGATCACGTCGCCTGCCACCAGCGGCGTCCAATCCGAGCAGTACGAGATCAGGGTCGGGATGTCGAAGATCAGATCGTCGATCCCGGTGTGCTGGACCTGTCTGCCGTTGAGCCGCGTCATCAGATGGAGCCGCGTCGGGTCCGGGATCTCGTCGGCGGTGACGATCCACGGCCCAAAGCCGCCCGTCGCGTGGAAGTTCTTGCCTGCGGCGATCGAGTGCTTGAACTGGATGTCCCGGATCGAGCCGTCGTTGAAGCAGGTGTAGCCGAAGATGTGGCCCAAGGCGTCGGCTTTAGCGATGTGCCGGCCCGGCTTCCCGATGATGAGGGCCAATTCGCCCTCGTAGTCGAAATCGCCCGAGATCTTGGGGCATACCATCGGCTGATTGTGCGCGACCAAGGTATTGACGAGCCGCAAGAAGACCGACGGGTTCTCCGGTGGGGCGCCGCCAGCCTCGGCGGCGTGAGCACGATAATTGCGGCCGGCGCAGATGATCTTGTCCGGGTCGGTGATCGGCGGCAGCAGAGTGACTTGCGACAGCGTGATATCCGGCGCCCCGCTCTTTACCTCGGCTGCGGCGGCGCCGAACGCATCCCCGGCGATCGCCGCGCGCAAGGTCGGATAACGATCGCCGAGCCGACGCCCCAGATCGAAGACACCGTCGCCGACGACGGCGCCGTAAGAGTTGCGCCCCGATGCCGCAAAGCTGACGAGCTTCATGATGATCCTCCATTTGATGGCGGTGCTCGCCGCAATCATACCCTAACGCCCGGGATCGTCACGGTCGGGCGCGCAGGGTCAGGATGATCCCGGCGACGATCAGCACGATGAGCACGACGTCGGCATCGATCGGGGTTGCCGAGGCGCGCCTCATGCCGCATCACCACGCAATACTGCGGCCAACGAGGGAGGCTCTACAACCGGCTGCGGTCGCATAACGAGGTACCGCCGCGGTTCGAATGCCGGGCGACGGCCTTCTCTCAACGCAGACGATCCGCTTGGCGTATCGACACTTAGGGGACCGCGGGTTCGAATCCCCTTTTCCTCAACGGCGAGTCGGCAACGAACCTGATTCTCGGCGGATCATGACCGCGCCCGCGATGACCCCGTTCCACATCCGCCGCATGACTTCGAGATTACGGGCCGTATCGGCGGTACGGCGCGCCCTGGCGGACTAGGCTTTGCGCCAAACGGTCGCGAGCCACGGCTGCTGATGCCGCGGCAGTCCTGGCGGGCGGTAGTAATGCTCCACCTCCTCGAAGCCGGCCGAGGTGACGTAATCGCGCCAAGTATCCAGATCGAAGAAGCAAGCGTAGCGATCGTCGGTAAAGCCCTCCTCGTTATTCCCTCTCGGATTTGAGGAGAACAGCACACCGCGCGGCTTCAACGTCTGGAACAGTTCCAGCAGAACCCTCTGTAATTCCTGGCTGGGCACATGGAAGATGGAGGCGTTTGCAAAAATGCCGTCAAACCGGCTCTCGGGCAATTGCATCGCCAGGAAGTCCTGATGAAGAACCTCGCACTGCGAATGCGAGCGCGCCATGGCGACGAATTGCTGAGATGCGTCGAGCCCCACGGCGTCGTGCCCCAAGGAACGGAAGTGGATGAGATCCCGGCCGGGTCCGCAGCCAAGATCAAGGATCGAATAAGGCGGGTCACCCTCTATCGCCTCGAGGAACGCCGCGTAGTTTTGGCTGACATCATGGTGTCGTGTGCCGCTACTGGCGTAGCTCGTGTGACCGATGAGCTCAAACATGTGTCATCGCGATCGTAAAAGTAAGCGCCCAAGCATTTCACGCTTGTCGTCAAGCCATCTCAACTTCAACCCGCAATGGATGGTCCTCGAGCTGAGCCATTAACAAGACCTCACATTGCTTTTGTTCGGCGACCTCGAAGGTGTAGGTACCGGTGATGCCCTTACCTTTCGTCTGGAGCGCCAAGGTCAAGGCCAGAGCATCGAGAGTCGATATATGAAATACGGTCTTCAGGACAAGTTCGACAAAATCCATGGGCGTGTAATCGTCGTTATAGAGGACAATGTTCCACATACTCGGACGCTTTGTTTTTACCTCATCATTTTCGAGGAGATCGAGTCTCGGTTTCCGGATGGGTCCAACTCGGTTTGGATTCTGTTGTGGTGAGAGGGGCCTGCTGAATGTTTTCACCATCTCGATACCATCCATCCGCGCTCTTGACATATCGTCTTCCATTTTTAGCCTCTTCGGAGGCTTACCGACTGTAACAAACACACTAGCCTCAATTTCCAGAGGTATGTCCTCCAACTGTGTCTGGGCATTGGCCCGCCGGGAGGACGCAGGATATCAATCGCACGTTTCGGCGCAGCCTGGGAGCGCCAGTACTAAGCCAACAACCATCCAACGATCACCCGCGCGATGCTCCGGGAACAAGCCATGGACGTGCGGTTGTTGCTTCCGGTGTCTTCCTATCTTGATCGACATCTGCAGCCGCGATGACGCCTCCCTCGTTCGCTCCGGTGCGAGCTTTGTCGATCTTCGTCGGCTCGTGGATTTCCGCCCATTTCCTAAATCCGCTCATCTTGGGGTTCATCGATTTACCCATGACAGTGTTCCTTTGCAAAATTTCGAGCTTAGAGTGCTTGAAAGGTCGCGAATGCCATGACCATCAGGACGACAAAATGGGAATGACGAGGGGTGGGACAAACCAGGCTCTCATTGCGCTTTCCCTTCTCCAGGCTGTGGGGTTTGATGACAACTCTGCGCCCTCCAAAGTCCCGCTTGGCGTTTCGCCTTGATGATCTGTGCCGGCGTCAACCGGGTGGAGATCCGTTCGTACTCCGACCGAGCCTGGTGTCGGTGAATGCCGCGCGAACTTTTTGTCGCGAGCAGAAACCAGGCACAAGCGTTCACCAAGTTTCCTGATGCGTTCGGGCTGCCCGCATAAAGTTCGGCGAGCCTGCTCTGAGCGCGCGGCAGGCCCTGCTCGGCAGCTGCGAGCAACCATTTGATCGCCTGCGTTCGGTTGCCTTCGATGGCATACCCATTATCGTCCTCACGGCTGTCAAAGAGGACACCGAGATTGAATTGCGCGGCGGCGTCACCGCTTTCGGCAGCAAGCCGGAGGTGCCTCATCGTGCTGGTTTCCATCTCGGCCTCCTAATCAAATCGCCGTGCTGGAAAGCTCCGCCGCTGTTGTATGTTTAGAGCAGGACGGCGATGGTCGCCCGCGAACTTATCAGCATCAGTAATTCACCGCCGCCATGCCTCCGTGCGCATTCGGTTGCCGGCCGCCAGCACTAGATTTCCTTAAAAGTGTTTGTTTCGGACAAATTATTTTGTCACTCCATTGTATATGGGACTATTTTATTAGAGTTCAATGGCTATTCATTTTATAAAACAAGCAAATTATTACCCTGAGACTTTACACCCATTGCGTCAATCTAGCATCGGCGGCGTAAAACGATCAGAACGCTCCGCAGCGACGCCAGCACGAAGCGCTTTGGCAAGACGTCCAAACGCAAACGGCTCCGCTCTCGCCGATGGGCCGGCTGGCGATCGTGCAAGGCAATCGCCACTCTATTCAGAATGATCGGCCGCATGTGGTGATCGCGGCCGTGCTCGAGGCGATGTGCGAGGCGAGAGCGGACAGGTAGAGTGCGGAAATGCGCATAGCGCAAGCCGACGATTAAGGCGCTCTACATCTTCGTGAGCCCGCGCGCTGCCGCCGCCAAATACCAAACGATGGGTGGTCCGCCGCAAAGCTGCCGCCGCTCTGCGGTGCGGAGCCATCACTATCGAGGAGGCTTGCCGTCGTTACGGGCTCTCCCGAGGAGAAGTTCCTGTCATGACAGCGCGTTCGAAGCCCATGGCATTCCGGGGCTGCGCGCCACTCGCCTACCGTAGCCGATCCTAATTACCAGCGCTCGATCTGGTCTTCCCGAACGACGCGTTCATGGCCGTCCGTCTCGCTCTTGATGCGGTATAGAAACGCGTTGCCCGCCTCGGGGAGCTGCCGAACAACCTTGTAGCGACCCTTTCTTCTGCCATCTTCACCCAAACCGGGCGAAAATCGCAGGGTCTGCCCAACGGCAAATTTATGGGAACCCATTTTCTGCTCCAGCGAGCGGAGTGCCGCCGTATCCGGTGGCACTCCCGCGCCATTGAACCCCTACTCGGTTTGGAGGTTGACCGCTGAAGTCTTCCCCTGCTGCCCGCGTTCGAGTTCGTAGCTCAGCTTCTGATTTTCGTTTAGGGAGCTCAACCCTGCTCGCTCAACGGCAGATATGTGGACGAATACGTCCTTCGAGCCGTCATCGGGCTGAATAAATCCATATCCCTTCTGGGCGTTGAACCACTTTACTGTTCCCCTAGCCATCGTACGTTCCTTCAAAGCAAAACGACCGCCATCCAGCATTGGTGGCAGGTCAGATCTCGGCACGGAACGGAGGCGGGTCCGGCGCTCTATCGCGAGCTGGGGAACGCACACGAACCACGGGAGTCGACCGCAAGGACATAATCTGGCGTCGATATCTTTACAAGGAGACTGTACGAGGTCGCGCGTTTCGGCCCAAAAGGGGTCACGGATTCACGCCGTATTTGACGCAAGCATCCAAAATGGTGCCGACATTGAGGAGATGCGCGGCGGCCCTGGCTGAGGTGAGATTGTCGCCGGATCGGACCCGCTATCGGTCGCGTCATCAGGTCGGTAATATGTCGAAGTGCTGGGCTGTAGTCGCTTGCCTCGATACCCGTCCAGCAACGCTGGGTCGCCGGGTTCCCAGAAGGCGCCACCGCGGAGCCCCGCCAGCCCTGGCGCCATTCGGCCTGGATCGACCCTGATCGAGGAAGTCAGGTTCGCAACGGTCTCGCCGCCGGAGGAAGACGATTCGAACCCTCGATCCCCCATCTACGGTGAGCTCGCCGCACGCGGGCGCGCGCGACACGACCCACGGCGCCAATGATCGGATTTGTCACCGGGGGCGAACGCCAAATTGCGGAGGAAGGCGGGATTCCCTGATCACGGCGGAAACTTCCCTGATCGCCCGATTTAATTCCCTGCAAGGCCGCAAAAAATTCCCTGTTAAGATGCGTAGGGAATTGGCCCGTAAGAAACTGATTTCATGCCCTTTTTCGCTGCCTCCGAAGCGCCGCCGAGGCCCGAAATCGATGAAATTCCCTGTATTTTCCCCTGCTAGCAGGGAATTTGGGCATTTTCAGAGACGAGTTCGCAGCTGACTCAGCGGATGACATAGAGATCGATCCTCTTCAGGGTCGGACGCAACTGCGTCTTGTAGAAGTGGCTGTAGTAGTTGATCCAGCCGCGAATGCACGGGTTGTACATTTCAGCCAGGTCCTGCAGGGAGTTGTCGCTGCGATGATGAAGCGCCCAACGCCGAACTGTTCGGCTGATGGACGTCAACGCTTTCGGACTGGCGGCGGGCAGGAAGCACGCAAAGGGCCGACCTCCCCTCCCCAATGCTTTCCTCGCTCGGAACGTAAACCCGAGAAAGTCGAACGACTGGTTTGGAAAGTCGCCCTGGCGGTTCGCATCCTTGCAGTAGACGATCTTCGTCTTCTCAGGGTGCAGCACCAGCTTGCAGGCCGCGAAGCGATCCTGCAGTGCGCTCCATAACGGCGCTGATCCCCTACGCCAGAAACGCGCGCACGCACAGCGACCAGCAAGTCGCGCAGATCGCCGCCTCGATCCGCAAATCCCGACGATGCGCCGGAGCCTCCCGCGCACCCGGTCGCGGAGCCGGGCGACTTATGGGTGCTCGGCCGCCATCGCTCCATCTTCTGGATGATTGGTTTGATCCAATCGAAGCCGGGCTAGGTGAGCGGGTGCGTGAGTTCATCCAGGCGATGATCGAGAGCGAGCTCGAGGCGGCGCTCGTTCGCCCGCGCTACGGCCGCCGCCCAAAGGCGGATGCCAAGAATGGCAATGGCCCGAGCGGGATCTCCGGCCACCGACACGGTCACCGATCGCGGTCACTGATGGGGACCTTTGGCCGGGTCGAGATCGCGGTGCCGCGCGCCAGGCTCGACACTGCGGAGGGCAAAGACAGCCGAGTGGAAGAGCAAGGGGCTGCGAGCTTATCAGCGGCGAACCAAGCAGGCCGATGCGCTGATTGCCCGTCGCAATCTAACGTAGCAGTATTCAAAAGACGTTGCTTGTGGTTCGAAATCCGAGTAATTTTTCAACCAGAGGCAAGTGATGCCGTCCAGTTCCATATACACGCTCGGCGGCATAGTAAGCTGATGCGATGTTCATCTGGTTAACTAAAGCAGAGATATTCATGCTACGCAGTGCCCGCGTCCGCTGAGGATCATTGCATACGAAAAACAGCATGGATGGACTGAGCGGAAGTGCGGCAATGTTACACTTGCCGTACCAGACACAATAGGTATGATGGGGCCTCGCCGTAATGGACGGCGGGGGATTCATACGCGAGCTTTGCGTCGCGCTTGAGTACCGATGGATGCCGGACGCGACGTTCTTGTTGTTCATCGCATTTTTGGATGAAAGCGATACCCACGGTCCTGAGCCGCACATGGTGATGGCGGCATTCTGGGGAAGCGCGAGGCAGTGGGAGCTTTTTGAGCGCAAGATCAAGTCGCTCCGGCGTAGTTATGGGTTCACGACGTTTCACGCCAAGGAATTCCGCAGCAGTGTCGGCGAATTCAAAGGCTGGAGCCGCGTTAAGAGCATGCAATTAGTCGAGGATTTAGCGAATTCTATCCGAGATGGGCTTAAAGAAGGCGTTTCGGTGATTTTGCCGCGCAGATTATACGAGACCGAATATCGCGCGAACGTTCCGAAACACATGCCTATCGACAGCCAATACGGCGTGTGCTTCCGAGTGTGCTTACATTACCTCGTCAACCAAATTACCGCAGAGGGCAAAACCCATAAGCTTCACGTTGTGATTGAGGATGGTCACAAGAACGTGCTCGATACCTTGAGGATCTTTGACGATACTAAAGACGAACTGGCCAGACAGGGCATCCGCGTGCTCGGGGACATCACTATTGCAAAAAAGGCGGAACGCCTGCCTCTTATGGTCGCGGATTTCCAGGCGCATACGTGGCACCTCAGCGAGGCGCGCACGCGAGTTGGATTGCCGGGCTACTTTGAGATGGCCAACGAGATGGCCATCGAGTTGCCTAGACGCGGAGAGGCCGGAGCAACTCAACTTGAGATCACAGGAGAAACCCTAGCCGGTCTCATAGAGCAATGGCGGGAAGTTCGATTACAGAGGAATAAGGCGCGACGCAAGGCCAGAAGCGTTAAGCGGGCTTCTTTGGTGTCGGTCGCTTCGGGGGACGAACAACCTTGTTGAATGCACGATCTACAGCGTCCGGGCTCTCATCGGCCTCAACCTCGCGGGCCATGTCGATGAACCGCTTGAACTGCTCGGGGTTGTCGGGCTTTGGCTTTGGTTTGCGGAGCATATGTCAGCTTACCACGGGTCGCGAGCGTGCGTTAGCGGCTGCCAAAGCTGCTGTGTCAGACGCCAGTTTCGCGCGAGCGAAGTGGTCGGCGCAAAGCAATCTGATTTGCAGCAGATGCTCGGCGATTTCTTTCAGGACGCGATAGATGAAAAACCCTGACGCGCCGATGGCCGCAAAAATCGCCCATTCAGCCATTTCAGCCTCCGAATCTACAAGGTCGATCGCTCAGCAACTAGCAGACCTGCGGGATTTTGAGGAAGCCTGGACAGCTAGTTGGTTCCGTGACCCATCGCCCGTTGCGCTGAATCAATTATCAAATCAACCTGAACCCGTATCTGCTCCGCCATTGCTACGATTTGCGCGGTTGCCGTTTGAGGGATCGTCTGCGATAGGCGCCGATCCAACCCCTCGGATATCTCGCGGAAAAGGGCAGTTCCATCGCTGTTGTCGCGCGCTTGCGCGGCAAGCAAGCAGATTGTTACGTCGCGTAGCGCCAACAGCTTAATCGTAAGAGACTGCATAGTTTGGAAAATCTGGCTCTCATTAGGCATAGTTTCGCTCCTGGGTTGGTTGGCACTGACTGGGGATGCGATGACGGGGGCGGGTGTCACGACCCGTCCCCGTCGATAAAGGGCAACCATAGCTGCCGTGGATCTGGATTAAAGGTTGAGCGAGGGCGTCGCCGACTGCTAGTCGATCGACGGCGCGTCCCGCCGCGTAAGACCAGTTGTTCGATAGGTGAGCCGCTTGCCCTTGGCGCCTACGAGCGCGCGATCGGCGCGAGCCTGATCGTCAATGCCGAGCCCAATTCGGTTGTTGTACCGGAAATCGAACTCGGCCGCGTAGCGATGCAGGTGCGTCTCGCTGACGTGCAAGTAACAACCGTAAATCCCGCGCTTGAAGATCGAGAAATAGTTTTCTGTGGTGTTGGTGTGCCAAAACGCACCACGCACGTATTCTTGCGCGGAGTGATTAACGGCACCGTGCCCCGCGAACTCGCGGCCGATCGACCAATAGACAGGGCTTTCGTCGGTCATCAGGTAGCTGGCCTTGTTGACGTTGGCGACAATGATCGGCTTCAGGGTTTGCGCGGTGACATTTGGAACGTGGAAGCTACGGACCCGGCCATCGCGCTCGACCAGCGACAGCACGGGAGCCTTTGGCGGAATCTTGCCTTTGCGGTTTGCCGCCTTGCCGCCGACAAAGGTTTCGTCAGCCTCGACAACCAGATTGGCGCCCCCGAGCGGATCAGTCTCATCGACCCTCAGCACGGTCATCGCTTCACGGATGCGATGCCCGAGGAACCACGCGGTTTTGAGGCTGCCCCCGAACGTGCGGTGCAGCTGGCGGGTCGCGATGCCCTTCTTGCTGGAGCACATCAGGTAGATCGCCTGCAGCCAGATATGCAGCGGCACATGGCTCGACTCGAACACCGTTCCCATGCGCACCGTGAACGGCTTACGGCAAACGCGGCATTTCCACAGGCCGGGACGGGTCGTTTTCCCCTTCAGCTTGGTTGCTTGATTGATCGAGCCGCAATGCGGACAAACCGAACCATCCGGCCAAAGCCGACTTTCGACGTAAGCAATGGCGGCTTCTTCGCTGCAAAGCTGAGGGGCGTTGAGGGCGGATTTCATAGCGGCTTTTCTCCTGAGCCGCCAGTCTACCTATGGGGTGCGGTATGTCAAGTGTAACATTGCCGGAAGTGCAATTAAACAAGAACCTTCGATCGCATCTCCTTCCAGTAAACAGGGACGGTCTGATATTAGAAGATCAGTGCCAGCACCTCGGATATCATGCACCCACCACGGCATTCGAAAGATGCGCTCTCCCGTCTTGTTATCCGTGATGACGCCGGGGATAATGGATACACCAAAATTCCTGTAGAGTTCCGGGGTGTACTGTTCCGTCCACTCGATCAGGGTTGAAGGTGATCCCGGCTCTTTAGCTGCCAAATATTCCTCAGGGTCGCGCGCGAGCGCCGTGGTGAGCTGTCGTTTGCTCTCGTTTAGAGCCAAGGCGACGGCATCGGGATGGCGCGCCCGGAGCGACATTACGAACCGAGTGAAATCTGACCGCCCTTCGGTAGTGAGTTCGGTGAACCCTCCATCGAGAATCTTCTGCACAATCAACGCTGCCGGCGTGTCAATGCCATGCGTCATAAACTTCGTTTCTATCTCGTGGCGTTGTTCGCCAGAGACACCTTGGTAAGAGTATAAGTCAGGCTCAAATGCCGTACCGCGGGGACTCAGCTCCGATGTCACAATACGGAATCACGGTGAGTATCGCCAAAAACATTCGGCCACCCTATCTCCCCCGGTCAAGCAATTCGAAACACAAGAAAGCCACCGTATTCAGCGTGATACGGGAGATTGAGATCTGGCGGGTGGCGACGCTGATGGTCAACCGCTACGCCGACGAGGCGGAGGCGAATAGCTTCCAGCGTGCCGAGGAGCTAGCAGCGGAGGGCGATCACGCTGGCGCGGCTATCTGGCGTCGGATCACTGTCGCAATCGAGCAGCTTACCGACACGACGGGGCCATTTAACTGATAATTCTCCAATCCAAGTGGGGGCGGACCCATATGAGTGTCACGGAAATCGCCAGGGAACGGCTCGGGTCAGGATGCTGGGATAGGCGAGGGAGTAGCCGAGGCGGCAGCATTGAATGGCGAAAATGGATGGATTGGTAGCGAGATGGTGAGAACACTCAGCAGGCCCCTGTCGCAACAGCAGAATCCAAACCGCGATGGACCCATTCAGAAACCGGGGCGCGATCTCCTCGAAAAAGATGAGGTAAAGACGAAACGTCCAAGAATGTGGAACATCGTGTTCTATAACGACGATTACACACCCATGGATTTTGTTGAATTCGTCCTGAATAGGATATTTCATCTACCGACGCTAGATGCTCTGGCCTTGACCTTGGTCGTCCATACGAAAGGTAAGGGCATTGCTGGCACCTATACGTTCGAGGTCGCGGAACAAAAGCAATGTGAGGTCTTGTTGATGGCCAAGGTCGAGGAGCATCCATTACGGGTTGAAGTCGAACCGGCTTGACGGCAAACTGGAAATCCGGCTCAGCATGAACTTCGAGGATTCCGTAGGGTTCTGCCCCGATCTAGGTCTGGACATGCTCGTCACCACACCGTTACGACCCAAGCGTTTCCCCACGGTAGCGGATTGCGCGTCCGGCATTTCTGAGATCGGGGGGCGAAATCGTATTGCTTGACCGGAGCCTCCCAAGGCTGCTCGGATGCTCGCGTCCGGTCGTCGATATCGGCACCGGCTACTCCGGGGAGGAAAGCAATGCAATATCTGGTCGAAGGCGCTCGCGGTCCACTCCCACCATCACCCGAGCAAGCGATCGCACTGCTCGAACAAACGGTCATCCCCCATTTCGAATACGTGATGAGGCTGAAGACCGAAGGAAAGATCCTGGCGGGCGGCGTGCCGGTTGGTGACCGCGCATTCGTGTTCATCATCGAGGCTCCTTCGAATGACGAAGCCGACCGCATCGTCCGCGACATGCCCGCATGGGGCCTCCTCGAATGGAAAGTGACGCCGCTGCAAAGCGTCGAGGCTCGCGCCGAGATGGAGCGGAAGGTCGTGCAGGCATTGAAGTCCGCCCGCTGACCGCCGTGCTCATCGTCGCGTAGTGACGGGCGGGTTTGGCGGCGAAGCAGGCGGCATTGCTCGATGAATCTGTCCGGCGAACGGCTTAGCCTCGTCATCAGCGTTGGGTGGAACGAGGTCGAATTACCCACATAGGCCAGACACTCCCATCGGTGCCGCCCAATGGAACAGTGCCCGTGGGTCAGCAGCGCTCGCGTAAGCTCAGGATATAAGCGATCACATCTGTTATCGTTCTGGCGCGAGGATCAGGTTGGCATCTTTGGATGCGAAGTCGTCAGAAAAACCCGCAGCGCCGTCGCCGTCATCCCCTTGGTGGGAATGGTGCGGCCAGGGCATTCCTCGAAACCATACCCGACTTCGATCACCCCCGCAGCGCTAGCAGCACCGCAGTAAGCAGCAAGAGTGCGCAGAAGGCCAACCGCATCCGTCTCTCGGGCAGGCGGCTGGCAAACGCGACTCCAGCGGAGATCGCGGCCATTCCACCAAGCGCAAGCGGTAATCCGACAACCCAGTCGACCTGACCGGCCCCGGCATAGGTCAGCAACGCAATGAATGCGCTCGGGGACACGAGCGCCAGGGCGAGACCTTGGGCCTCTAATTGCCGCAACCCGAAGTACGTCGTCAGCAGCGGCGGCGCAATGAAAGCCCCACCGACTCCGAAGAACCCTGAGACCACACCGCCGATCACCCCCACGATTGTTACCCAGCCCCAGGCTCGTCTCGGCCCTCTCTCAGTCCTCGCACCGCCCCGCCACGTCCGATAAGCGACGGTCCCGGCAGTGGTGGCGAGAAAGACAGCGAAGGAGAGCCGCAAGACGTGCGGGTCGAGGCCGGTCGTGAAACGGGCTGTCGGATAGGCCGCAATCAAAGCCGACCCGGCGATGGCCGCGGCCATGCGCAGATCGACGCCGAAGCGTCGCTGATATCGCGAAAATGCCCAGAGGACATTGGGCACTACCATTATCAGCGCTGTGCCCTGCGCCGTTTGCTGATCCATGCCATAGAAAAACCCGAGCAGCGGGATCACGAGAAACCCACCGCCGACTCCGAATAGCCCACCGAGGAGACCAGCCATCCCACCGAGACCCGCTGCGGCGGCGACTTGAATTGCGCTTGCGATCATCGTGGGGGAGACTGCCGGGTCATCGCCAGTGGCGACACAACTGGATTAGAATTGCGGGATCGAGATCGTCTCGACGAGACGCGGCATTAATACCGGCACCGATCCACAACCGCTCTCTTAAGAATGGCTAGCTATTTGGGATATAGCTTTATCGTTAAACTCACGATAGAGAACCGCGAACGTGTTCCACGACGACGCAACGCCGGGAGGAGAATTCTTATGACAAGTGCTGCATTCGAGACGCCACAGCGGAGAGCGTTGTCCGCGCCCGAACACAGCGCACAGTTGCGCAAAGCGGTCATCGCATCAACGATCGGGACCACTATCGAATGGTATGATTTCTTCATCTACGGCACGGCTGCCGGACTGATTTTTGGTAAGCTCTATTTCCCCAACGAAGATCCGCTTACCGCGACGCTGGCGGCCTTTGGCACCTACTTTATTGGTTTCGCAAGTCGCCCGGTCGGGGCGGCGATCTTCGGCCACTATGGCGATCGTATTGGCCGCAAGGGGACACTGATCGCCACGCTACTGCTAATGGGCATCGCGACCTTCCTGATTGCATTTGTGCCCACATACGCATCGATTGGCATCTGGGGTGCGGTGATTTTGACGCTTTTGCGCATGGTCCAAGGCATCGGTGTCGGCGGGGAATGGGGCGGTTCGGTGCTTCTGGCGATGGAATGGTCACGTCATCATGGTCAGCGCGGGTTGGTCGCATCGTGGCCCCAATTCGGCGTCCCGGCTGGTCTGTTCCTCGCGAACCTTTCAATCTTGGCCTTCAGCGCTTTGTCAGGAGATCAGTTCGCCACCTGGGGCTGGCGTATCCCGTTTGCGTTGTCCATCGTACTGATTGGAATTGGCCTGTGGATTCGGCTTGGCATCCTTGAAACACCTGTGTTTCAGCAGCTTTTGGACGAGGACAAAATCGAGAAAGCTCCCATCATCGAGGTCTTTAGGAAACAACCTAAGGAAATCATTCTCTCGGCATTGCTGCGCATGGGCCAACAGGCACCGTTCTACATCTTCACCGCTTTCATCTTTGCCTATGCCGTGGGCACCTTGCACATGTCGCGCAACTTGATATTGAGCGCTGTGCTGGTCGCGTCTTGCGTCTCGTTCGTCAGCATTCCGCTGTTCGGGCACATGTCCGACCGTGTTGGCCGTAGGAAGACGTACCTGATCGGCGCTGCGGCGGTCGGCTTTTTCGGATTCCTGTATTTCGGCATGGTTGATACCGCAATCCCCTCGGTGGTGTTCATCGCGATCGTCCTGTCATTGATCCCGCATGACATGCAATACGGGCCTCAGGCTGCGTTGATAGCTGAGGCGTTCACGCCGCGGCTTAGGTACAGCGGTTCCTCGCTGGGCTATCAACTGGCGTCGGTGATCGCTGGCGGGCCAGCCCCGCTTATCGCTACGGCATTGTTCGCCACCTATCATTCGGGCTACGCGATCTCGATCTATATCGCCGCTTGCACAGTGGTAAGCTTGATTTCGGCAACGTTCATGCCCGACTACACCGGCAAGGATATCTCGATGGAATATGACCATGCCGCATAGCCGCTGCGGAACTTCACGGCCTCGCTGTCAGTGAGCGGGTCGGCTTCTCGACCCGCTTCCGTTCCTGACCCACTCACGCATTGTGAATGTTGTCGGATGAGTTCAGCGGGCTTTTCCCTGGACGAAGGATCAGCTTTCCTCGAATCATCCAATCAATCCGAGCGCCCTGTGCGCGTCTTCTGGCTTCATCTCGCGAATCTGTTCCTCGCTGTAACCACGCCGTCGCAGTTCGGCTTTCTGGGCCTTTGTAATAAAGAACGACATCCCGGTTTCCGGGCCTTCGTGCGGCGTCATCGCGGACTCGAAAGCGCGCTGCGCACGACTTTCCGTATCGGGCGGATCAGGCGGATCGGTGAGGACGCTCGGCTGTCGCCCGTAGATGCTCTGCAAAAGCGGCTTTATCGTTTGTAGTATCTGGATCAGTTTGTCTACGTCTGCCTCATTCTTTATTCTAGCATCGATTTCTAGGCCACCATCAGCAATAGCTACGTGGAATGGCAACGACGGTAAACTTCCTTGATCCGAAGGAATGCGAGGCAAATTTTGTATCGAAGTCGGTTCTTTAGCCTTATTGGGCGATATTAGCGATTGATCCTCTGCGTTCGATGCAAGGGGACTTCTGTCGCAGTGTGATGCAGGCTCGTTCATACCTTCCACCGTTGAGGAGAGGCTCGTGGCTAACCGATCGCGGAACTGATAGTCCGACCGAAATTCACCGCCGATCCCCGCACGCGGTTACGGCGCTGGGCGATGTTGGCCTTAGCCGAACAGGATCGCCCGTCAGCGTTATGCGATCGGGACCGGTGCCTGCGGTACCGTTTGCCAGAACTCCGGGTCGTGGCCGAAAAAGATGCGAGCCCCGGTTTGTTCCAGCGCCTCCAACTGGTCAAGCGAGGCCAGCATCGCCTCGCGGTCGTACATGTTGCGCGGCAGGCGGCGCTCGCGGAGGGTCTGACAAAAGTAGCAGGCATCCGCGGCGAGAACAACCTCACCGTGATCAAGCCGCAGTCGAAGGGATTGGTGCCCCGGCGTGTGCCCATGCGTCGGCAGACACATCACCGAGCCATCGCCAAACACGTCGTGCTCGCCATCGACAAGCCGCAATTTATGGCCGAGGTCGAAATCGCGTGGATTGAACCCGCGCCGCGCGGCGGTTTCGGGGTCCATTCCGGCATCCCATTCCCGGCGCTGCACGAGCATTGTCGCCTGGGGGATCAGTGCGTTGCCGCCGACGTGATCGAAATGGAAATGCGAGTTGATGATGAGGTCGATCTTGCCGGGATCTCGGTCCATCGCTTCGAGCCGCGCACTGACTTCTTCCCCCGGCTGAAAGCCGATACGGAAAAGCCCGGCAAGCCGCGGGCCAAGCCGTCCAGCGGGATCGTGTTGGCAGTCGGGGTGCAGCCCGGTGTCGAACAGTGCCCGCCCCTTCGGGTGCTCGATCAGAAAGACCGGGATCGGCACCGTGATGTCGCCTTCACCGCCTTCCATCAGACGGGCGAACTCGCCGGTTACCGTACCGCAAGTGAAGGCATACAGCTTGACTGTCATTCGGGAGCGCGCCCTCTCATTATCCGGAATTGACCGCGGTGAGTTGCCGCCGCTCAGGATAACCACCCGAAATCGGTGCTGCAAAGGCGGCAGCTCCTCGGGCTCGGCATACGTGAGGTCGGATCAGCCCGAGTGTTGGGGCGATAGCAATATCGAGGAGAACTAAGGGGAAGCTGGACGGAGGTAGTCGGCGGGACAGCGGAAGCGCCGGCAGAAGGCGTTCTGCCAGCGAAATTTGGACGGAGTATCTGCGCCTTTCTGCGGATCGGTTCGCGCTTTATAGATCGCTTCAGTGAGGTCATGCCCGCCGAAAGGCAACGTGTCTATGAAAAACTACTCGGTTCAGCACCCCGTTTCCTAGAGCGGTATCATGCCGGCCAGAACCTCACTCTTTGGGACGGTGAGCGTCGAGGAGATCGGTTCCGCAATCAGCACGCCGAAGCTCTTCCAACTGTACTTCCATAAGGACAGAGGGCTAACTGGCAGTATGATCGAGCGGTGCATCGCCGCGAATTTTGACGTGCTGGCACTGACCGTCGACACAATCAATGGAATTGTTGGTTTGAGCTTGCGTGCGGCATCGACAGCACCGGGACGCCACATGCTGTTGGCTTGGCTGCGTGATCTGACCTCGCGGGAACGCCGGACGATGCTGGCCTGATTAACCGCCTCCAGAATTCGGCCGCGGTTGCGGGTGTAGGTCGCCTCGACCAAGCCCTCCAGCACGTCGAGGGCCGTATTTTCGATTCGATCACCCAGCAGAAACTTCTGGCGCCGCAGGAATTGGTCGAGCGTTGGGACCAGCCAAGCGAGGAACTGATAGGCGCTTTCCAAGGCCGGGCTGACCTTACGGGCGGCAGTTTCGGACATTGGCGATTACCCCCCCAAAAATTTGCGACAAGGGGCTTCGCCCCTTGACCCCATTCCAAGAAACAAAGAGGCAAAGATTCAAGGAGTAACAGTCCTGGCAAGCCGGAAGCCGATGAAGCCGCTGCGGACGTCCGGCGCGTTGTCGTGGCGGCTCGCCGCGCGCAGGTTCCGTGGAAGGACGTTCCAGGAGCCGCCGCGGACGACGCGGCTGGTACAATCTTCGGTTGAAACCGCGCTGCCGTCTTTCAGAGATTCCTCATAGTTCGCTACATAGCAGTCCTCAACCCATTCCGCGACATTGCCGAGGATGTCGTAGATTCCCCAAGGATTCGGCTTGAACGACCCGACCGGCGCCGTCACGGTCTGATGATCATCGCAATTGGCGACGACCGAATTGGGAGAGGCTTTCTTCAGGCTCAGGTCCGCCATGTTCTCGTAGTCACAACCCTCATCGGCGCGTTCTCCCCAATAGCGCGCTGTTTTGGTGCCGGCGCGGGCCGCGTACTCCCATTCGGCCTCGCTTGGTAGCCGGTAATGGTGTCGGCCGAAACGATTCAGCAAAAAGATGAACCATTGCGCATCCTTCCAGCTGACGCTTTCCACCGGCCGCCGATCTCCCTTGTACTGCGCAGGGTCAGGATTGTGGATCGGATCGATCACCACCCGGCGCCACTCAGCTTGCGTCACCTCGAATTTGCCGAGGTCAAAGGCTTTCGGACAGACCTGGTGCACCGGCCCCTCGTTGTCGTAACGCTCAGCGCGTTCGCTTTCACTATCGGGACTGCTGCCCATGTCGAAGCACGGAGCGGCGCCCGGAGGTGGGATCGAGACGAATTCCATCTCGGCCTCGACCGCACGCACGCCCCACGCGGTAAGGCCCACCCAGGCGAATAAGGCGATGACCGGCAAGGCCACCACGGCCCCGGCTACGCTGGCGATGCGGCGTTGCCGGTTACGCCTCGCGGCGCGCCGCGAGGCGGTCACGAACGCGGTCACCTCGGACGGCAGTGCCGCGCCCCAGCGGGCGCAGAGCGCCAGCCCCTCGTCGAGGCGAAGGCCTGCCGGCAGCACGCGGTCGCGCTTGTCGCGGTGGGACGCCGCCTGCCAGCGCGCCGCCTCTTCTTCGAGCCGGCCGCGCAGTTCGAGGTCGCGGGCGTCGGCCGCGACATGGTCGCGCGCCCGCGGCCAATGAGTCAGCAATGCCTCATGCGCCAAGCTCAGCTGCGCGCCGTCGACCACCAGCAACCGCGCCGACGGATCGAGAAATGCGTCGACCAATTCCCGGCCCGGCGAGCCCTCGGGAAACAGCGCGAGCGGCGCCGAACGCGATGTCGCTGTATCGCCTGTCACCGTCACCAATGCCCGCAGCAAGGGCACCAATTCGTCGCGCGCCGCATCCGGCTGATCGCGGAAAACCTCCTCGGCGCGGCGCCCGATCGCTCCTTCGAGGCCGCCGAGGTTGTCGTAGGCGGCGAAAGTCAGCATTCCCTCGGCAGTGCGGCGGCGCCACAGCTGGTCGAGCAGGAACGACAGCAGCGGCAATGCCCCGGTCGCCCGGCCGGTGGCCCGCAGGATCACATCGTCGAGACCCTGCGCGCGCACGGGGTCGATCTCGAAGCGCAGACCCGCCTCGCGCGCCGGCCGGCGGATGATCTGTCCGATCTCGCCTTCGTCGGGCGGCAGCAGCAGATAACGCCCCTCGTCGGCGGAGAGCGCGGCCAGCGCCGGCAATCTTTCGAGCCGGTCGAAAAAGTCGCTACGCATCGTCGCCACGATCCAGACGAGCCCGCTCTCGGCCAGCGCCGCCAGCGCCGTCACGAAGACTTCCCGCTCGGACTGCGGCAGCTGGTCCTGGGTGAACAATTGCTCCAGCTGATCGACGATGATCACGAGGCGCGCCTCGCCCGCGGCCGATAGGCCGGCCGCCCGTCCGGCCTGGCCCAGCGCCTGGCGGATCGGCGGGACCGCGTGCGAGGGCGCCTCGCGCAGCAGGGCGGCGAGCGACTTGACGGTGTTGTCGATAGGAGCGTGGGCGAGCTCGGGGAGTGCGGCGCCGCGTTGGATCATCGCCGCCGCCAGGGCTTCGATCGGCTTGCCGCCGCGGTCGGAAGGCCGCAGCACGCCGTGGCGGACGAGCGCCACCGGCCCGATCATGCCTGGTAAAGCGAGGTCGGCGAGGAGACCGGCCTTCACCAGCGACGACTTGCCCGAGCCACTCGCGCCGAACACCAGGACAAAGGCCTGCCCGGCCTCTACCCGACGCTCCAGGACCTCGCGCAATTCATTGCGAGCGCGGCTGCGGCCGAAGAAGAACGGGGCATTCTCCAGTTCAAAGGACTGGAGGCCGCGATAGGGGTTGCCGCCGGCGCTGCCCGCTTCGACGCTGCCGGCGCCATCGACTTGCCGCCCGACCAACGCGCGCAGATGGTCCTCCAGCATTTCTTCGAACTGGGTCGCGTCGGCGAAACTTCGCGATGCGGCAATCGGGTTGCCGCGTTCCGGGTCGGCGAACCACTTGCGCAGGAACGCGTCGACCCGCTCCTTCTGGTCGAGCCGCTCGCGGGCCGCGTTGGTGTCGCCGAGCCCGATCGTCGGCTCGGCGGCTTTCCGGTACATCAGGATTTCGGGCGCGTTGCGCTCGCGGTGCGATTTGAGCGCGTCCTCGAACTCCCACTCGGTGCCGCTGACCTCGCCGCCGGAGAGCGGCCCGGCGAATTTGTCGGCGGGCAACGGCGTGCCAAGGCGCGACCACAGAATGACGACGACGATGTCGGTGTCGTGCGGCGAGGTGATCAGTTCCTGAAAGTGATGCGACGCCAGGAGCGGCTTGCGCTCCCACATGACCGCCCGCAAATCGAGGTGCAGCGCGAATTCCTGGTCGAGCCGACGCACGACCCGCTCGGCAATCAACCGCTCGGGCCGCACATCCGCGGGCGAGGAGATGAACACCCGCAATGTTCTGCGCTCGGCTGCGGTCACCGATTTGGTCCTTCGTGCCCTCGAACCGGAATGTACAGGCTTAGGGGAGGCCTATCGAGGTCGAACCGCCAATCCGTGGCGGCGGCGGACCCCATCGAGAGCGAGCCTATCGACGGGGGCTGTCGCGGCAACAGATGCGGCCCTGGCGCCGCCGGCGGCAGGTCGTCTTCCAGGACCCCTACTCCTCGCTGAACCCGCGCTCGAACCCTCGGTCCCCCGACAGGGGACTATCGACGGGGTGATGCGCGGTAGCGCGTGACGGTCGGGGCATCCGATCCCGAGCATCGAAGGTCCAGCAACCTTCAGCTCGGGAGAAGAGCCCCGATGACCTCCGATACTTCACCTCGGCCCGTCAGCCCATTGCGGACGCGCATGATCGAAGACATGACCGTGCGCGGTTTCAGCGAGCAGACGCGCAGCCACTATATCCGACACGTCCGCGTCATTCGCGGCCTTCATCGGCCGGTCGCCCGACGCGGCGACGGCGGAAGACCTGCGCCTCTTCCAACTGCACCAGACGCAGATCGGCATGCAGCCGCCGAGCATCAACAGCGCGGTCTCAGCCCTACGCTTCTTCTTCACGGTGACGCTCGACCGGCCGGATCTGGCGCGCCGGCTCACCGTCGTACCGTATCCGCGGCGGATACCGGCGGTGCTCAGCGTAGAGGAAGTGACGCTGCTGCTGCGCGCGGCAACAGCGCCGAAGTACAAAGCGGCGTTCGCCACCGCCTACGGCGCCGGGCTGCGCGTCTCGGAAGTTGTCGCGCTCAAGGTCGGCGATATCGATTCCGAGCGCATGCTGCTGCGCGTCGAGCGCGGCAAGGGGCGCAAGGATCGTCACGCGATGCTGTCGCCGCAGCTGCTCGAACTGCTGCGCGCCTGGTGGCGGGAGGGGCGGCGGCGCAGCCTGCTGCTGCCGGGAGGCTGGCTGTTTCCCGGCCGCAACCCGGTCGAGCCGCTGTCGACCCGACAGCTCTGCCGCGCCGTCCGTGCCGCCGCCCAGGCCGCGGGGATCAAGAAGCGCGTGTCGCCGCACACGCTGCGGCACAGCTTCGCCACCCACCTGCTCGAGCAAGATGTCGATATTCGCGTGATTCAGACGCTTCTCGAAGCAGAGACATACTGCCCGCCAACACCTGATCGAGGGGCGGATTTACTACCCGTTCCATCCCCGGTGCGGCGAGATCGTGCTCATTGTCAGGCAATACGCCTACCGTGGTGCTGAGCTGGTCGTAATTCCGCAGCCCGACGGGTCGGTAGCCTGCATACCCGTGTGGATGACGCACGAATTGGCGGCGCATCATCAGCTTCGTTCCGAACCGCGGTTTTCGCTTGATGTTCTGCGGTCTGTGCGCTCCGAGATCGACGCGCTTCTAGGCTTCCTCCAATCCGACTCAAGGATGGAGAAAGCCCAGAATGAAGCACAAAAGCGCGAGCAGTCAGCCGGACCTGTTCGAGCAGGAGGAGCCGCGTGCCTTCCCGTCCCCCTTACAGAAGGAACAACTAGCAACACTCGTAGAAGCCCTACTGCGCGAGATCGCGGTGGCGCTGGCGGCCGGGGAGGTCAGCGATGACCAAGATCACGGCTGACCATCTGGGTCGCGGCGCCTTTGTCTACATCCGCCAGTCGACGGCCGATCAGCTCCTGCACAATCCGGAGAGCCGCCGCCGTCAGTACGGGCTCGCTGATCGAGCCCGGCAGCTCGGCTGGACGACGGTCGAAGTCATCGACGATGATCTTGGCCGCTCTGGCGGTGGGATCAATCGGCCCGGCTTCGAGCGCCTGCTGGCAGCGATCTGCGAAGGCCGCGTCGGTGCCGTATTTGCGATCGAAGCGTCGCGGCTGGCTCGTAACGGCCGCGACTGGCACACGCTGATTGAGTTCTGTGGACTTGTCGGCACCGTCATCGTAGACGAGGACGGAATCTATGATCCGCGGCACCCCAATGATCGCCTATTGCTCGGCATGAAAGGCACCATGAGCGAGCTGGAGCTGTCGCTCTTTCGTCAGCGCTCCCAGGAAGCGCTGAAGCAGAAAGCGCGCCGCGGTGCGTTGTTCCTCAGTGTCGCGGCAGGCTATGTGAGGGCTGGGCGCGATCGGATCGAGAAAGATCCCGACCAGCGGGTGCAGGAAGCTCTTAGCCTGGTCTTCGCCAAGTTTGCCGAATTGCACAGCGTTCGTCAGGTGCACGTGTGGCTGCGAGATGAGGGCATTGCGTTGCCCATCGCATGCCACAGGGCGGCGGAGGGGCGCCGCATCGCCTGGAGGCTGCCGCTCTACAACACCGTCCACAACATCCTGACCAATCCCGTCTATGCTGGCGCCTATGCCTTTGGTCGCACGATGAGCAAGGTGAGCGTCGAGGACGGCCGCAAGCGCATCAAGCGTGGTTTGCGGCGCCCGCAGTCGGAATGGGATGTGCTGCTCAAGGATCAGCACGAAGGTTATATCACCTGGGGCGAGTTCGAGAGGAACCAGCGTGTGATCACCAACAATGCGACCGGCAAAGGCTCCGCGGTCACCGGAGCAGTACGGCGCGGAGAACTGCTCTTGGCGGGACTTCTGCGCTGTGGTCATTGCGGCCGCAAGCTGTACGTGGGTTATGGCGGCAAGGCGGGGCGCTATTACTGCCACGGCGCGCTCGTGAATCACGGCACGGCGCGGTGCATCTCATTCGGCGGCTTGCGCGCCGATAATGCCGTGGGCACGGAAGTGCTGCGGGTGTTGAAGCCGCTCGGCGTCGATGCCGCGGTCAAGGCGCTGGCGGCTCAGACGAGCGAGATGTCGGCCGCGCAAAGGCAACTCGAGCTGGCGTTGCAGGAGGCGCACTTTTCGGCGGCGTATGCCCGGCGCCAATATGATGCTGTTGATCCCGCCAATCGTCTCGTGGCTGGCGAGCTAGAGCGCCGCTGGAATGAGGCGTTGCAGATTGTGCATCGGCTCGAGGGCGAGATCGCCGAGCTCGCGGCGAAGAAGCCGGCACCTTTGGGGGAGAAAGAGCGGCGGCACCTGATGCAACTGGGTGCCGATCTGGATCTCGCTTGGTCGCACCCGGCTGCGACGGCAGAAACGCGCAAGAGGATTCTGCGCACCGCATTGCACGAGATCGTCGTACGCATCGAAGGCGGCTTCATCGAGATGGTCCTGCACTGGCAGGGCGGAGACCACACCTCGCTGCAGCTGAAGATGAATGGGGTCGGCAAGCATCGCTGGACGGCGCCTGAGGATACGTTATCGCTGGTCCGCGAGTTGGCGCGCCTGATGCCTGACCAGCAAATCGCGCGGCTTCTCAATCGCGCCGGTAAGCCGACCGGGCGCGGCAACGGCTGGACCAAGGCGCGGGTCTGCTCGTTCCGCAGTCACCACGGCATTGCCGTCTATCGCGAGAGCGAGTGGGCCGAGCGGGGCGAGATAACACTTCAGGCGGCGGCGCAAATCATCGATGTGAGCGTGATGACGGCGCTGCGCATGATCCGGCACGGCATCATCAAGGGACGCCAGCTTTGCAGGGGTGCGCCGTGGGTAATCAAGGCGGAGGACCTGGCCGCGTATCGCGAGCAGAAAGCGTCGCGCCACCCGCTAACATCGAATCCTGCTCAGCAGAGCCTTCAGTTTCAATGATATAGAACGTACGCATTATGGCGCGTGTCCGCTGGGTCACGCCAAGCTCGACACCACGGCGCTTTACACCCGCGTCGCCAATACCACGATCCGTGCCGTAACCAGCCCACTCGACCGGCTCGCACCATTGATCGAGGGGAGGCCGCGACCCGAGGCTTAGCCGGGCGGCCGTGCGCCGCCCGAGGCTGGAGGTCGCAGACGTCTTTCATCGCCATGGAGCCGACTGGCGCCGAGCCAATGCCGGGCATGTGAGCCTGGGTCAGCTCCAGGTGATGTCGGCGATCGAGCAGTGCCGCTCGGCCGCGCTCGGGGGCCATGTCGAGCGTTGCGAGGATTGCGGCCACAGCCGCATCGCCTACAACTCGTGCCGCAACCGCCATTGCCCAAAGTGTCAGGGTGCGGCGGCGAAGGATTGGCTTGCGGCCCGCGAAGCCGATCTGCTGCCGGTCAGCTATTTCCACGTGGTCTTCACGCTGCCCGCCGAGATCTCCCCGATCGCCTACCAGAACAAGGCGGTTGTTCTACGACCTGCTGCTCCGCACGGCGGCCGAAACGCTGCTCACGATCGCCGCCGATCCCAAGCACCTCGGCGCTCGCATCGGCGCCACCGCCGTGCTCCACAGCTGGGGCTCTGCAATGACCCACCACCCGCACGTCCATATGATTGTGCCGGGCGGCGGGATCTCGCTCGACGGCACGCGCTGGGTGCGCTGCAAGCCCGGCTTCCTGCTGCCGGTACGGGTGCTTTCCCGCCTGTTCCGGCGGCTCTTCCGGGCAGCGCTCGCCGACGCCCACGCGGCGGGCCGGCTGGCGTTCTTTGGCGAGATCGAGGGCCTACTGTCGTCGCGAGGCCTTCGCCGCGTATCTCGCGCCGCTTATGCGGAAGGATCAAGCTCGGGTCATTGTTTTTGACGTTTCCGACCCGCGGGCTCACCGACCAGCACGTCATCTCTTCTGATGGGTAATCTCGGCGACGACATAGCGCGCGCTCGATTGTTCATCCGCAGCTGGGTCAGTACAGCCTGGTTCGCACATGACTCCGCGCTGGAGGGAAATGGATTTCGAACCTTCGGTTCCGCAACAGATCCGTTCCGATCTCGGGACAGCCGGTCCGTCTCCCATCACGGTTGACAGCCTCGCGACCAGGAACTGGAAGTTCGAATCCATTTCCCTCCACCGGAGAGTCAACAAACTTTCGGTTCCTCATTGCAGGAAGCTGGCGACGGGAACAACTCGACGCGCCGCATGGTGTCCGGAACACCTGCGTGCTAAGAGCCGACGTTCACTGAACTCGCCCTAAACCGCCGCAGTGGACCCTGAGCCGGCACTTGGTCCGACCGACCGCGAAGCAGACCGGCATCTTCGCTTGCTGCCGCATCTACCCCGCTCCCCCCGTTGCTGCGGTTCCGGAGTGCACGCCGATTGCCTGGCCGGCTGTTGAATAATATGGTCGACTGGCGGCACTCTGCCCCTGGGTGGGCGCCGTTTAGGGCGGGGGCGATCCGTTTGAGGAGAGGGCGACATCGCGAAGCGCTCCCGAAAATAGGCAATTGCGCGGAGCGGTCCCAGCGGCTCCGCGCGGTGCCGTATTGGGGAGGAGAGGGCAACATGCTGCTGTTCGGCTTCAACGGTCGCGCCACCAGAAATTTCCTGATCCTTCTGGTGTCGATGCACTACATCCTGTTTATCGACCGTGTAAACCTGGCCGCCGCGGCACCGGTGATGCAGCAGGACCTCGGCCTCAGCAATTTGGCACTCGGCCTCGCCTTCTCGGCCTTCAACTACTCCTATGCCCCGTTTCAGCTAGTCGGGGGCTGGTTTGCCGACCGCTTTGGCGCGCGGCGCACGCTGACGGTCTGCGGCCTGGCGTGGTCGCTGACGACCATCGCGACCGGGGCGGTGACCGGGCTCGCTTCGCTGTTTGGCGTGCGTCTCGTGCTCGGCATGGGCGAGGGTGCGACGTTGCCGGCGGCGACCCGTGCGGTCTCGAAATGGACCCCGATCGTTAAGCGCGGCACCGCGATCGGGGCCACCCACGCCGCCGGGCGCCTCGGCGCGGGAACGGCGGCGCCGATCGTCGCCCTTCTGATCACCTGGTTCTCCTGGCGTTTTTCATTCGTCGCGGTCGGCATTCTATCGACTCTCTGGGCGGTCGTGTGGTGGTGGTATTTCTACGAGGATCCGCGCCAGCACCCGCGCATCACCAGCGCCGAGCTCGCCGCATTGCCAACTACTGATCACGCAACCTTGGCCGGTTCCGGCCCGGTGCCGTGGCGGCGCCTGATCCCCCGCGTGGCGCCGTTGATGATTGTCTATTTCTGCCAGGGCTGGACCGGCTGGCTGTTCGTGACCTGGATGCCGTCCTTGTTGCAGAAAAACTATGGTGTCGAGATCAAGAAATCGGCATTCCTTTACATGGCGCTGCTGTTCTCCGGGTTTCTCGCCGAGCTGATCGGCGGGATGACCACCGACTCCCTGCTGCGCCGCACCGGGAGCCTGCAGATTGCGCGTTCACTGATGATCGCCGGCAGCTGGGTTTTCGCCGTGGCGGGGCTGGTGCCGGTGATCCTCTTCCACGACATGGTTATCGGGGTGTCCGGCTTCATGGTCACGGTGTTCTTTCTCGGCTTTGCGATCTCGCCGCTGTGGACCGCGACGATGGACATCGCGCCCGACTACGCCGGCACTTCGAGCTCGCTGATGAATGCCTCCGGCGCCGTCGCCGGCATTCTCTCACCGGTCGCCTTCGCTTGGATCCTCGACCGCACCGGCAGTTGGACGCTGCCGTTCGCGGTCTCGGTCTGTCTGTTGCTGTTCGCCATCGTCATGACCTACTGGATCCGGCCAGACCGCCCGATCGAAGCCGTTTCCAATGTCGGCAGGTTGGCGGTGGCGGGCGAGTAGATCACTCCAACGGCTCGAAGAGGCGGTCGACGTCGGTCGCGTCGAGTGCGGCGGCAGCATTACCCCCGCTTCGTGGATACCCGCGGCCAGCGCTTCGTGCGCTGCCCCTCATTCCGTGAGAGGCTCTACGCGCCGCGAGAGCCGCTAAGGGTCCTCTCGGTGCCGAGATCGATCATCGGCAAATGCTTGCCCGAGTCCGGAACGATCAGGTTGCCCGGCGGCTGATGACAATCCCTGGAGTTGGCGTTGTGACCGCCCTGGCCTACACCGCAGTAATCGACGATCCCGCACGCTTCCGACGATCGGTCTCGGTCGGTGCGTATCTCGGCCTGACCCCCCGGCGTTACCAGTCCGGTGAGGTCGACACCACTGGGCACATCTCGAAATGCGGGGGGACAGCCTGCTACGCGGAGATCTCTACGAAGCCGCCGCAGTGCTCCTCTATCGAGATGGCCGCGCCTCAGTCGCGGGCCTCGCCGCGTGCTGCTGACCGACCATCCGTGGCCCGATCCCGGCCGCGCCGGGCGGTCGGAAAAGCCGCCCGGCCCTGTCGCAGCCGTTGCGTCGATCGCCTATCGCTGCGCCGCCGGGGAGGCCAGACCATCGGGCGGCCAGACCATCAGACCCTCCGCCAGCGGAATGCGCAGGTTTCGGAACAACAGGGAAAACATCATCCAGTTGCCCATGGCGATGATGAATTCGACCTGCTGTCCGGGCTCGGTGACATGTTTCGCCACCTCGGCCCAGGCGGCATCCGAAATGGATTTGCCGGCGAGGCACTCGTCGGTGGCGGCGAGGATCGCCCTGTCCGCCGGTGTCAACCGCTCGGAGTTCCGCCAGTCGCGCACCGCCAGAATATCCTCGGGCGGAATCCCCGCCGTGGCCGCCACCCGCCAATGCTGCGTCCACTCATAGGCAGAGCCGGTGACCCAACCGATCCGCATTATCATCAGCTCGCGCAGCCGCGTGTCGAATTTGTTGTTCTCCAGCAACTGGATCAATTGACTGTAGGCTACCCTGGCCACGCCGGGATTATTGGCCAGTACGCGAAACGCCTCGCTCTGCGTACGCCGGGCCGGCAAACCCATCGCCTCACCGAGTTCGCGGGCGCGCTCCAGCGACACTATCGGCACGCGTGACGTCATCGTTATTCTCCCTCATCGTTTCCTGATCGTCCTTCGCTTTTGCTCCGGGCGGCAAGCCTCACGTTGGCGACCGGTCCGCCGCAGCGGCGCTTTGGCATCGGGGCGATCGGTGTCTTACGGTGCAATCCCGCTGACGCGACACAATTGCCACCGATACAGGAGGAAGGCGAAGCCTGAGTCCGCATTCGAGAGTTCGTCGTTGACTCACCGCTGGAGGGAGATGGATTCGAACCTTCGGTCCCGGCACGAAAGAGCCGGTTTTTGTTGCGGAAGGCGAATTGCGGAACCGAGCGCGGGCAGCCAAAAAGGGGGTTTTTTTTGCGGTACCGATGGTTCGAATCCATCTCCCTCCAGCAGCGAGTCCGGTGCGAACCTAACTTTGTCCGACACTCCTGGAAGCCGGCAAGATGGTCGCGCAAGCCCGGCGCCCCAGAATGCGCATAGCGTAATTCGCGGCGCCTTCGATGACCGTTCCTCAAAAGCCCATCGTCCCGATGAATGCCGAGATCTCGCGGCCGGATCTGCCCAATGACCGCGTTCACTGTGGGGTTGTAAAAGCCCTGCAGACTCCTCCTCAGGATTTCAAGCGGTCGCAATCAAATATACGCGGTAAAGCGACAGGACCCTGCGTCACTTCCAATCTACGCCAGATCTTCGATCGAACGGACGATCTTATAGGCAAGGCCGTAGTCGATCGCCTCGGATGCTGACATCCAGTAATTCCGGTCGGTGTCCTTGCGGACCCGCTCGATCGATTGTCCGGTCTCGGTGGCGATGATCTGGCTCAATCGCTCGCGCATCTTGATGATCTCGCGTGCCTCGATGTCGATGTCCGTTGCCGGGCCTTGCACGCCGCCCATCGGCTGATGGAGCAGGAAGCGTGTGTTGGGCAAGCAGAAGCGGAACCTCTTCTCACCGGCCGTATAGATGAGCGCGCCCGCAGAGGCCACCCAGCCGGTACCGATCATGTAGATCGGCACGTTGGTACGCACAAACTTGATGATGTCATGGATCGAGTCACCCAACTCGACATGACCTCCGGGTGAATTGACGTAGATCTGGATCGGCTTCGCGGATTTGTCGACGAGCGCCAGTATCCGGGCCACGACGTCGCGTGCCAGCTTGTCAGTGATCTGGCCGAACACCATGACCTTGCGCCCTTTGAACAGGCGTGATTCCAAGTCGTTGACGAGTGCTTCGGCGGGTTTCGTCTCTCCCGTCCCCTGCATGTCGGGCTCCTGTGGCTCATCGTCGGGATCGCGGAACGTTGGGTGATGGCTCAATTTCGCATCCTCTTCGGGTTCATTAAATGCCGGAAATGCTGGGGGATGGCTCCGACGATCTCGGCGCATATTAGCCCGCCACTTCCTAGATGGCACGGCGTGAAGGTTTATACGAGGTTGACGGCGAGTTAGTTTCGGAAAGAACTCCTCCGGTTCGCTGGCGCGCGCTATCGTATACTCAGCCGATGTCCGAACGGGCCCCAGGAAGAGGGAAAGGAAAGTTGATGCGGGTCATGTTCGACAGCAACACAACGAGGTTCGCCCCACTTAGACGAGCCCGGGATAAATCGGCACGATCGAAGCACGCCTCCTGCAAGATTGCGCCAATGAGGTTCGCGCTTTGCAGATGGGCTCCGGTGAAATCAGCTCCTCGGAGCACGGCCCGGTCCATCTTGATCCCGCGCAGATTGAGCCCCTGAGAGATCTTGTCTCGCTTTGGAACCTGACCGCCTGATCCCGTCCCGCGTAGGCCCCGCTGCCGGAGGGGGGACCGAGAGTTCGAATCCGCCTTCCTCCTGCGCTGAGTCAGGTGCGAAACTAGTGTCAGCGCGACAGGCTCTAAGGTGCCGTCCGGAGTGTGGTTGGAATTAAAGGTGGCGTAGTCTCCGGGTGCTGAAAACCCAACGATGCCGGCGTTGTGCGCCGGTGGAGACCACGCCATGCCCGACAATAGCACGAAGTCGCCGGTTCTGGGTTCAGAAGCCGAGACGGCGGTCCATCTTCTCGACGATTGGTTTGATCCGATCGAGGCCGGTTTGCGCGACCGGGTGCGCGAACTGATCCAGACGATGATCGAGAGTGAGCTCGAGGCAGTGCTCTCACGCCCGCGCTATGCTCGCCAGCCCGAGGCGGATCCCGAGAATGATGGCGCGGGCAGTGTCACTGGCCACCGGCACGGTCACCGATCGCGCTCGCTGCTGGGGACCTTTGGCCGGGTGGAAATCGCGGTGCCGCGGGCCAGGCTCGACACCGCGGAGGGCAAGACGACGGAATGGAAGAGCACGGCGCTGCGGGCTTACCAGCGGCGAACCAGGCAGGCCGAATTCGCTGATCGTGGGCGCCTATCTTTCGGGCACCAACACGCGTCGGGTGCGCCGGGCGCTCGCCGCCGTCTTTGGCGGGGCGGTCAGCAAGGACACGGTGAGCCGGGTGTGGCGGAAGGTGAAAAGCGATTGGGATGCCTGGAATGGCCGCTCGCTGGCCGAGGAACCGATCGTCCGCTTGATCCTCGATGGCACGGTGGTGCGGGTCCGGCTCGACCGCAAGGCGACCTCGATCGTGCTGCTGGTCGTGCTCGGCGTGCGTGAGGATGGCCAGAAGGTGCTGTTGGCCGTCAAGAACATGGGCGGCGAAACCAGCGAGGCTTGGCGCGCCGTGCTCGACGACCTTGGCAAGCGCGGGCTGCGCCGGCCAGAGTTCCTGATGGTCGACGGCGGAACCGGGCTGGAGCAGGCGCTGGCCGCGCTGTGGGGCGATGTGCCAACCCAGCGCTGCACCGTCCACAAGCACCGCAACCTACTGGCCCACGCGCCCCAGCGGCTGCACGACGAGGTCTCAGCCGACTACAACGACATGATCTACGCCACCTCGGCCGCCGAGATCGAGGAGCGCCGCCGCACCTTCCTGCGCAAATGGCGGCTCAAATGCAAGGCGGTAGCCGACAGCCTCGAGGAAGCCGGTGATCGGCTCTTCACCTTCACCCGGCTGCCGCCCAGCCAATGGAAGAGCGCTCGCACCACCAACGCGATCGAACGGCTCCACGAGGAGTTCAAGCGCCGGATCAAGACCCAGACGGTGCTGCCCTCGGCCGAGACCGCAGCCATGTTGTTCTGGGCACTGCTCGCCTCGGGTCAGATCACCATGCGCAAAGTCGACGGATGGCACACGCTCACCCAGAAACTCGCCGATAAGCCGATTGACCTTGCTGCCTGACCCAGTATCCTCACCCTACTGGAGACCGCGCCAATCAAATTCCAACACAAATCGCGACGGCACCGGCTCTAAGTGCTGAGACAACTCTTCGCTAGAGGGACCGAGGGTTCGAATCCGTCTCCCTCCAGCGGCGAGTCTGCAAACCCTCCGTCCCTTTCGCGAGCGCCGGCCGAGATCGACGCAAACCAACGGTCGATTTATACCAATGGTCTGCAGTTCGAGAAATTCGCCGACGAGGAATGGCGCATCACAGACGCGTCGAACCTCCCCGGCACCCTGGAGACGTTCGTTACCCTCGCCGCCACCAGCTCGTCATCAAGCCGCTCGCCAGGACGCAGGTTTTAGGCTCTGGAGCCTCGGAGCACACTTCGCCATATGGGCACGGGTCTTGCACGCGGTATACTGGGGCTGCCGAGGTCGTTTAGACGGCAGCACCGCGAAGGCGCTCACCACCCAGCAGGAGGGTCGAATCATGGCAAATTACAGGGTGATATCATCGGACAATCACGTGTTTGAGCCACCGGACCTGTGGACGAGCCGAGCCAAGCCTGCGTTCAAGGACCGGGTGCCACAGCTTATTCGCGAATATGATGGCGATTGGTGGTTTTGCGATGGCCACCGGACAATCGGGCTGGCCGCCGGGACCCAGACGGGTATGCGGTTTGAGGCGCCGGAACAGCTGGTCCGCACCACGACCTTTGATAAAGTCCGGCCCGGCGGCTACGACCCAGCGGCGCATCTGAAGGATATGGATGCCGATGGAGTGGATGTAAGTGTCGTCTATCCCACGGTCGGTCTGCTGCTATACAGCGTACCGGACAGTGCGCTGCTGTCGGAGATTTTTAGAGGATACAACGACTGGCTCGCCGGGTTCTGCGCCGGGGAGCCCAAGCGCCTCAAGGGCATCGCCATGATCAACGTGGACGATGTGCAGGAGGGGGTGAAGGAGCTCGAGCGCTGCGCCAGGATGGGGCTGTCGGGCGGCATGATCACCGTCTATCCCCCGGAGGGGAAGGGATACGACAATCCGATGTATGAGCCCCTGTGGGCGGCGGCTCAGGATCTGGATATTCCCCTCGGCATGCACATCGCGACCAATCGGCCGGGCCCAGGGCAGGATTTCTCGCTTGAGGACCGCAACCGCGTCCGCAACTCCTTCCTGGCCAACGCCGATCACTGGGTGCGGATGTCTCTTGGTGACATGATCTTCAGCGGCGTCTTTGAGCGCTATCCAAAACTCCAGGTGGGTACCGTGGAGCACGAGCTGTCCTGGATTCCGCATTTCCTGAACCGCATCGACTACACGTACACCCAACGGGTCCAGGAAGAGCGCTATCGGTTTAAGGAGGCCATGCTGCCCAGCGACTATTTCCACCGCAACGTGTTTGCGGGCTTCCAGGAAGATGCCATGGGCATACGCGACCGCCACATCATCGGTGTCGACAATCTCCTCTGGGGCTCAGATTATCCTCATGTCGAGTCCACGTTCCCTCGGACCCGGCAAATCATTGAGGAGATTCTGACGGACTGCACAGAAGAGGAGAAGGCCAAGATCGCCGGAGGCAATGCCGCCAGGATATACCATCTCAATTAGGTTTCTGTGGTTCCTCTTCTGATCACCTGAGACTGCTGCCGTTGGGCCCTCCCGCGGAGGAGGGCCTGGCGCTGTAAAGAGACGTCAAGCCGGACACAGCTTTTTAGGAGAGGTTGAGGCGGGCATATTTGGACGCCGAACTGGCTGTGCGATCTGATCTTCTCCAGCGTCTTCGAGCGTCATCCCCGCCTCAGGGTGGCCATCGTCGAGTTCGGTAGCTATCGGCGATGCAGGCTCGTGGCTCGCAGGAGGCACGTCGCCGAAGCCGTGGGGTCGAGTTCGCACCTGACTTGTATGGGGCTTTTTCTGTCAAGCGGTTGTTTTGGGTTTGCTGTCAGTTCTTTGTTCGGAGCGGGAAGGCCGTTCTTCGTCCCGTCGCCTGCGGTCAGGTTCCCGGAGCGCGCGGAAGGGGTCAAGGGACCGAAACGCTAGCGGAGCTTGGCGGCTTGCCGCCTAGCGTCGCTTGTGTTTCGCAGCGCCTTGAGGCCTGAGCACGCGGAGGGACGATGGACAGGGAGACGGGCCTTTCTTCGAAGCTCCAGTGTCTGACGTGCGCCTAGCTGCGTATTGATCCGAGGGGAGCTCGCCATTGGGGCGCATCTTCGCGCCGCACACTTCACATGAGGGTGGGACCGTCAAGGCTCCCCTTATCGATGTAGCGCGGCAATCTGGACAGGAAGCCGTATTGCCTCATCGGCGAATGTTCCCGAGACGTCGAGCGTTGCCTCACGAAACGTGCTCCCGTTGCCTTACGGGTCCTCTGGCCGAGCCGCAGCTCCTTTCTGTTTCAATTAATCAATGCTTACCGACGTGGGCCCTGTGGAGTTGTGGGCGACGCGTTAGCGTCGTCCAAGCGCAGCGGCAAATCCACAGGGTTCTGCTGGCCGCCTACCTCGCTGTATCGAATCCGTGGCCCGAGCCCATCTATTGACTGCGGCTTTGATGCCCGCAGAACCTCACATCCGGTCGCCGTTCTCAGAGCGGCTGGCACCACAATCCCTCATTCTGGAGGTCATCGGGCTCGGGAGGGCGGGTCCACACTGTATGGCGGCATATCACAGCCACTGTTTGCGACGGTCCGCCCGCCCGGATCCAACGGGGCTGATCAGGCCTCGTGGAACTCGCGATAATGATTCCGCCTTCCCGGGTGGCTCAGACTGCCTTCACGACAGCACCCGCCGGGATCTCGCCATGGGTGACGTATCTCGAGAGGGCGATAAGCAGTTTGCGGGCGAGCGCTACGATCGAGATGCGGCGGATCCGGCCGCGCTCTGAGCCAACGCGCTGGCGGAACCAACCGCTGAGAGCACTGTCGGGCTGGTATCTCACCCACATCCAGGCAAGCTCGACCATTGTGGTGCGCAGACGTGGATTTCCTGCTTTCGAGATGCCCTGTTCCTGGTCGATGCTGCCACTCTTCCATGGGCTGGGAGCCAGGCCGGCATAGGCTGCCAATTGCCGTCGGTTCTCAAAATGGCGGAACAGACCCTCAAGGCAGAGCACGGCAGCGAACTCCGCGCCAATGCCCTTGAGCCGCATAAGTAGTGCAGCCGGAGAGCTCGCTTTTGCCGGCCGCAACATTTCATCGCGTTCAGCTTCGACCTCGCTGATCTGGCGTAACACCAGCTCGAGCCGGTCGATCTCGCGAAGAATTTCGGCCTTGAGGTGAGCTGGCAGCGAGCGTCCGTCTCCGGTCCGCAGTTCTTCCAGACATTCCCGGCGGTTCTTGTGCAGCGGATTGTAATTGGTGATCCCCTGGCCGAACAGCAGTCCTCGAATGCGGTTCGTGTGCTGAATGCGCTCCCGCAGCAGCGTCGCGCGCTCGCGCGAGACCCGACGGCGGTCCTCTTCGCTCGGGCTTGGCGGCACTGTCATGGCGCAGACCCGCGGCTCGCCGCGCTGCCAGGCCATCAGCGTGCGCAGCAGCGTCTCGCCGTCGATCGCATCCGTCTTGGCGCGCCGGTGGCGGCGGGGCACGGCAATCGACGCAGGATCAACGACGTGGCTCTCGACGCCGTTGGCCTCGAGCAAGCGATGAATCCAGAAACCATCGAGGCCGACCTCATGGATCGTCACAACCTTGATCGGCGTTGCAATGCGCTGCTCGGCTCTGGTCTTCAACCGTGCAAGAAGGTCGAGCAGTTTGCGCCCGTCACCGCCGACGAGCGTGTGCTTCGACATCTTCCTGCTGCCGGGCGCCAGCGCCGTTGTAACCCATGTCGAACAACTCAACTCTAACGAGACGAACAAGATAGCACAGTCTTCCCGGATGCAGGTCCGCTGTGGAACGGGAAGAGTGGTAGCGTATTGCATTGCTCGCTCCTTCGGCTCAGTGGTGGGCGATATCGACTTACCAGAGTTTGTCGCCCGACTGCATAGGATCTGTATGCGGTAGGTCCGTTTGGATCCTGACCATGATGCAGTCATGCGCATCGGCGGCAAAGCTCCGGGCGGCGGGCCCCATTCTCACCGTCGGCATTCTGTGCCATGTCACGTGCCGGTTCCCGCCACCTCGGATCGTCAATCAGCAGTCCGCGCTGAACGCCAGCGCGAGCGCCGAATAGGTAAGATGCTCGTCCCGGAGGTCTTTCAGCCTGCCGGGCGCAGGATGACGCCGTCCAATGTCTCGCCAGTCGTGACAAAGCGCCAGAGCGCGATGAGCAGCTTGCGTGCCAACGCGACAATCATCGTCTTGCGCGTGCCTAGACGGCTATCGGCAGTGCGGGCCCGGTACCACTGTGCCAGTGCGCTCTGCTTCTGAAACCGCAGAAAGCGCCAGGCGAGTTGGATCATGCCACGGCGGACCCGGGCATTGCCGGCTCTGGCGAGGCCTTGTTCCCGCCGCCTCGCACCGCTCTCGTCCGGCGAGCCCGTCAGACCGGCGTAGCGCGCCACCGCTTTGCGGTCACGCATTGGTCGCGACAGCACCTCATTGACGAGCATATCAGCCGTTTCAATGCCGATGCCGATGACCCGGGCCACCTGCCGAACCATGGCGTGGTGCCCGGTCTCAGGCTGCTGCTCCAACCGTTTTTGACGGGTGTCCTCGATCTCCCTGATCTGGCTGACGACAAAGCCCAGCCGCGCCATGTCGCGCTGCAGCTCGGCCAATACATTTGGCGGTAGCGGCATGCCCTCCGGGGTGCGTACCGTTGCAAGACGCTCCGCTGCCTTGCGCAGGGTGGGTTTGAAATTGCGCACGCCGAGCCGGGCCAGCGTGGCCTTCATTCGGTTGACGATGCGCGTACGTTCCCCGACCAGGCACTCGCGCTCCCGGTTCGGCCGCTTGGCGTCCTCTTCGGCAATCGTCGGGACGCGCGCCATGCTACAATGGCCCCGTTCCCCGCGCAGCCACCCCAAGAACCCGCGCTTCAGCAACTCGGTGTCGAGCCGGTCGGTCTTGGCCCGGCGATGCTCCCGCGATACTGCGACACTCGAGGGATGGATCACGTGCGCTTCGACCCCGCGCGCATTCAGCCAACGCGCCAACCAGAAGCCATCGCGACCGGCTTCGAAGGCCAGTGCAATCCGCGTGATCTTTTTACCGGCCCTGACCGCTTCATCGCGCCAGCGATGCAGCAGGCCAAGAAGCCTTTCCGCACTCGGTTCCAGCTTCTTTTGCGGTTGACGCTCAATGCCGGGAAGCACCCCGCCAACCAGCCAGCTCGACTGGCTCAGCTCGACGACGGCAATGATTGTGCTATCTTGGTCCAAGGCGACGAGGGACCTGCTCAAGTCGTTCAGCTGGGGCATCGGGGCACTCCGTCAGTTATTTGCCAGCGACGATGGTGCCATCTCCTCGCCGCTTGCCCCATACCATCTCACCGGCTCCGCGTTGAGATAAGCGTCAGCCCTTTTGCTTTGGGAGAGGCGACGCCGACCTGAACCGAGTACGCGCACTATGGCGAGTGCCAATCCATATATTCTCGTCAGAGCGATGCGCGGACGTTCTCAATTGCTGCCTTCAAGCCGATCCATGCAACGGCATCGGATAGCAGCGCCACCTTCACCAAGGTGATCGTTTTGCCAGCTGGGAGGCGATTCGTTGCAACCACATGGAAGCGCCATTGGCGAGGATCGCGGTAATCGGCGCTTTCTTCCATGATCGGGTGATACGCGAAAATATAGATATGAGCAAAGCGCCTGGGATCGGCGACCCAATCTGCACCCTCGAAATATCCGGTTCGCGCCCGGATATCGAATATGGGCGTCGTCGCATTTCTCGTCCCAGTCCACGTCTGCCGAGCCGCCGATTGCTTTACCTTCAGGCGCAACCCGGAGGGGTGTTCGAAATCCCAACCGCGCCAATCGCCCGAGCACAATTGGCATTCAGAGCCGAGTGCCGCGCCAACGATGATTTCGGCCACCAGCCCGCGATAGATGTTCGAAACCAACGGGCCGCCAAACGCGGCGGCACAGAGCTGGGTGCGAATTTCATCAACGGTCGGGATCGACAATGATGGGGTGGTGGTAGACATTGGGGTCTCTTCAACCAGCAAGACGCAATTCGGAGACGCTTGATCCGGGCTCTCGTAATGTCATCGCGTTCTGATTTGGTTGCTCGCATTGTGTGCGGGCTTTGCCGCCAGTGAGGGGGTGAACATTTCGACGCCCTATAACAGGGTTGAGGCTTCAACCATACAGTCCGCAAATCACGATGGGTTCCGAGCCACGTGATCCGGCGGATTCAAAATCTCGATCGGTGGCGACACCAAATTGAGCGGCTGACCGTTACCGCAGTTTCCAGAGCGCTTCCTACGTCGAGGCGGACCAGCCGTTTGGGTCCCAAGGATTGATGACTGGGACGCGGGTATCTGCGAAATCGGCGACGTTGCGCGTCACGATGATTTTGCCGTGGACCGCCGCGGTCGCCGCGATCAGCCCGTCAGCCATGCCGCGTGGCCGCTCGGCGGCCAGTCGGCCCCATTCAAGCGCGACGCGATCGCTGATGGGTAAGATTCTGTCGCTGTGGTCGTGCCGCAGCTGTTCCAGCCACGCGGTCAGCGGTGCAGCAGCGCGGGCATCAGTTCGCAGTTTCAGCGCGATCCCTTTCATGATCTCGCCGAGTGTGATGACGCTGAAATAGATTGTGACCGGATCGACGGAGCGGAGCCAGATCCGAGCCTCGTTGCTCCCGCGGCGAGCCTCGGACAAGACGTTGGTATCGACGAGGTACATCAGAAGAGGACGTCTCGACCCGCGTCGCTTGGTCGGGCATTGATCGCCTCAACCAGATCATCCGGCCACGGCGCTCCGTCCAAAATGTGGTCGACTATCGAGGGACGAGACGAGGTGAGTCTCGTAAAGTCCTCCTCGGAGACCACGACGACGGCCGGCTCGCCGCGGACGCTGACATGTTGAGGGCCCTGCTTCCGGGCTTTCTTGACAAGTTCACTGAACCGCGCCTTCGCGTCCTGGAGCTGCCAATTCGAGCGAGCTTGATCTGTGTCCTGGTTTGCCACGGCCTGCACATCTTGACTAGACTAACTAGATTATAGGTAGCAGCTGGGTCTCGTCAACCCGCGGGTCTGGCCACCAAGCACGACTTCAGACGATGCGATTGGCGCTATCAACTCTGCGCGGTGCGGCGGCGCGGTGCAGGCGGTCATTGATCGCCCGGCCGAGGCCGTGTTCGGGGATTGGCATTACCGCAATCCCGGTGAAACAGGAACGGTCGAGACGGCGCAGCATCGCGAACAGATTGGCTGCCGCTTCGGCGAGGTCGCCGGAGCGGCTCAGCCACAGCACCTCCGCGAAGTCGGGCGGCGCGTCCGGACCGAAGGCGAGCAATGCCTCGCCGGGACGGGCCTCGGTTGCGGCGAGACGGACCGGCAGACCGGGTGCGTAATGGCTCGCCAGCATGCCCGGTGATTTCAACAAGGCCGGGTTGGGAAGGGCGATTGATCCGAGCAATTCGGTCAGAGTCTCGAGGGCGATGGCGCCGGGACGGAGCAGGGCAGGGGCCCCTCCGGAAAGATCGAGGACGGTCGATTCGAGACCCACCGGGGTCGGGCCGTCGTCGAGGATCATCGCGACATCGTCGCCGAGGTCTTCGGCGACATGCGCGGCCGAGGTCGGGCTGACCCGGCCCGAGCGGTTGGCCGATGGAGCGGCGATCGGACGGCCCGTCTCTCGCAGCAACGCCTGCGCGACCGGATGGGCGGGGACCCGTATCGCCACCGTGTCGAGGCCGGCGCTGGCCAGCTGCGATACCCCGGCGGCGGGTTGCCGGGGCAGTACGAGAGTCAGCGGTCCCGGCCAGAACCGGGCAGCGGCGCGACGAGCGGGAGCAGTGAAGACGGCCAGGGTCTCGGCCTCGACTAGGTCGCGGACATGAACGATCAGCGGGTTGAAGTGCGGCCGGGCTTTGGCTGCGAAGATACCAGCGACGGCGCGGTCGTTTGTCGCGTCGCCGCCGAGCCCGTACACGGTCTCGGTCGGGAACGCGACGAGCCGCCCTGCGCGCAAGAGTGCGGCTGCGCGGGCGATCGTTGCTGCGCCGGCGGCGGCAATATTAGCCATCAGTCGCGGCTCGTCCCGTGAGCCGTCGACCATGCCCGAACCGCTGCAGGGGCGGAACAGCCACCCACGCGGGGTCGCGAAGCGGGGTTTCGTCGTTATTCGGCCGCTGGCCGCTCGGTCGCGGCGGTGCGGCGCGCGTGCCGGTCGATCTCGGCCTGGATCGCCGCGCCGGCCTTGCCGGTGAAGTCTTCGTGATGGCTCGTCGCGTAGTCGTAACTGCCGCGCAGCAATTCCCGGCTCTTCTGGAAATGCGGGTGGACGAAATCGAGCCATCAGCTCGTAGTGCCTTTTAGTCGCGTCCCAATCGGCCCAGTTCTGCGCCAATTCGCACAGCACGCCAAACCCGCCCGACCCGGCGATCAGCCGCTCGATATAGGCGAGAGCATCGTCGGGGGTGCCGATGCACCCGGTGCCGGTCTCGACCAGCCACTCATAGGGGTCGGGCACATCGGGCGGAATGATCGGAAACGTCGCGACATCGCGGAAGTAGTTGGCAAAGGCCTGCACGCCGAACTGGACGTTCTTGCGGGCCTGTTCGCGCGTTTCGGCGATGTGGAACATGCCGACGACGCGCCAGTTCTTGCGGTCGGGGACATGCCCGTTGGTGCGCGCGGTCTCCTCGTAGAGGCCCCAATTGCGGGTGTGCGCCTCCATCGCCATCGGGCTGGTGCCGCCGATCGACAGCATGCCGATACCGTATTTCCCGGCGGCCAGCGACCCCGCCGGCGAGCGCGCCGCAGCGACCGCCAGTTCCATGGTCGGGCGGGTGTAGCAGCGCAATTGCAGCTGCGCCTCGGTCAGGTTGAACCAATCAGTCTTGCGGCTGACGGTTTCACCGCGCAGCAATGGGACGATGACCTCGAGGGCCTCGTTCATCATGCGCCGCTGGGCGCCGGGGTCGATGCCGATCTTCAGCGCGTCGTGCACGAGGGCGCCGGGGCCGACCCCGAACATCGCCCGGCCGCGCGTCATATGGTCGAGCTGCACCATGCGGTCGGCCAGCATGAACGGGTTGTGATACGGCAGCGACACGACGCCGGTGCCGAGCCGGATATGCCGGGTGCGCTGCGCCGCCGCGGCGATGAACATCTCCGGGCAGGCGATCAGCTCGAAGCCGCCGGAATGATGCTCGCCGATCCACGCCTCGTGGTAATTCAGCCGGTCGAGATGCTCGAGCAGTTCGAGGTCGCGCTCGATCGAGAGCGTCGGGTTCTCGTCGTGATTGTGAAACGGCGCGAGAAAAATGCCGCTGCGCAGATAAAGATCGTCCATGCCGAGTCCTCCGGCAGAAAGCTTGCTGTCACGGATGGTCGGCCATCGGCCTATTTCCCGCAAGCTAATTTCCCCCGGCTCCGGGTACCTGCTATCATGGCTGCCATTACCTTGCGGAGGAGGCAAACATGTCAGAGCTCGGCGCCGGCGCGATGCGGGGAGTTCCGTGGCCCTCGAATGGCCTGACCGAGATCCCGTTCCGCCTCTATACCGATCCCGGCCAATACGGGCTCGAACAGGAGCGGATCTTCAAGGGCCCGACCTGGAATTTCCTGTGTCTGACCTCCGAGATCCCGAGCGCGGGGGATTACATCGCCACGACGATCGGCGAGACCGCGGTCATTGTGACGCGCGACGCCGAAGGCGAGATCAACGCCTTTGTGAACCGCTGCGCGCATCGCGGCAACCTGCTGTGCCTAGAGCGTCGCGGCACCGTCAAAGAGATCAGCTGCATCTATCACGGCTGGACCTACGACCTGACCGGGAAATTGACCGGCGTCGCGTTCGAGCGCGGGGTCAAGCGGCAAGGCGGGATGCCCCCCGAGTTTCGCAAGGACGAGCACAATCTGCAGCGGCTGCGGGTCGCCGAGTTCGCCGGCCTGGTGTTCGGGTCGTTCCGCGACGACACGCCCGATCTCGAAACCTATCTCGGACCGAAAATTTCCGCCGGCATCAGCCGCGTGCTGAACCGGCCCGCCCGCATTCTCGGCCGCAGCACGCAGGTACTGCCCAATAACTGGAAGCTCTATGCCGAAAATGTCAAGGACACCTACCACGCCAGTATCCTGCACCTGTTTCTGACGACTTTCCGCATAAACCGCTTGAGCCAGGAAGGCGGGATCGTCATGGACGACAGTGGGGCGCATCACTTCAGCTATTCGAAACTCGACTACGCGCAGGAGGACGCCGATTACAGAGAGGCGGCGCTGCGCTCGGACAGCGGGTTCGGTCTCAAGGACAGCTCGGTCATCGAATTGGTCGACGAATATGGCGACGGCATCTCGGTGCAGATCCTGACCGTCTTCCCGAGCATGGTGTTGCAGCAGATCCGCAACACGATCGCGGTTCGCGTCATCCGCCCGCGCGGGCTCGAAAAGACTGAGCTCGAATGGATCCATCTGGGGTTTGAGGACGACGACGCGACGATGACCGAACGCCGGTTGCGGCAAGGCAATCTGGTCGGCGCGGCCGGCTATATCTCGATGGAGGATGGCTGCATCGGCGGGCTCGTCCAGCGCGGGATACGCTACAATGACGAGGATACCGGGGTCGTCATGATGGGCGGTTACGACGCGGAGCCGCAGCCCTTCCGCGCCAGCGAAGCGGCAATTCGCGGCTTCTGGAAGGAATACCGCGCCTTGACCGGCAGCTGACGCGCTCATGGACGAAGTCGCCGTCCGGCTCGGCGTCCAGGAGCTCATCGCCGCCTATGTCGACTGCATCGACGAGGACCGGCTCGAAGACTGGCCCGACTTTTTTGTCGAGCAGTGCCGATATGTGATTACCAGCCGGGCCAGTCACGAGGCCGGGCTGCCGCACGGCGTCGTCTATGCGGCGTCGCGCGGCATGCTGATCGACCGCGTGACCGCACTGCGTCAGGCAAATATTTTCGAACCGCACCGCTACCGCCACATCGTCGGCCCGATCCGCATCGAGCAGATCGACGCCACAGTCGCGCAGGTGCGCTCGAACTTTATTGCGGTGCGGATCATGCACGACGGCGAGATGGCGCTCTTCGCCGCCGGCCGCTACCTCGACCGCGTTGATCTGACGAGCCAGCCATACCGTTTCATCGAGCGCCTCGTCGTCCTCGACAGCCAAAAGATCGACACATTGCTGGTGATCCCGCTGTAAATTGAACCCAGTGTCGGCTCGCGCAATACGGGGCTATCCGCGCCTAACTGAAGGTCTTCACTGCCTGCTCGATTGCCGATGCCGCCCTCTGGAGATCTTCGGGGATCATTGCCGGCGTCGCTTCGATACTGGCGTTCAACGCCAGAAACCAGGGCTCCGCAATGCGCGGGAGGTCCGAAGCGTCGTTCATATTGATTATCAGAATGCCGGTTCGCCGGCCGCCATCGGCAATGAAATAAGCAGCCTCGGGCTTTTGTTGCTCGAGGATGCTCTGGATCACCTTGAAGCCGTCTTTTTTTGCAGCGGCGTTGCCGGCCTCGACCGGGCACGAAACCTTCACGAGAAAACGCATTCTCTGTCTCCCATTTCATGTCCGCCCCGACAGAATGACACGGTCCGCGTGCCCGGGCCAGGTTGTCGCCCGCGCCGCTTTGCTTCGGTTTGTTGAATGAGATAGCGTGGGGCTCGACCAGCGGCGGAGTGACGGCATGAGCGGTGGCGGGACCGCCGGGTATCTGGAAGATTTTCGGGCGCGCGGTGAGGCGATTGCCGAGGCGTGCACGCGTTGCGGCGCGTGCTTCCGGGCTTGCCCGATGGTTGCGCCGGCCGGTCTCGGCAAGGCGGACCCGGAAGAAACCGCGGCCGGCATCATCGACCTGATCACCGGCGGCAGCGGCACGCCGGAGGCCGCACGCTGGGCGTCGGTGTGCAGCGGCAGCGGCAATTGCATTCCGGCCTGCCCCGAAGGCATCGACACGCGCTTCATGGTCCAGCTCGCCCGAGGCTTTGCGAGGGCTCAGGGCGGCGACACGCCGCTTTCGATACGCTGGCGGCAGGGCTTTCGGACAATGAGCCGCGGCGTGCGGGTGCTGTCGCGCCTGCAGCTGCCGCCCGAGACATTGGCCCGCGTCAGAGGGCAATCCGCGCAGGAGCCGCGCCAAAGCCCGCCCGACGTCGTCTTCTACACCGGGTGTAATATCCTGAAGACGCCGCACATTGCGCTGTTGTGCCTCGACGTGCTCGATCTCCTCGGCGTCGATTACGAGGTCATGGGCGGGCCCGGACAGTGCTGCGGCGTCTATCAGTTCCGCGAAGGTGATTTCGAAAACACCGCCCGCGTGTCCTACGCGACAATCGACGGCCTCGCCTCGGCCGGCACCTCGACGGTGCTGTCCTGGTGCCCCAGTTGCCAGGTCCAGATCGGCGAAGTGACGTTGCCGAGCTATGAGGCGCGGTTCGGCGCGCGGCCGTTCGACCTCAACCCGTTTTTGGTGTTCCTCGCCGACCATGCAGATACCCTCGCTCCGATGATGAGACACCGGGTCGAGAAACGCGTGGCCCTGCACGAACGGCCGGTTTTGCCGTCTGTGCAGGCCGCCGTGCGCAAGCTGTTGGCGATCATACCGGGCGTCGAGCTTATCGAGATCGACGTGCCGCGCGTCGGAACCCAGGCCAACAGCCTGGCGGTGCTTCCCGCCTTCAAGCGCGAGCTCGTCGCAGCGCGAGCTCGCCGCCGTGGCCGATGCCGGCGTGACGACGCTCGCGACGATCTACCATGCCTGTCATCGCGAGCTTTGCGATGTCGGCGACGGGCGCAGCTTCGAGGTCGTCAATTTCATGGAGATCCTCGGTGAAGGGCTCGGCCTCCATGCCGAGGATCTCTACAAGCGCCTCAAGATGATCCGGGACATCGACGACATTATCGTCGAGACGAGTCCGCTGATCGCCGAGCACGGGCTTGACCTCGACACGGTCCGCAACGCGCTGCTCCAAGAATTCGGGGTGCAATGACCAAGTGTCTGCTGCGGCGATGATGGCGCGCCCGATACCGTCGACGCGCAGCCTCGTCTCGGGTCTTCTCAAAGCGGACCGCCAGGGATCGAGCTGATGCGTTCGATAAAGCTTGCCGTAGCACCCGAAGCGGCATGACATTTGCGTGAGTGAAGCACCCCACCCGGGAGGTCAGTCTCATGTTGTCGCGTCGCTCTCTGCTCATCTCTGTATCGACCACCGCCCTCATCGGCGCCCTTGCGGGTTTGGATCTCGCCCATGCCGCCGACAAAACGATCAAGGTGGGCATAAACCTGCCCTTTACGGGGGCCGACGCGCATGATGCCGAATTGATCAAGGACGGCGCCTTGCTGGCGATCGACGAAGCGAACGCGCAGGGTGGCGTCGCCGGTTACAAGATCGAGGTCCTGCTGCTGGACGACGGCACCGCCACCGCCGGGCAGTATGACCCGGCACAGGCGGCGACCAACGCGCGCAAGATGGTGTCCGACAAGGCGGTCGTCGCGGCGATCGGGCCGCAGATGAGCGGCTCGGGCAAGGCGATGTCGCCGATTTTGAGCCAAGGCGAACTGGCGACGATCACCCCGAGCTCGACCAACCCCGACATCACCGACCCGAAATTCGCCGGGCAATATCGGCCTAAAGGAAAGGCAATCTATTTCCGTACCGTGACCACCGACGCCTTCCAAGGGCCAAACATGGCCAATTATTATGCCGATGTCCTCAAGGTGAAATCGGTCTATGTGCTCGACGACAGCGGCGCCTACGGTGTCGGGATCGCCGACACCTTCCAAGCGCAGGCAGAGAAGCGGGGCATCAAGGTGCTCGGCCGCGACCAACTCAACCCCAGAGAAGCAGATTACGCGACCACTCTGACGAAAATCAAATCGCTCAATCCCGACGCCCTCTATTACGGCGGCGTCGCTCAGGCTGGGGTGAAGGTCGTCAAGCAGGCCTCCGACATTCTCCCCAAGATTATCAAGGGCGGCGGCGATGGCATGTATGGTGCGGAGATATTGCGCGGCGCCGGCTTTCCTGCGGCCGAAGGGTGGTACGCGACGATTGCGGCGCCGGATATTCTCGAAAACCCGGAGGCGGCGCCCGTCATCGAGCGCTTCGCCAAGAAATACGGGCAGCAGCCCGAGAATTACTCGATCACCGCCTATGATGCAGCGCTCATCATTCTCGACGCCGTCAAGCGCGTCGCCGCTTCGGGCAAGGAGGTGACGCGCGAGGCAGTGCGCGATGCGATGCAGACCGCCCACGTTAAGACCCTGCAGGGCGAGATCACCTTTGACGAAAATGGCGACTTGCGGAACCGGGAGATCAGTGTCTTCCGCATCGTCAAGGACGACAAATACCCACCTGACGACGTCCTTCACCAGTACAAATACCTCGGGGTCGCGCCGCAGAGTTCGTGAAGCTCAGGCAATATTGTGCCGGTAATATTAACCCGTTCTTCGTCGCCCCCGCGAAAGCGGGGGTCCAGGGCAACTGTTGACGCCCTGGAGTCCTGGATCCCCGCATTCGCGGGAATGACGAATAACCTAGCGATGATCTGAGCCAGCGGGCCCGATATGTCCGGCTATGGCGTGCTCTTGCAGCAGGTGGTCAACGGGCTGAGCCTCGGCGCGATGTATGCCTTGCTGGCGCTGGGATTTACCCTCGTCTACGGCATCCTCGAGCTGATCAACTTCGCGCATTTCAATGTGTTCATGGTCAGCTCGTTTTTTGGCATGTGGGCCCTCGAGTTTCTCGGCATCACGGGTCAGAGCCGCGTCCTCGCCGGCCCCGCGTTGGCCGGGGCATTGGTCTTTGCTTTCGCCGTCACGATGCTCGGCGCCGGCATCCTCGGCGTTGCGATCGAGCGCCTGTCGCTGCGACCGCTGCGCGGCGTCCGCGGGACTGCTGCGATGATCACGACGATCGGCGTCTCGTACATCCTGTTCAACATCATCCTGCTTACTGTCGGCGCCGGGTCAGAGAACTACCCCAACCCGCTGCCGGTGGTGCGCTGGCAATTGGGCGAAGTGACCCTCGAACTGAAGGAGCTGCTGATCTGGGGCGTCGCGGTGGCGCTGATGCTGGCCCTCCATTTCTTTGTCAACCGCACCCGCCTCGGCAAGGCGATGCGCGCGACGGCGCAAGATGCCGAGGCAGCCCGGATGATGGGGGTCGATGTCGACCGCGTCATTGTTACGGCATTTTTTCTGGGGTCCGCGCTGGCCGGGGCGGCGGCGCTGATCTTTGGCCTCTATTACAACTACACGAGCTTTATCATCGGCTACACGGCCGGCCTGCGCGCATTTACCGCGGCGGTGTTGGGCGGGATCGGCAGCATTCCGGGAGCGATGGTCGGCGGCATCTTGATCGGTCTGATCGAGACTTTGGGCGGGCAGTTGATCGCTGTGCGCTGGACCGATGTAATCATCTTCTCGATCCTGGTTCTCGTTCTCGTCTTCGTGCCGACGGGATTGTTCGGCCGGGCCACCCCGACAAAATCGTGAGAAACGCGGTCGGCATCCGAGCACTGCTGCCGATCGCGACCGGGGGCGGCGTCCTCGCCCGAGTTTCCCCGCGCGGGCGCGCCCGCCTCGGCATCCTTCTGTTGACCACCGCGGCGCTGCTGTTCCCATTGGTCAACGGCAACGATGCCGATATTGATTCGGCGGCGAACGCGCTCGCCTTTGCCGCTTTAGCGCTTGGCCTCAACATCGTCGTCGGCTTTGCCGGCCTCTTGGATCTGGGCTACGCCGCGTTCTTTGCAATCGGCGCCTACGCCTATGGCGTTGCCAGCTCGTGGCAGGTCCAGCCGCAATGGAGCGGCTTTTGGGAGCCCTTGCAATGGCTCGACCTCGTCAGCCGTTTTCATACGGCGGGCGGTGACGTCGTCCATTTCCAGGTCTCGTTCTGGCTGATGCTGCCGGTCGCAGCAGCGATCGCCGCGTTTTTCGGGGTGTTGTTCGGCGCGCCCACCCTGCGGCTCAAAGGCGATTATCTGGCGATCGTGACGCTTGGTTTTGGCGAGATCGTGCCAATTGTCGCGCGCAACACTCCCTCGGTCACCAATGGCGCTATGGGCCTCAACGGCGTCGCCGCGCCGCAGCTCTTCGGCTATGATTTCGGCGTTAACGCGACGCCCTACTATTATGTCGGGCTCGCACTCGTCGCGTTTTTGATCCTGACGAGCCAACGCCTGAAGGATTCGCGCATCGGCCGCGCTTGGATGGCGATCCGCGAGGACGAGATCGCCGCCGCTGCGATGGGCGTCGACCGTGTCCGTTTCAAGCTCCTCGCCTTTGCGATCGGCGCCGCCTTTGCCGGCGCAACGGGCACGTTCTATGTCGCCAAACTGCAGACTGCGACCCCGGAGATGTTCATGTTCCCGGTCTCGGTCATGGTCTTGGTCATGATCGTCTTTGGCGGGATCGGCAGTGTCTGGGGGGTCGTGGTCGGCGCGCTCGTGTTGCAGATCCTGCAATCCTGGTTTCTCGAAGATCTGTCGCAATGGCTGCATGCACTCGGACGGCTCGTGAACATCGAGTGGCTGCAGCATGTCGAGCTTGCCTCGTCGATCGAGCTGATTTTCGGTTTTATCCTGGTCCTGATGATGCTCTACCGCCGTGAGGGGCTGATCCCGGCGACGCGCCGCGTCGCGCCGCTGAGCCTCGACGAGCAGACGGCCCAAATCGGGCGGGGTGGCTTCGACAGGCTTTCCGCCATTGCGGCGTCCAGTCGCACGGCGAGCGGGCCGCTGCTCGAAGTCTCGGATCTGACCGTGCGCTTTGGCGGGCTGGTCGCGTTGCGATCAGTCGAACTAAGCGTCCCGGCGCAATCGGTCGTTGCCGTGATCGGGCCCAATGGCTCGGGCAAATCGACATTGTTCAACGTCGTCACCGGCGTAGTTCCGGCCGGTCGCGGCAGTATTCGCTTCGCCGGCGAGGAGATCGGCCGATTGCGGCCGCATGAGATATTGGAGCGCGGCATAGCCCGCACCTTCCAGAATATCCGCCTGTTCCCGAACCTGACTGTGATCGAGAACGTCATGATCGGCATGCATGCGCGGCTCGATACCGGTCCCGTGGGCGCGCTGTTGCGGCTGCCGGCGAACCGCCGCGAGGAGGCGGCAGCACGCGAGCACGCGCGGGAGATCCTCTCATTGTTCGGCAACCGGCTGTTGCCGCGCGCCGACCACATGGCCGCGAGTCTCTCCTATGCCAATCGGCGGCGCACCGAGATCGCGCGGGCGCTCGCCACGCAGCCAAAACTGTTGCTGCTCGACGAGCCGACGGCAGGGATGAACCCCGCCGAGACATTGGAGCTGGCCGATCAGATTCAAAGCCTCAACCGCAACGGTCTGACAATCCTGCTGATCGAGCACAAGCTCGACGTCGTCGCGATGCTGGCGGACCGGGTCATCGTGCTCGACCACGGCGAGAAGATCGCCGAAGGGCGCCCGGACGCCGTGCGCCGCGACGAAGAGGTGATCCGCGCCTATCTCGGCCGGAGCGCCGCGATTGCCTGATCTGCTCGAATTTTGCGGGGTCGATACGCATTACGGCGACCTTCACGTTTTGAAATCGGTCGATTACCGGATCGCTGCGGGCGAGATCGTTTGCCTGTTGGGCGGCAACGCCTCGGGCAAATCGACGACGATGAAGGCGATCATGGGGAGCGTCGCGCCGACTCGCGGCGAGATCCTTTACGAGGGCCATTCGCTGAAGAGCGTCAGCACCGCCGAGCGGGTGCGCCGGGGCATCGCGCCGGTGCTCGAGGCGCGCCGCCTTTTCCCGCGCATGACGGTCTACGAAAATCTCGAGATGGGCGCCTATACGCGGCGCCGCGGACCCGAGTTCGACGAAGATCTGGCCCGCGTCTTCGCACTATTCCCGCGCGTCGAGGAGCGGCTCCAACAGCTCGCCGGCACCTTATCGGGGGGCGAGCAGCAGATGGTCGCGATCGGCCGCGCGCTAATGGCCCACCCGAGGCTCCTGTGCATGGACGAGCCCTCGATGGGTCTCTCGCCGGCCTATGTCGAGCAGGTCTTCGACATCATCCGGACGATCAACCGGCAGGGTGTCACGATCTTCATGGTCGAACAGAACGCCAACATGGCGCTCTCCATTGCCGACCGCGCCTATGTCCTGCAGACCGGCGAGGTCGTGCTGAGCGGCCCCGCCGCCGAACTGCGCGAAACCGAGCTGATCCGCCACGCCTATTTGGGCGAACTCAAGGTGGCGTAAGACTGCCCCTCTCCCTAGTGCAGTTGATCGAGTGCGAGATTGAGCTTGAGGACATTGATCCGCTTCTCGCCGAGAACGCCGAGCAACCGGTCTTGGGTCATGTCGGCAACGAGGGCGCGGACCTTGTCCTGCGGCAAATTGCGGGCCTTCGCGACACGGGGCACCTGGAATTCCGCGGCGGCGGGGGTGATATCGGGGTCGAGCCCGCTTCCAGAGGTGGTCACGAGATCGACCGGGACCGGCGTGGAAGGGTTTTCCGCCTTGAGCTTTTCGGCGTCATCCTTGACGCGGTCGACCAGCGGCTGGCTGGTCGGCCCGAGATTTGAGCCGCCGGAATTGTCGGCGGCGTAGGGCGCCGGGACCGTTTTCGTCGGGTCGTTGGGGTCGGGCTCGGTGGTCGCCGAGGGGCGGGGATGAAAATATTTATCGTCGGTGAAATTCTGGCCGATCAGCTCGGAGCCGATCACCTTGCCGTCCTTCTCGATCAAGCTGCCATTGGCCTGATGCGGAAAGACGAGCTGCGCAATGCCGGTCATGCCGAGCGGATAGATGAGGCCGGTGATAACGGTCATCACGATGATCATCATGATGGCGGGGCGGATTTGGCGGAGCATATGGACGATCCTCAGGCAAGGCCGATGGCGGCGACCGCCAGGTCGATGAGCTTGATGCCGACGAACGGAACGATGATGCCGCCGACGCCGTAAATCAGCAGGTTGCGGCGCAAAATGCTCGCCGCACCGGTCGGGCGGTATTGCACGCCCCTCAGCGCAAGCGGGATCAGCGCGATGATAATGAGCGCGTTGAAGATGATCGCCGAAAGAATGGCGCTCTCCGGGTTGTGCAGCCGCATCACGTTGAGCACGCCGAGCTGCGGGTAAAACGCCACAAACATCGCCGGGATAATCGCGAAGTACTTCGCAACGTCGTTGGCAATCGAAAACGTGGTCAGCGCGCCGCGGGTGATCAGCAATTGCTTGCCGATCTCGACGATCTCGATAAGCTTGGTCGGATCGCTGTCGAGGTCGACCATGTTTCCGGCCTCGCGCGCCGCCATCGTGCCGGTGTTCATTGCGACGCCGACATCCGATTGCGCCAGCGCCGGCGCGTCGTTGGTGCCGTCGCCGCACATCGCGACGAGCTTGCCTTTAGCCTGCTCTTCGCGGATCAGCTTGAGCTTCTGCTCGGGCGTCGCCTGCGCGAGGAAGTCGTCGACCCCCGACTCGGCAGCGATTGCGGCCGCCGTGAGCGGGTTGTCGCCGGTGATCATCACGGTGCGGATGCCCATCTGCCGCAATTCGGCGAAGCGCTCGCGGATGCCGCCCTTGACGATGTCCTTGAGGTGGATCACTCCGAGCAGCCGATCGTCCTTGGCGACGGCGAGCGGGGTACCGCCCTCTCTTGCGATCCGCTCGGCAATGACGGTCACCTGGCGCACCGCGTCCGAGACCGGCGCGGCACGTAGCGCCGCTTGGGCGCCTCCGGCAGCGCCGCGCCACAGCGGCCCGGCGGTCCCGCCTTCGGCGAACCTAATGACCGCATCGACCGCTCCCTTGCGGATCGAGGACCCTTCGACATCGATGCCGCTCATCCGGGTCTGCGCCGAGAACGGAACAAAGCTGGCATTGAGCGGCGCCATCTCGCGCCCGCGCAGCCCGTATTTTTCCTTGGCCAGCACGACGATCGAGCGACCCTCCGGGGTTTCATCGGAGAGCGAGGCGAGCTGGGCCGCGTCGGCCAACTCGCCCTCGTCGACACCGGGAAGGGCGAGAAACTCTGTCGCCTGCCGATTGCCGAGCGTGATCGTGCCGGTCTTGTCGAGCAGCAAAGTGTCGACGTCGCCTGCAGCCTCGACGGCGCGCCCCGACATGGCCAGCACGTTGAAGCGCACGAGCCGATCCATCCCAGCAATGCCGATCGCCGACAACAGCGCGCCAATCGTCGTCGGGATCAGACATACGAAGAGCGCGGCGAGGACGACGACCGACACCGCGCCCCCTGCATAAGAAGCAAAGCTCGGGATCGTGACGGTGGCAAAAACGAAGATCAGCGTCATGCCGGCGAGCAGGATATTGAGCGCAATCTCGTTGGGTGTCTTCTGCCGCACGGCGCCCTCGACGAGCGCGATCATGCGGTCGAGAAAGGTCGAGCCCTGCGCCGCGGTAATCCGCACCCTGAGCCAGTCCGAGGTCACGCGGGTGCCGCCGGTGACAGCCGAGCGGTCGCCGCCGCTCTCGCGGATGACCGGAGCCGATTCGCCGGTGATCGCCGACTCGTCCACCGAAGCGACGCCTTCGATGACCTCGCCGTCGCTCGGGATCAGGTCGCCTGTCTCGACCAGCACGAGATCGCCTGCCCTGAGCGCGGTTGCGTCGACCAGTTCGAAATTGCGCGAGTTGGCCGCCTGCAGGCGCTTGGCCTTGGTCTCGGTCCGGGTGCGGCGCAGCGCATCTGCCTGCGCCTTGCCTCGTCCCTCCGCGACAGCTTCCGCGAAATTGGCGAACAATACCGTGAACCATAGCCACAAGGTGATTTGGCCGGAGAACAACGCGCTGCTGCCAACCACCGTGCCCCTGCCGACGAACAGATCGCGCAGGAAAAAGATCGTCGTCAGCACCGAGACGATCTCGACACAGAACATGACCGGGTTCTTGACCAAGGTGCGCGGGTCGAGCTTGCGGAACGAGGCCCAGATTGCTGGCACGATCAGTGAGCGGTCGAGGATCGCGAGCGGTCGCACATGACGCCTGACGAGCTCGGTTGGCGGTGTTGCGAAAGTCGAAGAGAGGTCGGTCATACTGAAGATCCCTCGGGAATTACGTTTCTCACGGGCCCGGATAGAGCTTGCCCTGGTTCATCGCGACCTGCTCGACCGCCGGCCCGAGTGAGACGGCGGGGAAATAGGTAAGGCCGCCCATGATCAGGATGACACCCATCAACAGGCCGACAAACAGCGGCCGATTGGTCGGGAAGGTGCCCGCTGATGGGGCGAGCAGCTTTTTCTGAGCCAGCGATCCGGCGACCGCCAAGAGCGGGATGACAAAGATGAACCGCCCGATCAGCATCGCGGCCGCGATGGTCAGATTGTAGAACATCGTGTTTGCCGACAGCCCGGCGAAGGCGCTGCCGTTATTGCCGGTGCCCTCGGTGTAGGCGTAGAGGATCTCGGAAAAGCCGTGCGGCCCGCCATTGGCGATGCCGGCGAGCCCCTGCGGCAATACCGTCGCGAGCGCAGTCCAGCCGAGAATCGACAGCGGCAAGCTGAGCAGCGCCAGGATGGTCATTTTGACCTCCTTTGCCTCGAGCTTCTTGCCGAGATATTCGGGCGTGCGCCCGACCATCAGCCCGGCGACGAACATTGCGACAATGGCGAAGGCGAGGATGCCGTAGAGCCCCGAGCCGACACCGCCGAAGATCACCTCGCCGAGCTGCATGTTGACCATCGGCACCATGCCGCCGATCGGCAGGTAGCTGTCATGCATCGAATTGACGGCGCCGCAGGAGGTGTCGGTCGTCACCGTGGCCCACAAAGCCGAGAGCGCCGGGCCGAACCGCACCTCTTTTCCTTCCATGTTGCCACCCGCTTGAGTGGCGCTGGCCATCGAATTGACGTTGTATTGCGCAAAGGCGGGGTTGCCGTGCGACTCGGCCCAGTAAGCAGTCGTAGCACCGGCAAGGAACAACAGGCCCATCGCGGCAAAGATCGCCCAGCCTTGCCGCTCGTCCTTGACCATCCGACCCAAGACATTGGTGAGCCCGGCGCCGATCGCGAAGATCGAAACCATCTCGATCAAATTGCTGAGCGGCGTTGGGTTCTCGTAGGGATGCGCTGAATTGGCATTTAAGAATCCGCCGCCATTGGTCCCTAGCTCTTTGATGGCTTCCTGCGACGCTATCGGGCCTTGCGCAATGGTCTGCTTGGCGCCTTCGAGCGTCGTCGCATCGACATAGGCGCCCAGGTTCTGAGGCGCGCCCTGCCACATTAGGGCGAGGGCCATTACAACCGAGATCGGTATGAGGACGTAGAGCGTGCAGCGGGTCAGATCGACCCAGAAGTTGCCGATTGTCTTGGCCTCGCGCCGCACGAACCCACGGATCAGCGCCAGCGCCAACGCGATACCCGTCGCCGCCGAGACGAAATTGTGCACCGTGAGGCCAGCCATCTGCACGAGGTAGCCCATCGTCGTCTCGCCGCCATAGGCCTGCCAGTTCGTATTGGTGATGAAGCTGACCGACGTATTGAAGGCGAGGTCCGGCGCGACCCCGGTCTGGCCCTGCGGGTTGAACGGCAGGTACCACTGCAGCCGCTGCAGTGCGTACAAGCTGACAAATCCGGCCACACTGAAGAACAGCAGCGCGACGGCATAGGTCAGCCAGTGCTGCTCCTCCTTTTCGTTCACGCCGCAGCACCAGTAGACCGCGCGCTCTACCGGCCGCAGGATCGGGCTGAGAAAGGTCCGCTCGCCATCGAAGACGCGCGTCATATAGCCGCCGAGCGGGCGCGTGATGAGGATCACGATCACGCCGAACAGCGCAATCTGGAGCCATCCGCTGATGGTCATCGGGAACTCCTAGAACCGCTCGGGGTTGATCAGCGCGTAGACGAGGTAGATCATGATCACGATGGTCACGATCGAGCCGAGGACGTAGTCGAACAGCATGGCCCTCTCACATTCTTTCACAGGCGAGCACATAGAGGATGGAGGCGGCGAAGAACCCGACGCCCATTGCGATCATCATGAAATCGAGCATGTGATTACCTCAGCAGGTGTCTTGCAGACCCTGGAAATTTTTCACTCTGCACTTTGCCATGAACGCCGAGCCGGGCAGCTTTGATGCAGGTTAAATCGACGCCCGTTCACCCAAGCCAGGATAGCGAATAACGGCTCGTTACTCCGGCTCGGACGCGCCCGTTCTCCGGGCCCGGTTGCACGGATCAAATGCACTTTTCACCATTAGGATTCGAGAGGCATTGACGCTTTGTCTTATAAAAGAGCTATAAAGATTTCTCCGGCCCCTCGTTCCACGAAAAAGGCGGCAGCTGGACTACCGGCCCGCCTTCGTCAGCTGCAGAACAGGAAATCCAGGTAAGCTCCTCACTTTCGGTGTCCCGGCAGTCCGGCCGACGATAGGATACTGCCCCAGAAACGGAACACATCCGAATTGCTCGGCTTTCTGGAGCCACTGCCTTACCACGCGCATGCTCGACATCGCATTTGTGCTGATCGTCATTACCGCTCTGCTGGTTGTTGTTGGTTTATGCCAGCCGCTGGCGGCTTATTTGAAGCTGCCGACGCCTGTCCTGCTTGGCGTGGTTGGCCTGGCCCTGGGAGGGTTTCCTGCCCTGGTGACCCATCTGGGCTGGTCCCGCGAGACAGATGCATTTTCCGAAGTCTTCGTCGACCTACCGGTCAGTTCCGGCACCTTTATCTATGTCTTTCTGCCCGTGCTCGTCTTCGAGGCCGGTATCGCCACCGACGTCAGGCGGATGCTGGAAGATGCGGCGCCGATCCTGCTGCTCGCGATCGTCGCCACGTTGATTTCCACCGCGGTCGTCGGTTTGGCGCTGTGGCCGTTTGGTCGAGTCTCGTTGGTGGTCTGCTTGCTGCTCGGCTCCGTAGTGTCGACCACCGACCCCGCTGCGGTCATCGCGATCTTTCGCGACATCGGCGCACCGGCCCGCTTGACCCGCCTGGTCGAGGGCGAGGCTCTACTCAACGACGCCGCGGCGATCGCGCTATTCGCCGTCTTGCTCGGAATGATCGGAACCACTCGGGAGCTGGAGATAGGTTCCGGGCTGAAAGAGTTCTTCATGTCGTTTGTCGGCGGCGGTCTGTTCGGAATGCTCGCTGGCCGGGCACTGCTCGCAGTCATTCCATGGGTTCGCGACGACCGCCTCGCGGAGGCTACTTTGACCCTGGCGCTCGCTTATGGGGTTTTTATCGTCGCCGAGCGCCTGCTTCATGTATCGGGTGTCGTCGCCGTGCTGGCATCCGCCCTGACCATCAGCGCGCTCGGCCGTTCTCGTATTGCGCCCTACAATTGGTCCTTCCTGACCGATCTCTGGGATCAGATCGCCTTTTGGGCCCGGTCGTTGATTTTCATCCTCGCCTCGATCCTTGTTCCAAGGCTCCTCGGCGATATTGATACCCATGATCTGCTGCTCCTTGCGGTCCTGATACTGGCGGCATTCGCGGCTCGCGCCCTCGTGCTGTTCGTGCTCATGCCACTGCTCGAGCTCGTCAAACTCACCCAGCCGATCAGTTCCGCCTATAAGTACGCGATTATCTGGGGTGGATTGCGCGGTGCATTGACTTTGGTGCTGGCTCTCGGAGTCACCGAGAACGCAGCCCTCGACCAGCGCGCTCAGCGGTTTGTAGCGGTGCTCGCAACCGGCTTTGTACTCTTTACGCTGTTCGTCAACGGCACGACGTTGCGTCTGGTCATCGCCGTGCTCGGGCTTCAACGCCTTTCGCCGCGAAACCAGGTCCTCCGCGACCGGGTTCTCGCCGTTGCTTATGCCGAAGTAGCCGCTTCGGTGCGCCACATGGCGCAATACCACGGTCTCGCGCCAAGCTCGGTCGAGCAAGTCATCGAGCCATACCAAAGCTGGATCACCGCGGCGGACGCCCGGGATGAGGCCGAGCGGCTTCCCGAGCGGGAGCGGCTGGCGATCGCACTCGTTGCTCTGGGCAACCAGGAGCGGGTGCTCGTCCTGGAAGCCCGTGCCGACCAGGTCGCGTCGCAGGCGACCGTTCAAGTGTTGTTACGGAATGCGGATGCCCTGGTCGAAGGCGCGCGTTCCGAGGGCCGTCTCGGATACCATGGAGCTGCCGAAGCGGCGCTCGCATTTCCGCCGGCATTCCGCGTCGCCTACTTCCTTTACCGGCATTTCGGAATTCAGCGGTTCCTTGCCGATCGGCTGGCTGACCGGGTCGAACTGCTGCTGGTAACGCGCCTGCTGGTCGAGCGGCTGATCAGCTTCAACGCTGAGCGTCTGGGCGCCGTTTTCCAAGAGCGTCTGACCGAGATCACCCGGGAAATACTCGAGCATCGTCGCGAAGAAGTGGGCAACGCCTTGGATGCGCTTCGTCGGCAATACCCCGACTACGTGGCGGCTCTTGAAGAAAGGTTCCTGCGCCAATCCGCGCTGCGGCAAGAGATGGGCCGGTATCAGGCCTTGTTCGAAGAAGGGTTGATCCCGCAGGAGCTCTACGACGATCTGAAGCGGGGAATATCCCGCAACCGTGCCGAGCCGCGGCCGCGCTTCGAGATCGGCCTGGACACGCATCGCCTGATCGAGAGGCTGGATATCCTCTCCGGCCTCGACGAGCGGCAGCTGGAGCGTGTGGCCCAGCTGCTGCGGCCACGCTTTACCGTGCCGAACGAGCGCATCATCCGCCGGGGGGGCCGAGGGGACGCCGTCTTCTTTATTGCATCCGGTGCTGTCGAGGTGAGATTGCCGGCACGCCGCGTGCGGCTCGGCAGCGGCGAGTTCTTCGGGGAAATGGCTCTGCTGTCGGGTCGGCCGCGTCAGGCCGATGTGGTCGCTCTGACCTATTGCCGGCTGCTCGTTCTGCGGAAAGCCGATTTTGAGCGTTTCCTCGCCGCAAATCCGGAGGCGAAAGCGAAGATCAACCGCATCGTCGAGGCGCGTCTTTCGGTGAACCAGGAGGACGGAGACCGAGCTGCCGAATTTGTATCAAACTAGCCGAAGGCTCGCGGCATTCGAGACCTCCTGCTTGCTCAAGGAAGCAGGGCTGTCTGCTGTACTCGAGTGCCGCAGTCCTCTCAGCCAAGCCGTCAGCCGGCTCCACAGCGCCGCTCTACCCGGCTCAGGTACTGCGGGAACCGGGCGGCTTGCCCCGGTGTCGGGATTAACGAGCGCTTTTGGCCACCCGCGCTCCTGATGGGCTACGATGTACATCCCGTCGACATACAATTCGATCGTGGCCGGGGCCGCATTGCATGCCTGGCGGGCATAATCGATGCTCGCCGACAGGCTGGGGAGATCAGACACCGGCACGGGTGATGGCCCATGCACACTCCAGCTTCCCCAAACGTCGCGATAGATCTTGATGCGCAATGACATCGCGGTCAGCCTCTACTCAATGCATGAAGCCATGAATCAGGACCAGCGCAAACCGAAGCGTCAGAATGCCCACCGCGATCCCCGCCAGGACGAGAAAGGTCCCAACCGCGTCCAGCATCGCACAGTGCCATGTGCTGTGACGGTGCGCGGTGATCGCGTGATTGACCGATCCGCGCGAGGGCGATGAAACTGCGACCCGAGTTGCTGCCAAGTCGATAAGCGCCATTGCTGCTGTCCAAATCCTCACCCGCCAACGGGCGCAGTCATTAATGAGCGATCATCGGATAAGTTTTCGATTGGAAACCCGTGCCACCGTCGTGAAGAACCCATAAAGCTGGCTCGAGCAGCGGACGCCGCCGTCTCCAACTCGGATCAGCGCCTGGGAGAAGAAATCACTTTGACGCAGGCGCTGTCGCCCGCCGCCTCAAACAACGCAAAGCGCAGCGCATCCTTTTGAGTGCGAAATACTCCGCCTATCAGCCCTTCTTCGTCTCTAGCAACCCAATAGCCTCGACCGTTCTCGCTCACTTCGAAATGGTGCAGGGTGAGCACGGCCGCAGGCGCAAAGCTGGACATATTTGGTCTGCCAATCTGTTGCTGCTGACGCTCTCTCGAGCCGCTAATACGATCGGCGGACCGTCATTAGATTGCGAGAGGTCTTCAATCAGCCGTGCATTAACTTCTCGTAAATGCACAAAGTCGGGCGGTGTCGGAAGCCGCGTGGCGGGTCTGGCTGCTCTTGCTGTTCTCTGCAGCGATTATCAGGCATCTACCTCTCGTCCGCCGCGGAAATGCTCGGCTGTCCATGGTTCGGCCGCTCTGAAAAACAGCCGGATGACCTCGTTTTCTGGCTGTTCTTGGCTGTTTTGCGGCGCAAAACAGCCACCGCAACGTGTCATCACAGAAAAGTCCGTCTCGGGTAGTTCAAAGAGCCACCATGATATCACAATCAACAATATTTGTCAATTCGACAACAAGCCTCTGGTTGATCAGCGGTGCGGCGCGCGGTGCGTGATCCGGGACATGCCGGCGGCGGGCACAGAGCGCTACCGCTGGACCGTGACTGTGATCGGGGAACCAACCCGGGTGCCCAGACGCAGCCGCGCCGCGGCAAAAATCCCGAAGGCTGTCGGGTTCACACAATCATACGCGGTAGCAAAGCGGGAGCGGCGCGACGACCGGCCACGACAGCGTGATCGCGGTCAGCCCTAATCCCTTCTTTGGTCTAGCTCTGCCGCTTTTCGTGCATCTAAACTGTCAGCTCTTCGCTCGTACCGCGCCGCGAGGGCAAGGAGCTCTTGCCGCCCGCCTGGGAAACGGAATTCACGAGCCAATTCCCGTAGCTTACGGGCGATATCCCGATAATGATCGCTGTCTGGTCGTCCAGTATTCGCCTGCGCACCTTCCATTGAAGATTGTCCCTTAGCGGCTCTCAATATCCCTCTTGGTTGTTTCAACAAAAGCGAGAGTGGCCTGTTCCACGCGCGAAGTCTGTCGCACTCGGCGAGGATTTACTCGTGCTGTTCGCCCGCACCGTCCTGCGGCTCACCAGGTCCCGCAGCGTGCCTCCGTTGTGCTTCGTAGTAAGCCGCCATCCGTTCAAAGCGTGCAGCTAGCGCCCGCAAGTCTCCTTGGATATCTGGCAAATGGGACTGGCGCGCCAGCTCTCTTACCTTTTCAGCAATCTCGCGGTATGGCTCGGGGTTAGGTTGCTCCGCGCTGGTCATCTTGCCGCTCCGCGACAATTATTAACCATAACACTCACAGAGGAGTCGCGGTTCCAAACCCTCAATCCGGTTACCGCCGATAGTGGCGCATGAGGGCTTAATCAAATGACGCCGGAAGGGGGGCGGATTTCGTGCGCGGCGCGCGCCAACGGCTCCCGCTTTCGGGGGAGGAGCGACGCCGGAGGGGGGACATCTCGACGCCGCTCCCCACGCCGCCTTGACCGGGCCGGATCAGAGACGCCAAGCCCAGTTCGATCCTACGCGCCGGCGGTCAATGGAATGTCCGCGGCGGATGGGGATCTCAGCCAACCTATGGCCAAGGTCCCGCTTATCACCTGCGGCAATTCGGCCCGTGCCACCGCAGCAAACAGCCCCCAAGAGCGGCAGGAACCGCAGGAGGTTTCAAAGCTCGGGACGAGATCTCATATGGCAGACTGAAACCTGACAGGGCGGGCTAAGCCACCCGGCAGAAGTCGATGCTCGAAGCGCTGGTGAGAGATGGGGCCGCTCCGGCGGGGGCTCGCGGAGGTCTTAGTGCATAGATTCATTCAGTTGATGCAGCTCGACGTCCCCTCCGCGCTTTCCCGGCGAAGGCCGGGATCCACTTTTGCCGTGGGCACCGGCTTTCGCCGGTGTAGCGGGATTTGGTACGAGCGATGGCGCGCCATTGCCAGATGAATCGTGTGAATGACTCGGAGCACTGGCAGGTTGCTGAAAAAAGGCCGGTGACCCCGAATTCGTCATTCCGGCCGTAGCGAAGCGGAGAGCCGGAATCCATAAACCATTGATGTAGATGGATTCCCGCTTTCGCGGGAATGACGTTGAAATCGGCTGTGGTCAGTTTCCCACTCACTGGCAGCCTTTTTCAGCATCCTGCTAAGGGGAGAGCCGAGGACATTCGGGTGAGGAAGTTAGTTCCATTAGTCGGCACTCGGAGGAGTGGGTCTGAGATGGTGGTCGGTGCAAGCCCCGCTCGGGTAGCGGCAATCCTGGCCGGCACCCTGGGGTTCGCCCTCCTACGGCCGGGAGGCACGTCCCTAGTTGGGAGTTCAGTTTCCGCAATGATAGCCGTCCCGATGGTTTCGGTCGTTGACCTGACCAATGTAAGGCCATTGCTCGCGCAGGCCGATGATCTGGCGCCCCCGCCATCGCCCGGGGCTGTAGTGACAACGCCACCGCCGGCACCATTGACAGAAGCGGCGCCACCCCCTTTGCCCGGCTACGCTTGGGACCCCGGTCATTGGGCCTGGAGTAGCGGCCAATACGTTTGGGAGCCTGGGAACTACATTGTGCAACCCACTAACGGTGCGAGCTTTAGTCCCGGCTACTGGCAACAAAACTCTGGCGGATGGGCCTGGGTGGACGGCCGCTGGAGCTGGGGAACCCAGGGCGAAGGCGAGTAGGGTGCGGAAAGCAGATTGTGGGTAGATGCGGGTAGGTTTAGGCCAAAATCCAGCCCACTGCGGGGGGTTAATGGTAGAAATGGCGGAAGAGGCAGGAGTTGAACCTACCGAGGACGCCTGGCGCCCTCCAACGGGTTTGAAGCCCGCGCGAGTCACCGGACCCGATGCTCTTCCGAGACCGATATTGCCGGTTCTCCGCGCTCGATCAAAGGTCAAAGCGCCTGGCTCTTTCGGTCAGGTGAACATCTCGCTTTCGCGCAGCACGACGCGCGTGTCGCCGGTCCGTCGGGTCGCCCCCAGCTTATCGAGATACTCGAGGATCTGGATCGCCAGATTGCGGCCGAGGCCGCACCGCTCCTTGAAGGTCGCTGCCGTGAAGGTGCCCTCGGGTGAGCCGTCGGCGAGCTCGCGCGCGATTTCTGCGAGGCGGGCCAGGGTCTCGGGCAGAAAGAACCGGTTGTCGGCGACCCGAGCGACGAGGCCCTGCCGCTCGGCGCGTTTGAGAAAGCGTTCCACCGCCTCGGGCTGGAGCCCGAGCTCGTCGGCCAGTTCGCGGAGTTCGCGGCGCTCGGAGGTCCGCCTCGGCGAGCAGCGGGTGAAGACGCTCCCAGAGGCGCTCATCCGACCGGGTCAGCCGCGGCTGGTGCTCGGGCAATCGCCATAGCGGCCCCTGCCGTACGACGCGGCCCGCGCCGGCGAGCTCGGCGAGCGCCGCGTCCAGCGCCACCCCCTGAGCTGCCCCGGGAGCCGCCCCGCGCAATTTCATGATCAAGGCCGGCCGGCTGGGCCCCAGCTCGTCGGGCTGCGCCTTATGCCAGGCGGCGAGCGTGTCGAGGATCTTGTCGCCCAGCACGGCCAACCGCTCCGAGGTCACCGCAACCGGCGCGCGCGCCGGTCCGACACGCAGAAATTCGCCCGCTTCGATCAGCCGGTCGAGTTCGCTCGGCGCCAAGTTGCGCGCCAAGGCGAATTGCGCCAGATCGACCACACCTTCCACCGCGAGCAGCCGAGCCAGCGCTTGCGCCGGGTCTGTCGCGGCGAGCGCCTCGAGCGCCGCGAGCCGCGCCGGTTGCCGGCGCCCGCGGCGCGGTGCAAACGGATCGACGACGCGGCCCCCCGCCAAGGTGCGCCGGGCGGCGTGGTCGCGCAGCACCGCCCGGTCTCCGCACAGCGCACTGACCGGGTGCTCCAGATCCAGTTGCACGAAGCCGCGCTCACCCGGAGCAATCTCCCGCGACCCGAGCACTGCGGCCCGACCGACGGTGTCTGTCGTGCCGAGGTGCAGATGGACCGGCAGCCCGTCGCGCAGCGGCGCTTCGGCATAGCGCGAGACGCGCAACGAGAGGTCCAGCCGCGTCGTCGGCGCGTGCCGTTCCGCCGCGAGGATCCAGTCGCCGCGGCGCGGCTCGGCGCCGTCCGGAAACGAACCGGCGAGGTTGATCGCGCAACGCTCACCGGCGGCGGCGGTCTCGATGGGACGGTTGTGGCCGTGCAATCCACGGACCCGCACGGGTGCGCCCTGCGGGCTGAGCAATAGCCGATCGCCCGGCATCACCCTACCCGCGGTTATCGTGCCGGTGACGACGAGCCCGATCCCGGGCAGGGTAAAGGCGCGGTCGATCGGCATCCGAAACAGACCCGATGCGGAAGCCGCCACGCGGTTGCGGGCAGCGGCATGCGCGCTTTTTTGCAGATGCCCGGCGAGAGCGGCAATCCCCTCGCCGGTCCGGCTCGACACCGGGAAAATCGCCGGTTGCGCAAAGCCCGCCGCTACCAGCAGCGCGCCCGTCTCCGCTGCCACGGCGTCGATGCGGCCGCGATCGACCCGGTCGATCTTCGTGACGACTCCCGTGATCTCGTGGATCCCGATCAGCTCCAATATATCGAGATGCTCGAGGGTCTGCGGGCGCGGCCCGTCATCGGCCGCGACGACCAGCAATACCCGGTCGATCGACAGCACGCCGGCCAGCATGTTGGATAAGAAGCGCTCATGGCCGGGAACATCGACAAATCCGAGCTCGGCGCCGTCGGGCAAGGTGGCATAGGCGAAGCCCAGATCGATCGTCAGCCCGCGCCGCTTCTCCTCGGGCAAGCGGTCCGCATCGACCCCAGTCAACGCGCGGATCAGCGCGGTCTTGCCATGATCGATATGGCCCGCCGTCGCCAGGATCATGGGCCGGGCCGAAACGGGGCTGCATCAGGCCTCTGGTCGTCAGTCCCGCGACAGCGGGAATCCAGGGCGGCGGGCGCCTGCGATAGACGCCCTGGACCCCCGCCTTCGCGGGGGTGACGGTGAGGCGTGGAAAGGGCGTCGAGCTGCGCGACGAACTCCGCTTCGTCTTCGAGACAGCGCAGGTCCAGAACGACACGGCCGCCCTCGATGCGGCCGATAACCGGGATCGGCATCCCGCGAAGCGCGCGCGCCAATGCTTCGACCGCGGCGCCGGAGCGTTGCGCCAGAGGCCGCAGGGCCAAGGCCGCGCTCGGCAGCAGCGAAATGGGAAGCGCACCGCTGCCGATCTGGCTCTTGGTTTCGATCAGAGCGACCTCGGCAACATCGCGGAAGGCGCGCTCGACGGCGGGGAGCAGTCTCTCTCCGAGCACCCGGATCTGCTCCATCGGCCGGGCAAGCAGGCGCAGCGCCGGCAGGCGCTCGGCGAGACGATCGGGATCGGCGTAGAGCCGCAGCACGGCCTCGAGCGCCGCCAGCCGGATCTTATCGAGGCGGAGGGCTCGTTTCAGCGGGTTGCGGGCGAGCCTCTGGATCAGCTCGGCGCGGCCGACGACGAGCCCCGCTTGTGGGCCGCCCAGCAGCTTGTCGCCGCTGAACGTGACGAGGTCCGCGCCGCGCGCCAGCGCCTCGGCGACGGTCGGTTCGTGCGGCAACCCCCAGTGCGCGAAGTCGATGAGCGAACCGCTGCCGAGATCCTCGACAAACGGTATCGCGCGATCGCGGGCGAGAGCGGCGAGCTTTGCCGCCGGCGCCGCCGCGGTGAAGCCGTGGATGGCGTAATTGCTGGTGTGCACCTTGAGAACGAGGCCGGTCTGCGGACCGATCGCCGCGGCGTAATCGGCGAGATGCGTCCGGTTCGTCGTGCCGACCTCGCGAAGGCGCGTACCGGCCCGCGCCATGATGTCGGGCAGGCGAAACGAGCCGCCGATCTCGATCAGCTCGCCGCGCGACACGATCGTCTCGCGGCCTTCGGCCAGGGTGTTCAACGCCAGCACCAACGCCCCGGCATTGTTGTTGACCGTGAGCGCAGCCTCCGCTCCGGTGAGGCGGGTCAGCCAACCCGCAACATGGTTGTCGCGCTCGCCGCGCTTGCCGGTCTCGATGTCGTATTCGAGCGTCGTCGGATCGCGCATTGCTTCCACCGCCGCGGCAATCGCCTCCTCGGGCAAGGGCGCGCGGCCGAGATTGGTGTGCAGCACGGTGCCGGTCAGATTGAACACGCGGCGCTGCGAAGACTGCATATCGCGCGCGAGCGAAGCGGCGCTCTCCTCGAGAATTGCATCTACGGAGGCAGGGGCATCACACCGGCGGCGCGCCGCCAGTGCGGTCCGGATCGCATCGACGACGAGCGGCCGCCCGTAGCGGGCGATCATTGCGACGGCGGTATCCGACCGCAGCACCCGGTCGACCCCCGGCAGCCCCAATCTGCCCCGGCGCTCCTCCGCGCTCATTTCGCAGCAACCAATTCGGGGGCCGGCTGCGCGGCGCCTGCCTCGAAACGGACGCGCGCCTCGCTCCCGCTCGGATCTGCAACACGACCGATCAGCGCCGCCCGATAGCCACACCTGCGCAGCTCGGCGACGCACGCTGCAGCGCGATCGGCAGGAACGCCGGCCAGCAGCCCACCGGCGGTTTGCGGGTCTATCAGCAGCGGGGCTATCTGATGAAGCTGCGCCGTCGGGTCGAGCGCCGCCAGCGCAGCAATGTTGTCGGCGTGCAGCGAGCTGGTGACCCCGCTGCCGAGCAGCGGCAGCGCGCCGTCGAGAGCCGGAATCGCCTCCGGATCGAGAGCCGCGTCCATTTCCGAGGCGCGCAGCATTTCGAGAAGGTGGCCGAGCAGCCCGAAGCCGGTCACGTCGGTGCAGGCGCTGGCCCGATACTCTAAGAGGCAAGCGGCTGCGGAAGCCGCCGACTGCACCATCATCGTGATCGCGGCCTCCACCAGAAGCGACGAGACTAACCCGCGCGCCGCTGCGGCCAGGATCACGCCGGTGCCGAGCGGCTTGGTCAAGACCAGCCGATCGCCGACAGCCAGCCCAGCCTTGCGCAGCAGCTTTCCGGGCCGCGGCCGTCCGGTCACGGCAAATCCGAGAGCGAGTTCGGCGCCCTCGGCGCTGTGCCCGCCGATCAGCACGGCGCCTGCCGGCTCCAGCACGTCGAGGCCACCGCGCAGCATGTGAAAAAGGTCGTGCTCGACGATCGGCGGGCGCGCCGGCGGCAGGGTCGCGATCGCCAGTGCGCTCTCCGGCGTTCCTCCCATCGCGTAGATGTCGCCAAGCGCATGGGTCGCAGCAATCCTGCCGAACAGATACGGGTCGTCGACCATCGCGCGAAAGAAATCGACGGTCTGCAGCAGCGGCGGCGCACCAGGGAACGAGATCAGCGCCGCATCGTCCGGGCTGTCGAGACCAATCATCACCGCGCCGCTCGTCGCCGGATGGAGCCGCCCCATGACCCGGCTGAGCACCGCCGCCGGGACCTTCGCCGCGCAACCGCCGCAGCGCATCGGGTCTTCTCCCGGCTCGGGCTGCATCTCCGGCAATTCTCGGTAACGCCGCATCCAGCGACGGTCGATCCACTCCTTGAACTGCCACAGCCGCGGGCCATACGCCACGAGCGGCCCGCGCGACGCGACGGCCTGCTCGTCTCCGGTGCCGATCAGCGCCAGCGCGCGCTTTTGCGGCACGGCCCGTCGTAGCCGCCGCCCGGCGAGCGCGCGGCGCAGATTGGCGGCGAGCGGCGGACCCTGCCGGACGGCGTAAACTCCTGCCTTCTCGCGTGGATGGGCGAGCATCGTTGCCACGTCGCCAGCCGCAAAAATCCGCGGGTCTCCAGGCGAACGAAGCCTATCCTCGACCGCGATGAAGCCTTCCGCCGTCAATGGCAGGCCGGTGTCGGCCAGCCAGGGCGCGGCACCCGCCTGGGTGACCCACAGCGCCTCGTCGAATTCGACCCGCCTGCCGTCAGCGCAGAGCAGAACCCCGGGCGCGACACGCACGACGGCGCTGCCGGCAAGCACGGTAACCCGGTGATCGGCGAGGATCCGCTCGAACAGCCCGCGGACCCGGGCATTGTGCGACGGCAGCAATGCCTCGCGTGTGACGAGGGTTACCTCGACCGCGTCGCCCTTCAATCCGGCCAGGCGATGTTGCGCCGAAAGCGCGAGCTCGACCCCGCCGGCACCGCCGCCGACCACGGCGAGGCGCAGCCGAGGCATCCCGCGCGCCCGCGCCAGCAACGCCTCCCAGCGCGCCGCGAACCGGTCGATCGGCTTGACCGCGATTGCGTGCTCGGCGGCGCCGAGGACATCGTCGGAGCGGGGGGCTGAGCCGATATCGATCGATAGGAGATCGTATCGGATCGGCGGATGGGCATCGCACAACAATGCGCAACTGGCCCGGTCGAGCCCGATTGCTTCGTCGCGGATCAGTCGCGCGCCGGCAAACCGCGCGAGCCGGCCGAGATCGATATGGCATTCGTCGAGCGAATAGTGCCCAGCGACGTAGCCGGGCAGCATGCCCGAATAGGGCGTCTCGACCCCGCGGGTAACGAGCGTCACGCGTACCCCCGGCACCGGCCGCATGCCGAAGCTCTTCACGACGTGCACGTGAGCGTGCCCGCCGCCGACAAGGACGAGATCCTGGGTAATCGCGACCCGTTGCTGCATCGCCCCGACTATGCCCAAGTGCTGTCTGCTACTCCAGTCGTCAGGAGGAGATATGCAGATCGGGTTCAATCTGCCGATCAGTGGTCCGTTGTCGTCGCCGGACACCCTGATCCGGATCGCGCAGCAGGGTGAAGCGCTCGGCTACGATTATCTGACACTGACCGACCATGTCGTGCTGCCCAACCTGCGGTCGCCGCCTATCTCGGCATCGGCCGGCGCCCCGGGCGTCAAACACCCCCGGGTCTGCTGGGGCGGGCGCGGCAACCGCCCCGTCCTCGCCGTCCTCTTCCCCGCCGTCAATCAATTCCGGCCTGCGCGAGCTGTTCGGCGCCCCGGGTTTCGCCAAGGGCAACCTGCACGACGGCCGCGCCGAGGCGGTGATCTTCGATTTCGATGCGATGGTGGCGCCCGCCAAGCCGCGCAAAGCGGGCTAGACGGGCTAGTGCAAGCGCCAGCAGCACCACGCACACGATCGCCGGGATTGGCCCGATCGGCAGGATCAGGCCGGCCCAGCACAGCAGCATGACCGTGCGCTCGCCGGGCATAAATCCGCGGCGCAAGCCGTCTTTTACCAGAAACGCGGCGGCGATCGACAGGATGCACAGATCGTAGCCGATCGCATGCGGGGCGGCCAGCACGGTGCCCACAGCCAGGACCGCCGCCTTCGGCTCGTAGGGCGCCACGATGCCGCCAAAACGGCGCCCGGCCCATATCGCTGCCACGACAAGCGCGGCGATGGCGGTAACGGCCAGCTGCGCGGTCCACGCCGCATCGGCATTTACGCCGCCGGCGCGCAGGAAACCGAGGATCGAGACCAGCGGCAGATTGAGCGCCGGGTCGCTGTTCAAGGCCGCCGCCCGGTCGCCCATGACGCCGATGAAGGCCGGCCACGCCTGATCGCCAAACACCAGCGCCGCGGCCAGGCCGAAGGCGGCGCCCGCGGCGGCCGCGCTGGCGAGGACGCGCCAGTCGCGCGCGACCAACAGCGCGAGCGGGAAGAGGATGCCGAATTGCGGCGGCTTATAGGTCAGCAGGCCGAGACAAATCCCCGCCAGCACCGGCCGCCGCTCGATCATCGCCAGCGCCAGGCCAACCAGCCCCGCGGTCAGAAATCCGTTGTGCCCGAGCAGGACGTTGAGCAGCACCGGGAGCGGTGTGAGCGCTGCCACCAGGGCGGCCCGGCGCGGGATGATCGCGTAGATCGCCGCTAGGTAGACGAGAAGCGTCGCCGCGATCCAGGCAACGAAAGCCGGCAAATAGGGCAGCAAGCCCAGCGGGTAAGTCAGCAGCAGCAGTGTCGGCGGATAGTCGAAATGCTCGATTACGCAGCCCGGCGATCCAATGAGGGCATCGCGGGCCGCCGCAAACGCGGCATAGTCATAAACCTGCGCGAAACCGCCCGAGGCCGCGAGTTTGGCGCTGAGCCAAATCCAGGTGAAATCGGTGCAATTCACCCCGTCGGTACTGACGGACAGACCATGGCGCACCAGCCAGGCCGTCGAGAAAATATATGCGGCAGCTATTGCGGAGGTATAGAGCCCGACCCGCCGCTCGGTGAAGACCCTGGTTTCGGCTCTGAGCAGCCTCCCCCCACACCCGGTCAGGCGCGCCATAGCCGCTCGCGCATGCCGACGGCGCCGCGCAGCGGCTGGCGGGTGGCGCAGCGGGGGCAGGACCGCGCTGCCGGCAGCAGCGCCTCGCCGCAGGCGACGCACGGGATGCGGCGGGCGCGGCGCGCGGTGCGGCGCGCCGAGCGGGCGACGCTGGCGAGCAGCACCACAATGACGAAAAGGATGATCCAGATCATGGCGCGCGCCCGCGGTCTTCGAGCGCGCTTACGCGATCTTCGGCGATGCGCAGGCGATCGACGACCCGCGCATTCTGCGCGACCATCGCGGTGATCTGTTGCAGCATGCCGTTCAACGTCTCGTCGAGCCGCATCAGCGTCGTCTCGTGGCGCAGCGCGATCGCGGTCAGCACCCGCATGTCGTCGCGCAGGCTCGCCACTTCGGTCGTCAACCGATGCAATGCGCGGCCAATATAGGCCAGGTCGACGGTTCCTGCCTCGACGGTTCCTTCCGGGCGTTCGTCGCTCATCAATCGGTTGCCGCGGCCGCAAGGGTTGCGGCAGATTTGATTTTGGCTCCGGGCATAGGGTCATCTCCTGTGCTTGGGGTCAGGCCGGGCCGGGGTGGCGAATACCCCGGCCCGGCCGCCGTTTTCCGGCCCGGCATTGTTGCGCCGGGCGGCTGGTTAAATTCAACCGAAATTGATCGTTAATGGCCGACAACCTCAGCATCTCGATCACCGCTGATACCGCGTCCTTGCGCGCGCAATTGGCGCAGGCGCAGGCCGAGGTGCGCGCCTATGGCGCCGAGGTGCGCAAGCTCGCCAACGATTTGCGCAGCGCCGGCGCCTGCGGATGCCGGGGTACCCTTACTCCGAGAGCGGGGAATTCTTCGGAGAGGACCCGGAACGCCGGCACGAGCAGTTGACCACAGCTGCCTTCATAGCGGCCAAGACCACCCGGATTCGCCTCGTCCTGGCGGTAATGGTCGTGCCCCACCGGCCGGCCGTGCTTGCCGCCAAGATGCTTTCGACGATCGATGCTCTATCCGGCGGGCGCCTCGTCGTCGGGATCGGCGCCGGCTGGCTGCAGGCGGAATTCGATGCGGTCGTGGGTCCGCCTTTTGCCGCGCGCGGCCGAGTGACCGACGAATATCTGAGCGCATTCCGCAATTTGTGGACCGAGGAAGCGCCGCATTTCGAGGGGCACTGGGTCAAATATGACGGGATCTCGTTCGAGCCCAAGCCGGTGCAAAAGCCGCACCCGCCGATCTGGGTTGGCGGGGAAAGCGGGCCGTCGCTGCGCCGCGCCGCCCGGTTCGGCGACGCATGGTATCCGATCGGCAGCAACAGCAAGCATCTGCTCGACACCCTGCCGCGGTACCGTGCCGGGATCGCCCGGCTGCGCCACTTGACGGCCGAAACCGGACGCGAGCCGGCGAGCGTCGCCCTGACCTACCGCGTCAAGCGGTACGGCGAAGCGGTGCCGGCAAAGGCTTCGGACGGCGAGCGGCGGCTATTCTCAGGCAGCACCACCGATATCATCGCCGATTTGCGGGCCTTGCGCGATCTTGGGGTCGGCGCGATCGATATGGATTTCGAGCGCTCCAATCCCGAGGAATTGGTCGCAGAGATGCGTCGGTTTAAGGAGCGGGTGATTTCTCGACTGTAGCTCCGGATTCAGCAGATCTCGTTGGCTCGAGTGGCGATCGCGGACAGCAATGCGTCATCCTGAGCCGTGGCTGGAGCCGGTTCACGGGCGCCGGGCTGGCGTCGGACCCTGATGCTGCCTTCCCGCACCACTGTTGCCTGAGCAACCCGGACGATTCTGTCTAAATGCGCCCACACTCCGTCGAGCGCCTCGGCAATGATCCGCGCGTCGCGCAATGTCTCGTCAAACAGTTCCGGGCGCGCCCGCAGAACCGTTTGCGTCATTTCGAGTGCCTCGGCGGCATGGCGTTCCTCGACACATTGCGAGAAGCACTCCTCGAAATAGGCTTCGTGCCTGAAATGCGGGAAGTGAACGGAGAGGGCGTCGGCAAGGGCCCGCATCCAGTCGACCGACAGCATCTCGACCGCGCACCACGCGCCGAGCGACCGCGAGTAGAGTTTGGGGGCCAACCGCACAAAATCAGCCGTTTCGGCTTCGAGATAGTGGCAAAGCTCACCAAGTTCCCCGAACTCCTCGTCGTCCAGCAGGCAAGCAGCGCCGATGCTGCGAAACGCTCTGGTCAGCTGGTAGTGATGAGTATCGCCGTCTGCGAGCCCATCATCGTCGATGAAGATCCGCAGCTTGCGTTTGCGCAATGCCGGGCTGTCGAGATGCGGAAGATAGTAAACCGCCGCGCGGGTCGCGTGCATGGCCGACTGGTAGATCAGATGGATCTGCCCGAGAAGGGCTGGATCACGCGCCACAGCGCGGGGCACCTCCGCCAACCGCTGGAAAAACGGCATGCGCGACGGACGGTGTTCCTCGAATATGATCGCCAATGTGTTTGGCAGGTCCTCAATCGCGGAGACGGTCGGCTCCCATTGCCGCGACTTTCGGTCAGTCGGTTCGTCATCCTTTTTCACGATAATTTTCCTCGGTTGTAGCGGGTTACTGTCAAAAACCGCAGCCGAGACCAACCCCGGCACTGCCGCAGAGCTTGGGGCGGATCCGTAAACTTAAGATTAAGCATCTAAAATCCAAAACTCGTTTACCGTATTAATTACTAATTTATCGCTAGATCATAAAGTTGGCTGTTTCCCGCATTGCGAGTGCCGATGCAAGCTGCCAACCAAAGATCCTCCGCTTCGGCCGGCGCATTCGCCCCGCTGGCGATCGCTTGGCTAACCATGTTCGTGATCGGCAGTGACCTGTTCGTGGTCTCGCCGCTGCTGCCGCTAATCTCGGCCGATTATGCCGTGCGGCCCGCCTCGGCGGGTTTGAGCGTAACCGTATTCGCGGTCACCTATATGCTGAGCGCCCCAGCTCTTGGCCATCTCGCCGACCGGGTTGGGCGTGGTCGCGTCCTCGTCTACTGTCTTTGCGCTTTTGGGGCAGCCAATCTGTTGACAGCAATCGCCGGGGATTTCACCTGGCTGCTCGCTACGAGGATCGTTGCGGGCGCGGCGGCCGCCGGCGTGTCGCCGTCAATATATGCTCTCGCCGGAAGCAGCGCTCCTGCCGCGCGGCGTGGTACCCGGCTTGCGATTGTCGTATCGGGTCTCTTGATGTCGCTTTCCCTCGGCGCACCAATAGGCCTGCTGGCGGCCGCGTCGTTCGGACGGTCGATTGTTTTCGCCGCACTCGCTGCGCTGAGCCTCGTCCTCGCATGGGCTAACAGCCGCGTTTGGCATGATCCCCCCGCCGCCAAGGATCGTGCCGCGATAGCCCATCGGCTCACGGCGACGGTCCTCGCTGTGCGGCTTGCTCCGACAGTGCTTTGGAGCACGGCGCTCTACGCCATGTACACCTATCTCGGCGAAGGGCTGAGCGCATCGGGTTATTCGGCCGAGCAAATCGCCGAGGTGATCCTGTTCTACGGTTGCGGGGCAATCGCCGGCACCTTGATCGGCGGGCGCATCGCCGACCGGCTCGGGGCAAGACGGACGGTCTCGATCGGTCTCTTGGGGCTCAGTTCGTGCCTTCTGCTGCTGTTGGTTGCGCTGCGCCTCAGAGTGAGCGTCGACTGCGCCTTTGGGCTCGCCTCGCTATCCGCGCAGCTTTTCTTCCCGGCTCAGCAGCTCAGGCTGGCGAACCAATTCCCCGACAGCCGGGCGGCGATTCTGGCCTGGAACAACAGCGCCCTTTTTTTGGGAATCTCGCTGGGCTCGTTGATCGGCGGGCAAGCCCTGGCGTTCGGCGGCTTTGACACGGATTTGATAATCGCGGCGGCCATCGCCATTGTCGCGTGGATCACAAACCAGGATGGCTATCGAGGCCATGCCGAGGTCGCTATCACGCTGCCGCGTCAGCCCTTTGGGGTCGGGGCAGGCTGATGGTCACCGTCGTCCCGCAGCCGAACTCGCTTTCGATGACGAGCATGCCGCCGTGCAGATCGACAACGGATTTCGCAAACGGCAGCCCGAGACCAGCGCCCTGATGCGTGCTGTCGAGCACCGAATTTACGCGGTAGAAAGGCTGTACCACTAGAGGGATGTCCTCGGCCCGGATGCCAATTCCGGTATCCCGGATGCGAATATTCAATGCGGACTTGTCGATTCCGCTCGAGATCGTGACGCGCCCCCCTGCCGGCGTGAACTTTATCGCGTTGCCGATCAGGTTTACGAACACCTGCTTCAATTTCACCGGGTCGCCTTCGAGCACCGGCCAGTTTGACGGATCACCGTCGACAACGATCTCGACTGTCGCCGCCGCCGCAGTCGATTGCAGCATCATCAGGCTCTCGGCAAAGAGCTTGCCGGGCTCGGTCAGTACACGTTCGATCTGCAGCTTCCCCGCTTCCACCTTGGCGAGATCGAGCATTTCCTCCACGAGGGAAAGCAGATGCAGACCGCTCTCGTGAATGTGCTGCGCGTATTCCTTATAGGCCGGAATGCCGATCGGTCCCATGATCTCGCGATGCATCATTTCCCCAAACCCGATGATCGCATTGAGCGGAGTGCGCAGTTCGTGGCTCATATTGGCGAGGAACATCGATTTGGCGCGGTTGGCATTGGCTAGCTCGACCGTCCTTTCCTCGACGCGGGTCTCCAGCGTCGCATTCAGCTCGCGCAACTCGGCTTCTGCCCGCTTCTGTGCAGCGTAACGGGCAGCCAAAGCGTCAGCCATGGCATTGAAGGTTGCTCCCAAATGGCCGATTTCCGATGCGGGGTGGCGAACTTTTACCCGGGAATTGTAATTACCATTGCGCCACTCCGTCGCGAAAGCCACCAGACCGCTAATAGGCTCCTGCAGGAACCTGCGCCCGCCGAGAACCGCCGCAAAGGTTGCTGCGAGCAGACCGAAAACGATCAGCGCGATACCGCGGGCCGTCGCGCTGTCGATGGCCGCGAAGGCTTCCGCTTTCGACTGCCCAGCGCTCAGAAAGAAGTCCCGAGGCGGCAGGGCTGCCGGGACATAGCCGAATATTCGGGTCGTTCCGTCGACGCCGACCGCCTCCTCCCAGCCCGCGGTGTTGCCGTCCATGATCTCTGCATGGCCTTTTCTCATATTCTTGCCGACCAGAGCCTCGGGGTTCGGCAGTCGCGCAATTATATTGCCCTCGCGATCGGCGATCAGGATCGAGGATGTCGGAGACAGACCCCTTTCTTTCAGATGTTCCGACAGCCAGTGCAGATCGAGCCCAGCGAACACGACACCGGCCGCATGGCCGTCGCCGCCGTCAAATTTCAGCGCAAAGTGGATCATGCGCGCGCCGTTCGCCGGATCGGCCCAGTAATTGCCGACGGCGAGCCCGTCCTGCGCCATTGCGCGCTTGAAGAACGGTCTGTCCGCAACCGAGGAATAGGCCAGAGGAGTGCTGGAACAAAATATCCTGCCGTCCGTGTCGGCCGCTGCCAGCAGGCTATAATTCGCGTACTGCGAGGCCAAAGACCCGAAAAGTACGCTGCAGTCGTCGCTCGCCCGTAACTTTACGGGTGTGAGTTGTGAAAGCGCGAGCAGCAGTTGGCGAGCCCCTTCGCGCAGCTCGCCGATTTCTTCGCCGAATTGCTTGGTAATCTGCACGACCTGTTGGCGAATGTCGGTTTCGCGCGCCTTGCGCAGTTCATATTCGTTGTAAGCTTGGATGACTATTGCCGGACAAATAGCGATCAAGACGAGTATAATGAGGCGAACTGTCAAACTGACGTGCGGTATGCGCAGCCAGGCGGGTCGGCGTTTAACCGCTATCGTCTGGCCGAGCGCCGGGCTTGCTCCATGCGTGATCATTTTGCCCAATCTCCGAAACCCCGGGCACCGCTCGGAATCGAGGTCGTCGCCCCGACACTGCGGACAGGGGCGTCCTTGCTAGCCTGCAATTTCGCTAAAATTGGTTAATCAATGCTTAACGGATTATATCGCAGCGCCGAGTTTTTCATCATGCAAATTCGCGTGTGTCCGGGTGGATCCAATTCTATCCGGCCCAGCACCTGATCCCAGTATGTCGCATCGCCCCGCTTGGATTGCAGCGAAATCGAACCGGACACCGGTGCGTTCATCGAGTTGGGACGCACGGTCCAAAACCACCGCTTTAACCCCGTCCGCGATAGGGAGCGACGCCCGGATCCGGAAGCCAGAGCCGGGCGGGGGGCTCGCCGGTCTGATAGAATATGTCGATCGGGATTCCGCCGCGGGGGTACCAATAGCCGGCGATCCGCAGCCATGTTGGAGCTAGGGTGTCGACCAGCCTGCGCGCGATCGTCAATGTGCAATCTTCGTGAAAGGCATCATGGTTGCGAAACGCGCCGAGATAGAGCTTCAGCGACTTGCTCTCGAGGATCGTCGCCTCGGGCGCATAATCGATGACGAGGTGGGCGAAATCGGGCTGACCGGTCACCGGGCAGAGCGAAGTGAACTCGGGGCAGGTGAAGCGCACGGCATAGAGGATTCCGGGATGTGGGTTGGGCACCGTCTCGAGCACCGCCTCATCGGGCGATTCCGGCAGTGCCGAGCGGCGTCCGAGGTGGGTGAGGCTCATTCGGCGCTCTCGAAACCGGCGGCAAAATCGGCGAATGTTCCGGCCTCGATCGCCTCCCGCATCGCCGCCATCAGATCGCCATAGTACTGCAAATTATGCGCGGTCAGCAGCATGCTCCCGAGGATCTCGCCGGCGCGGCTGAGATGGTGGAGATAGGCGCGGCTGTACCCAGTGCAAGCGGGGCACCGGCACCCCGGGTCGAGCGGCGCCGGGTCGTCGGCGTGCCGGGCGTTGCGCAGATTCACAACGCCTCGCCGGGTAAAGGCTTGCGCGGTGCGTCCCGAACGCGTCGGCAATACGCAATCGAACATGTCGATGCCGCGCGCCACGGCGCCGACCAGATCGGCGGGTTTCCCGACCCCCATCAGATAGCGCGGCCGGTCCCCGGGTAATGCCGGAACGGCCGCGTCCAGCACTGCGAAGGTCGTCGCCTGCCCCTCGCCGATCGCCAGCCCCCCGACCGCATAGCCATCGAAACCGATGCCGATCAATTTCGCGGCTGAACGCAGGCGCAGATCCGGGTGCACCCCACCCTGGACGATCCCGAAGATGCCGTGACCGGACCGCTCGACGAACGCGCGGCGCGAGCGTTCGGCCCAACGCATCGACAATTCCATTGAGCTCTCGACCGCCTCACGCGGCGAGGGGTAGGGCGTGCACTCGTCCAACGCCATCGTTATGTCGGCGCGGAGCAGATGCTGGATCGCGATCGAGCGTTCCGGCGTCAGCTCGTGGAGGCTGCCGTCGAGATGCGAGCGAAAGGTGACGCCGGTCTCGGCGATGGTCCGGCGCGCCGCCAATGACATGACTTGAAAACCTCCGGAATCGGTCAGAATCGCATGGGGCCAATTCATGAAGCGGTGCAGGCCGCCGAGCGCCGCGATACACTCGGCACCCGGACGCAGCATCAGGTGATAGGTATTGCCAAGGACGATCCGCGCGCCGGTCGCAGCCACCCCCTCGGGGGTCATCGCCTTGACCGTGCCGGCGGTGCCGACCGGCATGAATACCGGCGTTTCGGCAGCACCGTCAGCGGTCGTCAGCCGCCCGCGCCGTGCCGCGCCATCGCGCGCCAGCACCCGGAAGCCGATCATGTTTTTTGCCGCTTACCCTCGCCCGCCTCGCTGCGCTCGCCACCCTCTCCCGCAGTGGGGGAGAGGGGCTATGACGCATTCAGCACAAAGCTTCTCTACCGCACCGCAACGGCTTTGCATATTGCCGAGCCCTGGTCGACCCCGACAGGAACCTTGTAACCGAAATACCGCTCGCCGCCCATTCGGCCTGCGGATCGCGCAGGCTGTTGACCAAGGGCTGGGGTGAGGGGCATTCACAGCCTCAGGATTAGCCGTGTTTTTCTCTTTTTTCGCCGAACTGCGCGACGCCAAGGTGCCGGTCTCGCTGCGCGAGTATCTGACCCTGATGGAGGCGATGGAACGGCGCGTGGCCGCCTTCGACATCGAAGAGTTCTACTTTCTCGCGCGCACCTCGCTGGTCAAAGACGAGCGGCATCTCGACCGCTTCGATCGGGTGTTCGGGCATTGCTTCAAGGGCATCGAGACCTTGGCGGACCCCAAGACCGAGCTCCCCGAGGCGTGGTTGAAGAAACTCGCCGAGCGGTTTCTGACCGAGGAGGAGAAGAAGCAGATCCAGGCGCTCGGCGGCTGGGAAAAGCTTATGGAGACATTGCGCCGGAGATTGGGCGAGCAGAAGGCGCGGCACCAGGGCGGCAGCAAATGGATCGGGACCGCAGGCACCTCGCCGTTCGGCGCCTACGGCTACAACCCCGAAGGGGTGCGCATCGGCCAGGAGGAGGGCCGCAACCGCAGCGCAGTCAAGGTCTGGGACCGGCGCGAGTTCCGCAATCTCGACGACACCGTCGAGCTCGGCACCCGCAATATCAAGCTGGCGTTACGACGACTGCGGCAATTTGCCCGTGAGGGTGCGGCTGAAGAGCTCGATCTCGACAGCACGGTGAAATCGACCGCGCACAATGCCGGCTGGCTTGATCTGAAGCTGGTGCCGGAGCGGCACAACACCATCAAACTGCTGCTGTTCGTTGATGTGGGCGGGTCGATGGAGGATCACGTTCGCGTCTGCGAGGAGCTGTTCTCGGCGGCGCGCTCCGAGTTCAAGCACCTGATCCACTTCTACTTTCACAATTGCATCTATGATTCGGTGTGGCGCGATTCGCGGCGGCGGCAGATCGAGCAAACGCCGACCATCGAACTGATCCACACCTGTGACGCCAGCTGGCGGGTCGTGCTCGTCGGCGACGCCAGCATGAGCCCCTACGAAATCGAAAAGGAAGGCGGCAGCGTCGAGCGGTGGAACGACGAACCCGGCGAAGTCTGGCTCCGCCGCCTGCTCGACGCTTATCCAAAGGCCGTGTGGCTCAATCCGGTGCCGGAGAAGTACTGGACCGGCACCGCCAGCATCGGGATGATCCGACAGATCGTCGAAGACCGGATGTTCCCACTGACCCTCGACGGTCTCGACCGAGCGATGCGCCGCCTCACCCGCTGAAGATCGTCCCTATGCGGCCTGTCTTTCCTCCTTCGGCCGCATGTAAGCGATAGCCGCGTGGGCGGCGCAGTACGGCTTGCCGGGCAACGGCCGACCGCCGCAGAAATGGAACTGAGGATCGTCCGGGTGGCCGTGCGGCCACAGGCAGCCAGGCCCGCTGAATTCGAAGAAATTCCGTTGCGGTACGAATTTAGGCCCGGTCTCGCGCCAACTCATTCCGTTGCGGTGCAACCTGCCGATAATCGTGTTCTTTGTCAGGCCCATGCGGCGGCCGATCTCGGAGGTCGGCAATCCCTCCTCAAATAGGCGATTCAGAATCTCGACGCGCTCTGGCGTCCAGGTCATTTCCATCGATTTTCCCCCGTATGCTGTGGACCCCCCGGTCCATTCCCACAAAATACGGTACCACGCTTGTGGCCCGCTGGCAAGCAATATCTATATCTGGGTCAAGAAATTTCTCCGTCGCGGCGATAGCTCACTACCTTCGAGAAATAGGCCGGGATGCGCTCACCCGGTGTGAACCCCGGGCTCCACAGCCGGTCGAGGTTCTCGCGGAGATAACTCTCGTAATAGGGCTCGTGGAAGGCGACGGGAAAAAGCTCCAGCGTGCCGTCGTAATCGGGTGCGTCGCCTGTCTGCAGCGAATCCACGAAGATTAGCGTGCCGCCGGGCCGCAGCACCCGCCGGATCTCGGCCACAGCCGCGCGGCGGATGCGCGGCGGCAACTCGTGAAACAGGTAGATGCAGGTAACGACATCGAATTCCGCGTCGGCAAAGGGCATCGCCTCGGCCATGCCCTCGACAAACCGGGTGCGCGACCATGGCGCGAGCTCGCGCCGCGCGACGGAGAGGTAATGCGGCGACAAGTCGAGACCGGTAACATGGAGGCGTGGGTAATTCGCCTTTACCTCGCGGAGAAATCGCCCGGTTCCGCAGGCCACGTCGAGCAGCCGCGCCCCGCCCCGCCGGACGACCGAGTTCCCGGCGACCGAGTTCCCGGCGACCGAGTTCCCGGCGACCGAGTTCCCGGCGACCGAGTTCCCGGCGACCGAGTTCCCGGCGACCGAGTTCCCGGCGACCGAGTTCCCTGGGACGGAGTTTCCGGCGAGGGCGCGCTTTAGGGGGACGAGCGCTTGGCGCCGCATCGCTGCTGCGCCGCCGCCGAACAGCACCTCGACCTGATGGTCGTAGCGCTCGGCGGAAGCATCGCTCAGATACCCGTCGGTCTGAAAATGGAATTTCTGCAGATAATACGGCGGATATCGACCGGGCGGCGCGTCCCTCAGAACACGCTCTTTATGTCCGCCATGCCGCCTTTTTTCGACCGCGCTCAGATCGGCAAAGAAGTCGAGTGCGCGGCGGACCTCATCCAACGGTTTCCCGAGCCCGTCGGCCGGAGGCGAATAGTAGCCGGCCTCGATGTTGCGCCAATCCTGGTCCAACAGCGAGCGCAGGTCCGCGAGGAGACGTTGCCGGTCCGGCATCGGCCGACCGCGAAGCGCTTTCGGCAATCGCACTGGACGACCCATTCGGGCGGCCAGCAGCTTTTGGCCGAAAAACCAGCCGATGCGCGCAGTCTGCGCCGTGTTGAAAGCTATCCTGTCCAATGGGGGTATCATAGCGAACGAGTTAACGCCGAGGCGCTGCTTTGCAAGGGGGACCGAGCGAGCGATGTTGCCCCGGATCGGGGTGCTGGTATTATCGACAGTCAGACGGAGCGATAGATCGACCGAGATGGCGCTGAGTGATCATTGCAGATCGCTGGCCGGAAATTGTGAAAATGGCCATGGCTGCAGCCCCTCACCGGCCGAGGGAAGGCGCGATGTCGGAAGATAACCCATTTCGCGGCCCATCGATCCGCGGGATCCCCGAAGGCGACAACCGCGAGCGCATGATCTGCGCCGAATGCGGCTATATCCTCTATGACAACCCGAAAATCGTCGTGGGCTCGGTCGCCCGTTGGGACGATCGTATTCTGCTGGTGCGCCGCGCGATCGAACCCCGCTATGGCTATTGGACTTTGCCGGCCGGCTATCTCGAACTCAATGAAGCGGCCAGCGCGGGGGCCGAACGCGAGGCCTGGGAAGAAGCCCGCGCGCGGATCGAGATCGAGGGTTTGCTCGCAATCTACGACATTCCACGAATCAGCCAAGTGCAGCTGATCTATCGGGCCCGGCTTCTCGATGACGCCATCCAGGCAGGGTTGGAAAGCCTCGAAGTCGAGCTCTTCAGGTGGGAAGAAATCCCGTGGAACGAACTCGCGTTCCCCTCCATCGGCTGGGCGCTCCAACACGACCGCGAAGCTCGCGCCACCCGCGACTTCACCGCCCGGATAAATCCGCCCGGTTCTTGAGGATTCGATCATCGTCGTTGCGGGCATCGTCCCTACGGCGATTCGCGCGCAGCTCTGTTAGAACACGCGGGCAGCGTTCGAAGAATCCCTGATCCAGACTTGGGCCTCGTGGCCCGACTGCAACGCGTCGCGCGCCGCATCGACAGCATCGAGAAGCGCCTGCTCCTTGTCGAGATAGGCGCCATAGACGGAATCGCCGAGCATGACGACCCATCTCGTTGCCCGCCCCCGCCGACAGACCTGAAATTCCATCACTCGCATTTGCTCCAGCCGGCAGCCTCCCTCCACACTTTGAAAAAGTATGATCGGCCTCGCGACTTAAATAAAGATGATTTGTTACGGAGTGATACAGCGCGAGCGGGTTACCGCAATTTTGCCATATTGTGGACGGCGAGCGAGAGGTGGGGGTGGTTTCGCCTCAGTACGGAACGCATTTACCAGCAGGCGTGATCATCTTCCCAACAGCCTAACATTTCCAAGCGCGTCGGAGATCGAAGGGGCGATCGTGAGCACTATCGAAACTAAGAAGGCAACGCTCGTCCACAAGGCGGCGGCGCTCGCAGCTCAGTTGTTCGATCCGGCAGACCAGGTCACCGCCAATCGGTTCATTGGGCAGTTTTACGAGCACGTTCCGCCGTCCGATGTTGCCGTACGCACGCCGCGAAATCTCTACGGCGCCGCCCTGTCGCTGTGGCGCTTTGGAGAGCGACGGCGCCCCGGCCAAGCCAAGATCCGGGTGCACAACCCGGACCCGGCCGCGGATGGATGGTCGTCGCCTCACACGATAGTCGAGATCGTCAATGACGACATGCCGTTCCTCGTCGACTCGGTTACCGGAGCGATCAACGCCAGCAACCGCGTCGTCCATCTGATCATTCATCCGATCCTGACAGCGGCCCGCGGCCCGGACGGGCGGCTCTGCGATATTCTGGAGCCCGGCGTCGCCGGAACGCGCGAATCCTGGATGCAAATCGAGATCACATCAGAAGCGGATCCGGCGGATCTCGCTCGGTTGACGCAAATATTGTCGGGTGTCCTCGCCGACGTCCGAGCGGCGGTGACCGACTGGGAACCTATGCGCCGGGTCCTGCGCGAGGTCGTAGACGAATTGACGGCGCAGCCGCCCCCGCTCCCCGGCGCAGAACTCGCCGAAGTTCAAGATTTCCTGTGCTGGCTCGACGACGACAACTTCACCTTTCTCGGCTACCGCGAATATTTTTTCAATGGGGCAGCCCAACCCGAATACGGGCCGCTCGGCATGCTGCGCGACGAGGCTCATCCGGTCTTTGGGGGTCTGCGGGATCTCGCCTCATTGCCCTCCGACGTGCAGGATTTCGTCCGCCGCCGCGAACTGCTGGTCATCACCAAATCGAACCGCCGAGCCACAGTCCACCGGACTGCTCACATGGATGCCATTGGCGTGCGGCGGTTCGCTGCAAACGGCGACGTCACCGGAATTCGCGTCTTCCTCGGCCTCTTCACGTCCCTAGCCTACAGCCGCAGCTGCCGCTCGATCCCATTGCTGCGGCTCAAGGTCCGAAGGATCGTCGAGCGTTCCGGAGTTTCGCCGGCGAGCCACGACGGCAAGGCGTTGTTGCACATCCTCGACACGTTTCCACGCGACGAGCTGTTCCACGCCGACGAGGACCAGCTGTTCGATACGGTGACCGGCATCCTCAACCTGCAAGAGCGGCAGCGCATTGCCGTCTTTGTCCGCCGCGACCCGCTGGAGCGCTACGTTTCCTGCTTCGTCTATGTGCCGCGCGAGCGCTACGACAGCCAATTGCGCAGCCGCCTCGGGGCAATCCTCGAAGAGGCGTTTGCCGGGCAGATCTCGGCCTTTCACACTCATCTCGACGAATCGGCGCTGGCGCGCATCCACTTCATCGTTCGCACGACCCGCGGCGCGGTCCCGCCGGTCGACGTCATAGCGCTCGAGGAGCGGCTCGCCGAAGCGGGACGGAGCTGGACGGACCGGCTACATCAGGCGGCGGCGACGGCTTTTGGCGAAGAGGCAGCGCGCGCCCGGCTGCGTCGCTTTCAATCCTTCCCGATCGCCTATCAGGCAAGAACGGAAGCTGCCCAGGCGGTCGCGGATCTGGAGCGGATCGAGGCTGTCTTGGCGGGCTCTCCGCTCGAAGTCTCTCTCCATCCTGCCGTCGATGCGCCGCTGCCCGGGTTGCGGCTGTATCGGGCAAAGGAGCCGGTGGCGCTCTCCGACGTTTTGCCTATGCTCGAGAACCTCGGCCTGCGCGTGGTGGCCGAAGAACCGTTCCAGATCGACAGCGTCGACGGTACGGCAGTGTGGATTCATGAGTTTCAGCTGTCCGGGATCGCTTTGTTGGCCTCGGTCTCTCCGGCAATCAGGGCGCGCTTTGAAGCGGCCCTCGTCGAAGGGTGGACCGGGCGGGTCGAGAATGACGGGTTCAACCGTCTCGTCTTGGCGGCCGGACTGTCGGCACGCCAGGTGGTGGTATTGCGGCTCTACGCGAAATTTTTGCGCCAGGCGGGAACCAACTTCAGCCAAGCCTACATGGAAGGCGCGCTGAGCGGCCATCCGGGGATCGCCCGCCGGCTCGTTCAGTTGTTCGAGACGCGTTTCCATCCCGAACGCACCGGTTCCTCGCTCGGGGCCGTAGCCGAGATTCAAGCAATCGATCATGCGCTCGACGCGGTCGGCACCCTCGACGAGGACCGCATTCTGCGCACGTTCCTGACCCTCATTCTGAGAACGGTGCGTACGAACTATTACCAAAAATTGCCGTCGGGCGAGGCAAAGCCCTATCTGGCCGTCAAGCTCGCCAGCAGCGAGATCGATCTGCTGCCGCGGCCCCGGCCACTCTATGAGATCTATATCTACAGTCCGCGGGTCGAGGCCGTGCACATGCGCGCCGGCAAGGTCGCCCGCGGCGGCATCCGCTGGTCCGACCGGAAGGAAGATTTCCGCACCGAGATCCTCGCCTTGATGAAGGCGCAGACGGTCAAGAATGCGGTGATCGTCCCGGTCGGGTCGAAAGGCGGTTTTGTCGTAAAGCAACCCCCCGCTTTGCGCGACAAGCTGCAGGCCGAAGCGGTCGAATGTTACAAGATACTGATCCGCGGGCTGCTCGACCTCACCGACAATATCGTCTCGGAGGGTCCGGGACGGCATCGCGTCGCTCCGCCGCCGGACGTTGCCCGGCACGACGGCGACGATCCCTACCTGGTGGTTGCGGCGGACAAGGGCACTGCCACCTTCTCCGATTTTGCCAACGCGATCTCGGAAGAATACGGGTTCTGGCTCGGCGACGCTTTTGCCTCGGGCGGGTCGGCCGGCTACGACCACAAGGAGATGGGCATCACCGCCCGCGGCGCCTGGGAACTGGTCAAGCGCCATTTCCGCGAGCTCGGGCGCAACGTCGAGAGCAGCGAGATCACTGTTATCGGTGTCGGCGACATGTCTGGCGACGTGTTCGGCAACGGCATGCTGATGTCGCGGCATCTCAGACTGCTGGGCGCTTTCGATCACCGGCATGTCTTTGTCGATCCCGACCCCGATGCCGAGCTAAGCTTTGCCGAGCGGCTGCGTATGTTCCGGCTGCCGGGCTCGAGCTGGGCCGACTATGACCGCGCGCTGATCTCGCCGGGCGGCGGCGTTTTTGAGCGCGGCGCCAAATCCATCCCGATCAGCCCCGAGATGAAGCGCGCCTTCGACATCGAGGCGGACCATCTCACGCCGGCTGAGCTGATCCGTGCAATGTTGATCGCGCCGATCGATCTTTTGTGGTTTGGCGGGATCGGAACTTATGTCAAGGCCTCAAACGAGACCCATGCCGAGGTCGGCGATCGCGCCAACGATGCGCTCCGTGTCAACGGCGACGTGATCCGGGCAAAGGTCATTGGAGAAGGGGCCAACCTTGCAGTGACTCAACGGGGACGCGTCGCGTTCGCACTTGCCGGCGGGCGCATCGACACCGACGCGATCGACAACTCGGCCGGCGTCGACACCTCGGATCACGAGGTCAACATTAAGATCCTGCTCGATCAGGCGATCGCTTCGGGCGCCCTCACCGCCGATGACCGCCAGCCGCTGCTCGCCGAGATGTCGGGTGAGGTCGCTTCCTTGGTCCTGCGCGACAATTACTTGCAGGGCGAGGCGCTGTCGGCCGCGGAGGCGCGCGGCGTCGTCTCGCTCGATCGGCAGCTGCGCATGATCCACGATCTAGAGCGCTCGGGCCGGTTGGACCGGGCGATCGAGTTCCTGCCCGATGATGAGACCCTCGCCGCACGATCGGCGCAAGGCCGAGGGCTCGTTCGCCCGGAATTGGCGGTGCTGCTCGCCTACGCGAAGATGACTTTGTACGAGGCGCTGCTCGCCTCCGCTCTACCAGACGGTCCAGAACTGGCCGATGGGCTGCGCAGCTACTTTCCGCAGGCCGTGCGGCGCCTGCTCGCGCCACAGATCGCTACCCACCCGCTGCACCGGGAGATCATAGCGACGATCGTCACCAACGAGATCGTCAACCGGGCGCGAATGACTTTTATTCACGACATGCGCGCGCGCACCGGCCGATCGCCGGCCGAGGTGGCGCAAGCCTACATAATCGTGCGCGAAGTATTCGAGCTGAGAAATCTGTGGAGCGAAATCGAGGCGCTCGACAACAAGGTGCCGGCTCAGGTCCAGATCGAAATGCTCCTAGAGATCGCGGATCTGGTCGAACGCGCCGCCGGCTGGCTACTCTATCGCAAGCGTCTCGCGCTCAGCCCCGAGATCGGCAAGCTTGCGCCGTGCGTGCGCAGCATCGCTGCCTCTCTGTCCGATCTACTGCCGCCGAGCGATAGAAATCTCGTATCCGAACGCCGCCTGCGCTTCGCTGAGGCTGGCGTGCCCGAAGCGCTGGCGACTCGCATCGGCGGAACGATGTTTCTCGCCGCGGCGCTCGACATCGCCGATCTGGCGGAGCGCTCGGGACAAGAGCTCGACCAAGCCGCCCGGGTGTATTACGCGGTCGGCGCCCAGTTCGCGCTCGACGAGATGCGAATAGCTGCGCGCCGTCTGCGGGCCGAGACCCCCTGGCAGAAGCAGGCGGTCGAAGCGACGATCGACGATCTGTTTGCGCTGCAGGCCGATCTCGCAGCTCGCATATTGGCGAGCAGCAGCTCAACCCAACCGGAAGATCCGATTGCCGCGTGGTCTGCTGCGCACGCGGCAGCGCTTGCGCCTGCCGAGCCATTGGTTAGGGAGCTGCGTGTTACTGCCAGTCCCGACCTTGCAATGCTGGTTGTCGCCAGCCGCCAGCTCCGCCACGCGCTGGGCTAAGGAAGCCGGGCATGCGCCATCCGGGCTGAAAACGGCCGATTATTCGTCAGGTCTTTCCGGGCCCGGCCCACAGGCCGCCGTCCCGGAATGACGCTCTTGCCCTCGAAATGAAAGCTTTTTTCGCCGCGAAGGGTTATGGTATCCGGTTAACGCGGTTGTCGACGAGCTCATCGACGACTGCGGGGTCGGCCAAGGTTGTGATATCCCCGAGGGCATCGTGCTCATTGGCGGCGATCTTGCGGAGAATTCGCCGCATGATCTTGCCGGAGCGGGTCTTGGGCAGGCCCGGCGCCCATTGCAACAGGTCGGGAGCGGCAATCGGGCTGATCTCCTGTCGCACCCAGGCCACGAGCTCGCGCCGCAGCTCCTCGCTCGGGGTCTCATTGACCTTTAAGGTCACGTAGGCATAGATGCCTTGGCCCTTGATGTCGTGCGGGAATCCGACGACGGCAGCTTCCGCGACCTTTGGATGGGCGACCAGCGCGCTTTCGATCTCGGCCGTGCCGAGGCGATGACCGGCGACATTGATGACATCGTCCACTCGTCCGGTGAGCCAATAGAAATTGTCCTCGTCCCGCCGGGCGCCGTCGCCGGTGAAATAGAGCCCCGGAAAAGTAGAGAAATAAGTCTGCACGAAACGCCGGTGATCGCCGAAAACCGTGCGCATCATCCCGGGCCAAGCGCTGGCGATACAGAGATTTCCTTCGCCAGGGCCGTCGACCACGTTGTGGTCGTTGTCGACGATTACCGGTTCGATGCCGAAGAAGGGCCGTGTCGCCGATCCCGGCTTCAATGGTGTCGCGCCAGGTATCGGGGTGATCAGGATACCGCCGGTTTCGGTCTGCCACCAAGTGTCGACGACCGGGCAGCGTTGCTCGCCGACATGATCGTAGTACCACAGCCACGCCTCGGGGTTGATCGGTTCGCCGACAGTGCCGAGGATCCGCAGTGAACGCCGGCTCGTGCGCCGGACATACTCTTCGCCCTCGCGCATCAGCGCGCGGATTGCGGTCGGCGCGGTATAGAAGATCCGCACGTCGTGCTTATCGACGACCTGCCAGAACCTCGATGGGTCGGGGTAGTTGGGCACGCCCTCGAATATCAAGGTTGTCGCGCCGTTGGCGAGCGGTCCGTAGACAATGTAGCTGTGCCCGGTGACCCAACCGACATCTGCGGTGCACCAATAGACTTCGCCCTCACGATAGTCGAACACGTATTCGTGCGTCATCGAAGTATAGACGAGGTAGCCGCCGGTGGTATGCAGTACCCCTTTCGGCTGTCCGGTCGAGCCCGAAGTGTAGAGGATGAAGAGCGGGTCCTCGGCCGACATTTCCTCTGCGGGGCAATCGGGCGAGGCGGTGGCGCAGACTTCGTGGTACCAGAGGTCGCGGCCCTCTACCCAGTCGATGTTGCCGCCGGTGTGACGGACGACGACAACGTCCCGCACCTCCGGGCAGTGCCGCAGCGCGTTGTCGGCGTTGCGCTTCAGCGGTATCGCCCGACCGCCACGGCGGCCCTCATCGGCGGTGATCAGCACGGTCGAGCGGCAATCTTGTATCCGCCCGACGAGGCTGTCGGGCGAGAAACCGCCGAAGACGACGGAATGGATCGCACCGATGCGGGCGCAAGCGAGCATCGCGATCGCGGCCTCGGGGATCATCGGGAGATAAATCGTAACCCGATCGCCCTTTCGGACACCCCGTGCCTTCAGCACATTGGCGAGCCGGCACACCGCCTCGTGCAACTCGCGGTAGGTGACCCGCCTTTCCTCGCCCGGATCGTCGCCCTCCCACAGGATCGCAGTTTGCTCGGCGCGCTTCGGCAAATGGCGATCGATGCAGTTATACGATGCGTTGAGCGTCCCGTCCTCGTACCAGGCAATGTGCACATCGCCCTCGAACCCGGAGTTCCTTACCTTGGTGAATGGCTTGATCCAATCGATGCGCTTGCCGTGCTCAGCCCAAAATCGGTCGGGATCGGCGACCAATTCTTGGTAGAGCCGGAAATATTCGGCCTCGCTGATCTTGCCCACCTGCGGATGGGCAGAAACGGGGAAGACGGTCCGCCCGGACATGGCGTGTTTCCTCCTCGGCTGCCGGCGCTGGCCTCGCGCCGGACTGTCCGTCGAGGATACTCCGCCCCGCTAAGCGCTTACAATACCCGTCGCGCGGCTTGGCCCTTAATGTCCGGCGCCGGTGCGCGTCGCGAGCAGCGCCGCCTGCGTCCGGTTGGCGACATTGAGGCGCCGTATAATCTGCTTGACGTGCGCCTTGACCGTGCTTTCAGACATGTTGAGCGCGTCCGCGATCACCTTGTTCGCTTTGCCCTGGGCGATCAGCGCGAGGACATCGCACTGGCGGCGCGTCAGCGCGATCCATGGGGCGCGCTCGGCGGTCGGGGCCGCCTCGGTCAATGTCAGCGGCACGTAGGTGCCGCCATTGCGGACGCGCTCGAGCGCGCCGATCAAAACTTTGAGACTATGGCTCGCCGGCAAGAAACCGCGTGCACCGGTGCGCAAGATCCTGTGCGCCCGCGCCGGGTCGTCGCAGTCTGCGGCGACGAGGATCGGCGTGTGGGGGGCCGCCGCGGCCAGAGAGGAAATGTCGCCGAGATCGATCTGCGAGCACGTCGATCCACCGAGCAGGATCACATCGAACTCCTCGCGACGCAGCACCCGCTAAATCAGCTCGGAAACCGTGGCGACATCCGTTACACGCCAGCGCCTGGGCTGCATGCCGAGCGCCAGTTTAAGGCAGTCGGAGCGCAATTGGCTTTGGTCGACAATGGCGAGGTGTCGCCGAACGGCGCCGGGAAATCCGGCAACTACGCTGTGCGGCGGGCTTGCCGCAATTTCAACACAGTAATCCAGCATGTCAGCCCTTCTCCGCAAATCCTCGCTTGCTGAAAATTGATTGCTGGAGGATGCCGCCGTTTTTGAAGTACGAGAGGTAAACTTTTGTAAATCCGATGTAACATATCGTAAATAGGACGGAAATTTGACGATCAAATGCTTTTGGCGGCTTCATTGTCAGCGGGAATGCCCATCATTGTGCACAGCGTCGACCATTCTCTTTCGCTAATGGGGCAGACGGACAGTCGCGATTGCTTTAGCAGGGAAAGATCAGAGAGCTCAGGATTGGCCCTCATCGCCTTTAGGCCCACCGGGGTCGCTACCGGCATTACGGGCTTGATGTCGACCATGCCGAGCCTGCCGCTCTTATCTGCGGGATCGGGGTAGAATGTTCTGACGACTTCCGCGACCCCGACGATCTCTTTGCCCTCGTTCGAATGATAGAAGAAAACGCGGTCGCCCAGCTTCATCGCCCGCAAATTGTTCAGCGCCTGCGCATTGCGCACCCCATCCCAATGCGTCTGGCCATCCGCCATCAACTGATCCCACGAATAACTCGACGGTTCCGATTTGAGCAGCCAATACGCCATGCGATGTCCCTTTCCCGCCGGTCATCAGAGCAGAGGGTAATCGGCCTGGTCCTCATAGACCGAGCCGGACTTGGTCTGGAAGCTCGCGATCAAGCTGAAACCTTCGACCCGAAGGGGGTCGGCGCGGAACTGCGCGTGGGCCACGAGAAACTCGCGCAACTTGTCGGGCGGCGAATCGCGAAGCCGCGCCAAGGTGACGTGAGGCGAAAATTTGCGCGGCTCCGGCGCCAAGCCGACGCGGATCAGCGCCTGCTCGACCTTGTCGCGCAACCGGGTGAGCTCAGGACTGCGCTCAACTCCGGCCCAAAGACTGCGCGGCTTTTCCCCCGCGAACACGCCTGTCCCGGTAATCTCTAATGTGAAGCGGCGCGCGCGCAATCGCGACAGCGCGTCATCGATATCGGCCGCAACATCCTCGCCGATTTCACCGATGAAACGCAGCGTCAGGTGGAAGTTGCCGGGGTCGACCCATTTCGCACCCGGTACCCCCGAGCACAGCAACGACAGCCGCAGCTTGAGTTCCGGCGGGAAGCCGATCCCGACAAAAAGACGCAACATGCCATCCGCCCACAGCTCCCGGTCAGCCCTCCTCAAGTAAAGAGCGTGAGCACACCGGTATGGCCATAGAGGCGATCGCGCGAGATCTCGCCATTGGCGAAAAAGCCGATCAACGGAAACTCGCCCAGACCCTCTCGGATGAGCGCGGTCTCCACTCCGGGTTCACCGAACAATGCGGCCCCCCGAGCGACGCAACTGACATAAATTCCCGCCTTTGGCAGGCCACTGAGCCGCCCGGCGAGTTGGCTCACCATGCGGACCATGTCTCGGCGCGCGCTCTCGGGATCGCGGCGGCAGAACACGATCGGATCGCCCGCCGCAATCTCCGCACCCAGCACCAGCCAGCCCCGGCCCGGGTCGATCGCCATCAGATTGCGCACGAGATAATCCCCGGTATCCGAACCGGGCACGGGCAGGCCAGCGAAGATCAGTCCGCCGACGCGCCGCAAATCGCCGGCGAGCTTGGGTCCGATATCCTCGGTGAACACGGTCAGCGCCGGGCGTCCATCGATGACCATGACGACGTTGTCGCGCGCCTCGTCGATCCGGTGCACCGGCCCGATCGGCATGCAGCCCTGGGTCAGCCCGGTGGCAACGGCAACTCCGGGGGCCAGCATCAGGCCGGCGAACCCGTTGCCGCCGAGGCCGTCTTCTTCGTCGCCAGCTTCTTCGTTGGGGGCGCGGCCCAACAGTGGGCTGGCGCAGCGGTGCGATACGAGACCGCCGACCAGAAAGGCGCCGCTCGCCGTCGCTAGATCGATTGCGGCCTTTGCCAAATCGGGACAGCGCGGATCGGCATGGACGAGCGCCAACGCCGGCTGCGACGCCTCGATCCAGGCAGAATGCCGGCGCGGCAGCTCCGAACCCGGATTATCGGTCGCCGAAAAGATGCGAAAACTGTCCGGCGGCAAAACGGCCGTCATCGCAACCGCCGCCGGCTCGTCGAAAATTTCATCCTCCGCCGAGCAGACACCCAACCCTACGCCGCCGACCCAGGAACGGATCCCGGTGCGCTCGGTAAGCGCATGGACGAGTTGGGGAAGAGCCGGGGCAGCCGGCTCGCTCAGATACAGTATCCCGAGATTGGCTCCCTTGATCGCCGGGATCCCGGCGACGCATCGTGGTACGAGGCTGACCGGGTCTCCGGTCGCAACAGCGGCAGCAAACTGCGTGCTCACGACGCTCCTCCGATCATCCCGGCGACGACAGGCGCTATTCTATCCACGAGCACGGCGACGCCCTTTTCGTTCGGATGGAGGCCGTCGGCTTGGTTGAGTTCCGGGTTCATCGCCACACCCTCGAGGAAAAACGGATAGAGCGGCAGATGGTGGAGATGTGCAAGCTCGGGAAAGATTTGGTCGAACGCGCGCTTATACTCGTCCCCCCAATTCGGCGGCGCAAGCATGCCGAGAAGCAGCACTTTCGCGCCGGTGGCCTCTATCTTGCCGATCATTTTATCGAGATTGTCGCGCACGGTCGAAGGCTCGATGCCGCGCAACGCGTCATTAGAGCCGAGCGCCAGGATGACGAGGTCGGGCTTGTCGGCGAGCGCCCAGTCGAGGCGTGTCAAGCCGCCCGCCGTGGTATCGCCGGACACCCCGGCATTGACCACCCGCGCGGCGATCCCGCGTGCGTGCAGCCACGCCTCGAGCCGCGCCGGAAAGGCTTGTCCGGCCGGCACACCGTAACCGGCGGTGAGGCTGTCGCCAAAATCGAGGATTACCGGAACTCGCGCCATAACCGGTGAAGCCACGGACATCAGGACCACCAAAATTACGGTAGGAGCGAGCCTGGCGCAGAGCCCCTCACCCCGACCCTCTCCCCGCAAGCGCGGGGCGAGCGAGTGTTGCCATCTTCCCCCTCGCCCCGCTTGCCCCCACCCTGACCCTCCCCCGCTCGCGGGGGAGGGAAGGGTGGGGGAGAGGGTCGGGGTGAGGGGCACCTTGTGCAGCGGGGAATAGGCGTGGTCTCGCACCGCGTTGAAAGCACGGGTGAGCGCGCCATATGGTCGGAGGTTTTGGCGGCCGGCCGCCCTTCCTGGTTCGGACGGAGTATGACCACCTCGCTTCATCCCGGCGGCCCGCTCGTGATGCTGGACGATGTTCACCTAACACTGGGGAGCGCCGCCGGTCCCGTCAACATTCTCCGCGGAATCTCGCTCGAGATCGGGGCGGGCGAGACGGTGAGTATCGTCGGCCCGTCCGGTTCCGGGAAATCCACATTGATGATGGTGCTCGGCGGATTGGAGCGGCCGAGTTCCGGGCAAGTACGCATCGACGGGGTCGAGCTCGGCGGCCTCAATGAGGATGCGCTCGCCCGGTTCCGCCGCGTTCGGATCGGCATCGTTTTCCAATCCTTTCACCTGTTGCCCACGATGACGGCCCTGGAAAATGTCGCGATCCCGCTCGAGCTTGGCGGCCGTGCCGACGCATTTGCCGCCGCTTCGCAAGCCCTCGCGACGGTCGGCCTCGGCCACCGCCTGACCCATTATCCCGGCCAACTGTCGGGCGGTGAGCAGCAGCGAGTGGCGATCGCCCGAGCCTTTATCGCCGGACCGAAGCTGTTGCTCGCCGACGAGCCGACCGGGAACCTCGACGGTACCACCGGAGGCCTCGTCATCGATTGTCTATTCGAACAACACGCCCGGCACGGGACGACCCTGCTGCTGGTCACCCATGATCCCGCCATAGCCGAACGGTGCGAGCGCCAAGTTCGGCTGATGGACGGCAGGATCATCGAAGATCGAAGCATCGCCCGAGCCCGGGTCGCCGCCGTCCGGCAAGTGCGTTGACCTCGGCCTCGCCTTTCTACGCTCTCCGGCTCGCCCGGCGCGAGCTGCGCGGCGGCATGAGCGGCCTCGGCGTCTTTCTCGGCTGCCTCGTCCTCGGTGTGACCGCTATTGCCGCCATCGGCTCGATCGCCGCCTCGGTCACCGCTGCGATAAAGGCGGATGCCCGAGACCTGCTCGGCGGCGACGCTGAGGCGCGGCTGGCCTATCGTCCGGCCGACGATAATGAACGAGAATTTCTGGCAAAGAGCGGCTCGGTGTCCAAAGCGGCAACGATGCGGGCAATGGCGCGCACCGAGGACGGCGCCCGGCGCAGCCTGATCGAGTTGAAGGCCGTCGACGCGGCCTACCCGCTCTACGGTGCGGTCGTCCTCTCGCCGGCGCAGAGCCTCGACGCCGCGCTCGGCGCGCGCGACGGCAGTTACGGAGCGGCGGTCGACCCCGCCATTCTCGGCCGGCTCGGCCTGACGATCGGCGAGCGGATGAAGATCGGCGAGGCGGTCTTGCAGATCCGCGCCACCATTGTGCGCGAGCCCGATGCCGCAACGGGGGGCCTCATTTTTGGGCCGCGCGTGCTGATCTCCAGCGAGGCGCTCGCCGCAACCGGGCTGATCCAGCCCGGTGCGCTGGTGACATATCGTTATCGGCTGCGGCTCCCTCCCGGGGTTGACGCGGCGGCCTGGGCTAATTCGGCACGAGCCGCGTTCCCTGAGGCGGGCTGGCAGATCCGCAGCTTTGGCGAGGCCTCGCCATCGTTGCAGCGATTGATCGATCGCGTCGGTCTGTTTCTCAGCCTGGTCGGGCTGACATCTCTGCTGGTCGGCGGCGTCGGGATCGGCAATGCGATCGGCAATTATATCGCCGGGAAGACCGCGACAATAGCGACCCTAAAATGTCTGGGAGCCTCGAATCGCCTCGTCTTCGCCGCCTATCTCTTCGAAGTCTTGGGGCTCGCTGTCCTCGGCATCGCCGTCGCGCTCGCCCTCGGTGCTCTGGCGCCGATCGCCGCCGCGCCTCTGTTGGCCGGAGTGCTCCCGGTTTCCATTCGTTTTGCGATCCATCCGGCGCCGCTGGCCCTGGCGGCGCTGTTCGGGCTTTTGACAACACTGGTTTTCTCGCTCTGGCCGCTCGCCGGAATTGGCCGGATTTCCGCCGGAGCGCTGTTCCGCGACAGCGTCGATCGGGCGCGGCGCCGTATCCCTCCTGGCATAGTCGGGGCGACGGCGGTCCTGGCGCTCGGGCTCGCAGCTCTGGCCGTCGTTACCGCGCACGACCGGAATGTCGCGCTGTGGTTCGTGGCCGGCGCGATTGCCGCCTTTGCATTGTTCCGGGCGGCGGGGGCGGCGATCCTCTGGGTAGCGCGGCAGCTCGGCCGGCCGCGTCGGCCGGTGCTGCGCCTCGCGCTCGCCAATTTGCATCGCCCGGGAGCCCCGACTGCGCAAATCGTGCTTTCGGTCGGGATCGGGCTTACCGTGCTGGTCGCCGTCGCGCTCGTCGAGGCCAATCTTTCGCATGAGGTCGAGACCAAAGTGCCGGCCGAGGCCCCGGCCTTTTTCTTCATCGATATCCAGCCCGATCAGCTCGCCGGCTTTGATGCGCTGGTAGGCGCCAGCCCCGGAGCACGCTTCGATCAGGTGCCGATGATGCGCGGCCGCATTACCCGGCTGAACGGCGTGCCGGTCGAAGACGCGGCGGTCGCGCCGGAGGCGCAGTGGGCTCTGCGCAGCGACCGCGGCCTCACTTATTCCGCGAGCATGCCGCAAGGCTCGCGCCTCGTTGCCGGCACTTGGTGGCCGTTCGATTATCAAGGCCCGCCGCTCGTGTCATTTGACGAGGCGCTAGCCCGCGGCATGGGGCTGAAAGTCGGGGACACGCTGACGGTAAACCTCCTCGGCCGCGAGATCACCGCCAGGATCGCCAATCTACGCTCGATCGACTGGGAGCGGCTCGGCATCAACTTTGTCATGGTGTTTGCGCCGGGAACGCTCGAGCACGCGCCGCAGACCCATCTCGCTGCCGTCTACCTGCCGCAGGCCGAGGAGGAAGACCTGGCGCGCGCGGTGACCGAGCGCTTCCCCAATATCTCGGCGATTCATGTCCGCGAGGCCCTCGACGCGGTCAATCGCATTATCGGCATGATCGGGAGTGCGGTTCGCCTGACCGCGCTGGTGACGGTTGGCGCCGGGGCGCTCGTCCTTGGCGGCGCGGTCGCAGCCGGGCATCGGCGCAGGGTCTACGATGCAGTCGTGCTCAAGGTGTTGGGCGGTACGCGCGGCGTGATCACACGGGCCTTTCTGATCGAGAACGGCATTACCGGCGTGCTCGCCGCCCTGCTGGCCGGCGCCCTCGGCACCATCGCCGCCTATTTCCTGGTGACCCGGCTGATGAAGCTCGATTGGACGTTCCTGCCGGCCCCGCTGCTGTGGACGGTGACCCTCGCGGCGGTGCTGACCGCAGCGCTGGGTTTTGCCGGAACCTGGCGTGCGCTCGGCGCCAAGCCGGCTTCCTATCTACGGAACGAATAGCCCTCCCTTAGAGGACCTTGGCACGCCTCTGTGGGTGCTTATTGAAAAGATCCTGTTTTGTGCCAATATCGGGCGCGTGAGGAATATCCCTCGCTCTCGCTTCTCTCCTTGGAGGGGATTTATGGCTTTAGGTTCGCAGCCCCGCTGGACGGTGCGGTCGGCGGACGCCCAGGTCGGCATCGATGTCGGCCTTCGGGATTACATGCTCCGCGTTTACAATTATATGGCGTCGGGGCTCGCGCTCACCGGGATCGTGGCCTATGTCGCAGCCTATTCGGGTTTCTACGAGTTGATCGCTCGGACACCGCTGATCTGGCTCGTCATTCTCGCGCCGCTCGGCCTCGTGATGCTGATGAGCTTTGGCGTGCAGCGGATGCAGGCCAGCACTTGCAGCTCGTCTTCTGGCTCTATGCCGGGCTGATGGGTCTGTCCCTCGCCATGGTGTTCCTGGTCTTCACCGGGGCGAGCGTCGCGCGCGTGTTCTTCATCACAGCCGGCACTTTTGCCGCGATGAGCCTTTACGGCTACACGACGCAGCGTGACTTGTCGCAGTTTGGCTCATTTCTGTTTATGGGGCTGATCGGAATCGTCATCGCGTCCCTGGTCAACCTCTTCATCGGCTCGACGGCGCTGCAGTTTGCGATCTCGGTGATCGGCGTTCTCGTCTTCACCGGCCTGACCGCGTACGATACGCAGCAGATCAAGGAGATGTATTACGAGGGCGACGGTTCCGAGATCGCCAGCAAAAAGGCGATCATGGGCGCGTCTGCGGCTCTACCTCGACTTCATCAACCTGTTCATGATGCTGATGCAGCTGCTCGGCACCCGGCGCGACTAACCCCAAGCCGAACAACCGCAATGACCCTCGATCTGCCGGGCCTCGCGCCCGGCCGATTTTTTAGTGCGCTTCGTCCCAGCTTCGCGCCCAGCCGGTCTCGACGGCAAGCGGCACCGAGAGCTCGCAATGGGGGGCGCAGGAGCCCTCCATCACCGCTCTGACCACCTGAGCGGTGGCTTCGACTTCGCTTTCCGGGACCTCGAACAGCAGTTCGTCGTGGACCTGCAGCAGCATGCGAGCGCGCAGGTGTTCGCCGGCGAGGGCTGCCGGAATGCGCGCCATGGCACGCTTGATGATGTCGGCGGCCGAGCCCTGCAGGGGCGCGTTGATGGCCTGCCGCTCGGCGCCGGCGCGGCGTGCCGGGTTGGCGTCGCGGATGCCGGGGATCCAGCATTTGCGCCCGAAGATCGTCTCGACATAGCCGGTGCGGCGGCAATCGGTCTTGATCCGCTCCATATAGGCGCGGATCGCCGGGAAGCGCTCGAAATAGGCGCGGATATAGGCGCCCGCCTCGGCCTGCGGCACCCCGATCTGTGCCCCGAGGCCAAAGGCGCTGATGCCATAAATGATCCCGAAATTGATCGCCTTGGCGCGCCGCCTCGTATTGGCGTCCATCGCGGCGAGCGGCACGCCGAACACCTGGCTCGCGGTCAGCGCGTGAATGTCGACGCCATCGCGGAACGCTTGCTCCAGTTCGGGCACGTCGGCGACATGGGCGGCGAGACGCAACTCGATCTGGCTGTAGTCGGCCGACAGCAGCAGGTGCCCGGGCTCGGCGACAAAGGCATGGCGGATCCGGCGGCCTTCCTCGGTGCGGATCGGGATGTTCTGCAGGTTGGGATTGTTCGACGAGAACCGTCCGGTGGCCGCGACCGCGAGTGCATAAGAGGTGTGTACTCGCCCGCTCTCGCGATCGATTTCCTCGGCCAGCGCATCGGCATAGGTCGATTTGAGCTTGGTCAGCTGGCGCCATTCGAGGACATGCCCCGGCACCTCGTGCAAGGGTGCCAGCTCCTCGAGGATCGAGGCGTCGGTGCCGTAGGCGCCGGTCTTGCCCTTCTTGCCGCCGGGCAGCCCGAGCTTCTCGAACAACACGTCGCCGAGCTGCTTGGTCGAGCCGATGTTGAAGTCGTTGCCGACGGCCCGGAAGATCGCCTGCTCGAGATCGGCGATGCGGCGGGTGAAATCGCGCGACAGCTCCGCGAGGGCCACCGGGTCGACCTTGATGCCCTCGCGCTCCATCGCCGCGACGACCGGCACGAGCGGCCGCTCGATCGTCTCGTAGAAGGCGGTCATCCTGTCGCGCACGAGCCTCGCCTTCAGAAGCATATGCAGGCGCAGCACCGCGTCGGCCCGCTCGGCCGCGAAGTCGCGTGCCTTCTCCGGCTGTACCTTGGCGAAGGCGATCAGGCTCTTGCCGGTGCCGACCAGCTCCTTAAGTGGCGCGAGGTCGTGCTCGAAGCAGCGCCGGACGAGGCTATCGATCGTGTGCTCGAACTGGCCGCCGTCGAGCACGTAGGACATCAGCATCGTGCAATCGTAGGGCGCGAGTTTGACGCCGTAGCGCGACAGCAGGTGCGCCCCGGTCTTCACGTCGTGGCCGATCTTGAGAACCCCGGGATCCTCGAAGAGCGGGCGCAGCCGCTCGAGCGCGAGCTCCGGCGTCAGCCTACCCTCACCCGGCTCCCCCGACTGCGATCCGGGGGTCGGCCCCCTCTTCCGCATTGCGGGAGAGGGGGGACCAGCCCCCACCCAACCCTCCCCCGCTCGCGGGGGAGGGTTGGGGTGGGGGCTGGTAGGTGAGGGGATCGCCGAGCGGCAGCGAGGGCGCCTGAGCTTCCGGCGCGCAGTGGCCGACCGGGACGTAGGCGGCAAGGCCGGGCGCCAAGGCCAGCCCAATCCCGCATAGGGCCGGGCGCGTGCCGGCGATGCTGCTCGCCACCGGCCAGATCGCGACCGTCCCCGCCTGCTGCGCCGCCTCGATCCAGTGGTCGAGGCCCTCGACCATGTCGACCAGGGCATAGGTGCGCGGCGTGGTGAAGGGTGGGATCTCCGGGATCGCCGGCTCCATCGGCCCGGTTGGGATGGGTGCAGTTACGTCGAGACGCCGCGCGATGCGCGATTTGAGAGCGCGCAACTCCATTTCATCCAGAAATGGAAAAAGCTTTTCTGGGTCGTATGGCTTAACCTTGAGTGCCGATAACGGGCACGGCAACGGCACCTTATTGTCTAGTTTTACCAGCTCCTTCGATAACCGCGCCTTCGCCTCGTTTTCGATTAACGTCTCGCGGCGCTTCGGTTGTTTGATCTCCCCGGCATGGGCAAGCAACATCTCGAGGTCGCCATAGGCATTGATCAGTTCGGCTGCAGTCTTGACCCCGATGCCGGGTACGCCCGGCACGTTGTCGGTGCTGTCGCCGCACAGCGCCTGCACGTCGATTACCTTGTCGGGCCCGACGCCAAATTTCTCCCGCACCTCGGTTTCGCCGATGGGCCGGTCCGTCATCGGATCGCGCATCATCACTCGGTCATCCGAGACCAGCTGCATCATGTCCTTGTCGGACGACAGGATGGTCACCTTGGCGCCGGCCTCGACAGCATGACGGGCGTAGGTGGCGATCAGATCGTCGGCCTCGAAGCCCTCCATCTCGATCCGGCAGACGCCGAAGGCGTCCGCCGCCTGCCGCACATGCGCGAGTTGCGGCGCGAGATCATCGGGCATCTCCCGGCGGTTCGCCTTGTACTGATCGTAGATCTCGTTGCGGAAGCTGCGGCCGGAAGCGTCGAAGATTACGGCTATGTGGTCGGCGTCGGTATCCCTCAGGTATTTGTCCAGCATATTGCTGAAATGCATGACGACTTCCGTCGCCATGCCATCGGATTGACGCTGGAACCGCTCTGCCTTGGGATCCTTGGCGCGCGCAAAATAGGCCCGGAAGATGAAGCCCGAGCCGTCGATCAGATATACGTGGTGCGGCGTTGCCGAAGGGGCGCGCGCAGCGGCTTCCGGGCGTGGCTCGGAAACGACCGGTTCGATGATCTCGTCCACGGTTCCTTCACTCAAAGATTGCGCTCTTCGGATACCTTCGTCGGCGTGGTCGCCTCACTCGGAGCGGGTTCTTGCATCGCGCGGTTGACAAAGAGACGGGAGCAATAAGGGCATTCGACCTTACCGTCGCGCCCGAGATTGAGAAAGACTCTAGGGTGGCCGAGCACTCCACCGCCACCATTGCAGGCAGCAACCGTCTCGTTAATGTAGATGGTTTCGAAAGGGCCCATATGCGACTGGGAAATGGTTTGGGTGCTGGCCCGCGCGGCTGACCGTCTGACAAGCATGATGATACGCTTTGCCGCTCCACAATCAACGATCCCCTCCAGCAAGCAGATTCGCGCTTGCGGCATCGACGAGAACGCGTGAGCGGCTGGCGACGGATAGTTTGCGGCCTTTGTGGGGGTTGGATGGCGGCCGCTTTGCTGCTGTCGGCTGGCTGCGCGCCCACAATCGACGAGGATGCCCGGCTCACCGGCATCGGCACTGTGCGGGCCGCATCCGAGCCGCACCCGACCCCGCATTTTGCCCGAGCGAGCTTTGTCGCTGCCGACGGCCAAGTGCTGCCGCTCCGCAAATGGCTGCCGCCAGGAGGTAATGGCCAGGTCAAGGCGGTGATCCTCGCCCTGCACGGGTTCAACGACTACAGCAATGCCTTCGAGGGCCCGGGCGAAGCCTGGGCCAAGCTTGGAATCGCGACTTACGCCTATGACCAGCGCGGCTTTGGCGCCGCACCCGAGCGAGGGTTTTGGCCGGGCCGTGCGGCGCTCGCCGCCGATGCCGCGACGGCCTCTCAAATACTGCGCCGTCTCTACCCGGGAGTGCCGCTCTACCTCCTCGGGGACAGCATGGGCGGTGCGGTGGCGGTCGTGGCAATGACGGGCGAGAGCGCTACACCGGTTCCCGATGTCGACGGCGTCATCCTGACCGCGCCGGCGGTGTGGGGGCGCGCGACGATGGACCTCTTGCCCCGGCTGGCCCTGTGGGCCGCCGTTCGCGTGGCGCCGGGGCTCACCTTGACCGGTCGCGGCCTCGAGATAAAGCCATCCGACAACATCGCGATGCTGCGCGCCTTGTCACACGACCCGCTGGTCATCAAGGAAACCCGGATCGATACGATCTACGGCCTGGTCGATCTGATGGATGCCGCGCTCGATTCGGCATCGTTGCTCGACGTGCCGCTGCTGGTGATGTACGGCGCGAAGGACGAAATCGTGCCGAAAACGCCGATCCGGCATTTTGTAAGCAGTTTGCCACCGGAGTGCCGCCACCGCGCAAAGCTCGCCTGGTACAAGGACGGCTACCACATGCTGCTGCGCGATCTCGAAGGGCCGATTGTGACCGCCGATGTCGCGAACTGGGTGCTCGCGCCGGCCGCGCCGCTGCCCTCGGGTGCCGACCGCATTGCGGCGGAGGCGTTCTCGCGCAACGGCAGCCAACTGTCGCTAAACGCGCGCTGACAAGATGCACCCGGTCATCGTCCTGCAGTTGTTGATCTTGCTGATGCTGGCCAACGGCACGCCGGTCATCGCCAAGAAAGTTCTCGGCAGCCGTTATCTCTACCCGCTCGACGGCCATGTCACATTTGCCGACGGACGGCCGGTATTCGGCCGCTCGAAAACGATACGCGGCGTCGTCCTGGCCGTGCTGGTGACGACGGCGGGCGCGCCCCTCGTCGGCTTTGATTGGAAGATCGGTCTTCTGATCGGCACCTTCGCGATGGCCGGCGACCTCTTTTCGAGCTTTTGCAAACGCCGCCTCGGCCTGCCGTCGAGCAGCCGGGCGAGCGGTCTAGACCAGATTCCGGAATCGCTTCTGCCCTTGCTCGCCTGCCGCGATCTGTTGGCGTTGACGGCCGCCGATATTGTGGTTTGCGTCGTGATGTTCGTTGTCGGGGAGGTGGTGCTCTCGCGGCTGCTCTACGCCGTCCGCCTGCGCGATCGGCCGTACTAAACCGAGATTTTGGATTAAAGCGCCCGACGATCGCGCAGCAAACGATGCAGTGTGATTTCCGGAGGGCAGTTGAGCCGCACCGGGAGAATGCAGGAGCCGACCCCGACCGAGGTGTACCCGATCATGTCGTGATAGGTCCAGGCGCCGGCCCCCATGCGCCTCGGCAGCACCGAATTGAGGATGATCGGAATGGCGCCGGGCAGACAGATCTGGCCGCCGTGGGTATGACCGCTGAGCAGTAGCTGGAATCCCGCATGCGCGGCCTGCCGATAGATCTCCGGGGTATGAGACAACAAGATCGAAAAATCCGCGGCGGGCACGCTCGATGCCGCCTTCTCGATATTGTCCACCCGGTAATAATGGGCATCGTCGATGCCGACGAGGTGGATGTGCTCCCCGCCCCGCTCGATTGCCTCGGACTCGTTGAGCAGCATACGAATCCCGATCTCCTCCAACCTCGGGACCATGCGGATTGTGTCATGGTTGCCCAGGACGCCATAAACCGGACCCTCGAGGCGCTCGCGCACCCGCGCCAAGCCGTCTATCGCTCCTTGGTACGGACCGTAGGTCTTTCCGCGGTAATCGCCGGTCAGAACGCAGACATCGTAGGAGAGTGTCGGCAGCAGCTCCATCAGGCGGCGCATCGCCCCGTCGTTCATGTCGGCATGCAAATCGCTGAGATGAAGGATCGTAAACCCGTCGAACGAGGCTGGCACCTCGGGCGAGCGGAGGTCATGGCGCCGAATTTGAATGTTTTCGGCGTTTTTGCGGGCCCGCCAGTAGAGCCCGGTCACCATTAACGCCGTCCGAATGACGGATGCGCTGCGATGCCAGTTCTCGGGATGAAAGAAATTGATGCCCTGGCCGAATACCCGGCCTTCGCGCTCGTCCTCGATACCGAGCCGCTGTCGCGCGTGCAACCGTCCAAGGCGCCGCTCCAATTTTTCGAGCACGCTCTGATCGATCGAAAGGCCGCGGCGATGCCGCGGCTTTTCGGCCAGCTGAAGATCCATTTATCCCCCTAGGCGCGTCGGTTGTGCGCCCCTCGGGCTCGGTCCGTCACCGACTTGCCGAGAAAATTGCGGCGAATGCATGGCGACGCCCTCGACCCGCTCATTTCGACCCGACTTTTGCAACCCAATGGTCCGTTGCTGCATCGGCCGTAAACTCTGCAGCAAAATCTTTTCCAAAAGTTGAAACGCCCGCTCAGCCGAACGCCGGCCCAACTCACCCAACGAAGATCTCTCCTTGCCCTCGCTGCTTTCGGGCTGTATCCATCCCGCGGGGTCGTACGAGACCATGCGCGGCACCCGTAGCTCAGCTGGATAGAGCGCTGCCCTCCGAAGGCAGAGGTCGTGAGTTCGAATCTCGCCGGGTGCGCCACAAAAAAAGCTAGGAAATCCGCGGAATTGTTGGGATTTTTGGGGTTGGCGGTGGAAGCCGCGAAGTGGACAGAACGGGACCAAAAAGGGCAAAAAATGCCTTAATCGGACCCGGTTCACGGGGGAAACTGGGGGAAAAATGGGGGAAAATAAAGACCGGTTCTGCAGGCGTTCCATGCGGCTGAGGGCGCTGGTTCCACCGGTTCGGCATCCGGCGCGCGGCAAGATCTGGCAGGAGTGGTGGATCGATTGCGCCGGCTGCGCAGGTCGGCAGCGGCCGCACGGTGCGCAAATGGGAGGCGGGCGACCGCAGGGTCCCCGGCCCGGTCTGGGTCGCGCTGCGCTACATGCTGGAGGAGGCCGGCGCGCGGGATCTCGAGGCCGAGCTCGCGCGCGAGGCGGGCGTGATCAAGGCGGCGCACCTTTAGGCGCCGGGGGAAAACCGGGGGATTAACCCTTGTAGCCCGCGGAAATCATAGCCGCGCGCTGCCCTCCGAAGGCAGAGGTCGTGAGTTCGAATCTCGCCGGGTGCGCCAACCTTTTCAGACAGTTATGCTGCCGCATTGCAGGGCATACCGGGACCGAGGTAACGCATAGGTAGCAGCTCTCGCGCTGTGGACGGCTGTCGCCGCCCAATTTGAGCACCTGCCAAGCTTTCGCCCGCGCCGTGTCCGCGGTTGCGGACAGCAGTCCACCGCACCTCTCGGGACGCAACGCTCGTGAAATTGCCCACCTCCTGCCTACGCGCCGCCCCTCGGAAAAATCCGGGCCAGCGTTTTGCCCCGTGCGGCTTCTCTCCAGCTCTCCTGAACCCGAGATAATTTTGTGTCCATAGAAGCCTCTCATTAACCATACTTGCAGGTTTAATTTCCTCACCATCAAGAAGATACTGCGCGAATTGAACCGGCAGAGTCTTGGTTTCGGCGAGGGAGGGAAAATGAAACGGCTATTCTTGACTGGGGCGGCATTCCTGGCGATCGGCGCGGCGGGGTCAGCTGCCAACGCTACGCTGTTCGACTTCACCTATTCCGGAAGCCTCGTCGACTTCACGGTGCCGACCACCGACACCTATCAGATCCTTGCCTTTGGCGCGCAGGGCGGTAGCGGCGGCTGCAGCGTATCTTGCGGGCCAGCCGACGTCGGCGCAGGTGGTCGGGGCGCCGAGATCGGCGGCATTATGACGCTGACCGCAGGTGAGGTCCTACAGATCGCTGTCGGTGGTATGGGCGGGCTGTCTGAGGGCTTTGGCGGCGGTGGCGGCGGAGGTAGCTTTGTGGTTGGTCCTGGTAACACACCGCTGGTCATTGCCGGCGGTGGTGGTGGCGGCGGCGCTTCCACGCTTGGGGGCCTCCCCGGCGGGGGCGGCGTCACCGGCCCGAACGGGGGCGCTGGAGCAGGACAAGCGGCGTTTGCTGGCGGCGCCGGCGGCACTGGCGGCAACGGTGGCGGCGCTGGGAGTGGTGTCTCACCCGGTGGTGGCGGCGGCGGAGGCTTTCTTAGCGCCGGGGGCACCCTTCTGATTGGCGCCTTTCAGGCAAGCGGTGGCGGCGGCGGTGGATTTCCGGACCTTACCGGCGGCAGTGGCTTCGGCGGCGGGGAGGGCGGCTTCGGAGGCGGCGGCGGTGGTGGTGGCTTCGTCGGTGGCGGTGGTGGTGGTGGTGGCGGTGGCGGTTATAGTGGTGGTGGCGGTGGCGGTGCCGATCACAGCACGGCTCCCGGTGGCGGCGGCGGTTCTTTCGACGCAGGGATCGACCAGATCCTGGTCGCCGATTTTCAGATGGGTAACGGCGAGGTCATCATCACCGAAATCGCCGCCGCGGTACCCGAGCCATCGTCCATCGCGCTGCTCTGCGTGGGCCTCGCCGGCCTTGCCGTGATGCGGCGGCGCAGCCCGAAAATTGATCGGTTTCACGCAACCCAGTGCTTAGAAGCAGACAAATGATCCAACTGGCGCAAAACCCTCCTGGGCCCGGAATTGGCGCAGCTCAATAGCCGGGTGCGGGGGCGGACGGCCACCCCAGTACGGGGGAAAATCTGCCTTCCCGGAAACGCGACAACCCGATCCGCGTCCGATCCGCCATGCCCACCTCCGTTGCCTCACGCAACCGGCCTAGGTAACAGAAAGGTCACGACAAATCAGATGGCCGCAATCGAAATCAAATCGACGCAAACCGGATTTAAGGCTTTTACGGCACCTTAGAGGTGCTGATGCGAACGGTCGCAAAGGCATGCAACCCGCGCTTTTACCCTCCGAAGGCAGAGGTCGTGAGTTCGAATCTCGCCGGGTGCGCCACTGATGCCCGTTTGTTCGTTCGCCTTTTCGGGTGACATGCCGGCGGCGAGCCGGCAGATGACGGCAAAACTCTTGCAGGGTTGGGCCGCTTCACTATATTCTGAGCGTCCATAGGGTCCGTCTTGTGGACCGCATCGCGGGTGGGCCGATGGCCCACCTTTTGTTTTGGACAGCGGGCTTTTGGGGAAGCACCATCCCCGCCCAGCTGCCATTTATCCGGCGGGTATTGCAGGTTAGGAGAGGTCAAGGTTCTTGGTGGACGCCAGCCGTATTGCGCAAGCAATCGAGCCCTCGCTCGAGGCGATGGGTTATCGTATGGTTCGGGTGGTCATCACCAGCGGTCGCCGGCCGACACTTCAGGTTATGGCCGAGCGGCTCGATAACCAGCCGATGACGGTCGAGGACTGCGCGCAAATCAGCCACTCGGTCTCCGCCATTCTCGACGTCGCCGATCCGATCGCCGGCGCCTACATGCTCGAGATCAGCTCGCCGGGTATCGATCGTCCGCTGGTTCGCGCCGAAGACTACGACCGGTTCAGCGGGTTCGAGGCGAGGATCGAGCTCGCCCAGCCAATCGAAGGGCGCAGGCGCTTCCGCGGCCGGCTGCTCGGAACCTCGGCTGAGAACGTTCGCCTGGCCACCGAGACGGGCGAAGTGAGAGTGCCGCTCGCCGACGTGGTGCGAGCAAAACTCATCCTCACCGATGATCTTATCGACGCCGCGCGGCGCGCCCCGCAGCAAATTCAAAGGCCGCAAATCCACCCGCCGCAGTCGACTGACCTGTCCGAAACCCACTAAAGCACGGAATTCGAGAACGCGATGGCTA
>CAVTQA010000036.1:0-68284 GCA_963736715.1 uncultured Alphaproteobacteria bacterium | reverse complement strand
TCGATAGATCTCGATATTTCGGCATGATCTCGGCGACATCGGCGAAGGTTTCGCGCAGCTGCTCGAGCTCGTAGGCGGTATAGGCCCAGTTTTGCTCGTTCCCGGCGAGACCGAGCTTGATGTGGCGCGGCTGCACGAACGCGGTCATCAGATCGCCGAGGGCGGCAGGGTGTTGTTGTGCGGTCGCGAGGCTCGGCACCGCGAGTGCCGTTGCCACTGCAATCACAACCATAGATTGATAAGAGATACTCACGGTTGTGGCTCGTTCCAGAAGGGCCAGGTCGAACGGAGACTTTTGGTGCGCGGCATTTACTTCAAGCCCAGCTTGCTAGTGCTCAGAGTCATTCAAGGGAGTCACAAGAGTGTCAAGATGTACGAGACTTGGCCATGAGCCGCTGTTCGAATTCTCCGGTGCCTGCGCCGGCTGCAGTGAGACTCCCGGCCTCAAGCTCCTATCCCAGCTTTTCGGCGACCGCGCCCAGATTGCCAGTGCCACAGGCTGCTCGTCGATCTACGGTGGTAATTTGCCAGTCACCCCCTGGACGAAGAACCAAGAAGGTTGCGGACGGCCTGGTCGAATCGAGCCAGTTGGCGCAGATTGTCGGCTCCGGCGGTGAGGGTTGCGCTTGGATTCAATGGCATGCATCCGCAGCCTACCCGCAACCGCCGGCCTTTGTCCGTGCTAAATCGCAAATCTCCCCGAGAGTCCAGAAGCTTTAGTGTTTACCGATGAGCACTAAGACTAGCCGTGTCCGACGCTCACGACGCTTTCAGCTCGATCTTTCTAGCCTTTGCAGTTTCTGCCTTAGGCAGGACGAGATGCAAAACGCCATCCTTCAGCCTCGCCTCGATCCGGTCGCGGTCGATGTTTTCGGAAAGCGTGAAGACGCGTTCGTAATCCCCGTCGGCGAATTCGTTGTAAACCCGCTGATACCCGGCGTGCTCGCTGGCAGCGCTTCGTCCACGGATCGTCAACACCCGTCTTTCGAGGGTGATGTCCACACCATCGGGAGCCACGCCGGGCATTTCCGCGAGCACGACGATGCTGTCTTTCGTCTCGTAAATGTCGCTCGGCGGGACAAATACCTGGCGACTGGGTATGCGGTCGCGATCCTGCGTCGTTGGCGGTGTCCGTTGGTCGATCTTCCCGACTTCCTGGGGCATGATTAAATTCCTCCGCTAGGGTTATGCAGCGCGGATTTCGATCTTCTTCGGCCGGTCCGCTTCCAGCCGTTGTAGCTCGATTTCCAGAATGCCGTTATTGAAATGCGCCTGAACTTTATCTGCATCGACCCGGAACGGCAGCTGGACCGCGCGTGAGAAAGTGCCATAGGCGCGCTCGCGACGTTGCCAGTTGACGTTGTCTTCTTGCACCTTTGGCTCGCGCTTGCCCTCCAACGTCAGCACGTCCTCTTGCAGGCTGATGGTTACATCATCGCGGGTTACGCCCGGCAACTCGGCTGTCACCACCACGCTATTTTCGCCGAGCCAAATGTTTATCGGCGGATAATCGCGTGCGGTGGTCGCGCCATACCCTGAAAACAAGCGGCTCATCTCGGTCTGCATTCGCCGCAACTCGACGAAAGGATCAAAACCTAATCGGGGGTATTCTGAAAGCGCCATGGTTGGACCTCCTCTCACTGTTGACCCGCGCGTTGCTGCGAAGCGCAGCTAGTGCGGCATGGAAGCAATCGGCTGAGCGCATGATCACACCGATCGAGATTGCCGCTGCGTAGTGAGGACGGCTGGGCAACCATTGGGATCATATCCTCACAAAGAAGCGACGTGACCGCCCTCGTTTACCAGTATGATAACGTTTCCCTCAGGCGGAATTGATGTGGATCAAACTCTCCCGAAATAACGAGGTTCCCGAGCCCCTCTGCCAGAGATCAAGCCCGCGACTTCTTCGCCGACAGCCCGCGCTTCAATGCTGACGGGGGAAAAGGGGATTCGAACCGCCGGTCCCTCAATGGGCTGGCCAAAGCCGATTGGCAATTTGCCGGCCCCCTCGCAACGTTGCTCGCTCCATTGCGCTTAGGCGTTCCGCTAATCGACAGAGTGTTATGTCGGGTCTTACCGCGTCGCGGGCCCGGCCAGCTGGTGCTCTAGTCCCTCCATCGCCGTTCCAAATTTTGCCCAGTCCCCCTGCTGAATTGCCTTCCGGGCCTCCTCGAGCTGCATTCTCGCCTGCTCCAAGGCAGGCTGCGGCGTGGGCGGCTGCGATGACCCCTGCAGAGGTTGCTGCGTACCGAAAAGGTCGTTGATCGCCTCGTCGAGCGAAGCCTCCATCACAACCTTGTCGGCCGCAATCACGATGACGCGCTTCAGCTGCGGGAAATTCGCGCCTTCGGCTTGCAGGTACAACGGCACGATGTACAGGAACGAGTTCTCGATCGGGGTCACGATCAGCGTCCCACGAATGACTCTCGACCCTCGCTGGTCCCAGAGGGTGAGCTGCTGGGAAATCGTGGTGTTCTGATTGATCATCGCCTCGATCTGGTTTGGCCCGTAAATCAGCTTTTCCTTGGGGAGCTGGTACAAGAGCATTCTGCCGTATTCGGGGAAATCACATTTGGCCGCCATCCAGGAAATCATGTTGTCCCGGTTTTGCGGCGTGAACGGCGTCATCAGAAGGTATTGAAGCTCGTCGCTTCCGGGGAGCTTCAGCAGGATGTAATAGGGCTCCATCGGCTGCAATTGGCCAGCATAGGTCTCCTTGGGAGCCACCCACAAATCCTCCCGGTTGTAGAAGACCTGAGGATCCGTCATGTGAAAGGTTTTGTACTGGTCGGCTTGAATGGCGAAGAGATCCTCCGGGTAGCGCACGTGCTTTTTGAGGTCCGCCGACAGCTGATCCAGGTCTGTGAAAACCCCAGGGAATGCCCGCCGATAGACAGCGAGGATGGGATCCTGGGGGTCCATGACGTAAAAGGACACGGTCCCGTCGTACATGTCGACAACGACCTTCACCGAGTTTCGAATGTAGTTCAGGTTATTCCCGAAGCCCGCCCCGTGGGGATACGAATACGGAAATTGGTCGGAGTCCGTATAGGCATCCTGGATCCAGTACAGCTTGCCCGCGCTCAGCACGGGGTAGGGATCGGTGTCGAGGCGCAAGAACGGAGCGATCTGTGCCACGCGCTCTTGAACCGTCCGCCAGATCTGGATCCGACTATCCGGCGTGAGATAGGAGGTCAAAAGGATGTTTACGTCTTTCTGGGTCCAGGCGAACAGGAGCTTTTTCCAGAAGCTGTCCAGCGGGATGCCTCCCTTTCCGTCGTAGCTGGTGTAAACATTGTCGTTTCCCTTGGGGTAATCGAACTCTTTGATGCCGGTCGCGACGATCCGATAACCCGGCATCGACTCTCCATAATAGATCGCTGGCTGGGTAATGTTCAGGCCGTACGCCGACTCGGCAGGGATGTTCTCGAGAAGGTATTTCGGAAAGCCGCCTCCGACTTTCTTCGTGACGAAGTTCATCACCACGCCATAGCCGTGGGTGAACTGCAGATACTCGTTGACCCAGGTTTGCGCTTTCGCGGGGAGGTCCGGCGAAAGCTCGCGGGTGGCAAGCATCACCTGGTGATAGCCATCGGCCAGGTGGTAACGATCAACACCGACATTATGGAACTGGTAGTACAGGCGTATTGCCTGAGTTTGTTGGTAGGTCTGCAGCAGCGGTCGCGAGTCCCATAGACGAATGTTCTGGATCGTGTCTTGGTTCCTTGCGATCACCGCGGACGTCAGGTCCGCCAAGGCCGGATAGGAGGTTTCCTGGATGGCCCCGAGCTGGTAGGCCTTGCGCGTGAACTCGATGTGGTTCTTCAGATAGGGGGTCTCGAGCGCCAGCTCGCTCGGCTGCACAAAGAACTTTTGAAAGACGGCGGGGAGCAGCAGGATTCCGACCACATATAGGACCACGTAGATGCCGGATCCCACGAGGAGCGCGCTGAATTGTGGGCGAAAGAAATTGAGCACGAGCAGCGCACACGCAACCGCCGAGACGGCGACCATGATCCACAGGGCGATCCTCGTCAGATGATCCGCCGTGTAGCCGGCTCCATAGACGATGCCAAGAGTGGAGTAGACGAGGTTGTAGTGATCGAGGTAGAGCCCAAATCCCCAGTTGGCAACCAGAATAAAAAGAAGCACGCACAGATGTGACGTGGCAGCGCCGTCTGCCGCGATCTTTCCGTTACCGCTCACCTGCAGTAATCCAAAGAACATGTAGGTCAGAAGGACGGCGGCGAGCGCCAACACCGTCAGCAACATCAGACTGGTTTGCAACAGCCCATAGAAGGGCAGATGAAAGACATAGAACCCGACGTCGACCCCGAACAGCGGATCGGATACTCCGAAGGACCCGCCGTAACGAAAACGCAGGTAGGTATCCCAGTTGGCGTAGAAACCGACCGCGAAGAACAGAGCGACGCCGGCACTGATCACACCAACAGCCAGCTTCAAAAGCCTCGGAGAAAAATCGATACCGACCTGCGCGGCCGCATCGAATTCGGACAAATAGGCAGGCGTCCTTGCGCGGCCGTCCTCGCGGAAAGCGGTGCTGTTTCTGACAGTCTGACGGAGATTGAGCCACAGGTACAGAAAGGCGAAGACGAAAGCCAAGCACAACATCGCCCACTGAACCGACAGCAGCGTCCAGAAGATGTCGGCGTAGTCGAGCTGCCGCATCCACAGCCATTTCTCTACATAGCCGGTGATAATTCTCAGGACGATGATGAGTAAGACCGCAGCAGCAATCACAAGTGGCAGCAGATGCCGGAAAGGGGGATGCCTTCCGGAAGCGCTGTCTTTTTTGCCCACAAACGGCCCCGGTTGTTCGGCCATAGTCCGCTTCTCGATCATTATTCCATCCCTCCAGGCTAATTCCATGTACGGGCCAGAGGCTCACCGACCCGCCGAAATCGCTGATTGCGGCAACTCCGAAGCGCTGATCGGCAAAACCCGACCTTAGGGAGCGTCTCGAGAGCGCTAGTCTTGGAAATCTACTCAGAGACCGGTGGTTTACCTCGTTGCTCAGCGATGGACCAGAACAGGTATTTTGGAATCCGTGAGCACCTTGACCGTCTCACTGCCGAGCACGAGCGCCGAGATGCCGTGGCGACCATGCGAGGCCATGACGATGAGATCGCAGCCTTTCGATCCCGCGGTATCGATGATCGCCCGGTAGGGATGCTCGTCCTCGATCTGGACCGTGTCGAACGCGACACCGGCCGCTCCTGCCGCGTCGCCGGCTGCGCGTAGCGTTTTAGCGGCGTCGGCCGCTATGCGCGTCTTGTATTGAGCCGGCGTGTCCTCGATCATTTGCGTATTGGTCGTGAAGATATGGAACGGGGGCGTGACCGTCAGGAACGTGATTTTGGCGCCGATCCTTTTGGCCAGCACGATGCCGTGCTCGACAGCCTTCCCGGCCAGTTCTGAACCATCGGTCGGTATGAGGATGTCCCTGTACATTGTCCTCTCCTAGCTCGGGGTGGTAACGTGGTCCCGCATCCAGCGCCCGATGACTGGGAAGCTTCAGCTGCCTGTGATCGTCCCCAGCGCCGTGATTGTAGAAGGCATGGAAGATCCGCAGGCTTGCTCGGGTGGCCAATTGCATTCGAGGAGACGCTCAGCCATCATCCGCAGAAGACGACTCGCACGCTCGCGGTCTATGTTTTTGTCATCGATGATGATTTCGACATGTGCCGTGCCTGATACCGCGCCGCCCATTCGGAAGAAGCGCTTCTTGTCTGCCAGGTTGCCGGTGATCCTGAAGGCCATATCTTCGCACCCGATAAAGCTCGCACCACAACGAGGCCGATTGAACCCGCCTCGGCGGTAAAGTCATTGATGCAGATCAACCGAACCTTGCCGCTCCTTGCAATTCCCGTTCGCTCTGATTTGCGGGAGAGCTTTGATCGCCTCAGGCCTGCCGCGGATGGCGCAAAAGGTTGTCGAAGAAGCGACCGAGCTGGTCATCGAGGCGGTACGTGGCCGGCGCACCGCGGTCGTCAAAGAAAGTGTCGACCTAATCTATAATCTCGCGGTTTTGTGGAGGGAGCTCGGGATCGCCGCGTCCGAGGTCTGGGCCGAAATGGATCGTCGGCAAGCGCTGCTCGGGATCGCTGAGAAATTGCCGAAGGACACCGAGGAGAGTCTGACACCCCTTGCCGAGGAGTAGAGTCAACGCCTGCGTTTGTAGCTTTTCCTCCGACCGACACGCGTGAGCCGCAAACGGTTCGATTTAGTCCCGGTTGGCGTTCTTGCTATGGGACGAAATCTCGGGGACAGCCTCGTCCGACGCTTGGCCTCTCAACTGTTGGATCAGTGAAGAGCGTGGCCTGACGCGGCGCGGGCGCAGCAGGGAAACAGTGAGCCGAAAGCAGCAAAGCAAAGCCCGGCCGACAAGCCGATCGCCCCGATGCCAACCCGGTCGAGCAGCAGGCCAAACACAACGGCGCCCAGCGGCGTTATTTCTGGTTGGAGCCAAGGAGCCAAAGTTGTCAAAGGCACCTGTCATAGCGATCGTCGACGATGATCAATCGGTGCGAGAGGCTCTGACGAGCCTCGTCCGGTCGCTGGGCCTCGGCGCAATCGCTTTCGAATGCGCCGAGGATCTGCTGAACTCCAAGCGGCGCCGCCGCGTGTCCTGTTTGATTGCAGATGTGCAAATGCCGGGGATGACCGGTCCTGAGCTCCATCACCGACTGGTCAGTAGCGGTGAGCCCATTCCCACCATTCTGATTACTGTCTTTCCTGACGAAAGGGCGCGGGAGCACGCTCTCCAAGCGGGCGCAATTTGCTATCTCGCCAAGCCGTTCAGCGAGGCCGACCTCCTCGCCTGCGTTCGTTCGACTCTCAGGCCACATCGAGCCGATGGCAGGGGCTCTCGACGTCTCTAGCCTTTGCCTAGCTGTAGAAGTCGTCTGCGGATATCGCGCCGGCTGCAGCGCGTCCGGATTCCGGGGCAAAGCAGAGAGGGCACTGTCAGCTTAACCTGTACACCCGGTGCGATCGCCGACTTGCACCGCCGCCACGGTGTCATCGTCTTCGACCTCGCCGACGAGAACCGTCCGCCATGCCTGCATGAGGTTTGCGCCGGCCCGGTGCTACTCGCGGCCTGATACTGGCCATCACCGGGCCGAAGCCTTGACCCGTACCGCAAGTCCTTTCTTAGGGGCAACTCCGAACCCGGACTATGGTCCGCCGGTTTCGCTTCTGAAGGTCGCTGCCGCTTCTGCCGACGCAAAGTCCGATCCCGGCTCAGATGCCCTCTCGATCTCTTGCGCTAGTCGTTCGTAGCGCGCGACTTCCTCTCCAAGGTGCTCCTTAAGCCGCCGCGTCGTGGCCTCGGCCCGGAGCCTCCCGGCTCGCGCGGCGGCTGCGCGATAGTAGCTTGCAGGTTGCTGTTCCAATCCGACAACTCCGAACTTATCTCCAAATGAGCGCCACGCTGTCGCAGAAAGTCGCCGGCCAGTGTCCTTTCTGGCCGAAACATCCGGGCCGAGGCTAAAAACCATGATCGGCCTCTTGCACCGTTATTGTTAACTAAACACGGGCTCCGCCGCGGAGGTTGCGTCGCTGGTCGCGGCGGACCGCACGACCAGCCATTGGCAAGGCGACCGCACGCAGACGACGGTCTGGGAGATCGCCAACAACAAGCCGTTTGACAACCCGCAGCCCGAGCAGACCTGGGGGCACGGCACCCAGAAGCCGGTCGAATGCATGCGTCGCCCGATCGCCAACAACAGCCGGCCGGGTCAGGCGATTTTTTGATGCTGGAACGCCGTCTCGGCCACACGGTCGTCAGCAGCGTCGGCGATCTTGTGACGACACACCCGGCTCGGGATACGAGATAATTCCGGGAATTTCATTCGATCGGAGCCCAGCTGCGCATACTTTCCGGGCGTAATCGTGCAGCCCATGGTGCCGCAACGCCGGATCAGTGACCGCGATGGTTGCCCGGCGGCAGCCTAATGCCAAGCAGTTGTTCGGCGGCGGCTGCCACCTTGGGATCGAGCGCGTGCGGCTCCAAATCGACGTCCTTCGATAGCCGATCGGCGATGATGCGGAACGCGGCCAGCCTGCCGAACGGCTTGTCGTTGGCCGGCACCAGATGCCAGGGAGCGCGTTTGGAGGATGTCGTATCCACCATGTCTTCGATCGCCGCCTCGTAGTCCTTCCAGTGACCGCGGTTGCGAAAATCCTCGTAGGACAATTTCCAGCGCTTCAATGGATCGGTCAGCCGGGCGCGGAACCGATGCATCTGTTCTTCCGGCGTGATGTGCAGGAAGATCTTCACCAGCCGCGTGTCGTCTTCCAGCAGCATCCGCTCGAAGTCATTGATATCTTTATAGGCGCGACGCCATTCCGTTGGCGTTGCATAGGCCTCAACACGCTCGACCAATACGCGGCCGTACCAGGAACGGTCGAACACGACGATCTGACCATGCTCCGGCAGGCGTTCCCAGAAGCGCTGCAGATAGTGCAGCGACTTCTCCCGGCCAGTGGGCGCGGCAATGGCGTGTACTTTGAAGCTGCGCGGATCGAGCGCCCAGCCTAGCCGGCGCACCACGCCGCCCTTGCCGGCGGTATCCCAGCCTTCCAGAACGATGATCGCGCGATGTGACGTGCCGAGGTACGCTTGCTGCACCCGCTGCAGGGTTTCCTGCATCTCCGCCAAGCGGCGCTCGTAGTCGGCAAACTCCACCACCGGGAAGCGTTTGATCGCGGCGAGCCGAGGTCGCTCGGTGACGACAAAGTCAGTGGATTTCATCTGATGCCAACCGCCGCGGGCCTTGTGCCAGAGTCTGACCGGGCAAGCATGTCATAACCTGATCCTCTCCACCTCGTCCTGGGTTAGCCGCTCTTTTGTGCGATCGTATAGGTTCGTGGTGCGCGGGCTCTCGTGCGCCGCCATTTCCTGAGCGTGCTCTAGCTGCGCCATTCGTTTCTTAAAATTTCAAGCCCGCCGGCCTCGCTGATCGCGTGGATTAATAGCACACGACGCAGATCGCTGGTGTTCTCACGCCGCTCCGTCCGCCGCTCAGGAACCGAAAGTTCGCAGACTCTTTGCTGGAGGAAGACAGATTCGAACCTTCGGTTCCGCGTGCATCGCTGCCAGCTGAGAGTTGGAGAAACCGCCAACTTCACCAGCTTTTCCCATTCCGGACGGGATAAAAGCCGATCGCAATGCGGCGGCGCGGCGATCCCTCTCCCTGAACAGCAGCACCGGGTGTAAAATCGTCGGCATGGAATACATCAAGCTCGGCCGCACCGGCCTCGATGTCTCTCGCATCTGCCTCGGCTGCATGAGCTATGGCGGCGGCAACCGCAACCACGCGTGGAGCATGGTGGGCTGGCCGAAGCGCTCGCCATCGCCATGGGACAGGAGATGGACTATGACGAATACGGCAACCTGAAGAACGCGAGCCTGCTCGATTTCTTTCTGCCAACCGCGGTCGAGACACCGAGTTGGGAGACCGATTACACCACCACGCCCTCGCCGCATCATCCGATCGGCGCCAAGGGGGTAGGCGAGTCGCCGAACGTCGGTGGCGTCTCCGCCTTTTCCAATGCGGTCAACCGATATCGACAACGCAGACATAGGCGCCGAACGGGTAGGTCATGTTTGGCGGATCGTAATAGCTGACCGCCTCGAGCCCCGGCTCGAACCGCGGAAGGTTCGGCGGCATTCCGGCCCCGCTCTTGCGCTCAGATGCCGGCCGGACGCGGCGCCGTGCTCGCTTCCGAGAAATGCACGTGCACGACGCGCCAGTCGCCCGCTTCCTTGCGGAACACCATCGTCGAGCGCGAGTTGAACGAAACGCCGTAGCGCCGCGCCTGTGGCGGCGGGTCCCGACCGATCCATTCCGACTGCGTATGCGTTCGCACCAGACGACGGCGAGATCGTTCGATACGACGCCGCCGAGGTCGAATGGCGTCCAATAGCCGCTCCTGACGTTCGGTTGATAAAACTGCCACAGCCGGGTCCAGTGTTCGCGGCCCTTGTAAGTGTGACCGTTCAAGTTGAAAAAAACGCCTCCGGTGCGCCGCTCCAGATCTCCTGCAACTGGCCCCAGTCGAAGCTGGCATTGGCCTCGAGATATTCGTGCACGCGTTCCAGGACGCGCGATCGATCCGCCGCTGACCCGCCGACCAGCCGGGCCGCGTCCAATTCCACCGCCGGCATCAGGCAGTTTCCAAAGCTGCAACGGGTGGACAGGGTACCGCTTGAGCTGCCGTCATCGATAGTCTTCCCACGTTCGTCGGTTGGCAGCGGAATTTTACCCGATTTGCAGCGCCGACGCCGCTGCCGTCCGATCGAGTGGCCGGACGCCAATCCGGCGTGCCGTTTGACAGCCTACCATCGTGCGCCCGCTGCACGCCTCCGACGCGAAGCTCAGCTAAACGCCGGCAATATCTCCTCCGGCACGCGCTTGAACTGGCGTTCCTGGTCGTATCCGGCAACCCTGAGCAGGATAGTCGTCGCTCCGGCCTCAACGTATCTTTGTAGACTTTGAACGCCTTGCGCGGGCGAACCGGCCGCCACCCATAGCTTGAGCATGTCTTGCGGTAATTGACCGAGTAGTAGCTGTCGAGAAACCGCTTGGCCTCTGCAAATGCCCGGTCTCGGTCTTCGTCGATGTTGATGTTGTCGTAGATGGCAGCTTCGAAATCCGGCTTTAGTTCGCGCCCCATTTCGGGCGCGTATACCCGGATCATGGCGAGCGATGCCTGCACGTCTTCAGGCGATTTGAAGGTGGTCATCCAGCCGTCGCCCAGCCGCGCCACCCGCCGATAGGCCTGCTCAGCGTTCCGTCTCTTCTTCAGATCGGGGTTGGCGGTGACTCAGATGGGGATCGGCTGCCGAACAGGACGCGGCAGCACGGTGAGGTTGCGGAAGCGCCAGTATTGTCCAGTGTACTCGACGTTCTCGCGCGAGGAAGTGAGGCGCAATATCTCGATCGCTTCCTCCATCCGGCGCATCCTGCTCGAGGGCTCGATCCCGAAATGGGCAAATTCCTTTTCGAAGGCGCCTCCCGTTCGCTGATCGAGATCGCGGCGGACTTGCGCGCACGGCGGGTTACCGCTCGAGACTTGGTCGAGGCCGCGATTGGCCGACACGAGCCGCCCGCTGCCGGCTGATCCTTGGGGTCATGCGGGACCGCCATATGCACCGTTCGAATGGCGCCCCCACCAGCAAGGATTACGGAGCGCAGCTCCGCAACTCTGCGACACGGGTCCTTGGCGACTCTCGCCACAAGAGCATGGCGCAACTCGCGTTCGAAGAACTCGAAGAACGGATCCTGCTCCGGTCCGATCTGAGTCAGTATCAGGTGGTCGAAACCGGCGTCGATATACTCGTGGATCGCATCCAGGTGAGGGTCACTTCGATTTCGCTCAACCGCGGCGAAACACGGCGCGCAGCTTTCGTTCTGAAATGTCCCCTCGGTTGAGCGAGCTTTTGGTCAAGCCGGCTGCATGTGCAGTTCGAAGCCGGCGGGGCGGCCGGCGCGGTGGGCGGCTTCGGCGGGCGGGAGTCCCGGGTTCCAGAGGTTGGCGTCGAAGCGCCAGCCGTTGACCGCGTCGGCTTCGCGCGACACGACGTAAAGGAGCGGCGGGACCATCTCGTCGGGCTCGACAAGGCGCGGGGCGCGGCCCTCGCGGCTCATCGCGCGCATCTCCTCGGCCATGCCCGGCGTGTTGGCGCCGGCGCCGGGGTTGACAATGTTGATCGTCAGACCGGTTCCCTCAACCTCCTTGGCCCACACCTCGGTCGCCATTTCGAGCGCGGCCTTCGATGCGCCGTAGGGCGAGGTGTGCGGCCGGTTCATCGTGTCCAACTTGGTTGTCACATTGACGATGCGGCCCCAACCCTGCTCGACCATCGGGGGCGCAACTCGGCGGGCCATCTGATCGGCGGCGATGTAGTTGGTCTCGATGACGGCGCGCACGATATCGTCCGGCACCTGCCAGAACTTCTGGGGGTCGGGGCGGCGAAAGCGAGCCGGGTCGATCGTCGTGAAGGTGAGGCCGGCATTGTTGACGAGGATGTGCACGGCGTCAAACCGCGACAGCGCCATCGCAACGAGGCGATCGCATTCGGCGGGCCGGCGCAGATCCGAGACGAGCGGCAGGATCTGCCCCTTTGGCTTGGCGGCGGCCGCCTCCGCCTCGATCGTCGCGATATCGGCCTCGATGTGACCGACCGCGAGGACATGGTGTCCCTCTCGGGCGAGGCCAAAGACCATGGCGCGGCCGAGCCCGCGCAAGCCGCCGGTGACGATTGCAACGCGCTGATCCATGAGCTTCCCCGACTAGCTGAAGGGTTCGAAATTCAATAGAACGATTTTGACCGCATCAGACGATTTGACCGCATAAGAAGGTGCAAATGTCATAACGATGTGCCTGAAGTACGCCGCCGCTCGGGGCTGGTCGGTAGCGATATCACCAGACCTCCGCCAAACCGCCGCAGTCGACCCTTCTGAGCCATTCCTGGCCGGCCGGTGTAGTCGAGGAAGCGCGAGCGGATGACGACGCTGCCGCCTTTGGCCGGCCGCGGCACGACCACAGTATCCCGCCACAGCCGATCGGCCGACCCGAACACGCCGAAAGCGCTCGTCCGACGGCCTCTGCGTAGCAAATCGTCTCGCTAGCACCAGCTTCCTGCCAGACGCAGGCGGCGCTCTGCTCGGAGCCGGACTGCTGCGGAGGCGGGGCTCCTCATGTGCGCGCCAAGCCCGATAGCGCCGATCGAACAGCGCGCCGAGTTTGCCGACGGCGACCATCATCGGGAAATGGCCGGCCGGCTGGGCGAGCTCGCTCGCTTCACGCGGTCGCCCGGCATTCGCCGGGAGCTGGTCGATCTGGCAAAGCGCTACGACCGGCGCGGCGAATATTTTGACTCGAGATCGCGTCAGGGCAGATCAGCCGCGCCGACGTCCTGAGGGAAGTCCGCCAGCGCAGAGGGAGGGGGAGGGACCTTCACAGCAGCCGCGTCGGTTTCGGCGTTCTTTGCCTGCGTCGAGCCGCCCGGCGGAACTGCTCACCGTACTGCCTCACGATCGCGGCCGGGGATTGGCTGGCTGTCCACTGCTACGATGGCGGTCACGGTCACGATCACGTGACGTGGTGAGGGAGGGTCTGGGCATGGGCTTCAAAGACATCCTGGTTCACGTCGACTCGACGGCTGCCTCCGACATCCGCCTTCGGCTCGCAATTTCCCTCGCGCGCCGCTTCGGGGCGCGGCTCTCCGGCCTCCACATCACCCCCGATCCCGATGTCCCACCATACTTCAAGCCGAGCGCCGTCGCGCGCATCGCCAAGCTTTACAGGCAAGGTGCGCGCGAAGCCGCTCTGCTCTCAGAAGCGCAATTTCGCGAAGCGACAAAGGACAGCGATGTCGTCGCGGTCTGGCAATCGGTCGAAGGCGATATCGCAGCAATGTTGGCCGGCCGCGCGCGTTTTTCTGACCTCCTTGTACTCGGCCAATACGATACCGAGAACCCACCGACGATCGCGGCCTTCACCACCCCGGAGAAGGTGGTTGTCGATGCCGGGACGCCGATTCTCGTTGTACCAACTAGCGGCAACTTCGATGATTCGGGCCGACAGGTCCTCGTGGCATGGGACGGTAGCCGAGAGTTGGCGCGTGCCGTCCGCGATGCGATGCCGCTGCTCCGGGCAGCTGAGCGAGTCTCCTTGCTGGCACTTGATCCCGATCGACAAGGCCATATGCATCCGGATGCGAACCCTGCGGAATTGGCGGCACACCTTGCCCGGCACGGCGTCGCGGCCGAGGTAACCGAGGTTTTCTTCAGCGAGAAGAATGTTGGCAACAATCTTCTGGTGCATGCTGCGCAACTCCGTGCGGATCTCTTGGTCATGGGTGCTTATGGCCATCCGCGGCTGTTGGAATTCTGGCTCGGCGGCACAACCCAGGCCCTCCTGGAAAGGGCAGCGATTCCGGTCCTCATGTCTCATTAGGTGCCCCGTGTCGCACCCTGTTAGCACCGCCATAGCGCGGCCGACGGTGGCCGAGAGCGTGTCTTCGCTTGGTCTTTCGGTCTTTCGGCCTTGGGCGTTGTCTTCGCCGATATCGGGACGAGCCCTCTCCACACGCTTAAAACGGTATGTAAAACGGTATTGGGCCTTGCTGCGGGCTCGCCCGACCCGGCCGCCGCGCTCGGCGTGTGCTCGCGCGTGATCTGGACGCTGATCCGTCTCGGGAATGGAGAACGTCTGTGGGGGACCGATAGACGCTATGGGGCGGGCGGCGGAATGGCAACTTCGTCGCTGCATCTAACGATGGAGTGCCGCGACGCCCCAGCCGAACGACCTGAGCAGATCCCTCGCCGCCCTGGACCAAAATAGCACGATCATTGCCGTCGTCGAGTTGAGCCACTCGAGCTGGCTGGTTGCCGGCATCCTTCCCGGGATTGAGCGTCAGCCGCGCAAGAAGCTGGAGCCGCGCCCAGAACGGCTGCTTGCCCTGCTGCATCGCTGGCGGGATGAGGCGGTCAGGGCCGGCCGCACGATCACCCGGATTGCACTTGCCTTCGAAGCCGGCCGCGACGGCTTTTGGCTGGCGCTCTGGCTTGCGGCGCGTGGAATAGAGGCTCACGTGATCCATGCCTCGAGCCTCGCGGTATCGCGGGAGCACCGCCGAGCGAAAACCGACCGGCTCGACACCGAGTTGCTGACGAAATGGGTTCTTGGCTGGTTCCTCTGATTGTCATTCCAGTTCTGATCGTGATCATGGTCGGTGTGTACGGGCTTTATCGCCTGTATTCGTGAACGGCTCTAATCTGTCAGGTGCCGAAGTCCGCCCACTGGCGGATGCGCTCCTCTTTGCCCGGTCCAGGTTAAGGCTGCTGAGATCATCTCGCGCCAGGGATTGTCAGGTTACGTCGCCGGATGACGAATACCGCGTCACCGACGCGCATATCGTCGCCGCGGCCCGAGCGATGCGCCGTTGATCGCGTCGGGCGGCTCACGATCGTTCGATCAGCGGCAGATGGGCTCGCATCAAGGGCGCGGGCGCGATACCGGCCGGCTGCCACAGGCGGTAAAACGCCCATTTCGCGCCCTGCGCGAGCAGCAGGTAGCTCACGGTCAGCCCCGCAATCGCAAACAGGAAGGCGGCAGAGGGCGGAACAAAGCCGAACCACGCTCCCAGCGGTGTGAACGGCAGCACCACCGCAAGCACGACCACCACCACAGAGGTGGTGATGAGGAGGGGATGCGGGCGGCTCTTCAGCGGATTGCGCCGCGTGCGCAGCACGAAGATCACCAGCACCTGGGTGGCGAGCGACTCGATGAACCAGCCGGTCTGGAACAACGCCTCGTCCGCATGGAAGACGAGCAGCAACAGGCCGAATGTCAGAAAGTCGAAGACCGAACTCACCGGCCCCAGCACCAGCATGAAGTTGCGGATGAAGTGCATGTCCCAATGCTCGGGCCTCTCGGTGATCTCGCTGTCGACCTCGTCCAGCGGGATCGGCATCTCCGAGACGGCGTAGAGCAGGTTGTTGAGCAATATCTGCACCGGCAGCATCGGCAGGAACGGCAGGATCAGCGTCGCCCCGGCCATCGAGAACATGTTCCCGAAATTCGAGCTCATCGCCATCATGATGAATTTCATGATGTTGCCGAAGGCGCGGCGCCCTTCGGCGACGCCGCCCTCCAGAACGCCGAGATCCTGCCGCAGTAAAATGATGTCGGCCGCGTCCTTGGCGACATCGACCGCGCTGTCGACGGAGATGCCGACATCCGCAGTGTGCAGCGACGGCGCGTCGTTGATCCCGTCGCCGAGATAACCGACGACGTGACCGCGGTGCCTCAACCCAAGAATGATGCGGTTCTTTTGAACGGGCGTGACCCGGCAGAACAGGTTAGTCTCGTCCAGACGCGCGGCGAGCGCTACGTCGTCGAGCGCTTCGATCTCGGTGCCGTTCAGCAACCCGGTGATCGGAATGCCCAGTTCAGTGCAGACATGCTGCGTCACGCGCTCGTTGTCGCCGCTGAGGATCTTGACACCGACACCCTTGGCCCCAAGCGCGGCGATGGCCGCCCCTGCGCTCGCTTTTGGCGGATCGGAGAAGACGACGAAGCCGGCAAAAACCAAATCTCGTTCGTCGGCCACCGTTGCCCCGGTAGGGTCGGGCTCGAACTCCCGCCATGCGACGCCGAGTGCGCGCAATCCCTCCGCGCTGAGCCCCTCGAAGACTTTCGCAGCGCGGACCCGCGCCGCCTCGTCGAGCGACAGAAGCTCGGGCTTGCCGGGCTCTTCGTACCGGGTGGCGAGCTTGATGACACCTTCGGGAGCGCCCTTGGTGACGAGAAGGCGGCGGCCCTCGTGCTCGACAAGGACGGAAACGCGGCGTCGTTGAAAATCGAACGGTACCTCATCGATCTTTTCCCAGCCAGCGCCGCGCGGCGGGCCGGATTCGACGATCGCGGTATCGAGCGGGTTCCTCAAACCGGCCTGGAAATGGCTATTGAGCCAGGCCAGGTCGAGCACGCGCTCGCTGTCGGCGCCCGAGAGCGCAACCTGCCGCACGAGGCTGATCTTGGCTTCGGTGAGCGTCCCGGTCTTGTCCGTGCACAGGACGTCCATGCTGCCCAAGTCATGGATCGCGCCGAGCCGTTTTACGATCATTTGCACCTTTGCCATGCGGATGGCACCGCGCGCGAGCGTCACTGAAACGATCATCGGCAGCAGCTCAGGAGTGAGCCCGACAGCCAGCGCCACGGCGAACAGAAAACTCTCCAGCCAGGGCCGGTGGAACAGCAAATTGATCAGCAGGACGAAGAGAACGAGGGCCCCGGTAAAGCGCACGATCAGCATTCCGAATCTGTGGGCGCCCTGATCCAAGGCGGAGGGTGGTGGCGCCCGCCGCAGGCTGCTGCTGATTTGGCCGAGCTGGGTGGTAAGGCCGGTGCGGCAGACCATCAGCCGGGCCGAACCGCTCATCACCGAGCTGCCCATGAAGGCGGCGTTCGTGGCGCTGGCGACTTCCGGGCTGTCGACGCCTTCATCGCGCGCGTGTTTCTCCGCCGGGTATGACTCGCCCGTCAGCAATGCCTCGTTGACGAAAAAGTCCCTGGCCTCGAGGAGGCGCCCATCTGCCGGGACCAGATCCCCGGCGGCTAGCAGCACGACATCGCCGGGGACGAGGTCCTGACCTAGTACCGTAACCTCCTGCCCGTCGCGCAAGACCTGCTCCTTGAGCGCCACCGAAACTTTGAGCGATTCGGCGGCCTGCTCGGCGCGAAATTCTTGCACGGTATCGAGCGCCGCGCTCATCAGCACGATTGTCGAAATGATGATGCAGCTGGTCAGATCGCCGGTGAGCGCGGAAATCACTGCCGCCGCCAGCAGAATGATCACGAGCGGGTTGCGGAACCGACTGAGGAACTTGAGCGGCAGAGACAGACGCCGCCGCTCCTCCAGAGTGTTAGGGCCATAGCGGAGCCGGCGCGCCGCAGCCTCGGCGGAGGTGAGACCGTTTCGGCCGGCCCCCAGCTGCCGTTCGAGATCGGCGAGCGCGATCTGCCAGAATTCCCGCTCGGGCCCGCTATCCGATGTCATCGGCAATCCCCCTGGTCTGTCCGACCTGCTGGTCGGCGGCGATGTAACGGGCGCATCGCTCGGCGACGGCGCTGCCTGGCGGTCGAGCCTAAAACGGCTGGGCATGAGCGTGGAGATTTTCGGCTCACGCGGCGAGAAGAACCTCGATGGTATCGGCAAGTAGTCGCAATTGGCGTCGCGTCTCCCGGTCCACTTATACGACGGTTCCAAACAATACCCCGACGCCTGCGGTTATCCCCATCGCCAGCGCGCCCCAGAACGTGACCCGTATTATGCTTGGGATGACACTTGCGCCGCCCGCGCGCGCGGCCAAATCTCGATCCGGCCTCTACAACGGATTGGATGAGAGGCTCGATGAGCGCATCCATACACCGCGCGAGGGCGGCCTCTGCGGTCCGGTGATCCTCGCCGGGCCCACCTGCGACAGCGCGGATATCCTCTACCGCCGTCACCCCTACGACTTACCGCTCGATCTCGCGATCGGCGACCCGCTCGATTTTCTGTCGGGGGGCGCCTATACCGGCAGCGTTGCCGCGGTGGCGTTCAACGGCTTTACCCCGATCCGCAGCTATTTCGTCTGACGTCGACAGCGGCCGAATGGTGGGCGTGGTGGGGGACCACGAGCCGCCAGCACACAATCGCAGGATTGAAGGCGCTGCCCGAACAAAAATGTCGCCGCACGGGCTCGTGCGACGGCGTCGGCCTGGGTCGACGGTCGTCATCTCGAACATCGCCGAAATCGTCTGACATAGATCAATGCGCCGGCGAGCCGGCGGATCGAACCTGCCATGGTATCCAACCGAAGGAACGAACCATGGCGGTACGAGTAGCAATCAACGGCTTTGGCCGGACCGGCCGGATGGCCCTGCGCGCGGCGCATAACGCCAAGTGCGAGGATGTCGAGGTGGTCGCGATCAACGACCTCGGCCCGGTGGCGACCAACGCCCATCTTCTCAAATACGACAGCGTGCACGGTCGCTTCCCCGACGAGGTCAACACCGGCGATAACTGGATGGACATCGGCCGCGGAAAGATCGCAGTGACCGCGGAACGCGACCCCGCACAGCTACCCTGGCGCAATCTCGGCGTCGATGTAGTGCTCGAATGCACCGGAATCTTTACCAAGCGAGCGGCCGCGGCAAAACACCTCGAAGCCGGGGCCAAACGCGTGATCGTCTCGGCACCGGCCGATGGTGCCGACATGACCATCGTCATGGGGGTCAACCACCAGGAGTTGACACCCGAGCACAAAGTCATCTCGAACGCCTCATGCACGACCAACTGCCTCGCTCCGGTGGCCTATGTGATGCACCAGGGCATCGGCATCGAGCGCGGTTACATGACGACAGTCCATGCCTATACCGGCGACCAGAATATTGTAGACGCCCTGCACAAGGATTTGCGGCGCGCGCGTGCCGCGGCCCTATCGATGATCCCGACCTCGACCGGTGCGGCGAAGGCGGTCGGTCTCGTCCTGCCGGCGCTCAAAGGAAAGCTCGACGGCGCTGCGATCCGGGTGCCTACCGCGAATGTGTCGCTGATCGACTTCAAATTCGACGCTGCCCGCGATACTTCGCGCGAGGAGGTCAATGCGCTGATGGAGAAGGCAGCGGAGTTGGAGCAGCTGCGCGGCATCCTCGGCATCAACAAGGCGCCGACGGTCTCGGTCGACTTCAATCACGACCCGCACAGCGCAACGTTCGATGTAACGCAGACGCAGGTCCTCGACAAACGCTTCGTCCGCGTCCTCGCCTGGTACGACAACGAATGGGGATTCTCGAACCGTATGGTCGAGGTCGCGGCCTATTTCGGCCGATTTGGCTGAGCGCGTTGAGTTTTTCATGCCTGCGGGCCGAAGCCTTGCCAACAGGAGCTGACGATCCATGCCGAGATTTCGCACCCTCGACGACATCGATGTCCGCGGAAAGCGGGTGTTGCTGCGCGCAGATCTAAACGTACCACTAAAGGGCGGCGTCGTGACCGACGCCACCCGAATCGAGCGGCTCGCACCCACGCTGGTGACGCTGATCGACAGAGGCGCCAAGGTGATCGTGATGTCCCATTTCGGGCGCCCGGAGGGGAAGAGGGATCCGGCTTTTTCCCTCCGGTCGCTGATAGCGCCGCTAAGCCGAGCGATCGGCGGCCGGGATGTGGTCTTCGCCGAGGATTGTATCGGTGCAGAAGCAAAGCGCGTCGTCGCGGCGCTTCGGCCAGGGCAGGTCGCTCTCCTCGAAAATCTTCGCTTCCACAAGGAGGAGGAAGCGAACTCGCCCGAGTTCGCGCGTGCCCTTGCCGAGCTGGGCGATGTCTACGTCGACGATGCCTTCTCCGCCGCGCACCGCGCGCACGCCTCGATCGACGCTCTGGCTCGGTTGCTGCCGAGTGCGGCCGGAAAGCTGATGCAGGCTGAGCTCACGGCCTTGACGGACGCCCTCGAGAAGCCGACGCCACCCGTCCTGGCGCTGATCGGCGGGGCAAAAGTGTCGACCAAGCTCGATGTCCTGCGCTTCCTCATCGCCAAGGTCGACATTCTCGTCGTCGCCGGAGCGATGGCGAACACATTCCTCTTTGCCGAGGGTCGGGAAATCGGCCGTTCGATCTGCGAACGCGACATGGCCGACAGCGCGCGCCAGATCCTCGCCTTGGCGCGCCAGCGGAACCGCCGCGTTATCTTGCCCGAGGATGCGGTAGTGGCCGGCGCATTCGAACCGGGCGTTGCCGCCCGGACGGTCGGGATCGGGGCGGTTCCGAGCGATGTGATGATCCTCGATATCGGCCCGGAGACGGTGACGCGCATCGCTGCCGCTCTCGAGGAAGCACGCACCCTCGTCTGGAACGGACCGCTTGGCGCTTTCGAGACGCCGCCTTTCGATCGCGGTACAGTGGCCGTGGCGAAGAAGGTCGGCGAGCTCACCCGCGCCGGGAAACTGCTCAGCGTCGCCGGCGGCGGCGACACGGTTGCGGCCCTCGCCGCCGCCGGGGTCACGGGGGAGCTGTCCTACGTCTCGACGGCAGGCGGTGCGTTCCTCGAATGGCTGGAAGGTCGCGAGCTACCTGGGGTCGCGGTCCTTGGTGCGACTGTAGCAGATCAATCAGTTTCGAACTAGCGCCGGGCAAATTCTCGCCGGCGCAAGGAGGAGCGTGATGGCCCTATCGCGATGCTTTGCTGCCGCTCGCTCGGTGGCCGCCTGATGGCACCGCAGTCCGGATCCGGACTGCGAACGGCTTCCCTGCACAAAAGGTGGGCTTCAGTGCCGGTGTTGTTCCGAGCCGGGTCACGACAAAGATCGCCACGGACCTACAGGTGCCGACGGGCGAGGGTGTTCGCCCGAGTCACAACCGCGGGACGTGGTGAGGATCCGTTAGGCTGCTGCCTTCACCCGAGGAGATCATGGTCCAACTCATTCTTCTAAGGCACGGCGAGAGCATCTGGAAACGGGACTACCGTTTCACTGGCTGGACGGGCGTGGATCTCTCCCGACAAGGGCGTCGGAGAAGCGCATCGGGCGGCGGCCCTGCTCAAGACGCACGAGATCGCGCCGGACTGGTGCTGCACGTCGTATCTCAAGCGCGCCATCCGCACATTGTGGATCGTTCTCGATGATCTCGATCGGATGTGGCTGCCGATCCATACGAGCTGGCGGCTGAACGAACGTCACTACGGTGCACTGCAAGGGCTGAACAAGGCAGAGACCGCCCAAAGAATGGGCGAAGAGCAGGTGCACGCGTGGCGCCGCAGCTACGACGCTCGGCCACCGGCGCTCGACGACCGCGACGAACGCTTCCCCGGACTCGATCCGCGATATGCGGCCCTTTCGGACGAGGAACTGCCGAGAGCGGAGAGCCTGAAGGACACCGTCGCACGCTTCTTGCCGTACTGGGACCGAGTGTTGCTGCCGCAGTTGCGATTAAGTCGGACGGTGCTCGTTTCCGCGCACGGCAATAGTCTGCGCGCGCTTGTGAAGTATCTCGATCGAATCACCGACAACGAGATACCTGGCCTTGAGATCCCAACTGGCGCCCCACTTGTTTACGCGCTGGATGGCGCGCTTCGCCCCATCGAACACCATTACCTCAAGACGAGCTGATTGGGGCCATACGCACAGGCTCGTCGACGGCGCCGGACGAACGTTCGTCGCTTCGGAATGATGTAGATTGAGGCGCTGGCGAGCCCGCGGGCTCGAACCTGCCATGACGACCCCAATTGGATCACCCACGGCGGCACGAGTGGCGATCAATGGCTTTGGCCGGATCGGGACGGCGCAGTCGACCTGCAACAGCGCTCATCCGATCGATTCACACCAGCGTGATCTAGATCAATGCGAGGCCGCCTCTCACACGCGACACTTTGGTTTAAGGTTGCAAATAGGAGAGGATCCAATGTCGGCAAAGTCCTGCGTCCGCTGGTTCGACGACATTAGGCTCAAGGACGTCCCTGCGGTTGGCGGCAAGACCGCCTCTCTCGGCGAGCTGTACTCGCTACTAGGCGCTCGGGTCCCGGAGGGGTTCGCGCTGACTGCGGCGGCCTACCGCGACGCGCTCGGCGAGGCCGGGGCCGGGGAGGAGCTGCGCCGACTGATTTCGGATTTCGACCATCACGACGTGGCGCTCCTCGCGGAACGGGCCGCGGCCGCCCGCCGGATCGTCTACGAGGCGACCGGCAACACGCGGCTGCGCGAAGAGATCGCCCGATCCTATCACGCGCTCGAGGGGAAATGCGGCGCCAGCGTCGCGGTCGCGGTGCGCAGCTCGGCGACCGCCGAGGACCTGCCGACGGCGAGCTTTGCCGGTCAGCATGAGAGCTTTTTGAATGTGCGCGGTGAGGCCGACGTGATCGAGGCCTGCCGGCGCTGCTTTGCGTCGATCTTCACCGACCGCGCCATCGTCTATCGTATCGACAACGGCTTCGACCATTTCAAGGTGGCACTGTCGGTCGGGGTGATGAAGATGGTGCGCTCCGATCTGGCCTCGAGCGGGGTCATCTTCACCCTCGACACCGAATCCGGCTTCCGCGACGTGGTCTTCCTCACCGGATCCTGGGGTCTCGGCGAGAACATCGTGCAGGGCAAGGTCGATCCCGACGAGTTCTACGTCCACAAACCGACCTTCCGGCAGGGATACCGCGCGGTGCTGAGCCGCGCACTCGGCGGCAAGCAGATGCGGCTCGTCTATGCCAGCGGGCACGGCGACGCGAGCACGCAGAACCTGCCGACCACTAAGGCGGCGCGCGAACGGTTTTGCCTGACCGATGCGGAGGTGCTCGATCTCGCAGATTGCGCGATCCGCATCGAAGATCATTACTCGCAGCTCGCCGGGCATCCGACCCCGATGGACATCGAATGGGCGAAGGACGGCGAGGACAGCGAGCTCTACATCGTCCAGGCCCGCCCCGAAACGGTCGCATCGCAGCAGGTCACGGGCGCTTTCGAGACCTATGCGCTCAAGACCGGCGGTCCGGTGTTGGTCACCGGACGCGCGGTCGGCGAGAAGATCGCCTCCGGCACGGTCCGACAGGTGGCCGGTGCGCACGACCTTTCCGCCTTCCACCCGGGAGAGGTGCTGGTGGCCGAGGCGACGAGCCCCGATTGGGAGCCGGTCATGAAGACCGCGGGGGCGATCGTCACCAGCCATGGCGGGCGTACCTGCCATGCCGCTATTGTCGCCCGTGAGCTCGGCGTGCCTGCGGTAGTCGGCGCCGAAGGGGCGCTCGAAAAGCTGCGGACCGGGGCCGTCGTCACCGTCAGCTGCGCCGAGGGGGAAGCCGGCAAGGTCTATGACGGCCAGCTCCCGTTCGAGGTAACACGAGTGCCAGCGGGCGGGGTGCCGCGGCCGCGAATCGAGATCATGCTCAATTTGGCCAATCCCGAGCTCGCCTATCATACCGCGATGCTGCCCAATGACGGGGTCGGGCTGGCGCGCATGGAGTTCATCATCAACAACCACATCGGCGTCCATCCAATGGCGCTCGTTTCGCCGGACAAGGTCGCCTCAAGGACGGCGCGGGCCGCGATCGCGAAGCTCGTGCGGAATTATCCCCAACCCGCCGATTTCTTCGTCGAAAAGCTCGCGGAGGGCATCGGCACGATCGCCGCGGCATTCTTTCCGAAACCGGTCATCGTCCGGCTGTCGGACTTCAAGACCAATGAATATGCGAGCCTGATCGGCGGCGCCGGGTTCGAGCCGAAGGAGGACAATCCGATGCTCGGCTTCCGCGGCGCCTCGCGCTATGCCCACCCAGCCTATGCCGCCGGCTTCGCGCTCGAATGCGCCGCACTCGCCCGGGTCCGCAAGGAGATGGGGCTGATCAACCTGAAGATTATGGTGCCGTTCTGCCGACGCGTCGCGGAAGCCGAGCAGGTGATCGCGACAATGGCGCAGCACGGGCTCAAGCGCGGCGAGAACGGCTTGGAGATCTACGTGATGTGCGAGATCCCCAACAACGTCATCCAGATCGACGCCTTCGCCCAGCAGTTCGACGGCTTTTCGATCGGCTCCAACGATCTGACGCAATTGACCTTGGGGGTCGACCGCGATTCCGAGATCGTTGCCTTCGATTTCGATGAACGCGACCCCGGCATGCTCGAAATGCTGCGGCTTGCGGTGACCGGCGCCAAGCGCAACCACCGTCACGTCGGAATCTGCGGCGAGGCGCCGGCGAATTATCCTGAGATTGCGCAGTTCCTCGCCAGGCTCGGGATCGACTCGATCAGCGTCACCGCGGCGAGCCTGCTGCGCACGATCACCGCAGTGTACGAAGCCGAGCAGTCGGCGGCCGCTCGCCCGGTTGCCGCCGAGTAAGGGGGTCTCCATGCAGCCGATCGTCACATTGACGATGAACCCCGCGCTCGACATCGCCACCGCGACGTATCGGGTAGTGCCGACCCATAAGCTGCGCTGTGCAGCGCCGCGCTATGATCCGGGAGGTGGCGGCATCAACGTCGCGCGCGCGGTGCACGCGCTAGGCGGCGAGGCGGTCGCGATTTTCCCGGCCGGCGGTGCTGCGGGCGAGATGATCCGGCATTTATTGGACGAGGAAGATGTCGCCTACGATGCCGTCGCGATTGCCGGCTTCACCCGCGAAAGCCTCGCAGTCGAAGAACGCGCGACCGGACAACAATTCCGGTTCATCCTCCCGGGACCCGAGATTTCCGAGCGAGACCAGGAACGCTGTCTCGACGAACTTTCTCTACAGGCGCGAAGAGCGGACTTTATCGTCGCCAGCGGCAGTCTGCCGCTCGGCGTCTCCGACGATTTTTACGCGCGAGTGACCGAACTTGCGAAGACGCTCGGCAAGCGGCTGATCCTCGATACCTCGGGTCCGGCACTCAAAAAAGCTGGCAACTCCATTTATCTGCTGAAGCCGAGCCTGCGCGAGCTGGAGGATTTGTGCGGGCGGGAAATCCGCTCGGAGGGCGATCAGCAGCGTGCGGCACGGCAGATCATCGAGCAGGGCCGCAGCGAAATCGTGGTTCTGTCGCTCGGCGCCCAAGGCGCACTGGTGGCAACCGCTGACGGATGCGAGCGCTTCGGCGCGATTCCGATTGAAGCGAGAAGCACGGTGGGCGCAGGGGACAGCATGCTGGCAGGAATTGTTCTCGGTCTGTCCCGCGGACTGCCCTTGCACGAAGCCGTCCGCTTGGGCATGGCGGCGGGGGCAGCGGCGCTATTCGGGACCGGCACCGAGTTGTGCCAGCGCGCCAATGTCGAGCGCCTCTATCAGTCGATGTCAGGCGGAAACAGTTCTTAGCTCAAATTGGCAAGATCGGGGATCTGCTCGGCGCAGGGCCCGCGGTGAAAACTCCCGTCGGGGTCATTCATCGAGGTCGACGCTCTCCAAACGAACCTGCTGGGCATGCGGGTGGTCGCGATCGTCCGACACTTCGATTTCCAGCACTGCTCCGGCGGCCAGCGTGTGCCGCGCTTCAATGGTGAAATGCTCGCGGAAGTGTTCGGCCGAAAGATCGCTCAGCGCACCGAGCCAGACCTTGGCCCCGGTGACCCGGTGGGCGCCGGTCGAGCGCGCCAGGTCTTCAACTCGGTGCACGACATCGCGAACCAGTGCCGTCTCATGCATGTTCGGCGGCTCCTTCCTCCCGATGCGCCGGTGATATCCGGGAGAGTTCGGTGACAATGCGCTCGACCACCTCGTCGACGGCTTTGGCGACCACTGGGGACAATGGCGCCCCGATAGCGAAATCTTCGCCCTCGACCAGGTAGGCGACGAGATGGCGGGGCAGCCAGCCGAGGCTGCGCGCCAGCTCGACCGCCTCGGCAACGCCGAACGCATGGGTGGAACTGCGCGCAACTTCGCCAGGAAGCGGGTGGCACGCGAGATCGATGCGGTGCACCCGGCCCGCTCGGCTGATCGGCGCCGCCGCATCGACGACAATGACTGCGGAGAATCCCTCCCACTCTTCCATCAGATCGAGGACATCGCCCCTGCATTCGAGGACGCAAACCCCAGGCGGCGCAAGCCCACGGAACCGATTTGCGACCGCCGGTCCAAAGCCGTCATCGCCGCGGTCGGGATTGCCGATCCCGACTAGCAGGACACCGCCGCACGTCCGAACGCTGCCGCTCATGTCCGGTGCACATGCAGTTTCAAGAAATGCGCGGCGCAGGAGATGCACGGGTCATGGTTGCGGATGCTCTGCTCGCAATTGGCCTTCAGCGCGTCCTGATCGAGATCGAGACCCGCCGCGGCGACCTCCCGCAAATCCTCTTCGATCACACCCTGGTTCTGGGCGGTTGGTGGAACGAGGCGAGCATCCTGGATGGTCCCCTCGGCATCGAGCCGATAGCGGTGATAAAGGATGCCGCGCGGCGCCTCGGTGCAGGCGTAGCCGACGCCGGCACGCGGTTCGGCCGCGATGAAGGGTCGCGCCGGCTGCTCGTAGCCGGCGATCAAGCGCAGCGCCTCGCCGCAGGCATAAACGATTTCGACAGCGCGGACGAGGATGCTGCGGTACGGATTGCGGCACACCGGCTCGAGACCGGCCTCGTCGGCCAGCGCCCGCACCTCGGCCGGCAGGCGGTCCCGATTGATTGCATACCGCGCCATCGGTCCGACGAGATAAGCGCCCCGCCGTTTCAGCACCGAATGTAGTGCCGTCGAGTACGGCACCTGACGCTCGAGAAACTCGGTCTCATAGTCGCCGACGGCGATATCGAGGCCCGCCGAGGAGGCAATCCTCCCGGAATTCATCGGGTATTCGTCAGGATGACGCAGCGCCACGAACTCGTAGTCGCGGGTAAATTCAAGAAACGGGAAAGCCGCGGCCCAGTGCAATGTCTCGATAGCCTGATCGCGCGCATGTTTCAAGGTTTCCGCTACCGGCGCCAATTCGGCGCGGCTCGGAACCCGATAAAACCCGCCGACCCGCATGTTTACCGGATGGATCTCGCGCCCCCCGAGCAGACGCAGCAGCTCGTTACCGGCCCGTTTAAGGGCGAGCCCGCGCTGCACCGCGTCTCCGTGATCGCGCGCCATCGCGATGGCATCGGGATAGCCGAGGAAGTCCGGCGCGTGCAGCATCACGATGTGCAGCGCATGGCTTTCGATCCATTCGCCGCAATAGAGCAGCCGGCGCAACGTGCCAATCTGCGCGTCGACCGCGATGTCGAGCACATCCTCGATGGCGTGCACCCCGCTCATCTGGTAGGCGATCGGACAGATCCCGCAGATCCGGGCGACGATGTCGAGCACCTCGCCGAACCCGCGCCCGCGCAGCAGTGCCTCGAAAAAGCGCGGCGGCTCGAAAATGCTGAGGCGGACCGCCTCGACCGCGCCGTCGCGAACATCAAGTTCGAGCGAGCTCTCGCCTTCGACGCGCGCAATGTAGTCGACCCGAACGGTCTTAGTCGCCATGGGCCTCGGCCTCCTTGCGGAACGCCTCGGCGGCGGCGTTGAAGGTCTGGAAGACCCGAGCGATGTCGCGCCGCGCCATGCCCAGCGATGCGAATTCGCGCGCTGTCGCCGCGGTGTTCGCGCCGGCCACCGGCCCGAAGCAGCCATAACAGCCGCGGTCGTAAGACGGGCAGATCGCACCGCATCCGCTGTGGGTGACGGGACCAAGGCACGGCGTCCCGTGCGCGACCATGACGCACACATTATTGCGGGTCTTGCAGTCGATACAGACGCTGTGATTGGCGATCGCAGGCTTGCGTCCGATCAGGAACGCCTTGATGACCTCGAGCAGCTGACCCTTGTCGATCGGACAGCCGCGCAGCTCAAAGTCGACCGCCACATGCGCGCTGATCGGGGTCGAGGTCTCAAGCGTCTTCAGATATTCCGGATGAGGGTAGACGGCGGCAGCGAACTCCCGCACATCGGCGAAGTTGCGCAATGCCTGGATCCCGCCGGCGGTGGCGCAGGCGCCGATCGTCACCAGATGGCGCGAGAGACGGCGCACGCGCAAGATGCGTTCGGCGTCGGCTTGGGTCGTGATCGAGCCTTCCACCAGCGAGAGATCGTAGGGGCCGCGCATCATCCGCCGCGACACCTCGGCGAAATAGGCGATGTCGAGCCTCTCCGCGACGGCGAGCAGCTCGTCCTCGCAATCGAGCAGGCTGAGTTGGCAGCCGTCGCAAGACGCAAACTTCCACACTGCCAGGCGCGGACGGGTGGAGTGAGCCATTGTCAGATCTCACGAATGTTGAAGATCGGGGCAATGCGATCGAAGCGGAATACCGGCCCGTCGCGGCAAACGAAAGCGGGTCCGAATTGGCAGTGCCCACACAGCCCGACCGCGCATTTCATGTTGCGCTCCATCGAGAGGTAGATCCGGTCCGCCCCCAGTCCCCGGTCGCGTAGCGCATCGATCGTGAACCGCATCATGATCTCCGGTCCGCACACCATGGCCACGGCGTGCTCCGCCTCGACCGGAGCGCGTGCGATCAGCGCCGGCACGACGCCGACATTGCCTTGCCAATCCGGCGCGGCATGGTCGACCGTGACGACGATGTCGACATCGAGGCGCCGGCGCCAGGCTTCGAGCTCGCGCCGATAGAGGATATCGGCCGGGCCGCGGGCGCCGTACAGCAGGACGACCCTGCCGTAATGCTCTCGGCGGGCGAGCACGTGGTAGACCACCGGGCGGAGCGGCGCCAGACCGAGCCCGCCGGCGACGATGATGACGTCGCTGCCTTCGCTCTCGGCGACCGGCCAGGATGAGCCATAGGGTCCGCGCACACCGACAACCATATTGCGGCGCAGCCGGGTGATCGCGTCGCTGACCGCCCCGACGGCTCGTACCGTGTGCACGATCCGGCCTTGCTCGGCCGGATCGCCGCTGATGCTGATCGCCAGTTCCCCCAATCCGAATGCGTAGAGCATGTTGAATTGGCCGGCGGCAAAGGCAAAGGGCGCGGCCGGGCTCAGCTCCAATGTCGCCACATCCGCGGCCTCCCGGCGGATGCGCGCGATGCAAATGGGCTGCGGCACCAGGCAATCGCGCGCCATGCTCACGGACGGGATCGTCAAGCGCGTTGTTGCCCGTATATGTCGAGGGCCTGCAAGCGCGCGGCGCGCAGCCTCTCCCCCACGGCGCCGACGAAGCGCTTCATCAGCTCGTAGCCCAGATCGTGATCGGCCTCGCATTTCTCCCTCAGGCACTTGGCATTGACCCCGAGCACTCGGCAAAGCTCTATGGCGCGCGCATCGAAGGTCCAGCGATAGGGCGGCACGAGCCATGAAGGGTCGAGAACGTCGCCCGCGTGCAAGGTCAAGACAACGATCGGCGGCTGGCCCGGCGTATAGATCTCGAGGGCGACCCCACCGTAACGGATCAGGTGGAACTCGTCGGCCGGTTCACCTTCGTGGAAGAGGTATTCGCCGGCCGCGAAGCGGAGATTGCGCGCGCAGCCGGAGATCGCACGGCCAAACTCGGCGCCGAGGCCGGCAAAGAACGGGTGTTCCAGGACGATCCGTTCAAGACCTTCCATCGGCGTCGCTCCGTGAGGGGTTCGGGGCTGCGCGGATCGCGACTGCCTCTTCGGTGATGTCGATTCCGACGGGACACCAAGTGATACAGCGGCCGCACCCGACGCAGCCAGAGGTCCCGAACTGATCAAACCAGTGGGCCAGTTTGTGCGTCATCCACTGGCGGTAGCGGGAACGTGTCGAGTTGCGCACATTGCCGCCGTGGAGGTAGGAGAAATCCAGGGTGAAGCAGGAGTCCCAGCGGCGCACGCGTTCCGCCGTGATGCCGGAAAGGTCGGTCGCGTCGTCGACCGTCGCGCAGAAGCAGGTCGGGCACACCATCGTGCAGTTGCCGCAGGCAAGGCAGCGTTCGGCGACCTCATCCCACCGCGGATGGCTAGGGTTGGCCTGCAGCAATTCCTTGAGCCCCTCAGTATCGAGGGTCCGTCCCATCTGACCCTTTGTTCGGGCGACAACCCGTTCGGCGGCAGCGATTTCCTCCTCGGTCGCGGGCCGGGTCGGCAGTCCCTTGACTAGGTCCATGCCTGCAGCGCTTCCAACCTCCACCAGGAAAACATGACGGCCCTCCTCGATGAGTTCCGTCAATGCGAGGTCGAACCCCGCATCGACCTTCGGCCCGGCATCCATCGAGGCACAGAAGCAGGTGCCGCCGGCCTGACCGCAATTGACCGCGACGATGAAGGCTTGGTCGCGTCGAATATTATAGGACTTGTCGCGGTACTCGCCTGCGAGAAAGACCCGGTCCTGGATAACGATCGCGCGGAGCTCGCAGGCGCGCACGCCTATAAACGCGAGCGGCTCTGCCGCTTCCTCGTTTTCGATGACCGCGAAACCATCACCCTCGCGGCGGGCCTGCCAGAGCCGCTCGACCGGTGGATGCAGAAAGCGCTTCCAGGAATGCGGCCCGACAGCATAGCCGAACAGCGCCATGTCGGCGCGCCGCTCGAGCCGGTAACGCCCGGCGTCTTGTTGATCGGTCCATCCGATAGGGAGGTCATCGAGAACCGCAACCGTGTCGTAGACGATGGCACCCTCGTGCACGATCGGGCCGATGACCCGGTAGCCGCGGCTCGCGAGGCCACCGATAATCTGTTGCAGAACATCCCGCTCGATAGCGACCTTGGCGCCGAGCCCGCTCGCCGAAGAGCGTAAATTCTGGTCCGTCGCAACCTCCTTCCGCCGGACAGCGTGCGCTGAGTACGCTCCGGCGCGCCTGCGAATCTGCCTCTGACATTACCGACCTGTCAGGAGCGTGAGGCAACCATGCCAAACTAATCTTGGGAAGTGCGTCAGATGTTGATCCAGATCAACGAGCCGTGCTCCCGCTGCGTTTTTAATCAAATCGGTTCAGTTCCAGGGTCAGGCCCTTGGGAAGATGTCGGTCGATGCGCGCCAGTTTTGAGGCGAGGTGAGCCGTGATCCGGAAGCAACGAGACCTGATGCCTGTTGTCGATCTCACCCGCGAGATGGGAACGGGTCCCTTCCGCACCCGGCGCCCGGTCTATGTTGACCTGCTGCCGCCCTGCAACAACGCTTGTCCCGCCGGCGAGAACATCCAAGCCTGGCTCGCCCTTGCCCAAGCGGGCAAATACCGCGCCGCCTGGGAGATGCTGGTGCGCGACAACCCCTTGCCGGCGGTGCACGGCCGCGTCTGCTACCACCCCTGCGAACAGGCGTGCAATCGTGATGCGCTCGACGCCGCGGTCAGCATTCACGCGGTCGAGCGCTTTCTCGGCGACCTCGCGGCAGCACAGGGTTGGGGGCTGCCGATCGACGCGCCGCCGAGCGGCAACCGCGTCCTTGTCGTCGGCGCCGGGCCGAGCGGGCTCTCCGCCGCCTATCACCTCGCACGTCTCGGCCATGCCGTCGAGATCCACGAGGCCGGGCCCGTTCCCGGCGGGATGATGCACTTCGGCATCCCCGCTTACCGCCTTCCGCGCGCCGACCTGATGAAGGAGATCCGCCGGATCGAGGATATGGGCGTGGAGATGACGTTCAATCACAAGGTCGAGGATCTCGTCGCGGAGCGCGATGCCGGGCGCTTCGATGCGGTCTTCATCGCGATCGGCGCCGAGATCAGCCGTCACGTCGACATTCCGGCGCGGGACGCCGCCAAGGTGCTCGACGCCATGACGCTGCTGCGCGACGCCGGAGCCGGCGGGGCGCCGCGCCTCGGCCGCCGTGTCGTGGTCTATGGCGGCGGGAATACGGCGATGGATGCGGCGCGCACGGCCCGCCGGCTCGGCGCCCACGAGGCGCTGATCATCTATCGCCGCGACCGTGCTCACATGCCGGCCCACGCCTTCGAGGCCGATGAGGCAATCACCGAGGGGGTGAAGATCAAGTGGTTGGCAAGCATCAAAGAAATCGCCGGCCCGACCCTCACGGTCGAGCGGATGAGGCTCGACGCGGAGGGAAGGCCGCAGCCGACTGGGGAGATTGAGACCCTTGAGGCTGATGCCGTCGTGCTGGCGCTCGGCCAACAGACGGACAGCGCGTTCTTAAAGCGCGTGCCCGGTGTCGAATTCAAACCGGACGGCACGGTTATCGTCGGCCCCGATATGATGACCGGAAACCCCGGCATCTTCGCCGGCGGCGACATGGTGCCTGGTGAGCGCACCGTCACCACCGCCATCGGCCACGGCAAGCGCGCCGCCCGCAACATCGATGGATGGCTCACCGGCAAGGGGCATGCCGAACCCGCCAGGGCGCCGCTTGTTTCCTTCGACATGCTGAACCTGCCGGTCTTCAGCGACGCCGATCCAGCGCGTGAGAAGGAGCTGGCAATCTCCCGGAGATTGAGTGGGTTTGAAGAGGTCGTGGCGGGCCTCAGTGAGCGGGAGGCGCGCTACGAGGCGCAACGCTGCCTATCGTGCGGGAATTGTTTCGAATGTGACAATTGCTGGGCCGCCTGCCCCGAAGACGCCATCATCAAGCTCGGCCCAGGGCGCCGCTACCGCTACGACTACAGCAGATGCACCGGCTGCGCCGTTTGTTTCGAACAATGCCCCTGCCATGCCATCGAGATGATTGCCGAGCCGGGGTGGATGCGATGAGCCAGCTAACCTCGACGATGGACGGCAATACTGCCGTCGCCCATGTCGCCTATCGCGTCAACGAGGTCTGCGCGATCTATCCCATCACCCCGTCCTCGACGATGGCGGAGCTTGCCGACGAATGGTCGGCGCTGGGGATCAAGAATGTTTGGGGCAATGTGCCCGTCGTTCAGGAGATGCAGAGCGAGGGCGGCGCCGCCGGAGCGGTGCATGGGGCGCTGCAGTCGGGCGCGTTGACCACGACCTTCACCTCGTCGCAGGGCCTGATGCTGATGCTGCCCAATATGTACAAGATCGCGGGCGAGCTGACAGCGACGGTGTTTCATATTGCCGCCCGGTCCGTCGCGACGCAGGCGCTTTCGATCTTCGGCGACCATTCCGATGTGATGGCGACACGGACCACTGGCTTTGCGCTGCTCTCCTCGGCTTCGGTGCAGGAAGCCCATGACAACGCGCTGATCGCCCAGGCGGCGACGCTCGAGACGCGTATCCCCTTCGTCCATTTCTTCGACGGATTTCGCACCTCGCACGAGATCAACACCATTGCGCTTCTTGGTGACGATCAGATCCGCGCGATGATCGATCCGGATCTCGTCCGCGCGCACCGCAATCGGGCGCTCAATCCCGAGCGCCCCTTTATCCGCGGTACCGCCCACAACCCGGATACGTTCTTCCAGGCGCGCGAGTCGGTGAACCCCTTTTACGCGCGCGTCCCGGCGGCGGTTCAGTCTGCCATGGACCGCTTCGCAGCGCTAATCGGCCGGCATTATCGTCTGTTCGATTATTTCGGTCCACCGGACGCCGAGCGGGTCGCCGTGGCGATGGGCACGGGCGCCGAGACCGCGCGCGAGACGGCAGCGGCCTTGGATGCGAGGGGCGAAAAGGTCGGTGTCATCCAAGTGCGACTCTACCGGCCCTTTGCCGTCGAAGCCTTTATAGCTGCAGTGCCGCCGACCTGCCGGGCGCTCGCCGTTATCGAGCAGACCAAGGAGCCGGGCGCGCCCGGCGAGCCGCTCTATCTCGATGTCGTGGCCGCGCTGGCGCAGGGGGTCGCCGGCGGCGCGCGGGGCACGATGCCGCGCGTCATCGGCGGCCGCTACGGGCTGGCGTCCAAAGATTTCAACCCGGCTATGGCCAAGGCTGTGTTCGACGAGCTGGCCCAGCCCGAGCCCAGGAACGGATTCACCATCGGCGTCGAGGACGATGTCTCTCATACGAGCCTCGCTTATGACCGCAGCTTCACGATCGAGCCGCCCGAAATTGTGCGGGCGGTTTTCTTCGGGCTCGGCGCCGATGGCACCGTCGGCGCCAACAAGAACAGCGTCAAGATCATCGCCGAAGAAGCGGGGCTCTACGCCCAGGGCTACTTCGTCTATGATTCGCACAAATCGGGAGCGCAGACGATATCGCACCTGCGCTTCGGGCCACGGCCGATCCGAGCGCCCTATCTCATCCGGGAGGCCAATTTCGTGGCCTGCCACCGGTTCAATTTCATCGAGCGCCAGAACCTGCTGGGGGTCGCAGCGCCGGGGAGCACCTTCCTCCTCAACAGCCCCTATGGTGCCGACGAGGTGTGGGACCATCTGCCGCGCTCGATGCAGCAGCAGATCATCGAGCGGCGACTACGCTTTTTCGTTATCGATGCTTCGAAGGCAGCGCAGGAGGTGGGGCTGCGGGGCCGCACCAACACCATTCTGCAGACCTGCTTCTTTGCCATCTCCGGCGTGCTGCCGAGGGACGAGGCGATCATTCGCATCAAGGATTCGATCCGCAAGACCTACGCCGAAAAGGGCGAGGAGGTGGTGCAGCGCAACTTCCGGGCGGTCGACGGCACGCTCGACCGCTTGCACGAAGTAAAGGTTCCGGCTGCCGCGACGAGCCGCTGGGACCGCACGCCCGTGGTGCCGGTGGACGCGCCGGAATTCGTCCGAGAGGTCACCGCCAAGATGTTCGAAGCGCGCGGGGACGAGATCCCAGTGAGCCTGATGCCGGTCGATGGCACCTTTCCTTCCGGCACCGCCGCCTTCGAGAAGCGCAACCTTGCCGAGACCGTGCCCGTATGGGAGCCGGACATCTGCATCCAGTGTGGGCAATGCAGCTTCGTCTGCCCGCACGCCGTCATTCGCGCGAAATACAATCATGCGGACAAGTTCGACGGCGCCCCGGCCACCTTCAAATCGGCGCCGATCAACGTGCGCGGCTTCCCGGATGTGCGCTTCTCGCTGCAGTTCTACGTCGAGGACTGCACGGGCTGTGGGTTGTGCGTCGAGATTTGTCCTGCCCACAGCGCGACGGAGCCTGCGCTCAAGGCGATCAACATGCGCGACAGGCTGCCGCTGATCGAGCCGGAACGCCGCAACGTGGCGTTCTTCGAGGCACTGCCGGTCAATGACCGGGCGCGGGTCGATTTCGCCAATGTGCGCGGCGTGCAGTTCCTTGAGCCGCTGTTCGAGTTCTCCGGGGCCTGTGCCGGCTGCGGCGAGACTCCATACCTCAAACTGCTGTCTCAGCTTTTCGGCGACCGCGCGCAAATCGCCAATGCGACCGGCTGCTCGTCGATCTATGGCGGAAATTTGCCGGTCACGCCCTGGACAAAGAACCAAGAAGGCCGCGGACCGGCGTGGTCGAACTCGCTGTTCGAGGATAATGCGGAGTTCGGGCTCGGCTTCCGCCTGGCGGCGGACAAGCATCTGGAGCTCGCGAAGACGCTCGCGAAAGGCTTGCGTGACAAGCTTGGCGCCGCGCTTGTCGATGAGATCCTGAGCGCTCTGCAGGTGCAAGAATTGGAGATCCGCGCACAGCGCGCGCGTGTGGCGGAGCTGATCCGGCGCCTGGAAGCGCTTCCCGAGGATCCGATGGCGAAGGACCTTCTGTCTGTGGTCGATCACCTGGTCCGCCGCAGTATCTGGATCGTCGGCGGCGACGGCTGGGCCTACGATATCGGTTATGGGGGACTCGATCACGTATTGGCGTCGGCCCGTGACGTGAACGTGCTGGTGCTCGACACCGAGGTCTACTCCAATACCGGCGGCCAGGCCTCGAAGGCGACGCCGCTCGGCGCGATCGCCAAGTTCGCCGCCGCGGGCAAGCGGGTCGCGCGCAAAGACCTGGCGCTTCAGGCGATCGCTTATGGCAACGTCTACGTGGCGCAGGTCGCGATGGGCGCCAACCTCCAGCAGACGCTGCTGGCGTTCCGCGAGGCCGAAGCCTATTCGGGGCCGTCTCTTATCCTCGCCTATTGTCATTGCATCGCCCACGGCATCGACATGCGGCTAGGCCTGCACCAGCAGGATCTTGCCGTCGCTTGCGGCTACTGGCCGCTGTTCCGCTACAATCCGGCGATGCGAACGATCGGCGAAAACCCGTTCCGCCTCGACTCGCCCCGACCGACGACCCGGTTTCGTGACTTTGCCTATAACGAACTCCGCTACAAGGCGCTCTCACAGCTTCGGCCGCACGAGGCCGAAGAGCTGCTGACGATGGCTCAGGCTGGCGTCGACGAGAAGTATCGCACCTACGAGGAGATGGCCGGCTGGGCACCGAGCCGCTTCCATCCGGCGCCCAACGGGGCGTGAACCAAGGGGAGGCGGCCATGGACCTCACGACAGCGTATCTCGGCTTCAAGCTCAAGAACCCGTTGATTGCGTCGGCCTCGCCCTTGACACTCGATCTCGACAACATCCGACGCCTCGAGGATTACGGCGCGGCCGCGGTCGTGCTGCCCTCAATCTTCGAAGAACAGATCGAAGCCGAGGCGATGGAGATCGAACGGCTTACCACGGCGCCGAGTGAGAGCTTCGCCGAGGCGCTATCCTATTTTCCAGCCGCGATCGGCAATTGGAGCGAGCCGCGCCACTACCTCGACATCATCCGGCGGGCGCGCGAGGCGGTCGCTATCCCAGTGATCGCGAGCCTCAACGGGATCAGCCCGGCGGGCTGGCGTGATTACGCCCGCATGGTCGAGCAGGCCGGCGCTAGCGCGATCGAGCTCAATGCCTATTTCATCCCCTCCGACCTGCGTCTAAGCGGTTCTCAAGTCGAAGACGCCTATCTCGACACGCTGAAGGCCGTGAAGGCTGCCATTTCCATCCCTGTCGCCCTCAAGCTCAGCCCCTATTTCAGCGCCTTGGGCCATGTTATTCGCGCGCTCGACGCGGCAGGGGCGGATGGGTTCACGCTGTTCAATCGCTTCTACCAGCCCGATATCGGCCTGATCCAACTCCGCCTGCAGCCGGACATCAGCTTGAGTCATCCGGCCGAGATTCGCCTGCCATTGCTATGGATCGGCGTTCTGGCCGGCAATGTCGATGCCGCACTGGCGGCGAGCACCGGCGTTGACAGCGCCGATGAGGTGATCAAGTTTCTGCTGGTCGGCGCCGACGCAGTAATGACGACATCTTCGCTACTGCGTCACGGCATTGAGCATATGACGACGCTCGTTGCTGGTCTCGAACACTGGCTCGAAGCGCGGAATATCGAGTCTCTCGACCGCATCCGGGGTAAGATGAGACGCGGCGCCATACCCGATCCGACCGCTTTCGATCGAGCCAATTACATTAACATACTTTCCACCTCCAATTTGCATCGATCTCGGAATCTGGACTCTTAACTCCGCTCAGCGAGCCTGCAGCGCTGAACGAGATGGTGGTCCGGATTGCGCCCAGTGGATGTCCTCTGGTCCTCGACATGCTGGTTCAGCGCGAGCTGGACTCGTCTGACCGTGACAGGCGACTTGTCGCCGCTTTAGAGAATCCGCCAGTGGGAAATTTTTTGTCGCCCAAGCCTGAGAGGCCTCCGCCGAGGAACTTTGGCCAGAGTCAGATCGAGGCGGAGGGGTTGTTGCGGTCGTTTCGGTCTTTCGCAGCGGGGAAGATCAATGGCGAGTGGGTAGAGTCCGCCCAATGCCCTTTAGGCTTGGCCTGCTCCTTGTGGCGGGAGCTGCCAACCCATTTTCTGGAATATGTCGCGAATCTGCTGATAAAGAGCCATGGCAGCCACGCGATCCATACGGATGGCCAAGGTGGTGGCCCCTCGGTGCCGTCCGGGGCCGGGCGGTTCCGTTGAATGCACTTCGACTGATGCACAGAGCCGCAACAAGAGGCCGGTCGCGTCAAGCGGCGCGATTTCGATCTCCTGAACGCGCTGAATTAACTCGTGATGCCCGAGCGTCAAGATTTCATCAGGCATGACTTCGCTCCTGAGTTGGCTGGTACCTACAGGATAGCGAAGCGGGATCGGCCCGTCATGCTCTGGTCCACGCGTCATTCTCGGCTGGGCTGTCATTTCCCAAGGAGATGTTCATCGGCAGGTGAGCCGCTTGCCCTCTGCACCCCCTCAGAGCCCGCTCGGTTCGTTCTTGATCGTCAACTCGAAGTGCGATCCACCGACAAGGATGGAGTCTCTTCGCCTGCCCGTAACCGGCCAGTCTCGGCGGTTCCACCGCCCAAGCGTCAAACGCCGCCCGCCAGTTACAACCATATCTTATCGAGACTTTTTGCTTCGGATCAACCTCGGACGAGTTTAAAAGATCGCCCGATCGGCGTTTGCCACGAAAAGACGGACTTTATCATCGTAAGTTATTCGCACGCTTCGGTCGCAGTTCGGGCAGGTATAGTGGCCTATGGTTTGGAACCAACTTTCCTTCTTTTTATTGCTTGGGGCACAATGCGGACACGGGTAGCTGAGGAGAACATCCAATAGACTCTTGGTGAGCAGCATAACGCGGCTCCTAAACAGGTGGGGCGGGCAAGCTGCCAACGAATATTTTCGCATGTGGGAGTGCTTTGCCAAATGGCGAGCTTCTTTTACCGGAGTGCCGAGCAATCTTGTTGGGCTCGGTCCCGTCGACTACTATGTCTGTATTGTGACTATCACGAAGAGCGAGACGCTTTCGCGGCTCCCGCAGCTTCGGAGCGGGATCGGCACGTACCAGATTCGGCGGACGAAATGACGCCGTACCGGCCTCAGCCTGTCGCCCCCGAACAAAGGGCGACAGCTCTAAACGCTTCGAGGTTAGTGGTAAACGATGGCGTGATGACCTCAGCAGGAAGCCGTTCTATTCTAGCCCGAACTTTGACCACATTCTAACTGAAACAACTGATAAAGACCCGATATTCGTTGTGTTTGCGGTCATGTAATCTGGATCAATTTAGTCGACAGGCACGTCTCTTCATGATCATTACGGCGCATGTATGTGGCTGTCGTCCCCAACCGAGGCTCACCACCCGCCATCCTGCTGCGGGAGAGTTACCGCGGGGCCGGCAAGACCAAGAACCGAACCCTCGCCAACCTGTCCCGCTGGCCTGCCGAGCGCATTGAGCAAGTCCGCGCCGTGCTGCGCGGCGACAAACTGCTGCCCGCCGCTGAGGCGGTGGAAATCGTCCGCTCGCTGCCGCACGGTCACGTACTGGCCACGCTCGGCACCGCGCGGCGCATTGCACTCGACGCCTTACTGCCGCGCCGGGCGCCCCAACGCCGACGGGATCTGGCGCTGGCGCTGATCGTCGCCCGCCTGCTAGAGCCGGCGGCCAAGCTGGCGACGGCGCGGATGCTGGATCCCGCCACCGCTACCTGTTCGCTGGGCGGGATGCTGGGGCTCGGCAAGGTTGCCGCCCGGGAGGTTTATGCCGCGCTCGACTGGCTGGGCCGCGAGCAGCCGTTCATCGAAGCCCAGCTGGCTCGCCGCCACCTGAAAAATGGCGCGCCGCTACTCTACGACGTCACCTCAACCTATCTCGAAGGGCGCTGCTGTGAGCTGGCGCAGCATGGCTACAGTCGCGACCATCGTGGCGACCGGCCGCAGATTGTCATCGGCCTGATGTGCACGGCCGACGGCTGCCCGGTCGCGGCCGAGGTATTTGAAGGCAACACCGCCGATCCGGTGACACTGTCGGTACAGATCGACAAGCTGAAGCAGCGCTTCTACCTACAGCGCGTAGTGATGGTCGGCGACCGCGGACTGCACTGCTCCGACCGCCTGGCCGATCGCTGCGGCGCCGCGCAGCGGACTGCGCGCCCGCTGCACGCGGGCCGCGATGCGCGCGAGGTCCTTTTCGGTGACGGCCAACAGCTCCTCGCGTTTGCGGGCCCGCTCTTCGGCAAGCAGCGGGTTCTTGCAGACCACCAGGCGTTCACCCGGATAGCTGGGACGCCGCCACATGGCCAAGCGTTTCCAGATCAGCATCGCCGCCGAGGCCGCGCTCGACGGCATTGGTCCGCACCAACCTGCCGGCCGAACACTCCGATGCCGCCGCAACGGTGGCGCCTACAAAAGTCTCAGCGGCGTCGAGCACGCCTTCCGCTCGCTGAAGACCGCCGATCTCGAGCTGCGTCCGGTGTTCCACTCGACCGCGCCGCGGGTGGTCGGGGCTGGTGATCTCGGCCATATCGCGGTCATCAAACAGCGAGGGCTGCAACGGCCCATCCTCGGCCGCGAGCTGCCTGTTCGCCGGAGCCCGCAGTGCGGTGATCCAATCCAGACCAGCCGGGTGCAGTGTCTGGTCGATGCGCGCACTGGTCAGCTTTAACAATACGATCTATGGGACCGCTTCATGAACGGCCATATTGGTGGATGCATCTGATGGTGTGCGTCTGGCTGATATTCGCGGCGCTGCTTTTCGTGATTGAGCCGTTGATCATTCGCCGCACTGTCGATAAGCGCGCCACGGCGGCGCCTCAGGTGACCCTCACCCGGATGCTATGGATGCATCGCGTGATGCTGGCGCTCTCCCTCCTCGCCATTTTTGCTGCAATCGGCGGAAGCCACGGTCTGTTTTGAGCGCGCCTCCATCTTTATCCAAGTAATCATTCCGTCCACGCCGTATGGTACCGTCCGCGGCGTCTGCGATTTCGAAGACATGGGACCTGCTCGGACTTACGGGTGACCATCGCGACAAGCAGAAGGTTTATTAAGATGACAGGAACTCCTCTGGTCCGCTTACCCCGGAGATGTCGAGCGACGCCCTTTTTGGATGCTGCTCTATCGGTGGCCAAGCGACTCAATGGCCATATTTCGCGCGCTGTTCATCCAGCCGCATCCAGATGTCGCCTTTGCCTACCGCGGCAGCGGCGGCAAAGGGCCATTTCGCTCACTGCCGAAAGCGCAACGGAGTACCGGAAGCCGCAGGCGTACGCCTTGATAGCTGCTTTGCCAGCTGGTCGGAGCGGCTCGGCGATATCGAAACCGTCGTGGCCCGCTTTGGGCGTGTCAGCAATTTGATCGTGGTGCCAAGGCCCTCTTCGAGCTCTGTCCAAGGGCAGCGCTGCTTTGATGCGGCAGTGTTCGAGAGCGGCCGCCCGACGCTCATCGTCGGCGAGAAGTTGCCTTTCGCCATCACCGACCACGTCATAATTGCTTGGAACGGCAGCCTCGAGGCAAGCCGGGCACTGCTAGCTGCGATCCCACTCCTGCATCAGGCTGACCGCGTGTCGATCTTCTCCGCGCCGCAATACGAGAGTGAAGGCGCTGACCCGGCCGATCTAGCCGAGTTGCTTCAGGGCATGGAATTCGAGCTCACCTGATCCCCGGTCTTCGGGACGAGAGCTCTACGGGAGCAGCGCTGGTATCGGCTGCGGTCGAGCAGCAAGCGACAATGATCGTCATGGGCGCCTACACGCACAGTCGCCTGCGGCAGAGCTTTCTCGGCGGCGTGACGAAACACCTGCTGGCTCTCGCTCCAGTCCCGTTGCTGATGAGCCATTGAGTGACGTCAGGAATGGTCCGCCGCATGGGATCGCCGTAAATGGCATAGGGCCTGGAAAGATGACATTGGCGGTAACGATAGCTTGCTTTTCGCTTTCCAGAAGTACTTTCGATAACGACGAGCTCCGCGGCCCCATCAACGAGATAGGAAGGCCAACGATCGCCGCGCATCATTGAGAGGTTGGCTGCACGCCACCAGCCAGAGCGAGACGGATTAGCTCGGAAAGGCTGCGCGCTCCCATCTTGTCCATGACCCGCGCACGGTGGATCTCGACCGTGCGCGGGCTGATCCCTAGGTCGTACGCGATTGACTTGTTGGGCAGCCCTGCCAACAGCCCTTCGAGCACCTCGCGCTCACGCGATGAGAGGAGGTTCAGCTTGCTCGCGGCCGCGCCTGCGGCCGGGTCTTGTCCAGTTGGCGTTGCCAGCCGCGCAAACGCCGCTGCGAGGCTGTCGAGCATAGCCTCCGAGGCGAACGGTTTCTCGATGAAATCGATTGCGCCGGCCTTCATCGCCCTTACCGCTAACGGGACATCCCCATGCCCGGTGATTACGATCAGCGGGAAGCCGAGGCTGCGGTCGATTAACCGCTGTTGCAGCTCAAGCCCGTCCATCTCCGGCATTCGGATGTCGACAACCAGGCAACCAGCAGGAAGCGATCGGGCCGTCTCCAGAAATTCTGGCGCCGACCCGAAGCTCGTCACCGCATAGCCTTTGGACTCCAGCAATGCGGAAAGCGAATCGCGAACTGCCTCGTCGTCATCGACGATATAGACGCACTGGTCACGAGGCATCGGTCGCTATCGGCAAGGTTACGCGAAACACTGTGCCCCCTGATGACACCGGAGCCGTCGTCAACCGACCGTGATGTGCTTCGACGATCTCCCGGCAAATCGACAAGCCCAGGCCCATGCCGGTCGCCTTGGTTGTCACAAATGGCTGAAACAGGCGATGTGCCAACTCCGGCGCGATGCCCGGGCCGGTGTCGGCAACGATCACTTCCGCCATCCCTTGTTCGGGAACCGCCCGGGTGCCGACCGTCAGCTCGCGCCGCTCGACCTGCTCCATCGCCTCGACGGCGTTGCGGACCAGGTTCACCACGACTTGTTGAATTTGCACATGATCTATGAGTACCGGCGGCAGCGCACGATCGAGCTCGAGCGATGGGCGCACGCCGCGCTGTCGCGCTCCGACAAGGGCGAGCGCGAGAGCTTCCTCGACCAATTGGTTGAGATTATGAAGGCGGCGCTCCGTCTCCCCCTTGCTCACGAACCCTCGCAATCGACGGATGACGTCGCCGGCGCGCTGCGCCTGGGCGATCGCCTTCTCCATCATCTCATTGAGACGTTTGGGGTTACCCGTTCCGGTGACGAGTAGCTGACGGCCAGTCTCCAGATAATTCGTCACCGCGGTCAGTGGCTGGTTGAGCTCGTGCGCCATCGTCGAGGCCATCTGGCCCATGACGCTGAGCCGGGACGCATGCAGCAGCTCGGCCTGAAGATCCTGGATGCGGCGTTCGGCTTCCTGCCGTTCGGTTAAATCACGCACGAAACCGGTGAAGTAGTGGGCGCCGGCAAAGGTGAACTCGCCGACCTGCAACTCCATCGGGAAGGTCTCGCCATCTTTTCGGCGCCCCGTCACCACGCGCCCGATGCCGATGATTCGGCGCTCGCCGGTGCGCAGATAGCGCTCGATGTAACCATCATGCGCCTCTCGGTAGGGTGTCGGCATCAGGACATTTAGGTTGTGGCCGATCACTTCTGGGTTGTCATACCCGAAGAGCCGCTCCGCTGCCGGGCTGAAAGAATGGATGTTCCCTTGCGCGTCGATGACAACGATCGCATCGGGGACCGTGTCTAGGATCGAGCGCAGCCGCAGCTCACTCTCGCGCTGCGCCAGCTCGGCGGCCTTGCGATCGGTGATGTCGCGGATGATCCCGACAAAGATGGCTTCGCTGCGATCACGTGCCTCGCCGACCGAGAGGTCCATCGGAAATACCGAACCGTCTTTCCGCCGGCCGACAACCTCTCGGCCGATTCCTATGATTTTTTTCCGGCCGGTGCGCTGGTAGTTGGCGAGATAGGCATCATGCTCGCTCGCATAGGGCTCGGGCATCAGGATCTTGACGTTTCGTCCAATCAGCTCGGCAGTGGCATAGCCGAAGAGCCGCTCGGTCGCGTTGTTGACCGAACGGATCGCGCCCCTCCGGTCGATCACGACAATGCCATCGACGGCGGTATCAACGATCGCGCGATAGAGCGAGTCGGTGAAACCCGGATGATCTCCTCGCCCCGGGTTCGGCGCTGTCGAATTCAGGTCCCGGACCCTTTACTGTCTCCTCTGTGGAAGTTCGCGTGGGCCGCCGCCCCTCGAACTCCTCATCTCATGCCTCAAATACCATGGATCGGCCTTTCGGGGAAACCCGTCAGCGGAGAAGCTTCACGGGTCGCACAGGCGCTTAAGGTGGTCCGTCTCGATCGTTTCGCCTGTCGCGGATTGGAGCTTTAGCACATGATGGCCATCGCGGAGGAGAATGCAGGCTACGGCGATCGCAGTGCTTCGGTCCGTCGCCGGCGCGCTAAATTCTCGATCACCGCTCTGGTAATGCACCTGCCAATCCATCTGAGAATTTTGTGCCCTCGGGTCGCGGCCGCACTGATCCAGGTCAAAGGGCAGCTTTTTTGCGGCGTAATCCTAAAGTCATCTCAGGCCATATGCGATTACCCTGACCGCGCCAGTATTCGAACGGGCCATCCTCCAGCAACCAGCTCACCCCGCCCGGGTCGGAACGCAGCAGCCTTCCAGCTCGCGGTAGTCGCCGCAGCATCCTTGCCAACGCGTCGGCACAATGCGGTTTCCGACTGCACGCGGACGGTCGTCGGATTCGATATGGGCGATATCAAAATTTCTGAAGATTAGCCGCACCCGTGCCTCGCCGTTTGCGTTAGGCGCGGACACTTCGACCGTGCTTGCATCGATTTCTCACCGGGACAGATGCGGGTTGTAACGAATGGCATGCGGCGCCCAGACGAGCTCCGCGAGGTACCGCATCAACTCGCCCTTGCTGACCTCGGGGCCCGCCATCCGGGCCAGCGGCAATGAACCGCAGAGCCGCGCTTCGAGCCGACCCTTCCCATCGACATAGCACTCGAGGATGTGCGTCGCGAGGAGCGGCACCGATTGCATCCGAGCGACCCAGGCAAAGGCTGGTCGGGGAATGCTGATCACCTGCTCGGCAGTGAACGGGCCGCCACGGGGAGTCGGCCGCGGCGCGCATCTCGCCGGTTTTACACAGCCACACGGCCCTTGGAACCGGATTTCGGCCGACCGCGCGGCTCGCGAAAGATTGGATGATCGCGGGGACCGGAGCCGCTTGCACTTCGGCCGCGGCCATATTTTCGAGCCGAGCGAAGATTTCGCGCGTCTTCCTGCGGAATGCAGCCGCCGTTACGATGTGCGCCAGCGTGAGACTTGCTGCGCCGAAGGCAGGCAGAAGGCTGATGCCCCGCCACACCTTCATTTAGCTCAAACCAGCCTGACTGAAAGCCTCCGCTTCCGGCGCTTCCGTCAGCGAGCTCGCCCGCGAGCTAAGGAAATCGAGCCGGCGACGGATTTCACGACTGTCCATTACTTCGCCGGGCTAGTAGCGGCGCAGGAAGGCTGCGGTTCATTAAGCTGACTGCGAGCTACTCGCGCCCTTACTGTGCCCAACTCACAAACAGCCCAAAGTCGCCTGGCATTCCGCCTGGAAACTCGAGGACACGGGCGCCGAGCCGGAACCCATGCGCCTTTAGGTCGCGTTCCCACCGGTGATAGATCTCATGTCATCGGCCAGCTTGGCTCGGCAGAATTATTGCGCGGCCTACATCGCTGCACAGGTGACTCCGGAAACGGAGCAGCAAGAAATCCTTTTCGCCGCGTTCTGCCGCGTGGCGCGCTTCGTGCAATAGGCTGCGCTAGTTTTCGTCCGAGATATGGTGATCGATTACTTCCGCCACGTCGAGACGTCGCTGCTCCGCGGTAGAACGGCGATGCGCCTCGTTACGCAACACTTCCTGGCGTTCGTGATCCGCCACTACCTCGCGAAAATCCGCCGCTATTAGCTCCGTTTCGTCGGGTTCCCGCGCCGCCTCGGCCGGCCTGGAATGTTCCGCTACGCACCGTCGATGCAAAAGCCGCCGCTCGATCTCGGAACAGAATCGCCCAGAATTCCGCCTCTCCGACCTCCGTTGCCTCTTGGCTACAACTTGGTCTCCGCGAGCGCTCGGACTAGATCTGCCCGGCTGACGATGCCGACGACCCGGCCGTCACGCAATACCGGGACGCGCTTGATGCGGTGGGCGATCAGCAGTCGTGCAACCTCGTCAATTTCGGTGTCCTCGCCGACCGTGATGACCGGTGCCGTCATGACATCGCGTGCTCGCCGTTCCGGAGAGTGAATACTGGCCATAAACTCGGGGTTAAGCGCCTCCCCTTCCGCCAGCAAGGTGAGCCACCAGTCAAGCCGGGCCTTGCGATCGACCTCATCGCGGCCGATCAGGTCGCCCTCGCTGACCATACCAAGGGGTGAGCCGCCCTCGTCGATGACCGGCACCGCGCTGATCCTGTGCTCACGCAGGGTCTTTGCGACATCGCTAATCGGCGTGTCGGGTCTCACCGCTACTACGCCAGAGTTCATTATCTCGTGTGCTTTCATTAAGTCATGCTCCATTCGTTTGAGGCATTTCTAGGCTCTTTCTGACAAGGACGAGAGGGGGATTGCTGAGGTCCGGCGTAATTACAAAACCGAGCTCACGGCACATTTGCAGCATCGGTTCGTTCTCGCGCATAACCTCGCCCACTAGTTCGGCAATGCCCCATTGTCTGGCGATCGCGATGAGACGGGTCATCAGAAGAAAGCCGAGGCCGAGGCCTTTCCAGTCACTACGAACCGCGATTGCGTATTCCGCCCGCAATCTGTCCGGGTCGGCAAAGAAATGGACGACACCCAGCGCCGTCCCATCGCGTTCGGCAAGGAGCGCCATTTCCCGGTCATAGTCGAGCTGGGACAACCGAGCGGCCACCGTATGGGTAATGCCGCGCACCGGCGTAAAGAAACGCAGCCGCAGATCCTCGGCGCTCATATGCGCAGCGAGATCGTGCAGGAGCGGCTCGTCCTCCGGACGCAACGGTCGCAGGCGAAGGATCGTCCCATCTCGCAACTGGTCAGTGATTTCGAGATCTTGCGGATAAGGCGCTATGGCCAACCTTGCGATGCCGGGGTCTTGAGCGGGCGAAATTCGCACCCGGGCATCGAGTGCTATGGCGCCCGAGGCGTCTGCGAGCAACGGGTTGATATCGACCTCGCGGATCTCTGGGTGGTCCGTGGCGAACTGCGCGACCCGGCTCAGCACCTCCACGATCGCGTCGATATTGGCCGGGGCTTTGCCACGGTAGCCTTGCAGGAGCTGCCATACCCGCGTCCGCGCCATCAGGCGGCGCGCCAGCAAGACGTTCAGCGGCGGGAACTCGAGCGAACTGTCACGGATGATCTCGACGGCGGTGCCGCCCTGACCGAACGCAACAACCGGCCCGAATACCGGATCGTCGATGAGCCCGACGAGGAGTTCCACAGCTCCCGGGCGGGAAATCATTGGCTGCAGGAGAAAACCGTCGAGCCGAGCTTCGGGTCGTACGGCCCTGACGCGCTTGAGCATTGCACTTGCCTCGCGCCGGACCTGTTCGGCATCACCAAGACCAAGGGCGATACCGCCGACATCGGTCTTATGCGTGATATCGGGCGATCGGATTTTCAGCGCGACCGGAAATCCGATGGACGCGGCAATGGCAGCGGCATCGTCTGGATCCTGCGCAACCTGATCGGCGATGATCGGGATGCCGTAGGCGCGCAGGATGATGCCGGCCTCTGCGGCATCGAGCCACGACTTTCCCTCCGCTAGAGCGCTTTCGATCACGGACCGCGCCGCCGCGAGATCAGGGCGAGGCGCATCCGGTTGCGCCGGGGGCGTTTCCATCAGCAGCTCTTGATTGCGCCGACGGCAGACCCGATGCATGAAGCCCGCGATCGCGCTGTCGGGGGTCTCATAAGTGGCGATCCGGGCCTCGGCAAAGCGTTGCCGTGCCGCCCCTGCCGAATGCCCGCCGAGCCAAGCGGTGATCAGGTTGCGGCCCCGCAGCGCCCTCGGTTCGGCAGAAGCAACCACATCGATTACCGCAGCGGCAGCTTCCTCCGGCTCCGCGAGCGCGGTCGGGCAGTTGAGCACCAGGATCGCGTCTACGTTGCGGTCGCGGATCAAGGCTGCCACGGCCTGGGCGTAGCGCTTTCCGGATGCGTCGCCGATAATGTCAGCCGGGTTTCCGTGACTCCACGTCGCTGGCAAGACGCGGTTCAACTCGGCGATGGTTTCTTCCGACAAAGGTGCCAATTGGCCGCCGGCGGCGACCAGAGCATCGGTCGCTAATACGCCCGCACCGCCGCCGTTGGTCAGGATGGCCAGGCGCTCGCCGACCTGCTCGCGGGTCAGCGCCAAGGTTTCCGCCGCGTCGAACAGTTCGGCCATCGTTGCGACGCGCAACATGCCGGCGCGGCGGAACGCGGCATCGTAAACGGCATCGGCACCCGCCAGAACGCCGGTATGAGAGCCTGCGGCCCGCGCGCCGGCATTTGATCGACCCGCCTTCAGCACCAGTACCGGTTTGAGACGCGAGGCGGCCCGCGCCGCGGACATGAATTTGCGGCCATGCGTGATCCCTTCGACGTAAAGCAGGATGGCCCGGGTCTGCGGGTCGGCGGCGAGATAGTCGAGCATGTCGCCGAAATCGACGTCAGCCATATCGCCGAGCGACACCACATGCGAAAAGCCGATGCCGCGCGGCGCTGCCCAATCGAGCATCGCGGTGATCAATGCGCCCGACTGGCTGACGAAAGCAATATCTCCGGCCGGTGCCGCCAGATGAGAAAATGTCGCGTCGAGCCCGATGCCGGGCACCATGACGCCGACGCAGTTCGGACCCACGATCCGCAGCAGATGCGGCTTCGCGGCATCGAGTGCGGCCTGCTGCAAGGCACGGCCGTGATTGCCGAGTTCGCCGAACCCGGCAGTGATTACCACAGCGGCACGCGTCCCGCGCTCCGCGAGCTCACCGATGAGAGGCGGCACGCTCTCGGGCGGCGTAACGATAATTGCGAGGTCCGGAGTATGCCGTAGGTTCGCGACCGTCGGACAGACGCGCACCCCTTCGATCGCATGGTGATGCGGGTTGACGAACATCAGTTCACCGGCAAAGCCGGCGCGCCGCAGGTTGCGCGCGACCAGCGCGCCGACCGCGCCCGGCCGCGGGGTCGCGCCGATCAGCGCGACCGATTGCGGCTTGAACAGCTTATCGAGGTTACGAACCGACATTCTGACCTCTGCCTCTACTGGCATGGTCCTGCAATTGCGCGGATGCCGAATTGATCCGGATCAATGCCAGCCTGCCATTTCCGGATAATTTCTCCAGCAGACAAGGAGCACGGCCATGAAAGCAGCTGATCTGATGACGTCTTTTGTCGTTACCGTGACGCCAGAGGCCACGATCGAGTACGCGGCCCAGTTGATGTTGCAACACCGCATCAGCGGCCTGCCCGTGACGGACAGCGACGGCGGCGTTCTCGGCATTGTCACCGAAAGCGATCTGCTCCGCCGCGCCGAGACCGGTACCGATAAGCGTCACGCTCGATGGGTCTCGCTCCTGATCGGCCCGGGTCGGCTGGCACAAGAATACGTCCATACGCATGGTCGCAAAGTCGGCGAGGTGATGACAGAGCGCGTCTTTACCGTGACGCCGGAGACGCCCCTCGCCGACCTTGTCGCGCTGATGGAAACGAAGCACGTGAAGCGGGTTCCCGTCGTCGATCAGGGACGGCTCGTCGGAATTGTCAGCCGAGCCGATGTGATGGCCGCCCTCGTCGGCCTTCTCTCCGAGAAGCCCGCCGGGTCCGTGACCGACTCGGACATCCGCAATCAAATTCTCGCCGAAATCGATCGACAGCCGTGGGGACCCCGCGGTAGTGTCGACGTCATCGTTACCAACGGGGTTGTCGTCCTCAAGGGTACGATCCCCGACGAGCGCGAACGCGCTGCCCTGTGCGTCGCTGCAGAGAATGTGCCTGGCGTGACGGCCGTCCACGATCGCCTCATTTGGATCGATTCAGTATCGGGGATCGTCATCCCGCGGCCGTGATCGGCGCCGCTATGCTCGGCTGCTCATACCAGAACGCCAGCATCCTGCGCACCTCGAATGTCGGCCGCCGGGAAAGCCATTCGGCCGTTGACCTTCTCGGCGACGAGACCGAACTTGACCTGGGTCACACTCAGTTCCTCTTATCGCATAGGCTGTACAACTCATCTGATCGCGTAATAGTCAGGCTAATCTTCTGATGAGCAACTGCACAGAGGCGATGTAGATCCACGCTTTGGCGCTCGCAATCGACGTTTCGAAATCCTTTGCCAAGCGGCGGTTGCGATTGAGCCAAGCGAGAGTTCGTTCGACAACCCAACGGCGCGGCAGCAGCTTGAAGCCAGCCGCATCAGCAGCCCGTTTGACAATCTCGATGGTCCAGTTACCGAACTTGGCGAGGACGTCACGCAGATTGGGGCCGTTGTAGACGCTGTCGGCAAACAGATGGCGCAACCAGGGAAATAGCTGGTGGATCGCCTCAATGACCAGAACTGCGCCATCGCGATCTTGGATATCGGCGGGGTGTACCTCGGCGCCAACCAGCAGACCGCAGGTATCGGTCACAATATGACGCTCGCGCCCCTTGATCTTCTTGGCCGCATCGTAACCCCGCGGCCCGCCGCTCTCGGTCGTCTTGACCGATTGACTGTCGATCACCCCCGCCGACGGGCTCGCTTCGCGGCCCGCCGCTTCGCGCGCTTCCAGCAGCAGCGCAAAATTGATCTTCTCGAATAAGCCGTCGTCGCGCCAGTCGTAGAAATAGCCTTGCACGGTCGTGAACGGAGGAAAGTCCTTGGGCAGCATTCGCCACTGACAGCCAGTCCGCGCGATGTACAAGATCGCATTGAGCACGTTGCGCAGCTCGTCGCGCGCGGGCGGCCCAAACGCTTTACTGCCGGCATGTGCGGCTCAATCAGCGCCCATTCGGCGTCCGTCAGGTCGCTGCGTAGCGCTCTCCTTCTCGCTCAACTTCGGCGAGGATTTCGTCCACATTTGTGCCTCGATGATGGCTTCTCCACAACCATCATGACACAACAGACTGAAATCGCTCAATTCATTTTCAGTCAGCCTCTCAGATCCCTGAAGTAATTGACCAGATCGCCCCAGGGATCGTTCAGACGCCCGACCGCCGAGATAAATGCGACGACGCCGCCCACTCGGTGTGCACCATCCAGCCTCCGATCAACAGTGCTGCTACCACCTGCAGATGGCTACAGAAGTTCATTAGAAAGTTCATCGAAAACTTCAGCTTGAATATCGCCATATCGAGCTGCAGCACGCGGTCGATCCGCTTCGTGTCCGACCTATCTTGATCAGCCGACGCGATGTGGTTCTCGACGGTGCTGATCCCGAGTTGCCGCAACACCCAAACCCGAGCACCGGCGCGGCGGTTTATCGCCCCTTGCATTAGCGAAACGAATACTAGCTGTGGCAAGAAGAGCGCGAATGCTGCTGCTGCCATCCAACGGTCGAGATGCACGATGTAAGCCAATACGGAAAGCATTATGCCGCCTTGCAGCAACGGCTCGGAGAGGCTGCTTCCGACAAAGCCTCCGATCGGTTCCACTTCCGCAACGATCATTGCTGCCCCGATACCGCGCGTCTCGGGTCCGGGCTCAACGGCCTGCGCCGTCCTTGAATATCCGATCACGTGCTGGCGCAAATCCCGCGTTGCATTCTCACCGACCCAGCCGCGATAGATATTGAGGCCGAGCTTGGTCGCGCCTTGAATGAGAACGGCGCAAGCGTAGGCCGCGCATAATACGATCACGAGCTGAAATGGCCGATCTTTGACCAGGTTATTGACGACGCGCCGTTGAATCTCCAGCGGAACGATTTCGAGCAGGAAAGTAATAACCGTCAAGACCACCAGCGCGATCTGATGCCGCCAGCTGACCGCGAAGACATACCGAAAGAGATTGGTCGGCAACCGATCGGAGAGAGACAATATCATTGGATGTTTGCCAGCGTGGTCCGAATAGCCTGTATCAGGCGGCCGGCGGCAACCGGCTTGTCAAGCAGCTCGCGAATGCCCAGGCGGCAAGCGCGCTGCCTGGTGCTGGCATCCAGCCGTCCGGAAATCAGTATAGTTGGGAGTTGTATACCCCTCTTTCGCAGATTGTCGACGACGTCGAGACCGCTGCTACCGGGCATGTGCTGGTCGATCAGCAGACAGCCTGCCTCGCAATGCCGATCATCAGCAAGGAATTCGCTTCCGGAACCGTATGACCGCACGTTGAAGCCAAAGGTTTCGAGCAATGCCTGCAGCGAGTCGGCGACCGCCTCATCGTCATCCACAATACAAATCGGCTTCTGAATTTCGCTCGGCAGAGAGCGCTTGCGGGGGAGGGGCATGCCGACCTCTTATCGAGAAGGCCCCTAAAAGCAGGATTTCGCGGCAAGGAGCACTGACTTGGATCAACCGGATTCAGGTCTTATTGCGCTTCGCTGATCTCTTCGAGAGCAGCCCGATCGAGCAGTTCGATCCGGTGCGGGTTCGGCACCGAAATCATGCCGTCGCGCCTGAACCTCGACAAAGTGCGGCACACGGTTTCGATCGTCAGCCCCAGGTAATCGGCGATATCGATGCGCGACATTGGCACATCGAGGGTCTTTGTTCGCTCACGACGTTCGAACATTTCGAGAAGGAATGCGGCGACTCGTTCGGGCGCGGTCATGCGGCCGAGTAATAACGTGCGCCCATGCGCGCTGGTGAGATCACGCACCATGGCGTCGCGCAACAGGCGCGCCACCATCGCGTTCTGATCAATCAGCTGCTCGGTCGGTCCGCGCCGAAAGCGCATGGCGATGACGTTATCGACCGCTTCGGCCGCGTAGATGCGCTCGTGCGCGGTGTCGATGCCGAAGCAGTTGCCGCTAAAGCAGAACTCCGCAATATGACGCCGCCCATCGGCTAGCAGCTTGCAGATCCGAACCGTTCCGGAGATCACCTTGTACCAGCATTCCGCCTCATCGCCTTCGCTATATATCTCGTCATTACGCCCGAAGCTGAGCCGTGTGCCGATCCGCTCGAGCGCGACCAGCGCATCGAGCTGGCCGGACTTCGCAACACTGGGATGGTCGTGCGTCTGTCCTGCGGGCCCGCTGCGGTAAGCGGAATTGCCAAATTGCCTGTACATGGTTTCCCTCCAGCCCTGTCGCCGGAGAGAGCATCGCAACCCTCTCTCCCGAGCGAAATTAGGAATGCTCCTTAGGGAAAATACGTACGTGAAACCACTGCGAAAGCCTGCAGAATGTGGCCGTGCCTGCCGGCGACGCCGGCACGGAGAGTTGGCACATCCGGCAGCCAATAAATTCCGGGCAGGCACCCCGCGCACGCCGCCTTAAAGCCCCCAGCGGCGCACGAACCAGCTCTTGACCAAATGCGCCAGCACGCAATAGCCGAGAATAATCATCAACACCGCCGGCCAATAACCTTCCGGAAGCGGCACGAAACCGAGTATGGGCCCCAATGGGGAATAGGGTAGGACTGCCCCAGCGCCGGCCACGAGAATCGTCGTCACGATCAGCGCGTTGCTCGCACGGCTCTGCAAAAACGGGATCTTTGCGGTGCGGATAATGTGGATGATCAAGGTCTGCGTCAGCAGCGATTCGACGAACCACCCGGTCTGGAACAACGGCGGGTTGCTCCAGGCGGCAAACAGCGACAGTAACATGCCATAAGTGACGTAGTCGAAAATCGAGCTGATCGGCCCCAGACACAGCATAAATTTGGTGATGTTTCCGATGTCCCAGCGCCGCGGCGCGGCGATGTACTCGTCGTCCACATTGTCGGTCGGGATGGTAGTTTGTGAAAAATCATACAGCAGATTGTTCGTAAGCACCTGAATCGGCGCCATCGGCAGAAACGGCAGGAAGATGCTGGCGCCCAGCACGCTCAACATGTTCCCGAAATTGGAGCTCGCCCCCATCTTTATGTATTTCACTATGTTGCCGAAAATCTTCCGGCCTTCGAGCACGCCTTCGGACAGCACAATCAGGCTCTTCTCAAGCAGGATGATGTCAGCCGATTCTTTCGCGATATCGACCGCGGTATCGACGGAAATGCCGACATCAGCACTCTTCAAGGCGGGGCCGTCATTGATGCCGTCGCCGAGAAAACCGACCACGTGGTCGCGCAGATGCAGCGCTTCGATGATCCGGGCCTTTTGCGCCGGCGATACCTTTGCGCAGAGGGTGGCGCTTTCGAGGCGCTCTGCGAGTTCCTCGTCGGTCATCTTGTCGAGATCGCCGCCGGTCAGCCCGTCATCCGTCACCACACCGACCTCGCGGCAGATCTTACGCGCGATGATTTCGTTGTCGCCGGTCAGGATCTTTACCTGGACGCCCGAGCGCGCCAGGGCCGCGATCGCGATACCGGCGCTTTCCTTGGGCGGGTCGAGAAAGGCGATATAGCCCAGAGAAGCGTGAGGTCGCTCTCGTCCTCATTTCGGTAACTCGACCGCGGCTCGGCAATCTCCTTGTAAGCGACGGAGATCACCCGAAACCCATCGGCGTTGAGGTGGCCGGTTTGCTGCTGCATCTGGACGAGATGGCTCGCGTCGAACGGGGCCCACGGCCCCGTCCATCGCGAAGTGTGTGCAGGCGGCGAGAACCTCCTCCACCGCCCCGGTTTTGTCGGTGCACAGGACATCCATCGCGCCGAAGTTCTGGATTGCGTTGAGGCGCTTGACGATGACCCGCTTGCGCGACATCGCCAGGGCGCCCTTGGCGAGATTGACCGTCACGATCATTGGCAGCATCTCAGGCGTCAATCCCACCGCGACCGCGAGCGCGAACATCAGCGCCTCCAGCCAATCGCCCTTGGTCAGGCCATTGATGACAAAAACGCTCGGCACCATGACCGCCATGAAGCGAATCATCAGCCAAGTAAACCGGTTCACCCCTTTATCGAAGCTGGTCGGCGCGCGCTGCCGGATCAGCATCCCAGCTAATTCGCCAAAATAAGTGCGCGTGCCGGTTTGGATGACGACCGCGGTGCAGGCGCCGCTCAGGACGTTGCTGCCCATGAAGCAGATATTCGGCGAGTCGGTCGACAACGCGCCGTTGCGGCTCTCAAACGGTGCTGCCGATTTTCGACGGGCATGGCCTCGCCGGTTAGCACCGCTTCGATCAGAAACAGGTCCTTTGCGGTGAGCACTCGCAGATCGGCTGGGATCATGTCGCCGGCCGCAAGCCGGACGACATCTCCGGGCACGAGCTCTTCAATTGGGATTTCGAGGCCGTGAGATTCGATCCCCGTTTCAGCACCACGCCGCAGCACGGTAGCGGTCGTGCGCACCATGGCGCGTAGCCGCGCCGCTGCGTTGTTCGATCGGTGCTCCTGGACGAAAGCGAGACTGACGCTCAGCAGCACCATGACGGTAATTCCAGCCGCATCCAGATGTCGCCTTTGCCTACCGCGGCAGCGGCGGCAAAGGGCCATTTCGCTCACTGCCGAAAGCGCAACGGAGTACCGGAAGCCGCAGGCGTACGCCTTGATAGCTGCTTTGCCAGCTGGTCGGGGGCCGGTTCGGCGATATCGAAACCGTCGTGGCCCGCTTTGGGCGTGTCAGCAATTTGATCGTGGTGCCAAGGCCCTCTTCGAGCTCTGTCCAAGGGCAGCGCTGCTTTGATGCGGCAGTGTTCGAGAGCGGCCGCCCGACGCTCATCGTCGGCGAGAAGTTGCCTTTCGCCATCACCGACCACGTCATAATTGCTTGGAACGGCAGCCTCGAGGCAAGCCGGGCACTGCTAGCTGCGATCCCACTCCTGCATCAGGCTGACCGCGTGTCGATCTTCTCCGCGCCGCAATACGAGAGTGAAGGCGCTGACCCGGCCGATCTAGCCAAGTCGCTTCAGGGCATGGAATTCGAGCTCACCTGATCCCCGGTCTTCGGGACGAGAGCTCTACGGGAGCAGCGCTGGTATCGGCTGCGGTCGAGCAGCAAGCGACAATGATCGTCATGGGCGCCTACACGCACAGTCGCCTGCGGCAGAGCTTTCTCGGCGGCGTGACGAAACACCTGCTGGCTCTCGCTCCAGTCCCGTTGCTGATGAGCCATTGAGTGACGTCAGGAATGGTCCGCCGCATGGGATCGCCGTAAATGGCATAGGGCCTGGAAAGATGACATTGGCGGTAACGATAGCTTGCTTTTCGCTTTCCAGAAGTACTTTCGATAACGACGAGCTCCGCGGCCCCATCAACGAGATAGGAAGGCCAACGATCGCCGCGCATCATTGAGAGGTTGGCTGCACGCCACCAGCCAGAGCGAGACGGATTAGCTCGGAAAGGCTGCGCGCTCCCATCTTGTCCATGACCCGCGCACGGTGGATCTCGACCGTGCGCGGGCTGATCCCTAGGTCGTACGCGATTGACTTGTTGGGCAGCCCTGCCAACAGCCCTTCGAGCACCTCGCGCTCACGCGATGAGAGGAGGTTCAGCTTGCTCGCGGCCGCGCCTGCGGCCGGGTCTTGTCCAGTTGGCGTTGCCAGCCGCGCAAACGCCGCTGCGAGGCTGTCGAGCATAGCCTCCGAGGCGAACGGTTTCTCGATGAAATCGATTGCGCCGGCCTTCATCGCCCTTACCGCTAACGGGACATCCCCATGCCCGGTGATTACGATCAGCGGGAAGCCGAGGCTGCGGTCGATTAACCGCTGTTGCAGCTCAAGCCCGTCCATCTCCGGCATTCGGATGTCGACAACCAGGCAACCAGCAGGAAGCGATCGGGCCGTCTCCAGAAATTCTGGCGCCGACCCGAAGCTCGTCACCGCATAGCCTTTGGACTCCAGCAATGCGGAAAGCGAATCGCGAACTGCCTCGTCGTCATCGACGATATAGACGCACTGGTCACGAGGCATCGGTCGCTATCGGCAAGGTTACGCGAAACACTGTGCCCCCTGATGACACCGGAGCCGTCGTCAACCGACCGTGATGTGCTTCGACGATCTCCCGGCAAATCGACAAGCCCAGGCCCATGCCGGTCGCCTTGGTTGTCACAAATGGCTGAAACAGGCGATGTGCCAACTCCGGCGCGATGCCCGGGCCGGTGTCGGCAACGATCACTTCCGCCATCCCTTGTTCGGGAACCGCCCGGGTGCCGACCGTCAGCTCGCGCCGCTCGACCTGCTCCATCGCCTCGACGGCGTTGCGGACCAGGTTCACCACGACTTGTTGAATTTGCACATGATCTATGAGTACCGGCGGCAGCGCACGATCGAGCTCGAGCGATGGGCGCACGCCGCGCTGTCGCGCTCCGACAAGGGCGAGCGCGAGAGCTTCCTCGACCAATTGGTTGAGATTATGAAGGCGGCGCTCCGTCTCCCCCTTGCTCACGAACCCTCGCAATCGACGGATGACGTCGCCGGCGCGCTGCGCCTGGGCGATCGCCTTCTCCATCATCTCATTGAGACGTTTGGGGTTACCCGTTCCGGTGACGAGTAGCTGACGGCCAGTCTCCAGATAATTCGTCACCGCGGTCAGTGGCTGGTTGAGCTCGTGCGCCATCGTCGAGGCCATCTGGCCCATGACGCTGAGCCGGGACGCATGCAGCAGCTCGGCCTGAAGATCCTGGATGCGGCGTTCGGCTTCCTGCCGTTCGGTTAAATCACGCACGAAACCGGTGAAGTAGTGGGCGCCGGCAAAGGTGAACTCGCCGACCTGCAACTCCATCGGGAAGGTCTCGCCATCTTTTCGGCGCCCCGTCACCACGCGCCCGATGCCGATGATTTGGCGCTCGCCGGTGCGCAGATAGCGCTCGATGTAACCATCATGCGCCTCTCGGTAGGGTGTCGGCATCAGGACATTTAGGTTGTGGCCGATCACTTCTGGGTTGTCATACCCGAAGAGCCGCTCCGCTGCCGGGCTGAAAGAATGGATGTTCCCTTGCGCGTCGATGACAACGATCGCATCGGGGACCGTGTCTAGGATCGAGCGCAGCCGCAGCTCACTCTCGCGCTGCGCCAGCTCGGCGGCCTTGCGATCGGTGATGTCGCGGATGATCCCGACAAAGATGGCTTCGCTGCGATCACGTGCCTCGCCGACCGAGAGGTCCATCGGAAATACCGAACCGTCTTTCCGCCGGCCGACAACCTCTCGGCCGATTCCTATGATTTTTTTCCGGCCGGTGCGCTGGTAGTTGGCGAGATAGGCATCATGCTCGCTCGCATAGGGCTCGGGCATCAGGATCTTGACGTTTCGTCCAATCAGCTCGGCAGTGGCATAGCCGAAGAGCCGCTCGGTCGCGTTGTTGACCGAACGGATCGCGCCCCTCCGGTCGATCACGACAATGCCATCGACGGCGGTATCAACGATCGCGCGATAGAGCGAGTTGGTGAAACCCGGATGATCTCCTCGCCCCGGGTTCGGCGCTGTCGAATTCAGGTCCCGGACCCTTTACTGTCTCCTCTGTGGAAGTTCGCGTGGGCCGCCGCCCCTCGAACTCCTCATCTCATGCCTCAAATACCATGGATCGGCCTTTCGGGGAAACCCGTCAGCGGAGAAGCTTCACGGGTCGCACAGGCGCTTAAGGTGGTCCGTCTCGATCGTTTCGCCTGTCGCGGATTGGAGCTTTAGCACATGATGGCCATCGCGGAGGAGAATGCAGGCTACGGCGATCGCAGTGCTTCGGTCCGTCGCCGGCGCGCTAAATTCTCGATCACCGCTCTGGTAATGCACCTGCCAATCCATCTGAGAATTTTGTGCCCTCGGGTCGCGGCCGCACTGATCCAGGTCAAAGGGCAGCTTTTTTGCGGCGTAATCCTAGAGTCATCTCAGGCCATATGCGATTACCCTGACCGCGCCAGTATTCGAACGGGCCATCCTCCAGCAACCAGCTCACCCCGCCCGGGTCGGAACGCAGCAGCCTTCCAGCTCGCGGTAGTCGCCGCAGCATCCTTGCCAACGCGTCGGCACAATGCGGTTTCCGACTGCACGCGGACGGTCGTCGGATTCGATATGGGCGATATCAAAATTTCTGAAGATTAGCCGCACCCGTGCCTCGCCGTTTGCGTTAGGCGCGGACACTTCGACCGTGCTTGCATCGATTTCTCACCGGGACAGATGCGGGTTGTAACGAATGGCATGCGGCGCCCAGACGAGCTCCGCGAGGTACCGCATCAACTCGCCCTTGCTGACCTCGGGGCCCGCCATCCGGGCCAGCGGCAATGAACCGCAGAGCCGCGCTTCGAGCCGACCCTTCCCATCGACATAGCACTCGAGGATGTGCGTCGCGAGGAGCGGCACCGATTGCATCCGAGCGACCCAGGCAAAGGCTGGTCGGGGAATGCTGATCACCTGCTCGGCAGTGAACGGGCCGCCACGGGGAGTTGGCCGCGGCGCGCATCTCGCCGGTTTTACACAGCCACACGGCCCTTGGAACCGGATTTCGGCCGACCGCGCGGCTCGCGAAAGATTGGATGATCGCGGGGACCGGAGCCGCTTGCACTTCGGCCGCGGCCATATTTTCGAGCCGAGCGAAGATTTCGCGCGTCTTCCTGCGGAATGCAGCCGCCGTTACGATGTGCGCCAGCGTGAGACTTGCTGCGCCGAAGGCAGGCAGAAGGCTGATGCCCCGCCACACCTTCATTTAGCTCAAACCAGCCTGACTGAAAGCCTCCGCTTCCGGCGCTTCCGTCAGCGAGCTCGCCCGCGAGCTAAGGAAATCGAGCCGGCGACGGATTTCACGACTGTCCATTACTTCGCCGGGCTAGTAGCGGCGCAGGAAGGCTGCGGTTCATTAAGCTGACTGCGAGCTACTCGCGCCCTTACTGTGCCCAACTCACAAACAGCCCAAAGTCGCCTGGCATTCCGCCTGGAAACTCGAGGACACGGGCGCCGAGCCGGAACCCATGCGCCTTTAGGTCGCGTTCCCACCGGTGATAGATCTCATGTCATCGGCCAGCTTGGCTCGGCAGAATTATTGCGCGGCCTACATCGCTGCACAGGTGACTCCGGAAACGGAGCAGCAAGAAATCCTTTTCGCCGCGTTCTGCCGCGTGGCGCGCTTCGTGCAATAGGCTGCGCTAGTTTTCGTCCGAGATATGGTGATCGATTACTTCCGCCACGTCGAGACGTCGCTGCTCCGCGGTAGAACGGCGATGCGCCTCGTTACGCAACACTTCCTGGCGTTCGTGATCCGCCACTACCTCGCGAAAATCCGCCGCTATTAGCTCCGTTTCGTCGGGTTCCCGCGCCGCCTCGGCCGGCCTGGAATGTTCCGCTACGCACCGTCGATGCAAAAGCCGCCGCTCGATCTCGGAACAGAATCGCCCAGAATTCCGCCTCTCCGACCTCCGTTGCCTCTTGGCTACAACTTGGTCTCCGCGAGCGCTCGGACTAGATCTGCCCGGCTGACGATGCCGACGACCCGGCCGTCACGCAATACCGGGACGCGCTTGATGCGGTGGGCGATCAGCAGTCGTGCAACCTCGTCAATTTCGGTGTCCTCGCCGACCGTGATGACCGGTGCCGTCATGACATCGCGTGCTCGCCGTTCCGGAGAGTGAATACTGGCCATAAACTCGGGGTTAAGCGCCTCCCCTTCCGCCAGCAAGGTGAGCCACCAGTCAAGCCGGGCCTTGCGATCGACCTCATCGCGGCCGATCAGGTCGCCCTCGCTGACCATACCAAGGGGTGAGCCGCCCTCGTCGATGACCGGCACCGCGCTGATCCTGTGCTCACGCAGGGTCTTTGCGACATCGCTAATCGGCGTGTCGGGTCTCACCGCTACTACGCCAGAGTTCATTATCTCGTGTGCTTTCATTGAGTCATGCTCCATTCGTTTGAGGCATTTCTAGGCTCTTTCTGACAAGGACGAGAGGGGGATTGCTGAGGTCCGGCGTAATTACAAAACCGAGCTCACGGCACATTTGCAGCATCGGTTCGTTCTCGCGCATAACCTCGCCCACTAGTTCGGCAATGCCCCATTGTCTGGCGATCGCGATGAGACGGGTCATCAGAAGAAAGCCGAGGCCGAGGCCTTTCCAGTCACTACGAACCGCGATTGCGTATTCCGCCCGCAATCTGTCCGGGTCGGCAAAGAAATGGACGACACCCAGCGCCGTCCCATCGCGTTCGGCAAGGAGCGCCATTTCCCGGTCATAGTCGAGCTGGGACAACCGAGCGGCCACCGTATGGGTAATGCCGCGCACCGGCGTAAAGAAACGCAGCCGCAGATCCTCGGCGCTCATATGCGCAGCGAGATCGTGCAGGAGCGGCTCGTCCTCCGGACGCAACGGTCGCAGGCGAAGGATCGTCCCATCTCGCAACTGGTCAGTGATTTCGAGATCTTGCGGATAAGGCGCTATGGCCAACCTTGCGATGCCGGGGTCTTGAGCGGGCGAAATTCGCACCCGGGCATCGAGTGCTATGGCGCCCGAGGCGTCTGCGAGCAACGGGTTGATATCGACCTCGCGGATCTCTGGGTGGTCCGTGGCGAACTGCGCGACCCGGCTCAGCACCTCCACGATCGCGTCGATATTGGCCGGGGCTTTGCCACGGTAGCCTTGCAGGAGCTGCCATACCCGCGTCCGCGCCATCAGGCGGCGCGCCAGCAAGACGTTCAGCGGCGGGAACTCGAGCGAACTGTCACGGATGATCTCGACGGCGGTGCCGCCCTGACCGAACGCAACAACCGGCCCGAATACCGGATCGTCGATGAGCCCGACGAGGAGTTCCACAGCTCCCGGGCGGGAAATCATTGGCTGCAGGAGAAAACCGTCGAGCCGAGCTTCGGGTCGTACGGCCCTGACGCGCTTGAGCATTGCACTTGCCTCGCGCCGGACCTGTTCGGCATCACCAAGACCAAGGGCGATACCGCCGACATCGGTCTTATGCGTGATATCGGGCGATCGGATTTTCAGCGCGACCGGAAATCCGATGGACGCGGCAATGGCAGCGGCATCGTCTGGATCCTGCGCAACCTGATCGGCGATGATCGGGATGCCGTAGGCGCGCAGGATGATGCCGGCCTCTGCGGCATCGAGCCACGACTTTCCCTCCGCTAGAGCGCTTTCGATCACGGACCGCGCCGCCGCGAGATCAGGGCGAGGCGCATCCGGTTGCGCCGGGGGCGTTTCCATCAGCAGCTCTTGATTGCGCCGACGGCAGACCCGATGCATGAAGCCCGCGATCGCGCTGTCGGGGGTCTCATAAGTGGCGATCCGGGCCTCGGCAAAGCGTTGCCGTGCCGCCCCTGCCGAATGCCCGCCGAGCCAAGCGGTGATCAGGTTGCGGCCCCGCAGCGCCCTCGGTTCGGCAGAAGCAACCACATCGATTACCGCAGCGGCAGCTTCCTCCGGCTCCGCGAGCGCGGTCGGGCAGTTGAGCACCAGGATCGCGTCTACGTTGCGGTCGCGGATCAAGGCTGCCACGGCCTGGGCGTAGCGCTTTCCGGATGCGTCGCCGATAATGTCAGCCGGGTTTCCGTGACTCCACGTCGCTGGCAAGACGCGGTTCAACTCGGCGATGGTTTCTTCCGACAAAGGTGCCAATTGGCCGCCGGCGGCGACCAGAGCATCGGTCGCTAATACGCCCGCACCGCCGCCGTTGGTCAGGATGGCCAGGCGCTCGCCGACCTGCTCGCGGGTCAGCGCCAAGGTTTCCGCCGCGTCGAACAGTTCGGCCATCGTTGCGACGCGCAACATGCCGGCGCGGCGGAACGCGGCATCGTAAACGGCATCGGCACCCGCCAGAACGCCGGTATGAGAGCCTGCGGCCCGCGCGCCGGCATTTGATCGACCCGCCTTCAGCACCAGTACCGGTTTGAGACGCGAGGCGGCCCGCGCCGCGGACATGAATTTGCGGCCATGCGTGATCCCTTCGACGTAAAGCAGGATGGCCCGGGTCTGCGGGTCGGCGGCGAGATAGTCGAGCATGTCGCCGAAATCGACGTCAGCCATATCGCCGAGCGACACCACATGCGAAAAGCCGATGCCGCGCGGCGCTGCCCAATCGAGCATCGCGGTGATCAATGCGCCCGACTGGCTGACGAAAGCAATATCTCCGGCCGGTGCCGCCAGATGAGAAAATGTCGCGTCGAGCCCGATGCCGGGCACCATGACGCCGACGCAGTTCGGACCCACGATCCGCAGCAGATGCGGCTTCGCGGCATCGAGTGCGGCCTGCTGCAAGGCACGGCCGTGATTGCCGAGTTCGCCGAACCCGGCAGTGATTACCACAGCGGCACGCGTCCCGCGCTCCGCGAGCTCACCGATGAGAGGCGGCACGCTCTCGGGCGGCGTAACGATAATTGCGAGGTCCGGAGTATGCCGTAGGTTCGCGACCGTCGGACAGACGCGCACCCCTTCGATCGCATGGTGATGCGGGTTGACGAACATCAGTTCACCGGCAAAGCCGGCGCGCCGCAGGTTGCGCGCGACCAGCGCGCCGACCGCGCCCGGCCGCGGGGTCGCGCCGATCAGCGCGACCGATTGCGGCTTGAACAGCTTATCGAGGTTACGAACCGACATTCTGACCTCTGCCTCTACTGGCATGGTCCTGCAATTGCGCGGATGCCGAATTGATCCGGATCAATGCCAGCCTGCCATTTCCGGATAATTTCTCCAGCAGACAAGGAGCACGGCCATGAAAGCAGCTGATCTGATGACGTCTTTTGTCGTTACCGTGACGCCAGAGGCCACGATCGAGTACGCGGCCCAGTTGATGTTGCAACACCGCATCAGCGGCCTGCCCGTGACGGACAGCGACGGCGGCGTTCTCGGCATTGTCACCGAAAGCGATCTGCTCCGCCGCGCCGAGACCGGTACCGATAAGCGTCACGCTCGATGGGTCTCGCTCCTGATCGGCCCGGGTCGGCTGGCACAAGAATACGTCCATACGCATGGTCGCAAAGTCGGCGAGGTGATGACAGAGCGCGTCTTTACCGTGACGCCGGAGACGCCCCTCGCCGACCTTGTCGCGCTGATGGAAACGAAGCACGTGAAGCGGGTTCCCGTCGTCGATCAGGGACGGCTCGTCGGAATTGTCAGCCGAGCCGATGTGATGGCCGCCCTCGTCGGCCTTCTCTCCGAGAAGCCCGCCGGGTCCGTGACCGACTCGGACATCCGCAATCAAATTCTCGCCGAAATCGATCGACAGCCGTGGGGACCCCGCGGTAGTGTCGACGTCATCGTTACCAACGGGGTTGTCGTCCTCAAGGGTACGATCCCCGACGAGCGCGAACGCGCTGCCCTGTGCGTCGCTGCAGAGAATGTGCCTGGCGTGACGGCCGTCCACGATCGCCTCATTTGGATCGATTCAGTATCGGGGATCGTCATCCCGCGGCCGTGATCGGCGCCGCTATGCTCGGCTGCTCATACCAGAACGCCAGCATCCTGCGCACCTCGAATGTCGGCCGCCGGGAAAGCCATTCGGCCGTTGACCTTCTCGGCGACGAGACCGAACTTGACCTGGGTCACACTCAGATCCCTGAAGTAATTGACCAGATCGCCCCAGGGATCGTTCAGACGCCCGACCGCCGAGATAAATGCGACGACGCCGCCCACTGCGGTGTGCACCATCCAGCCTCCGATCAACAGTGCTGCTACCACCTGCAGATGGCTACAGAAGTTCATTAGGAAAGTTCATCGAAAACTTCAGCTTGAATATCGCCATATCGAGCTGCAGCACGCGGTCGATCCGCTTCGTGTCCGACCTATCTTGATCAGCCGACGCGATGTGGTTCTCGACGGTGCTGATCCCGAGTTGCCGCAACACCCAAACCCGAGCACCGGCGCGGCGGTTTATCGCCCCTTGCATTAGCGAAACGAATACTAGCTGTGGCAAGAAGAGCGCGAATGCTGCTGCTGCCATCCAACGGTCGAGATGCACGATGTAAGCCAATACGGAAAGCATTATGCCGCCTTGCAGCAACGGCTCGGAGAGGCTGCTTCCGACAAAGCCTCCGATCGGTTCCACTTCCGCAACGATCATTGCTGCCCCGATACCGCGCGTCTCGGGTCCGGGCTCAACGGCCTGCGCCGTCCTTGAATATCCGATCACGTGCTGGCGCAAATCCCGCGTTGCATTCTCACCGACCCAGCCGCGATAGATATTGAGGCCGAGCTTGGTCGCGCCTTGAATGAGAACGGCGCAAGCGTAGGCCGCGCATAATACGATCACGAGCTGAAATGGCCGATCTTTGACCAGGTTATTGACGACGCGCCGTTGAATTTCCAGCGGAACGATTTCGAGCAGGAAAGTAATAACCGTCAAGACCACCAGCGCGATCTGATGCCGCCAGCTGACCGCGAAGACATACCGAAAGAGATTGGTCGGCAACCGATCGGAGAGAGACAATATCATTGGATGTTTGCCAGCGTGGTCCGAATAGCCTGTATCAGGCGGCCGGCGGCAACCGGCTTGTCAAGCAGCTCGCGAATGCCCAGGCGGCAAGCGCGCTGCCTGGTGCTGGCATCCAGCCGTCCGGAAATCAGTATAGTTGGGAGTTGTATACCCCTCTTTCGCAGATTGTCGACGACGTCGAGACCGCTGCTACCGGGCATGTGCTGGTCGATCAGCAGACAGCCTGCCTCGCAATGCCGATCATCAGCAAGGAATTCGCTTCCGGAACCGTATGACCGCACGTTGAAGCCAAAGGTTTCGAGCAATGCCTGCAGCGAGTTGGCGACCGCCTCATCGTCATCCACAATACAAATCGGCTTCTGAATTTCGCTCGGCAGAGAGCGCTTGCGGGGGAGGGGCATGCCGACCTCTTATCGAGAAGGCCCCTAAAAGCAGGATTTCGCGGCAAGGAGCACTGACTTGGATCAACCGGATTCAGGTCTTATTGCGCTTCGCTGATCTCTTCGAGAGCAGCCCGATCGAGCAGTTCGATCCGGTGCGGGTTCGGCACCGAAATCATGCCGTCGCGCCTGAACCTCGACAAAGTGCGGCACACGGTTTCGATCGTCAGCCCCAGGTAATCGGCGATATCGATGCGCGACATTGGCACATCGAGGGTCTTTGTTCGCTCACGACGTTCGAACATTTCGAGAAGGAATGCGGCGACTTGTTCGGGCGCGGTCATGCGGCCGAGTAATAACGTGCGCCCATGCGCGCTGGTGAGATCACGCACCATGGCGTCGCGCAACAGGCGCGCCACCATCGCGTTCTGATCAATCAGCTGCTCGGTCGGTCCGCGCCGAAAGCGCATGGCGATGACGTTATCGACCGCTTCGGCCGCGTAGATGCGCTCGTGCGCGGTGTCGATGCCGAAGCAGTTGCCGCTAAAGCAGAACTCCGCAATATGACGCCGCCCATCGGCTAGCAGCTTGCAGATCCGAACCGTTCCGGAGATCACCTTGTACCAGCATTCCGCCTCATCGCCTTCGCTATATATCTCGTCATTACGCCCGAAGCTGAGCCGTGTGCCGATCCGCTCGAGCGCGACCAGCGCATCGAGCTGGCCGGACTTCGCAACACTGGGATGGTCGTGCGTCTGTCCTGCGGGCCCGCTGCGGTAAGCGGAATTGCCAAATTGCCTGTACATGGTTTCCCTCCAGCCCTGTCGCCGGAGAGAGCATCGCAACCCTCTCTCCCGAGCGAAATTAGGAATGCTCCTTAGGGAAAATACGTACGTGAAACCACTGCGAAAGCCTGCAGAATGTGGCCGTGCCTGCCGGCGACGCCGGCACGGAGAGTTGGCACATCCGGCAGCCAATAAATTCCGGGCAGGCACCCCGCGCACGCCGCCTTAAAGCCCCCAGCGGCGCACGAACCAGCTCTTGACCAAATGCGCCAGCACGCAATAGCCGAGAATAATCATCAACACCGCCGGCCAATAACCTTCCGGAAGCGGCACGAAACCGAGTATGGGCCCCAATGGGGAATAGGGTAGGACTGCCCCAGCGCCGGCCACGAGAATCGTCGTCACGATCAGCGCGTTGCTCGCACGGCTCTGCAAAAACGGGATCTTTGCGGTGCGGATAATGTGGATGATCAAGGTCTGCGTCAGCAGCGATTCGACGAACCACCCGGTCTGGAACAACGGCGGGTTGCTCCAGGCGGCAAACAGCGACAGTAACATGCCATAAGTGACGTAGTCGAAAATCGAGCTGATCGGCCCCAGACACAGCATAAATTTGGTGATGTTTCCGATGTCCCAGCGCCGCGGCGCGGCGATGTACTCGTCGTCCACATTGTCGGTCGGGATGGTAGTTTGTGAAAAATCATACAGCAGATTGTTCGTAAGCACCTGAATCGGCGCCATCGGCAGAAACGGCAGGAAGATGCTGGCGCCCAGCACGCTCAACATGTTCCCGAAATTGGAGCTCGCCCCCATCTTTATGTATTTCACTATGTTGCCGAAAATCTTCCGGCCTTCGAGCACGCCTTCGGACAGCACAATCAGGCTCTTCTCAAGCAGGATGATGTCAGCCGATTCTTTCGCGATATCGACCGCGGTATCGACGGAAATGCCGACATCAGCACTCTTCAAGGCGGGGCCGTCATTGATGCCGTCGCCGAGAAAACCGACCACGTGGTCGCGCAGATGCAGCGCTTCGATGATCCGGGCCTTTTGCGCCGGCGATACCTTTGCGCAGAGGGTGGCGCTTTCGAGGCGCTCTGCGAGTTCCTCGTCGGTCATCTTGTCGAGATCGCCGCCGGTCAGCCCGTCATCCGTCACCACACCGACCTCGCGGCAGATCTTACGCGCGATGATTTCGTTGTCGCCGGTCAGGATCTTTACCTGGACGCCCGAGCGCGCCAGGGCCGCGATCGCGATACCGGCGCTTTCCTTGGGCGGGTCGAGAAAGGCGATATAGCCCAGAGAAGCGTGAGGTCGCTCTCGTCCTCATTTCGGTAACTCGACCGCGGCTCGGCAATCTCCTTGTAAGCGACGGAGATCACCCGAAACCCATCGGCGTTGAGGTGGCCGGTTTGCTGCTGCATCTGGACGAGATGGCTCGCGTCGAACGGGGCCCACGGCCCCGTCCATCGCGAAGTGTGTGCAGGCGGCGAGAACCTCCTCCACCGCCCCGTGTAATGATGATGATGAAGTTGGTGAGGTGGGTTTTGTCGGTGCACAGGACATCCATCGCGCCGAAGTTCTGGATTGCGTTGAGGCGCTTGACGATGACCCGCTTGCGCGACATCGCCAGGGCGCCCTTGGCGAGATTGACCGTCACGATCATTGGCAGCATCTCAGGCGTCAATCCCACCGCGACCGCGAGCGCGAACATCAGCGCCTCCAGCCAATCGCCCTTGGTCAGGCCATTGATGACAAAAACGCTCGGCACCATGACCGCCATGAAGCGAATCATCAGCCAAGTAAACCGGTTCACCCCTTTATCGAAGCTGGTCGGCGCGCGCTGCCGGATCAGCATCCCAGCTAATTCGCCAAAATAAGTGCGCGTGCCGGTTTGGATGACGACCGCGGTGCAGGCGCCGCTCAGGACGTTGCTGCCCATGAAGCAGATATTCGGCGAGTTGGTCGACAACGCGCCGTTGCGGCTCTCAAACGGTGCTGCCGATTTTCGACGGGCATGGCCTCGCCGGTTAGCACCGCTTCGATCAGAAACAGGTCCTTTGCGGTGAGCACTCGCAGATCGGCTGGGATCATGTCGCCGGCCGCAAGCCGGACGACATCTCCGGGCACGAGCTCTTCAATTGGGATTTCGAGGCCGTGAGATTCGATCCCCGTTTCAGCACCACGCCGCAGCACGGTAGCGGTCGTGCGCACCATGGCGCGTAGCCGCGCCGCTGCGTTGTTCGATCGGTGCTCCTGGACGAAAGCGAGACTGACGCTCAGCAGCACCATGACGGTAAT
>CAVTQA010000035.1:0-34161 GCA_963736715.1 uncultured Alphaproteobacteria bacterium | reverse complement strand
CATTTGGGCGGTCGAGTTCGACCTGGTCGTCGTGTTTGGCGTTGGGGAAGGCGGTCAGTTCGGCGAGGTAGGGGGCGAGCCACGGGGCCTGCTCGGGCAGGTGCACGAAGCCGTTCTCGATCATTGCGGTCTGCGCGTGCAGGCGCATGATCTTGTCCGACTGCGGGCGGTAACGGGTGACGGCGTGGAGGCCGTCGGCGATCAGTTCCTGGATCAATTGCGTGCCCGAGGCCTTGTCCTCGATCAATACGACCGAGGGCTCGAACCGCTCGTATTGCTCGCGCACCGCGCGCTTCAGTTCGGGGTATTCCATGCGCCGGCGCAAGACGTCGATCAAATAGAGGTTCTTGCTCGCGACGCCCCAGCTCGTGCACACGCTGAAATCGCTGAGCTCGGTCGCCTTGTTGGCGGTGTCCCAGCTCTGCACGATGCGCTCGAAGCGCGGCGGCAATTCGTCGGGCGCGTAGCGCCGGAACCAGGCCGCCTTGACGAGGCCGCCGCCCAACGGGGCGGGCGCCTGCTGGTATTGGCCGGCGAAATTGTATTCGCCGATCGTGCGGCGGATATGCGTGAGCACCGCCAAGGGCTCGCGCTCCGGGTGCAATGCCTCGCCGAGGCGGCGCGCGAAATGTTGCGGCCCCAGCACCGTGTCGACGAGCAGCGCCTCGTCCGCCTCGGCGATCGCAGGGAAGCGCACGGTCTCCCACGCCTCCTGCGCCAGCACGTGGCCGGTGAGGTCGTCCTCGTGCAATCGGTGCATGATGAGGACGATCGCGCCCGCGAGCTTGTCATTGAGGCGGCTGTAGAGGGTGTGGTCGAACCAGTCGTTGGCCGCCTGGCGCTGGGTTTGCGACAATGCCTCCTCGGGCTTCAACGGGTCGTCGATGACGATGAGGTCGGCGCCGCGCCCGGTCAATACGCCGCCAACCGAGGTGGCGAGCCGGCAGCCCTGCGCGGTCGTGTCGAATTCGGGCATTGCGGCGCGCAGCGGCGAGAGGCGGGTCGGGAAGATCCTCTGGTACCAATCGCTGGCGAGGATCTGCCGGCAATCGCGCGACAGTTTGTCGGCGAGGTCCTGCGCATAGCTGACGCAGAGGATCTGCGCCGACGGGTCGTGCCCGAGACACCACGCCGGAAACGCGACCGAGGCGAGCAGCGACTTCAGGTGTCGCGGCGGCAGATTGACGATGAGCCGCTGGATCTCGCCGCCGCGCACTGCCATAAGCTTCGCCGCGATGATCTCGAGATGCCAGCCCATCGCAAAGCGCGTCTTCGGGTTCAGCTCGTGGAAACAGCGCTGCGCGAAGCTGACGAAATCGCGCCGCAGCAGCGCGCGGTATTCGTCAAGGCTCAGCCTTTCCTCGGTTGCCGATTTCACCACGGAATTCTTGCCCCTCTCCCCCCGCCGGCCGGGGGAGAGGGTAGGGTGAGGGGGGCCGAGCCGTTCGCGCTTGCCGCGCCGCCCACCTCACCCTCCCGTCGCTGCGCGCCGGGCCCCTCCCTCTCCCCCCTGAAGGGCGGAGAGGGGCTCATCCGAATCTCCGTGGAGAAATCTTTGCCGATTCCATGCGGCGCAAGCGGGCGAGCAAATTTTCGACAACCTCCTCGTCCGCCGGGCGGAACGGGGATTTCTCCGGCGGCGGGGTCGCGCCATCACGCTTTTCGATATCCTTCAGCATGTCGATCAGCATCTTGGTTGCGCGCAAATTGGCGCCCGCTGATTCGTCGACGAGCTGAGCGATGACCGCCTCGCGCTTGGTTATCCGCCGGCTCTCGCCACCCGTCGTGACTACGACCGGCTCGTCGAGCGCGGCGCCGAGCAGGGCCGGCAAATTATTCCGGCGCGGACCGCGCGGGTTGCCGGATTGCCCCTTCTTGAACCGCGAGTGCAGCGGGGGTCTGCCGCGGCCGATCTTGTATTCGCCCTCGATCTCATCCATGCGATTACCGCAATCGCGGCTTGCAATGCCTATCCTGTGGTTTATATCACCTAATTGCGGTTATGTCAATTAGCGAATAGCACATACGCAATGACTATTTCCCCGATGGTTCCCTGCCAATCGCCCGGCAGGGAAATGGTTTTCCCTGCAGGGCAGCATCGGGAAAGCGAGCGCAAGCCTCTGATTTGAGCGACTTTTGCGGCTCGCAGGAAGCGGTTTTCGGCGCCGAAAACGATTTTTTCCCGTGTCTTTCGGCGCGGCAGGGAAAAGGGCTAGGCCGCAGGACGGATCGCGACTTCCTTGATCTCGCTGCCGACAAAGGGCTCGTATTCGCGGAAATTGGCTTCGAAGCGCCGGGTCAGCCCGCGGGCGGTCTCGTCATAGGCCTGCTTGTCGGACCAGGTGCCACGCGGGTCGAGCATTTCGTTCGGCACCTCGGGGCAGCTCTCCGGCACGAGCAGGCCGAAATTCGCCTCCTTGCGCACCGGCGCCGCGGCGAGGCGGCCGTCAAGCGCGGCACGCAGCAGCGCGCGGGTGTGGGCGATCGGCATCCGCCGCCCCGCTCCGTAGGTGCCGCCCGACCAGCCGGTATTGACGAGCCAGCACTGCGCGCCGTGCTCGCGGATCAAAGCGCCCAGCATCTTGGCATACACCGCCGGATGGCGCGGCATGAAGGGTGCGCCGAAGCAGGTCGAAAAGGTCGCCTCGGGCGCGTTGCTCAGCCCCTTTTCGGTGCCGGCCACCCGCGCCGTGTAGCCCGACAGAAAATGGTACATCGCCTGCTCGGCGGTCAATTTGGCGATCGGCGGCATGACGCCGAACGCGTCGCAAGTCAGCATCACGACATTGCTGGGATGCGGCGCGAGGCCTCGCGGATCGGCGTTCGGGATGAACTCGATCGGGTAGCAGGCCCGCGTGTTCTCGGTCAAGCTTTGGTCGTCGACGTCGGGCATGCGCGTCTCGGGATCGAGCACGACGTTTTCGAGCACCGTCCCGAAGCGGGTGATCGTCGCGTAGATTTCGGGTTCGTTGACCGGCGACAGGTTGATCACCTTGGCGTAGCAGCCGCCCTCGAAATTGAAGACGCCCTTGGGGCTCCAACCGTGCTCGTCATCGCCGATCAGAGTGCGCGAATTGTCGGCGGAAAGCGTCGTCTTGCCGGTGCCCGACAGCCCGAAGAAGATCGCACAATCGCCTTTCGATCCCACATTGGCCGAGGCATGCATCGGCAACACGCCGCGCGCCGGCAATACGAAATTGAGGTAGCCGAACACCGACTTCTTGATCTCGCCGGCATAGGCCGTGCCGCCGATCAGCACCAGGCGCTCGGCGAAATTGACGAAGATAAAGACCTCGGAATTGATCCTGTCCTGCTCGGGGATCGCGAGGAATCTCGGGGCGTGCAGGATCGTAAAGGCCGGCTCGAAACCCGGCAGCTCGTCGGCCGGCGGACGGATAAACATATTCCGCGAAAACAGGCTGTGCCAGGCGCTGTCGGTGATCACCCGCACCGGCAGCCGGTAGTCCGGATCGGCGCCGGCGTAAAGATCCTGGACGAAGAGCTCGCGACCCTGCAGGTAGGCGAGCAGCCGCTGATGCAGGCTCGAGAACTGCTCGGGCGAGACCGGCTGGTTGATCTTGCCCCAGTCCACCGTGTCCTTGGTGCCCGGCTCCTCGACGATGTATTTGTCCCGCGGGGTGCGGCCGGTGAAGAGACCGGTCGAAACCGAGAAGCTGCCGCCCGAGGCGAGCTCGCCCTCGCCCCGCCGCACGGCGTGCTCGTAGAGCACCGGCGCGGGCTGGTTCCAGTGCACGATCCCGAGGTGGTGCATGCCTTGTCGGTCGAGGCCGAAGCGGCTCCTCTTTCCGGTCATCGGATCGTCTTCTTCATCGAACGCTTCCTCCTGCTGCCACCGGGCTTTTTCGGCATCCGCACTACCGGCCCAGGTTAGCGCGGTACCATAATACGGGCGACCATGTCAAAACTCCCTCAACGGAAGAGTTATTTCCACGCCTTCTGGGCGAGTTCGACAAGCGCGGCACGCGCCGCCGCGGGGGTCAGCACCGGTGCGGCGAAATCGAGTCGGACAGTCTCGCTGTCGCACTGCAGATCGGCGCCTTCCGGATCAATCCCGGTCATCCGCCAATCGGCACCCTCGCGCCCGAGCAGACCCTGTGCGTAATCGGCGACCGCGTCGGCATGATGCTCGTTCATGTGCCTGAGGATCTCCGGTTCTGCTGCAGCGAGACCAGCGGCATCCGCAGCGAACAGCAGATCGCGGGCTTCGATCCAGTGAATCGCGCCGAAACCGGCGACGAGGTGTCCGCGTTCGACGGCGATCCGATAGAGACGGAAATCGGCGAAACTGGAATAGGCGGCACTGGTCGGGTGACGCGCGGTGAAGCGGTCAAGACGTCGCGGGTCCTCGATGGCTCTGGCCTGCCCGATCACAGTCAGGCGCGGGCCGCTCAACGGGTTCCGGTAGCTCGCCGTGCCGTCGATCAATAGCGAGATCCGCGGATCGAACGCGATGTTCCGGCTATGCTGCGCCAGATCGGACAGCAACAGAAGCGGGCTTGCATCGATATCGGCGGCGATCAGGACGAGCGAAGCGTAGGGCGCGCCGCGCATGCTCGTGGCGAGGGTTCCGCGCTGCTGTTGGCGCAGCAGTCGCCGGCCGATTCTCGCAGGATTGCCGTCCGACTCGGTTTCATGCATCCCGCAAGTGAGCCGCACCGGCGCGGCCGCGTCAAGCTGCGCCGTGGTGAAAAAGCATCCGTTGCGATGCCATGTGTAGGTAAACGAAGCCGTTTACCGTGGAATATTGTAGGGGATAGCGTGCCGGCTGACTGTCTAAAATAGGATCAGTGGGTTTGCCTTTGCCGGATTCGGTCATATTTTACACTTACAGCGAACGGCTCACCTATCATCCGGTCGTTCAGCAGGATTTTGGGGGAGAAGGTGCCGAACACGATTGCTCTCGTCGACGACGACCGCAACATCCTGGCGTCCGTGTCGATGGCGCTCGAGGCGGAAGGGTTTGCTGTGCGCTGCTACAGTGACGGTACCGAGGCGCTGAAGGGATTGAGCGCTCAACCGGTCGACATCGCGGTGCTCGACATCAAGATGCCTCGCATGGACGGCATGGAGCTTCTCGGCCAGCTGCGGCGGCAGAGCCACATCCCGGTAATCTTCCTGACCTCAAAGGACGATGAGGTCGACGAATTGCTCGGTCTGCGCATGGGGGCCGACGACTACATCAGGAAGCCGTTTTCGCAGCGGCTCTTGATCGAGCGCATCCGGGCCCTGATCCGGCGCGGTGAACTCGCGCGCGAACGGGAGAACCCGCATGGCGAGCCGGTCATCGTGCGCGGGCAGCTGATCCTCGATCCGGCACGACATCTGTGCACCTGGAAGGGTGAACACGTCGAGCTGACGGTGACCGAGTTTCTGATTCTTAAATCCCTGGCGCACCGTCCGGGGCACGTCAAAAACCGCGACCAGTTGATGGATGCGGCCTATGGCGAGCACATCTATGTCGACGATCGGACAATCGACAGCCACATCAAGCGTTTGCGCAAGAAATTCAAGAACGTCGATACGGATTTCGCGCAGATCGAAACACTCTATGGCGTCGGGTATCGATACCGCGACCGTTGAGCCCGCCGCCGCGCCTGTGTCGCCTTCGGCGGTAGCCGAGCATCCTTTCGCGCCTCCCTCCCCCGCGAGAGCTGCGCCCACTCCCGCTCCCAGCCCCGATCTGCGACCCAGAACCGGAAGGCGGCGGACGGTCTCCCCGCTTACGCGGCGCATCCTGGCTGTCAATGTCCTGGCGCTTGCCCTTCTCGCCGGCGGGTTTCTTTATCTCGGAAAATACCAGGCGAGCCTCATCGGCCAACAAATCGAAGCATTAAAGACCCAGGGCGAGGTGTTTGCCGCCGCACTCGGTGAGGGCGCGGTTCTCAACTCGGTCGACGAGGGGGAGGTCCTGTTGCCCGACCTGGCTCGCCAGATGATGCGGCGGCTGGTCGCGCCGACGCACACCCGAGCTCGGCTGTTCGACGTAAGGGGCGACATTATTGCCGACAGTCGAATTCTGCGGGGGCCGGGCGATGCCGTGCAGGTCCACGAATTGGAGCCGGAGGAGAGGGAAGGTGCGGTTCTGCGGATCGCCGATCAGATCTACGATTGGATTCTCAACATTCTGCCGCGTCACGCCAGCTACGCGGTCTATCGTGAGAGCGCTTCTCCGCGCGCCGAGGATTATGCCGAAGTCGTGCGAGCATTGCGCGGCGAGACCGGCTCGGCGATCAGGAGCGACCCGCAAACCGGTGGCTTGGTGTTCAGCGTCGCGATCCCGATCCAGCGCTACAAGCAGGTGCTCGGCGCGGTGATGTTGTCGACCGGCAGCGCCGAAATCGAGGAGGAGCTGAGAACCGTTCGCCTCGAGCTGCTGCGCATCTTCGGCGTGGCATTGTTGGTCACCGTGCTGCTGTCATTCTACCTCGCCGGCACGATTGCACGGCCTATCCGCCGGCTTGCTGCGGCGGCGGAGCGCGCCCGCGGCCGCCGGGCGCGGGTCGAGATACCCGATTTCACCCGGCGCGGTGATGAGATCGGCGATCTCTCCCGGTCGCTGCGCGAGATGACTGACGCGCTGTGGCAGCGCATGAGTGCGATTGAAAGTTTTGCGGCCGATGTTGCGCACGAGATCAAAAACCCGCTCAGCTCGCTGCGCAGCGCTGTCGAGACGGCTGTGCGGATCGACGATACGGCAAATCAGCGGCGGCTGATGGCGATCATTCTCAACGACGTCCAACGACTCGACCGTCTGATCACCGATATTTCCGACGCCTCGCGGCTGGACGCGGAGCTCGGCCGCCTTGAATTGGAACCGGTAGACATCGCGGCAATGCTGGGTACGCTGACCGAGGTTCATGAGGCGACTCGGACGGACGGCGCACCTCGTCTGGTGCTCGGGATCGGCAAAAGTGACCGCCAACTTGTCGTGCCCGGGATCGAAACGAGACTGTCCCAGGTGTTCCGCAATATCATCGGCAATGCGGTATCGTTCAGCCCACCGCTCGGGGAAATCAGGCTGACCGCGCGACATGACGGCAGGGCGGTTGTCGTCACCGTCGAAGATGAGGGACCCGGTATTCCCGGAGAAAAGTTAACGGCGATTTTCGACCGCTTCTACACGGAGCGGCCGCTCGGCGAACAGTTCGGCACGCATTCGGGGCTCGGGCTCTCGATCTCGAAACAGATCGTCGATGCGCATCGCGGCATGATCTGGGCAGAAAACCGCAAGGACGCGAGCGGTGCCACGATCGGCGCGCGCTTCTCTGTTCGCCTGCCGGCCGCTGAGTGACGATAACGGTCGCGACCGACCCCATTCTGGTCCACGCCACCGCGATCGCTATCGCCGGGCGTGCGGTCCTGCTCCGCGGACCCTCCGGAGCGGGAAAATCGGATCTAGCTCTGCGGCTCATCGATGGCGGGGCGCGTCTCGTCGCCGACGATCAGGTAGAGCTGTGGCGCACAGAAGAGCGCGTCTTGGTCACGGCCCCGGCTGCGCTAGCGGGCCTGATTGAAATCCGAGGAGTTGGTATTCTGCGCATCGAGGCAGTGGCGGAGGCGACGCTGGCTTTGGTGGTCGACCTCGTGCCGTCGTGCGAGGTCGACCGTTTTCCCGAAACCCGCTGCGAGGATGTGCTCGGGCTCGCGGTTCCGTCGATCGCACTGTTTCCGTTCGAAGCTTCCGCAGCGGCAAAGCTCCGTTTCGCTTTACGCGCGTTTTCAGCCAACTCGGTGCTCGCTATAATCCGGCGATGATGACCGATGGTGGTCACGCCGAGTGGAGCCCCGCCGAAAGCGCGGCGCCGGCCCGTGTGCTCCTCGTGACCGGAATGTCGGGGGCAGGGCGGTCGACGGCGCTGAAGACGCTCGAAGATATGGGCTACGAAGCCTTCGACAACCTCCCCCTCTCGCTCGTTCCTGCTCTGATCGAGAGTATCGCGGCCGACGCGCGCGCGATTGCCGTCGGCGCCGATCTGCGCACCCGGGGCTTTGCGATCGAGAGCATGCTCGAACCCCTCGACGCGGTCCTCGGCCGCACCGGCCGCGAGCTCAAGGTGTTGTTTGTCGATTGTGATGACGAACCGCTGCAACGGCGCTATACCGAGACCCGCCGGCCCCACCCCCTCGCCGGCGACCGCCCCGTAGCGGACGGTATCCGGCTCGAACGCCGAGTGGTTTCTGCCCTGCGCGACCGTGCTGATCTGGTGATTGACACCTCCCACCTGAGCGCCGCCGATTTAAAACGGTTGTTGACCGGCCAATTTGCCCTGGCGACCGGCGGCCTTCGCGTTTTCGTCACCTCTTTCGCGTATCGCCAGGGGATTCCGCGAGATGCCGATCTGATCTTCGACGTGCGTTTTCTCGACAACCCGCATTATGTCCCCGAGCTTCGCCAACTGACGGGGCGCGATCTTGCTGTCGCCGCGCACATCGAGCGGGATCCGGATCTTGCGCCCTTTCTCGCCCGGCTGCGGCGGCTTTTGGAGCCGCTGCTGCCGCGCTACGAACAGGAAGGGAAGACTTATCTAACGATTGCCATCGGTTGCACTGGCGGCCGCCATCGCTCCGTTTACGTGGCGGAGCGGCTGGCGGGGCAGCTCGCCGCCGCCGGGCTGCGAGTGGAGCTGGCGCACCGCGATCTTGTTCAGTCCGGCTCGCCCGCCTTGGTCGCGTCGAGCGCGCCTCCCACCGCGAGCTGAACGGCAGCGGTCGTTCCAGCAGAGGGAATCAATGATCGGCATGGTTTTGGTGACCCACGGGCGGCTCGCAGCGGAATTCGTCGCGGCGCTCGAGCATGTCGTCGGGCCGCAAGCGCAAATCGATGCCGTGTGCATTGGTCCCGATGACGACATGGAGAAGCGCCGCCAGGACATCCTGCGCTCAATTGCCGCAGTCGATACCGGCGACGGCGCGGTCTTGCTGACCGATATGTTCGGCGGCACCCCGTCGAACCTCGCCATCTCGGTCATGGACCGCGCCAAGATCGAGGTGATTGCCGGCGTAAACCTGCCGATGCTCATCAAACTTGCGAGCCTGCGTCAGAGCGAGAGCCTTGAACGAGCAGTGCTCGGCGCCCAGGAGGCCGGACGCAAATACATCAACGTCGCTTCTCAGCTGCTCAGCGATGCGCACCGATGAGCGATCGGCCTGCCGACGAACGACCGATCCAGGATTTAAGCCCGCCGGCCGGGGCAGTCTGGCGGATTGCGACGATCTGTAACCAGCGCGGGCTGCACGCCCGCGCTGCCGCCCGGTTTGTCAAGACCGCCGGGCTCTTTAAAGCCGAGATCTGGGTGCGCAAGAACGGCACCGAAGTCTCCGGCCGCTCGATCATGGGCTTGATGATGCTGGCCGCCGCGCCCGGCGCGGTCATTCAGCTCGCCGCCACTGGCCCGGAAGCCGAGGCGGCGGTGACGGCGCTCGCCAAGTTGGTCGAATGCAAATTTGATGAGGATTGAGGAGACCACTGGCTCTGCGTCGCAGAGGGACGACGCCGAACAGCGACTGCCGGGCCTCGCCGTTTCCCCCGGAATTGCCATCGGACCGGCTCATATCGTCGAGGGCGGCGATCTTCCGGTAGCAGAGAACCACCTCCCGCAGAGCGAAATCGAAGCCGAACGACACCGTTTTGCGGAGGCCGTCGCTGTTTCGTTGAAACAGCTTCGCAAGGTGAAGGCGAAAGCAGCGGGGCTACCCAGTTCCGCCGCCGAGGAAGTCGGCTATCTCCTCGATGCCCACCTTGCCATGCTGTCGAACTCGCGCCTCGTTCGCGGCGTCGACGAGCGCATTTCCCGCACGCGGATCAACGCCGAGCGCGCGGTGCAGATCGAGATCGACGAAATCGCCGAGAGCTTCGCGGCGATGCGCGATCCGTACCTGGCGGCCCGGATCGAGGACATCCGCGTCGTCGGCACGCGGTTGATCCGCAATCTGATCAAGAAGCCCTATGTCGCCTATTCCGCCGTGCCGGACGGCGCCGTCATTCTCGCCGAGGAGCTGACCCCGGCCGATACCGCGCTGATCGACCCGGAGCGCGTGGCCGGCTTTGCGGCGGTCTCCGGCGGTGCCGAGAGCCATACCGCGATCGTCGCGAGGGCCCTCGGCCTGCCGGCGGTGCTCGGGGTGCCGGGTCTACTCGATCGCGCGCGGGCCGGCGCCAGGACGATCATCGACGGCGGCGAAGGTTGCGTCATTATCGACCCGTCTGCCGAGACGATCACGGACTACGAGGCGCGGCGCGATGCGCTGGCGCGCGAACGGCGCGGTCTTGCGCGACTGCGCCGGCTGCCTGCGGTTACCCGCGACGGCGTTGAGATTGCCCTCGAGGCCAATCTCGAATTGCCGATCGAGTTGCAGCAGGCGCTCGCCAACGGCGCGATGGGTCTGGGCCTCGTGCGCTCGGAATTTCTTTACATGAACCGCGACGACCTCCCCGGCGAGGAGGAGCAATACGCGGTTTTTTCGGCGCTCGTGCGCGGCATGGACGGGAAGCCGGTCACTGTGCGGACCTTCGACCTGGGCAGCGAGAAGATTGCACGGTCGCTGAGCGGCCATAATGTCGAACCGGCCAACCCTGCTCTCGGCCTGCGCGCGATCCGGCTGTCATTGCAGGACCGCCGTCTGTTGGACCCGCAGCTGGCGGCGATGCTGCGTGCCGCCAGCGAGGGGCCGCTGCGCATCCTGTTGCCGATGATTTCGACGGCCAGCGAGATCCGCCGTGTGCGCGAGGCCGTCGACCAGGTCGCCCGGCGGCTGCGCCGGCGTGGCATGCGGCTGCCCAAGGCCCTGCCGCCATTGGGCGCGATGATCGAGGTGCCGGGTGCGGCGCTTGCCGCCGACGCGCTCGCCGCGGAGGCGGACTTCTTCGCGATCGGCACCAACGATCTGATCCAATACACCTTGGCGATCGACCGCAGCGACGAGCAGGTCGCCCATCTCTACAACCCGCTGCACCCGGCAGTGCTGCGGCTAATCCAGTTTGCCGTCGAGGCGGCGATGCGCCGCGGGATGCCGATCAGCGTCTGCGGCGAGATGGCCGGCGACCCGCGCTTTGCCGCGTTATTCCTCGGCCTCGGTTTGCGCAACTTGTCGATGGCGCCGCGCAACATCCCGCGCGTCAAGCAGCGCATCCGCAGTCTCGACATGGTCGCCGCGACCCGCCGGGCGCGGGCGATCATGGACCAGTCCGACACCGGCCGCATCGCCGCCCTCCTCGACGACTTCAACACCGTCGCCTGGCCCCACTGAACCCCTGTCGCCGCGGGTGCGTTTGGCGCGGCCGCATTGCGGACACGGGAAACGGCGGAAAAATCAAGGCCGCGCAACGACTGTGTGTCCCGGTGGAGATCTCGTTTCATTCGTCGAGTTGACTGTGAAGGCGGATATGCGAACTATCGAAATCCAATAGCGCTGGGCTGACACTAATCTTGGACTAGACTAGTCAGAAAGGTCGGCAGACCGCCTTTCTTCGGATCCCATTCTTTGCGGACCTGCTCCTCGACCGGTAGACCACTGTCGGTAGTGGGACTTAGGACGTGCCCTTCCGCGGGCTTATCTTCGTACAATTTGTCCACCAAATGCTCGATGGTAGCTTTCTCGCGCTTGTGGCGTTTTTGCCTCGTTTTATCATTCGAGAGTTGCGTCATCCCAATTCTCGCCAGATCATTTCAGCTCGCCCCTCAATAATTTACAGACCATTGGCAAGGACGGTTCCAGTTGGACGCGTGTGCAACTCCGATGCTCGCGGACGGGAATACCCTGCGAGGGTTTCGATCCAGCGCGGCAGAGGTGGAGGAAACGCTGCGGAGCCAGTGATGCCGCGTCGATCAAACGCACGTCCCAATCCGCCAATTCCTCATTGGAGGGCAGTCTGCCAATCGCTGAAGAAGGCAGCTTTTCCGCGCCTTAACGAATAGTGTGACAGATTGACGCTGTCTTGTCGAACCGCCGCCACTCAACCGGGCTGGCCGATTCGGCATTCGTCCGGGCGCAGCCGCATCGGCAGGCTCGCGCCCGTGAAGCCGATTCCTGATTTTCGGGCGAGGGACAGCATCGCACCCGCGCTCTCCAAACCGTGTTTACGCTTCCCGCACTTCTGCGGGTTAAACTCCGTTCCGCACCGAAGTTAGATGGCCTCCCATAGGAAAATTCCCCGATGTCAATCAGTTCCTCCGACCGGCGCGTCCTTCTGCGGCTCGTGCTCGCCATTATCGCCGTCGTGGTAGGATGGGGTCGCGTCGCGATCGCCTCCGAGATTACGGCACCCGTCGAGCAACTCCATGCCGGGCTTATCTCGATCATGAAGGCGGGCAAGACGGCATCTTTTCGCCAACGGTACGAAACGATCGCCCCAGTGATCGGCCGGACCTTTGATCTCGAGGCAATTCTGCGGCAGGCCGTCGGTCCGCGCTGGGCTTCGTTGCCCGCAGATCAACAGGCGGCGATCGAAGATGCCTTTCGGCGTTACACGATCGCCTCCTATGTCGCCAATTTCGACACCTACTCGGGGCAGCGCTTTGATATGGCCCCTGTTGTCAGGGCAGTCGGAAACGATCGCGTCGTAGAGACTCGGATCGCTTCGCCTGACGGCAGAGCGCACGCACTGGACTACGTCATGCGCCAAGAGGGCGGCGGGTGGAAAGTGGTCGATGTGCTGGCCGAAGGCTCGATCAGCCGCGTAGCCTCGCAACGCTCCGAAATGCGTTCCCTGCTCGCCGATGGCGGCGGCGCCGGGCTGCTGGTCAATCTGCGGCAGAAGACGGCCGAATTGTCGGGGGGCATCTTGCAATAGCCTTGCCGCCTGCGGGCGGACAATCTCTCTCCGCAGTCGATCCGGGACGGTTGCCCCGACAAGCTGATCTTCCGATATAGGCCGAGACGGTCGCCCATCGACCGCCACATGCGACACCGCCTCGGATCCTAATGACATTTGCGGCTCTGCTCGTCGGCTTGGTCGATTTTTGCCGACGTAATGCTATTTCCGTGGTCCTCGCGGCCGTACTCCTGGTCATTTTCTCTGGGTGGTACGCAGCCGGTCATCTCGGCATCACGACCGATACGGACGAAATGTTCGCAGCCAGTCTGCCGTGGCGACAGCGCGGCGAGATGTTCAAGAAACTGTTCCCGCAGTTCCAGGACCTTCTGGTGGCTGTCATCGATGCGAGAGAGCCCGAAGAGGCGGACGCCACAGCCGCCTCGCTCACCAAGGCGTTAGCCGGCGACCGCGAACATTTCCTGAGCGTTCGGCGTCCCGATGCATCGCCGTTCCTCGAGCGCGAAGGGCTGCTCTATCTCGACACTGCTCAGCTCGAATTGCTGATCGAACGCATGATCGACGCTCAGCCATTCCTCGGCGAGCTCGCCAAGGATCCCAGCGCGCGCGGGCTCTTTGATGCACTCTCGCTGCTGGGTACGGGCGTCGAGCAGGGTCAAGTCAACCTCGCGCCGTACCGCACGGCCTTGGAGGGCTTTCACGAGGCGATGACGAGCGCCCTCGCCGGCCATCCACATCCGTTGTCTTGGGTGCGCCTACTCGGCGGCCAGCTGGCCGATCTGGGCGGCCGCTACAAATTTGTCCTGGTACAGCCCAAACTCGACCACACCACCCTCGAGCCGGGCGGGGCGGCGACAAAGGCGATCCGCGAGGCCGCGGGCAACCTCGAATTCGTCAAATCGGGGGACGCCCGGGTGCGCATCACCGGGAATGTGGCGCTCGCCGACGAGGAATTCGCATCCGTGGCCCAGGGTGCGGCAACAGGATTGATCGGGAGCATCTTGCTGATCGCGCTGTGGCTTTTCCTGGCCGTCCACTCGTGGCGGCTGATCGCCCCGATCCTGATGACCTTGGGGGTCGGCCTGATGCTGACCCTGCTGTTCGCCGCTATCGCGGTCGGGACCCTGAACCTTGTCTCGGTCGGCTTCGGCATCCTCTTTGTCGGCATCGCGGTAGATTTCGCGATTCAGTTCTCGGTTCGCTATCGCGAGATGCGCCTGCTGTTTCCCGAGGCGGCTCGTGCGCTGACAGAAACTGGCCGCCGCGTCGGCGGGCAGATCCTGGTGGCGTCGGCGGCTACAGCGGCGGGGTTTCTCGCTTTTGTGCCGACCGATTTTCGCGGTGTGGCGGAGCTTGGGTTGATCGCCGGCGTCGGCATGCTGATCGCGTTCTTGTGCACGATGACGTTTCTGCCGGCCGCAATAAGCCTCTTTCGGCCACACGGCGAGAGCGCCGAGGTCGCGTTTCACTGGGCAAGGCCATTGGACGACGCCGTCCGCCGCCGCCACACGCCGCTGCTCGCCGCATTCGCCATACTCGGATTGCTGGGCCTCATCCTGCTTCCGCAGATCGGCTTCGATGCCGACCCGCTGCACACCAAGAACCCGAATACCGAGGCCATGCAGACCTTGTACGATCTCGGAGATTCGCCGCTGACCAACCCGTTCACTATCGACATTTTGGCGGCCGACCCCGCCGCTGCCGCGAGCCTGGCGGAACGGCTTAAAAAGCTTCCGCTGGTGTCGGGTGTGCTGTCGATCAACACTTTTGTGCCGAAGGACCAGGAGGCCAAGCTGGCCTTGATCGCCGACGCCGCCACCCTGATGGGTCCGAGCCTTACCCCCTCCGACACCCCGCCCCCGCCGACCGCAGGTGAGATCCGGACCACGGCGCAGAGCGCGCACGACAAGATAGCGCCGGCGCTCGCGAAATTGACCAGCGATCACGTGCTCACCGCGATAAACGAGGATCTGGTCAAACTGGCCGGCGCGCCCGATGCGGTGGTGATCGCGGCTGACCGGGCGCTGACCCGCTTCCTGCCGACCGAACTCGACCAGCTGCGCAAATCGCTGGAGGCCAAGCCGGTCACATTGCAGACGATCCCGCCGGATCTGGTCCGTGACTGGCTCCTGCCGGACGGGCGAGCCCGCGTTCAGGTCCTGCCGAAGCCAGAGGCGGGGAACACCAAAGGGCTTGCCGCCTTCGTGGCGGAAGTAACCGCCGTCGCGCCCGATGCCGGCGGCTCCGCCGTTACCATCGAAGCGACCAGCGCGACCATTGTCGGCGCTTTTCGCTCAGCGGCGATCTACGCGGTGATATCGATCGCGATCATTCTGTTCATCGCCTTGCGGCGCTTGCTCGACATGTCCCTGGTGCTGGCGCCGCTCTTGCTTTCGTCGCTGATGACCGTCGTCGTCATTGTCCTGGCCGGGTTGCTGCTGAACTACGCCAACATCATTGCGCTGCCCCTGCTGCTGGGGGTCGGCGTCTCCTTCAACATCTATTTTGTCATGAATTGGCGGGCTGGTCAGACCTCGGTGCTGGGATCGGCGACGGCGCGGGCGATCCTGTTCTCGGCATTGACGACCGGCACTGCATTCGGCTCCCTGGCGCTGTCAAAGCATCCGGGGACGGCGAGCATGGGGGTGTTGCTGCTGATCAGCCTCGGCTGCACTCTGGTGGCGAGCCTGGTCTTCATCCCTGCTCTGCTCGCTGCAGTACCGAGGCCGCGTCACCTTCCGCCCTGACCCTCCACGCGAACACAGGGCTGCAAATATTTCAGCCAGCTAGTGTCGCGCAAGACCAACATCGTCTGGTATAAGGTCCGGAAGGACGGCGGGCCTGATCGACGCGGCGTCGGTTTCTACTTCCGCAATGTCACAGAGCTATTCCTGTTTGGGGTGCGGGGGCAAAAACGCCCGAACACTGCAACCGGGGCGCACAATGTTAAACATCATCGTCAGCCAGAAGCGTCGCCACACTCATAAGCCCGACGAACTCTATGAGGTCATCGAGGGCTGCTCGCAGGGTCCATTCCTGGAATTGTTCGCTCGCCAAGGACGACCCGGTTGGACGCAGTGGGGCGACGAATGCGAGGCGAATGACCACATTGATACCTCCGTTGGGATCAGGGGGCTGACAGCTTCTTCATCTGCCCCAATCGCAGATTGAGGCGAGAGGAATTGAAGATCGGCCCGCGCCCATCGAACGGATTATGACAGGAAGCATCCTCCCACTCGGCATAACTCGGGGTCGAGAGAGTCCGCCGCCATCGACATCAATCCACCTGATTTGACCGGAACTGGTGGCGAGCATGGCGTCTATCACCGGACGCGGAACTTCCATGTCCGCCAGATAAGTCTCGATCTCGGTCAACGCTCGCCGATAGAGTTTGGTCGCTTCCTCGGGAGGACTGTTGGCAAATTCGGGATCGTCTATGCGTGGTCGATGAAGGCCGACTGTCCCCATGCGCTCAACAGCACCAAACCAGATTAGGGCACAGGCACTCGCGCATACACAGGAGCCACGACGCGCAGTGGGCACAACCGTATATTGTTTAGACGGATCGAAAGGCGGAGCATTCGCTGGTGGTGTCTGTGTATCTTCGGAATAGCAGGCACTTGCCGGCACGTAAGCGGCAATCAGATACTTACGGAATAGCCTTCCAATTCTGATTGCCTCATAGACGCTCCCGCCGTCCGACCGAAGATTAAACTGAAATAGGTTCGGCCACGCACCATCGACAAGCTGCCGCACTTTGTCGTAGTCGCCTGGAACGATTGGGCCTCGCAGCGAGCCGTTAGCGCACTTGCCGGCTTCAGTAAGCGGGCTGCAACTGATCTGCGCTGCCGAGACACCGGTTGATCCAGCAAACGCATTGGTTGTCAGGACGAGGACAACCGCGACGACCCTGATGAGCGCGAGGATCACTCAAGTTTAGAGGAAATCGCTATACAATTCTACCGGCATCACCCGAATAATCTAATAAACGCCACCCAAGGTTTTCTTTAATTCAGCTTTCCCGTCAGTATATAGGGTAGTCAATCCGGGAGAGTCTGGCCGAGTCTCCCAACCATTGTCTCCCCAAATCTGGTCAAGGAACGGCTCAGAATGTTTCCGAAGGAACCCTTCTAATTCTGTTTTATTAGGTTTGTCAAGGCTCATCCCGCTGTCCCAGGTTGGTCAATATGTCGTATAAGGGTGGCGTGCGCCGACGATCGGCGTCGGGCGGGAGGGGATATGGGTGGCTAGGGCGCGATCGCTGAGCGAGTTTCATACGAGCTTCCCGGACGAGATGAGTTGCGCGGCGTTCTTATTCGAGCGGCGTTGGCCAGAGGGGTGTCTGCCCCGCCTGCGGCGGCGGACGCGCAGCGTTGTTGAAGAGCCGGGCGCACACCTACGAATGCCGTGACTGCGGTCGCCAAACGTCGATCACGGCCGGGACGGCGATGCACCGGTCCAAGTTGCCGCTGACGGTGTGGTTCTGGGCCGCGCATCTCATGGCAGCACACTCGAATGGCATGTCGGCGGTCCTATCTGGACGCTGACCAGAGAGTAAAACTAAATCCATTATTGGCATTTCTGATGAGTGTTGAGCAGATCATTGTCGTGCTCTTTCTCGTATGGTATGGGCTACAGGACTGTGTGGTACTATCCTTTGATTCTCGCGGTTCTCGGATTTCCGGCGACGATCGTATTGACGACGATCGAACACGCGATGAAGCTTCATAGGAGTGCGTGGGCGATCAGTATCTCAGGGGTTCTCTTTGTGCCGGTGCTACTCTATATGATGATATCGCACATCAACGCCAAGGCAGGCTGACTCAGGTAGCTAGGTTATACTGGAACAGTTGGCGTCGTAATAGGGGCAACCCGTAGGTTTGGTAATTGCTGCTTTATCGAAAATCTTACATTCCCCCATGCCGGTGCATCTAAAACTGCGAGACTCATCTATAACTAGACCTTTATCATACAGGGACACCACTTCGCCGATTATCGTCACACTGTGATTCACGACCGGACAATCGAATGGAGGCCGATATGGTTGACGATCTGTCGTCATTATCATCCTCGCTGTCGCCGATTGATGGTACCTGATTTTGGATTTTTGTGCAGAATCACGGGTTTCACAATTAAGGGATCGAATTTATGGCTTTATTGTGCAAAGCCCCCCCTGAAGGGCGGAGAGGGGCCATTACTAAAATGCGTCGAACACTTGGCGGATCGCGGTGTTCTGGCTGCCGTCGGCGGACAGCGGCACCAGGACAGACGTTTTGATGCCGGCGGCGCGCCATGCCTCGACCCCGTCGCGTATCTTGGCCGGCGGGCCAAACAATGCGCAATCCGCGAGCCACCGGTCCGGCAGATATTTGGGAATGTCTTCCGCTCGGCCTTGCGCTACAGCAGTTTCGATCGCGGTCATCTCCTCGACGTAGCCGGCTTCCTTCCAGTAATTGCGGTAATACGGCATAAGCGCGTAGTTCGTTACGGTCCGCCGCAATATCGCCCTGGCCTCGGCCTCGTCGTCGCAGATGCAGGTTCGGATCCGGTTGCCGATGAAGAAGTTCGGGTCATCGCGCCTGGTCGCCGGAATGATGCCGAGCGCGTGGCTTATGTGGGACAGGGAGGCATTGGCAAATACCACGCCATCGGCGATCTCCGCTGCGAGCACGACCATGCGTTTGCGCAATGCAGCGAGAATAATCGGCGGCAATGCGCCGATGCCATCGACTGATCTCAGCTTGGCGACAAAGGCGCGAATATCGGCGAGCGGCTTGCCCGGCCTGACCCCCATACGGGCATGGCTCGGCGGGTGGGCCACCCCGATGCCGAACTGAAAGCGTCCTCCCGACACTTCGTGCAGGTAGGCCGCCATCTGCGCGAATTCCTCGGTGGTCTGCGCATAGATCGGCGCAATCGCGGTGGCGAAAGGAATGCGCTCGGTCGCGAACGCCAGCCCAAGGCACTGCGCCATGTTGCTGTATTGGCTCGAAACCGAAATGCCGGCGAAGCCGCGCCGCTCGATTTCGCGAGCGAGATCGAGCGTGGCACGCCGCTGTCCCGGTTGGGCGACAAGGTTGAGCGCGGGCAAATGTGCGGCCATCTTGGGCGCGCTACCGCATCGTCGACTTCGCGGTGGGAATGATGCGCGTCACGACCATTGCGGCGCGATCGAGGCAGTTCGGAACGCGCGGCGCGATCTCGTTCTTCCAGTGGTCGCTTTCGTAGACCGCCTTGTATTGCGCCTCGCGCTCGGCTTCGCTTTCGAAGCGGCGCAGCCAGACGTAGACGGAATCGTCGGTTTCGCCGCGAAAGCTGCCGCAGATGACCATACCTTTCGAGACCTGGAAGGGAATGATCTCCTGCTCCATGATGCTGACCCACTCATCCATCTTGCCGGGCAGGACCTTGTATTGGCGGAGTTCGTAAAAGGCCATGTTCCTCATCTCCTCGGCGTTATAGGCCGGCCATGCTAACGGCAAGGCACATGCCTATGCCAGCCAGTTGAACTGCGCGTCCGGCGAGATCAGCAGCTCGGGCATGCAGCGCCGCGCGATTTGCGAATGCTGGACCCCGGATATTTCGACCCGATAGCGGCGCGCCAGGCTCTCGGTCCGCGCCGGCTCGGCGCTCGCTAAATGCCGAGCGATCAATTCCGCCACTTTACGCGAGAAGGGGCCCGTCTGCTGCTCGATATAGATCACCCGAAGGGCGCCCTCGCGCTCGGGTTCCCGCCGCACGCGATCGCGGAGCCAAGCCTCGATGACCTCCAACCCGCGCAACGGGTTGCCACTCGCGGGATCCCTGCCATAGAGCCCGTCGAAGACGTAAAGCTCGTCAGGTGGCCGGGATGCCTCGGCAATGATATCGACCGCCGGCATGCCGCCGCCGGAGTGAGCCGCGAGAATGAACCGATCCACCGCGAACGGATGCGATGCCACGGCGCGCGAGAATTGCGACACCCCGTAATCCACCAGCTGATCGATCCGCGCCCGACAGCAAGGCCGGAAAGTCGTAGTAATAGTGCCGGATCCAGTTGCCGCGGGGCAGCATGGCAAGGGTCGGCCGCGCCCTGCCGGACAGATCGAGACCGCTGCGCTCGACCTTTTCGGCCAGCCGCATCTCACCGCCCTGCTGGGAAAACCCATGCAGGAAAACGACGACATCGATTGCGGGGGTGGATAACGGGATGCGGTTCCAGCGCAGGAAAAGATCCGGCTGGGTCCCCGCATGCGCCGCCAGAACCGGCGTGTGGTCGAGGTAGACCTCGCCTGGCACGACATCCGTATCGGTCAACACGACAGAAAGGTCCTGCATTGACACCTTTATCCCGCTCGCCCGAATTTTCTCGAAGAAAGTCTCCGCGCCGCCTGTGACGAGTTCTTCCGGGTCAACGTCAAGGACTGTATTCTCTGCGCGAGAGCGGCATTGCCCGAATTGCTGAAGACCGACGGGTCGACCATCTTTGCCGCATCCGTAGCGGGGTCAACCGGGTCGCCCCGCGCGCGGCAGCATCACCGTCTATGCGGGCTCGCGGTGCCGGGGCATCGCAACCGCTCGCAGGTTAGAATGTAAATCGGATCCCGGCGGTGAAGCTGTTGTAGCTGGTGTGGCTTATCCCGAGGATCGAATTGTAATTGACGAAAGCCGAACTGTTGCGGGACAGCTGCAGCCCGATCCCTGCCCCGAGGTCGACATAGTTCCGGGAGGTGGCTATTCCCGGCAGGATCAAGTTCGAAAGCACGGTCGGGGTCGCGTCGTTGACGTAGGCGAGCGGGACAGATGTGTTGCCCGGGCTGTATTGGTGTGTCCAGTGAGCCCGGGCCATCGGGTAAAGGAGGCCAAACGCCGTGCTCGTCGTGTATTGCGCATCGGCCCCGAGGGAGGAAAGAACTGTGTTGATCGAGGAGCTGTTGTATCGCAGGTTGACGCTGGGCGCATTTTCGCTGAACCCGTCGACGCCGGTGTGCTGATAGAAAAAGCGGACGATCGGCGTCACGACCAGGGAGCCGAACGGCAGGGTGTACCCGCTGGAGACCGTCACCCCCTGACTCTGGGTGCCGAAGCTGCCGGTCGCGGTCTGATCGACCGACTGCAGACCGTTCGTGGGGTTGTTGTTGGGTATGACGATACGACGTTGGGAATTGTTGTCGCCGCCGCCGACCAGCGCGATCACGTTCATATAGAGCGCATCCGTGAACGCTACGGTAGTATAGATGTTGCCTGTGAATGAATTGTCGTGCAGGAATTGACCAGGCAGGCTGACGGCGCTGGTGTCGAAGGAGGTGTTCGTTCGCGTATAGCCGAACGCCAGCCCCGCGACCATCCTTGGAGTAAGGCGATAGTCGGCGCCAGCTACAAAGCCGGCGTTGTTGAAGGAATAACCATTTTCACTTGTGGTCAGATCCCTGCTCCCGAATTGCCCGAGCCCGGTCGCGAACACTCCGAACGGCCCCGTGGAATAGGTGATTTCCGGGGCCTGGTTTTGCGCGAGATGAATCACACCACCCGGGTCCTGCGGGGTCAGAGCCGCAACTTGCCCGGTAGGCAGAAATTCACCGTCGGCCGCAGCACTGGCTAAAATCCACTCTCGCTGCCGCGATAGTCTCGCCTCGACCACGCCGGTTTGCTGGCTCGGTTGCGCGGTCTCCAGCAGCGAGGGCTGGCTGACCGGCACGAGCAATTCGGCGCCGCCGTTCAATTGCTCCAACGCGGCGTTCATCTGGGGCTGAGTGAGACCGAACATACCTCCCGCCAACCCCATGCACAGGTTTTGCAGCCCTTGCTGACCGGGCGTCGTTGGCATAGGGAGTTTCGGACAGAGATTGCTGAGGGATTGTCCCATTTTTTGTTGAGCTAGGTTTTGTCCCGGGGCAAGCAACTGGCCCAACTGAGCTTCGGCGGATTGGACCATGCTCAGCGCGAAGCTGAGGCCCAGTGCGAAAGTACAAATTTCTCTTCGCACACCGGACTTGAGCTTCATTTCCGCCATGATGCCCCTCCCGACGCTCCCGGAGCCGTCGGCCACGATAGCGCCATTCCCCGTCCGCCCCATTTTCCCGGTAGCGGCTTTTGTAGGTTAACGTATCGTAAGCTTCGTCGCCTTGCAACCCTTGATCGGCTCAGTGCCGGAGGATGTTCTACCGAGGGCACAAGGCCTCGATGAAGCCCGAGCGCACCGAGCGGTAACGTGTGATGCACATCACACCCTTGGCCTGTTCGACGCCTTAACCTTAAGATTATTTGCCGCGAGCTCCAGGAATTGAGAATTCGGCATGGTCGCGTCACTCGTCCGCCCCTCACCCCAGTCGAGATCTCCGCCGACCCCGCCTCGCGCAGAGTTGGGTTCGCAAGCCCATCCCGCCATCGTCGAAGGCGAGCGGGACGCGATACGTCGGGTCCGCGTCTTTGTTTCCTCGCCGGGCGACACTGTTCATGAGCGCGGTCGCGTCGACCGCGTCGTCGAGCGGCTGAACGGCGAATTCGCCGGGAGTGCGCGGCTCGAAACTATACGCTGGGAAACTGAGTTCTACCGCGCCGACACCGGGTTTCAGCCGCAAATTCCGGAAGCGGCCGAATGCGATATCGTGATTGCCCTCTTCCGCCATCGTGTCGGAACGGAGCTGCCGTCGACCTTCGCCCGCCTGCCAGATGGCACTCCCTACCCGAGCGGCACCGCCTACGAAGTGCTTTCGGCGATCGAGGCTTGTCGGCGCCAGGGCCGCCCGGAGGTCTTTGTGTTCCGCGACCCCGAGCTGCCGACGGTTCGGCTTGACGACCCGAAAGCGGCGGAGACGCGAGCACAGTGGGAACGCCTGAAGGCCTTCTGGGAGACTTGGTTTGTTGATGCGGACGGTCGGTACAAAGCCGCATTTCAAAATTTCACGTCCGTCGACGATTTCGAGGCCAAGCTCGAAGGACTGCTGCGCGGTTGGGTAGAAAATCAAGATCCTGCGCCCGCGCCCAGTTCTGTGGCCTATCGAAGTCATGGGCTCGCCGTATCGCGGTTTGGCCGCTTTCGGCGCGAAGTACGCACGGGTGTTCTTCGGACGCTCGCGCGACATAACCCGAGCGGTGGACACGTGGAAGGACGCAGCGGCGCGCGGCACGCCATTCCTCCTTGTGGTCGGCGCGAGTGGGGCAGGCAAGTCTTCCTTGGCCCGCGCCGGGCTCGTGCCGCGGATTACTGCGCCCGGCGTCGTCCCGACAGTCGATTTGTGGCGGGTAGCGGTCTTGCATCCGAGCGAAGCCTCGGACGGCCCGGTCATGAGCTTAGCGGTGCGGCTCTTCGATGCCGACGAGGACGTTCCTGACGACGAGCGGAGTTGTCCGCCGGCCCTGCCGGAGATTGCTGAGAGCGACTATCGCACTCCTGCTGAGCTGGCTCGTTTGTTCGCCGAAGCCGGGGCGGCGGCGACCGCGCCGGTGCTGCGGGCGCTCGAGCGGGCCGCCGAAGCTGAACGCGCCCGGCAGGGCTCTACGCGCAAGCTCCGCGCCCAATTGCTGATCGTTGTCGACCAACTTGACGAACTGTTCGGCCCAGATGTTGCCGTGGAGCAGCGTGGGGTTTTCGTGCGGGTTCTGGCGAGCCTTGTCGAGTCCGGGCAAGTCTGGCTGCTGGCGACCCTGCGCGCCGATTTATACGAACTTTTCCTGGCCGAACCGGGCTTGCTGGCGCTCAAGACCAGCGGAGGGGCTTACGATCTCTCCCCGCCAGGGCCTGCGGAGCTGGCCGAGATCGTGCGTAAGCCGGCAGAAGCGGCCGGGCTTGGCTTCGAAACGGATGCGACGAGCGGCGAGCGCCTCGACGAACGCCTGCTGCGCGAGGCGGACAAGCCCGACATGCTGCCGCTGCTGCAATTGGCGCTAGATCGGCTGTTTGAAGCCAGGGCGGTTGCGGTCGACGGGCCACTGCTGACGGTTAAGGCGTATGAGAGCCTGGGCGGGCTCGCCGGTATCATAAATCGCGAAGCCGATCGCGCGCTGATCGGGCTCGACCAAGCCGAAATCGGCCAGTTTCCTCGGCTCGTGCGGCAGCTTGCGGCAATCGGGGAATCCGGCGCCGAGCCGACCGGCACACCCGCCAGTCTGACTATCCGCACTGTGTCGCTCGCCGAGGCCGCCCCCGATGAGCCGTCGCGCCGTCTGGTCGAAGCGCTCGTCGAAGCTCGCATCCTGCTGACGATCCGCGAGGGTAACTCATCCGGGTTGCGCCTCGCCCATCAGCGGGTGCTGACCGATTGGGAGAAAGCACGGACGGCTGTCGAGGCCAGCATTCGGTTTTTCAGCATCCGCAAGGAGGTCGAGGATGCGCGGCAAGGCTGGAACAACGAGGGCCGAAAGCGCGACCTGTTGCTCCAGCCTGGGCGAGCTCTGACCAGAGCGGAATCAATCCTAAAGGACTTCGGACAGAACCTGTCGCCGGCAACGCGGGAATTCATCGCCGCTTCGGGGCGGCGCGCACGGCTGCGCCAGCGGCTAACGGCGAGTGCCGCGATCGTGTTTGCCGTCGTCGCGCTTATCGCCGGCGGCGCTTGGGTCTTAGCCACGCGCGAGGAGCAACGGGCAAGGCACAGCCTCGATGCGGCGGCACAAACCGTCACTATCAACGTCGGCGCAATTGCGCAGGGCTTGCGCTATGTCGAGGGCCTGCGTACCGAGACGATCCGAACCATCCTGGAGGAGATCCGGAATGCAGTCGAATCGTTGGTCCCCGCATCTGGTGAAGGCACCCGTGGCCGCGGAGTGTTCAAGCGGTTCGAGGATTTTGTCGAACGGTTGACCGGTTTTGCCCCAGATAATTCCGCGCTCTGGCATCTCTACCTGAAATTGTTGAACGAGCTCGCGACCACTTATCAAACCGCGGGCGACATGCAGGGCGCCCGCAACTCGGCGATGGCGGCGTTGGCGAGGGGCCGAGAGCTCGCTCTGCGTTACCGTGACGATCGGGAATGGCAGCACGATGTTTCGCTTGCGCTCGACAAGTTGGGCTCCATTGCCCTGAGTAACGGCCAAGCCACTGAAGCTCTGAAAGAGTATCAACAAGCACTCGCAATCTTGCGGCCTCTTATCGAGGTGGACCCCAAAAACCGGATATGGCGGCGCGAACTCGCGATCACCCTCGACGGCATCGGCACGGTCAAGTCTCAAACGGGCGATGCCCGCGGCGCGCTCGCCGCCTATGACGAGGGTCTGGCAATAATCCGGGATCTCGCCCGCGACGACCCCGATAATCCGGAATTTCAGCGGCAAATCGCCATCCGCGTGATCGAGACCGGCGACGTAAAGCTGACTATCGGCGACACCGCTGCGGCGGCAGCCGACTATCAGGAAGGTCTGACGATTGCACGGCGACTGGTCAAGAAGGAGCCTGGAAATACGCAGTGGCGGCGCGATGTGTTTTTTAGCCTGACCAAGATTGGTGATCTAGAGGCGCAAGTAGGGGATCAGACCGCAGCCACCGAGCGCTACGGGGAAGCGGTGACGATTGTTCGCCGGCTCGCCAAACTCGATCCCGGCGACCCTTTGCTGCTGTTGGATGTTGCCGAGGGCCTCTGCAAGTTAGGCGACGTCGACCCCAAGGAAAGGGATCGAGACTATGAAGCAGGGTTGAGGATCATGCGCGATCTAGCCCAGCGCTACCCCGAAAACTCCCGCTGGCAGAGGGAACTTTCCGTAAGCCTCAATAAGGTCGGCGATGTCGAGCTGCAAGAGGGCGATGCCGACGGCGCCATCAGCCGCTATAATGAAGCACTGGCGATTGTCGGACGTCTCGCCGAACGCGATCCGGAGAACCTGGTGTGGCTCCGTGATGTTGGGCTGAGCCTCAGTAAAGTCGGCGATGCGAGGCTGCACACCCGCGATACCGGCGGCGCGATCGCCAATTATGAGCAGGCGCTCGAAAAACTCCGCCGGCTATCGGAGCACGACCCGAACAATACGCTTTGGCAGTCGGACCTCTGGATGGCCCTCAACAATGTTGGCGACGTCAAGCTTCGCACGAGCGACGCCAGCGGCGCGACACCTGATTATCAGGAAGCGCTCGCTATCCTCCGCCACCTGTCGGAGCGCGACCTGAATAATCCGCTCTGGCTGCAGAATATGAAAGTCAGGCTGAGCAGGCTGGGCGACGCCAGTTTGCAGGCCGCTGACGCCGGCGCCGCGGCAGCGAGCTATGAAGAGTTTCAGTCGATCGCTCAGCTCTTGGCCAATCACGATCCGGGCAATGAGGTGTGGCAATCGGATCTCTGGATCGCGCTCTACAAGCTGAGCGAGGCCAAGCTAACCCTCGGCGATACAACCGCCGCTCGTGGCCTTTGCTCGGAAGGGCTGACGATCATCCGTGCGCTGGCAGCCAGCCATTCCGGCAATGTGCAACGCCAGTTGCAGCTTGTGATGACACTTCACCTGCTGGCGAGCATGCAAGACGGGTCCGAACGCGAGCGCGCACTGAACGAAGCCTTGACAATTCTCGAACAACTCCAAGCCACGAACCAACTGCCGCCCGACAAAATCGGCTGGCTAGATAAGATTCGCCAAGAATTGCCGGCGAATTAAGCTCGATGGACTGGTCTTATTCTGAACCAATACACCGCGACACGATGGACGCGGAGACATGCCTCAAAAAGCGAGTTGAAGATCAAATCGCCTGATATGATAGCATACCTTATGAAGCCGGAGAAAGAGAAGGTCTCGGGATAACCACATACGCCGACGGCCTGGTCTCGATCGGCAAGGGCTGTCGCGCCGCGCGTTACCCGTCGCCGCGAGCGGTGTGTTATAGATTGCCGATGACCGCCGGCGGCGAAACGCGGCGCGGCCGGCACCCGAGAGGAGGACCTGGTCATGGGTTGGCTCGACGGGCAAGTGGCGTTGGTGACAGGCGGCGGCTCCGGCATCGGCCGGGCGGTGGTCGCGCGGTTCATCGCAGAAGGGGCACGTGTCGGAGTGCTCGACCGGGTGCCCGGTCGAGCCGAAGAGCTGCGGGCCGAGTTTGGCGAGGCCGTCGTTGCCGTCACCGGCGATGTGGCCCAACTCGCCGACAACAAGCGCGCCGTCGCGGAGACCGTGGCGGGATTGGGCCGCCTCGACGTCTTTGTCGGCAATGCCGGGGTATTCGACAACTTTCTTTCGCTCGCCGAGTTTCCCGAAGAGACACTGTCCGAGGCCTGCGACGAGCTGTTCGGTGTCAATGTCAAGGGATGCATCCTCGGCGCCAAGGCGGCTTTGCCCCAGCTCGCCAAGACCGACGGCTCGATGGTCTTTACCGCATCCGTGGCAGGCTCGAATTCAGGCGGCGGCGGGCCGCTCTACACCGCCTCGAAGCACGCGGTCGTGGGGCTGATCCGGCAATTGGCCGTGGAATTGGGACCGCGCATTCGGGTCAATGGAGTTGCGCCGGGCGGCACCATCACCGATCTGCGCGGGCTTACGCTTCTGGGGCAGGACGGCCGCTCGCAATTCGCCGATCCCAGTACCGAGGAGCGGCTGCGGGCCAATAATCCGTTGCAGATCGCGCTGGCGCCCGGCGATCTCGCCGGCGCCTATGTATTTCTGTCATCACGGACCAATGCTCGGGGCATCACCGGGACGATCCTGACGGTCGATGCCGGGGCCACTCTCCGAATGCCGCGGCGCACCTGAAGCAGAGGAGGCAACCCGAATGACCGCTGAAATGAGCCGGCTGGTCGACGACAATAAGGGTCTCGTCAGCCGCCGCATCTTTATCGAGCCGGAGATCTATGAGCAGGAACTCGAGCGGATCTTCGCCCGCTGTTGGCTGTTCCTGTGCCATGAAAGCCAGATCCCCCGGCCCGGCGATTTCCTGACGACCTACATGGGCGAAGACCCGGTCCTGGTCGTGCGCGACAGTGACGGCCGGGTGCACGCTTTTCTCAATGTCTGCCGGCATCGCGGCAATCGGCTGTGCCGCGCCGATAGCGGCAACGCCGCGAGCTTTACCTGTGCCTATCACGGCTGGACCTACCGCAACGACGGCCGGCTGGTCGGTGTGCCGTATTTGAGGGAATTCTACCGCGGCGAATTGGAGCGCGAGAACTGGGGTCTGGTGCCGGTTGCGCAACTGGACAGCCACAAGGGATTGCTGTTCGCCACCTTCGACCCGCAGGCGCCGCCGTTGCCCGAATACCTCGGCGAAATGGCCTGGTACCTCGATACGTTCTTCGACCGCCGCGAGGGCGGAATCGAGGTGGTCGGCACGCATAAATGGGTCATGCCGTGCAACTGGAAGTTCCCGGCCGAAAATTTCGGCGGCGACGCCTATCACGTCCAGTGGACCCACCTCTCGGCGATCCAGACCGCGTTCAGCTCCGGGGTGGGGACCAAGCCCACTTCAACCGGCAGCATGGTCTCGCCCGGTAATGGCCACATTCTGATCTGCGTCGGGCCGAACGATGTCGGCGATCCGCCAATGCCCGAGATTTTGGAATACGAGAAGGAGATTCGCCCGGAGGTGGACCAAAGGCTCGGCGCCCGAGCAAAGCTGATCAACCCGATCGTCGGCACGATGTTCCCGAACTTCTCGATGCTGCGCGCGACCTCGCGCAGCTTCCGCGTGTGGCACCCGCGCGGACCCGACAAGACCGAGGTCTGGTCCTGGATCTTTGCCGACAAAGCGGCCCCGCCGCACGTCAAGGAGGCGGTCCGGCTGGCCGGCGTGCGCGGCTTCAGCCCGTCGGGCACCTTCGAGCAGGACGACATGGACAATTGGCAGGAATGCACCCGTACCTGCCGCGGCGTCGTGTCGCGACGAATGGCGCTGAACAACCAGATGGGGTTGGGTCACGAGCGCTTCGACGAGGAGCTCAAGGCTTCAGCCAGCGATCTGCGCATCAGCGAGAGCAACCACCGGCAATTCTATCGGCATTGGGCCCGGATGATGGACGCCGAGAGCTGGGCCGAGGTCTAGAATATGGGCGACGAGCTGATCCGCGAAGTCGAGCAGTTCCTCTACCGCGAAGCCCGTCTGTTGGACGAGCGGCGCTTCCACGAGTGGCTGGCGCTGTTCACCGACGACGTCCGCTATTGGATGGTGACGAGGAGCAATCTTTATCCCAGATCCAGCAAAGCCATCGCCATTCTCAATCCGGACCGCAACGTTGACGAAAACGCTGACGAGGATGGACTGGCCATATTGGACGAGACCAAAAAGACGCTCGAGGGCCGCGTCGCGCGCTTGGAGACCGGCATGGCCTGGGCGGAGGACCCGCCGTCCCGCACCCGCCACCTGATCGCCAACATCGAGCTCGCCCCGGGCCATACCCCGCGGGAACTCGAGGTCTACTCTAACTTCATTGTCTACCGCAACCGCTCGGAGACTGAGCAGGATTTCTACGTCGGGGCGCGCCGCGACATCCTGCGCCGCGCTGACGGCGCGCTACGCATCGGCAGCCGCAAGATAACCCTCGACCAAAACGTGCTCGTCGCCAAGAACGTCAGCATCTTCTTCTGATAGGCCGCGGCAAGACCCTCACCCGGCTCGCTGCGCTCGGCACCCTCTCCCGCGATGCAGGAGAGGGGGGTCAAGCCCCCTCCCCTTCCCCTCCCCCGCGCGCGGGGGAGGGTTAGGGTGGGGGCTTGGTGGGTGAGGGTCTCAGCGGGACATCACGAGGAGCAGCAGGGCGACGCTGCCGATTGCGATGCGGTACCAGGCGAAGACGCCAAAGCCGTGGCGGCTGACAAAGCCGACGAGCGTACGCACGACGAAAAGGGCACAAACGAAAGCGACGACGAACCCGATCGCGATCAATTCCGCACCCTGGAGGGTCAGAATGGCGCGGTTTTTGTAGAGGTCGTAAACCGTCGCGCCGACAGGGTCGTCCATTCACGACGAATCGCCGCCTCGCGCGTTGCCGCTCCGCGGAATCCCGAAAATAGCGACGGTTTGGCGGTCGGGAAGGCCGGGAGGCACGAATATCTGAACGAACAGCGCAAACGCGCGATCTGCCCTCAGCGCGGCAGTGGCGGCAGGGGCGCATCCGTCGCGAAGCGGAAGATCGTCGTCGAATGGAAATCCTGCCCCGGCTTCAGCTCCGTCGTTGGAAAGTTCGGCTTGTTGGGGCTGTCGGGGAAATGCTGCGTTTCCAGCGTGAACGCCTCGGTCTGGCGATAGGTCGTGCCCGACGACCCGACCACCGAGCCGTTCATGCCGTTGCTGGTATAGACCTGCACCGCCGGCTCGGTGGTAAAACAATCGATGACGCGGCCAGTGCGCGGATCATAGCCGCGCGCGGCAAACGTCATGCCGTTGCTGGGGCCTTTGTTCAGCACGAAATTGTGGTCGTAGCCATGCGCATAAACCATCTGCTGGAACGCGCTGCGCAGCCGCGCGCCGATCGGCATCAGTTGCCGGAAATCGAGTGGCGTGCCTTCGATTGGTGCGATCTCTCCGGTGGGAATGAGATCGGGTCCGACCGGCGTGTAGCGGTCGGCGTTCACCAGCAGCAACTGATCGGCGGCGGAACCGGAGCCGTTGCCGGCCAGGTTGAAGTAGGAATGGTTCGTGAAGTTGACCACGGTATCCTTGTCGGTGCTCGCGACATAGGCGATCTGCAGCACATCGTCGTTGGTCAGCGTATAGGTCACGCGGGTCGTCAGGGTGCCGGGGAAGTTCTGATCACCGTCCGGGCTGACATAGCTCAGCGTCGCGGCGACACCGTTCGGCACGGTCAGGGGCGACACCGTCCAGATCTGCCGGTCGAGCGCATTGGGGCCGCCATGCAGCGTGTTGGGGCCATTGTTGGCGATGAGATGGTAGGTCTGGCCATCCAAAGTGAACTGCGCGCCGCCTATGCGGTTGGCGTAGCGGCCGGTGATCGCGCCGAAATGGCCGGGGAGCGTCTCGTAATCCTGCAAGCTTCTGAGGCCGAGCGCGATGTTGTCCATCCTGCCGGTGCGGTCGGGCACGTCGATCTCGGCAATGATGCCGCCATAACTGAGGAAGCGCACGCGCAGGCCGTGGTCATTAGTCATCGTAAAGATGTCGACCGCCTGCCCACCTTGCGTGGCGCCATACGGCGCGTGATCGAGCGTGGCGGCAGCGGCCATTCTGCCCGTGATCACCGCCGCCAATGCCGCAATCGCAAAGGCGCGCGCCAGGTCTGCGCCGAGTTGGCCGCGGAGGCGAAAGCACAGGTTGCTCACGAGGTCAATCATGACATTCCCTCCCATCTTGCTCTGTCGTCCATCGCGTTGAAGACGTTTGTATGTCGCTCCGGATGCGAGATGGCCTAAAGACCGGGTCAGACTCGTCGCACGCCGTAGAACTGAGGCCAGCCGTCGCGCACATCCTGCAGATAGGAGTGGAACGCCGTCGGCTGGTCGAACATGCCGAGCGGCACATAGGTGGGGTTCTGCCAGAATTCCTCCTGCATCTCGCGGCAGATTTTTTGCTGCGCCTCGAGATCGGGCGCATCGAACCAGGCCTCCCGCAATGCCTCCATTTTCGGGTCGCTCGGCCAGCCAAACCACGCATCGGCACCGCTCGCGCGGATCGCGATATCGGGGCCGGGCGAGATGTTTCCCATGCCGCCGAGATAGGTATAGAAGATGTTCCACCCGCCCTTGTCGGGGGGCTCGCGGCTCGCCCTTCGCGCGACCACACTGCCCCACTCCATGGTCTGCAAATCGATGTTCATACCGATGCGCTGCAACACGTCGGTGGCGACCTGCGCCTCGGCGAAAATCACCGGAATGGTCGAGGCGGCGAGTACGACGACCCGCTCGCCCTTATATCCGGCGTTGGCGAGCTCCTGTTTAATCCTGTTCAGATCCTTTGGCCCTCGCGTGATCTCGACACCGACAGTGCTCGCCATTGGCGTGCCCGGCACAAAGAGCCCGACATCGGTCTTGATCAAACTCGGCTCTGCCCCAGCGACCGCGGTCATGACCTCCTTCTGGTCCATTGCGGACAGCACGACGCGGCGAACCGCGGTATTGTCGAATGGCGGGTATAAATGGTTGAACCGGAGGCAGCCGATCTCGCCGGTGCGGTCCTTGACCGTGATTACCAGATCCTTGTTGCGTTTGAGCTGCGGGACAAGATCGATCGTCGGGTTTTCCCACCAGTCGACCTCGCCCTGCGCGAGCGCCGCCGAGGCAGTGGAGGGATCCTGCACGAAATTCCATACTACACGGTCGACATAGACCACCTTGGGACCGGCGCTGAAGCTCGGTTTTCCGTCGGAACGCGGGACATAATCCGGGTTCTTCTCGAAAACCACGCGCTGGCCGGGTATGCGCTCGGACGCCACGAATTTGAACGGCCCCGAGCCGACCGCTTCTTTAATTTGCTCAAAGGCATCGGTGTTAGCCAGGCGCTCCGGCATAATCGAGCAAGAGGGCTCGGCTAATCCCTCCGGCAATAATGGAAACGGCCTCTTGAGGCGAAACCGTATAACCCTGTCGGACACCGCGGACAATTCGTCGGTGCGGGCCATCAATGCCTGCCCCAATGGATAGCGTTTCGCCCACCGCCTGATCGTGGCGACACAGTCGCGGGCCAGCACAGGCGCGCCGTCGTGAAATTTCAGGCCTTCGCGCAGTGTCAGGTTCCATTGTCTGCCGGCATCTTCGGTTGTGTGGGTTTCGACCATCTGCGGCTGGGCCCTGAATTCGGCGTCATAGCCGTAAAGCGTGTCGTAAACGGCCAATGAAAAATTTCGGGTGATGTCGGCGGTGGTCCAGACCGGGTCGAGCGAGGCGAGATCGGCGTGCGGCACGAAGTTGATCGTCTTCCCGGCTTCGGCGCGCCCGATTTGCGGGGCCGCCAGTGCTGCCGCTCCGGCGAGGCTAGTCTTTACGAATTCACGTCGGTTCATCGGCGGTCGGGCATCCATGACAGAGTTTCGGAGAGATCATCATACGCCCGCACCCGGCCGGCAAGCGGGTCTCCATGCCCCACGTGGCTGCGTCGCCGATCAGCCAGAACACCTTCTGAACATTGAACGAGCGGCTACGCCCCCAAATTTGAGCATGCCTCTTCTCTCGGTGGCGATCTTACCCCAAAGGCGATGACGCAGAACATCTACGACAACCCGGAATTTTTCGAGGGCTACAGCCGATTGGGCCGTTCGGTCGAGGGGCTGGACGGCGCCGCCGAATGGCCCGCGCTCAAGGCTCTGGTTCCGGAGCTACGGGGCCTCAGAGTGGTGGATCTCGGCTGCGGCTTCGGCTGGTTCTGCCGTTGGGCGCGACAGCAAGGCGCGGCGGCGGTCCTTGGAATCGACGTGTCGGAGAAGATGCTGGCACGGGCCCGCGCCACCACGACGGACGCGGCGGTAACCTACCTTAGGGCTGACCTCGAGTGCGCCGAACTGCCCCAGGCGGCATTTGACCTCGCCTACAGCTCCCTCGCCCTGCACTACGTCGAGGATCTGGAAGGGCTGCTGGCGAAGGTGCACCGCGCTCTCGCACCGGGCGGGCGGCTCGTCTTTTCCGTCGAGCACCCGATCTTCACCGCACCGAGGCAGCCGGGCTGGTCAATCGGCGTGGGTGGCCGCAAGACATGGCCCGTCGACAGCTATCTTTGCGAAGGACCGCGGAGCACGGACTGGCTCGCCAAGCGCGTGATCAAGCAGCACCGCACGCTGGCAACGTACCTGAATTTATTGCTGCAGCTGGGATTCGCACTGTCGCATGTCGAGGAATGGGGTCCGACTGACGAACAGATCGCGGCACGGCCGGCCCTCGCGGATGAACGACAGCGGCCGATGTTTCTGCTGGTCGCTGCTCGACGGTAGCCGTGTCCGGCCGGTCTTTTTGTAGTCACATCGGACGGCCGGGCTTGGCCTCGCGGAACGGGGTGCCGGTTTCGGCGAGGCGGCGCAGCAGGGCAGCGGGGGTCCAGCGTTCGCCGTAGCGCTGGTGCCAGGCGGCGATCTGGCGGTAGAGCTCGGCGACGCCGATGCCGTCGGCCCAGTACATCAGGCCGCCGCGATAGCGCGGGAAGCCGAAGCCGTTGAGCCACATCACATCGATGTCGCTGGCGCGGTAGGCCTTGCCCTCTTCGAGGATCCGGCAGGCCTCGTTGACCGAGGCGAACGGGCAGCCGGCGCAGGATCTCCTCGTCCGTGAAGCTGCGCTGCTCGACCCCCATCTCGGCCGCCTTTTCCTTGATGATGCGGGCGACTTCGGGGTCGGGATGCGGGGTGCGGTCGCCCTTCTCGTAGCGGAACCAGCCGGCCCCGGTCTTCTGCCCGAGCCGCCCCATTTCGACGATCGCGTCGGCGATCGGCATTTTCGGTAGTTCGGGTTCTCCGCGGCGCGCCGCTGGCGGCTGTCATAGCCGATGTCGAGCCCCGAGAGATCGGCCGTCGCAAACGGCCCGATCGGATAGCCGAAATCGACCA
>CAVTQA010000034.1:0-24605 GCA_963736715.1 uncultured Alphaproteobacteria bacterium | reverse complement strand
CCGAGCTGGGGGTTCCGGATCCCTATCGCGACCCGATGTCGTCAAGCCAACGGGCGGCAGCTCAGCCATGACCGCATCCGAGCCCCCAGGAAGTAGCGGCCGATCCGGGCACGACCGGTCCTTTTCCCGTCTGCGCAACTTCCTCCGCCTGATCCGTCGCCCGCGCAATGGCGAAAGCCTGCGCGAAACCATCGATGAGATGATCGAGGAGCCATCCGCCGACGACGCCCATTCTCTGAGCGGCCACGACGTCTGCTGATCGGCAATGTCCTTAAAGTCCATGATCAGACCGCCGCCGACGTGATGGTGCCGCGCGTCGACATCGTGGCGCTCGATGCCGAAGCGCCGTTTCCCGAGGTCGTAAGATGCATGGTCGAGCAGGGTCATTCGCGCGTTCCGGTATATCGCGAGACTCTCGACGACGTGATTGGCTTCGTGCACGTGAAAGATGTGCTCGGCCCGGTCGCCGAGCACCGCGAGACGAAGTTGGGGCCGCTGCTGCGCAAGGTGCTGTTCGTCGCGCCCTCGGCGCCAATCCTCGACCTCCTCGTCCAAATGCGCCAGGCACGAACCCATATTGCGATGGTGGTCGACGAATTCGGCGGGATCGACGGGCTGGTCACGATCGAAGACCTGATCGAGGAAATTGTCGGTGAGATCGAGGACGAGCACGATGTGGCCGGCGGCCCGAGCCTCGTCGAGCGCAGCGACGGAAGCTTGATTGCTGATGCCCGCACCCCGATAGAGATGCTTGAGGAGCATGAAGGCGCTCGGTTGCGACCGGACGGAGACCAGGAAGAGGTAGACACCCTCGGTGGGCTGGTCTCGAGCCTTGCCGGGCGTGTGCCGAAGCGCGGCGAAGTGATTTCTCACCCGTTGGGCATCGAATTCGAAGTGCTCGATGCCGATCCTCGGAGGATCAAGCGCCTGCGCGTACGCCGACCGCCGGCAGCGACGGGGGGAGGAGCTGCAGCCGGTGCCTGAGGCATTGGTGTTGCGGATCCGGCCCGGCTCCCGGGTCGATACTCCGCTCTGCCGCCTGGCCCATCGAGTTGCCGTCATATCCGGCTGGCGCCGTTATGGGCTCGCCTTTTTGCTCGGTGTGTGCGCCACTGCGACGTTGCCGCCGGTCGATTTGACCCCGCTGCTGCCGGTGGCCTTTACCGGCCTCTTGTGGCTCGATGACGGAAGCGCCGGGCCGTGGGCGTCCTTCCGCTTGGGTTACGCCTTTGGTTTCGGTTTCTTCATCAGCGGCCTCTATTGGATCGCTGCCGCGCTGTTTGTCGATATCGCCAGCTTCTGGTGGCTGGTGCCGGTCGCCGCTGCCGGGCTTCCGGGAGCGTTCGCGCTCTATGTCGGAGCGGCACTGGTGGCCACCAATCTCGCCGTCAGGCAACTGCGTTTGCCGGGCACGGCTCGCATCTTCGCGTTTGCGGTTGCGTGGACCTTAGCCGAGTGGGTGCGCGGGCACGCCTTCACTGGACTTCCCTGGAATCTGATCGGCTATGCCTGGTCGGGCGGATTTCCCGGGGCGATTCTGATGTTGCAGAGCGTCGCGGCGATCGGCATTTACGGGCTGAGCTTCCTGACGGTACTCGCCGCCTCGCTTCCCGCCCTTCTCGGGACAACTTCACTGAACCCGCTCTCGCCCAGCCGGCGCCTCGCCCCGGCAATTTCAGCGGGCCTCTTGATCTTTGTGCCGGGCCTGCTTGGCGCGCTGCGGCTGGCGACCACACCGACTGTCGAAACCCGATATGTTCTGCGCATCGTCCAGCCGTCGATCCCACAAACGATGAAGTGGGAGCCGGCCGCTGCGCAACGCAATTTCCGCCTCCTCCTCGACCTCAGCAGCGCCTCGGCGACGCGGAAGCTCGCGGCAGTGGTGTGGCCGGAGGCGGCTACCCCGTTTCTGCTCGGGCGCGATGCGTATCATCGCCGTGAGATCGCCGCCGGCGCCTCGGGTCGCGGCTATGTCATTACCGGCGCGGTGCGGACAAACCCGCCGCCGAGCCCGGTCGCGCAGGTCTGGAACAGCATCGAGGCGGTGGACGGCAATGGTGACATCGTCGCTCGCTACGACAAAGCACATCTGGTTCCGTTCGGCGAGTACGTGCCGCTTCGCGAGGTCTTACCTCTGCAAAAGATTACGCCCGGAAGCCTCGACTACACCGCTGGCCCTGGGCCAAGAACAATTGATCTGCCGGGGCTTCCCCCTTTCGCCCCGCTGATCTGTTACGAGGTCATATTTCCGGGCGCGATCGTCGACGAACACGACCGCCCTGCGTGGATACTGAATGTCACGAACGACGCCTGGTACGGGCGCACCTCCGGTCCCTATCAGCATTTTGCGATCGCCCGGACCCGAGCTGTGGAAGAAGGATTGCCGCTGGTAAGGGTTGCGAATAACGGCGTGAGCGGGATCGTTGATGAGGTGGGCCGGGTTGTCGCGCGGATTGACTTGAACACCGTCGGTTATGCCGATCTCCCGCTGCCCGCAGACACGTCGGCGGCAACGCTCTATGCCCGCGGCGGCGATTGGATATTGCTCGGGCTCCTGTGCCTCGGCCTTCTTCCGGTTGCATTTCGGCTGCGTTGACGGCTCCCGCAAGCGCAACTCTTCGTCTGCTGTTAACACTCCTTGTTGACCGCCATCGATCGCCTGCCTTATCAAATCACCTCCGCTGCTTTGCACTAGTGTTCCACCGATGGCGATGCAACAACAGGCTCGGCGCCCAGGTCGCCGAAAAGGCGACAAGCCGAACCCGATCGATATCCACGTCGGCTCCCGCGTGCGGCTCCGCCGAAACATGCTCGGCTTCGGCCAGGAAAAACTTGGAGAGGCGATCGGACTGACCTTTCAACAGGTCCAGAAATACGAGCGAGGTGCCAATCGGATCGGCGCCAGCCGGTTGCATGATCTAAGTCGCGTGCTGGATGTGCCGGTCTCATTCTTTTTTGACGACATGGACCCGGTACGCGCGCCGGCGATCCCGGCAGGGTTTGCCGAGCCTGCGGCCGAAGCGTTCGACTCCGACCCGCTACGCCGGCGTGAGACCGTCGAGCTGGTCAGCGCCTACTATCGGATCGACGACCCGGCCCTGCGCCGCCGCCTGTTCGATCTCGCGAGGGCTCTTGCCGGCGGCGCCGAACGAATTTCGGGAAATTAACGCTTCTGCGCGGCCTGGCAGGCCGAGCGGAAAATCGGGCTTGACGCTCAACAGGCAAGATTGCATCAACGGCGAAGTGCTACCCTCCATTTTTGGCGCTTCTGGGAAAGGCAGTGCTTTGGCCAACCGGGATTACGTATTCACGAGCGAATCTGTGTCGGAGGGGCATCCCGACAAAATCTGCGACCGTATTTCCGACGCGATCGTCGACACCTATTTGGCGGCCGAACCGGAGGCTCGCTGCGGCGTCGAGACTCTGGTCACGACCAATCGCGTAGTGCTCGCTGGAGAAGTCCGCGGTCCGGCGGCGATCACCAGCGAAAAGCTGATCGAGGTGGCTCGGGATGCGATCCGCGAGATCGGCTACGAGCAGGAAAACTTTCATTGGCGATCGGCGGCGATCAAATGTCTGATCCACGGCCAGTCGTCGGATATCGCGCAGGGCGTCGACGCGTCGGGCAACAAAGACGAGGGCGCCGGCGATCAAGGCATGATGTTCGGCTATGCCTGCCGCGAGACGCCGGAATTTATGCCGGCGCCGATCTTTTACGCGCATGCCATCCTGCGCTCCCTGTCCGAGGCACGGCACGCCGGAAAGACCCCGCTGTTGGGTCCCGACGCGAAGAGCCAGGTCACCCTGCAATATGTCGACGGCAAGCCGGTACGTGCGGCGAAGGTCGTCGTTTCGATCCAACATTCCGACCGGATTGAAACAGAAGAGGTGCGCGAGATCGTGCGGCCGTACGTGGTCGCTACCCTGCCGGAAGGCTGGATGTGCGAGGAAGAGAATTTTCTCGTCAATCCGACCGGCCGCTTCGTGATCGGCGGCCCCGATGGAGATGCCGGGGTCACCGGCCGTAAGATTATCGTCGACACCTATGGCGGCGCCGCGCCGCATGGTGGCGGCGCATTCTCGGGCAAGGACCCGACCAAGGTCGACCGCTCGGCCGCTTATGCGGCTCGCTATCTCGCCAAGAACGTCGTCGCCGCTGGGTTGGCGGAACGCTGCACGATCCAGATTGCCTATGCGATCGGCGTCGCCAAACCGTTGTCGTTCTATGTCGATACGGCGGGTACCGCGGACGAACAAAAGCTTGCTGCTGCCTTGCAGGAGCTGGTGGATCTGTCGCCGCGCGGCATCCGTACGCATCTCGATCTGAATAAGCCGATTTACCGGCGGACCGCCGCCTACGGCCATTTCGGCCGCCGGCCGGACCCCGATGGCGGCTTTTCCTGGGAACGGCTGGATTTGGTAGACGAGCTGCGGCGCGCCTTCTGAGCACAGGCGGCTGCGAGCCGGAGCGGCGCCATCAGGTCTTCGGCCGCCGTCGCGGGCGGGCTCTGCGTCCCGGACAAAAGACCCTCGTCAATGAATTGCTGCCGCGGCTGGCGATACATGTTCCGGCATCGGGTTACCTCGACATCGCTGCCCTATTCGGCACCGCGCGGTCCTCGATTTGGCTCGAGATCGGTTTCGGCGGTGGTGAGCATCTCGCGCAACTGGCCGAGCAGCATCCGCAAACCGGGTTTATCGGCTGCGAAATGTTCGAGAACGGGATAGTCAAACTGCTTGCCCAGATCGAGCGGCGGCGGCTCGATAATGTTCGGATCTTTGCCGATGCGGCGCGCTTGATGATGGCGGCGTTGCCGCCGGCCTCGATCGGCCGCGTGTTCATCCTGTTCCCGGATCCTTGGCCAAAACGCCGGCAGCACAAGCGCCGCATCGTGTCGCGCGCAACCCTGGACGGCCTGGCTGAAATCATGACTGACGACGCGGAGTTGCGCGTGGCGACCGATGACGCCGATTACCTTTCTTGGATTCTCGAACGCGTTGCCGCTCACCCCGCTTTCGAATGGCTGGCCCGCCGCCCCGGCGACGAGCTCGAGCGCCCCCCCGATTGGCCGCCGACTCGTTACGAGGCGAAGGCGCGTGCCGCCGGCCGCTCGCCCGCCTTCCTCCGAATAAGGCGCCGGCCACGAGCCGCAATCTCAAATTGAGTATTTTATTACACCTCGGGTGTATCTGCAGCGAATTTACAGCGGAACTCCTCCAAAGGTTGAAGTGCATGCAACAAAGCTCATCACTGCTTAGATTTTAAATTCCCTTAGCTAACACGCCATCATGGTTAATTTCAGGTCATCGAGATTGTAAGCTCGCGCGATCTTGCGGAAGCGGTCGAGCACCGCTTCGAGGTTCTCGACAATCTCGGCGGCGATCTCGTCGGGCGGCGGCGAGAGGTTGGGGTCGTCGAGCGGTTCGTCCTTGAGCCAGAAGATGTCGAGATTGAGCTTGTCGCGCGCGACAAGCTCACCACGCGCGAAGCGCCGGAAGCGCTCGGTCTCGGCGCGTTCATGCCGCCGTCCCGATTGGTAGCAGGGTATCCATCCGGCGAGGGCCGTGGGCCGAGGGATCGTGGGCTGATCAGCCGGTAGTTGCTGGTGGTTTGTCGGCGGCGGTGGTCGGCGGGGCGCGGTAGCCGGGCGCGCGCGGTTCGCATCCCGCTTTCCCATGCGGCAACCAGCGGATTGATCCGTTCCTGTCGGACGGCCGAGCGCGCGCACCATGCCGCTGCTCAGGCCCGGCGCTCAGGCCAGGCACTCAGGCCCGGCACCGTCGATCTCGCGCTCGCCGGCGAAGATCTCGTCGATGCGGCGAACGGCCTCGATTCGCCAGTGCCCCCTGAGTGGCCCCTGAGTGGCCCCTGCCTCAGATCGGCCAGCACAAAGAACTTGCGCCGGCCGTGGGCCTGGCACGCGGCTTCGGTAATGGGCCGCGGACTTCGCCGCGCCTCGTACAATTCGCCAAACCCGGCCCCCGGGTCCGGCCGTTGGCCGGCCCGAGGACAGGCGCCAGCGTCGGCCTGCAGGATACCGGCCCAGCCCGCAAGATGCCGGCCCAGCCGCAAGATGCCGGCGCGGATGCTCGCCGCCGCGGCCGCGCGAATAGAAAAACATGGCGGCCGGCGGATTGCCGCCGCCAAAGGGCCGGTCATCTCGGACATAGAGCCTGCCCTCGCGAAAGCGGCGGTCCACAGCCGCCCGGTCACGGCCTTGTTTTTGGCCAGCACCGGCACGGTCGCATCGTCGCCGTGGATCCGCACACGGGCGTTGCCCGGCAATTCAATATCGCCGGCAATTCCGCACCCGGATGGTTTCTAGTGTCATCGAGCCGACCGGGACTGGCGCGCCGGCATCTTCATCGCTGGAGGCGAAGACGCTCGACGTGCCTTTCGCGCCGTCCACGGCCGGACAGATCACGAGGCTACTCTCGTTGATGGCCGGTTCGAAGGAAGGCGCCGGTCGCGCCGTCGCCCTCGACCAGCAAGCGTTTGACCCCGAGCTCCCGATTGAGGATCTCCAGCGCGAGCCCCAGATCGAGCTCCTGCTCGCCAGCGAAGATGTAGGAGACGCCATCTTTTGCGTAATCCGGCGAGATGGGCGTCGGAGACCTGTTCCGTCAGCACGGCGACGATCGAGTCGCCGCCGATGTCGGAGCGCCCCCAGGCGATCTTGCCGTGCGCGTCGAGCACGACACCGTAGGCGTCTGCATCGGGCCGGGCGAACCAGGGCTTCCTTGGATAGGTCCGGTCTATGTGATTGGGATAAGTCTCCCCCTTGGCGAATTCCTGACCGGTGACGCGGCCGACGAGCCAGGCGTCGCCGCCGAGCTGCTCGTGCAAGCGTTCGAACAATCCCGCGCCGACCCCTTTGGGCCGCCACCGGCTTATCAGGATGCGGCCGTCCACGCTCGCGACCATATGGCAGATCACAAAAGGCTTCATGCTGGCATCGTTCACACGGTCCACAACGGATCGAGCGTGAACAGTTCCTGCGGCCGCTCGACGCCGCGGAATGAATAACGGCCGACCGAGACCAGCCGATCACGTTCCGATCTTGCCACCGCGTCTGCAAACGCCTGATAGAGGAGCACGTTGCGCGCCACCGACCGACACATCGCCGCGATGCGGGCGACCTCGTTGACAGCCGGGCCGACCACCGTAAAGTCGAGCCGTTCGTAGCATTTATCGCCTCTGGTCATAAGTCCATGCCGATTTTAGGGACTAGTTAGGCTCCTTGCGCGCTCTAAGTAGGTTATCCCAAGGAAGACCAACGTAGGGAGTGTTCGAATGAAACGCTTTGAAGACAGGACTGTCTTGGTGACCGGCGCCGGCAGCGGTATCGGCGCGGCTTGCGTCCGGCGGCTGTTCGCCGAAGGCGCGTCGATCGCCGCCGCAGACGTGCGGAAAGAAGAACTCGACAAGGTCGTCTCCGAATTCGGGAACAGCGAAAGGGTCTATGGCGCCGGCGTCGACATTTCGGACCGGGACCAGGTGGCCGCGTTCGTGTCCGGAGCGGTTCGACGGTTCGGAAAACTCTATGGGCTGGTCAACAGCGCCGGCATCCGGGGAGTGGGCAGCGTTCTGGATACCGATCCCGAGGTTTTGCGGAAGGTCCTGTCGGTCAACCTCGAAGGCACCTTCAACATGTGCCAGGCTTTCGCCCGTGCCGTGAGGCAAGCGCAAACACAGGCGGCAATCGTCAACCTCAGCTCTGCGGCCGGGATCAGGGGTGTGCCCAACCGCCTCCCCTATGCCGCGTCGAAGTACGGGGTCGTCGGGATCACCCAGACGATGGCATTGGAACTCGGACCGCTCGGCGTCCGCGTCAATGCCGTCGTGCCAGGGATGATCCGTACGCCGATGACGGCGCCCATGTTCGAGGACCCCGAAAACGTGAAGCGGATTCGCGCCGCTCATCCGATTGGCCGCGAAGGTCAACCCGAAGAGGTCGCGGCAGCGATTGCCTTCCTCTTATCTGACGATGCTAGTTTCATCACCGGCGTGGCTCTTCCGGTCGATGGCGGTTCGACTGCGGGTATTCGTTCACACTAAGTCCGGATTTCTTACCAGGAGTCTCCATCTCCCTCGCCCCGCTTGCTCGGAGAGGGCGGGGTGAGGGGCGATTTTTCGAGTTCGGACTCGAGCGTTTCGAGAAACCCCATCAAGGTTATCGATGACATCGTTATTCCAGAAGCGGATCACGCGATAGCCAAGCGCGCATAGCTCGCTGTCGCGCTGCCCGTCTTCGGGGCGGTCCGCATGCTGGCCGCCATCGAGTTCGACGATCAACTGCCGGTCTCGACAAACGAAGTCGACGTAATACCGGCCGATCGGCTCTTGGCGAACGAACTTGCAGCCGCCAAGTTGCCGGCCGCGGATGCGTGACGACAACGCGAATTCCGCTGGCGTGAGGGCGCGCCGCAACGATCGTGCCCGCTCGGTGCGCCTTTGGTCCTTGCCCCGCAACGCTGCTATCCTTCCGGCTCGGAGGCTTGCCCCTCACCCCACCCTCTCCCCGCAAGCGGGGCGAGGGAGTCGACACTCCGTCTACCTAACCCCTTTTTTTAAAAATGCGGGTTAGCGATCGCGTTAAGGAGGGAACCGCCGTAGTGGTGCCTCTCTCAACGCGGAGGCTCTGTCACGCCTTCGGGAGCCCACCTCGTGGAACACTTTGCCCGCGCCGGCGGCGCCGGGCTGGCCCACCTGGGCGTCAACGCTCCGACCCGTGGTTGATAACCGCGCATAGCCGTAAACTAAAAGTTGGTTTTATACCAAAATTCTGCATCAAAAAAGTGGAAGCGTTTCAATGGGTTTAATTTTAGTGCGAAGATCTTGATTTTTGAAGCGCGCCTTTTGCAATTCGCGGCTTCAGCAGGGCGATTTCCTCTTTTGCATGTCGCAATCAAGCGACCGAAACAAAGGAGATCGAGCCATGACCAAGAAACTTCAGATCACCGAGCAGACCGACACCCGCATCATTCTCGCAGTCGAGCATGCTGCCAAATATTGGAGATCGATGTCAGGCTTGATCTCGACGAAGACGGCGGCATCGTCGCCGACATTTCCCGTGACGGCATCCACTGCACCGGCGCGGAATTTGGCTGGCACGACAAGCACGAGAACGCACCGCAAGACTGAACCGAAAGCGGAGGATAGGCACAATATATAGAAAAACAGGGGGACGCCCATGACGGTCATATCCCGCCGTCGCTGCTGCCCTTTTTCTTCTGATTTTTACCGCGCCAGCAGTCGCGCGCGAGCAGCCGGACGATAGCGAGATACGCAAACAGATCATCGACCAAAGCGTTGCTGCTTACACATCGACCGGCCGTCCGTGCGCCTGCCCCTACCATTCAGCCCGCAACGGATCAAACTGCGGCGAGCGGAGCGCCCACAGCAGAGGCGGTGGCGCGTCCCCAATCTGCCATCCCTTCCAGACCTCGGCGCTTGCGCAGGGCCAGATCTATATTTCACAGGTCAATTGGCCGCTCTTGATTGCGGTGCTGCTCTGGTGCTTGGGTTCCAAAGATCGAGCGGCCTCGCCTCCGCCTGCGGTTTCGCGGTTACCGGAACGATGGCCGCTGAGCCGGGCGGAAATCCCAGGGCTGACAGTCGATCCAAACCAGCTCTCGTTCTTCGTCGGGCGCCCCAACGGTCAAATCGAGCTCGCGGCCGGGGATGGCACGATGGCGCGAGCGCCTCTATTCCGGCCTCCTGCGCATCGCGACGCGGCCGACCGAGTTCTTCCGCATCCCGCCGGACCGGGTCATCGATCTCGGCGCCGAGATCGAGATCTGAGGATCGAGGGCCGCGCGCCCGAGGCGCCGTGGGCAGGCGCTGTCGCCAGGGTAGGACAAGCAAAGACCGCAGGCGCGATTGGCATCCGCTCCGAACCGCTGGTAGGGTGGCATGTTACGGCCTAGTGAGGAAACGAGATGGACGTGCGCGCCTTTGGTTCCGCCGCTCGGCTGGCGGTCGAGATCCGCGACCGCCGCATCGGCTGCCTTGAATTGCTCGACTTCTACCTCGCGCGCGCCGAGCGTCATAACCCGTCGCTCAATGCAATCATCGCCTGGCAAATCGACGCCGCCCGCCAGCGCGCCCGCGATGCCGATGCTGCGCTGGTCAAGGGCGAGGTGTGGGGCCCGCTGCACGGCATCCCGATGACCGTCAAGGAATCCTTCAACGTCGCCGGTTTGCCGACCACCTTTGGCAATCCGCTGTGGAAGGACAACATCGCGACGAGCAACGCCGTTGTGGTCGATCGCCTGTTGCAGGCCGGCGCGATCGTGTTCGGGAAGACCAATGTCCCGTATATGCTGATGGATTCGCAAAGTTACAATGAGATTCACGGGACCACGAACAACCCCTGGGATCTCTCGCGCGGGCCGGGCGGCTCGTCGGGCGGTGAGGCTGCGGTATTGGCTGCCGGGCTCTCCGCCCTGGGCGCGGGCAGCGACATCGCCAGCTCACTGCGCAATCCTGCTCATTACTGCGGCGTTTATGGCCATAAGCCGAGTTGGGGCCTGATCCCGTCGCGCGGCCATGCGCCCGCGGCGACTGTGACGCCGACCGATATTTCAGTGGTCGGTCCGATGGCACGCCATGCCGAGGATATCGCCTTAGCCTTGCGCGTCCTCGCCGGCCCGGACGTGTTGCAACAGGCGGCGTGGCGGCTCGAATTGCCGTCGCCGCGCTGCCGCACGCTCGGCGAGTTCCGCGTGGCGGCGTGGGCTACCTCGGCACTCTCCGAGGTCGACGCCAGCGTGCGCGAACGTTTCGACGCGGCGGTTGCCGCGATCGCGCGGACCGGCGCCTCGGTCGACGAGAACGCCCGGCCGGATATCGGGGATGCCGAACATCACCTGCTGTTCATGACCCTGTTGCGCGCGGCCACTGCCTCGCGCATCAGCGAGGCGGATTTCGCCGCACAAAAGGAAATCGCCGCGACGATTTCAGCCGACGACATGAGCTTTCGAGCAACCTTGGCACGGGGCGCCACGCTCGATCACCGAGCCTGGGGCATCGCCAACGAGGCGCGCAATAAATTGCGTTATGCCTGGCGTGATTTCTTCCAGCGCTTCGACGTGCTGCTGACGCCGGTCGCTGCCACCGCCGCCGTCCCGCACGACCACAATCCGGATCGCGACCAGCGGCTGATCCCGGTGAACGGACGGCTGATCCCCTATGGCGACCAGCGCTTTTGGGCCGGATTGCCGAGCCTCTCCTATCTGCCGGCTACTGCCGCACCGATCGGCCTGACCGCGGCAGGCTTGCCGGTCGGACTGCAGATTATCGGGGCGGAAGGCGAAGACCCGACGACGATTGAGTTCGCCCGCCTACTCGCCGATGAGATCGGCGGCTTCACGCCGCCGCCCGGATATGAATGAACTTGAAACCTCGCCCGCTGAGCCCGCTGGAGCCTATGCCATGAAGCAGATACCAATTGGGGCCAGAGGCTCGTTTTCACTTCTGGTCCAGCCCGAGCATCTCGCGAACCGGTTCAAGGATGCGATGCTGCCCGCGGTGTTCGCCACGCCCGTTATGATCATGGTCATGGAAAACGCCGCGCTCAATGCGATCAAGACTTATCTCGACCCTGGCGAAAGTGCGGTCGGCACCGAAGTCAATGTCCGCCACCTGGCAGCCACACCGGTCGGACGCACGGTCACCGGCGAGGCCGAGGTCACGAAAGTCGACGGGCGGCGGGTCGAATTCCGGGTGCGCGCGACAGAGAGCGACAAGGAGATCGGGGCCGGGTCGCATTCCCGTGCCGTCATCGATATCGCCAAATTCGCGCGCCGTCTCGAAGCTTGATCGGCGCTGCTGGATTTGCGGGTTATCACTCACTTGGGAGTAGCCTTTGTCATGTCTATTCGTGCCGCCGTTGCCGCTGCCCTCATTGGCATTGCCGCACCCGCGCTAGCCGCACCAGAAAACACGAACTGGCCCAATTACCAGGAGGGCGATTTCACTATAAAGGATTATAAATTCGCCAGCGGCCAAACCCTGTCTCAGCTGAAACTGCACTACCGCACGCTCGGCTCTGCCGAGCGTAACGGCGCCGGCGAGATCGTCAACGGCGTATCTGCTGTTGCAAGGCAATACCGGCACCGGGGCCAACTGGCTGCGGCCAACCCTGGCCGACGAGCTTTTCCAGCAAGGACAGCCTTTGGATGCAGGTCGATACTTCATCATCATCCCCGACGCGCTCGGTCGCGGCGGCTCGAGCAAGCCCTCCGACGGGCTCAAGGGCAATTTCCCGCATTACCGCTATCACGACATGGTCGACAGCGTGCACCGGCTGGTCACCGAGGGGCTCGGGGTTGCCCATCTGCGCCTGGTGATCGGCAGCTCGCTCGGCTGCATGCACAGCTTCATGTGGGCCGAGATGTATCCTCAATTGATGGACGGCATCGTCGGGCTCTCCTGTCAGCCGGTCGAGATCAGCGGCCGCAACTGGATCATGCGCCGCGCCGCGGCCGAGGCGATCCGTCATGACCCCGACTGGAACAACGGCAATTACGACAAGAACCCGACCCATTACATCTACAGCGCGGCAGCGGGGTCGTTTATGCCCGAGAGCGCCGCCCGCATTCAGGAAATGGCGCCGACGCGCGCGGCCGCCGACAAGCTTTATGACGAGCGCGTGGCGCGCATCGCCAAGGGCGACGCCAATGACTCGTTATGGGCCATCGAATTGATCGAGGATTATAGCCCCGAGCCCGATCTGCCGAAGATCAAAGCCAAGGTGCTGCTGATCAACACGGTCGAGGACGTCGCCAACCCGCCGGAGCTGGGCACGGTCGAGCGCGCAATGGAGAAAATTCAGAACGGTCGCTACGTGCTGATCCCATATAGCGACAAGACGCACGGGCATTTCACGCATTATTACGCGGCGGTGTGGAAACCCTATCTGATCAGCTTTATCGACACGCTACGCCGGAGCGCGGCGGCGGCTCAGCCCGAGCGCTGAGCTGCTGATCGACCTTGAGAGGAAGCCGAAACACCGCCGCCACCCACCGTGCGCGCGACGGCATTACCCTCAACCGCCGCTTAGCTTACGGCACTTAGTTTACGGCGATGGGCGGGCCAGATCGTCGGGACGCCCCGTGCCCTCGGTGTAGCCCGGCGCCTGCCGCGACCGGAAAGCGCACGGGACCCCCGGCCCATCGACACTGTTGGCAATGTGCAGCTCGGCGGCGCGATGTTCGCGATGGATCGCTCGCCTCAGCTCGCGCTGCGTACTGGCGATCAGCTCGAAAGTGCTGGAAAGGCGGAACAGGATCGCCAGCAACGCCCCCATTTCCATCCAGTTCAGCAGCAGGCTAGTCGTTTCAAAACTCATTTACTCCTCCCTGGCGCTCTGGTCCTCGGAAGGCACGGCGCCTGGTGGTTCGCCTTGGTGACGTAACGCAGGTGGGGTACACTCGCGCGGACACCGTGTGGCCAAGAAATCAAGCTCCCGTGGATTTAAATCAAATCCTGCCAGTACAGTACCTCGGCCCGTGTCAAGCAGGCGTCCTTTGCGGAACCGGTTTCTTTGGCAGGAGCCAGGACGCTGCCGGGTCGCTGCTGGGGTGAACGCCGTGGTCCGCCCCGCATTGGTGATTGACGTCAAGGACCGCTGGCGACGGCGCGGCATCCGGGAAGGAGCGGCGCCGGGTTGGGGGACATTCTCGGCGCCGCTCCCCACACGGGCTTGGCCGGCCGGATTAGACGCCAAGCCCGCTTCGATCCTACGCCCCGGCGGTCAAAAAGGTGTCACTACGGGGGACTGCTCTGGCCCTCGTTTGCATGTTTTGGCCCTTCTGTCTCGTCCCACCGAACGCGGGTCAGAAAGGCAAGCCAATGATTCGTCTCCCTCAAAGCGTTCAATACCGAAGAGACGAACCAAAGGTTGAGGGAAAGTAGAGCCAAGGCACCCAGCTCAAACCAATGGATAATCACCCAGCGCACATCGCGCCTCCTTCTTGACACTTCGTGCATCAAAGGGCGTTCCGTCCCGCGAACACGTTGGCAGTTAGGTCGGCAGCCTGCGAAATCATCATGCACGGAGCGGCTGGCATCTCATAGGAGTTGCGCGCGCGAGTTGCAATCGGCGCGCCGGCGAGCTCATCGCGGCAGGCTCTGTGCGACCGCAGCCCCCCTAGAAGGCGGATGACACTGACCCACCCGACGCGTATAATCCTGTCGTTCTCAGGGGGGTTCGATGAATAGAACGCTGATTCTGCTTGCTGGAGTAGTGGCCCTTCTGTCGGAAGCGGAAGGCGCGTCGGCATTTACGACCCAGCCGGTCAATCCCGAGACGATGAGCAACCGCCTGGCCGACCCGGATGAACTCGCGGACAAGATGTCGAACGGGCAATCCGGAGGAACGGTTTTCGGATTACCCGGCAATCTGAGGCTCCAGTTCTCTGCACCGCAGTCCGGCAACGGGCCGAGCAGCCCATTTGTCACGAGCCCGAGTACCGTATACGTGCCGAGCGAGCACCGCTGACCGGCCGGTCGACACCGCCCACCTAACTGGTCCGCGCCAAAAGTCCGGCCGCGCCGCGCCGTCGGCGGCGGTAGATCTGCGGCAATTCGGCTCCGCGCCGCAGATAAACGCGGCCAAGAGCGTCGCGGGGTCTGCTTGCGACCCGCAAGTTCCCATTTGGGCCGGCCGACCTCGGTGCCGTTTTCCTCTAAACTCTTTGGAAAGATTGGCGCGCCCGAGAGGAGTTCGAACCCCTAACCCCCAGATCCGTAGTCTGGTGCTCTATCCAATTGAGCTACGGGCGCGTGCTATAAGCGGGCTGGCGATGCCACAACTACTCCACCGCGGTCCGAGAAGGCAAGGCGCATCGTTGCGCCCGGGCGATGGCCGCCGGCGGTCGCCGCAACCACATAGGATCGATGAGCCCCGATGCAATAGCGGCGCACGAGAGCGCGGCGGACGATCCGGCAACCCGCCCGTCGATCACACTGCTCGCCGGACGGCACCGGCGCGCCGAAGCCGGCCACCCGTGGATTTATTCCAACGAAATCGCCATGGACTCTGCGGCGAAGGCGCTCGCACCCGGTAGTCTCGTCACCGTGCGGCGCGCCAACTCTGGCCCGCTCGGCGTCGCGATGTTCAATCCGCACACCCTGCTCGCCGCGCGCCTCCTCGACCGCGATACGGCCCGGCCGGTCGGCCGGCGCTTTCTCACGCGCCGGATCGGGCGCGCTCTCAAACTGCGCGAGCGTCTGTTCGATGTGCCCTTTTACCGCCTCGTCCATGCCGAAGCCGACGGGCTGCCCGGCCTCGTCGTCGACCGGTTCGGGGGGGTTCTCGTCGTGCAGTCCAATGCTGCCGGCATGGCGCGGATCGAGCCGGTCGTTCTCGATGCGCTGGGCGAATTGCTGAGCCCCGACGCCATCGTGCTGCGCAACGACAGCCCGGCGCGGGGGCTCGAAGGACTGCCGTCCGAGACGCGGGTGGCAAGAGGCGGCCTCGACGGCCCGGTGGCGGTCCACGAGAACGGCGCCGTGTTCCGCGCCGATCTGCTCGCCGGGCAGAAGACCGGCTGGTTCTTCGACCAGCGCGACAACCGGCGCTTCATCGCCGCGCTGGCGCATGACGCGCGCGTTCTCGATCTCTATTGCTTCACCGGCGGGTTTGCGGTCCAGGCGGCGCGGGCCGGGGCCGCCGCCGTTCTCGGTATCGACCGCTCCGAGCCGGCGCTGGCGCTGCGCCATTGAAGCGGCGGAGCTCAACGGGGTCGGCCGGACCTGCTCGTTCCGCCGCGGCGAAGCCTTTGCCGAAGCCGGCGGGCTCGCCGCCAACGGCGAGCGCTTCGACATCGTCATCGCGGATCCCCCGGCCTTCGCCAAATCGCGCAAGGAGGTGCCGGCGGCGTTGCGCGGGTATCGCAAGCTGGCGCGGCTCGCCGCCTCCGTGACCGCGGGCGGCGGCATCCTCTTCATCGCTTCCTGCTCGTTCCATGTCGGTGCGGCGGAGTTCGCCGAGGCGGTGCGCCGCGGGCTCGCCGATGCCGGCCGCGCCGGCCGCATCCTGCGGGTCGCCGGCGCCGATGCCGACCACCCGATCCATCCGGCATTGCCCGAGACCGCCTACCTCAAGACCCTGACCTTGGCTGTCGACTGAAAGGGGCCGCACGGCCTTCGCCTTGCGGCTACCTTTGAGGTTTTGGGCGTATAACCGAACGTGGATGGATTTCGATACCGAAGCGTGCAGGATGGGCGCAATGCTGACCCTTGTTGATCTCGCCGGCGCGATCGCACTGCTGATTTGGGGCGTGCACATGGTCCAGACCGGGATCACGCGCGCCTTCGGCCCCCAGCTGCGGCGCGCGCTCGGCTACGCGCTCGGCAACCGGTTCAAGGCCTTCCTGGCCGGCTTGGGCGTAACCTCAATCCTCCAGAGCAGCACGGCCACGGGGCTGATGGTGACGGCATTCGCGGCCGGCGGGCTTGTCGACCTCGTGCCGGCGCTGGCAGTCATGCTGGGCGCCAATGTCGGGACCACGCTGATCGTGCAGGTGCTGTCCTTTGATGTGTCTCGGGTTTCATTCCTGTTTATTCTGATCGGCGTCTTCATGTTCAGACGCAGCGGGGTTACCCGCACGCGCGACCTCGGCCGGGTGGGAATCGGCCTTGGTCTGATGCTGATCGCGCTTCAGCACCTCTTCACGATGATCACTCCTTACGAGGATGTGCCGAGCCTGCGGATGCTGCTCGGTGCGGTCACGACCGATCCGCTGATCGACATTCTGCTCGCGGCAGCGTTGACCTGGGCGGCGCATTCGAGCGTCGCCGTCGTATTGTTGATCATGGCCTTTGCGGCCCAAGGGGTCGTACCGCCGCACGCCGCGTTTGCGCTTGTGCTCGGGGCCAACCTCGGCACGGCTCTGAACCCGCTGCTCGAAAGCGGCGTAGGTGGCGACCCCGCCGCCAAGCGCCTGCCGATTGGCAATTTGATCAACCGCATTGTCGGCTGCGCATTAGCCCTTGCCTTTCTCAACTGGATCGGCCCGGCGCTGGTCACGATCGAGCCCGATGCCGGACGGGCCGTCGCCGATTTTCACACCGGCTTCAACATTGTCCTGGCGCTGCTGTTCTTCCCTCTGTTGAAACCGTTCGCTCGGTTGCTCGTGCGTCTTCTACCCGCCCGCGTCGACACAGCCGATCCAGCGCAGCCAATGTATCTCGACTGGGCGGCGCGCGAGACACCCAGCATCGCGCTCACCGGTGCCGCGCGCGAGGCGCTGCGGATGGTCGACGTGTTCGAGGCCATGCTGCGCGGTGCGCTCGATTTGCTCAATCGTGGCGATCGTAAGCGCGTCACGGAAACCGCACGCATGGACAATGTGCTCGACCGGCTCGATACAGCGATCAAGGAATATCTCACCTCGCTCGATACCGACGCGCTAGACGACGCCGATCACCGACGTCTGTCAGAAATCCTGGCATTCACGACCAACCTCGAGCATGCCGGCGACATTGTCGAGAAGAGCCTGATGCCGCTTGCCGCCAAGCGCATCAAACGCGGCCTCAGCTTCTCGGAAACCGGCCGGCAGGAGATCCATGACATGCTGGACCGGCTGACGAGCAACGCACGCGCCGCTGCCGCCGTGTTCATGACCGAAGACCCGCGGGCGGCCCGCCAGCTCCTCGGCGAAAAGGAAATCTTCCGGGAGATCGAAGCGCGCACGACCGAAGAATATTTCGGACGAGCCCGCACGACCCGACCAGAGACGATCGAAATGAGCAAGTTGCTTCTTGACATCGTGCGCGACCTCAAGCGGGTCAACGCTCATCTGGCGGCGGCTGCGTATCCGATCCTCGAGGGGCGAGGCGAGTTGCTGCCCAGCCGGCTGAGGCAAGATTAGGCAGCCGCGGGGTCGACGGCGCGGTGGGGCGCAGCAGGAACAGCGAGCCGAAGGCGGCGAGGCAGAGCCCGGCCGACAATCCCAGAGCCCCGATCCCGACCCGGTCGAGCAGCAAGCCAAAAAGAAACGGCGCCGCCGCTTGCAGCATCCGCGCTGGCGCCGACAGCAATCCGCTGCGCAGCCCATAGCCTTGCGGGCCAAACAATGCCAATGGCAAGGTGCCCTTGACGATCGTGATCATGCCGTTGCCGGCGCCATGCAACAGCGCGAATGCGACGATGCCGGGAACCCCGAACAGGGCAATGAACGCGGCACCGATCGGATGCAGCAGCGAAGCGATCCGGGCCGAGAAGATCGGGTGGAAAGAGCGGAATAATCCGAACTCGACAAGGCGGGCGCCGACTTGAGCGGGACCGACCAGCGCCGCTGCGGCAATTGCCGCGGTCGAGGATGCACCTGCCGCCTGCAGCAAGCCCGGCAGATGCGCCGCCATCGCTCCCTGGACGAACCAAGTGGTGGCGAAAAAGAAAGCCAGGATCGGCATCGCTGCCCGCGGCGGCTCTGCCGCCGGCAATTCCGTCGCGGCCTGGGGCAGCACCGCCGGGGTGCCATGGCGCGGGATCGACAGCCAGTTTAACGGGGCGGCGAGCAGGATGTTCAAACCGGCCCAGACCAGGCAGGCCGTCTGCCAACCGAATTTGTGCAGGAACACTGCGCTCGTCGGCCAGCCGATCGTGCTGGCAAAACCGGCGATCAGGGTAATCCCGGTAATAGAGCTGCGTGCCTCGCGGCCGTAAAGCCAGGTCAAGGCGGCAAACGCCGGATCGTAAAGACCCATGCCGATGCCGACGCCGAGCACCGTCCAGGCGATGACGAGCCCGCCTATGCCGTGCGCCGCAGCGAGGATCACCAATCCGGCAGCGATCACCAGGTTCGAAATAGTAAGAAGAACGCGACCGCCATTGCGATCGATCAGCCGGCCGACCGATGGGCCCATTGCCGCGGATAGGAGCAGCGCACCGGAAAACAGGCCAAAGAACACGCTGTCCGGCAGATGGAGCGCATCGGCGATCGGCGCTCCGAGTATCGCCGGCATGTAATAGCTCGACGCCCAGGCGATCGTCTGCGTCGTACCGAGCGCGGCGACGACGATCGCCCGGTGGGTCTTCACCGCGTTAGCACCGGCAGCATCTCATTTCAGTGCGTCGAGAACACGGCGCAGCCGCCAGGCCAGCGGAAGCGTCAATAGAACCACCGCGGCTACGAGCAGCATCGCCGCAGGGAGGCTTATCGCATCGCCGATCAGTCCATATAGCGCCGGCGACAACGCTCCGGCGCCGATTGTCCCGGTATAGAAAACGCCAAAGGCGCTCTCCCGACGCTCGGCTGTTACGAGCTCGGGCACGGTGCCGTAGAGCACCGATGACGTGCCATTGAGCGCCACGCCGATGATCGGCAACAGCGCCAAACCGACACCGAGCGGCACCGGAAGAAGTGCAAGAATGCCCGCCGCTGTGGCCCCTTCGGTGATCAGTACCGTGGTCAACACTCCGAGCCGCGCCCCAACGAAACCACAGACGAGCTTGCCCGCCGCGCCCCCGGCGAAGACCAGTGTCAGCGCGACGCCGATTTCCGGGAGTCCCGCACCCTTTGCGCGCAAGAGAAACGGCAGAAAGGTGAGAAAACCCATCCGCGTCGCGCTGTCGATGACGCCAATGGCCAGCAGCAGGGGGAAGCCGCTGCGTGGCGGATTGGCGCGCCCGTGAGCCTTGCTGTTCGAGGCTGGGGAGCCCGTGCGCCTGTCTCCGGCGGCAGGCACGCTCCACGGCGCAAGCAGAATGGCACCGGCGCCCAACAACGCGATGATGCCCACCACTGCCGCCGCCAAACGCCAGGACATCACCGCAATCAGACCAGCGGTGACCGCTGGCAGCGCCATTTTGCCGAGATCTCCGGCAAAATTGTAAGTGCCAAGCGCACCGCGCGAGCGCGGCCCCTGATAAGCGGCGGCAACGAGGCTCGACGCGATCGGATGTTGGGTGCTTGATCCGAAGCCCCCGAGGATCAGCGCGACGACCAGTATGGCGAAGGTTGAGCTTGCGCCAAGACCCAGATAAGCAGCCCCGGCGACAGCCGTGCCGGCTGCGAGCATCCTCGGTCCGCCTACCCGCTGTGCCACCTTGGCTGCCGGGACCTGCAAACCCGCCATCGCGCCGGCATAAAGCGCGCGCAGGACGCCTACCGCGGCGTAGGTCAACGCAAACTCCGTCTGCAGGATCGGGAGCAGCAGATAGAGCGTATCGGTCAAGCCATCATGCAGCGCGTGAGCACCGCAAGCGACCCAGAGCGCTTGCCTTCGGCCGCGATCGGGAGCCTCCGTCGGGCCGGTTGCGGTCGAGAGAGCCGTCGTTGTCATGACGCGGTTTTCCCATCATGACGGTTTGATGACAAACGACTTGTCCTGACCGGTAGATGTGAGGAAAACTCACGACCATGCCTCGCCCTCGCCTGCCGCCGCTCAATGCAATAAAGGCCTTCGAAGCGGCCGCCCGGCTCGGAAGCTTCACACGCGCAGCGCAAGAGCTCAGCGTTACCCACGGCGCGGTAAGTCGGCAGATTCGCTTGCTGGAAGAATGGCTCGCCACGAGCCTCTTCCTGCGCACCAGCCGTAACGCCGTGCCGACCCGGGCAGGGGCGGACCTCTTGGCCGAGGCCGGGCCCGCGCTCGACCGGCTGGCGACTGCCTCTCTGCGACTGCGCAATGGCGTTCAAGCCCGCGGGGTGCTCCATGTATCGGCGCTTCCGACCTTCGCGATGCGCTGGCTAATTCCGCGTCTGCCTGAATTTCAGCGGGAACATCCCGCGCTGGAACTGCGGATCGTCACAGCGAGCACGCCAGCCGAACAATTTCGGATGGACGTCGACGTCGTTGTCTCGGGACCGGCGCGGCAGCCCGGTTGGGTCGGCAGCCGGTTTCTCGGCGAAGCGTACTTGCCGCTGTTGAGCCCCGGCCTAATGAAAGATCACCCGTTACAAGCGCCGGCGGATCTCGGCAGACATACGCTGCTCCATGCAGCAACGCGACGCGAAATGTGGCCGCGTTGGCTGACCGCTGCTGGCATCGCCGATCTCAAGCCGGAACGGGAACAGGTCTTCGAGCATTTCTACTTTGCCATCCAGGCAGCCCTCGAAGGGCTTGGGGTCTTAATCGGCCCGCTGGCGCTCGTCGGCGATGAACTGCGCGACGGAAGGCTGGTAGCGCCAATCAGAGACCCGGTGATCAGGACCCGCGGGTATTTTGTCTATGCACCGCAGACGAGTGCCGAGGCACCCGCCGTCACCGTTCTGCGGCGGTGGCTCGCCGGTGCCGGCAGCTTGGCGGAAGCCGAATTTCCCGCCCACCTCTCCTCAACTCGGACTTAAGCAGTCGGCGATGCAGATAATTGCGAGCCGCTTTGAGCTGATCGAGCCGGATGGCGGCTTCCAAGTGGAACCCGAAAATTGCCGCAATCCCGTGATACCGGTTATCTCAAGATGGTTTTATCTGGATCAGAATTTTCCTTTATCCGTTCATCGATATCGGCAACATGACCGAAAACAGCCAGGTAACAGCAAATTTTTTGGCGTTATTTCATTGACCTGGTGGTCAACATGCTTGGATTCCTGCGGCGAAGGTTTGTCTGTTGGCTGTTTCTTCACTGCAAATAACAGCGAGATCAGCCAGACCTGTGCGGCTCCCTCTCGAGCGCCGCGCCGTGCACGCATTTCATGGCACTGACGCTCGCGCTCGCCTGGCTTCGCGGATGGCGGGGGCGGGCAGGCGCAGGCGAAAGACGGTGCCGGCGCCGATGCCGATCACCCGATCCATCCGGCATTGCCCGAGACCGCCTATCTCAAGACCCTGACTTTGGCTGTCGACTGAGGCCATCGAGCCTTGCGCTGAAGGAGCCTACTCGAGGCTAGGGTCGCCGCGGGTTTCGCGTTACAGTTGGTTAAATCACGCGACCGCAGGGCGCAGATGCCTTCTGTCCGCCGCCTCACCGCAATTTTCGCCGCCGATGTGGCCGGCTATTCGCGGCTGATGGGGGCGGACGAGGAAGGCACGCTCGAACGCCTCAAGGCGCTGCGCCGCGAGCTCCTCGATCCCAAGATCACCGCAGCCAATTCTCGCAAGGGAGACCGTCGATCCGGGCGAACTCCCCCTCGTTATCGGTGACGATGGTATAGCCGAGTGCGACCGCCTGAGCGGCAATCAGCAGATCGTTACCGCCGATCGGCCTGCCGATCTGTTCGAGCCGGGTGCGGATGAGGCCATAAGCGGTATCGGCAGGCGCCTCGAACGGGACAACGTCCAGCGCGCCAAGCACCGCCTCGAGCTGCGTCGCGAGCCGTGGCGATCCTCTCTTCGCAGCCCCGTAGCGCAATTCCGCGGCGACGATGATGCTGGTGCAAATTTGCGCCTCGCCCACCTCGCGGATGTGCTCAAATATCCGGCCCTGCGGGTGGCGGACTAGGTCGGAGAGGATGTTGGTGTCGAGCAAGTAACGCATCAAAGTTCGACCGGGTCAGGGACCAAGTCGGGGATCGGCGGAAAATCCTCCTCGAGCGGGGCGAGGGTGGCCAGCAGCGCGAGCAAGGATTTCGGTGGAGCGGGCTCGATGATCAGCCTGTCGCCTTCCTTGCGGATGATGGCGTCTTCGCCGGGAAGCTCGAACTCGCGGGGAATGCGCACCGCTTGGTTTCGGCCGTTCTTGAAAAGCTTCACATGACGCTGCGGGGTCATTACCAGCCGGTTGGCATATGTCTAAGCATATGCCATATAATTCACCCTGTCCACCGCTTCAAGCTGCTGGCAAAACGGACAGGAAGTCAGCCGGAGAAAGAAGCGGCGAACGGTTATTGTTTTTCGGTTAATCTCGGCATGAAAGCTGAGCCTGACCAACCATGTCTGCAACCCGCCGCCTTGCCGCGATCCTCGCCGCCGATGTGGCGGGGTATTCGCGGCTGATGGGGGCGGACGAGGAAGGCACGCTCGAACGCCTCAAAGCGCTGCGCCGCGAGCTCCTCGATCCGAAGATCGCCGAGCACCACGGCCGCATCGTCAAGACCACCGGCGACGGCATGCTGGTGGAATTTGCCAGCGTCGTCGATGCGGTGCGCTGCGCGGTCGAGGTGCAGCAGGCGATGCCCGAGCGGAACACGGGCGTCGGGGCGGACAGCCGCATCGAATTGCGCATCGGCATCAATCTCGGCGACGTGATCGTCGAGGGCGACGACCTCTATGGCGACGGCGTCAACATCGCCGCGCGGATCGAAGCCCTCGCCGATGCCGGCGGGGTGTTCGTCTCCAATACGGTCTCACGATCAGTGCGCGACCGGCTGCCCTTCGTTCTTCGAGGATCTGGGCGAGCAGCAGGTCAAGAACATTGCCCGGCCCGTGCGGGTCTACCGGGTTCGCGACGCCCTCACCCACCCCGCCGCTACCGCGCCGGGGTCCACCCTCTCCCGCACTGCGGGAGAGGGTGCCGAGCGCCAACGGCGGGAGGCGGGTGAGGGTAGCCCGCCGCTGCCGCTGCCCGACAAGCCGTCGATCGCGGTACTGCCGTTCGCCAATATGAGCGGCGACCCGGAGCAGGAATATTTCGCCGACGGCATGGTCGAGGAGATCATCACCGCGCTGTCCCGCATCCGCTGGCTCTTCGTCATCGCCCGTAATTCGAGCTTCACTTACAAGGGCCGAGCGATTGATGTGAAGCATGTAGGCCGTGAACTGGGGGTTCGCTATGTCCTCGAGGGCTCGGTGCGGAAGGCGGGCGGTCGCGTGCGCATCACCGCGCAGCTGATCGAGGCGCAAAGGGGCGCACATCTCTGGGCCGACCGTTTCGACGGTTCCCTCGAAGATGTGTTCGACCTTCAGGACAAGGTGGCGTCGAGCGTCGCCGGCGTCATCGAGCCGGCATTGGAAGCCGCCGAGACCGCTCGATCCGCTAATCGCCCGACGAATGACCTCACTGCCTACGACCTCTACCTTCGCGCCTATGAGATGGTCTGGTCGTCGGCGAGGCAAATGCCTGAGGCACTCCGTCTGACGGAACAGGCGATCGCGCGCGATCCGCGTTACGGGCCTGCGCTCGCCTGGGCCGCACATTGCTGTCTTCGGCTGGTTCTTGGCGGTCGGAGCGAAGATCCAGCCGCAGACCGTCTGAAGGGCACGGATTTCGCCAGGCGGGCCCTGGAAGTGGCTGGCGACGACCCGGGCGTCCTGGCGAATGCCGCCCTCGCGCTGGCTCATTTCGGCGAGGATGTCGGCGCCATGATAGCGTTGATCGATCGAGCACTGGCTCTCAACCCGAACTACGCCCGTGGCTGGCACATCAGCGGGCTTCTCAGGTTGATGGCCGGTCAGCCCGACATCGTGATCGAGCATATCGAAGCCGCGCTGCGCCTCAGTCCCCGCGCCCGCGTCGGCGTGTCGTCGCTCGGAATAATCGGCGGCGCGTGTTTCTACAGCCGGCGTTTCGATGAGGCAGTGCCGAAACTGCTCCTTGCAATCCAGGAGGACCCGAGCTTCCCGCAGCCGTATCGCCTTCTCGCCGCCTGCTACGCCCATATGGGTCGGCTCGACGACGCACGAGAGATCATGGAGCGGCTGCTGGCCATTGCCTCTGTCGTGATACCGGATGTCAGCTACATGCGGAACGCCGCGCATCGGGAGCTCTTCC
>CAVTQA010000033.1:0-57014 GCA_963736715.1 uncultured Alphaproteobacteria bacterium | reverse complement strand
CCACCCGATCCCCGGCCTCTATGCCGCCGGCGAGATCGTCGGCGGCCTCTTCTTCCACAACTACGCCAGCGGCACCGGCCTCATGTCCGGCGCCGTCTTCGGTCGCCTCGCCGGCAGAAGTGCGGCGGTGCACGCGAGAGGATGACGGCGCGCCATACGGCACAGATCCGCCTGCCGCCGCGCGGCCATACAAAACTGCAATTCGCGCGCGAGGCGAAAAGAGATCAGGATCAAGTCATTGAAATTACTAGGTTGTTGGTCTGGAAAACAGGTGATAACAGGACAGCAACGGTGAATTGGTGATTAGTTCCCGGCATCAGCGGTGGCCCACGGCAAACCGCACGCATATTGGTTCACGGTTTGTTTCGATCAAGGGTCACCAATTTCGTCGGGGCCTCGGCCGCACCGGCTGGTGGATGTGATGACGCGTCGAAGGGGATATGAACCGAGGAACTTTGGTCAGGAAGCAACTCTGCGGCACCGCAGGGCGCAATCTCTTGATTTCCGATCTCGGCTGGATATACATATATCAGAAGCGTATATCCACGGAGAAGGCCGATGCAGGTCGCGAAATGGGGCAACAGTCTGGCGGTCCGTCTTCCCGCCGCTGTAGTCGACGCGCTCGAACTGAAAGAGGGCGACGAGATCGAAATCCATGTTGCCGACGAGCGTGAGTTCGGCGTGTCGCGCAAGCCCGGGCGTGAAGAGCTGCTAAAGCGCCTTCGCGCTTTTCGCGGGCGCCTCCCCGCCGACTTCAAGTTCGACCGAGACGAGGCGAATGCCCGGTAGTTTTTTTGACACCAACCTGTTGCTGTATGTCGCGTCCGGTGATCCCGCCAAGGCGGACCGGGCCGAAGAGCTGATCGGCGCCGGCGGCACGATCAGCGTGCAGGTACTGAACGAGATCGCTAATGTCGCCCGTCGCAAGATGGGCATGTCATGGACGGAAACCCGCGCCTTTCTGTCCATGATGCGCGCCCTGCTGCCGGTGCAGCCTCTCACCGTCGACATCCACGAGACGGGCCTCGCGCTCGCAGAGCGCTACGGGCTGTCGACCTGGGATGCGATGATCGCCGCCTCGGCGCTGCACGCCGATTGCGACACGCTCTGGTCCGAAGACATGCACGATGGGAGCATGCTCGATGGCCGCCTCCGCATCGTCAATCCATTTCGCGCTCCGTAACGTTGCGGGATAGCCGGGGAGAAACGTGGCGATGTGGGCGAAGGGATAACGTTTCAGCAGGCCTTGCGCATCCCGAGAGCGCGGACGACCGCGTCCGGATCGGATTTCATGACCCGAAGCAAGTCCACGCAGGGCCGGAGGCGCGACGGCGGCCTTGCTCATACCGGCTGCACCGTAATTGAGCGTAAAGCCGAAGCGGCGAGCGAACTGCGCTTGGCTCAATCCAAATTTTGCGCAGCGCCCGAACCTCTTCCGGTGATGGCGGCGGAAGCTGCGGCTCCGCCGCGCCAACTCGTCATCAATCCACGCATCGCCATCCTAGGACGCCTGCGCCTTGATCTCCTTTTCGCTCGGACGAGGCCGCGCCGCCAACTCGGCCAACCGTTTGATCTCGTCGATCTCAGCCCGGGTACATTGCACGATAGGGTAGTGGCCGGTTTTGAGGCCAAGTGGCCGAATTTGAGGATTCGGATGTCAATGCCCGCAGAGTCGGTGCGGCCGGTAGGTGGGTGGAGCCGCGCGCCCACTGCGAAGGGGTTGACGCTGTCGACAGGAGGTACGATCGTGGCGAAAATGATGCTCAGGGGGAACAAGAACGCGTGGGATATCGAGAAAAGCTTCCCGCGGCGTGCCCTCCCGAGGCGGCTCACGACATGGCGTGTAACGAAGCATACCGGCTACTTCCGAGCGCTCCAGCGCTAACTGATCACTTCGAATCGCTGGCGGCTAAAGGAATACCAATGCCGCCGGGTATGGATCCGTGTCGTTGGGCATCGTGCTCGCTATGCTGCGACATGGAGACAGTGCGCAAGAAGCGCAAACTGAAAAATCTACGAAAGTACACTCATGTGGCAAGAATGAAGATTGCCGCTGGGTCAGGAATGCTCCTCATTGGAGGTGGGCATATAGACTTCTGGATGTATGATACGTTTGATCCCATTTCAGCAATTGTCCGAGTTACAGGACTCTAAACGTGCGCACAACAAAAAAGAAAACGGCAACTCTTGCGCAAGTTCTAGAGTATATGGACGGGCCACAGGCGGTCCTGCTTAACCGCGGCAATATATCTAAGATCGCGGGTGTGGCAATCGAAAAAGGAGGTTACACGCATCCCTTTTTCGGGGCAGAAATCTCTTTAGACCAATGGGAGAGGTACAGAAGAGGATTGATGGATTTTCGCTCGTTGTTTATGATTCCGCGTTTCAAAGCATGGTACATATTTGACCTATCGCACAAAGAAAACGACGAAATCATCTTGAACCCCGCGGTACGCGACGAAAAGTCGGAAGAGCACTACATCCCTGAATCAGGATTTTTTCATACGATCATTCGGAGCCGATTATTGCAACAAGATCAGAAGAATTAGCGACCCAAAAATATGAGACGGATGGAATTTGGGATTTACCCGATTTCACACAGTTCTATAACAAACTGAATGACCTTTACGTGTTTTTCTTGTCATTGGACAAGTACACTAGCGATACCACTCCTCAGATTCGAAAGAGGAGTATACGTGACGCATTCAGTGGGCATCCGCTTCGCGGCGGATCAAGTTACGTTAACCTCTACCACGATCTAGCGGCGGCTCAAGAGTTACGCGACCGCATATCAGTGGGAAAACTTCGATATGCCTCGCCAGGAGAGGTGGATGTAGAAGGGAAGCCTGAAGTATTCTTTCAAATCGACGCGGCTTTGGCACAATTTATCAGAAATTACGATGGACTAAAGAATAAATATGATGTTATATACAGATATCTATCAAAAAACAAACTGCTAAAGGTGAGCATAGAGATGTTTGATCCTAATGGAGCTATCGCTAAATACATAAAATCAGAAAGCGATAATTTCGCCGAGATGTTAAATCTCAAAGAATCAGAGTTGATATACGAACTTACAGACCGCCATCCCCTGAAGTTTGCCAAGATTATCCTTTCCTATTTTCGTCGTGCGGAGAGATACTATTTGTTTTTCGTCGAAGGCCGCGTGAAGGTTGACACTACAACATCTGGCGATCGCGTCCGCAGGCCCTAACCGACGAGCAATGCGGAGGGACCACCTGACCCCGTCGAGCCGACAAGAGCGTTCGGCACGATCGAGAAACATTACGCTGTCGACGTTGCCGTAGAGGCCGCGCGGCGCTACTCGCCGGCCGCTGTAGTACAGTAAACCGGACGCGCGTAATCGGCCATCCGACGAACCTCTCAACCAGCAATGTCGAGAGACAAAACCTGACACTCAGGATGCAACAACGTCGGTTCACACGACTAACGAACGCGTTCTCAAAAAAGGCCAGAAAATCGTGTTGCGGCCGTGGCGTTGTATGTCTCCCACTACAATTTTTGCCGAGAGAACGGCGAGCCGGTGGATGCGGCACTCGACGGCGTGTTGTCGGATTCGGGTGGCAGGCGGTATGGTCGGTTCACGGTAATTGAAGGGGGGCGAAAATGATCGAGGGCATAGCGTCATGGCAGTCGTAACTGGATTCTGAAGACATCCCAGAAATCCAGGCGGCCTGCATCCGACTCAGGTTGTGTGCCACTGGTCCGTAGCTAATGGTGTATTGCAATTGTCTACTTACGGATCAGAGGAGCGGGAGATCCCTGGCAAGACGAGCCAGACGCTACAATTCCCGAGGGAGAGCGCTGAGCAACTATTCCGAATCCTGAAGGAGGAATTTGAGTTCAGTTAGGGGCGGAATGGCCGGCATGGAGTGCCGAGGTGCCTAATTCGGCCAGTGCCGGCATCCCTTTCCTTTCTGTTGGCATAAGCGTAGGCTGATAATTTCGCGAACATCACCGCGTTGCGTATAGACGCAATGCAGCGTCACGCCTCCGACGACGCCAAGGACCGAATTCGCTTCGGAGGGCGCGGTAGTGCGCCCTCATATCTTGTCTTGTGGTTGCGAATTTCACGTAGAGGAAGCATCTTTCGGTTGTTCGGGCTACGTTGATACTGCAGCTCCCAATGTCCGTCCGAGTTGTTGTCGCGTTAACAGACCCCGAGTGGTTTCGGCACCTTCAGGGGAAGCCCGACCTCTCGGAAGTGAACTTCTGGGCTCCCTCGGGTCGCTCTTTCCGAGCGCTTACCGCTGGTGAGGTCTTCCTGTTCAGATTGCATGCGCCCTATCGCGTCATCGTGGGCGGAGGCATTTTCGTGCATGCGGATACATTACCGTGCTCGCTGGCTTGGGAGGCGTTCAGCGAGGCGAATGGCGCGGCGACCCTGGCGCAAATGCGAGCAAGGATTGCCCGTCACCGGAAAGTTGCGGCCGATGAGCGGACCGACTTTGTCATCGGCTGTCGTATCCTGACGCAGCCGTTCTTTCTGCCGGAGAGCGAGTGGTTCGAGCCGCCCAATTGGCCGCCCCATTTTCAGGGCTTCAAGACCTATAGTTGCGATGACTCCGACGGTTTATTGCTATGGGAGCTTGCCCAGACGCACGTTCAGCCCGGCGCTGCCTATCGTAATTCCACCGCGCAAAGCGGTGCATCAGATGTGCCATTCGCCCGTTGGGGCGAACCTGCGTTAATTCGCCCGCGGCTTGGGCAAGGCGCTTTTCGTATCGTCGTCACTGATAACTACGCGCGGCGCTGCGCCGTCACAGGAGAGAGAACCCTTCCGGCATTGGATGCGGCACACATTCGTCCGTATGCCGATGAGCTATGCGCGAAAGTTGGTGACGGGCTGACGGGATGAAGGCGGCGTATCGTGGGGGTGTTCGCGCCTCCACTTCTCCAGCAAAGGAGTGATACGCCGTGTCCGATGCTAACGTCGTCAAGCTGCTTCAACCAGGGTCATTCGCCGATCCGCTCACCGATGTGCTGCGCAACGGAGCGCGGGCCCTGCTGGCCCAAGCGATCGAGGCCGAGGTTGCCGAATTCCTCGCCAAGCATATCGATCTGAAGACCGCTACTGGCCTGAGCCGCGTGGTCCGGCACGGGCACCTGCCTGAACGCGAGGTGATGACCGGCATCGGCCCGGTCGGCGTGCGCCAACCCCGCGTGCGCGACCGTGGCGCTGCCGATGATGCCGGGCGCATCCGCTTCACACCCGCGATCCTGCCGCCGTATGCGCGGCGCTCGCGGAGCCTGGAGGTTCTGCTCCCGATCCTTTACCTCAAGGGCATCTCGACCGGCGATTTCGAGGAGGCGCTTGCGGCCCTGCTCGGCAAGGATGCACCGGGCCTGTCGGCCTCGACTATTGCTCGGCTGAAGGAGGTCTGGATCGACGAGCACGAGCACTGGAGGAAGCGCGATCTGTCGGCCAAGCACTACGTCTATGTGTGGGCCGACGGCATTTACCTGCAGGCCCGTCTTGAAGACGCCAAGCAATGCATCCTGGTCATCATCGGCGCGACGCCGGAGGGCAGGAAGGAGCTGCTCGGCTTTACCGACGGCGCGCGCGAGAGCGCGCAGGATTGGCGTGAACTGCTGCTCGATTTGAAGAACCGAGGTCTGGCGGTCGCGCCCGAACTCGCCGTCGCCGACGGCGCGCTTGGCTTCTGGAAGGCGCTCGGCGAGCTGTGGCCGACCACACGCGAGCAACGCTGCTGGGTGCACAAGACCGCCAACGTCCTCAACAAACTGCCGAAGGGCCAGCAGCCGAAAGCCAAGCGGGCCTTACAGGAGATCTGGATGGCGGAGACGAGCAAGGACGCCGAGGCCGCGTTCGACGCCTTCATCGCGGCCTATGAGTTGAAATATGATAAGGCCGCCGAGTGCTTGGCAAAGGATCGCCAGGCCCTGCTCGCATTCTATGATTTCCCTGCCGAACACTGGAAACACCTGCGGACCTCGAACCCGATCGAGAGCACCTTTGCCACCGTGCGGCACCGCACGATCCGCTCGAAGGGCTGCCTCTCCAATAAAACGGCGCTCGCCATGGTGTTCAAGCTGGTCGATGCGGCGCAGAAAAGCTGGCGCAGGCTCGATGGCCACAACCAATTGCCCAAGCTCATTCAAGGTGTCAGGTTCATCGATGGGATCGAAGTCGCCGCCAACCCCGCGTCCTCGCAATCCCAAACCGCCGCCGCCTGATCCCTCAGGCCATCACCAAGATTCGGCGATAGCTCTATGCCGATCACGGCGCACATGAACCGAGTAATGGGCTCCTTCTTCGTCGTGACATCCATAGCCTGTTCGACCGCGGCTATGTAACCGTGACGCCAGGCCGCCACTTTGAGGTGAGCCGCCGGATACGCGATGAATTCGAGAACGGACGCGACTACTACGCAATGCACGGCACCGCGATCAGGGTGCCTGACCGTAGCGAGTTACAGCCCGACCCAGATGTCCTGAGGTGGCACAATGAAAACAGATTTCTCGGATAACTGATGTTCGGCGCCAGCTACTATGAACGCAAACGCTGCTCTGCTGCTATGAAAGAGATCTAGATGCTAAGCTTGGAGCAGCCAAAGAGTTTCGAGATCCGAGCGCAGTGGGACGACGAGGCCGGGGTGTGGTGGTGCACCAATGACGATTTGCCGCTGACCACCGAGGCGCCAACCTTTGAGCAGCTCCTTTGCCGCGCGCTAGAAATCGCTCCAGAGATCGCGGCGGAGAATGGGCTCGCCGCGCCCGGCGACGAGATTGAGGTACGCGTGATAGCGAAGCGCGTGCAATCTGTGCCAGTGGTGGCCGCGGCGTGAATCCCCACGATCTTCGCCGTGAGCTGCAGCGCCCGTTAGTTTGCCTACTGCGTCTGTAAGAAAACCACCGAATCTTCATAGCGGCCATGGCCCATCTCGCCTTCGGCGAAGATGCCGTGCCTTCCGATCCAGTCGACGGTCTCGGCGTGGGCTTCCTTCGTGTAGGGCTCGAAGACGAGGCGCTCGCCGGGGCCCCAGCGGCGGGTGTCCATCAGCGGGTGGAAGCGCTCGGGGAATTCGTTCTTGTAGTAATGCGTGTAGCGGTCGGGGCGCAGGTCGAGGTCGCGCTGCGCGCGGCGCAAGGCGCGGAAGAATTTGCGCAGGTCTTCGGGGTCGGGGTCGCCGTGGATCATCGTCGCGATCATGAAGGTCGTGTCGATGATTTTGCGGAAGCCGAGCTGCTCGGCGAAGTAATAGGGGCCGCTGAATAAGGCGACCGCCGGGGCCCGGCGGTCGACCAGCATCTCCAGGCGGCGGAACAACAGGCCCTCGGCGAACGACAGGTTGATCTTGTCGGCCGGCAGATAGGCTTCGAGGGCCTGGATCGTCGAATAGTGGCTGCCCGATTGCCAGCCGACCGAGATCGGGACGCCGGCGAGGTCGGCCGGGTCGCGGATCGGCGAGTCCGCCGCGACGAAGATCCCCGCCGGCGCCACCGAATAGAGGTCGGCATAGAGCCTGCCGTGACCGGAAGAGGCCGCGACGTTGACGGTCCAGTGGCAGGCGCAGCTGACATCGGCGCTGCGGCCCTGCTCGAAAGATTGGTAGGCGCCGACCCGTTGGCCGCCCATGTCGTGGTGCTGCCCGCCGGTCGAGCGGATCTTCTCGCGAAACTCGTAGTCGAGGCCTTCGGCGGTGAAATACCCCTTTTCCTCGGCGATCCACTCCTGCAGCCGGAAATGCGGCTCGATGACGAATTTGGGCATCTTGTTTCCCTCCGGTTCCTATGCCGCCAGCCGCTGCCGCGCCTCCTCCAGGATCATCGCGGCGCCTTTTTCGGCGATCATGATCGTCGGCGCGTTGGTGTTGGTCGAGGTGACGGTCGGCATCACCGAGGCGTCGATGACGCGCAGGCCTTGAAGGCCGTGGACACGCAGCCGGTCATCGACCACCGCCATCGCGTCCGGGCCCATCTTGCAGGTGCAGGTCGCGTGAAAAACGGTCGATCCGTACTGGCGCGCATAATCCAACAGCTCGTCATCGCTCTGGACATCATTGCCGGGGAGGTTCTCGGCGACGACGTATTTTTTGAGCACCGGGGCGGCGAAGAGCCGCCGCGCCATCCTGAGACCGCCGATCACCGCGCGGCGGTCGGTCTCCTCGGAGAGATAGCGCGGGTTGATCGCCGGGGGGTCGGCCGGCCGGTTCGAGCGCGCCTCGACATAGCCGCGGCTCAACGGCCGCATCTGCCAGATGCCGGCGGTCATGCCGGGCTTGTCGTCGAGCCGGCGTATCGGCCCCGGCGCAAAACTTCCCGACGCCAGGAGGCATTGAATGTCGGGAGTTGCCGATTCCTCCAGCACCTTGACCGAGGCCGCGACCAGCGAGGCGGCGTAAGTCAGCATGCCGGTGCCGGCAAAGAGGTAGCGCAGCACCTCGCCGGCAAACGGCAGGCCGCGCGACTTCTCGTTCAATGTCTTCGCGCCGGTCACCGTGCAGGTGACCCGCGCGAGATAGTGGTCCTGCAGGTTCTTGCCGACGCCGGGCAGAGCATGCTGGACGGGGATGCCGACGCGGCCCAAATGGGCGGGGTCGCCGACACCGGAGAGCTGCAGGACATGCGGCGAGCCGATGGCGCCCGCCGCCAGGATCACTTCACGCGCGGCGTCGACCCGCTCCAGCCCGCCGCCCCGCGCGTACTCGACGCCGACCGCACGGGTGCCGTCGAGCAGGATGCGGTGGACCAGAGCATTGGTGACGACCTGCAGGTTCGGCCGCTTCAGTGCCGCACGCAGATAGGTGCGCGCCGCGCTTTGGCGCCGCCGCCCGCGGCGGGTCTGCTGAACCCAGCCGATACTGTCGCCGGCGCCGGGCGGCAGATGGTTGACGTCCGCGTGGTATTCGAGCCCGATCTCGGTTCCTGCCTGGATCAGCTTCCGACACAACAGCGGCTGGTCGGCGGTTCTCGACGTCAATAGCGGCCCGCCCTCGCCGTGATATTCGTCGGCGCCGCCCTCCCAATCCTCGGCCTTCTTGAAATAGGGCAGCACGTCGTCCCACGACCAGCCGCGATTGCCGAGCTGTCCCCAGTGATCGAAATCCTCGGGCTGGCCGCGGACATAGATCATTCCGTTGATCGAGCTGGAGCCGCCCAATACCCGGCCGCGCGGGTAAAGGATGGCGCGGCCATTGACGCCGGGATCGGGCTCGGCCTTGAAGCCCCAGGTCAGGGTCGGATGATCCATCAGCTTCATGTAGCCGGCCGGAATGTGGATCAACGGGTTCCAGTCGCGCCCGCCGGCCTCCAGCAATATGACGCGCGTGCCGGGGTCGGTGCTCAGCCGGTTTGCCAAGACGCATCCCGCCGAGCCGGCACCGATAATGACGTAATCCGCCCTCATTGCGTCCTCCTCGCGCTCGGCTTGTCGAATCGGGCTGCTCAATTCCGGACGTTCTGCCATGCCTGTTCGGCGGCGGGCGGGAGCTTGTCCATGTGCTTCAGAAACAGGGCGAGGGTCCAGATCTGCTCGTCGTTCAGCGTCCCCCGCCATGCGGGCATGCCCGTCCAGCGGATGCCGTGCGCTATTTTCCAGAAGGAATATCCCTCGGGATCATCCTCGACCCCGTCCGTCGCCAGTTGCGGAGGCGCCGGGTATTCCCCTTTCGCGATCGGCGAAGCCGAGGCATCGCCTTTCGCGGTGCCGTGGCAGATCGCACAGTGCTGGCCGTAAAGGTCGATGCCGGCGACCAGATTGGCGTCGGTCAAGGCGACCGGATTGGGACCCTTGGGCGCCTCGTGCGCAAGGGTCGCATCGAGCGAAGTGCCGGCCGCCCAAGTCTCCAACCAACCGGGATTGGCGTCGGCATTGGTCGGGATGAGGCCGGCGCGCAGGAAGGCGTAGCCGCCGCCCGCGGCAGCAAGGATCGTCAGCACGACGCCGAATACGAACGCTCTCAATATTCACGTCCTCCGCAAGGCGAGGTCGATCAGCGGCAAGAGGGCAGGGGCGGTCGGCAAGTTCTGCTCGACGATCTCGGCGCGGGTCAGCCAGGCGACCTCGTCGGCGTCGTCGCCGGGGACGCCTTCGCCCGACTGCCAGCGGCCGATGATCGCGACGAAGGTGTAGTGGAAACGCACCCGGCCCTCCTCGTCGCGGTCGATCGTGTCGATGACGGTGAGCGGACCGGCGGCTTCCGCCGTGACGCCGGTCTCCTCGAACAATTCCCGCATCGCGCCCTGGGCGACGGTCTCGCCGAGTTCGAGGACGCCGCCGGGAAAACCCCAGCGGCCCGACATCGGCGGGTTGGCGCGGCGCACGACGAGGGCGCGGTCGCCGCGCAATACCACCGCCAGTACCCCGACGATCGGGCGATCGGGATATCGCCGAGCCTCTTTGCGAGGGGGTCTCCAGCTGGCCCTCCGCTGCCCCCACCCTAACCCTCCCCCGCTTGCGGGGGAGGGGATGGGAGGGGGCTCATTCCGCCGCTGCCCGCGCGTGCCCGTGCTCGTCGGTATAGATCTCGGCGCCCTGTTCGCGGAAGGCCTTCGACTTCTCCTCCATGCCCGCTCGCGCGTAGTCGCGGATCTCCTGCGTGATCTGCATTGAGCAGAATTTGGGGCCGCACATCGAGCAGAAATGCGCGAGCTTGGCGCCTTCGGCGGGCAGGGTCTGGTCGTGAAATTTCTCGGCCGTCTCCGGGTCGAGCGACAGGTTGAACTGGTCGCGCCAGCGGAACTCGAAGCGCGCCCGCGACAAGGCGTCGTCGCGCTCGCGCGCCGCCGGGTGGCCTTTCGCGAGATCGGCCGCATGCGCGGCGATCTTGTAGGTGATGACGCCCACTTTGACGTCGTCGCGGTCGGGGAGCCCCAGATGCTCCTTCGGCGTGACGTAGCAGAGCAGCGCCGTGCCGAACCAGCCGATCATCGCCGCGCCGATGCCGCTGGTGATGTGGTCATAGCCCGGCGCGATGTCGGTGGTCAGCGGGCCCAAGGTGTAGAACGGCGCCTCGCCGCATTCCTCGAGCTGCTTTTCCATATTGACCTTGATCTTGTGCATCGGCACGTGGCCGGGGCCTTCGATCATGACCTGGACGCCGTCCTCCCAGGCGAGCTTGGTCAGTTCGCCCAAGGTTTCGAGCTCGGCGAACTGCGCGCGATCGTTGGCGTCGGCGATCGAGCCTGGCCTGAGCCCGTCGCCCAACGAGTAGCTGACGTCATAGGCGCGCATGATCTCGTTGATCTCGCGGAAATGCCTGTAAAGAAAGCTCTCCTGGTGATGCGCCAGGCACCACTTGGCCATGATCGAGCCGCCGCGCGAGACGATGCCGGTGACCCGGTTTGCCGTAAGCGGGATATAGGCGAGCCGCACGCCGGCATGGATCGTGAAATAATCGACGCCCTGCTCGGCCTGCTCGATCAAGGTGTCGCGGAACAGCTCCCAGGTCAGCTCCTCGGCCTTGCCGCCGACCTTTTCCAAAGCCTGGTAGATCGGCACCGTGCCGATCGGCACCGGCGAGTTGCGGATGATCCATTCCCGGATCGTGTGGATGTTACGGCCGGTCGACAGATCCATGACCGTGTCGGCACCCCAGCGCGTCGCCCACACCATCTTCTCGACTTCCTCGGCAACCGAGGAAGTGACGATCGAGTTGCCGATATTGGCGTTCACTTTGACCAGGAAATTGCGGCCGATGATCATCGGCTCGGTTTCCGGGTGGTTGATGTTGTTGGGAATGATCGCGCGACCGCGCGCGATCTCGTCGCGCACGAATTCCGGCGTGACATATTCCGGGATCGACGCGCCGAACGACTCGCCGTCCACGGCTCCCTCCCGCCGCAGTTTCTCGCGGCCGAGGTTCTCGCGGATGGCGACGTATTCCATCTCTTGTGTGATGATTCCGCGCCGCGCGTAGGCCAGCTGGGTAACCGCGGCGCCTCCCTTGGCGCGCAACACTTGGCGGCGGCCGCGGTCGAACAACGATACCGCGCTCGCCTCGCCGCGCCGCAGGCCGTTGTCTTCGGGCTTGACCTCGCGGCCCTGGTAGAACTCGACGTCGCCGCGCGCCAGGATCCACGGCTTGCGCAATTCGGGCAGGCCGCGGTTGATGTCGATCTGGATCGTCGGGTCGGAATAGGGGCCCGAGGTGTCGTAGGCGCGCACCGGCGGCTCGCCGGCTGAAGGATCGAGATCGATCTCGCGCATCGCAACCGAGATCTCGGGATGCAGCCCGCCCCGGGAATGGACCTTGCGCGAGGCTGGGAACGGCCCCGTGGTGACCCGAAGCTCCTCTACTTTCGGCATGAGCTTCGCGGATGGGAGTGGAGCGGAATCGGGCATCGACGATCTCCGTTGCGCCAGTTGCACGAAGACCCGGGCAGCATCTGCGAAGAGGAGGGCGGCTTTTGCCGCGGTGTTCCTGTCCCTACGCCGGCACGACCCGGATCAGGTTCGAAGGGTTGCCGCGCCCCACCTTCTCGGGCCGGCGGCGTCTCAGCCCCCTGTCGGGGCACCCCTTGGACTTGGCGATTATCCGCAAAGTATCCCCGGTAGGTCAAGGTTGCGGTTTGATGACGAAGGAAGCCGCGCCGCCGGTCGCCAGAAAGCCGCGTCGCAAGAGGATCCGATCTATTGGTTTACCCAGCAGTAGAGCGCAGTGCCGTTTATCCAAAATTTCGTCAAATCCGATTAGAAAAGCGTGGCGGACAACATTTTGACGTGCAATAGACGGCGCAATGACTAACCGGGATTAAGGTCGACGGCGTCTGGTGGCAGTCGAACCCCCCGTCTTATTGATTAGCCACCAGCGCCCACTGCCGATTTTTCAATCGAGGGAGGAGCTGGTGAAACACAGCTTCATATCGCGGCACGTTTGCCCGGTTGATAACCACGGGCTGTTGCACCGGCCATTGCAGCCCGACAGATCGGGATACGAAGTGGCCTGCGCCCTGACCAAAGAAGCTTTCTGGATACTGACTTTATTATCCTCGCTGGGGATTTGGGCAGTCATCTGGGCGACTGCCGCGTCACTGGCCTCGGCCTGGCTGCAATGACCAATACCGCCCTCTGGGCAGCCGACTGGAATTCCCCGTAGTTCCTCCGTTATCAGGGAGACATCGATGCTCATGATCTCCAACGCCAACTGCGAAACAGTCATTGAGGAATACATCCGCACAAAGGGAGTGACACGCTGTCCGACTGCGTGCGTGGTTCCGACCCAGGCTTCGGTCACCGAAGCCGATCGCGCCGCGTTGGAAGAATACCGCTGCGAACGCGACCGGCAGCGCCGCGAAAAAGCCGCGGCACGCGCCCGATTATTTTGGGGGGCCGACAGTTCCCCCGGGTGACGACGGGCCGTCTCGCAGAGCTGGGTCAGTGGCGCCGCATTGTGCCGAGGGCGTGATCAAGAGCTGCACGATAGGCCGGTGACGGGACCAGCGCGTCCCGGCGCAGACAGGCCTCGGTAAATTTGATCACGTGCTCGTCGCCATTGGCGAGAGCGCGGTCAATCAGTGTCTCGGCGTTCTGCGGGCACGGCTCGATGTCCTCTGCAATAACGCTTGTGCCAAAGCACGCGTAAAGCGCGCAGCCCGACTGCCAGGCGTAACGCAGCGCCGCACGGGCGGTGGTGTCGCTAATGTGAGGGATTATGCTGCCGAGCGCCGTTAGACTGGTGACGCCATGAATGAAAACGATTGTCGTCAATACGTCACGGGCATTCGCCAGATAAATCCGCGCGAATATTTCCGTCAGTTCCGCCAGCAGCGTTTCGCTGTCGCCACTGACATCGATCAATCCGATTGCCGGCGCAAATTCGGGAAAATCGTCGAGCATTGCCAGCGAGGCGGTAATGTTTCCGAGGTTGCGCCGCTGATGCGGTGCAATGACGGGAGCTTTCGCGATTGCGTCGCGCGGCGTCATCGGGCGGTCAGTTATGCGATCGCTGGAAGGCAGTTCCCGGTGGGTGGCTGCCCAGCTCGCCAGGGCATCGCCGAGCTCGCCCTTGCGCAATGGCGTCTCGCTCACCGCCAGGCTCCGAACGGCATGACCGACCCGGATGACGCCATGCGTCGCAGCAGCGGAAAATCCCGGCGCCAACCGCTCCGTCCAGCGGTCGAGCACCTCCGGCCAGGGCGCCTGTCGCAGCTCCTTGCCGAAAAACTCTGCCCAATCCGCGAAGCGGTCGCGTTGGCCCAGCGTGTTGCGCCAACTTTCGGCGCGGATCGGATCGCCGGCCGCGGGACGCGGGAGCAGTCGTTCCTTATATCGGGCGACCCACGGCATGACCCCCTGCGGGCGGCCCATTGCACACAGCGCCTCCGCGACCATCGGCGCGTGATTGCTGTTGCCGTTCTTCAGGCCGATATCGTATCCGGCCAAAGCCTCGAGCGCCTTGTCGAGTGACTCGTAATTTGAAGTCGGCATCGCACCACCTCGATCGCCTCGACGAGTGTACCCTATCGGCTACTCGCGCCAAATGCCCCGGCCGGCCGCCTGTGCCTTTTGTTCAGCTGCGAGCAGTCGCCCTGAAGCATTCGCCGCAACCCGGCCCGCGCCGTTGAGCACCACCGCCTCACCGACGTCGATATCGCCGAGGCCGCAGCGGTATTGCGCGGTACCGGGCTCGGTCGCCTGACAGACGACCTCGCGGCCTCGAATGTATTGCTCGAGCTCGTGAGCGAGCTCACCTTTTTCGCCCGCGACGCCCTGCAGATGCGCGATGCCGTCGGGAAACACGAGGGTCGCCGTATCGGCAACCTTGGGCACACCCCGCAACACGCCCGGAGGTTGGGCGGGCGCGGCTGGCGGCGTGAGTTGCGGGGCGGCATGGTGCGGGGCGGCGGCGATGGGCGTGGACATGATCCGCTCCGCCTCTTCGACGTAATCGTGCCAGATCTTGGCCGGGAGATCGCCACCGACGACACCGTCCATCGGGCTGTCGTCGTCGTTGCCGACCCAGACGCCGACGACGATGTCGGACGTGAACCCGATGAACCAGGCATCGCGATAGTCCTGCGTCGTCCCGGTTTTGCCGGCGGCCCGCCGATCGAGCCGCGCCGCCCGTCCGGTGCCGTTGGTGACGACCCCCTCCAGGAGCTGAACCAGAGCGTCGCGGTTCCAGTCCGGTCTTTCGACGACGGTGTCCGGTCGGGTATAGAGCAGCGCCCGCGTCCCGGTGCGGATCTTGCGGATCGTGTAAGGTTCGATTGACCTGCTGTCGACGGCGATCGCATCCATTGCCGCAGTCATGTCGGGCAAAGTGACCTCGGCCGAGCCGAGCGCCAGGCTCGGGACCGCGGGTAGTTCGGTGTGGATCCCGAGGCTCTTGGCGATATCGATTGGTAGGCGCCGACCCGCTGGCCGCCCATGTCGTGGTGCTGCCCGCCGGTCGAGCGGATCTTCTCGCGAAACTCGTAGTCGAGGCCTTCGGCGGTGAAATACCCCTTTTCCTCGGCAATCCACTCCTGCAGCCGGAAATGCGGCTCGATGATGAATTTGGGCATCTTGTTTCCTCCGGTTCCTATGCCGCCAGCCGTCTGCCGCGCCTCCTCCAGGATCATCGCGGCGCCCTTTTCGGCGATCATGATCGTCGGCGCGTTGGTGTTGGTCGAAGTGACGGTCGGCATCACCGAGGCGTCGATGACGCGCAGGCCCTTGAAGGCCGTGCACGCGCAGTCGGTCGTCGACGACCGCCATCGCGTCCGGGCCCATCTTGCAGGTGCAGGTCGCGTGAAAGACGGTCGATCCGTACTGACGCGCATAATCCAACAGCTCGTCGTCGCTCTGGACATCACTGCCGGGGAGGTTCTCGGCGACGACGTATTTTTTGAGCACCGGGGCGGCGAAGAGCCGCCGCGCCATCCTGAGGCCGCCGATCACCGCGCGGCGGTCGGTCTCCTCGGAGAGATAGCGCGGGTTGATCGCCGGCGGGTCGGCCGGCCGGTTCGAGCGCGCCTCGACATAGCCGCGGCTCAACGGCCGCATCTGCCAGATGCCGGCGGTCATGCCGGGCTTGTCGTCGAGCCGGCGGATCGGCCCCGGCGCAAAGCTTCCCGACGCCAGGAGGCATTGGATGTCGGGAGTTGCCGATTCCTGCAGCACTTTGACCGAGGCGGCGACCAGCGAGGCGGCGTAGGTCAGCATGCCGGTGCCGGCAAAGAGGTAGCGCAGCACCTCGCCGGCAAACGGCAGGCCGCGCGACTTCTCGTTCAACGTCTTCGCGCCGGTCACCGTGCAAGTGACCCGCGCGAGATAATGGTCTTGCAGGTTCTTGCCGACGCCGGGCAGAGCATGCTGGACGGCGATGCCGACGCGGCCCAAATGGTCGGGGTCGCCGACACCGGAGAGCTGCAGGACATGCGGCGACCCGATGGCGCCCGCCGCCAGGATCACTTCACGCGCGGCGTCGACCCGCTCCAGCCTGCCGCCCCGCGCGTACTCGACGCCGACCGCACGGGTACCGTCGAGCAGGATGCGGTGCACCAGAGCGTTGGTGACGACCTGCAGGTTCGGCCGCTTCAGTGCCGGCACGCAAATAGGTGCGCGCCGCGCTTTGGCGCCGCCGCCCGCGGCGGGTCTGCTGAACCCAGCCGATACAGTCGCCGGCGCCGGGCGGCAGATGGTTGACGTCCGCGTGGTATTCGAGCCCGATCTCGGTTCCCGCCTGGATCAGCTTCTGACACAACAGCGGCTGGTCGGCGGTCCTCGACGTCAATAGCGGCCCGCCCTGGCCGTGAAATTCGTCGGCGCCGCCCTCCCAATCCTCGGCCTTCTTGAAATAGGGCAGCACGTCGTCCCACGACCAGCCGCGATTGCCGAGCTGTCCCCAATGGTCGAAATCCTCGGGCTGGCCGCGGACATAGATCATCCCGTTGATCGAGCTGGAGCCGCCCAATACCCGGCCGCGCGGGTAAAGGATGGCGCGGCCATTGACGCCGGGATCGGGCTCGGCCTTGAAGCCCCAGGTCAAAGTCGGATGATCCATCAGCTTCATGTAGCCGGCCGGAATGTGGATCAACGGGTTCCAGTCGCGCCCGCCGGCCTCCAGCAATATGACGCGCGTGGCCGGGGTCCGTGCTCAGCCGGTTTGCCAAGACGCATCCCGCCGAGCCGGCGCCGATAATGACGTAATCCGCCCTCATTGCGTCCTCCTCGCGCTCGGCTTGTCAATCGGGCTGCTCAATTCCGGACGTTCTGCCATGCCTGTTCGGCGGCAGGCGGGAGCTTGTCCATGTGCTTCAGAAACAGGGCGAGGGTCCAGATCTGCTCGTCGTTCAGCGTCCCCCGCCATGCGGGCATGCCGGTCCAGCGGATGCCGTGCGCTATTTTCCAGAAGGAATATCCCTCGGGATCATCCTCGACCCCGTCCGTCGCCAGTTGCGGAGGCGCAGGGATATTCGCCCTTTGCAATTGGCGAGGCCGAAGCCTCGCCTTTCGCCGTGCCGTGGCAGATCGCACAGTGCCGGCCGTAAAGGTCGATGCCGGCGATCAGATTGGCGTCCGTCAAGGCGACCGGATTGGGACCCTTGGGCGCGTCGCGATCAAGGGTCGCATCGAGCGAAGTGCCGGCCGCCCAAGTCTCGAACCAACCGGGTTTGACGTCGGCATTGGCCGGGATGAGGCCGGCGCGCAGGACGGCGTAGCCGCCCCCCACGGCAGCCAGGATGGTCAGCACTACGCCCCATACGAACGCTCTAAACATCACGTCTTCCGCAGGGCGAGGTCGATCAGCGGGAGGAGGGCGGGGGCGGTCGGCAGGTTCTGCTCGACGATTTCGGCGCGGGTCAGCCAGGCGACCTCATCGGCGTCGTCGCCTGGGGCGCCTTCGCCCGACTGCCAGCGGCCGATGATGGCGACGAGGGTGTATTGGAAACGCACCCGGCCCTCCTCGTCGCGGTCGATCGTGTCGATGACGGTGAGCGGACCGGCGGCTTCCGCCGTGACGCCGGTCTCCTCGAACAATTCCCGCATCGCGCCCCGCGCGACGGTCTCGCCGAGTTCGAGTACGCCGCCCGGAAAGCCCCAGCGGCCCGACATCGGCGGGTTGGCGCGGCGCACGACGAGGGCGCGCTCGCCGCGCAATACCACCGCCAGTACCCCGACGATCGGGCGATCGGGATATCGCCGTCCCTCTTTTCCGAGCGGGGTCTCGCCGCGGCTCTCCGCTGCCCCCACCCTAACCCTCCCCCGCTTGCGGGGGAGGGGATGGGAGGGGGCTCATTCGGCCGCGGCCCGAGCGTGGCCGTGTTCGTCGGTATAGATCTCGGCGCCCTGTTCGCGGAAGGCCTTCGACTTCTCCTCCATGCCCGCTCGCGCGTAGTCGCGGATCTCCTGCGTGATCTGCATCGAGCAGAATTTGGGGCCGCACATCGAGCAGAAATGCGCGAGCTTGGCGCCCTCGGCGGGCAGGGTCTGGTCGTGAAATTTCTCGGCCGTCTCCGGGTCGAGCGACAGGTTGAACTGGTCGCGCCAGCGGAACTCGAAGCGCGCCCGCGACAAGGCGTCGTCGCGCTCGCGCGCCGCCGGGTGGCCCTTCGCGAGATCGGCCGCATGCGCGGCGATCTTGTAGGTGATGACGCCCACTTTGACGTCGTCGCGGTCGGGGAGCCCCAGATGCTCCTTCGGCGTCACGTAGCAGAGCAATGCCGTGCCGAACCAGCCGATCATCGCCGCGCCGATGCCGCTGGTGATATGGTCGTAGCCCGGCGCGATGTCGGTGGTCAGCGGCCCCAAGGTGTAGAACGGCGCCTCGCCGCATTCCTCGAGCTGCTTTTCCATATTGACCTTGATCTTGTGCATCGGCACGTGGCCGGGGCCTTCGATCATGACCTGCACGCCGTCCTCCCAGGCGAGCTTGGTCAGTTCGCCCAGGGTTTCGAGCTCGGCGAACTGGGCGCGATCGTTGGCGTCGGCGATCGAGCCGGGCCTGAGCCCGTCGCCCAACGAGTAGCTCACGTCATAGGCGCGCATGATCTCGTTGATCTCGCGGAAATGCGTGTAGAGGAAGCTCTCCTGGTGATGCGCCAGGCACCACTTGGCCATGATCGAGCCGCCGCGCGAGACGATGCCGGTGACCCGGTTGGCGGTCAGCGGGATATAGGCGAGCCGCACGCCGGCATGGATCGTGAAGTAGTCGACGCCCTGCTCGGCCTGCTCGATCAACGTGTCGCGGAAGAGCTCCCAGGTCAGCTCCTCGGCCTTGCCGCCGACCTTTTCCAGCGCCTGGTAGATCGGCACCGTGCCGATCGGCACCGGCGAGTTGCGGATGATCCATTCGCGGATCGTGTGGATGTTACGGCCGGTCGACAGATCCATGACCGTGTCGGCGCCCCAGCGCGTCGCCCACACCATCTTCTCGACTTCCTCGGCAACCGAGGAAGTGACGATCGAGTTGCCGATATTGGCGTTGACCTTGACCAGGAAATTGCGGCCGATGATCATCGGCTCGGTTTCCGGGTGGTTGATGTTGTTGGGAATGATCGCGCGACCGCGCGCGATCTCGTCGCGCACGAATTCCGGCGTGACATATTCCGGGATCGACGCGCCGAACGACTTGCCGTCCACGGCTCCCTCCCGCCGCAATTTCTCGCGGCCGAGGTTCTCGCGGATGGCGACGTATTCCATCTCTTGTGTGATGATTCCACGCCGCGCGTAGCCCAGCTGGGTAACCGCGGCGCCTCCCTTGGCGCGCAACACTTGGCGGCGGCCGCGGTCGAACAACGATACCGCGCTCGCCTCGCCGCGCCGCAGGCCGTTGTCTTCGGGCTTGACCTCGCGGCCCTGGTAGAACTCGACGTCGCCGCGCGCCAGGATCCACGGCTTGCGCAATTCGGGCAGGCCGCGGTTGATGTCGATCTGGATCGTCGGGTCGGAATAGGGGCCCGAGGTGTCGTAGGCGCGCACCGGCGGCTCGCCGGCTGAAGGATCGAGATCGATCTCGCGCATCGCAACCGAGATCTCGGGATGCAGCCCGCCCCGGGAATGGACCTTGCGCGAGGCTGGGAACGGCCCCGTGGTGACCCGAAGCTCCTCTACTTTCGGCATGAGCTTCGCGGATGGGAGTGGAGCGGAATCGGGCATCGACGATCTCCGTTGCGCCAGTTGCACGAAGACCCGGGCAGCATCTGCGAAGAGGAGGGCGGCTTTTGCCGCGGTGTTCCTGTCCCTACGCCGGCACGACCCGGATCAGGTTCGAAGGGTTGCCGCGCCCCACCTTCTCGGGCCGGCGGCGTCTCAGCCCCCTGTCGGGGCACCCCTTGGACTTGGCGATTATCCGCAAAGTATCCCCGATAGGTCAAGGTTGCGGTTTGATGACGAAGGAAGCCGCGCCGCCGGTCGCCAGAAAGCCGCCGGTCGCCAGAAAGAGGATCCGATCTATTGGTTTACCCAGCAGTAGAGCGCAGTGCCGTTTATCCAAAATTTCGTCAAATCCGATTAGAAAAGCGTGGCGGACAACATTTTGACGTGCAATAGACGGCGCAATGACTAACCGGGATTAAGGTCGACGGCGTCTGGTGGCAGTCGAACCCCCCGTCTTATTGATTAGCCACCAGCGCCCACTGCCGATTTTTCAATCGAGGGAGGAGCTGGTGAAACACAGCTTCATATCGCGGCACGTTTGCCCGGTCGATAGCCATGGGCTGTTGCACCGGCCATTGCAGCCCGACAGATCGGGATACGAAGTGGCCTGCGCCCTGACCAAAGAAGCTTTCTGGATACTGACTTTATTATCCTCGCTGGGGATTTGGGCAGTCATCTGGGCGACTGCCGCGTCACTGGCCTCGGCCTGGCTGCAATGACCAATACCGCCCTCTGGGCAGCCGACTGGAATTCCCCGTAGTTCCTCCGTTATCAGGGAGACATCGATGCTCATGATCTCCAACGCCAACTGCGAAACAGTCATTGAGGAATACATCCGCACAAAGGGAGTGACACGCTGTCCGACTGCGTGCGTGGTTCCGACCCAGGCTTCGGTCACCGAAGCCGATCGCGCCGCGTTGGAAGAATACCGCTGCGAACGCGACCGGCAGCGCCGCGAAAAAGCCGCGGCACGCGCCCGATTATTTTGGGGGGCCGACAGTTCCCCCGGGTGACGACGGGCCGTCTCGCAGAGCTGGGTCAGTGGCGCCGCATTGTGCCGAGGGCGTGATCAAGAGCTGCACGATAGGCCGGTGACGGGACCAGCGCGTCCCGGCGCAGACAGGCCTCGGTAAATTTGATCACGTGCTCGTCGCCATTGGCGAGAGCGCGGTCAATCAGTGTCTCGGCGTTCTGCGGGCACGGCTCGATGTCCTCTGCAATAACGCTTGTGCCAAAGCACGCGTAAAGCGCGCAGCCCGACTGCCAGGCGTAACGCAGCGCCGCACGGGCGGTGGTGTCGCTAATGTGAGGGATTATGCTGCCGAGCGCCGTTAGACTGGTGACGCCATGAATGAAAACGATTGTCGTCAATACGTCACGGGCATTCGCCAGATAAATCCGCGCGAATATTTCCGTCAGTTCCGCCAGCAGCGTTTCGCTGTCGCCACTGACATCGATCAATCCGATTGCCGGCGCAAATTCGGGAAAATCGTCGAGCATTGCCAGCGAGGCGGTAATGTTTCCGAGGTTGCGCCGCTGATGCGGTGCAATGACGGGAGCTTTCGCGATTGCGTCGCGCGGCGTCATCGGGCGGTCAGTTATGCGATCGCTGGAAGGCAGTTCCCGGTGGGTGGCTGCCCAGCTCGCCAGGGCATCGCCGAGCTCGCCCTTGCGCAATGGCGTCTCGCTCACTGCCAGGCTCCGAACGGCATGACCGACCCGGATGACGCCATGCGTCGCAGCAGCGGAAAATCCCGGCGCCAACCGCTCCGTCCAGCGGTCGAGCACCTCCGGCCAGGGCGCCTGTCGCAGCTCCTTGCCGAAAAACTCTGCCCAATCCGCGAAGCGGTCGCGTTGGCCCAGCGTGTTGCGCCAAGTTTCGGCGCGGATCGGATCGCCGGCCGCGGGACGCGGGAGCAGTCGTTCCTTATATCGGGCGACCCACGGCATGACCCCCTGCGGGCGGCCCATTGCACACAGCGCCTCCGCGACCATCGGCGCGTGATTGCTGTTGCCGTTCTTCAGGCCGATATCGTATCCGGCCAAAATCTCGAGCGCCTTGTCGAGTGACTCGTAATTTGAAGTCGGCATCGCACCACCTCGATCGCCTCGACGAGTGTACCCTATCGGCTACTCGCGCCAAATGCCCCGGCCGGCCGCCTGTGCCTTTTGTTCAGCTGCGAGCAGTCGCCCTGAAGCATTCGCCGCAACCCGGCCCGCGCCGTTGAGCACCACCGCCTCACCGACGTCGATATCGCCGAGGCCGCAGCGGTATTGCGCGGTACCGGGCTCGGTCGCCTGACAGACGACCTCGCGGCCTCGAATGTATTGCTCGAGCTCGTGAGCGAGCTCACCTTTTTCGCCCGCGACGCCCTGCAGATGCGCGATGCCGTCGGGAAACACGAGGGTCGCCGTATCGGCAACCTTGGGCACACCCCGCAACGCGGCCGGAGGTGGCGCGGGCGCGGCTGGAGGCGTGGGTTGCGGTGCGGCATGGTGCGGGGCGGCGGCGATGGGCGTGGACATGATCCGCTCCGCCTCTTCGACGTAATCGTGCCAGATCTTGGCCGGGAGATCGCCACCGACGACACCGTCCATCGGGCTGTTGTCGTCGTTGCCGACCCAGACGCCGACGACGATGTCGGACGTGAACCCGATGAACCAGGCATCGCGATAGTCCTGCGTCGTCCCGGTTTTGCCGGCGGCCCGCCGGTCGAGCCGCGCCGCCCGTCCGGTGCCGTTGGTGACGACCCCCTCCAGGAGCTGCACCAGAGCGTTGCGGTTCCAGTCCGGTCTTTCGACGACGGTGTCCGGGCGGGTATAGAGCAGCGCCCGCGTCCCGGTGCGGATCTTGCGTATCGTGTAAGGTTCGATCGACTTGCTGTCGACGGCGATCGCATCCATTGCCGCAGTCATGTCCAGCAAAGTGACCTCGGCCGAGCCGAGCGCCAGGCTCGGGACCGCGGGTAGTTCAGTATGGATCCCGAGGCTCTTGGCGATATCGATCACGCGCTCGACCCCGACTGCCTGGGTCAGCTGCACCGCGACCGTATTGATCGATTGGGCGAAAGCGGTGCGCAAGGTCACGGGCCCGAGATAACCGCTCTCGTAGTTCTTCGGCTGCCAATCGCCGATGGTGACGGGCTGGTCGACGACGACGCTGTCGGGCGTATAGCCGGCATTGAACGCGGCGAGGTAGACGAAAATCTTGAACAGCGATCCCGCCTGACGGCGTGCCTGGACCGCACGATTGAACTGGCTCTGGGTATAATCCCGACCTCCGACGAGCGCGAGGACCGCGCCGTCCGGCGCGAGCGCGACGATCGCCGCCTGGCCGACATGCCGGCGAACGCCCTCTTGACCGAGCCATTTTCGACGACGCCTTCGGCCGCCTCCTGGAGGCGCGGATCGAGGGTCGTAACGGCGCCGAGGTCGATGGGCGGCGAGCCGACCAGACGCTTCAGCTCGCTCTCTGCCGTGTCGACAAAGTAATTCTGCCCCGGCTCGGTTTCAGGCGGTATTGCGAGCTTGGCCGGGTGAGCCCGGGCCGCTGCCGCGCGCGTCTTGTCGATATAGCCGGCCGCCACCATTGCTTCCAGCACCGTATCCGCGCGCCGGCGCGCCGCCCCCGGGTTCCGCGTCGGTGCCAGTTGCGTCGGCGAGCGAATGAGACCGGCGAGCATCGCCAACTCGGCAAGGTTCAGTGATCCCGCCTTTTTCCCGAAGTACCGCTGCGCCGCGGCGTCGACGCCATAAGCCCCCGCCCCGAAATAGGCCGTGTTGAGGTACCGGGCGAGAATCTGGTCTTTCCCCAACCGGGTCTCGAGCCACAGCGCGATGATGACCTCCTGCACTTTGCGCCGCAGCGAGCGTTCCGGGGAAAGATAGCTGATCCGCGCCAGCTGCTGGGTTATCGTGCTGGCCCCTTCGAGCCCGCCCTCACCGCTCAAATCGTGCCAGGCCGCGCGCAAGATCCCTCGAAGATCGATCCCGTGATGCGAGTAGAAGCGCCGGTCCTCGATCGCGATCAGGGCATGGACCAGATCCGCCGGCAAGCGGTCGATTTCGACCTTTTCCCCTTTGGCGGCGCCGCGGGCCGCAAAGACTTGACCGTCGGCGGCTGTGAAGACGATTGCCGGACCGGTCTCGTCGGCAGTGCTGCCGCCCGAGGCCGGCAGGGTGACAGCGCAATAGCCGATAAAGACTAGAACCAGCAGTGCCGCCGCGGCGCCCACCCACCCCAAGCCGACCAGGACCGAACGCGCATCGGTTCGCACCGGGCTCTCCTGCCGCACCGATTTCTTTGCCCACTATTCACCCGGAACAAAAAGAACCTCGTCTCTGTTCCCGTTTATTACCCACTGCAGCGGACAGGGATTTATCACGGCCTGTGCTGTCCAGCGCGCGTGAAAGAAGCCCGGTTTACGACCGGAGTTTACTGGTCTCCGCGAAGCGGACGACCGTCTGGTGGGCTCAGTCGACGCCGACCGCGGTGCCGAGGGTGTCGCCGATCGAACGGTTGAGCACGAGGTCGGCGATTGCGTCGAGACCGGTGGGCTCGCGGTTGATGATTACCAAGATCGCGCCGTTGTGTTTTGCCAGTTCCGGGAAGGCGGCGGCGGGATAAACCACCAGTGACGATCCGGCGACAATGAACAGGTCAGCGGCGCGCGTCTCGATTTCTGCGTGCCGCATTGCCTCGGACGGCATCGCCTGGCCAAAAGAAATCGTCGCGGTTTTGACAAAGCCGCCGCAATCGTCACACAACGGTGGCGTCTGGTTGCGCTCGAAGGCGATCCGCAGCGCGTCGAGCTCGTAGCGGGTGTTGCAGTCGAGGCAATGCGCGTACGTCGTATTCCCATGGAGTTCGATAACGCGCTGGTCGGGGATGCCGGAGGCTTGGTGCAGACCGTCGATATTCTGCGTGATCACGGCGCCGGCCGTGCCGCGGCCGACGAGCTCCGCGACGGCGCGGTGACCGCGGTTCGGGGCCGCTGCGCGAAAGGTCTCCTCCATTGCGAAGCGCCGCCGCCAGGTTTCACACCGCGCCTCCTCCGAGGCGAGAAAATCCGAGAAGTCGATCGGCGCCATGCGGGTCCAGATCCCGCCGGGGCTGCGGAAATCGGGAATGCCCGACTCCGTGCTGATACCGGCTCCGGTAAACACGACGGTGCGACGCGCCCGCGCGATCACCCGGGCGAGCTCGGCAATTTCTCGATCGACGGCCATGCCCGTTAGTTTGGCAAATGTCCCGCGACGCGCCAAGCCCAGTGTGTGATCCTGTCCGCCGTGATATTCGCACTGGCTACCTCGCCGCGGAGGGCTTTGTCGAGGAGCTCGATTATGAGCTCGGCGGCGCGGATACGAGGCATGGCCGCCTGCTGATCGCCTCGGGGCCGCCACGGCCCGCCGCATGGGCCGCGAATGTCTGGCTCGATCCGCAGGAAATCCCGATCGCCTCGATTTCGGATGCAGCCGCAAAGCTGCGGGCCATCCAGCGCAATTGGGCGGTCTATGCGCCTCGCCTCTACCGGCGCGCAATGTTGATCCAGAAACAGCTGCCGAAAGTCTCGGCGAGGCCGTTCGTCTTCGGGACACCGGCGCCGACGGCCCCGCTCGGATCGTGGACCCTGCTGGATGCCGGGACTATGCTCGCGGCGCCGCATTCCACGAACCCCTTTCCCAATGGTGAGATCCAGTTCGTCGAGGATCGCATCGGCCCGCCGAGCCGCGCCTATCTGAAGCTGTGGGAAGTGTTGACCCTGATCGGCCGGCGACCCGGGCCGGGCGCGATATGTCTCGATCTCGGATCGAGCCCCGGCGGCTGGAGCTGGGCGTTGCAGCAAATGGGCGCGCAGGTGATCAGCGTCGACAAGGCGCCGCTCGCCCCCGAAATCGCGCGCCTCCCCGGCATCGAGCACCGGCTGGAGAGCGCTTTCGCGCTTGACCCGCGCACCGCCGGACCCGTGGACTGGCTGTTTTCCGATGTCGTATGCTACCCGGCGCGGCTTTTGGGGATGGTCGAGCGTTGGCTCGCTGCCGGAACCTGCCGAAACTTCATCTGCACGGTCAAATTCCAAGGCCCGACCGATCACGAGACAGCTCGGCGCTTCGCCGCGATCCCAGGCTCGCAGCTGCGCCACCTGTTTCACAACAAGCACGAGCTGACCTGGATCAAAATCGGCTAGGATATCCGCGGTTTTGATGGGGAGGGTGTGATGGAACTCGGTTTGCGCGGACGCAAGGCGCTGGTGACCGGCGCGTCGAAGGGGATCGGGCGGGCTTGCGCGGAGGCGCTGGCCGAGGAGGGTTGCGACATCGTGCTGGTGTCGCGCACCGCCGCCGATCTCGAAGCCGCACGGGCCGCGATCGTCGCCAAACACAATATCGCGGTGCGGTTCTATCCGCTCGACCTTTCCGACAGCCGCAATGTCGACAGGCTCGCCGAGGCGTGCGCCGACACCGAGATTCTGATCAACAATGCCGGAGCGATCCCCGGCGGCAACATTGACGCCATCGACGAGGCGCGCTGGCGCGCTGCGTGGGATCTGAAGGTGTTCGGCTACGTCAATATGACGCGGCGGTTCTATGCGCTGATGCGCGAGCGCCGGAAGGGCGTCATCATCAACATCCTCGGCGCCGCCGGCGAGAACCCCGATTTCGATTACGTCGCCGGCTCCTCGGGAAACGCCTCGCTGATGGCGTTCACCCGGGCGATGGGCGGCACCGCACCGCGCGACGGGCTGCGCGTCGTCGGCATCAACCCCGGCCCGGTCATGACCGACCGGCTCGTCACGTTGATGCGCACCCGCGCGCAGACCCAGTTCGGCGACCCCGAACGCTGGACCGAATACATGAAGCCGCTCGCCTTCGGCCGCGCCGCCAAGCCCGAGGAGATCGGCTGGATGGCCGCTTTCCTCGCCTCCGACTTGTCGGCCTACACGACTGGCTCGATCATCACGATCGACGGCGGCGGCTCGAGCCGCCGCTCGGCCCTCTAACCAGTCTGGACGGCGAACCCCGCCTGCTCGCAACGTGAGAGAAGGCCCATGATCCGCTCCGCCTGTCGGTCCGTTGGAACCATCCTTGGGAGGTTCTTGGCCGGAAACAGGGCCCTTTCGTCCTCGGGAAAAAGAAGGTGCCGCTGCCGGGCGTAGGATTCCAATGCCTGCCAAAACACAGCGTCCTTTCTCATGACTTCCGTGATGGCTTCCAATCCCCGATCAACCCGGCTTTCATCGCGAGAGGATCTACGAACTGCCTTCTGATCGTCGGCATCGATCAACCTGGTGCGGAAGGCGGGTAATTCCTGCACTCCCGCTTCCAGTGCACGCTTGCGACAAGCCTGTTGTTTCGCCCATTCGCCTATGTTCTGGCCAGCCTGCGGCGGCGATCGAAGGATTCCTGCCATGGCTTCTGCGATGACCAGGATTTGCTGACGCAGCACGTCATCAGCCGACTGCGAGGCCCAAATCCTGGCCCAATCGAGGGTCCCGCCGTCCGACGAATCCCGTGCGAGCTTGGCCAGCCGGGCTAGGGAGTACGCAACCATCTGTGCCCGATAACCACCGTCGTACCATGCGGCGTTCGACACGAGCCCTTCAGCGGTCTTGAACAGGATCACGCGTGCCACCGCGCCGCGGAACCAGTCGTCGCCGTACAGCAACCGCCTATTCTCGTCAGCCCATTCCTTCGCGATCCGGTTCGCGAACTCGACAAAGCTCTTTTCAGCGCCTCTGCATGCGATATCCGGCAGCAGCTCGAAGCAGGTTTCGACCTTTGCCAGATCCGTCTTCTTGATCACCTGTTTTCTTGGATTGAGTCGCAGGAACCGGTCCTTTTGCGCCGCGGTCAGGCCGGCCTGAGCATTCAGGTGCTGTCCGCGGGCGCGCTCGTAGAACCAATGGGTTTGAACCTGGGAGCCCCCGACGCTTGGCGCAAGCAGCCGGCGCGAGATCTCCTCTATCCGGCGGTGGAACTCATGATTGGCGAAGAAGTCGCTAGCGCGGACCGGATTCTGGCTGTTCGCGTAGCGGGAGATGCGGGGGATCATCTCACCGGCGAGATCGGCCGGCACGACGGACAGCTTCATCGGTACGAACACGCCGTCGAGCGACACCTTCCGCTGGCGTCGCGCCGCTGCCAGCGACGCGGTCGTTTGTGCCCCGTTGACGATCTGTAGGTCGGTGGCCTCGGTCAACAGCAAGATACCGTCGGGTCCGGTTTGCAGGCACACGGAGCAAGCTGTCGCTGCGATCCCATTGTTGTAGGCAAAGAACTTCTCGGGCTCTCTGGCGAGGGTGTTGGCTATCCCCCTGTTCACGTTGCCGACACGGCCGAGATACGTCCTGACGTTGCCTTCCAGCAGCCTGCCCCCGTAGCGAATATAGATGTCGGCGAGGGCAGCCGCCGGTATCACCGTGAGGTACGCGTCATAACCGACCTCACCAACCGCAGCACGAAGGACCGGCAACCCGCCCTGCGGCAGCTCGCCGAATTCGACGACCAAGTCGTCCCTCGCGTTCCGAGCCTCATGTATGCGCTTGAGCCGGGAGACGTCCCAAATCTGGAATGTGAGAGGGGTGCCCTCCTGCGTCACCTGCGGCGTGATCTCGCGTACGCGCTCGCTCAGGCAATGGTCGGTCAGGAGGTGCACCCGCAACGCTGCCGGGGGAGCTTCCGACTGGATGCGGCGGGCGAGCGCCCATAGGGGCCGGCTTTCCTCAATGTTCCCGCTGAGCCAGCCCGTGCGGGCCTGCTCGAACACCCCAACCACGTGGTTGAACCCCTGGTCGCGGGCCTCGGTACGCGTCAGAACAGGCGGCATGGCCGCGCTGCCATCATGAACGGCGACGAACAGGTGCAGCGAGTTGTCCGCCTCGTCATATGCATAGGCATCGATCTCGAGCTTCCGGCCGCGTTGCCCGATCAGCGCCTCCGGACAGGGCTCGGCGTCAGGCACCTCCTGCGCCTCCCGCAGTCGCTCAAGAAATTCGGCCACGAAGGCTTCCCTTGCCCCGGACGACTCTGTTTCGGCTCTTGACGCCGCGCAGGCGAGAAGATCGGCACGAAATTCCTCCTCAGTCATGCTCTATTCTCAACTCCCGCATCGCCTGCGTTCAGCGCAGGTGGTAATGCGATCTCGTAATCCGCTTCCAACACGCCGTTTGGAACATTGGCGCGGATCAGCCGCGGGAAGGCGGTATCGACCGCATGATGTTCAATGCCCGTAAGCCGAACCGCAAACCTGTCATGGTCCGGGTGCTCGTGCCAGCCCGCGGCAGCAAGCCGACTATCGAATTCGTTCAGGGCGAATGGCTCGGAGACGAGCTGGTCGCGCAACCGGTTAACCAGGCTCGTTGCCGTTGTTGCGCCATCAGCATCAACCCCGGTTTGATCCAGCCGGACTACCGCCAGGACCAGTGTATCGGCGCCGGGGTCAAGCTGACCCAGGCCATTGATGCGGCACGAGTTGGCACCCCTCACGAGTGCCTTGGCCTCGACCCGCTGACCGGTGGGCAACGTGAAATCCTGCGCGGCGCCGAAAGGGCCATTCCACGACGAGACAGCGTCGATCGCCGAGAGTGCAGGCATCAAATCGGTTTCGAGAACGAACAGCTCGCCGATGAGGCCGCGCAGCTCCGGTTCGGAAAGCCCTCGCAGTTCCCCTTGGAGCAGCTTTCGCCATCTATCGACGCGGGAGAGGATCACCGCCCCTGCTGCGTCGTCCGCGACGTTAGCCCGAGTGAACACGATAATGTCGCGGCAAAGGCCGGCGAATACCGCCTGCAACGTCCGACCTTCGATCGACAGCCGCAACCACCAGCGACCGTCGGGACGCAGCCCGCGATCCATGTGGAGACTGCGCAGCGGCCGAGGCTCGGGTGGTTCGTGGTCGCTGAACAGAACCAGGCCGTCCTGGTCGGGAGGATCGAACTCGGCGTACAACTCCAGCGGGTGTGTTGAATCAACCCGCCGATGGACCTGACTGGTGCTGGTCCTCAGCGATTCCCAAAGCTCGTCAATCGTCGCGGTCGTCATCGTCTGCGACCGGCTCATCATCGTCGAGATCGACGGGAAACAGTTGGGCCTGGGCGACCCTGTTCAGACGGTACCGGACCAAGCGGCTGCTCGAGCTGGCGTCCTCCTTGCCCGGAAAGTGCAGCCCGAGCGCGGGAAGTATCAGCCCCGATCGATAGGGTCTCTCGGTTTCCTTCTCGTGCTTGTCGTCCCGGATGACTCCAGAAATGAGGTAGATGAGAAGAAGCGGGGCCTGCATCTTCTCCCGGTAATCGACCGCTTTGAACTCGCCACCAGAAGCGGCTCGTACCTCTGCTATTTCCTCGGCCGACAAACCATGTCGTACATCTCGTGGGCTCCCGACCCGCGAACGCCGTGCGGAGACGACGATCGAGCCGGGCACCCTCCCCGGAGCGACTTGGCGCTTTATTGCCGTGACGGCCAAGTCCGGAAGCGGTGTGAACTGGATCGCGCTTCCTTCCCCCGTGGTCACCACCCCTACGGTCCACAGGCTGAGGAAATCCATGTCGTCGCGAGAAGGCAGGTCGCGCAGAAATTCGGCGATAGCGTCGTCCTGGTAGTCGTGATTGAGCGGGTGGACGACGAAGTCGTCGATGAAAGTCGCTACTCGGTCAACCGGAACGTCATGCCAGAGAACGGCCCCGCGATGCGGTGACTCGACCGGCAAACCACGAGAACTATTGAGATCATTGCAAAGCCTTTCCAGCAGCTCATAGTTCTGCCGGTTGCGCCGCTCATCGGCATACAGGTACGTGGACTCGATCATGCGGCCTATGAGCGATATGTCTCGGGCTTCGGCCGTGACATCCACGCCGCTCGCCATCTTGTTGCGAGCCGTTATCAGCAGTGTATCTGGATGGGTACGCACGCGCAGACCGAACTCTTCTGGCGTCGCCTGCCTCCGTCGCATCCTCGCGAAATCGCGTTTGAGGTCTCCCGTCGCCTCGGTTACGTGCCGATACCAGCCCTCAGCCTCGGCAGTCACCCATACCCGACAAAGGTCGTCGTATCCGTCGCGATAGCCGAACCACCGACCCATCTGAAGCAGCGTGTCGTAGGTCCGGGCATTCCGCAGAAAGTAGCTCGTCGAAAGACCCTCAAGCGTTAAGCCTCGCGAGAGACTATTGCCGCCGACTGCAACGACACGCACCCCCGGCGGAGCCGTGACCTTGGAGTAATCGAGAGCAGCCGCTCCCTTCGTCTGATTCACGGGCTGGACCACAATGGGCGATATCGCCTCGTGCAGTGCCGCGAGAACTTCGGGCCACGCAAAACCGCAGTTGGCGAATTCCGTCGCGCAACTCTGGGCAAGCGCGGCGATCTCCGGACTGGAGCTTTCAGCTCTCGCGGGTGACAAGCTGCCATAGAGACGGACGGCTCGCCTGATTTCATCGACTGCTACATCCAGTGCGTCGGCGACGTGGTTCTGGACAATCGTAAAGCGTGAGACATTCACCAGCATGGAGCGATGGATTCCCCCACCGCCGCTATCTGCATCCCGAGCCGCACGAAGGTCACGAATGGTGGTCGCGAGCAGGAAGCACCGCAGCGCCTCCAGCAGGGAGTTGGATAGCCCGGTGACCTCCGCGTAGTTCTTGTGATCGGGTGGCAACCAGTCGCCTTCATCTGAGATCGTGCGAATGGGACCTTCGGGCTCCGCGCCGGCGCCCATGTCGTCGGGCTCCAGCGGCGGGAAGAGCAAATTCATCCCGATGTAATTGTTGGGTGGCTCAAGGACGTGGATAAAATCGGATGGGAAAAGGTCATCACCCAGCATTTCGTCGGTCGACGCGGGGTCGATGAAGATGTTTGCGAATGGGGTGGCGGTGAAACCGACGTAGCTCGAGCGCCGGAAAATTTTGAGGAGGTCCCGGATCGCCTTGTTTATCGCCGTTGTCTCGGTCGGGTTCGGCCGCGTATTGATCGAGGCATTGTCTGCCTCGTCGTCGATCAAGAACATCGGAACGTCGATCTTCCCATCCCGGTCGGCATTGCGTGCCTTAAGCCACCCGGCCAGACGCTCCAAGACAGCCTTATTCTTCTTGGAGACCACCAGCACCGGCTCCCGGACTGCGTCGAGCGAAATTCCGAGAGCAGAGGCGGTGTTTCGGCGAAAATCGTTGTCGCGCGACGTGAAGACGATCCCGTCGCGACTCCCGTTGATCGAGCCAACCCCGATGCGGCTCTTGTGGCTTACCTGACCCCCGGTGGTCAGAAAATCGCGGCTGTCGAACCCTACGAAGGCGGAGTCCAGTCGCTCCTGCGTCTGCCGGCGCACGTTCTCCAGCATGCCCGTCAGCAGGATCACCATTCGGTATCCCGCGTCCGCTGCTTTGTTGATTAATGCGGAATACGAAGCCGTCTTTCCCGACTGGACATCGCCGACGACCAAGTCCCGCCGCTTCCACGTTCCCGGCTTCTCAGGATTGCCCGTAAGATCGAGCAGCTCATCGTTGGATCGGTGAAGAACCGAGACGACCAGCGGAGACCAGCCAATCCGTACGAGCATCTCCCGGTATCTCTCCCAATAGAAGGGATCGATCGCGCTACGGCGTGCATTGAGCCAAGGTTGGTGCTCGTCGTCGCCTTTGAGCGTTTCGCCCATTTCCATTCGGATCGCAAAGCGCGCGTGTAGAAGGCGGCGTGCCTCCCGGACCTTCTCCTCATCGCCGACGATAGGCGCAAACCGGTTGAGCACCTCGTCTATAGACGCTTCAGACGGCGGCGGGTCCAGCGTCAGGAAATTCGCTACGGCAGCGGCTAATGCCTTGGGAGTATCGATCATTCTCTCAGTCTCTCAACAATCCGGCGCGCGGCATCCTGCTGCCGGTTGAACGGGTCCATCAATGGGAGCCGGTCCAGCAGGGTTTTGACCATCTCCGGCTTGTCGCTGAACGCTTGAACAAGGCGTCGAGCGAGGTCTTCCAGGTCCGCTTCGGTCGCCGATTGGGGCTCTGCCACCGGAAGGTCATTGCTGACATGGACGTGGATGTCGTGGACCGGGACCGACTCCTCGATCAGTTTGAGTACCCGCTCGGCATCGCCATCCTTGAAGGCACCTGACAAGAGCGCCATGACGACCGGGTGCCCACGGTTGATCCGCCATGTCGCCGCACCGTCTCTCAACTCGTGGCGCGCCCACAACGGAACCTCGTCCCGGGACACGCGCCTTCCTCGAAAGCCGTACACGAGCCGGCTGCGGTTCGTGACTGCGCCCACGATCCGCCGTAGATTGTCTCGCAGGACGAGCGGCGGTTCGACGGTCGTTTTCCGGACGTCGATTTTCCATAGGTGATCCAGCTCGACCGGCACATCAACCCGGATTCTCGCGAGCCTCACGAGTTCATCGGTCGGAACAATACGGAACCATCCACCCGGAACAACTAGGCGCCCGCCACGGTAAATGTAGAACCCGTGACCGACCTTGAGGCTTTCCCGGCCACCAGCTCGGTCGAGATCATCACGCCTAAGCCTTGATGGAAACGGCAACACGAAAGGCGAGATGCAGACCGGATGACCCTCAACGTGGAGGGATCTCTACTATGAGGCTCTTGCCGCGGACATGCCCCTCAAGGAACGGGTCCAGTTTGTCAAGAGGCCGAGCGTTGAGAGTGATCGAGAACGGCCCGACCATCTCGCCGGACAGGAATTGATGAACGAAAGTGCGAGCCAGTTGGCTGCGCTGTCGACGACTACGTCCGCTCCTTGCACGGGACCGGAGCCTGGACCGACGAGACGGTCCAGTTCTTCCCATATGACTGCCGTGCCGTGCCCTCGTTCGAGAAGGGTGGTCGTGACTTCCGGTCTACAGCTTCGCGGTGGGCTGCTCAAGCCACCAGGACCGCCGCCGATCGCACTCCTCGATGTCCCAGCGCGCGACCGAAATGTTGCCCGCTTTCAGTGAGACGACCGTGAGCCGTCGACATTGCGACAGCGATGCCGTTTTTAGACCAAGCCCGAAACGACCAAGGTCCATGCCTTGGCGCGGTTCCCGTGGGTCCCGGCTTCCGAAACGCATGGCCTCAACCAGCTCGACTTGGTCCATGCCGCATCCATCATCCAGGATGACCAGAACGGCATCGGCACCGGCCGGAAGGTGATCGCGATTCGGTGAGCATCGGCCGCTATGCTGTTGTCGACGAGATCGGCCAAGGCGGCAGCGGTAGTGTACCCAAGTGCCCGGAGCGAGTTCATCAGCAACGGCGCTGTCGGGGGGAGATCCTGCCCCGCTCTCATGGCAGCATTGAATGAAGCGCCTTTTGGGGCAGGAAATTATCCAGGGCTTCGCTCATACCCAATGTGCTGATGTGCGGCATAGTCCGTAATAGTAGTATAAAACTGCTTAACGCGGTACCGGTGGGGCATGACGAGATACGTTCCGCGCCCGAGAGCGCATCGCGGCGACATTATGCCGGCCGAAACGAGGTCGCGCGTCATGTCGCGCATTCGTGGCAAGGATACAGGACCGGAACGGCTGGTGGCGGAAGCCCTCGCGGATCGGGGTCTCGAATGGGAAAGGCACTCTCCCGATCTCCCCGGTCGGCCAGACTTTGTCTTCCGGGAGCTGAAGGTTGCCGTCTTCATTGACGGAGATTTCTGGCACGGGTGGAAATTCAACGAATGGCGCCACAAGCTTTCAGAAAAATGGGAGGCAAAGATCGGAGCAACCCGGCGACGCGACCGACTTAATCATCGTGCCCTTGAGAAGATGGGTTGGCGGGTCGTCCGGATCTGGGAGCATCAGATTGAAACCAATCCGACTCGCTGCGTTAGTCGTATGACTCGGGTCCTTATCCGGGCGCATGACCCTCTCGGAAATAACGCGGTGGTTGACCTCGCGCAAAAGGAAAGGCAGAGAAGGGAGGATGTGAGTGGTGGGGTAATGGGTGTCGATCACCGTACTTGATCTGTTTTTCGGCGCTAGCGGAAGCAGTTTCGGGGCTCGCAATGCAGGCGCAACGATTGCATGCGGAATTGATGCTTGTCCCCTTGCCATCCAGACTTATAAGTTGAACTTTCCTAATACGGTTGCGCTCAACGCCAACCTCGATGCGCGCTCGGGGACTACGCTTCTCGGCAAAGTCGGCAAAATAAACCTGATCCTCGCGTCACCCGAATGCACCAACCACACCTGTGCCAAGGGCGGAAGGCCTCGGGATGAGCAGAGCCGGCTGTCTGCTCGTTACGTGCTCCGGTTCGCAAGGCAGCTCAGGCCGCGATGGATCGTTCTTGAAAACGTGATCCAAATGCGATGGTGGCAGGGATACCACCCACTGATCGAAGAGATCCAGGAACTCGGATACCATGTACGACCCCAAGTCCTGGACGCCGCAGATTTCGGAGTTCCCCAGACGCGGCGTCGGTTGTTCGTGATCTGTGATCGCGAAATTGTTCCGGAACCTCTCAGGGTCCCCGCCACAACTTGGAGAACAGCAAGCGAGATCCTTGATCCTCCAGGGACATGGGATTCGCGCCCGCTTTACAGCGAAAACCGGGCCGTGCCAACCATGGAACGAGCTGATCGGGCAACCAGGGTTCTTGGGCGGGGTGTGCCATTTCTGGTCGTATACTATGGATCCGACGGTGGAGGAGGCTGGCAGAGCCTCGATCGGCCACTGCGGACTCTTACAACACTGGACCGATTTGGCCTCGTCACTTGGGAGCGCGACACGGCGATGCTCCGGATGCTCCAAGTGCCGGAACTGAAACGCGCCATGGGGTTTGACGACCGGTTTCGGGTCGATAACGGGACGCGTCGCGACCGGATCCGATTACTGGGGAATGGCGTGTGCCCACCCGTGATGGAAGCCGTCGTTCGTTCGTTGGCGCAAGAATTACCGAGGGATTCGGGGCTAACCGAGAACGAGCCGCCGCGCCGTGCTCGCCCGGCATTGTCCGAGACCACCTATATGAAGAATTTCGCTCTGGTTAAGTGAGGAGCCTCAAAAGAACCACCCGAAAATCGCCGCAATCTCATGATATCCGATTTCCCGTCGGAAATAGCACCTGCCTGTCTATTCGAATGGTTTTCTCGAAGATTCATAGGTTTCAATCCAGTAACAGCGAACAACAGCCAAGATGAGCGAACGTTTTGCTGTTCTTGATCGGCCACGAGCTCCGTCAGGTCAGCGTTTCTCGGCTATATCGTCCCGCTGGCTGTCTTTTCGCTGCAAATAACAGCGAAATCAGCGAAGCCGGCGTAGGATTAGAGCATGATTGTCACGTCGGTGACGCTCGCGCCCGGCGGGGTTCATAAAGGGGGAGGGGCAGGATCAGATGGAAGGTGGTGCCGGCGCCGGTGCTCGCCCAGAAGGGCTGCGATGTCGTGCTGGTGTCGCGTACTGCGGTTGACCTCGAGGCCGCACGGGCCGCGATCGTCGCCAAGCACAATATCGCGGTCCGATTTTACCCACTCGACCTCTCCGATAGCCGCAATGTCGACCGGCTCGCCGAGGCGTGCGCCGACACCGAGATCCTGATCAACAATGCCGGGGCGATCCCCGGCGGCAATATCGACGCGATCGACGAGGCGCGCTGGCGCACCGCCTGGGATCTGAAGGTGTTCGGCTACATCAACATGACGCGGCGGTTCTATGCGCTGATGCGCGAGCGCAAGAAGGGCGTCATCATCAACATCCTCGGCGCTGCCGGCGAGAACCCCGATTTCGATTATGTCGCCGGCTCCTCGGGAAACGCCTCGCTGATGGCGTTCACCCGGGCGATGGGCGGCACGGCGCCGCGCGACGGCCTGCGGGTCGTCGGCATCAACCCCGGCCCGGTCATGACCGACCGGCTCGTCACATTGATGCGCACCCGGGCGCAGACCCAGTTCGGCGACGCCGAGCGCTGGACCGAATACATGAAACCGCTCGCCTTTGGCCGCGCCGCCAAGCCCGAGGAGATCGGCTGGATGGCCGCCTTCCTCGCCTCCGATTTTTCGGGCTACACGACCGGCTCCATCGTCACGATCGACGGCGGCGGGTCCAGCCGCCGCTCGGCGCTCTGAGCGGCGGGGCTATTCGTTGAGCCAGCGTCGCGCGAAGCCGAGCAGCCCTTGCGGGACGAAGATAACCATCGCGACGAAGACCAGGCCAACGAAGATCAAGTAGTATTCCGTGAAGAAGCGGGACAGTCCTTCGCGCAGCAGCAGGAAGAATGCGGCTCCGACAATCGGGCCGACGAGGGTGCCGATCCCGCCGATGACGTTGTAGATGATGACTTCGCCGGAGACCAAAAAAAACACAAAATCGGGCGCGGCGAACTGGTTCTGCAGCGCGTAGAGCACCCCGGCCAGCCCGGCGAACAACCCGGAGAGCATGACCGCAACCATCTTGTATCGCTCGACCGGATAGCCGATGGCGCGGGTGCGCGCCTCGTTTTCCCGGATCGACTGCAGCACCATGCCAAAGGGCGACTGCGTTATGCGGCGCAGCAGAAGGTATGACAAAACGACGACGCCGAGCACGAACCAGTGCAGCGTGTCGGGCGTGAAGCGGACCGAGAAGAGACCCGGAATCCCCAGCGGCGGACGGCTGAAAGTCAGACCGTTTTCACCCCCGGTGAGGTCTGTCCAAGTAAAGATGACGACGTAGAAAATCTGGGAAAAGATCAAAGTGGTGATCGAGAAATAGATGTCGCGCAAGCGCGTCGAGAAGTACGCGACAAAGGCAGCCGCGGCGGCGGCGGCGATCAGCCCACAGAGGAGCGCCAATGGAAGATTGGGCGGACTGACCAGCAATAGGGCGGCTGCGGCTCCGTAAATCCCGAGCCCGAAAAAGGCCGAATGGCCGAACGACACCATGCCGGTGTAGCCGATCAGGATGTCGGAGGACATCGCCAACAGGCCCCAGATGAGAATTTCAGTGAGGAAGCGCCGCCAAAATTCGGGCAGCACCAATGGCGCTACGGTCAGCAGCGCAAGGATGACGGAAAATCCCGTCCAATAGACCGCCGCCCGGCGCGCGCTCGCCTGCCCCTCACCCTCCCGCTTCGCGGGTCCCTCCCTCTCCCCGCTCGCGGGGAGAGGGCTGGGGTGAGGGGCGTTTCCCGACGCGAGACTCATTTGGGGGTCGGCACGAAGAGCCCCGTGGGCCTGAACAGCAGGGTCAGGATCAGCACGACAAACGAGACGATCACCGCCTGAGCCGGGCTGACCCAGAGCGAGGCGTAAGCCTCCAACAGGCTGATGAAGATGGCGGCGGCGATGGAGCCTGCGAGATTCCCCATGCCGCCGACCACAACGACGATAAACGCCTTGAGGATCCAATCCACGCCCATCGCGTGGCTGACGCCGACCAACGGACCGAACAATACCCCACTGGCTGCCGCCATGCCGGAGCCGATCGCGAAGACTGCGGCCAGAACCCACGGCACCGGAATGCCCATCGCCTGAGCCATGACGCGGTCCTGCGTCGTGGCGCGAATCCAGATGCCCCAGGTGCCGTATTTAAGGAACAGCCAAAGCCCCCCGATGATCGCGGCGGACAGCAACGCAATCACAATCCGGTACCACGGATAGTCCAAATAGAAGAGCGTGAACTGGCCGGTAAACGGCTCTGCGACCTTGCGCGCCACCGGGCCGAATTGCCACAGCGCATAATTCTGCAGGACGAGTGAGACTCCAAACGTCGCAAGGATCGTGTAGAGCGGGTCGCGGCCAAGGAGCGGGCGCAACGTGGTCCAATAAATAGCGGCGCCGAGCAGCGCGACGAGCAGTGTTGCGGCGACCAGTGCAATCCAGAAATTGCCGGTCGCCGCCAATATGAGGACGCCGACATAGGCGCCCAGCATGAACAGCTCGCCATGGGCGAAATTGACCACCTCCATGATCCCGAAGATCAAGGTGAGCCCCGAGGCGACGAGCGCCAGAATCATGCCGGTGACGACGCCGTTGATCGTCTGGATCAGGATCTGCTCGAGGGGAATGCCCACGCTATACCCCCAGATACTGATGGATCACGGCGTCGTTGACACGCAGCTCGGACGCCAACGCGTGGTGCCGGACGACGCCTTTTTCGATGAAGTAAATCCGCTGGCCTGCTTCCAAGGTCAGCGGGACATTTTGTTCCACGAGCAGCACGGCAACGTTCTCGCGGTGAAGCACGTCGATGATGTTTCGGATTTCGGTGACCATCCGGGGCATCAATCCCTCGGTTGGTTCATCCAGCAGGATGATTTTGGGCTCCAGCATCATCGCCCGCGCGATGGCGAGCATCTGCTGCTCACCGCCGGACAGCGTGCCGCCGGCTTGGTTGCGGCGTTCGGCCAATACCGGGAAGTAACCGTAGACCTTATCCAACAGCTCCGTCTTTCGAGCCTTGCTCACACCGTGGCGATCGAGCCCGGTGCGGAGATTTTCGGTGACCGACAATAGGCGAAATATCCGCCGATCCTCGGGAACATAGCCGATCCCGAGCCGCGCCAGCCGGTGCGCCGGCAAATGGTTGATCGGCTGACCCTCGAAGAGCACCTTGCCCTGGCTCGGATGGACGAGGCCCATGATCGCCTTCAAGGTGGTGCTCTTGCCGACCCCGTTGCGGCCGAGGAGGCCCACCACCTCGCCTATTCCGACTTCGAGCGACACCCCGTGCAGGATGTGGCTCTTGCCGTAGTAGGTATGGATGTCCTCGACTTTGACGAGTGGTTGGACCGTCGTACCCCCCGGGCTCATGTCTTCAAGTAAACCTCGAGCACCCGGGGGTTCTGCTGTATCTCGAACGGCGTTCCCTCGGCCAGGATCTCGCCGTAGTGGAGCACGGTGATCCGCTGCGCCAACTCCATGACGACCTGCATGTCGTGCTCGACGATCAAAATCGTCAGATCCTTGGCAATCCGGCGCACCAGTTCCATCGTGTCGTGAGTCTCAGCCGCGCTCATCCCGGCTGTCGGTTCGTCGAGACACAGGAGCTGTGGCTCAGTGGCAAGCGCTATGCCAATTTCGAGGTTGCGCTGCTCGCCATGCGACAGGTTGGCGGCCAGTTCCCCCGCCTTGCCGCGCAGGCCGACTGCCTCGAGGGCCGCCTCGGCCCTGCCGATGATGTCGCCATAGGCGCGATAATGGGTGAAGAGGCTCCAGCCGTGGCGGCGCGACTGAGCGGCGATGCGGACGTTTTCGAGTGCCGTCGCGTTCGGCAGGATATTGGTGATCTGGTAAGAGCGGGCGATGCCCTTGCGCGAGATGCGGTCGGGCGACGCTCCCGTGATGTCCTCGCCATTGAACCGGGTACGCCCTGAGGAGGGACGCAATACCCCAGTCAGGCAATTAAATAACGTGCTCTTGCCCGCTCCATTCGGGCCGATAATCGCGCGCACTTCGCCCCGTTCGACCGCAAAATTGACTTGGTTGAGCGCGGTCAGCCCGCCGAATTGGACGGTGAGATTTTCGGTCCACAACAACGGCGCCGCACCCGGCAAAAATTCCCCAGGCGCGTGCTCTAGAGCGGCGGACGATGTTCTCAAGCGGCGGCGAAATGGCAGGCCGGCGGCACCACCGTCTTCTCCCATGAGATTGCGTCGAGGACGTGGTATTTGCCGTCCTTGATTTCGAAGACGAGCTCGCGCGTGAAGGCCTGATGGTCTTCTTTGCGCAGCACCTTGTCGCCGGTCGGGAAATCGGGGCCTTCCTTCATTTCGAGGCCTTCGAGCGCGGCAACCAGCTTTGGCGAATCATCGCGGCCTTGGTACTGGGATTTCTCGATGCCGAGCTTCAGCGCGTTGACCGCCTCGAAGTTGGACTGCACATAGCGGTCGGGCAGCGGCCCGGACGGATCGACCTTTTTCAAGCGGGTGAGCGCCTCATCATAGAAGGCGTGCAGGTAAGGCGTGTCGAGCGGCTCGTCGAACACCGGCACATAGCGATCGATGCCGACAAATCCCTCGATCTTTTTGCCCATCGCCGGCAGCTGGGTCGAGGTGGCGACGGCGCCGTCGCCGGCGAATTTGTATTTCTTGGCGAGGCCGAGATCATAGCCCTGGTTGACAAAGTTAATCGCATCCGGGCCAAAGAAAATAAGAAACAACCCGTCGAAATCGCCGTTGATCTTCGACAGGAACGGCGTCATGTCGGCGGTGCCGAGTGGTATGCCGAGCGTACCGACGACCTCACCGCCATTTTGCTTGATGCCGGCCGCATAGGCGTCGCGGGTCGACTGGCCCCAGGCATAGTCGGCGTAGGCGATGTACCAGCGCTTGCCGAGCTTATTTACGAGGTGAGGGGTAAACGCCTTCGCCTGCGCCGGCGCGAAGTCGAAGCTGCGGAACGTGTAACGGCCGCATTTGCTGGTCGTCAATGTCGTGTCGAGGCAGACGCCGATCATGTTGACGATCTTGTTTTCTTCCCAGACCGGCGTGCAGGCGAGGCAGATGTTCGACAGAAATCCGCCGATATGGGCGTCGATATTGTCCTCGCTGACCAGCTTCTCGACGGCGCGCCGGCCGGTGTCGGGCTTTGACTGGTCGTCGCCGACAATCAGTTCGACCGGGCGGCCCATGATGCCGCCCGATTTATTGATCCGATCGACCGCCATTTGCACCCCGACCAGGGCGGTCTTGCCGCCCGAGGCGGCCACCCCGGTCAGCGGCTGCACTGTGCCGAACTTGTAGGGCTTGGCCTCACCGAAGGCGGCGCGCCACGGTGCCGAGGCCAGCAGCGTCGCGCCAAGCCCGACCGCGCCGCCCGCCGCGCTCCATCGCAGCACCCGGCGGCGCGTGACATTGGCGCGGAGATGAGCTGCGTTGCCCAGATTATGCCCATTCTCGCCATTTGACATAGCGGACCCTTCCCTGTTCGTTGCCGCGGATCGGCGAGGTTCTTTCATCCACGCCGCCCGATCGGCAACAACTACCGCAAGTTGCGGCAGCGCTGCAACAACCGGGCCGCTCGATCTGCGAGTTTCGGCTTTCAGCCGGCTTTGAGGCGGCGCGCCGCCTCGACGGCGGCATAGGTCAGGACGCCGTCGGCGCCGGCGCGCTTGAAGGCAATGAGGCTCTCCATGACCGCCCGCTCGCCGTCGAGCCAGCCATTTTGGGCCGCGGCGTGCAGCATCGCGTATTCGCCGCTGACCTGATAGGCGTAGGTCGGCACCCGGAAGGCCTCCTTGACGCGCCGGACGACGTCGAGATAAGGCATGCCGGGTTTGACCATGACCATATCGGCGCCCTCCTGCAGATCGAGCGCCACCTCGCGCAAAGCCTCGTCGCCATTGGCCGGGTCCATCTGATAGGTGCGCTTGTCGGCGCTGCCGAGTGCGGTCTTCGAGCCGATCGCGTCGCGGAACGGGCCGTAAAACGCCGAGGCATATTTCGCCGCATAGGACATGATGCGGACCCGCGCAAACCCGGCTTCGTCGAGCGCATGGCGCACGGCGCCGACGCGACCGTCCATCATGTCGGAGGGCGCGATGATATCGCAGCCTGCGCGGGCCTGAATCAACCGCCTGGCGCTGCAGGATTTCGACCGTTTCGTCATTCTCGACATAGCCGTCGCGGATGACCCCGTCATGCCCGTGCGAGGTGAACGGGTCGAGCGCCACGTCACACAGCACGCCCGAGTTCGGGCAGAGCCTTTTTCAGCGCCGCGACCGCGCGGCAGACGAGGTTGCCGGTGTCGACCGCGTTGCTGCCTTCCGCATCCTTGAGGGCGTCCGGCACCGCTGGGAACACAGCGATCGTAGGAATGCCGAGTTCGGCCGCCTCTCCTGCGGCATCGACGAGCGCCGGGATCGGCAAGCGAAAGACATCCGGCATCGACAGGACGGGCGCCCTGTCGCCCTCGTCGTGGACAAAGACCGGCCAGATCAGGTCGCCCACGGTCAGCACGCTCTCGGCAACCAGCTTGCGCGACCAGGCATCGCGGCGGTTGCGCCGCAGTCGTGTTTGCGGAAAGGGGGCAAGAGGCGGCAGAAACGAAGTCACGGGGTCACCCCTTAACGTTTCGGCGGATGGGCGCGGACGAATTCCTCGTTGATGTCGGCACCCCAACCCGGACCTTTGGGCAGCACGAGGTCGCCGTTCTCGATGACCGGCGGCACGGTGACGATGTCGTCCTTCCAGGTCACGTCGTCGATGTCGATTTCCATGACTTTGAAGTTCGGCGCCACGGCGCACATGTGGGCGCTGATCAGCGACCCCAAATGGCCGTTGAAATTATGCGGCGCGACATTGACCTCGTAGGCATCTGCCATCGCGGCGATCTTCAGTGATTCGAGGATGCCGTTCCAGGCCACGTCGATGATCGCGTAATCGACCGATTGGTGCTCGAAATAGGGCCGGAACTGGCGCCTGCCGTACAATGATTCGCAGGACGAGATCGGCGTGCGGGCGGAGCGGCGGATCAAGGCGAGGCCGGCCGGGTCGTAAAGGTCGATCTCGAGCCACACCAGATCGAGCGGCTCCAGGGCGCGAGCCAATTTGATGTAGCCGTCGATCTTGTAATTGAAGTTGGTGTCGAGATGGAGCCCGACATCGCGGCCGGCGCCGCGGCGGAACGCCTCCAGCTGCGCGACCGCGGCATCGACGATCCAATGGTCGACGTTGAGCTCGGGAAAGCCCGGCGGGTTGCCGGTGCCCGGGCCGTACATGTACGGCTTGGCACGGTCGAAGCGGATCAGGTTGGTCTTGAGCCCCTTGAAGCCGCGGCGTTTGACCTCCTCGCCGAGCGCGACGATGTCGTCGAGCGAGCGCACCGGGTCGACGCCGGCCCACTCACGGATCCGATCGGCATGGCGGGCGCGGTAGGTACCGCAATGCGACCAATAGAGTTGCAGACGGTCGCGCACCGGCCCGCCGAGCATCTCGTAGACCGGCACGCCCAATGCCTTGGCCTTGATGTCGACGAGCGCATTCTCGATCGCGGCGATCGCCATCTGGTTCACCCCACCGGCCGCTTGCCTCGTCGCGGCGTAGAGATGGGCGCTGTGGCGCTCGACCGGCCGCGGGTCCTGGCCGATCAGGAAGCGCTCGGCGAGCTTCAAGATGACCCCTGTCAGCCCTTGCGCGCCGTAGCCCTCCATGTATTCGGACCACCCGACAATCCCCTCGTCGGTGGTGATTTTGAGAAACGAATTGACCCGCCAGCCGGCGTCGCAGTGCAGGTCTTCAACCTTGACGATCTTCATCGGCGTTCCCTCGAAAGCTCCGGGGCCCGGTTCTACAACTGCGCGACCCCCGCCCGGGCGCAGTCCTCGTCCTGCTGCGAGGTGCCGCCGCCGACCCCGCAGGCGCCCTCGACGACGCCGTTGCGGATGATCGGGACCGCTCCCTGGCCCATGATCATGTGCCCGCCCGACGCGGCGGCAATCCCGCGCGGGGTGGGCTGGTCGGCCCGTTCGGCCATCTCGCCGCTCGGCCGGCCGAAAGCAGCCGAGGCGACCGCTTTGCCCTGGCTGCCGTAGGCGCTCGCCCAGATCGCATTGTCCATGCGCTGCAATGCGATCAGCCTGCCGCCGCTGTCGCAAACCGCGGCGCTGATCTTGATGTTGAGCTCCTGCGCTTTGGCCAGGGCGCCGCGAATGATGCGATTGGCTTCTTCCAGTGTCAGGCTCATCGATCGTTCCTCCCCATAAGGTCACGTCTTCCCCTTATAGCGAGACTTCTCAAATACGAAAAGCCGCGGTTTCCCGCGACTTTCGCTTTGGATATTGGAGCGGGCGAGAGGCTTCGAACCCCCGACCCCAACCTTGGCAAGGTGCTCGAGCCGGCCTGGGCCAATGTATCCCGCTCTCCGCCATAGTGCTCTATGGTGCCGACATCTCTTGGAATTCCAGCCGCCCGCCCATGCCGATTGCCGCCGAGCATGATCCCGAATGCGCTCTGAAATGCTGATTTCCTGCTTACAACGAGGCACGTCCGTGATAATGTAAGCTAAATTAATCCAAGTAGTTGATATTACATGCGCAACTCACAAAACAGACAGTCGACAGTCTAAAACCTCCCAGAGTTGGGGTCAACGGTTCGTATTTCTTCGCCTGGGACCATGAACTCCGCGGTTTTGGCGTCCAGATCATGACGTCCGGTCTCAAGAGCTTCGTTGTGCAATATCGCAACCCAGCCCGACGCAGCCGGCGCGCGTGATCGGCCGCTGCGGCGTGATGACCTTCGAGGAGGCGCGCCGCGAAGCGAAAGCGCTCCTGGGCGAAATCGCCAAGGGCATCGATCCGGCGGAGCAGAAGGAAACCTCCGGCGACGCCGCTACCGTCGCGGAAGTCTGCGAGTGGTATCTAACGGAGGCGCAGGCCGGTCGAATCCTTGGCCGGCGCCGCCGGCCCATCAAGGCTTCGACACTCGCCATGGACCGTAGCCGGATCGAGGCGCACATCAAGCGTTTACTCGGCAGACGTCAGGTAGGCGCGCTGACGCTCAGCGACATAGAGGGCGCCCAGGCGGATATTGCCGCGGGCAAGACATCAAAGCCGCGCGCGGGGAGCCGGGGCGGCGCGACTCACCGGCGGCGACGGCGTCGCGGCACGAAATCTCCACCCTTCACGCGATCTTCGAACGCGCCCGTTCGTCTGAAGAAGATCGAGCGCAATCCCGCTAAGGGAGTTCGCCGCCTCGCCGACGTACCGCGCGACCGGCGCCTCACCCGCGTTGAGCTCGATACGTTCGGCGCGGAGATACGTACGGCCGAAGCGGATGGCGAGCACCCGACCGGCCTCGCGGCAATCCGCTTCCTCCTGCTCACCGGCTTCCGGCGAATGGAAGGCTTGGCCTTGCAGCGCGAGTGGCTCGACGAGGAGGGACGCTCGGTGCGATTCCCGGATACCAAGAGTGGGGCGCAGATTCGCGTGATCGGCCGTGCCGCGGTCGACCTTCTGCTTGCTCAACCGCAAACCGCGCAATCGCCCTTTTTCTTCCCGGCCGATCGGGGCGAGGGTCACTTCATTGGTGTCGTGCGCGTGCTCGACCGCGTCTGCGCGATAGCAGGGCTCAACGACGTAACGCCGCATACCCTGCGCCATACCTTAGCGAGCGTCGCCGGCGATCTCGGCTTTTCCGAACTCACGATCGCCGCGCTGCTTGGCCACGTCTCACGCGGCGTAACACAGCGTTATGTCCATATAGATGAAGCGGTCAGGATGATAGATGAAGCGGTCAGGATGATAGATGAAGCGGTCAGGATGATAGATGAAGCGGTCAGGATGGCCGCTGACGAGGTCGCCGGGGAGATCGCGATGGTCCTCGGTGGCGGCGCGCACCGACGGCGCGCCGCCGAACATCGCGCCGCTCTCCCCGAATTCGGCGCTGAAGGCTGCCGGGTCCCGAGGCCTAACGCTCGGCGCCGAAGTGCCATCCCCGGGACCGCGGAATACCAGGCTCGCCGCTGGTCATAAGTCACCGCGGGAAAATTGCCTCGTCGCCACTGATCCGCAAACCCTGCGTGTGACACGGTATCCGCCATGCCGGTGGGCCTCTGTTGCTCGCAATGCGGCACCGCAAGGCTGCGCCTAAGTGCCTGCCCGTGTCGCCTTGGGCGCGAGAAGAGTGAGAGTTCGGTCGGGTCGTCCGCCACGGGTGTGCGCCGTGACAAGGCGGCGCTTTCCGGTGGGTGCGAGGCCTGTGAACGAGGAGGAGACACGGATCTGCAAGGCTCCGGACGGGGAGTTCGACTTCCTGGGCTATACGTTCGGGCGGATGTACTCTCCAACGACCGGCCAGGCCCGGCTGGGCTACCGGCCGTCAAAGAAGAGCATCAAGCGCATGGTCGAAAAGATCCACGCGCTGACCGACCGAGCGCGTAGCTGGCAACAGACCACAGAGCTTGTCGACATGTTGAACCGCGCGCCGCGCGGATGGGCCAATTACTTCAGTGTCGGCACCATCAGCAAAGCATATCGCGCGCTCGACACCTACACGGCTGTACGGTTGCGCCGGTGGCTCCGATTCAAGCATAAGGTCAGGCGACGCAAGGGCGGGAGCTATCCACTCTCGCACCTTTACGGGCACATCGGGCTCGTACGCCTGACACAGCTCGGTCGCGGCCCGTCGTGGGTGAAGGCGTGAGGTCTTGTCCGAGAGCCGGATGCGGGAGATCTGCATGTCCGGTTCGATGAGCGGGGTGTGGAAACGGGAACAACGGGCGAGCTAGTGAGGCGCCGCCAGACGAAAGGGGCGGCAACAGATATGGTCAACCTAAAGCCACCCGCGCCACACTCCGACTCTACCGTGTGTCACGAGCGCCGCATGGGTTGTGTGCGGCACGCAACTGTACGAGAGATGAAGGAGGGCCCTTCGAGTTCGCTGATCAGGAGCCGATCTCAAGCCACCGCAAGCTGCTGCGGGGAAAAGCCGTGGTGATGAGCGTTGCGGAAACGCCGGGACAAGATTTCGGCAGGCACGATCGAGAGAGGCGAGCGCAAGCGAACCGCTGCAGAAGTGTCGAAAGCGGATTAGGCGATGTCAGAACCGGGGGGTGACCCTTCCTCCGGGATTAGCTCGGGGGATGCCCTGATACTGCCCGAGCGGCATCCGGCATGCAGGCGGCGCGAAGCTCGACCAGGCTTTCGTATGGAACGTGAGAACCTGTGCTTCGTCACGCCGACGGCGTGAGGGACAAGCCGCAAGCGGCTCCAACCGTGAGGGCAAGAGTACCGAAGCGGGGCGCAGGGGCGGAGCAGCCCGTAGTAGCGTCGAAGGCTCTGTAATGGGGCTGGAGCGAAGGGGCTGCGTTGTTCGGCCTTGGCCACTGGCCAACTGGAAACGGGAGGAGCCTATGGACGAAGCAAAGCCGTTCAAGATCCCGCAGCGGGAGGTCTGGGAGGCCTTCAAGGTTGTGAAGGCCCACCAGGGAGCGGCTGGCGTGGATGGGCAGTCGATTGCGGAGTTCGAGGCCAACCTATCGGGCAACCTCTACAAGCTCCGGAACCGACTGTTGGCAGGGAGCTACTTTCCTCCGCCAGTGCGACGGTTCGATATTCCAAAGGCGACTGGTGGGACGCGACCGTTTGGTGGCTGACCGCATCGCTCAGGAGGTTGCCCGACGCTACTTGGAGCCGATCGTGGAGCCGATGTTTCACCGCGATTCCTATGGCTACCGACCTGGCAAATCTGCAATCGATGCCGTGCGCGCGGCTCGCGAGCGCTGTTGGCGCTCCGACGGGGTGCTCGATCTCGATATCAAGGCCTTCTTCGACAGCATCGATTGGGAGCTGATGCTCAGGGCGGCCCGCCAACATACGGGCTGTCCTCTGAGGGGAGTGTCCGGATCTCTGTGTAAGAGGAGCCGTATCTCATCGTTTTGAGCCTTCAGCGCGCTGAAGGCTCAAAACGATCGCCGAACAGAATGGCAAATTGCCCTACCGCGGCGGTCCATTCAATCGGCCGACGCCAATGGAGGCCGGCATTGCGGATCGCCAGAAACAGCAGCTTCAACGCCGCCTCGTCGGTCGGGAAGCTGCCGCCGGTCTTGATGATCTTGCGCAGGCTGCGATTGAGGCTTTCCACTGCGTTCGTCGTATAGATCATCTTGCGGATCGCCGGCGGGAAGGCGAACAGCGGCACCACATGCTGCCAGGCGCGCCGCCACGCCTGGCCGATTGCCGGGTATCGCTTGCCCCATTCGGCCTCGAAGGCGTCGAGTTCGGCGGCGGCCGCCTCGGCTGTCTCCGCCCGGCAGATCGCCTTCAGATCGGGCATGATCAGCTTGCGGTCCTTCCACAGCCTGCCCCGCGAAGGCGGGGGACACAAAAGCCAGCGAGTTACGGATCAGATGAATGATGCAGAGCCTGCCCCGGACCCCGATCCGGGGTCTGCACCGTGGTCAGCGGGAACACCGTGCCGATCGCCTCGGGGAAGCCCCCCGCCTTCGCGAGGGCATGCCTTGAGCCCGTCGACCACTGCGATCAGGACGTCGTTGACGCCGCGGGTCTTGAGCTCGTTCATCACCTTCAACCAGAACTTGGCGCCCTCGGTCTGCTCGATCCACAGCCCGAGTACTTCCTTCTCGCCCTCGCTGTTGAGGGCGAGGGCGACATAGACCGCTTTGTTGCGCACCAAGCCCTCGTCGCGGATCTTGACCCGCAGCGCGTCGAAGAAGATGACCGGGTAGACCGGGTCGAGCGGCCGGTTCTGCCATTCCCCAACCTCCTCGAGCACGGCGTCCGTGACCCGGCTGATCAGATCGGGGGAGACCTCGACCCCGTAAAGCTCCTGCCGGTGAGCCTGGATCTCGCGAACCGACAGACCTCGGGCATAAAGGCTGATGATCCGATCGTCGAACCCGTCGAGCCGGGTCTGCCCCCAGCCTTCGCTGGGGCAGGCTCTTTCGCGACGATCTGCGGCTCGAAGCTGCCGTTGCGGTCGCGCGGCACCGCGATCTCGATCGCCCCGTCATCGCCGATCACGGTCTTGCTCGAATACCCGTTGCGGCTGTTGCCGCCGCCGCGGCCGGCCGGGTCGCCCTTCTCGTATCCCAGATGCTCGCTCAGCTCGGCGCCGAGCGCACGTTCCAGCAGGCGTTTCTTGAGTTCCTTGAACAGCCCTTCTTCGCCGAGAAGATCCTGCGGCGAGCTGTCGCCTTGAAGCAGCTCCTCATGGATCGTCTCGATCATGCGCCGGATGCTTTTCTTCGATGGCCGTAATGCCAGGCGTGCCTGGCCGGTTCTGGGCGGATACATCCGTCCGAACGTGAACCCCAGGAAGTCGAACTCCCGTTCCGGAACCTTGCAGATGCGTGTCTTTTCCTCGTTGACCGTAAGCTTCAGCTTGCCCATGAGTTCGCGCATCCAGTGCAATGCCTCTTCAGCCTTGCCCCGTCTACACAGGATCACGAGATCGTCGGCATAGGTCACGATCCGACTGCCGAGGCTTTGCCGCAGTCCGAGCTTCTCCCATCCCAGCACAAACCGGCGCATGTAGAGATTCGCCGGCAGCGGTGAGATTGGTGACCCCTGCGGAATGCCACGGCCGTTGTCGCGCGCCTCGGTCGTGCGTCGCTTCCGTCCTCGGTCGTCGGTTTCCTCGGCGGAGCACTCCAGCCACATCTTGATCAGATGCAGCACCCGCCGGTCGACGACCCGGCGCGCCACCGATCTCATTAGTTCGGTGTGGGGAATGCTCCCAAAGAAATCTGCGAGGTCGGCATCAACGGCTTCCCGGTGTCCGCGAAACAGCAGTTCTTCCACCTCGACCGCCGCCTGCTGGGCGTTGCGGCCCGGCCGGTAAGCGTATTGTTCGGGTGGAAGGTCGGCTTCAAAGATCGGTTCCAGCACCAGCGTTGCCGCCGTCATGCAGACCCGATCCCGCAAGGTCGAGATGCCCAGAGGCCTGAGCTTGCCATTGGACTTCGGTATGTACACTCGCCTGATTGGGTCCGGTCGGTAGGTCTCGTCCCTAAGTGCAAGCGCCAGTTCAGCCAACCACCGATCGACCCCATATGCCTCGATCTCCGGAAAATCCTGGCCGTCGATCCCCGGCGCGCCATTGTTGGAGCGACATAGGGCGTAGGCCTGTGCCAGGATGTCGTTGCGGCTGATCTTGTCGTACAGGGCATAAAACCGGTAGCCGGGTTCAGCCTTCGCTTTTGCGTGTAACGCCGTCTGCAGTTTCTGAACACTTTTTGGAGTTGCTAGGTTGCCCAATCTCCAGGTCCCTCACTACGTCCTGCGTCTGTCTTGAACTGAGGCCCCTTCCCTCCACCGGCGTTGACCGGCTTCAACGGTACTGCGAGCCTCTCCGCCACCCCAGAGCGCCCGGCCCGTCCCTCACGGGCGTCCGGTTGATCATCCCTGATCACGCATTGGGGCTTCCCGTGTTGCGCGCACTTTCCTTGTGTACATGCCGCCGCCACTACCCCGGCGCAGCGGCTGGACGTACTCTTCGCTCGTCTCGTCCTGCCGTATCAGCCTTCCCCGAAAGGGTTGTCGGGTCGGCCTGCGCATCGTCCTTTTCGAGGCTTGCTCAGCGTTCACTCACGTTGCGGCCTGCACACTCGCGCGGTCACCAATTCGTGACCCGCTACCCGAAGGCTTCAGCCATTTCGTCTCCTCCATGACTGCTCCGGTTGCTTCCGGCGGGAGCGAGATCGTCGGGTGGGCCTTTCACCCACTGGAAAGGTGCCGCCTTTCCACGGCGCACACCCTAGCCGACCTTGACGGCAGCCGGCACGGATCACTAACCGCGCTCGCCTTGACGGCGATGGGCCGGTTGCCAAAGGTGCTGCTTGCGGTCAAGTCAGACTTGCGGTCAAGTCAGAAAGGAATGCCGATGCTGCCCCTGGTTCTCTCGTCTGACTCTCACGTGTTCGAACCGCCCGATCTGTGGCAGACCCGCATCGATGCGGCGTTCCGAGATCGTGCGCCGCGGATAGAGCGGATCGACGGCGCCGATCAGATCGTGGTCGAGGCGGATCAGATCCTCTCCGGGATCGGCCTGATCTCGAACGCCGGCGCGCGGTTCGAGGCCCCCGCGACGATCTCCGCCCAGGGTCGCTTCGAAGACGTGCACCGCGGCGGGTACGACCCCGAGCAACACCTCAAGGACATGGCGCTCGACGGGGTGGTTGGTGAAGTCCTCTATCCCTCGCAAGGGCTCTTTTACTTCAAGGTGGCGGACACGCTGCTGATGTCCGCCATCTTTCGCGCGTACAACGACTGGCTCGCCGACCCCCGGAACGCCCGCAGGGCGGCCGTCCGGGGGCTGCCGCACCGATCCCGCCCGCCTCAAGTGCATCGCGGTGATCAACCTGGACGACGTCCCGGACGGGATCAAGGAGCTGGAGCGCGCCGCCCGCCTGGGCCTCGCTGGCGCGATGATCACCGAGTATCCGCTCGAGCACCGGCGCTACGACGGATCCGAGTACGAGCCGTTCTGGGCCGCCGCCGAAGCGCTCGAGGTGCCATTGAGCCTACACACCGCCACGCGACGGCAGGGCAGGATCCGCGGGGCCGGCGACAAGACGCTGCGCGACGCGAGCAGCCGCGCGACGAAGGCGTTCTATCCGGCGCTGTCGATGTGCGATCTGATTTTCTCCGGCGTCTTCGAGCGTCATCCCCGCCTCAGGGTAGCCATCGTCGAGTTCGAGCTGGCCTGGGCTCCCCACCTGCTCTCCACCATGGATTACACGTACCGCGAGCGCCACGGCGAGGCGATTTACCGGTTCAAGAGCCTGCCCTCGCGAAGGCGGGGGCCTGCCCTCGCGAAGGCGGGGGACGGCATGCTCCCGAGCGATTTCTTCCGCCGCAACGTCGTCTTAAGCTTCCAGGAGGACGCCATCGGCATTCGCCTGCGCGGCATCATCGGCCCCGACAACATGATTTGGGACAACATGGTGTGGGGCTCGGACTATCCGCACAGCGAGTTGACGTTCCCCCAATCGCGCAAGATCCTGGCGGAGATCCTGGAGGGCGTGCCGGACAACGAACAGGCCAAGCCTGCCCCGGACCGCGATCCGGGGATCGCCGGCGGCAACACCGCCCGCGTGTACAATTTTGACGTGGCGAGGCTTACCGTCCCTGCTTGAAGAGCCAAACTCTCTGCGGATCGACGAACTCGGCGTGCCCGCGCTGCTAATCGGCCGATCTGCGCATTGTCGCACCTCACCAGCTGCTCGTGGCAGCTGCGGTGCCGAAGGCAATTACGAGGGCTATTGCAATCGTTGGGATCGAGGCCGTTTACGGCTTTACCTGTTGCAGCCGCGGTTTAACTTCATCGAAGTCGATCACACCGTTTCAATAATCAATGATCACGTCCTGGTTGAGGTCAATCCAGAGACTGACGAGCGCGACATCAGCGGCCGGCAAGCTGCCCGGCACAATTTCATGTGGCTGCGGTCGCACAGCTATCGACGGAGCCGTGCGCCAGGAGCCGCGACCGCCACTAAGAGTGCTGACTTTGACCCGCACATCGTGCGGATACCTTACCGCCGACGCGGTTGATTGGATCGGCAGAAAGCGATCATTTACCGTGCGCCTTATTGGCGTTAATTAACAGCAGCGCTGCCGTCAGGCCTTGTTGTCGGCAATGATCTGCCCGCGGCGAGCCAACTTCATCGGAGAGGGACGAGAAGGCGACATGGACTATCCTTATGATCTCGGCCCCTACTCCCGGGCGGTGACCACCACCTCGGCGGACGCCCAGCGTTGGTTCGATCGTGGCCTCAACTGGTGCTTCGGCTACCACCATGAGGAGGCTGTTGCCTGCTTCGAGAAGGCGCTGGAGACCGACCCGAACTGTGCCATGGCCCATTGGGGTATCGCCTACGCCGTGGGGCCGAACTACAACTACCCCTGGGAACTGCAGGACCCCGCCGGTAAGGCCGCGGCGCTCGCCCGCGCCCATGGCTCGGCCCGTGCTGCCCTCGCGTTGGTTGGGCACGTCACCGCACCGGAGCGCGCGCTGATTGAAGCGCTGCCGGCCCGCTATCCACAGCGCGACCCCATCGACGATCAGCGCCCCTGGAATGACGCCTTTGCCGACGCCATGCGCCTCGCGCACCAGGCGCATCCCGACGACCTTGATCTGCGCACCATCTTCGCAGAAGCGATCCTCAACCGGACGCCCTGGCGCATGTGGGATCTGCGGACCGGCGAGCCCGCGCCCGGCGCCGGCACGCTAGAGGCGCGCGAGGTGCTCGAGGCCGCCTTCCACCATCTGCCTGGGGCAATGCACCATCCCGGCCTTCTGCACCTCCATGTCCACCTGATGGAAATGTCGCCGCAGCCGGAGGCGGCGCTGGTAACCGGCGACCGCCTACGCGAGCTGACCCCCGACATGGGCCACCTGGTGCACATGCCCACGCACATAGACGTGCAATGCGGCCACTACCGCGACGCTATGCACTGGAATCAGAAGGCGATCGTCGCCGACCGAAAGTTCTACGACCGCGCCGGGCCGATGAACTTTTATTCGGGCTACCGGGTGCACAATTACCATTTCGCCGCCTACGGTGCCATGTTCCTCGGCCAGTACGCGCCGGCCATCGCCGCCGCCGACGAGCTGATCGAGACCATGCCCGAGGAAGTGCTGCGCACCCCCTCTCCGCCCATGGCCGATTTTTTCGAGAGCTACGTTTCCATCAGGCAGCACGTCCTCGTCCGATTCGGCAAATGGCGCGAGATCATTGCGCAGGATCTGCCAGCCGACCGCGACCTCTACTGCAACACGGTGGCGATGATCCACTACGCCAAGGGCGTCGCCCACGGCGCGCTGAGCGAGGTGCCGGCTGCGGAGGCCGAACAGGCACTGTTTCGAGAGGCCGTGAAATGGGTCCCGAAGTCCCGGTACCTCCACAACGTGCCCTGCGTGCAGCTGCTGGCGGTGGCCGAGGAGATGCTGGAGGGCGAGATCGCCTATCGCCGCGGCCAGCGCGACGCAGCCTTCGACCGTCTCCGCGCCGCCATCGCTCTGGAGGACGACCTACCCTACGACGAGCCCTGGGGCTGGATGCAGCCGATCCGCCACGCGCTCGGCGCTCTGCTGCTGGAGCAGGGCCGAGCGGCGGAGGCCGAGGTGGTCTATCGCGAGGATCTCGGTGTCAGCGGCGCACTGCCCCGCGCGCAAATCCACCCCGACAATTTGTGGGCCCTGCGCGGGCTGCTAGACTGCCTCGAGCGGCGCGGCGAGACTACGGAGACCGCGATGATCCGCCAGCGCGTGGTCCTCGCCGCCGCTCGCGCCGATCTGCCGGTCTCCGTGTCCTGCTTTTGCGCCCGCGGGAAGGCCGCCTGAGCGCGGATCAAACTCCGTCGGCATAGCCGCGCGTGGACCTACTGAGCTGATCGGGCTAGGTCTGGAATGGGGCAGCTGCGGGCTATACCGGCTCCCGAGGTACCGACGAGGTCCGACCCCGCGGCAAACCTGCTGCCATCGGCCGCAGAGCGCCGAGCGGACCTTCGTCGTCGCTTCCGGTGTCGCAGTCGCACCGGCTCCAGACCGCGATCGGTAACGGCGCTACGGGAATGGACCCGCTCTGATGCCCCATCCTTCACGGCCGATGTCATTCGTCACGAGCCACGTCCTGCATCAGTTCAAGATCCCGGCTTACCTTGGCCAACCCGGCTGCCTGATCTGGATCGTAGATAATTGACATTGATCGTAGCCGTAGGTAGAGCGGCGGAGTACGGGAGCGGACGGCCTGTCTCCCGAGCATCAACAGGAGGTATTACTGGCCGAGCAGCGCTGGCTGCGCGGTGGCGCCGCGAGAGGCTTCTCCAGAAGAGCGTTCGACCGCAGCAATGCGGGCGAATTCGGTCATCCCGTTGACCTCTTCGACGCCCTGCCCGCCGCGCCCGGCTCGACCGAGCACTGGGAGCCGCGGGCTATGCTTGAGCGTCTAGAACAGCAGAAGAAGGCCTTTGGCGAAATGCGCAAGCGCATAGAGGGGCGACGCCGCCAAGGCTTGATCGACCAGCCCTTCCGCACGTGCGAGGTCGACCGCCGCCGAGTCTGCCATCCCAACGAGCACGTTGGTCACCAGTATGGCCGCCAATCGACCCTGTGCCTCGATGGATTTCGGATCGAGCGCCAATGCGCGCTCGAACAAATTAATTGCCTCCCTGTGGGTGTCAGGCGTCCGGGGCTTCAATAAAACCGCACGCCCCCGGAGAATGTAGTCGAGCGCGTCGAGATGCTCGGTCGGCCGGGCGGCCTCCGCGGCTATCAGCTCGACGCCGAGCGCGTTCGTGAGCCGGCTCGTGATCTCGTTTTGCAGAGCGAACAGATCGCCCGTGTCGCGGTCGAACCGCTCGGTCCACAGATGCGCATCGGGTTGCGGCATCGATCAGCTGGGCGCTGACGCGGAGCTGGTTGCCCGATCGCCGGACGCTTCCTTCGAGCACATAGCGCACACAAAGCTCGCGGCCGATCTGCTTCGTGTCGATGGGCTTGTTCCTATGCGTGAACGCGGTATTTCGCGAGATCACGAACATATTCGCGAGCCTCGACAGATCAGTCGTGAGATCTTCGGTGATCCCGTCCGCAAAATACTGCTGCTCCCGGTCGTCGCTGAGGCTCGTAAACGGCAGGACGACGATCGACAGGCGCGGCGCAGCAGCAGGCGGCGAACGTGAAGTGGTGGACGGCCCGCTTGCCATCAGCACGCCGGCTGTGCCTTCTAGGCGCAACGCATAGACCCGAACCGGCCGAGCGATGTTCTTGACGCTCTGCTCCCCAGTATCCTCGAAGGCGTAAGGCAGCCGATCGCCGATATGGTCGCGGACGGTGCCCGAGACGCAGATGCCGCCCGGCGCGGCCAACCCCTCCAACCGTGCCGCGATGTTGACGCCGTCGCCGTAAATGTCGCCGCCGTCGGCGATCACGTCGCCGAGATTGACCCCGATGCGAAAGCGCAGGCGGCGCTCCTCGGCGAGATCCAGATCGCGGTCGGCCATCGCACACTGGATTTCGCCGGCGCAGCGCACCGCGTCGACCACGCTGGCAAACTCCGCCAGCACGCCGTCGCCGGTGGTCTTGACGATGCGGCCGTGACGCTCGCGGATCTTCGGATCCAGCAGTTCGACGAGATGCGCCTTGAAGCGCTCGTGCGTGCCTTCCTCATCGGCACCCATTAGGCGCGAATAGCCGGCCACGTCGGCGGCGAGGATCGCGGCAAGACGGCGGGTGGCGGTCGTCGTGGTCATTGCTCGGCGGCGCTAATTCCCGCGCCGACTTTAACTCAATTCAAGCGCCGACGCGCCAATTTCATGCGGCCGGGCGCTCCAGATCAGCCCACGGATATAGGGGGACCGATAGCGTTGTTGCTATGTGTCGATCGTAAAATTGCCCTTTTCCCATTGCATACTTCGGACCGATCGCAGCGCCGGACGCGCTGCCCTTGAGGCTAGGAGAGAGTTGTTGTTTAAGGGGCTTGGGGCACCATCAGCGGCCGAGCGCGGACGGTTCGCCGGCGGGGGCCGGGGGCGTCCAATGCCGGAAGGCACGCGCGGGCACAATTCGTTCGGCGAGCTTTTGCTGC
>CAVTQA010000032.1:0-15562 GCA_963736715.1 uncultured Alphaproteobacteria bacterium | reverse complement strand
ACAATTGGCCGAGAAGGAGGCCGGCGAGCAGGACAGTGGCTGAGGCGAATGCCGGATCGGCCGGAATGAGACCAACCATCAAGGTGCACACTGCGCCGTTGGCCATCTGCATGAAGCCGTAAAGGCCGGATGCGGCGCCGATCAGCTGCGGGTCAGTGCTGATTGCCGCGGTGATGGCAACCGGCGATGCCGCGCCGACGCCGACCGAAAACAGGATCATCGGCCCAAGAACGGTTACGACGGTAAGGCTCCCGATTGCCGCCACGACAAAAAACAGGGCTGCGCCGGCCAGCGCTATCGCACTCGTCGCAAATAGCCGCAGAATGTCCGCGGGCGCGGCAGCTGCGGATAGCCACGGAGCATGCGGCCCGAGCCGCGCGAGGCCGCCGTCTCCGGCATTGCCAAGACTACGCCGGCCAGAGTGACGAGGCCGAGGTCCACCAGCATGACAAAGATCGAGCGCCAGCCGAACCATACGCTGAGAAACCCGCCGACCGCTGGCCCGACCCCAGGTGTCAGGCTCTGGACCATGGTCAGCAATGCCATGCGCGAGGTCGCCTCGCCCGGGCCGGCGCTGTCGCGCACGATCGCCCGGCCCAAACTCGTTCCGGTGTTACCGCTCGCGGCCGCCGATTTCGGCGTGTCGCGCCGCGGGATCCAGCAGGCGATCACGCTCTATCTGTTCGGCATTGCCGGAGGACAACTGCTCTACGGCCCGGTTTCCGACCGATTCGGCCGGCGACCGACACTGATCGCCGGCCTCGTCCTGTACATCACGGCGGGCGCAGTCGCCGGCTGGGCAGCGACGATCGGCACTTTGCTGATAGCGCGCGTCCTGCAGGTGGTCGGCGGCTGTGGCGGGTTGGTCTGTTGGGTGGCGCTTTTACCAGTACGACATTCTCTGCCTATCTGTACATCGCCAAGGTACCGGTGGCGGTCACAGCAGCCAGCAGCCAAAATGGCGCACGCCCGCGATTTGACAGCAGCGGCGTCGTCAGCCAGTCGAACCAGCCCTCGGCGTCAACCCTGCGGCCACGCGTGCCGACTGCGGCAGAAGCCGAACCTCTGCGCGAATGCTCGAACACTTGCAAAGCGTAACGGGTCAAGTCGCGCCAAAGTTTACGAGTCGTCAAACGTGATCCTGCAGTGGGTATATCTGACCCTTTACAGCAAATCATGTGCCAGAGCAGTCGGGCCGGCCGAGCGCGATGGGAAATATTTCGTCCCTCAGCCCTTCGATCGTGCGGTTGGGACCAAACCTATCTGAGAAGGAAGAGAAGCGTGCCCGCCGGCATCACCTCCGAAAGGCATTGGGCGCATCCCAGTCCAGAAGCACGCCAGCCGATCCAGTCGCAAATTGCCTGTCCGATTACCAGCTCGATATCAATTGCCGGCGGCGCGCGTCGCCGGCAACTCGACGCCCTGGAGCACCCGGTCCGAGAGGCCGGCGGATTTGTGGACGAAGCGGAGCGGTGTGTTCCAGTCGAAATTCCGGTAGACCGCGGCAAGGTGGGCAAACGGCGGCGACTGAGCGAAGAGCTGGAAGGTCAGCCGGTGACCGGCGTAATCGGAGTTGAGCAGGTCGCGCGCGAAGGCGAGCAGGCGCCGGCGGTCCTCCGACCGCCAATCGGCGTTGATCGTGTAGTATTTTTCGAGCCACGGTGCGGTTTCCGGGTCCTGAAATGCGGCGAAATCGGGGGTGACGCAGATCTGGCCGCCGCACAGTTCGCGGCAGACATGCATCATCGTGTTCAATTGCGAGGAGGCCAGCACGCGCCCCGTGTAGAGCAGCGATTGGTTCGGCATCAAGAGGCCGCCCGGGCTCGCCTCGGCCAACGCGACCGCAGCCGTCAGATGGGCATTGATGCCCTCGCGGTAGCAGGCGAGCAGCGCCAGCTTCTCCTGCACCGCCTGCTGCTTGTCGAGGCCGGTCTGGCGCGCATTGAACAGCGCTGCCCCGATCATCATGTCCGCCACTTTGAGGCTGCGCAGCACGAAGGCATAGGCGCTGTAGCGGTGCAGCGTCGCGCGGATGAAGCTCGCCGCCTTCGTATGCCGATAGAACAGCACGTTCTCCCAGGGGATCAGCACGTCATCGAAGATGACTAGCGTATCGATCTCGTCGAAGCGGTTGGCGAGCGGGTAATCCTCGACAGGGGCGCGGCCGGCAAAGCCGGTGCGGCAGATGAACTTCAGGTTCGGCGAGCCGAGGTCGCAAACGAAGCCGACCGCATAGTCTGAAAGCTCGGCATCGCCCCAATTGGCAATGGTCGGTTTCGTGAAGGCCTGCTTGGCGTAGGCGGCGGCGGTTTCGAACTTGGCGCCGCGCACGACAATGCCGGCATCCGTCTCCTTGATGACATGCAGCAGCATGTCGGGGTCCTGTTCCTGTGGCCGCTTCGATCGGTCGCCCTTGGGGTCGGTGTTGGCCGAGACGTGAAACGGATCCAACCGCACGACGCGATCGACGTGCCGGCGGATGTTTTCCGAAAAGGCGGGATCGACCTCGTTCAGAATTTGCTGCCCGTCGAACAGCGACCACATCTCGCCGACAGTCTCGTCGCCGACTCGGGTTACGACGCCGCCGATCTCGTTCAGCACCGCCTCGACCGCCTCGCGTTTGGCGCCCCAATCGGCCTGCGTGCGCGGCAGTTTGAGGGCGACCGCGCAGACCTCGCCCGCCTCGCTGCAGTAGCTCAGCGCGTCCGCGAACCGGGGTTCGTGCTGCATGTCGTAGATGCGCGCCCGGACATCGACGAGCGGCCGAAACATCGGATGCGCGGTGACGTCCTTGACCCGCTCGCCATTGATCCAGACTTGGCGGCCGTCGCGGATCGAGTCCCGGTATTGCTCTCCGGTGAGGATCATGGGCGTTCCCATCGGCTCTGTAATTGTCGCCAGGCATTGTGGCGCGAAGCACAAAGCGCGCCAACCCGCCGCTGCTCAGGGGAGCGGCTGGCACGTCATGTGCAGTTTCGAGCGAGGAGGGCGCGAACCGCATTTGAGACGGTGTTCTCAGGGTACACACATTCTGCTCTCTTACCCGAAGAGGAGGCTCGGCGATGGCTGAAATTGCACGGCTTTTGATGGTGGTCGGGGCCGCTACACCGCCCGGCCGGCTCGCCGCGGCGATCGCGGCAGCGGCGGAGACGGTTCGCAGCGATGCCGAGGATATCAACGTCGATGTCATGAACCTCGCCGAGACGCCTATCGATACCTGCGACGGGCGGCCGCTCGACCGATACGGAGCGGAAACCCGCCAGGCAGTCGACCGGATCGCCGGTGCAACGGCGGTGCTGATCGCCGCGCCGGTCTACCGGGCGAGCTTTCCCGGGGTGCTGAAGAACCTACTCGACATCGTGCCGGTCGAGGCGTTGCAGGGAAAGCCGGTGGGCATCGTCGCGATGGGCGGTTCCGCCCATCACTATCTCGCGGTTGACACGCAATTGCGCCAGGTTCTTGGCTGGTTTGGGGCTCTGGTCGCGCCCACCGGCGTCTACCTTACCGGTGCAGATTTCCGCGACGGCGCGCTGACATCGGAATCCGCGCGCAAGGATTTGGCCGCGCTAGCGGACACACTGCTGATGCTGCTCCGACGCCTCGACCCGGCCTTACTCGGTCCGCCGCCGCTTGCCGCGAAATTCACCTGAAAAAACTGCGGCTAGCATAGCGTGGGCATAACGACTTGGTCAAGCGGACGCAGGTTCGGCCGTCTCATCGCGGACGATTTGGCCGCTTGCGGCGGGCCAGGAGGCGGGCAGCCAAGTGCCGGGGGTGGATGGCGCGCCACCGATTTCGGCGCGGTTCTGCCGGAACGCGATCAGCGGTGCGCCATTGGGCATGCGCAATATAAAGATGCGTGACGAAGCCGTGATAGATCACCTGCTCGACGATAGCGGGTGTCGTGTTGAGCGTAGGGTCGCCGTTGGCCGCGGACGGCGGCAGCGCAATCGATTCCGGTCGCAGCGCCACGGTCACTTGGCTGCCGATCGTCCGCGGTGACGGCTCGGTGAGGGTTGGCCCGTTCGGTACGGTGACGAGACTGACGCCGTCGGCGACGCGCTCGACCCGGCCGCGAAAGGAAATTCGCCGCGCCGAGAAAGTCGGCGACGAAGCGCGATACTGGCCGCTGATAGACCTCGGCTGGGGCGCCGATCTGCTCGACCCAGCCGTCACGCATGAAGACAATGCGGTCGGCCATCGTCAGCGCCTCGTCCTGGTCGTGGGTGACGAAGACCGTTGTGACGCCGAGCCGCTGCTGCAGCCCGCGCAGTTCCGTCTGCATGCTCTGGCGCAAACTCTTGTCGAGCGCCCCTAGCGGCTCGTCGAGCAACAGCAGCATCGGTTCGACGACCAGAACAGCAGCGAGGGAGCCAACAGGACTGCCGGCACGAGCCGCCCGGCCGCGGCCACCCGCCTGCTGTCCATCAGCGGAGAAACGCGCGCGGTCTTGACGTGGATTGCGGCCATGGAAACGATAAAGGAGGCGTCCGGCCGGTTGCCTATACCGCCCGGCGCACGTCGCGACAGCGCATCAGCGGTAGGATGCGGGTACCGAACTGTTCCATGCCGATGATGGAATCGTCGAAGGTCAGCATGACGCCGCGCACCCCCGGCATGGCGGCGAGCTCGTCCAGCATGCCGGCCACAGTGGCGTAGGAACCGACGAACACGCCCTGATTGGTCGGCAGCTTGTCGACGCCCAGCGTCCTGCGCCGGTTTGGCGCTGCATAGGGGTCCTTGCTCGGGTCATCTTCCGCCTGGGCGTCGCGCCAAGCCAGAGCTTCGAGATCGGTGCCGGCCTTGTAGTGCTCCCATTTGGCGACCGCCGCGGCGTCGGTCTCGTCGGCGACGACCATCTGCAGGATCAGAGCGCCGCAATCGCGGCCGGTCTCGGCTGTCGCCTGCACCAGCCGCGCGACGCTCGGCGCTACGCGAGTCGGCTGATTGACGCCGCCGCTGCCACAGAAATTATAGCCGGCATATTGCGCGGCGAAGCGCGTGCCGGCATCGCTCTGGGCGGCGCAGATGATCGGAATTTTGGCGGTGGGCAAGGGCAGGCACCAGCAGTCGTCCATCTGGAAGAAGTCATCCTTCAAATCCGAGCGACCGCTCTCCCACAGCTCGCGCATAATGGTGACGTATTCGGCACAGTAGTCATAACGCCGGCGATAATGTTCCGCCCCTGGCCAGATCCCCATTTGCGTCTATTCGCGGCGTTGCCAGCCGGAAATGATATTGACCCCGAACCGGCCGTGCGAAATCGGAATCGATCGTGACCGCCATGCGCGCGGCGATCGGCGGCGGCATGGTCAGCACGGCGCAGGTGGCGAAGAGCTGGATGCGGCTCGTCACCGCCGCCAGCCCGGCCATCAGGGTGAAGGATTCCAGATCGTAATCCCAGAACTGCGACGGACCGCCAAACCCGTGCAATTTGATCATCGACAGGGCAAAATCAAAGCCGAAGCGCTCGGCCTTTTGCACCACCTCATTATTGAGATCGAAACTCGTCAGGTATTGGGGCGAGGTTGTCGATATCAACCACCCGTTGTTGCCAATCGGAATAAACACACCCAGCTGCACGGATCGGACCTCGCTATCTCGTTAAATAGCCCTCAGGCGGCCAGCTGCGCCGCGTTACGCTTGCGCGCACCTTGCTGCTGCAGCCGCGCTTTATAATCTTTGACGAGCCGCCGGGTCTCGACATGGCCGTCAGGCAATGGTGCTCAATCTGCTGCTCGAGCTGACGGGACGCCTCGGGCTGACCTCCCTGTTCATCTCGCACGATCTCTCGGTGGTAGAACAATTCTGTGATCGGGTCGCGATAATGTATCTGGGACGCATCGCCGAGCTGGCGGCGACAGGAAAGATTTTCGCGGCGCCGAGGCACCCCTACACCCGTGCATTGCTGGCGGCGATCCCGCGCCTGGAGCCCGAGCCCAAGCACGCCGGCCGGCTCCTGCAAAGTGAACCGCCGAGCGCCGCGCGCTTGCCGGCGGGTTGTGCCTTTTCGAACCGGTGCCCCCATGTCGAGCCGGCTTGCATCACAACCGAACCAGCGTTGGAAAACGTTTTAGATCACCATGTCGCTTGCCGGCGCTGGCAGGAGCTTCGTTCGGACGCTCGTGCCGCTTGACGGCGCAGCGCCTGGGATCGTCATAAACTCGATCACGGCAGCCCGCTCAAAGCGGGATCACCAGCAGGGTTTCAATTCGTGATGAGCGAGCACGACGAGCGCTTGCGGACCGCATGTAACCCCGGCCGGCATGCCGCCTTGTCCGCGGACACCATGGCGGAAGGCGACGCTTTTGAGGTTGCCGGCAATATCCTAGACCCAGTTGTGATAGGGGCAGGTCAGCTCCGACATGTGGCCCGATGGCCGATAGTAGATCACCGAGCCCTTGTGGGCGCAGCGGTTGACCAGCGCGTTGATGCCGCCCTCGGCGGTCCGCACGACTATGACCGGCGTATCACCAACGTGACCGGTGATGTAATCGCCAACTGACGGGATCTCGACTTCCAGGCCGAGATAGTTCCAAACGGACCCGCGGAAGATCAGCTTTTGCTCGGCCTCGTAGAGATCTGCGTCCTGGTAGACTAAATCGGGCACACGCGTGGCTCCTTCGTCGGGCCAGGCATGTTGCGAATTCACTCCTCCGGTCATCGCCGATCCTTCGCCGGTCGTCCGAAGCGGCCGCAATACATGTGCCAAGGCAATGATGGCACGCTTCCTGCGAGCTACAGGGTGACCTCTTAGCCCGATCACGGGGAGAAAGCGATGAGCATCGCACGCCGGTTGTCGCGCCGCCGATTTCTGAGGGTCTCGGGTGTCGCCGCGGGCGGTCTCACCTTACCCCGCCTCGTATTTGCGCAAAACAAGAAAGCCGTCCATTTTACTCTGCCTTGGGTCGCCGAGGGCAGCAATCTGTTCACCTTTGTCGCCAAGGGCATGGGCTTTTGGGAGAAGCACGGGCTCGATGTCGACATCGCTCGGGGGTCGGGCTCCGTCGCCGCGGCGCAGGCGATCGGAGAGGCTCGTTTCGATTTCGGCATGTGCTCGCCTTCGGCCGCGATCCTCCAATCCACCAAAGGGCTGCCGACGGTGGCGCTCGCTGCCTGCGCATATGACGCGACGATGGGCATCGGCATGCTAATCGACGGGCCGATCAAGACACCGAAGGACCTCGAAGGCAGACAGTTGGCCTCGACGGTAACCTCGGGCGAGTATCCCTTCCTTCCGGCCTTTGCCGAAAACGCGGGCTTCGATTTGGCGAAGGTCACGCGCGTTCAGGTCGACAACAAGGTGCGCGACCGGCTGCTGCCCGAGGGCAAAGTCGATGCGATCTCGGGATATGCCAGCAGTGCGATGCCGACCTACATCGCCTCTGGGGTGAAGGCACGGTTCATGCTGTTCAGCGATTTCGGCTTGCTCAACTACGGCACTGCCGTGATGACCCAGCCGAAACGGCTCGCCGAGGAGCCGGAATTATGCGCTGCGTTCGTCGACGGGGCACTGCAAGGCCTCAAGGCAACGATGCTCGATCCTGCTGAGGCAATGAGGGTTTTTTTCAAGCAGGTCCCGGAAATGGCGCTTGCGACCCAGGCGCGCGAGCAGATCCGGGTCGGCACCGGAATCAACATCTATGTCAGTGCGCGCGACATCATCAGGACGAACGGGATGGGCTATATGGAGCCCAAAGATTACGACGTGATGACCGATCTCGTGATGAAATACATCGCCCGCGACACCGACAAGCGGCCGGCCGTAGCCGACATGATGACCAACCGCTTCGTCGGCAGCCTCAAGCTCACGCCCGCCGAGTGGGAGCAGACCCAGAAGAACGCGCAGGAGTTCCGCCCCTATGTGAGCTAAAGGCGAAGGCTGGCACGTCTCTTGCGGGGGATATCCCGGGAGCGATCCATGCCCGTCGTCGAACGCCAATCTTACGTCAAGGTCGCCGAGGTCAGCAAGATCTACCGCAACGGCACGCCAAATGCGGTCGAGGCGGTGAGCTCGGTCAGCTTTTCCGTTCAGCGCGGCCAATTCGTCGCGATCCTCGGGCCGTCGGGCTGCGGCAAGAGCACATTATTGATGATGGTCGGCGGGCTCGAGCCGGTGACGGCCGGTCAAATCGCCGTCGACGGTTCCGCAATGGCCGGACCGCGCACCAGCATCGGCATCATGTTTCAGGATTCGACATTGCTGCCGTGGAAGAGCGCGCTCGACAATGTGTTGTTCCCGATCCGCATCTTGAAGCGCCCGCTCGAGGCCTATCGCGATGGCGCGCGGCAACTGCTCGAACGCGTTGGTCTCGACGGCTTTGCGAACAAAAAGCCGCATGAGCTGTCGGGCGGGATGCGCCAGCGCGTCGCAATCTGCCGGACGCTGGTCTACGACCCTGAGCTCCTGCTGATGGACGAGCCGTTCAGCGCGCTCGACGCCATTACTCGCGACGAAATGAACGAACTGCTGCTGGATTTGTGGCAGCAATACACCAAGACCGCACTGTTCGTGACGCACAGCATTCGCGAGGCGGTGTTTCTCGCCGACCGCGTGCTGGTCATGACCCGGCGCCCCGCGACGCTCGTAGAGGATCTGCCGATCCCGTTCGCGCGGCCACGTCCGATCGCAATTGGGGAGAGCCGGGAGTTCAACGAGATCTGCGGCCATCTGCGCGAGCGCATCGAGGAGAGCCATTCCCGCGGGTCAAGGATCGCCGCGACCTCGGCGCGGCCGGAGCTCGTCGCATGACCGTCGAAAGCCACACTGCGCCACGGTTCGCGGCGGGCCCGACCGGGATCGCGTCGCGAGCCATCTTCGGCCCTAACCTGCGTCAGCTGCGCCCCATCGTCCTGCCGCTGGCGACCGCTGGAGCAGTGCTGCTGATCTGGCAGCTTGTCGTTACTGCGATGCGTATTCCGGCCGTGATCCTACCGCCGCCGGTCGAGATCGCCGCTGAGCTTTGGCGCAATCTGCCCGTTCTGCTGCACCACGCGATCCCGACCACCCTTGACTCACTAATGGCATTTTCATTGGCGACGGCACTCGGCATCGGACTTGCCGTGGCTATCACCTATTCACCCCTGCTGCGCGAAACGCTCTACCCCAACCTGGTCGTCTTCCAGTTGATCCCAAAGGTCGCGCTCGCCCCGTTGTTTGTAGTCTGGCTTGGGATCAGCAGCGAGTCGCGCGTCGCCTTCGCCGCTTTTCTCAGCTTCTTTCCGGTGGTGATCTCGGCGGCGGTCGGCTTCTCCAATACAGAGGCCTCGGCATTGCGGCTCTGCCGCTCGCTGACGGCTTCCGAATGGCAATCGTTTGTGATGGTGCGCTTTCCGTTCGCGCTGCCGGCCATTTTCAGCGGCATGAAGATCGCGATGACGATGGCGATCATCGGCGTGATCATCGGCGAGTTCATCTCGGCCAAGGCGGGGCTCGGCTTCTACATCCTGTACGCCAGCTCGCGCATGGAAACCGGCCTCATTTTCGCAGCGCTGTTTGTGCTCTGCGTGATCGGCGTCTCGCTGTTTGGGGCGGTCGCGCTCGCTGAGCAGCTGATGCGTCGGTCCTATGGCAGGCGCTGACGCCAGGGCGGGAGGTCGGATGACACTGCGACCCGGTATATCACGACGGGGGATATTGCGACGGGGCGTTCTCGCCGGGGCGGCGGCAGGCGCCGCGCTGCTGCCATTGCCGGCCATTGCCGAACCCCGCGCCGTCAAATTCACCCTTGCCTGGCTGGCCCAGGGCAGCTTTGCTTACGTCTATGTCGCGCGCGCCAAAGGGATCATGAAGGCGCGCGGGATCGATTTCGACATCGCCCGCGGCTTCGGCTCGATGGCCTCGGCGCAGTCCGTCGCCGGCGGCCAGTTCGACTTCGGCATTGTCGCCGCGCCGCCATTGATCCTGTCTGTGGCCAAAGGCCTGCCGCTGATTGCACTTGCAACCTGCGACTATGACGCGACGATGGGGGTGGGCGTCCTCGACGACTCCCCGATCACGAAGCCGCAGGACCTCGCGGGCAAGAAAATCGCCTCGGTGCCGACCTCGGGCGAATTCCCGTTCTTCCCGGCCTACGCGGCAAAGGTCGGGCTTGACCCCAAGTCGATCGAGTTCGTCCATGTCGACAATAAAGTGCTCGAGCGCGTGCTGATGGAGAAAGAGGTCGACGCGATCACCTCCTTCGCCCTGGGCAGCGGGCCAGCGATGCTGTCGAAGGGCGTGCAGAACCGCTGGATGCTGTACAGCGCCGCCGGCATCCGCAACGACGACCAGACGATCGCGACCCCGAAGAAGATGCTGGAAAGCGATCCCGCCCTCTGCGAGGCGGTCACGAGCGGCCTGCTCGAAGCACTCGCGTTTTCATTGACCGACCCGGAAGAATTGCTCGGGCTGTTCCGCAAAGAGGTGCCCGAGATGGCCCTCAACCCCAGCGCCAAGGAATTCGCCCGCATCGGGCTTGGTATGTGGCAGCACGGCATCGATCGCCCGGAGGCGCGCGAACACGGGCTGGGATGGTCCAATGCGGCCAGCTACGCCGAGACGACCGACCTCGTCATGCAATACTTGAACAGCCCCGGCATGCAGCGGCCGGAGCCCGATGCTTTGTTCACCAACCGCTTTGCCGGCAAGATCAAGCTGACCGAGGCGGATTGGGCCGGCGTCCGTCAGCGGGTCGCCGAATTCGACAAATATCTGGGCTGACCGAATTTTCTCGCAACCAGCACCGCAGGAGCCGCAACATGACCACTGCAGCCGAGAACGAATTGCTGACCCGCGTCGGACCCGGCACGCCAATGGGCGCCCTGATGCGCCAGTATTGGCTGCCGGCTTGCCTATCGACGGAACTGACCGCCGACGGCGATCCGCTGCGCTTGATGCTCTTGGGCGAGAAGCTGATCGCGTTTCGCGACAGTGCGGGGCGGATCGGCGTCCTCGATCACCGCTGCCCGCATCGCTGTGCCTCTTTGTTCTTCGGCCGCAATGAGGAGGGCGGCCTGCGCTGCGTCTATCACGGCTGGAAGTTCGACGCGGCGGGCAACTGCCTCGAGATGCCGAACCTGCCCATCGACCAGGAAGCCCTGCCCAAAATCAAGGCCAAATCCTACCAGGTCGCCGAGCGCGGCGGCGTGGTTTACGTCTATATGGGTGAGCGCGCCATAGCGCCGCCGTTGCCGGCGCTCGAAGCGACCGTATTGGCGCCCGACGAGACCTACGTTTATTGCGCGCAGCGCGAGTGCAATTGGCTGCAGGCGCTCGAGGGCGACATCGACACCTCGCATTTCAGCTTTCTGCACACCGGCAAGGTCGAGGTGGGGCACGTCGACCCCGACCATCCGGAACGCTTCCAGCTGATCGACCGGGCGCCGCGCTATCACGTGCAGGCGACCGATTGGGGCGCCATGTACGCCGCCTACCGGCCGGCGCAGCCGGGCCACCTGTACTACCGCTTCGCGCATTTCGTGATGCCGTTCTGGACCCTCTTCCCGAACGGTCCATTGACCGACAACATCATCGCCCAGGCTTGGGTCCCGATGGACGACACCCATGTGATGTCGTTCCAGTACGCTTGGCGACGCCGGACCCAGCCACTTTCGGTGACGCGGACCGGAGCGCCGATCCCCTATCTCGAGCGCCAGGTTGCGACCCTGCCCAACACCCCCGATTGGTTCGGCCGCTGGGTCCCGGTCGCCAACAGTGGCAACGACTATCTGATCGACCGCGACAGTCAGCGTACGGTCAGCTTCACCGGCATTGCCTCGGTGTTCGGGCAGGATTCGGCGGTGACCGTGAGCATGGGCGAAATCTCCGACCGGACCCTTGAGCATCTGGCGCCGAGCGACCGGATGATCGTGATGACGCGGCTGCGGCTGCTCGATGCGACGCGCGCCTTGCGCGACAGCGGAACGGTCCCGCCGCTGGTCGACGATCCGAGCGTCAGCTATGGCGCGCGCTCGGGCGATTTGTTCGCGCCTGAGGCGCAGCCCTGGCTCGAGGCTTACGAGGAAACCCGGCAGCAAGCGCTACATCCCGGCATGCTCCAGGCGGCTGAATGAGGGCGCCAAACCAATGAAGCTCGCCCTGCCGGAGCGGGCGCGAATCCACGAACGCCTCGCCGAATTCGCCAAATACGTGAGCTGAGCTCCCTGCGAAATGGCCGTTCTGCAGGAAGCCGTCACCTCTCCAGTCCGGCTGGGCGAGATTGAACCGGGCGGGTGGCAGCGGCGCATCGGCCGCGGCGTTTTGTTGCCGCTCGGCTTCGCCGCACTGGCAACGGTCGGCTGGGAAATCCTGTGCCGAGTGGCCCGGATTTCACCGTTGCTCTTGCCGCCGCCTTCTGCAGTCTGGACGGTGCTGTCGGAGAATTATGAGATCCTTTTCCAGCACGCCTTGCCGACGACAATCGAGACCGTCGTCAGTTTCGGCCTCGCGACCTTGCTCGGGGTTGCCCTAGCGATCGCCATCACCTTCTCGGCCTGGATACGCGAGGCGCTCTACCCGAACATCGTCATGTTCCAGCTGATCCCAAAGATCGCGCTGGCGCCGCTGTTCATCGTCTGGCTCGGCGTCGGCAGCAAGTCGTGCATCGTCGTCGCCATTTTCATCGCTTTCTTTCCGGTCGTCGTGTCGACCGCCACGGGCCTCGTCAGCGCCAAGCCCGAAGTGCTGCTGCTTTGCCGATCGCTCACCGCGAGCGAATGGCAGATGTTTCGCATGGCGCGTTTTCCTTATGCGATGCCGTTCGTCTTCGCCGGCATGAAGGTCAGCGTGACGATGGCAATGATCGGCGTTATCGTCGGCGAGTTCATCACTGCTCAGGCCGGGCTCGGCTATATCATCATGTTTGCCTCTTCGGCCGGCGAGACCGCGACGGTACTGGCAGCGATCGTGCTGCTCTGCGGCATCGGCCTCGCCCTCTACGGCATCGTCGCGCTCGGCGAGTTGGCGATGCGGCGGTGGTATGGCGGCGAGATGCCGGTCGGGGGCGTCATATGACGGCCCTAGTCGCCGCAGCCCCGACGAGGCGGTGGCGATGAAGGTGGGTGTCAGGCCGGCGCAAATCCCGTTCACGCCGCAACACGTGCTCGCGGCGATCGGGGCGGCACCGTGACGCCGGCTGCGAGCCTGCCGATGTACAACCTGCCGGAAATGCGGGAGGTCAACGCGCGTTTCTGGGAAACGCTGCGCGGATTATTGGTCGAAGCGGGTTTGGGCAAGGTTCCCGAGAGCTTGACGTTCGACCAGATGCCTGTGCCGGAACGCATCGGCCCTGACATTTTGTTCTCGCAAACCTGCGGCTATCCGCTCGAGACGATCTTTTCCGGGCAGGCTAACCGCCTCGGCACGCCATGCTATGCCGTGCCCGGCTGCGACGGGCCCACCCATTGCGGGCTGTTCATCGCGCCGGCCGGATCAGCCGCGCGCGAATTGCCCGATCTGCGCGGCGGTATTTTCCTCTTCAACAATCGTCATTCCAATTCGGGGATGAACCTGCCGCGGCGCGCCCTGGCAGACATCGCCGATGGACGCCCCTTCTTCTCGAAGGTCGTTGAAACGGGCAGTCATCCCGGCAACCTCGACCGCATCGCGCGCGGTGAAGCCGATGCGACCGCAGTCGACAACGTCACCTACGCTTTCTGGCGTCACTACCGCCCCGAAGCGGCGCGGCATGTCCGTGTCCTCGCGCGGACACCAGCAAGCCCGGCGATACCCTTCGTGACGTCGGTCGCGACGCCGCCGGCGACCGTGGCAATATTGCGCGAGGCCTTAATCCGCTTGGGACATGAGCCGCGCGCCGCAGCAGCCCGCGCCGGTCTCTGGATCACCGGCATCGTGGATGTGCCCGCAGCCGCCTATCGCCGGCTGCTCGAATACGAGCGCGAAGCAGCCGAACTCGGCTATCCTGAGCTCGCTTAAAGCAGGAGGCATCAATGCTCGAGGAAAAATTGACCGGCCGTGTCGCACGATTCGCCGATCGCCGAGAAGACTGGTCGGTGTTCGGGTTCGAGACCGCCTGCGACCCGCGCTACGCCCGCGCCCAACGCCGTTACCTCGGGGCCAGCGGCTCGGCAGATCCCAAGGATCTGCGCGGCGCCATCCCGGCGACGGCTTTCACGATGTCGATACAAACCATGCCCGCGGGAAATCGCATCCCGATCCATTGTCACGAAACCGAGGAGGTCTTCTTTATCCTGGAAGGCGAGTGCCTCGTGCGCTGCTGGGAGGGTGGGGAGAGCTGCGACATTCGGCTTGGCCGCTGGGATCTCGTTGCGCTGCCGCCGTTCCTGAACCACGAGATCTTCAATGACGGTCCCGGCGATTGCCACGTCCAGACATTGCTCGCCAAGCCCCAGCCACTCCGTCCGCAATATGCCGACCCCGAATTGCTGGAGCTGCAAGCGGCCCAAGGGTGAGGCTTGCAGATCAGGTGGTCGGCTGCTCGAAATCCCGAGTTGATGAGGCCCGTGCGCTAAACAGATGGGCGCCGTTCCGGCTGGCACGAATCCTGCGTGACTCCGGTGACTTCTTCTCGAAATTCGCGAGGGAGCGGCCGGGATGCAGCGCATTGCCGTCGCAGAGCTTACGTCCGAGGCATTTGCTCCTTTTGGTGAAGTCGCCGCGCCGCTCGCCGGCGGCCACACGGTCTGGCGGCAGGACCTGCCGGCTGGGTTTGCGGCATGAAGCGCACGGTCGAGATTGCCGGCGGTGGAATTGCGGGGCTGACGACTGGTCTCGCCTTTGCGCAGAAGGGCTGGCGCGTTCGCGTCCATGAGCAGGACAGCGCATTGCGAATTTTGGGCGCGGGGATCTACATTTGGGAAAACGGGCTGCGGGTGCTCGACGCGTTGGGCGTGTTGCCTCGAGCGACGGCCGGCGCCATCCCGGCCTCCCGCCATGAAAAGCGCAACCACAATGGCAGCGCTTTCGCCAGCAGCCGTGTCGGCCGTGATCTTCGCCTGTACGTGCCGTTGCGCGAAACCTTGCTGACGGCGCTCCATGAGGCCCTCGTCGCCACCGGCGGAGAGGTCGTGTTCAATTCGCGAGCCGTGGCGGGAGATCCGGACGGGTGGCTGCACTTCGAGGATGGAAGCTCGCGGCACGCCGATCTCGTTGTTGGCGCCGATGGTGTCAACTCGCCGGTCCGCGACAGCCTCGGCCTTTTGAAATGGCGGCGCCCGGCAAACCAATTCGGCTATCGGGCGATGATCCGACGCAAGCCGGATGAGCTCGAAACTGAGGCCGGGCAAACGCATTGCGAGAACTGGAATGGCTCGCGCCGTCTGCTCTACGCGCCATGCACCGCCGAGCTTGCTTATGTGCAATTGACTTCACTGGCGGGCGACAGTTCGGGCAATGCCGTGCCGATCGATCGCGGCTTTTGGCGTACTCTCTTCCCACATCTGGGTTGGATCATCGACCGGATCCCCGACGATGGGCGCGGCGACTGGTTTGAGATCATCCGGCTCGAGGGTTGGTCGAGTGGACGGGTGGCGATCGTCGGCGACGCGGCCAGCGCGCAGCCGCCCTTTCTCGGCCAAGGAGGCGGATGCTCGATGATGTCGG
>CAVTQA010000031.1:0-65958 GCA_963736715.1 uncultured Alphaproteobacteria bacterium | reverse complement strand
GACCGATCCGGAGCGGATTGGCGGCGAGTTGACCAGCAGTTAAGTCGGTAGGCCGCGGTAGCCGGCGTGACCCAAGAGTAACTGCGCAAGGAGGAAACGATGGAACCGCTCTCCGGCATCGATGCAGCCCTGAGCCGGGCCGCGGAAGCCAAGGAAGTGCCGGGGGTTGTCGCAATGGCGGCGACCGACACCGGCGTGATCTACGAAGGCGCGTTTGGTCTGCGCGATTTGGCAGCCGGACCGGCAATGACGCTGGATACGGTGTTCCGCATCGCGTCGATGACAAAGGCCGTAACTTCCGTCGCGGCAATGCAGCTCGTCGAGCAAGGCAAACTCGGGCTCGACGTGCCGATCGGCAAGGTGCTCCCCACATTCGCGGCACCCCCTGTCTTGGAGGGTTTCGATGCGGCCGGCGCGCCACGACTGCGCCCAGCCAAGCGCCCGATCACCTTGCGCGACCTGCTGACCCATACGGCCGGGTTCGGCTACGAGTTCTGGGATCCGGACCTGGTCCGTTATGTCAGAGTCACCGGCATGCCGTCGATCTCCACTGGGAAGCTCGCGTCACTGGGCTTACCATTGGTCTTCGATCCCGGCGAGCGCTGGGAATACGGCATCAACATCGACTGGGTCGGGCGTGCGGTCGAAGCTGCCTCGGGGCAGCCGCTCGACGCATATTTCCGCGAGCACATCTTTGCCCCGCTCGGCATGACGGACACCGCCTTTGTGCCCTCCGCGGAGCAAGCGGCCCGCCTAGTCCGGGTGCATCGCCGAGGACCGGACGGAAGTTTGGAGCCGATCACGTTGGAGATACCACACCGGGAGTTCTTCAGCGGCGGCGGCGGCCTTCTGTCGACTGGCCGCGATTACCTCGCTTTTCTGCAGATGCTTCTGCACCGTGGCCGCTTCAACGGCGCCGAAATATTGCGGCCCGAGACGGTCGCAGCGATCGGGCAAAACCACATCGGCAATCTGCAGCTCGGCGTCATGAAGACGGCAATGCCGGAGCTGTCGAACGATGTCGAACTGTTTCCCGGTGTGCGATGCGGACACGGGCTTGCCAATGTCATCAACTTGGACCGGGGACCCAACGGGCGTAGCGCCGGGACGATGACATGGGCCGGCATCTTCAATACCTATTACTGGATCGACCCGGAGAAGCGGGTCACCGGCGTGATCCTGACCCAGATACTGCCCTTCGCCGACGACCGCGCAGTGCGCCTCTACGGCGAGTTCGAGCGCGGCGTATACGAATCGTTGCAAAATTGACGGGGAGAAGACGCCATGATCAGAAGGCAAATCAGACGACGCGAAATTCTCAAGTCTGCAGCGGCTGCAGCTGTCTTTACCTCTTTCGGCGCCAGGATCGGCCGCGCCGCAGCGGCGGTGCCGCATGCGCAGATCGATGCGGTTCTGCGCCGCGCGACCGAGGCCGGAGAAGTGCCCGGCGTCGTCGCGACGGCAGCGACGGACAAGGGGGTTTTCTACGAAGGTGCGTTCGGCACGCGCGACCTCGCCAAAGGTCCCGCGATGACCCCCGACACGATCTTCCGGATCGCCTCGATGACCAAAGCGGTGACCTCGGTCGCCGCGATGCAGCTTGTCGAGCAGGGTAAGTTGCAGTTGGAGCAGCCGATCGGCGACGTACTGCCGGAATTGTCGGCGCCGCAGGTGTTGGAGGGGTTTGACGATGCGGGCGCGCCGCGCTTGCGGCCGGCAAAGCGGCCGATCACATTGCGACACCTGCTGACCCATACCGCCGGGTTCGGTTACGAGACTTGGGACGCCGACCTGGTTCGCTATGTCAACGCGAGCGGCACGCCGCCGACGAGCACCGGGAAACTCGCGTCGCTCCGGTTGCCCCTCGTGTTTGATCCGGGTGAGCGCTGGGAATACGGCATCAATATGGACTGGGCCGGCCGCGCGGTCGAGGCCGTCAGCGGGCAGCCGCTCGAAGTCTATTTCCGAGAGCACATTTTCGCACCGCTCGGGATCAGCGACACGTCCTACGCGGCCTCCTCCGCACAGCAGTCGAGGCTCGTCACCATCCATCAGCGCAAGCCCGACGAGTTGCTGGAGCCCGTCGCGGCGCCGAACCCGCCGTGGCGCGAATTCTGGAGCGGCGGGGGCGGTCTCAATTCGACCGGACACGATTACCTGGTTTTTCTGCAGATGCTGCTGGGCCAGGGTCGCATCAACGGCACCCAGTTGCTGCGCCCGGAAACCGTCGCGCTGATGGGACGCAACCAGATCGGCGACATCAACGCCGGCATTTTGAAGACCGCAAAGCCGCAGCTCTCCAACGACGTCGATTTCTTCCCCGGCATCCCGTGCAAATGGGGCCTCGGCTACATGATCAATACGCAGCCGGGACCAAACGGCCGCAGCGCCAACAGCCTGACCTGGGCCGGGATCTACAACACCTATTACTGGATCGACCCGCAGAAGCATGTCGCCGGCGTGATCATGACCCAGATCCTGCCGTTCGCGGACCACAAGGCGGTCAAGCTCTACGGCGAATTCGAGAACGCCGTCTACGACGCGCTGAAGGCGGCCTGACGCATCATTCTGCGATTACTCGGCGGGGCTGCCGGCAATTCCAGGTGCGGTACCGGCAGGTCCGCCATCGGGGCAGGACGCTGTCTGAGGCGATCGCTGATCACGTCCCAGATCTGTCGCAAGCGCTGAACGTGCAGGTCATCGCGGATCATCGCAACCAGCGAGTTCGAGCTCGTGGGCCGGGTCGAGCCGCATTTCGCTGCTGCCGGGCGCCAATGTCTGGTGCGGGTATCCTCCCGGCGAGCGCACGCCGGGCAATCGCAGATGCCTAAATTCGATGCATCCCTGATCCGCGCGGTGCCCACTTGTTCGCCAGCCTAAGCTCCCGTTAGATCCGCGGCTTCGTCTCGGCGCAATCGGGGAACGGCTTTGCTCGATCAAACCACCGCTCGGGAAGAGCTGCCCGGAGAACCCACGACCGCCGCCAAATCGGCGCGAAGGCTAGTTCTCGCCGCCGTCATGATGGCGACGTTCATGGCGGCGATGGAAAGCTCGATCGTTGCCACCGCGATGCCGACGATCGTCGCCGAGCTCGGCGGATTTCATCTGTTCAGCTGGGCTTTTGCCGCATATCTGCTGACCCAGGCGGTGACGATCCCGATTTATGGGCGGCTCGCCGATCTCTACGGCAGAAAGCGCGTTTTTTATGCAGGGGCGGGCCTGTTCCTTTTCGCCTCGACCTTGTGCGGGCTTGCCTGGGCCATGCTGCCGCTGATCCTGTTCCGGGCGTTGCAAGGGGCTGGCGCCGGCGCGATTCAGCCGATCGCGACGACGATTGTCGGCGATATCTATCAGCCGGCCGAACGCGCCCGGGTACAGGGTTATATCTCCGGCGTCTTCGGCGTCGCCGCGATAATCGGCCCGACATTGGGCGCCTTCCTCGTGCAGCATGTAACTTGGTCGCTGGTGTTCTGGATCAACCTGCCGATAGGCGCGGTGACCTTCGTCATGTTCGGTCTTTTCCTGCACGAGCACCAAATGCCGCGCCGCCATCGGATCGACTATTTCGGCTCGGCGCTGATGATGTTCGGCGCCGGCGGCTTGATGCTGGCGCTGGTGCAGGTGGGAAATTCGGGCGGCGTCGCGACGATCGTGGTGCTGGCGGCCGGCGGCATCGCGGCTCTATGGATCCTTGTCATCCATGAGCGTGGCGCGGCAGAGCCGGTCTTGCCGTTGAGGCTGTGGCGCGATCGGGTCATCGCCGTCGGCAGCCTCAGCGGGTTTACCGGCGGCATGGTGATGATGGCGATCAACGCCTTCTTGCCGCTTTACGTGCAAGGAGCGATGGGGCGCAGCCCGACGGCAGCGGGCTTGGCCCTCGGCGCCGCCTCGGTCAGCTGGACCTTTGCCAGCCTCGCCGCCGGCCGGCTGATGATCCGCACGTCTTATAGGCTGGCGGCAACGATCGGCGGCGTTTCCCTGATCGCCGGCACCTCGGTGCTGATGGGTCTCGGTCCCGCGAGCAGTCTACTCTGGGCTGGCTTCGGCTCGCTGCTGATCGGGATCGGCATGGGGTTTTGCAATACCTCCTTCCTTGTCTCGACCCAGGCGCGAGTAGGCTGGAATGAGCGCGGCATGGCGACATCCTCGATCATGTTCATGCGCATCGTCGGCAATTCGGTCGGGGCGGCGGTGTTCGGCGCAATCCTCAACTTCGGGGTCAATCTGCGCATCCCCAACGCCGGCGATGCGGTCAACCGCCTGCTGGAGCCGGCGGCGCGCCAGGGCCTCGGCGCCGCCGAGATCGAGCGCCTGAGCGACGCGGTCGCCGGATCGCTCCACTACGTCTACGTCGTCGCCGGCCTCGTCGCGGTCGTCAGCCTTCTCTTGGCGCTGGCGCTGCCGGCGCGGCTCAGCCCGACGCGACCGGCTCGGCTGGCAACGGAATCGCCGCCCGCTCGCTAGCCGGGTTGTCGGCCTCACCCGCTACTGGCCGGGCGGCCGTAAATTGCCTTGCGGATCGTATTGGCGGATTTGCAGGGACCCGAGCACATAGGCGACGTCCTCGGCTCGCATCGCCGCCGCGTCGGTCCGACAGATGCTTGCGTGCAGCATGTAGATGTAGCCGCCGCCCCACGGCGGACCAGCCTTCTGCACGGCAATGCAATTGTGCCCCCCGTCCGAGAACTCGATCGACTTGTCCTCGCCATTGCTTATCAGGTTACGCCAACCAGTGCCGCGCCGCGTCATCTGGTTCATGTCTTGAAAGTCTTCGAGGCCATATCCTGAATTGCCGCTGACATAGCAAAACTGTGATGTTTGATGCCCTATCGCGGTGACTTTATAAGGATCGAAGATCACCGTATCCGCCTCGATCGACAAATTGCCGATGCCATACACCACGACATCGAGGGCCAGGTCGCAATTGCTGCCGCCTTTTGGGTTGGAGATTTGATCTGTCGCGCCCGGTAACAACCGATACCCTTGCAGGCACTTGCCCCCGGCGGCGGAAGCGATGCGGGTCGCCGTACAGGGCACCTCGCGAAATTTGTCCTCCTCGACGCGATAGCGACCACTATAAGGATTTCGCTGGTAGGCCTTGCCGGGATCACGCAGGTAGGGCGCTATGGCCGGAACAGCGGGCGCGGTGACGGTGACATTGGGAAGCGACAGCTGCTGCTCTGTTTGCTGCGCATAGGCGCCGGCCGCCGACGCGATGATCGCCAATCCCGCGACGACGCCCGCCAGTCCCGGAATGGCCGGCACGATCTATTCGCCGGCCTTTCGCAAATTGCCTTCCGGATCGTATTGCCGGATTTGCAGTGAGCCGAGAGTATATGCGACGTCCTCGGGCCGCACCGCGGCCGCGTCGGTCCGGCAGATGCTGGCGTGCAGCATGTAGACGTAACCGCCTCGCCAGTTTGGTCCGGGCTTGTGAATGGCGATGCAATTGTGCGGCCCATCGGAGAATTCGACGGACTTGTCTTCGCCGTTGCTCACGAGATTACGCCAATTGGTGCCGCGCCGCGTCACCTGGTTCATGTCTTGGAAGTCTTCCTGGTCATAACCTGGATGACTACGGACAAAACACCATTTGCCTGGCATTCCGGTGGCCACCACCTTGTACGGATCGAAAATCAATGTGCTGGCTTCGATCGACAAATTGCCGACTTTGTACATGACCACGTCGAGCGCCATGTCGCAGCGCAGGCCGCCGCGCTGGTTGCTGAGAGCAAGGCCCGGCACCAGCCGGTAGCCTTGCAAGCACTTGCCTCCGGCCGAGGACGCTATGCGAGTCACCGTGCACGGCACCTCCGTGAATTTATCCTCCTCGACGCGATAGCGGCCGGCATACGGATTTCGCTCGAACGATTTCCCGGGATTGCGCAAATAGGGCGGCTCTACCGGAGCCGCGGGTGCGGTTACGGTAACGTTGGGAACCGGCAGTTGCTTGGTTTCTTGAGCGTAAAGGCCGCTCGCTAGCAAGATGATCGCCAATGCGGCGATAGCGCTCGCCAGTCTGCAAATCGCGTGCATGATCCGCCTCCTCGATGGCCGAGTCGCCGGCATCACCGATTCCCAGCCGGCGCGCGATCTTGACGATACTCTGGCAAACGAAAATTCGCCACACGCCCATTCGCGTGTCGCGCGAGGCGGTCGCCGCTGCAAAGGGCTCGCCGATTGCGCTATTCTCGCGCGCTTCTTGCGATGGCCGGCGGCAGGTCGCGATGAACAGGATCAGGCTGCCCCTTGCGTTGTCGATTGCCGGCCATGCTGTCGTATTGGCGCTGCTGATCCTGTTTGCTATCGCAAGCCGTCCCTCCCCGGAAACCGCGGTGCCCGGCGGCATTCGAGGTTGTCCTCGGCCAGTCCCCTCCGGAAGCCCAAACCGCGCGCGTCCGCAGAGGCGTTGCCGGCGCAAGCGGCCACGGTGACTGAGCGCGAACCGCCGGTGGAGGCGGCCGAGCCGGCTCCCGCCCCCGCGCCGGAAGTCCCGCTCCCGCCGCCGGACCAAACGGCCGTCATACCCGTGACGCCGCCACCGCAGCGCAAGCCTGTTGTCAGGGAGCAGCCGAAACATGTCATGCACCGGCCGGAGCGGCCACGAGCACCCGTCGCTGAACCGACACCGGCGCCGCCCAGATTTGCCGAGCTGCCCCCCGCGGGCATTGCCAGCGTGCAATACCCGACCGCGCAGCCGGCGGCAGCTGCCATGGGACCGTCGCGTGTCCCGGAGCCGGACGCCGCTGCCGGCTACCGGGCGATGATCAGCGCGTGGCTCGAGAGCCACAAACGCTATCCCGAATCGGCCCGTCAGCGCGGCGAGGAAGGCAGCGCCGCTGTTGCGCTTTCGGATCGACCGATCTGGCCGCGTCCTTGACTATAGATACGCGAGCACCGGATACGCCGATCTCGATGCTGGTCTCGATGAGATGCTGCGCGGCGCGCAACTGCCGCCCTTTCCGCCAAGCATGACAGCATCCCGCATCGAGGTCTCGCTGACGATGCAGTTCAACTTGACGCGATAGCCGGCCCGGGCAGGACGATACCACGGTTTCGCGCTGTGCCGCCGACGGCAGCTAAGCCGTGGCGAGCCGCGCCGCTTCGGCTGCGACGGCGGCGGCGGAGCGCTCGCGCAGTTGCGGGTACTGGGTCGGGGCCGCGACCCGGAAGCGGGCGCGGACCGTCGCCAACGGCTGCGCCAGCAAATTCTCCCAATCGGCGCCGATCAGCCAAAGGGCGCGCCGGCCCTGGCGGTAGGCCTCCCAGACCGCGCGCGGCGCCCGCAGCGTCTTCAGCCGGCGGAGATTGCGCCAGGCGCCGACCATGGCAATGACCGCCGCGCCCTTGCCACCGTTCTGGGCAAAGGTGAACGCGAGGACGCAGGCCTCGCCGAGCGGGTCGCGACCGTAGCCGGCGGTCACATGCAGCAGGTCGTGCATGTCGCGGTTGCGTTCGCGGAACCACGTCAAATCGTCGGCCGGGGGCGGCGTCGCGCGGATCTTCGACGCCTCGACCAACCCGTCGGCCGACAAATTCTCTTCGCTGACGAAGTCGAGATAGGCGCGCCCGAGCGAGCCGGGCGGCAAGGCGGCAAGGCTCTTGCGGTCGCTGAGATGGGCGAGGAGGCTCGGCTTTTCCGCCAGCAATGCTCGCCCGCCGTCGGTCTCGCAAAAGCGGGCGAATTGGCGCAGCGTGGTCTTGCCGCGCAATGCCTCGACCAACAGAAAGGCCTGCCTCGTATCCTCGCGGTCGCGCAACAAGCCGCGCATCGCACGCAGGGCGTCAAGCGGGCGTATCCGGGTGCTGGTGGGATCTGACATGACGCATCTCCTGCGGAGCCTTCGGCCGACGAGAATTGTACCATGCTGACAAAATTGTCAATAAGATTTAGCGGTGGCAGATGACCGAAAATATGCGGCGGGTCCGCCGCTCCCCCGAGGAGGCGCGGCGGCTCATTCTGGAGACGGCGCAGGCGTTGATCGCCCGCACCGGCCCGGAGGGGTTGCGCTTGCAGGATATCGCCGCCGAGGCCGGCATCTCGCACCCGCTGATCTTGCACCATTTCAAGAGCCGGGCCGGGCTGGTGCGGGCGCTGACCCGGCAAACCGCGGCCGAGTTAAAGGACCGACTGGTCGCGGCATTGGCGCAGCCCGAACTGACGACCGAGGCGTTGATCGACCGCGTATTCGACGCGTTCGCCGGCGGCTTGGCGCAGCGCCTCGCCTGGCTCGCTATCATGGACCCGGAGGGCGAGGCCGACGAGCCGGCGACGGTTCAGAGCGAGATCGCCGAGACCTTGCACTTGCGGCGCGTCGCCGCGGCGCCGCCCGGCCGCGAAGTCCCCCGCGAAGACACGCAATGGCTGATGCATCTGGTCGCCGTCGCCGCCTTCGGCGAAGCCATGCACGGCAGACGATTGCGCCGCGGCCTCGGCCGCGATGAGGGCGAAACGCGCCGCTTCCGCGCCTGGTTCGCCGCCCTGATCCGCGAGCACGGGCAGAGGCGGTGACGCGTGATTCGCCCGGTCAGCGAACGCCCGGCGTCACGATCGCCGACCGCGCGTCAAGCAGCCTTTGCCCGGTCGGCGGGGCCGGTGGAGCGCGCTTCATTGAGGATCATGTCGGCGCCCTTTTCGGCGATCATGATCGTCGCCGCGTTGGTGTTGCCGGAAACGACGGTCGGCATGATCGAGGCGTCGATCACCCTCAGGGCCTCAATGCCGTGCACCCGCAGCGCTGTGTCGACCACCGCATTTTCGTGCGGCCCCATCATGCAGGTGCTGGTCGGGTGGTAGGTCGTACCGGCGGTCTGGCGGATATGGTCGAGGAAATCTTCGTCGCTCTGCGCCGCCGCGCCGGGCAAGAATTCGTCGGCGACGTATTTCTGCATCGCCGCAGTTTGAAAGATCCCTCGCGCGATCCTGAGCCCGGCGATCAACGTGTCCTTGTCGGCCTGCGTCGAGAGGTAGTTCGGCTGGATTGCCGGCGGCGCTGCAGGATCGGGCGACCGGATCCTGAGCCAGCCGCGACTTTCCGGCCGGCATGGGATGCACGTCGCCTGGCAGGCCGGAAAATCGTGCATTTCCTCGCCGGGCCGCACAAAGCTGCCGGCGAGGAACTGATACTGCACATCCGGCGAGTCGAGGCCTGTCCGGGTGCGCGCAAAGAGCCCGATCGGCGCCGCTCCCATCATCAGTGCGCCGCGGCGCGCCAGCGCGTACGAAAACCCGGCATGGGTCTGCCGCAGCCAGCTCCGGGAGACCTCGTTCAAGGTGTTGGCACGCCGCGCGCGATAGACGATGCGCGAGTTGAGGTGGTCCTGCAGGTTCTCGCCGACGCCCGGCAGATCGTGTACCACCGCGATGCCGTGTTCCTGCAGCAATTGCCCCGGCCCGATCCCGGAAAGCTGCAGCAGCTGCGGCGAGTTGATGGAGCCGCCGGCGAGCAACACTTCGCGCCGCACCCGGGCTCTGTGCACGATCCCATCCTGCGAATATTCAAGGCCCATGGCCCGCTTGCCCTCGAAAAGCACGCGGTGCGCCAATGCGCGGATTGCGACGCGCAGGTTTGGCCGCCTCATGGCCGGCCGCAGATATGCCACTGCAGCGCTGCAGCGCCGCATGTTGCGGACGGTCACCTGCAACGGTCCAACCCCGTCCTGCTCGGCGCCGTTGAAATCCGGGTTGAACTTATACCCGGCTTCCTGGGCACCGGCGATGAACGCATCGTGCAGTTCGTGGCGGGCCCGCAGATCGGAGACGCAGAGCGGTCCGCCTACGCCGTGATGCTCGTCGGCGCCGCGCTCCTGGTGTTCGGCGCGCCGGAAATAGGGCAGCACGTCCTCGTAAGACCAGCCGGCGTTGCCGAGCTGGCGCCATAAATCGAAATCCTGCTTTTGGCCACGGATATAGATGAGCCCGTTGATCGAGCTCGATCCGCCGAGCACTTTGCCGCGCGGCCACAGCATGCGGCGCCCGCCGAGCTCGGCCAGCGGCTCGGTCTCGAACACCCAGGTGATCTTCGGGTGGAAGATGTTGCGGTAGAACCCGGCGGGGATGTGGATCCAGGGATTACGGTCCTTTCCACCTGCCTCCAGCAAAAGGACGCGCGTTGTGCGGTCGGCGGTCAGGCGGTTGGCCAGCACGCAGCCGGCAGAGCCGGCCCCGACGATGATGAAGTCGAATTCTCCGGTGTCTTGCATGCCTGCTCTCCGCGAAATCCGATCTTATATTTTATCGCACCGCCGCTGCTCGTTATATGATGTCTTGCAATTCAACGGAGCACGACATGCGTGTAGCGGTGTTGGCGATCATTGGTCTGATCGGTCTAGCGACAATGCCCTTGAAGGTGTCGGCTTCCCCGGCCGGATCGGTTCGGAGCGAAGCCGGCGCCAACTCGTATCTCTTAGAGGTAGCCCAAGGTTGCGCCCCAGGCTTTCACTGGGTTGGCCGACACCGCAATCGTTATGGTGCATGGGTTCTGGGGCACTGCGCAAAAAACTTGCATACATGAGCGAGGCCTTCACCTCACCAAGTCCTCGTCTCATTTCGGTTCAAGCGAAATTCAGCCGCTGATGCCTAATTCCTTGCGCAGGTCCTTGATCACTTGGTCGCGCGTGCGGGTCTGCCAGCGGCGGCGCCGGCCGATCGGGGCATTTTCGATTTCCGGAGCCACCTTTGTCGCGACAAACACCGGGCCAGCCTTGCCGAGGATGTCGGGCAGGGCGGCGGAGAATTTCTCGAGTTCCCGGAACGCGAAAGCTCGGGGATAGCCGGCGCCGCGGGCGATCACGTCGTAGTTGGTGTTTTCGGCATTGGGGACCGGCTGGCCGCCCGTCGTCGCGTAGCAGCCATTGTCGATCAGAAAATGATAGAAATTCTCGGGCTGCTGCTCGGCTATCGTGACCAGCATGCCGAGGCTCATCAGGATGTCGCCCTCGGAATCGAAGAGGATGACCTTTTTCTCCGGCCGCGCCAGCGCCAGCCCGAGCGCAAAGCCGGCGTGCCCGCCCATCGCCGGATCGCCGACCGGCACGTCGAGGTTCGGGCGCGTCGTGAGGTCGGTCCAATAGCGGCCGCCGCGCCCGGGAACGACAATCGCGTCCTCGCGGTAGGTAGCGAAGGCCTTCAACATATCGGCTGTGTGCATCATCGAGGGGGGCTCTCTCTAACCGATTGAAGCCGTGGTATTCGTCGCCGACGAGCACGACGACGGGCCTCTTCGTGCGTTCCGCCTCCTCGAAAGCAATCGAGATGCGCGGCGCATCGGCGTCGTCCTCGACGAGGTAGTAGTTGATCCCAAACGCCATCAGGAACCGCTCCGTATAAGTGGCAGCGCTGTCCTGATTGACGCCGTGGCGGGTCCAGCCGCGATAGCCGACCATCAGCACCACTGGGATGTTGAGGCCGAGTAGCCAGCCGCGCAGCGAATCTCCCGATTCCATCATCCCGGTATTCTGGATCAGGATCAGCGGCTTGGCCCCGGCAACCGACAGCCCGGCGGCGATCGAGCAGGCATGCCCCTCGCGGCTGACGCCGACGAGCCGCAACGACGGCTCACCCTTCATCAGGAGATAGAGCCAGTTGGTCTCGCTGTCCGGCAGCCACACGACGTGCGTTACGCCGTTCTTCTTCATCTCGCCGAGCACCGTTTCCGGGCTCAGCGCGATCACCGCCGTGTCATTCATTTCGTCGCCTCTATCCACGGGCATACGTCTATCATAGCATCATGGAAGAGCACCGCGGAGAGCGCCTTCTGTTCCTGTTTCGGCACGGCGAGACCGACTGGAACCGCGAAGGCCGGCTGCAAGGGCATACGGATACGCCGCTCAATGCCACCGGCCTGGCGCAAGCGCAGGCATTGGCCGAGAGCTTGCGCCCACACCGGCTGGATGTGGTCGTGTCGAGCGATCTGGCGCGCGCCCAAACGACCGCGCGTATCGTCGCCGAGGCGCTGCGGGTGCCGCTTTTCATTGAAGCGGGGTTGCGCGAGACCAATGTCGGCGCGGCCGAGGGCCTCCTGTGGGCGAATGCCAAGGCGCGGTTCGGCGAGGGCCTGACCGAGCGCTGGTACTCGGACGGCGATGTCGCCTTTCCGGGCGGCGAGACCGGCATCGCGACCCGCATGCGGGGGCTCGGCGGTTTGCGGCGCTTCACTGCGGCGCAGCCCTTCCGGCGGATCGGTGTCTCTACTCACGCGCGCGATGGTGCGTCAGCTGATGAAGCACGCATTGCCGCCAGGCAGCCCGCCGGCGCCGGTTCGCAATACCACGCTCTACGTTCTGCGATACGAGCCGGCCACTGACCGGCTGATGGTCGTCGAACGGGAAGAGATCGAGCTCGACTAAGCCCCGCTCGTCGCCGCATGCCTGTCAGTTGGCCCCATTGGGCCCTAACCAAGCGATCGCATCGTGCGATTTTGGACATTGGGGGGCACGGGCGCGCCTGGCTCACCCGCGCTTGAGCGGCCAAGCAAAGCTCAGCTCATGACCGTCGGGATCGGTGATATGGAAGAAGCGCTCGCCCCATTCCGCGTCGCGCGGCGGCGCCTCGATCCGATAGCCGGCGGCGATCAGGCGGGCATACAGCCCGTCCACATCCGAGTGGTAAAGAATCACGCGCCCCCACCACGACCACTGCCGCGCAGCCGGCTGGGCGATCAGGTTCACAAAATGGCTGCCGGCCTTGAAGCTGGTGAAGCCCTCGTCTTCACCGCCGTACAGCATGTCGAACCCGAGAAACCGGTAGAATCGGACCGCGCGCCGCATGTCGTGCGTCGCGAGGGTGATGGCGCTGATACCTTCGATCATCCCCGAGCTCCTCCGACATCGGCAATCCCAGCCGCGCGGCGCCCCGCCGTCGGGTACCACACATCAATTAAACGCGAACGCGCCGACAAACGGCCGCGACCATTCTCGGCCGCGATCAGCATAGCCGAGGATCACGCATCCGGCTGCCGCGAATTACCCGCTCGAGCAAATCATTCGCGAGCGACCCCCTGCCTCCCCTCCCCCGCCTGCGCGGGGTTTAGGTGGGGACATATCAGAGGTGGCGCTCGACTAAAATTCATAAAGATGATTTGCTTCATTATGAGAATAGGCGTTGCCTATACAGATCGCCAATGGCCGCAGCTTCGCGCGCGGCGATGCATTGCAGGCTCTGGCGTGCGGATTGCGCAGCGCGGTCGCTGCGCCGCCCACCGCAGATCGCGGCTAGGCATCTGGCCTCGAGAACCCGCCATCGTCGTAGCGGGTTCTGGCCAAGAGCCAGCCCTCGTGCTGCTGGCTGCGGATGTAGGCCTCGCAAGCTTCGCGCTGTGCCGCCAACGAGTTAAACTCCTGCTCGAGCCCTTCCTCCGAAGATTTGCGGGTGTAGATAGCGCAACGCTTTCGGCCGGTGTCACTCCGCGGCATTGCTGCTCACCACCGGCGCGCCGGCTGGACCCGGCACTTGCGAGGACCGGCGGGAGGCGGGCCGGTTCGGCTTCACCCGAAGAAGAGCGGTCCCGACCACGCCGTGCCGGTGATCTTTCTCGCGATCGCGGAAAGCGAGCGGTGCTGCGTGCCCTGCCAGGAGAAGCCATCATCGAGGACCAGCACTTCATAGGTTCGGCCCTGCCATTCCCGAACTAGCCGGGTTCCGGGCTTCAGCTCGGGGCGACGAGGCGTGGCCGCTGCTCCGGTTTGCTTGAACTGCTGTGCGATTTGGCGGAGCTGGCGCTGCCGCCCCGAGCGCAGCCCGCCAAGAGCGACTTCCTGCATCCGGTATGCGACAGCTCGCACCAGCAGATCGCGGCTGAGATGCGGCGATGCCTCGGTTTTGTAGAGAATACGCCACTGCTGACGAAGCTCTCCGAGATTGAGCTCGGGGAGGCGCGAGAGCGCCTCCCCGCAAGCCGTCGCATCCTGGATCACGCGGCTCATGCCTGCGCCGGAGGGGCAATACGGTAGACCCGCCCACGCTCCTCTTGGGCCGAGGCGAGGTTCAACCCGAGCTTCTTCTTCAGGGTTCCGGAAAAGAGACCGCGCACCGTGTGCCGCTGCCAACCCATAGCGCTCGCGACTTCGTCGACGGTCGCCCCTTCGGGTCGTTGCAGCATCGCGACCACCGCATCCTGCTTCGACCGGGGCTTCGTGTCGGACGGTTGGTCCGGGTCGGGCAGGACCTCGACCGCCGACCACAGTTGATCAATCAACGCGTCGCGGTCGCCGACCTTCTTTCGCTTCTCGTCACCGGGCAGAGCGTTCCACAGCGCCAGCAGCCGTTTGCTGCTGAGCTGGTCTGCGTGCAACTCCGCGTTCGATGCGACGACAATCTCGCCCTCATTCACTGCCGCCGGCGGCTCGCGGCAGAGGATAATCCCGTCATTGCCAATGATGTAGACGCGCATGGGGTGGGTCTCCTGTTGGCGTCGGCTCAGTGCCGACGGTGACCACACTCACGCTCTCGTCGCGCCGCAAAGCCACCGTTTTCCGGATAATCTTGTGGCGTTGTTGGGGCCCGATCCGAGCATGGCATTGCTCGACTGAGACGGATGACGCGCCGGCGTAGTTTGTTCATGGAGCGCCGGCCGATCCAAGGGCTCGAGCCGTCCAGTGCTGGACCCGCGCTGCCGGTTCAGTGATATTATTGCAGCTGACGGGGGACCCTCGGCGGCGCTGTTGATCGTGTTGCCTTACCCCGAGAAGGCGGGCTCTTCCGATACCCCGGAGCCGCTTTCCTCCAACGACGTCGCTGCGACAATGGCTCTGAATTCGGTGAGGATTTCCGGGTGGTGGCTTTCGAGAAAACGGCTCACCCGCGGATTGCCGATCACGCTCGAAACATAGCCGGAGGCGCAAGCGGTGCAACACACCGCGGTGTAATAGCGGAATAAAAAGACCGCCGGCCCGACTCCGATAAAGATAACCTCGGAGTAAAAGCCGCACCGCAATGCGGCAAGCTGACAAAGGACGTCGTTTGAAACCCTGCTTTGACCTGCCGAGCGGCAGGGGTAGAGTTCGGGGTCGGAGATCGGCAAATTCAACCGCCATCGAACAGGTGATAGCGGCAATTCCGCCCTTCACAGCAGTGCAGCAACCCCGGCCGGGATCTTGCGCGATCTGCGGGAACCGAGCCCTCCTCGCCACGCTAACTTATTTCTTCGGACGGATCACAGCGCTGAAGATGAGAGTCGACGTGCATAGCTGAGCGGTACTGATCAGTCTCGAATTCGGCTTTCGATCCACGCGCTGATTTCGCGGCGGTCTAGCCGCGGCGGAGGGAGGCAACAGTGTCTGGAGCATCGCGCGAAGGGCGGATCTTCTGGCCGAGCGTGGACTGGGCATTCTCTGCAAAACGGTGCGGCGTTGGATGCTGAAATTTGGTCCTTTGATCGCCCGTGGGCCGTGCGGGTCGATCTGGGCACCAGGACGCAGCCAGCTGGCTACGTGATTGGCAGCCCTATGGAGGAATGCGCCAAGTTTTAATCATTTCGTTTGGGCGCTCGACATGCCTCGAACTTGTGGTTGTGCACAGAGCGGACTGCCGATCGGCGCGTGTCTGCCCGAATTCCGCAGACGGCTCCTCTCGCGCGCCAGCACAATCGAGATCCAAGGGGATCGAGACTGCCTTGGCCTAATTCTTGCCCTTAAGCTTGGGACCGCGCAGGTCACGACCGTAGCGCGCCAAGACCTATATTGACGACGAGGAGGTCGGATTGCCGAAGCAGTTTCACCTCGCTTGGTTTACCAATTTCACCGCAGGAAACTGGAGCGAAACCTTTTCCCATGGCGGCTCGCCGTGGGACGGCAAATTCTTTGTCGAGTTCGCACAGGCAATGGAACGCGCCTGCTTCGACTATATGATCCTCGAGGACACGCTGATGGTGTCCGACGCCTGGGGCGGCACCGCAGAGATGTCGCTCAGCCAGGCACTGCAGGTGCCGAAGCACGACCCGGTACCACTTGCCGCAATGATTGCCGCCGCGACGTCGCGGCTCGGCATCGTCGCCACGATGTCGACCCTGGCTTGGCCGCCCTTCATGCTGGCGCGGGTGTCGACAACAATCGACCACATCGCGGGCGGCCGGTTCGGCTGGAACATCGTCACCAGTGGCGAGGACGCCGCCGCACAGAATCTCGGCCTCGACAAATTGCCGCCGCGTGAGCGGCGTTACGCGATGGCCGACGAATACATGGATCTAGTGTACCAGCTCTTCGATTCGTGGGAGCCCGGTGCGGTGGTGATGGACCGCGAACGCGGCATCTATGGGGATTGGCGCAAGGTTCACCCGATCCATTTCGAGGGCGAGTTCTTCAAGTGCCGCGGCCCCCTCAATACGGTGCCATCGCCGCAGCGGCGGCCGACTTTTGTGCAGGCCGGCGGCTCGCCGCGCGGCCGCGCGTTTGCCGCCAAGCACGCCGATTCGATCATCGCGACAGCCAATCAAGTCGGCGGCATGAAGCAGTACCGCGACGATGTGCGCGCGCATGCGGTCAAGTTCGGGCGCAATCCCGATGACATCAAGGTCCTGTTCCTGGTGTATCCGTTTCTCGGCGAGACGAGCGACGAGGCCAAGGCCAAGTACCAGCGTATGGTTGCCTCCGACAGCTTCATCCATGCGGCACTCGCCTCGGTGGGGCAGATCACCGATATCGATTTTTCACAGTTCGATCTCGACGAGCCGCTGCCGCGTATCACAACCAATGGCGAGCAGGGCTCGCTCGATAAATTCGCGCAGTGGGGCAGCGGCAAGACTTTGCGGCAGCTCGCATCGGAACGGTTCGACAGCGGACTCAATTTGATCGGCACGCCGGATGAAGTGGCCGACCGCATGGGGCAGGCGATGGAGGAGATCGGCGGCGACGGGTTTCTGATCAGCACGCCGTTTCAGCGCGTCAGCCGGCGTTTTATCAATGAGGTTTGCGAAGGGCTGGTGCCGGCGCTGCAGCGCCGCGGCCTCGTACGAGAAGCCTATACCCAGCATACCCTGCGTCAAACATTGCGAGAATTCTGAACAGAAGGACCTGGTCAGGCGAGGTCGGGCAAGTCACGTACCTCGGCATAAGTGAGGGCTCGGATCCCATCCGGCGTATGATAGACGAAACGGAGACTTCGCGAGCGTTGCACGCGCGATGCCGGAACCGGGTGATATACGACATCGCTGCCCGCATAGCCTGGGGAGATTGCTCCGACCTCGATCTCGTCGGAAACACTGACCCGCAGCAGACGCATCAGCTTTCCGTCGCCGATATCGGCGACGAATGGGACCCGGGCGAGGCGCAACAGGCTCGTCGGGTCGGTGGAGGTCAATACCAAGCGGTGGAATTCCTGCTCGACGAGGTCGAGATCACGCTCCGCCGGACGGGATTCCTGGCTTTCGTCCGCCTTCGGGTCTTGCCATTGGCTGGCCGCGCGAGGAGAGGTGTTGTGTCCAGGCCCCGGTGCTGCGGAGCGCATCTCAGAACGCCACTGGCTTGTCGATAACGGGCTTATGCGCGCCAAGCTTGCCATTCGCCACGATCGCGCCGAGCGCGTCGACAATGACGCGGGTGGCGAAGAGGGCGGTGATGTCCGAGGTGTCGTAGGGCGGCGACACTTCGACGATCTCCATACCGCAAAGCCCTTCCTTCGCCACCCTCCCGACCAGCCCCAACGCCTCGCGCGGCAGGAATCCTCCTGGTTCCGGCCATCCCGTTCCGGGGACGAAGCCGCAATCGACGGAATCGATGTCGAAGCTCATATAGACCGCGTCCGCATCCTTCCAGGCGATCTCCAGCGCGATCTCGGCGACCTTGTCGATACCGAGCTTTTCCACATCGGACATCGTGATGATCGTTGTGTCGCGCTCGCGTGCGACGGCCACCGCCTCGCGCGGCACCTGCCACCCACCGATGCCGATCTGCACGAGATTGCTGGCCGGAACGTTCGGCAAATTGGTTGCGTGGAACCACGGCGTCGTGTGCATCCGCTCGTCGAGGTCCTTCTCCTGAATGTCGGCGTGGCGATCGAAATGAATGATGCCGATGCGACGCGAGGTGCATTGCGCGATGCCGCGCATCGTTGGAAAGCCGATCGAGTGATCCCCGCCGAGAATGATCGGCAACGCCCCTTGCGAGAACACGTGCGCGACGGCCCGGCTGATCTGATCGAAGGTTTTTTCGAGATTGGCGGGGATCGTGAAGACGTCGCCGAGGTCGCACATCGTCATCTGCTCGCGCAAATCGACCCCGATCTCGAAATTGTAGGGCGTGTAGAGCGCGGAAATCCGGCGGATGGCTTGTGGCCCAAAGCGCGTGCCGGGCCGAAAGGTGGTGCCGCCGTCGAAAGGCGCGCCGAGGATCGCCGCTTCGTATTTCCCGGTGTCGCGCACATTCTCGACATAGGGCGCCTTGAGAAAGGTGTTGATCCCGGCGTAATGCGGCAGCTCGCCCCGCGCGAAGGTCGAGATGGACCGGTCTTCGATGCTCTCGGCGGCGGGCAGACCCATCCTGACCGCCCGCTCCCGCTCCGCGTGCCATGCGGCCTGCGGCAAGGTTGCCTCGCGGTGGACCGCCCGCCAGCCCTCGAGGCCCTTCTTGTCGAAATCCGGATGGTGGTAGCGCCGGTCGGGTTCGAACATAGATTTCATGGCGGCCTTCCCATCCTGTGCCATCGCGACAATGCGAGCCCGCAGCATCCCGATCAAGACCCGCGCGATCCGCCGAACGGACTAAAATTCCAAGAAGAATGCCCGGCTTCCGGGTAGATCCGCTGCAACCCCTTAGCAGCGGATGATCGCCGGCATCCAGTTCGCTGCGTGGCGCGCCGATCTGGTCTCGTCCGTCTCGCCCTCAAAGTCATGAACCACTGGAACCGACGTGAAGCGCTCACGGTCGCTCAAACAGTTCACATTCACGACCGCGCGCGCTCCCTCCGCCGCTTCCGTGACTGCCGCGATAAAGACACCGCAGCGGCGGCAGATCAGAAAATCGCAGGTCCGGGTTCCGAACCGGTAATTTTCGACCAGCGACCAATCATCGGCCCAAACCTCGAATAGCCCTTCGCGGTCGGCAACGATGCGCGGACTATGGCTGCAGCAGAACGAGCACGTACACGAGCGCAGCGGGTTGTCTTCGGGCGGCTTCGACAGCCGAAGACGCACATGGACGTTACCGCAGTGACACCCGCCCAAATGCTCCATGCAGTTGAGTCTCGCGGTCGGCAGCGCCGGTGTCAACGGCGATTGCGGCCCTAGAAAACCACGACGCGTCAGCCTTAGCCCCTCTTCGCTCGCTCGCTCCGATAGCTGGCATGCGGATTGCAGCGCAAACGATCCAACACAGGATAAATAACCTCAAAGGCTCCCCGATGCGCGACGCGAATTTGCAGCCGCGGATTACTCGGCGCGGCGCTTTGAAGATGGCGGGTGGCGCGGTGGCGCTGCCTGCCCTGATCCCGTGGGCGCGGGCGGCGGAGCCCTCGGTCCTCCGCATGGCCTTTGCGGTGCAGCCGGCGACGCTCGACCCGCAGAAAATGCGTGTCGGCGGCCTCGAATACAACGCTGCCGTCTACGTCTTTAACCGCCTGACGCAGCAGGACCCGCAGCTCCAGGTCCAGCCGGACCTGGCGACGAGCTGGGAGGCCAGCGAGGACCTCAAGACCTGGACCTTCCATCTGCGTCCGGGGGTGAAGTTTCATAACGGCAAGCCGTTCGACGCCTCCGACGTGGTCTTCACCTACAAGCGAATCCTCGACAAGGAAGTCGCCTCGGTCTTGCGCGTGAATTTCAGCATCGTGACCGAAATCGAAGCGGTCGATCCGCTGACGGTCAGGTTCACCTTGTCCTCGCCTTATGCGGACTTTGCCGCGGCTACCGCCGGCTACCAGGCGCTGATCGTCAGCGAAAGCATTGTCGACACCTTGACGACGCATCCGATCGGCACCGGCCCGTTCCGTTTTGTCGAATACCGCCCGGGCGATCAGATGACGTTGGAGCGCAATCCCGACTACTTTCTGTCGGGCGTGCCGACAATCAATCGTGCGATCCTCCGGATAATCCCGGAATACACGACGATGGTGGCGGCGCTCGAGAGCGGTGCGGTCGATGTCGCTTACGACCTGCCGCCGGAGCAGGTCGACAATCTGAAGCGCAGCACGGTGGCGCATGTCGAGGAGGTTCAGGCCGGACGGTGGCAGGGGATCATCTGGAACTGCGAGATGAAGCCGTTCGACGACCCGCGCGTGCGCCGCGCCTTCAACAAATTGGTCGACAAGCCTGCCCTCACCGAGATCGCGATGTTTGGCCATGGCACGCCGACATTGACCCCCATCCCGCCGTTTCACCCCTATTTCCGCAAGGACATCCCGATCGGCGGCACCGACATCCCCGGCGCGAAGAAGCTGCTGGCCGAGGCCGGGATCGCCCCCGGCTGGGAGCTTGAAATGTATGTGCCGGGGGCCAATCCGCCGCGCGAGCGGTTGGCCACCGCGTTCCGCGACAACGCCAAGCAGGCGGGCATCAACGTGCAGTTGCGCATCGCGCCGCCGGACAAGTTCTTCGCGGAGATGGAAGGCAAGGTGCTGTTTTCCGCCGACGGCTTCTACGGCCGGGCGACGCCGGATTTGATGGTCTATCCCTGGTACCACAGCACCGGATCGTGGAACAACACGCTGTGGCATTACCACAATCCCGAGGTCGACAAGGTGCTCGACGCCGCGCGCGCCACGACTTCCACGGCCGAGCAGAAAAAGCTCTACGGCCAATTCCAGGAGATGGTGATAGACGACGGCCCGGGCAGCGTCATCTTTGTGCAGAACTTTGCCTGCGGCATCAGCAACAAGGTGCAGAACGTCGCGCTCTCGCCGCTGATGTTGCTCGACATCACCAAGGCGGCGCTGACCTCCTGAGGACCGGCCGCGAATGGCCGCCTACGTAGTGCAGCGGCTGGGCAGCGTCATGGTCATCATGGTGGCGATGTCATTGCTGGTGTTCCTCGCCACGCACGCGTTGCCGTCCAATACCGCAGCCCTGATCCTTGGCCAGTATTCGACACCAGAAACCCAGGCGGCGCTCGAGCATAAGCTCGGTCTCGATCTCCCGCTGCCCGTGCAGTACTGGCATTGGGCGAAGGGGATGCTCGAAGGCGATATGGGCCAATCACTGGTCATGGAACGGCCAGTGGCGCCGATGCTGTGGGACGCCCTCAGCCGCTCGGCCATTCTCGCCGTCTCATCGATGGCCGTAGTCTCGATTCTCGGCCTGACGCTAGGCGTGGTCGCGGCGGTGTGGCGCGGCCGATGGCCGGACCACGCCGCCTCGATCTTTACTTATTTCGGCGTGTCGCTGCCTGAGTTCTATTGGGGCCTCGTCTTTATTTTAGTGTTCGGCAGCACGTTTCACCTGCTGCCTTCTTCTGGCTACGCCAATCTTTCGGATGGGTTCGGCCCCTTTCTTGCTCATATCGTGCTGCCGGTCGCGACATTGACGCTGACTTTGCTTGCCCATGTCGCGCGGTTGACGCGCTCCAGCATGGTCGAGGCGCTCGAAAGCATGTACGTGAAGGTAGCCCGCGCGCGCGGGTTGCCGGAACGGCTGGTGATCGTCCGCCACGCGCTGCGTAACGCGCTGATCCCCTCGATCACTGTGCTGGCGCAGGATTTCGGCTTTCTGATAGGCGGCATCGTCGCGGTCGAGACCGTCTTCGCCTATCCCGGATTGGGCAGAATGTTGGTGGGCGCGCTCGAGCGCCAGGATCTGCCGCTGATGCAGGCGGCGATCCTGGTTCTGACCGGGGTCTACTGCCTCGCCAACCTGACCGCCGACCTGCTTTACGGCGTGGTGAACCCGCGCATCCGCTATGGCGGGTCGATTGGCTGAGCTGGCGGCAGCAGCGCCGGTCATTCGCGCCCGGCGGCGGCAGCTTCCCGCGGCGCTCGTCATCGGCGGCGCGTTGGTGCTCGTCTTGATCGTCGTCGCGGCGCTGGCGCAATGGATCGCGCCCTATCCCTACGACCAGATGCATATTCGCGATCGCTTCTTGCCGCCGAGTCTGCATTACCTCGCCGGCACCGACGAATACGGCCGCGACGTGTTCAGCCGCCTCCTGTTCGGCTCGCAATTGTCGCTCGCACTGGGCCTGACCGCGACGCTGATCAGCATGGGGATTGGCGTGCCGCTGGGGCTCATCGCCGGCTATCGCCGCGGCGCCACCGACGAGCTGATCATGCGCACGCTCGACGTGATGATGGCGTTTCCGCCGATCATGCTGGTGCTGCTGATCCTGGCGGTGACCCCGCCCAGCCTGATGAAGACCGCGATCGCGATCGGTGTGCTGGCGGTGGCGCCGATCGCGCGCGTCACACGCAGCGTCACACTCGACTTGATGAGCGGCGAATTCATCGAGGCGGCGCGCGCTCGCGGCGAGCGGTTGCGCTATTTGTTGATGCGCGAGCTGCTGCCCAATGTCTGGCCGGTCCTGATGGTGGAGGCGAGCTTGCGCGTTGTGTTCGCCGTGCTTCTGGGCGCAGTGCTCAGCTTTCTCGGGTTTGGCGTGCAGCCGCCGGCGGCCGATTGGGGCCTGATGATCAGCAATGGCCGCGCTTTTGTCGACACGGCGCCGTGGATCTCGCTGGCGCCCGGGATCGCGATGAGCATCACGGTCATCGGCATCAGCCTAGTCGGCGACGGCTTGCGGGAGGTGCTCGACCCAAAGCTCGGCAGCCGCCGATGAACACGCCGCTGCTCGAGATCCGCAACCTCACGATCCGCTATCGCGAGGGCGAGCGGCAGGTCACTGCCGTGCGCGATGTCAGCTTCGCGCTCGAGCCGGGAGGGGCGCTGGCCATCGTCGGTGAATCCGGGTCCGGCAAGAGCAGTGTCGCCGGTGCAATCCTGGACTTTCTCGGGCCAGCGGCGGAGATCACCGGCGCCATCCTGTTCGAGGGTCAAAACCTCGCCGAGCTCACGCCGGCGCAACGGCGAAGCATCCTTGGACGGCGGATCGGGGCCGTCTTCCAGGATCCGTTCACGGCCCTCAACCCGGCGCTGCGGGTCGGGCGGCAAATCGCCGAGCCGATGGTGCAGCATCTCGGAATACCGCTCGCAAAGGCGTTGGGCCGCGCCGAGGTGGCGTTGCAGGAGATGGGGATCGATCGTGCCGCCGACGTCGCTCGCGCCTTCCCGCACCAATTGTCGGGCGGGATGAAACAGCGCGCATTGATCGCCGCGGCACTCGCTTGCGAACCGCCGCTGCTTATCTTGGACGAACCGACGACGGCGCTCGACGTCACAGTCGAAGCGCAAATTCTCCGCCTGCTGTCGCACCTCAGACGCGACAAGGGCATCGCCCTCCTGTTCATCAGCCACAATCTCGGCGTCGTGCGACGGCTCTGCGATGACGTCGCGGTGATGTATGCGAGCCAGCTTGTGGAACTCGGCGATGTCTGTCGCGTGCTGGAGCAGCCTGCGCATCCCTACAGCAAAGGATTGCTGGCTTCACGGCCTCCGCTCGTAGCCACGTCGCGGGACAGCCGCCTCGCTGCTATTGACGGCCAGATGCCGACGACCGCAGAACCGGAATCCGGCTGCCTGTTCGCGCCGCGTTGCCCGTTCCACGAGCCGCGCTGTAGTGCCGGTCCCCAACCCTTGACAAGCACCACCGACGGCCACCGGGTTCGGTGCTGGAAGGCGGATGCAATAGGCCCCTGGCCTCGCCAGCAGGCCGCTGCAGGGGTGCCGCCGGCCTTCCGGCGCGGCGATGCGCTGGTGAACGCGACGCGTCTCAGCAAGACCTTCGAAGCGAGCCCGGGTCTGACGGCTTGGCGGCTGTCGGTCGCTGGCGGCCGGCCGCAGATTTACCGACGGGCGAGGCGCGTTCCCGCCGTGAATGACGTCTCGCTGTCGATCTCGCCCGGTGAGGTGCTGGGGCTCGTCGGCGAGAGCGGCTGCGGCAAATCCACTCTCGGCCGTCTGCTTTTGCAGCTGTTGCGGCAGAGCGGCGGCAGCGTCGAGTTCGATGGCGCCGATCTCGCGCGCTTGCCCGCCCAAGCGCTAAGCCCGTTTCGCAAACAGGCGCAGATCGTCTTCCAGAATGTCGGCTCGTCGCTCAATCCCCGAATATCGGTAGGCGAGGCGCTGGAGCGGCCGCTCGCGCTCTTCAGCCTGGCAAAGCGGCGCGACCGGCCCCAGCGTGTGGAGGCGCTGCTCGACATGGTGCGGCTACCGGCCGCCTATCGGAAGCGCTTTCCCCATCAGTTGAGTGGCGGCGAGCGGCAGCGGGTCGCGATTGCCCGCGCGCTTGCTACCGAGCCGCGGTTCATCGTCTGCGACGAGCCCGTCTCCGCGCTCGACGTGTCAGTGCAGGCGACGATCGTCAATCTGCTGGCCGATTTGCGCGACGCGTTCGGCTTGTCCTACTTGTTCATCTCGCACGACCTCGCGGTCGTCGCACAGCTCTCGGACCGTATTGCGGTGATGTATCGCGGCCGCATCTGCGAGATCGGCATTGCCGCCGAGGTGTTGGCGCCGCCCCACCACCCCTATACCGAGATGTTGCTCGCTTCGGCCGCGGATGACGAGGCGGTGACGGAACCCACCGCTAGCGTTATGGCTGCCGCGGCGGAGGCCGGCTGTGTCTTCGCGGCACGCTGCCCGCACAAATTGGGAACGGTCTGCGATACGACGTCACCTCCGCTCAGGCCGCTGACCGAGTCCCACGCCATCGCCTGCCATCTCGACTTCCTTCCCAACACCGCAGTGCCGCCGGTCTTGGTCCGCCCGGACCGGCAACGGGCGGCGATCTAACGCTGCACAGAACGGCGAGATTGTCCGCCGTATCGCCTGGCTTGAGCAGGTTGGCTACCGCGGCCGCCACGGCGGGGATTTTGGGTGTGCTGCCTGCTGGCGGCAAATTTGGGGGAATGTGATCGTTCATTAGGCAGAACCCGTGTCACACCTACCGCCGGCGGGAATTGGGGGCGCTGTCGCCACCGGTGGCATGGCGCTTGCTCCTGATGCCCACCAGGCGGCGCAGCCGCAGGCCGGCGCATTTCCGGCTTGGCTGCGGCGCCACGGCTTCACCTTCGACTGAGCGATCTCGACCAATGGAACGCGGGGTGGCAAGCGATGATCACCGATACGACCACGACGGCGGGCCGCGCCATGGGGCGCCGGGCGCTGCTGATTGGCGCGCTTGTGGCTGCGGGGCTGACATCGAGCCTCGTTTCCGCCGCGACGCTCGATGAGATCAAGAAGCGGGGCTACCTGGTGGTGGTCACCGAGGACGATTTCCGCCCGTTCGAATACATCCAGGACGGCAAGCCGGTCGGCTACGACAACGAACTGATCGAGAAACTGCGCAAATTCCTGCCGTTCGAAATCAAGCAGGAGATCATCCCGTGGACCGGGCTCCTGGCCGGGGTCAGCACCGGCAAGTACGACATCGCCATCACCGCCGCGATCATCACGAAGGAACGACAGCAATCGCTCGATTTCTCGATGCCGATCGCCGCGGTGACCGACTATTACCTGAAGCGCAAGGATGACGAAAAGATAAAATCGATCAAGGATTTGAGCGGCCGTCCGCTGGGCATCCAGGCAGGTAGCGCGCTGCTGCAGCACCTGCCGCAACTCAAAGCCAAGCTGGAAAGCATGGGTGGGCATCTCGGCGAGGTGGTGCAGTACACCTCCTATCCGGAGGCCTATCAGGACCTCGCGATCGGTCGTACCGATTTCGTCATCAACACGCAGATCAACCTGGACACGATCGTGAAGGAAAAGCCTGATGTGTTCGCCGTCGGCGAGGCGGTCGCTGCGCCGGGCTATGCGGCATGGCCGGTCAAGAAGGGCAATTCGGAGCTCTTGGCGGTGATCAACCAGTTCCTCGCCCAGGAGCGCGCCAATGGCGAACTCGTCGCGCTGCAGAAGAAATGGCTCGGCATCGAGATGCCGGACATGCCGACATATGTCACGGCGGAGTATTGACCGCGCGCAAGCGGCCGCGCGGGGCATATGAGCGTCCTGGATTTCCTCGCCATTCTTCGGGGCGCGGTGGCGACCGTCTCGCTGTCGCTGTCGGGGATTGCGCTCGGCGTGCCGCTCGGCCTCGCTTTGGCGCTCTTACGCTCGACCCGCGTGCCCGTGGTGTCACCGATCGTTGCCACCTATGTCAGCGTCATGCGCGCGACGCCGGCAGTGACCTTGGCGCTGTTGATTTTCTTTGCGCTGCCCAATGCCGGGATCGAAATGGACCCGGTGCCGACCGCGATCTTGACCCTGATGCTCAACACCGCCGCGTTCAATTGCGAGATCTGGCGGGCGGCGCTCGTTGACTTCCCGCGCGAGCAGCTCGATGCGTCGGTCTCTTTCGGCATGGGCGGGGCGCTGCGTTTCCGCCGCATCATCCTGCCCCAAATCCTGCGCACCTGCCTGCCGGCACTGGTCAATGAGATGAGCCTGCTGATCAAGGCGAGCCCGGCTGTGGCGGTCGTCGGCATCGTCGACGTGACGCGTGCGGCGGTGCGTGTCGGGGCCGAGACCTATCGGCCGCTGCCGCCGCTGCTGGTCGCCCTAGTCATCTACGGGATCATCGTCGCCGTGTTCGTGCTCGCGCAGCGCAATGTCGAGCGCCGACGGATTGCCGGTACGGCGGCGGCATGATCCGTGATTTTGGCATCACCTGGGCGCATCGCGACCAGATTCTGAACGGGCTCGCGAACACGGTATGGCTGTCGCTTTCATCGGCGGCATTGGCCTTTGCGCTCGGCTGCCTCCTCGCGATGGCGCTGATGGTGCGGGCGCGGCCGCTGGCGGCGGCGGGGCGTTATTTCGTCGACACGATGCGCTGCGTGCCGTTTTTGCTGTTCGCCTATCTCGTCTATTACGGGCTGCCGTCGTTCGGCATCCGCTTCACCAATTGGGGCGCGGGGCTCGTCGCACTGACGCTCTACAACGCGGCCTATATGGCGGAATTGCTGCGCGCGGCCTGGGTTGGGCTGTCGCGAGAAATGATCGAGGCCGGCCATGCGTTCGGCTTTGTCGGGGTCAACCTGTTCCGCCGCATCGTGCTGCCGCCGGTGATTCTCGCGGCGATCCCGATGATCGGCAATCAGCTGATCCAGATTATCAAGGACAGTGCGTTTCTGACGATTATCGCAGTCCCCGAGCTGACCCACGAGGCGAGCTCGATCCAGGCCACCTATTTCGTGCCGTTCGCCGCGTTCGTGACCGCGGTACTGCTTTATTGGGTATTGTGCCTGATCGTCGAGGCGGCGGTGGCCGGGATCGGCCGCATGGCTGAGGCGCGGAGATGAACGATGCCGTCGCGAAGCGGCCTGCCGAACCGCCGGTGCTCGAACTGCGCGCGATCTCGAAGAGTTTTGGGGCGCTCCAGGTATTGTCGGATATCAGCTTGACCGTCGCCCGCGGCGAGACCGTATGCATCGTCGGGCCGTCCGGCTCCGGCAAGTCGACTCTCCTGCGCTGCATCAACTGGCTCGAAAAGCCGGACACGGGCGCCGTGTTTTTGAATGGCCGCCGCGTCGGGATGCGCGCCGGCGGCCATATTGCGATGTCGGATTCGGAACTGGCGCAGATCCGCACCCGTATCGGCATGGTGTTCCAACATTTCGCGCTGTGGCCGCACCTGACCGTATTGCAGAACGTGATGGAGGCGCCGCTGCACGTCCAGAAACGCCCGCGGGCCGAGGTGCGCGAAGCGGCCCAGGGACTGCTGCAGAAGGTCGGGCTCGGCGACAAGCGCGACGCTTTCCCGGCACGGCTCTCGGGCGGGCAGAAACAGCGCGTCGGCATTGCCCGCGCGTTGGCGGTGCAGCCCGATCTCCTGCTGTTCGACGAGCCGACAAGTGCGCTCGATCCCGAGCTGGTCGGCGAAGTCATCCTGGTCATGCGCCAACTGGCGCGCGACGGCATGACGATGGTCATCGTTACCCATGAGATGGGCTTTGCCCGCGACGCAGCGACACGCATGGTCTTTCTCGACCGCGGCCAGGTCGTCGAGACTGGGGCGCCGGCCCAGTTCTTCTCCGCACCGTCAACTGATCGCGCTCGCCAGTTCCTTCAGCGCTACTCCGCCACAAGCGCCACCGCGATGGTAGCCAGCTAGGATCGTACCCATGACCGAACCGAGCCCCCCTCCCGGCGAAATCCTGTTTGATGCGGTGGTGCCGCCCGGGCGGCCCTGGGGCCACCGCGTCGCAAAGGGCGATATGCTGCGGCTGATCGATCTCGAGGGCCAGCAGGCGGTCGACTTCCTGTGCTACGACGCGGCGGATCCGACCGATCGCTATTGCGCGACCAACACGATCAAGGTCCAGGGCAAATTGTTCGTCGACAAGGGCACGGTTCTGTATTCCGATCTCGGCAACGCGCTGTTTACGGTCGTCGAAGATACTTGCGGTCGGCACGACACGATCTACGGCTGCTGCAGCGAACCCAACAACGTCCTGCGCTACGGCGTTCGTGGGACGCATAGCTGCTTCGGCAATTTCGTCGAGGCCCTGGCGCAGTTCGGGCTCGACCGCAGCTATATCGTCAGCAACGTCAATTTCTTTATGAGCGTGCCGGTCGCCGCCGACGGCGCAGCAGTCAATGTCTATGGGCATTCGGCGGCGGGGAACTATGTCGATCTGCGCGCCGAGCGTGACGTGTTGGCAGTATTGTCAAACTGCCCGCAGGTGCACAACCCCTGCAACGCCTACAACCTGACGCCGATCCGGGCGATAATCTGGCGGCCGGCTCAGAGCGGAAAGCCGTAGCAAGGAGAAGGATCGTGAGTGCGCCGATTTATCATCTGATCCCGAACGCGCCGAAGCCTGTGGCACCTTACAGCCACGTCGTCGAGGCGGATGGCTGGCTATTCGTGACCGGCCAGCTCGCCACCGACCCGGATGATGATTTACTGCCGCTTCCGGAAGGGATCGAGGCGCAGACCCGCAAGGTGATGGACAATCTCAAACGCGCGCTCGCGGGGGCTGGCGCCGGGTTCGAAGATGTTGTTTGCGCGCGCATATTTCTCACACATTTCGAGCGCGACTACGCCGCCTTCAACCGCCTCTACACCGAATATTTCAAGCCCGACCGGCTGCCGGCGCGGACCACGGTCGGGGTCACGCATCTGGCACGCGGCGGCATCGTCGAAATCGATTTAATCGCCCGCCGCTCTTGAGATGCCATATCGACGCCGCTCGCTATTGACGCGAGCTTCCCCGGTAATAGGGCAGGTGCACCTCGGGATCGAAATATCCGGCGTAAAATCGCCGGACATGCGGCAGCAGCGCTTTCGACAACTGGCGCCGCTCGACTTCGTCCTCGGCGAGACGACGCTGCAATGATTGATGCAGTTCGCGCAGCGCGGCGTCCCGATCGACGCGAGTGAAGCGTCCGTTCTGGTAGACCACCTCGCCTGCCACCATGACCAGGTCGACGGCGTCAGTGCGCCCTCGTTGCAGCACAGCGTCGAGAATTGGTGTCTCCGGGTCGAGATAGGGATAGGCGATCTTGTCCCAATCGATAAGGACGAGATCGGCGGCCTTGCCGACCGCGAGGCTGCCGATCCGGCCGCCAAAGGGCGTCGTCATCGCGCCGCCGGTGGTTGCCATGCGCAGGACCTGGCCGACGCTTGGGACATCTTCCTCGTCCATTCCCGGCACGCGATGCGCGCGCAAGACCATGCGCATCTCCTGCAGCATGTCGCGGTCGTCATTGATGCCGGCCTCGTCGAGGCCGATCGCGGTATTGATGCCGCGCTCCTCGAAGAAATTGAGTGGCGCAAGGCCGCTGCGCAGGCGGAAGTTGGAGCTGCAATTGTGGCAGATATGGGTGCCGGTCGCGGCAATGCGGTCGAGATCGGCCTCGTTGAGCCACACGCCATGCCCCAATGTCAGCCGCGGCCCCAGGAACCCGAAACGATCGATATAGTCGAGGGCGGTGCCACCGCCGCGTCGGCCGGGCATACTCCTTCTGGTAGGCGGTCTCGACGAGGTGCATGTGCATCGGCGCATCGTATCGCTCCGAATAGTCGGCGAGCATCGTCAATGCCGCATCGGAGCACCAATGGAGATTGGCGGGCGCCAGCTGGATTTTGACCCGTTCCTTGTCGTGATGCTTGGCATGGAGCTGCTCGAACAACGCGCCGTAATCGGCGAGCGACACTTGAAAGCGCGCGAAGTGCCGCTCCATTGCCGGACGCAGCTCGACGGGCAGGTTTTCCGTGAATTGCTTGTCATCCTGGTAGACGAGCCGGTTCTGATCGCGCAGCGCGAAGGAATACGACACCCGCATGCCGATGTCTTCGTACGCGCGGATCACCTCGCCAGCGCCGGCCTCGACCGCGGCGAGCCCGCCCGGGAGCCAGCCGTGCAGGTGCTGCACGGTGGTGATCCCGGACGCGATCATCTCAAAGGCGGAATAGAGGGTATCGAGATAAAGATCGACATGCCGGGTCACCAGCCGGGTCACGAACCACAGCTCCAGAGGCATGTCGGGCGAACCGTGCTGCACCGGGGTCAGGCCGATATGATGATGACCGTTGACGAACCCCGGCAATACCACTTGGCGCCCGGTGCCGATCACCGGGACACCGGGTTGCCGCGCCGAGAGCTCGGCAAAGGGGCCGATCTCGGCGATGACGCCATCGCGTTGCAATACCGCGCCGTCATCGATTTGTTGCCAATGACGGCGGTCTGCCGGTTCGGTGATCACGGCGAGGCCGCGGATGATGCTGGAAGGCATTTCTTCTCCCCTCAAGCCGTGGCGACGCTTTCTTGCTCGGCGAAGGCGCGGTCGACTTCGTCGCTCAACAGCTCGGTCAGCTTACGTCGCAGCTGCGACCGCCTCCGATGCGAACGGGTCGCGCGGCCGCCGTCGGTCGATTGCAACAATGTCTTTGATCCGCCCGGGGCGGGCTGTGCACACGACGACCCGGTCGGCGAGCGCCATCGCTTCGTCGATGTGATGGGTGACGAAAATGACCGAGGCGCCACTCTCGTGCCAAACATCCAGCAGGAAACCCTGCATCTTTGCCCTGGTCTGCACATCGAGCGCGGCGAACGGCTCGTCCATCAGCAGCACCTTCGGGCGCATGGCGAGCGCGCGTGCGACGGCGACGCGCTGGCGCATTCCGCCCGACAACTCGTGCGGCCGCTTATCGAAGGTCTCGGCAAGACCGGTGCGGAGCAGCACCTGGCGGGAGATCTCGCGCTGCTCGGCTTTCCCAACGCCCCGCAGCGACAGCCCGAAGCTGACGTTTTGCCAGACCGACAGCCACGGGAACAGCGAAGTCTCTTGAAAGATCAGGCTGCGGTCCGGCGCCGGTCCAGTGACCGGGACCCCATGCGCGGTTATTTCGCCGGCGCTGGAGTCCTCGAGCCCGGCGATCAGGTAGAGGAGCGTGCTCTTGCCGCAGCCGGAAGGCCCGAGCACGACGACGAACTCGCCGTCCTCGACGGTGAGGTCGATCCCCCGCAGCGCCTCGTGAGCGCGCTCGGTGCCGGCCGCCCAGACCTTGCCCACTCCGCGGCAGCAAATCGCCGGCTCAGACATCGGCCAACCCTGCGGTCCGGTTGGGCAGCCAATAGAGAATGCGGCGCTGAATTTGGCGCAGCAGAAAATCGAAGCTGAACCCCAACAGCCCGATGATGACGATCGTGAAAAACACCAGGCTGGGATTGAAGGTGTTGCGCGCCATCATGATGACCTGACCGAGGCCAAAGCCGACGCCGGTCGCTTCGGCGATCAGGACCACCATCCAGGCGCCGAACAGGTTGAACCGCAACACCACCAGCAGCCCCGGCAAGATCGCCGGTAATATGACCCGCCGATAAATCTGCCATTTGCGCGCGCCCATTGTGCGGGCCACGTTTATGTAATTGGGGTTGACTCCATCGATTTGGTTAATCGTCGCCAGGATCATGTGAAAGAACAGCGCGACAAAGACCATGAAGATCGCCGGCCCGTTGCCGATCCCGAACAAGAAGATCGCGACCGGCAGCCACGCCACCGGCGAGACTGGAGCGAGTAACGTGATCGTCGGCAAGGTCAAATGCTCGACAAGCCGGAAGTAGCGGATCGCGACGCCGAGGCATATGCTGATGATCGTGGCGAGACCGAGCCCGGCGAACACTCTCATCGTCGACGACAGGATTGTGATCAGCACCGCCAGGGCCGGGCTCGGCCCGGCATTGGCGTCGACACCGATTTGCCAGCGCTGGGCAGTGTTAAAGAACTTCGCCTGGGCTGTCAGATCACTGAGAAAAACGTGCGGCGGGGGGAGCAAGCGCGGATCGGCCCAGCCGAAATACCAGCACACTTCCCAGATCACGGCGAACAGCCCCACCGAGACGATAGTCCAGCCCAGCTGAGGCAGCCAAACGCGGAGGAGACCGCGGGCGCGCCGCCACTGCGGCGCCGAAGCGAACGGCGCCGCCCGGGCGGGCGCGACCGGAGTAGAGGTCATGCCGATTTGTATTTCAGCTGCGAATAGACCTCCGGCTCTTCCTTGATAGCCTCTTCGAGCAACGTCCAGTCGATCGCATCATGCCCAGGCTTCTTTTTGATGTAGCCCATCTCGAGGATCGAATCGACACGGCCGAGGATGAAATCGGTCTGCGCCCGCTGATCGACGCAAGGCGGCTGCCTCTGCGCGCCAATGCGGGCATTTTCGAGCGAGGTCTTGTAGTAAGTGCCGACGAGCTCGCTGAGGATCTGCTCGCGCTGCTGCTCGAACATCAGCTGGGCCTTCAGCATCGCCTTGATCAGTGCCTTCAAATCCTCTCGATGCTCCTCGATGACGCTCGTGCGCGCCGCGAGGACGCAGTCGGTGTAGTGCGGCCCATAGATGTCGACCCCATTCGACAGCAGCACCGACCCCTTGACGTCGTTGAGCAGCGCCGAGGCGTAAGGCTCGATCGTGCAGATGAAGTCGAGCGCGCCGGCCTTGAACGCTTCGACCGCTTCGGGAGTATTGCCCATGTAGCGGACGGTAATGTCGCTGAATTTCACCCCATTCTTCTTGAGCCAGTCATACGGCAATACCTCGAGGGTATCCATCTGGAAGGTGCCAAGGGTCTTGCCCTTGAGCTTGGCCGCCGTGTCGAGGCCGGGCTGGGCAACGATCACGCAGCCTTCGATACCACCGCCGCCGACGATCTTGACCGGAGCCTCCTTGTCATAAAGGCCGATAAAGCTGGTGTATGGGAGGACGCTGACGTCGACCATGCCGGCGCCGAGGAACGTGACCATTTCGGCGAAGGTCGGAGTGTTCACGAATTCGAGCGTCAGTCCGTATTCTTTGCCCAATTGTTTGGCATGCGTGATAAAAAAGGCACTGTTGCAGAAACCGCTGCCATGGGTGGCCTTGAATGTCTCGGCGGCTTGGGCCGGTCCATTAAAGAAACCCGTCGGCACAGCTACGGTGATGGCCCCCGCAGCCGCGCCGCGGCGCAGAAAAGCACGCCGGTCGATCGACACCTCGCCAATGCCGCGATGATCACACATCCCTCGCCTCCCTGCTGAGCGATCCTGGGTAACGCAGTTTTCGTGCCAGTTCGCAGGTCATGCGCGGCGTAGAGGCGGCCGACTAGCCCAATCCGATTGGGTTGGTCCGCGCGTTGATCATCTCGGAACGCAGGCGAACCGTCTCCTCCTCGCGAAGATCGCCCGCAGAGGTAAGCGCAACACCGTATTCGCGGCGAGCTACCTCCGCCGGAAGCAAACCATCGGCGACATCGTCGCGCACCCGCATCGGGTCGCGCGCCAGGGGCTCGCCGTAACCGCCCCCTGCCGGGCCGATACAAACAAATCGCTCGCCGGCCCGGATCTGCATATGCGGAACCTTCGACGGCAGCATCTCCACCGTTCCGTCTCGCCGGACGAGCCGCAGCTCGGCCGGATGTCCGGGCTCGCCGCCAGCGAACCCCCACGGTGCGAATTCATGGCCCTCGCCTTCGACCGAGGCGCCGCCATCGCTCAGATAGGCGAACTCGCGCACCGAGCCGAAGCCGCCACGCCACTCCCCTGCCCCACTCACACCCTCGCGCAGCTCGTAGCGGCTGACTCGGAGCGGCAAGTGGCTCTCGATATCCTCGATCGGGTTGTTGCGGGTATTGGCGTAGAGCGTGTCGACCGCATCCATCCCGTCGAGCCCGCCGCGGCCGCCATAGCTGCCCTCGAAGATTTCCATATGGACCCAGTGTTTGCCCTGTCGCATGCCGGAGAATGCAATGACCTTGAGATTGCCGATCCCAGCAGAGACTTGGCCGGGAAGGGCTTGCGCCAATGCTTTCATCACTGTGTCCGCGACCTGGTTGCCGGGGCAGAAGCGGGCGATCGTCGGCGCCGGAAACACCGGGTTGGCGAGCGAGCCGAGCGGCGCGGTGATTTTGATCGGACGCAGCAGGCCGTCATTCACCGGGATATGGCCGCACACGGCCGTGTCGAGCAGCACTGAGCGCACCGTCAACCACACCGCGACATCGACAGTGCCCTCGAACGGCATGTTGATCGGCCGATCGGGGACCTGATCGGCGGTGCCGGTCAGATCGACCTCGATCTCGTCACCGCGCACCCGCACAGTCGCGACAATCGGCAGATGCCGTTTGTGTGGATCGGGGCTATCGACAAACCCGTCGATCATCGTGCGCGCGCTGTAGTCGCCGTCCGGCAGTGCTGCAATCGCCTGCCGCATCAGACGCTCGGCGTAGTCCATCACTGCACTGGATGCGGCGGTGAAGCACTCATAACCATAACGCTCGATCAATCGGCCGAGCCGCTCGGCGCCGATCCTCGCCGCGGCAATCTGAGCCTCCATATCGCCGACAACGAGGTCGGAGACTCGAATGTTGTCGCGCAATAGCTGCCATACGGCGTCGTTGCGGACGCCGCGGTCGTAAACCTTGATGGCTTTGAACTGGAGCCCTTCGGCATAGGCATCGATTGCATCGACGATCCCGCAGCTCCCCGGGGTCAGCGCGCCGATATCGAGATGATGTGCAGTGGTGGCGGCGAAGGCAACGAGCCGCCCGTCGTGAAAAACCGGCACCGCGAAAGCCACATCAGGCCCATGGCTGGCGCCGCCATAGGCATCGTTGTGCATGATCACATCGCCGGGCCGCACCGCATCCCCGCGTTCGCGCAGCGCTTGCAAGATGCCGCGGATATAACCGGGAATCGGCCCCGATTGCAGCGGGGTCGACTGTGCCGACTCGGCGAGCCCGCGCCCATCCGCATCGACCAGCGCCGCGCCGAAATCTTCGGATTCGCGGATGATCGACGAATAGGACATACGCATCAGCTTGTAGCCCATCTCAACGGCGATATTCTCGAGCGCGCCTTGCACGACGCTCGCAGTGATGCTGTCGATTGCGGAAGGTTGAACCATGGATGCCTGTCGTACCTATTGGCGTATCGTCAGAATTAGATTGGCGCCCGATTCGGCGATCAGGGTGGTACCCGGCGGTACGACCGTTGTCGAATCGGTTTGCAGCACGATTGCCGGCCCGGCGATCGGCTGCTCCAGTGGCAATAAGTTGCGCCGGTAGAACGGCGTCGCCAAGACTTCGAGAGCGCCGTTGTGGCGGAAGACGCAGCGCGTGGTCTTGACCAGCGCCTCGGCGAGGCTAGCGCCGCTGGCTGGCCGCGGCGCTGCGATCTTTGGCATGCTACCGATGCCGGTGACCCGGATGTTGACGATCTCGATCGGGCTCGCCTCGAACACATGCCCGTACTCGGCCCGGTGCAGCTCGGCGAAGCGCACGAAGATTTGCGCAAGCGCAGCCTGGTCCAGTCGGCCGTCGGGAAAGGGGACGCGCAGCTCGTAGCCTTGTCCGACATAGCGCAGATCGCCCGCGCGCTCGAAGACGACGTCGTCGGCGGTCACCCCATCAGCGGCGAGCTGGCGCGTGAGATCATGCTGCATCGCCGCAAGATCGGTGTCGAGCCGGTCGAGATCGACCGTCTCCCCGGCTTGGAATTCGGTGCGAACCGCGTCGTATTTGAGGTCGGTGGTCAACAGCCCGACCGCCGAGGTGATACCGGGATAAGCCGGCACGATGACTTCGGGGATGCCGAGCGCCCGCGCCACCTCGGCTCCATGCAGCGGCCCGGCGCCACCGAACGCCACGAGCGCAAAGCCGCGCGGGTCGAGACCTTTTTGCACGGTGCGCGAGCTGATCGCGTTCGCCATGTTGGCATTGACAATCGTAAGGATGCCCTCGGCCGCCTCCTCCAGGCCAAGGCCCAGCTGTCCCGCCAGACCAGAGACGGCGCTCCGCGCGGCGGCGGGGTCGAGCCGCATTGCGCCGCCAAGAAAGTTTTCAGGGTCGAGCCGGCCGAGCACGAGATTGGCGTCGGTCACTGTCGGCTCGGCGCCGCCCCGGCCGTAGGCTGCCGGTCCCGGCTCGGCGCCGGCGCTGCGGGGGCCGACGCGAAAGGCGCCAGCGCCGTCGACATAGGCGATCGAACCGCCGCCGGCGCCGATCGTGTGGATGTCGATCATCGGCGCCAACACCGGATACCCGGCGATCCATGTATCGCGGGCGGTCGCCTCGGCAAAACGGCCATCGACGACGATGCCGATATCGGCCGAGGTCCCGCCGACGTCAAAGCTGATCAGCCGATCGCGTCCGGACAGAGCGCCGCTCCAGGCGCCCCCGAGAACGCCGGCAGCGGGTCCCGAGAGGAGGGTTGCCACGGGGATCGCGGCGACGGTCGCCGGTGTCGCAACCCCGCCATTGGAGCACATCACATGCAGATCGGCGGCAAAGCCTTCGCTGCCGAGGGTGCCGGCAAGCCGGGCGACGTAGTCGCGCAGCCGCGGCCCGACAAAGGCGTTGAGCAAGGCCGTGGTGAAACGTTCGAACTCGCGGAATTGCGGCGCTACTTCGGCGGAGGTGCAGGTGAAGCAATCCGGGAACTCCTCGCGCACGATCTCACGCGCCCGCTCCTCATGCGCCGGGTTCAGATAAGAGAACAGAAAGCAGACTGCGATCGCCTCGACGCCTGCAGTGCGCAGCGCGCGGGCCGCCTCGCGCACTGCCGCCTCATCGAGCGGAACCAATTCCTCGCCGCGCGGCGGCGCCAAGCGCTCGGCAACCGTCAGACGATGGCGGCGTCGGACAAGCGGCCGATTTTGCCAAGGAATCTCCTGACGGATCGAATAATGCTGCGGTCGCTGGTGTCGTCCGATGTGGACGATATCGCGATATCCGGCAGTGGTAATCATCCCGGTCACCGCCCCATCGTGCTCCAACACTGCGTTGGTGCCGATCGTCGTGCCGTGCAGCACATGGTCGATCGCCTGGCGGGGTAGGTCGAAGCGCGCGCACAGCTCGCCGATCCCGGCGACCACGCCCCGGGATGGATCGTCTCTTGTCGTTGGCGTCTTATGGATCAATGTCCGACCGGATTCGGTGTCGGCGAACACAATGTCCGTGAAGGTGCCGCCGACATCTACCCCGATCAGGTACATCGGCGCCTCATACCGCCTTGCCGGCGTCCGAACCGAGTTCTTCCCGGCGCCGGCGCACTGCAATAACCCCCAGCAAACATGCACCAATGACGAGAAGGGAGAGACAAGTCGTCATCGCGCCCAAGGCGTATATGACCGGAGTGGTAGCATTGGTCTGCATCGCTTCGAGCTCGAGCGGCAGGGTGTTCAGCGCACCGACCGACTGCGAGGTTCGCGCGATCTCGTCGTAGGACAGAGTGAAACCGAACAGCGCGACGCCGACCAGGCTCGGAGCGATGATCGGCACGACGACGTGACGGACCGACTGCCAACCTCCGGCGCCCAAATCGCGGGCCGCCTCCTCGTAGGCCGGGTTGAAGCGGTTAAACACCGCCAGCATGATCAGGAGGCCAAACGGCAAGGTCCAGGTGAGGTGGGCGCCGAGCGCCGAGCTGTACCAGGCCCGCTCGATCCCGAGCATTTCGAACATTGCGCCAATGCCGAGGCTGACCACGACCGACGGCATCACCAGGCTGGCGATGACAACATAAAACAAGGTAGTGGCGCCGGTAAAATGCTGGCGGAAGGCAAGTCCCGCTAGAAAAGAGAACGTCACGGTCACGGACATCACGATCGCGCCGAGAGCGATGGAACGATCGAACGAGCCCCAGATGTCGCCGATCGACTGGGGACGAAACAGCTCGCCGAACCAATGCAGCGAAACGCCATTCATCGGGAAGACGAGCCCTCCTTCGGGCCCCTGGAAGGCGAGCACCACGACGGTCGCGATCGGCCCGTAAAGAAACACGACAAAGAGCCCGAACAGCGCTGCGAGCCCATAGAATATCGGCGGACGTGCGGTGCCGTGCATCCTCACAGCTCCTTGCGGATGTCGACGACACGCACCAGAAGGGCAATCATCGCGACGACCGCCAGCAAGAGGACCATCGCATTGGCGGCAGCCGGCGGGAATTGGAGATAGGAGAGCTGCGTGGCGATCTGCTTGCCCACTGAGGCGACCTGGCCGCCGCCGAGCACGTCTACGGTAACGAAGTCGCCCATCACCATCGCGATGACGAATATCGAGCCGATCGCGATCCCGGTTTTCGACAGCGGCAGAATGACCGTCCACAGCACCTGTGATGTGCTGGCGCCCGCATCGGTGGCGGCCTCGATCAGCGAGCGGTCGATCCGTATCATCGAGTTGAAGATCGGCACGATCATCATCAGCGTGTAGAGATGGACATAACCGAGGATGACAGCGAAGTCGGAGTAGAGCAGCCACTCCTGTGGCCCGTCGACGACGCCGATCCCAAGTAACGAGCGGTTGACGAGACCATTGCGGCCGAGGAGCGGGATCCAGGCGATCATGCGAATTACAACCGAGGTCCAGAACGGTATCGAGCAGATCAGCAGGAGCACTGTCTGCGAGGTTCTGCTGCGCAGCTGAAAGGCTAGGAAATAGGCGATGAAGAAACCAAGTACAGATGTAATCGCCCACACGATCACGCAGAATTTAGCGGTGATCAGGTAGGTGCGGTAGGTAACCGCTTCCGAAAAGACCTCCCGGTAATTGTCCAGAGTGAAGGCGGGGATCAAGATCCGATAGGTTTCGTAGCCGAAGAAACTGACAACAACAACCAATGCAATAGGCACCACGAAGAACAAGAGGAACACCACCGCGAGCGGGAGTGCCTCCAGATAGGCGACGACCGACGACTGGCGAATTGACGCGACTGTGGTGCCCTCACCCGCCTCGCTCCGCTCGGCACCCCCTCCCGCAATGCGGGAGAGGGGGGACCATCGCGCCAGCGACGGCGAGTTAGGGGTCACGCGGCGATGAATTCGTTCCATTTGCGGACCATGTAGCGGTCCTCGTCCATGACCGTGTTCCACACGCTGATCCGCCCCATGCGGTCCCAGAACGAGCCGCCGTCGCGCACCGCGCCGGCGCTTTCGATCTTTTCGCCGGTCGGGCTGAGGATGTCGCCTTTGGCCGGCTTGCCTTCCATCCAGAAGTCCCACTCGTCCGGGCTCATCTGCTGTTTCGCAGTGTCGAGGACGGCCGTGTAATAACCTTGGCGGTTGAGGAAGGCGCCGGCCCAACCGGACAAGTACCAGTTGATGAATTCGTACGCGGCGTCCAGCTGCGGGCCCTGCAGATGGGTCGGCACGCCGAGCCCGGCGGCCCAGGCGCGATAGCCCTCCTTCAATGGCTGGTAGACGCAGTCGATACCCATCTGCCGCACCTTGGTCACCGCCGGCGACCACATCGATTGGATCACCACCTCGCCCGAGGCCATCAGGTTGACGCTTTCGTTGAACTCCTTCCAGAACGCGCGGAACTGCCCCGCCTTCTTGGCCTCGATCATCACCGCGATGGTCTTGTCGATCTCCTGCGTGGTCATGTTGCCCTTGTCGCCGTAATTGACGAGACCCTTGGCCTCGCACACCATCGCCGCATCCATGATGCCGATCGACGGGATATTCAGGATCGCTGATTTTCCTTTGAATTCCGGGTTGAGCAGCTCGGCCCAGGACTTGATCGGGCGCTTGATCAGATCGGGCCGAATGCCCAAAGTGTCGGCGTTGTAGACGGTCGGGATCACTGTCATCCATTGCGATGGCTGCGGGGAGAATTTCTCCGACTTTTCCGCAGTCAGATAGGCGACCTTGATCGGTGCGATGCCCTCCATCGCCACCTTCTTGCCGTTTGGCAGCTCGCCCTTGGTGAAGATCGGAACGATCTCGTCGTAGTACTTAATCTTAGTGACGTCGATGCCGCGCAGAGTGCCCGACGGCACGATCTTCTTCAGCATCCAATATTCCGAATCCAAGAGATCGAATGAGCTCGGCTGGGTGACCGCTCGTTTGACGACGTCATCCGAGACCAGCGAGGTGTATTGGACGGTGAAGCCGAGATCGGCCTTGCATTTGTCGGCGAGCTCCTTGAACTGGTTGACGCCGGTGCCGGCAATTCGCAGGGTCACCGGCTCGGCCGCGCGGACGCGGCGGAGTTTGGTGATTGCACCGGCCCCGAGCGCCAGCCCCGCCGTCGCGGCGGTGCCCCTGAGAAACTTACGCCGGGATGTTCCCACACTTTGCCGCATTACTCTCCTCCCTGGTCTCGTTCAGCTCACGACATGCGCTTCGGCGTCGTCCCAATCGACTGCTACGACATCGCCCTCGGCGAGCGGCGCTGTATAGAAGGATTGATCCGCGAGCGTCACGGTCAACTCGTCGCCCCAATCCGCTTCGAGGCGCAGCTTGACAATCGCGCCCTGGTATTCGACTGCGGCAACTCGCGACTCCAGCCCCTCGCGCGATAACACCAGGCTGCTGCCCGAGCCGACAGCTTTCAGACGCTGCCCTGCCCGTTTTATGTGCATTCGATCGCTGCGGATCGCGACATGAACGACGCTGCCCGCCTCCAAGCCGGGCCTTGCGGTCGTAATCGCGAGGCCGTGCGGGCCGCGGAGTCGGGCGCCCTTCCCATCAGCGGCCTCGACGATGCAGCGCAGAACGTTATGGCCTCCGATGAAGCGCGCGACAAATGCGGTCCCGGGCCAGTCGAACACGGTGCGCCCCGGCGCTGCCTGCTCGATGCGGCCCTCATTCATGACGATAACGAGATCGGCGAGAGCCAGGGCCTCGTCCTGGCTGTGGGTCACGTGCACGAAGCTGATGCCGAACTGGCGTTGGAAGCGCTTCAACTCCTCGCGCATGCGCACGCGCAAGAACGGGTCGAGCGCGGACAGCGGCTCGTCGAGCAGCAGCACGCTGGGATTGGTGACGAGCGCGCGTGCAAGCGCCACACGCTGCTGCTGCCCGCCGGACAGCTGAGATGGCAGCCGCTCCGCCTGCGCCTCCATCTCGACAAGGCGCAGCATCTCATGCGCCTTGGCGCGGCGCGCGACTTTCGGCACACCGCGCATGCGCAGGCTGAAGGCGACGTTGTCGATGCAATTGAGATGCGGAAAGAGCGCGTAATTCTGAAACATCATCGCGGTACGCCGTCGCGCCGGCGGCAGTCGGGTCACGCGCGCGCCGCCAACGAGTAATGTCGCCGCTGGTCGGAGCCTCGTGCCCGGCGATCATGCGCAACGTCGTCGTCTTGCCGCAGCCTGATGGACCCAGCAGACAGCAATATTTGCCGCCGGGGATCTCGACCGAAATCGCGTCGACCGCTACGGTGCGGCCGAAAGTCTTGGTCAGCTCGATGAGCCGAACTTCGGACGTCGCTGTCATCACCGAGTCAGCCGCAAGCAATTGTCGGGCCAGCGAGCCGCTGTTCAATGAAGGCGGCGGGCGATCACCGCGATAGGTCCGCCGCCGTCGGGTCCCTGGTGCTCGGCGCCGCCCGAGACGAACAGGTCGGTGCGGCCGATGACTCCGGCGAGCACACCGCCAACGAGAGCGCGCGCATGGCGGCTCGCCTGTATGTCGCTGTCGTCCCACATCACGTGCCGCGCCCCACGGATCGTCCCGCTGCGCGACGCCTCGGCCTTGGCGAGCACGGCCAGGATGCGCGAGGCCGCCGCTTTGTCCATTTGGCCCGCGATCTTAAAATCGAGCTCTCTCAGCACGCCGATCACACTGGGCAGATCTATCGCGTCCTGCATCACCCCGTGGGCGATGACATTGTCGCCCGACCATTCGGCGCTGTTGCCGAGCACGATGATCTCGCTGTGCAAGAGTTCGACACCGGCAGAAGCGCTGGCACGCGGCGACCAGAGGCCGAAGTCCCGCCCGATCGCCCGGTCATCGAGTGCCGCGGGGTCGACTTCGCCGAGGGCGAGCGCAGCTCCGAGCGCTGAGGCCCCGCGTGACAACGCCATCGAGGCGTAGGTATTGTCGGTAGCCGTGGTCGTACCGCGGGATGCGGCCTCGGCCATGCGCTCATTGGTCAGCAGCGGACATTTGACCTGCACCCAATGGACATCGGCATTATCGGCGATTGCCGCGCGCTTCATCGCCTCACGGACCGCGGCCGCCGTCAACTCCACTTGCCGCATGCGGCCGATCTGCTCGGGCAACAGCACTGGGGTCGATGCTGCGCCGATTGCAAGGGATTTGCGACCGGTGGGCGGCGTTCCCCGGTCGCGAATGGCAAACACAAGAAAATGCGGCGACAATCCGCCCTCTGTGCCGCCAGACATTACCATGGCGACGCGCGCGGGCACCTCCTCGGCGGTGATGCCGAGCGGCTTCGCGAGGGCGGCCGAGACGGCCATCGTCGCATAACCGCGCGTGAAGTCGTTGACGCAGCCATTGCCTTCGGTCTTGCCGAGGATCGCCACGATTTCATGCGGGGCAATCAGCCCGTCGTCGATCAGCCGCAGAACTGCCGAGGCGTCGCCGGGGTCGCGCATTGGCACGCGGTGGACAAGACATTCCATCTACCGGGCACCTTTACGAGCCCGCGTGAAGGCGCCAAGTAACCGGTTTGCGCGCCAGCATCAGTGGATTAAAGGATAAATCGGTGCATTCGACGCGGAGCTGGGCGAAATCCGGCGTGGGGCGGTCACGTCCCGGCAAGCCGCCGCCAGCAATGTCTGACGCTTCACCCATTCACTCGCATTGAGGGCTCTAAAGATGGCTGTGCGTGCGGTTGCCGGCAGAAAGGCCAATTGCCCATTCCAATCGGCGATCCGCTGGACCCATTCGGTGAATGGGCGCTCATGCATCTCCCAAGCGGAGATGCCGTCGAGCACATCGCCTTCGCGATCGATCATGTGAGCCAGCACGAAGCCCGACATCATCGAGCATCCGCCTCCTTGGCCGAGAAAGGGCGGCTGCGCGCTGGCCGCGTCGCCGACGATCGCCACCCGTCCACTCGACCAACCCTCGAGCCGGATGATCTCAAACCAGTCGCCGCGCCCATCGTCGGGGATCCGGTCGATGATCCAACCCAGATGTGGGAAGAGAGTACGCCAAAAGCCGCGATCGATCGGCACGGCATTGCCCGAACTGTCGCCCGCCAGTGAAGTCAATTGCACATAAGCAAGCTCGGCGGTGCATGGCGCGTAGAGCAGACGGCGCGAGCCATTCCAGTTCTCGCAATGCGTTTGCCCGGCCTCAGTTTCGAGCTCATCCGGCTTGCGTCGGATCATCGCCCGATAGCCGAATTGGTTTGCCGGGCGCCGCCATTTCAAAAGGCCGAGGCTGTCGCGGACCGGCGAGTTGACACCATCGGCGCCAACAACGAGATCGGCGTGCCGCGAGCTTCCATCCTCGAAGTGCAGCCACCCGTCCGGATCTCCCGCCACGGCTCGCGAATTGAACACGACCTCTCCGCCGGTGGCGACGAGGGCCTCATGGAGCGCCGTCAGCAAGGTTTCGCGCAACGGCACGTACAGGCGAAGATCACGGCCGACACGGCTGCTGGCGAAAGCGCTGCCATTGTGGTTGCGCTTTTCATGGCGGGAGGCCGGGATGGCGCCGGCCGTCGCTCGAGGCAACACGCCCAACGCGTCGAGCACCCGCAGCCCGTTTTCCCAAATGTAGATCCCCGCGCCCAAAATTCGCAATGCGCTGTCCTGCTCATGGACGCGAACGCGCCAGCCCTTCTGCGCAAAGGCGAGACCAGTCGTCAGCCCCGCAATTCCACCGCCGGCAATCTCGACCGTGCGCTTCATGCCGCAAACCCAGCCGGCAGGTCCTGCCGCCAGACCGTGTGGCCGCCGGCGAGCGGCGCGGCGACTTCACCAAAAGGAGCAAATGCCTCGGACGTAAGCTCTGCGACGGCAATGCGCTGCATCCCGGCCGCTCCCTCGCGAATTTCGAGAAGAAGTCACCGGAGTCACGCAGGATTCGTGCCAGCCGGAACGGCGCCCATCTGTTTAGCGCACGGGCCTCATCAACTCGGGATTTCGAGCAGCCGACCACCTGATCTGCAAGCCTCACCCTTGGGCCGCTTGCAGCTCCAGCAATTCGGGGTCGGCATATTGCGGACGGAGTGGCTGGGGCTTGGCGAGCAATGTCTGGACGTGGCAATCGCCGGGACCGTCATTGAAGATCTCGTGGTTCAGGAACGGCGGCAGCGCAACGAGATCCCAGCGGCCAAGCCGAATGTCGCAGCTCTCCCCACCCTCCCAGCAGCGCACGAGGCACTCGCCTTCCAGGATAAAGAAGACCTCCTCGGTTTCGTGACAATGGATCGGGATGCGATTTCCCGCGGGCATGGTTTGTATCGACATCGTGAAAGCCGTCGCCGGGATGGCGCCGCGCAGATCCTTGGGATCTGCCGAGCCGCTGGCCCCGAGGTAGCGGCGTTGGGCGCGGGCGTAGCGCGGGTCGCAGGCGGTCTCGAACCCGAACACCGACCAGTCTTCTCGGCGATCGGCGAATCGTGCGACACGGCCGGTCAATTTCTCCTCGAGCATTGATGCCTCCTGCTTTAAGCGAGCTCAGGATAGCCGAGTTCGGCTGCTTCGCGCTCGTATTCGAGCAGCCGGCGATAGGCGGCTGCGGGCACATCCACGATGCCGGTGATCCAGAGACCGGCGCGGGCTGCTGCGGCGCGCGGCTCATGTCCCAAGCGGATTAAGGCCTCGCGCAATATTGCCACGGTCGCCGGCGGCGTCGCGACCGACGTCACGAAGGGTATCGCCGGGCTTGCTGGTGTCCGCGCGAGGACACGGACATGCCGCGCCGCTTCGGGGCGGTAGTGACGCCAGAAAGCGTAGGTGACGTTGTCGACTGCGGTCGCATCGGCTTCACCGCGCGCGATGCGGTCGAGGTTGCCGGGATGACTGCCCGTTTCAACGACCTTCGAGAAGAAGGGGCGTCCATCGGCGATGTCTGCCAGGGCGCGCCGCGGCAGGTTCATCCCCGAATTGGAATGACGATTGTTGAAGAGGAAAATACCGCCGCGCAGATCGGGCAATTCGCGCGCGGCTGATCCGGCCGGCGCGATGAACAGCCCGCAATGGGTGGGCCCGTCGCAGCCGGGCACGGCATAGCATGGCGTGCCGAGGCGGTTAGCCTGCCCGGAAAAGATCGTCTCGAGCGGATAGCCGCAGGTTTGCGAGAACAAAATGTCAGGGCCGATGCGTTCCGGCACAGGCATCTGGTCGAACGTCAAGCTCTCGGGAACCTTGCCCAAACCCGCTTCGACCAATAATCCGCGCAGCGTTTCCCAGAAACGCGCGTTGACCTCCCGCATTTCCGGCAGGTTGTACATCGGCAGGCTCGCAGCCGGCGTCACGGTGCCGCCCCGATCGCCGCGAGCACGTGTTGCGGCGTGAACGGGATTTGCGTCACCCTGACGCCGACCGCATCTTCGATTGCATTGGCGATCGCCGCCGCGACGCCGAGCATACCGCTCTCGCCTATGCCTTTGGCGCCGAACGGGCCGGGGCCGCCATGCTCGAGGACGAACGACTCGTAGCAATCCGGCAGGTCACCCGCGAGCGGCACGCGGTAGTCGAGCGGCGTTGCGTTCAGCCGGCTCGGCGCCCTCGTAGCGCAATTCCTCGAAAAGGCTCTGCCCGAAGGCCTGCAATGCCGCGCCTTCGACCTGCCCACGGCAGGCGGTCGCGTTGACGCTGCGCCCGGAATCGGCGCCCACCACGAGATGCACAACCTGCACCTTTCCGGTCTCGCGGTCCACTTCGACCTCGGCCCCAACCCAGCTCGGCATCCAAAACAAGCTCGCCGCTGTCAGCGGCGCCTTTGGGTCATTGGGGACCTTGACCATGCCGCGGCCAATGAATTCGAACCCGGCGCCGCCATAGTGCTCCGCGATCATCGGCTCGAGCGGATGAACGTAATTGCCGCGCCGAACGGTCCAATTGTCGAGCGCCAGCTCAGCCGCCGTGCAGCCGAGCCGCTCGGCGGCGAATTCGAGGACCTGGTCGCGGGCATCGGCCGCCGCTCGCATTCACGGCGATGCCGGTGACCACGGTGCCGCAGCTGGCATGCGTGCCGTTGTCGAGGGGCGTCGAGTCGGTGTCGATCGCGCCGTAGCGCACCCAATCGAGCGGGAGGTTCAGGGTCTCTGCGGCGATGCGGCTCAAGGTCGTCGTTGCCCCCTGACCGATCTCGACCGCTGCGGCACTGACGATCGCTCGCCCGGAGGGTAATACCTTGACGAGCGCTTGGGCATGGTTGCCGGTGCCGCCGCCATCCTTGATCCCGATGCTAAGACCCATCCCGCGCGCCTTGTGACCCTGCGCCGAGCTTCGAACGCGCTGCCGATAGCCGAGGCGTTCAATGACCTCGTCGAGCCCCTTTGCAAGGTCGCTGTCGATGCCGCTGTCGCCCGGTCGAAACGGCTCGCCCAGGGCAAGCAGGTTCTTGCAGCGGAAATCATAGGGGTCGATCCCCAACCGGCGCGCAATCATGTCGATCTGAGATTCCGACGCAAAGCTCGCCTGGGTTCCGCCAAAACCGCGAAACGACCCGGCCGGAACCGTATTGGTGCGCACCGCGCAAGCGCGCGTCGCAACTGCGTCCCAACGATAGGGACCGGTGATGCGGTATCCCGTCTTAACCACCGTCAGCGCGCTCGCATCCGAATAGGCGCCGCCGTCGAGCTGGATCTCGCTCTTGCGGGCGGTCAGCCGGCCGTCCCTGGTGACCCCCGTTTTCAGTATCAGGATCCCGGCATGTTTGGTCAGCGTCAGCAAACTTTCGTCGAGGCTGAGGCAGAGGCGCACCGGCCGGCCCGCCTTCATCGCCAGCAGCACGACGAGCGGTTCCATCTTGCAGAAGCTCTTGCCGCCGAAACCGCCGCCGACATAGCTCGCATGGATGCGAATGCTGTTGGCAGGTCGCCCGAAGATCCGCGCAATGTCGCTGCGCAGCACAAACGGGTCTTGATTGCATGACCATAACTCGATCAGCTCGCCCGTGACGCGCGCGATGTTGACGTGCGGTTCGAGGTGGAAATGGTTGATCCGTGAAAAGTGGAAGCGATCTTCGAAGACATGGTCGGACCGCCGCCAACACGGCGTCCGCGTCGCCATGTGCGTAGCCAAACTCGCAGAGCACATTCGGACGCGGCTCTTTCAGGCTGACGAGGCCATCTCCGAGCTTGATGGGTTCCCCTGCGGCCGGCGTGTCGAACAACAGCGGCGCGCCTTCCGCCAGCGCCGCCTCGATTGCCGTGACCGCCGGCAGCGGCTCGTAGTGCACCTCGATCAGCGCGAGCGCGCGGTAGGCGATCTCCTCGTCGATCGCAGCCACTGCTGCGACCATATCGCCGACATAACGCACCTTGTCGATCGCGACGACCGGCTGGTCTCGGATCGCCACGCCGTAATAGGGATCCGGCAGCCCCACCGCGTCGATCCCTGTCACGACCGCCACGACACCCGGGAGCCCTTCGGCGCGTCCTGGTATCGATGGAGCGGATGCGAGCATGCGGATGGGGCTGCGCAACACCTTCGCATGCAACATGCCGGGCAGGCTCACATCGAAGGTGTAGCGCGCTGCGCCGGTCACCTTGTCCGGACCGTCGAGCGCGATGACCGGCGCGCGGAACGGAGAGGCCGCACCATCCATCAGCCGGGCCCGCATCCTTGCTGCGGCACGCACTGCCTCGACAATCATCTGGTATCCGGTGCAGCGGCATATATTGGCACTCAGCCATTGCCGAATGAGCGCTCTCGTCAGGCTCGGGATGCCGCGCCAGCAGCGCCTTCACCGACAGGATCATGCCCGGCGTGCAGAAGCCGCATTGAAACGCGCCGTGTTCCAGAAATGCGCGCTGGACCGGGTCGAGGCTGCCGCCTTCCGCCAATCCCTCGATCGTCATTACCGTCTTGCCGTCGACCTCAAAGGCAAAGGTGGTGCAGGCTGTCACTGGCATTTCATCGACGAGCACCGTGCAAGCGCCGCACACCGCCTGGTCGCAGCCGATCTTGCAGCCGAGAAGCTGCAGATCCTCACGGAGCACATCCGCCAGCACTCGGCGCGGCGGCGACGTTGAGCCGATGGGCTCGGCCATTGATCGTGACAGCAATCTCGATCGCCTCGGTCATGCAGCCGCGCTCAAGCTACGGGCGTCAAGCACTTCGATCATGCGCCGTCGGTAGCCGTGAAGCCGGCCTGGTGATCGGCGAGCGGTGCGGGCAGGCCTGTTACGACTTCCTGCGCCAGCTGTTCGGCATCGGCGCGCCAGTTCGCCTCGGCGACAGCGGTTCGGCCAGTGGCAGGTTCACCGCCAACGGCGCCGTATAGGCGCACCCGATCGCGATGCGCCCGCTACCCATACGTCCGTCGACGACATCGAGGCCAATGGACCAAGGTCACGATCGGGCGCAGCGAGCGGTCAAAAACCAAGTGCAGCGCACAGCTCGGAGGGCATGCGTGATCGCGGTCATTCAGCCCGTCTTGCAGGTCACCGCCAGGCTGCGCCGTCTGGACAATCCGCGTACTGCCGTCGGCAGCGAGGAAATGTAGTCGCGCATCGGCGGCGAGCGCCGCAAGTGCGAAATCATAGGCCGGGTCGCCGAGCCATGATGTTGCCGCCGATCGTGCCCTTACAGCGGATCCTGATATTGGCGACATCGGGCCAGGTCTGCGCCAAAACCGGCAGCCGCGCGCGAACCAAAGGCGAGTTGCCAGCCGGTCGTGCGTCACGAGGGCGCCGAGCGCAAACCGTCGTCCACTTCCTCGATGCCGTCCAGCCCCGCAACCATACCAAGATGGATCACATCGTGACCGGAACCCCGACTTCATTCGGTTCACGACATCGATGCCGCCGGCCTGTACACGCGCCCGCCGGCTCCACCTTCATCGCCACCGCCTCGTCGGGGCTGCGGCGACTAGGCGTCCGGATCAGCTTGCGCGACCGTGCACCGCAGCGGCGACGTGGACGCCGTCATATGACGCCCCCGACCGGCATCTCGCCGCCATACCACCGCCGCATCGCCAACTCGCCGAGCGCGACGATGCCGTAGAGGGCGAGGCCGATGCCGCAGAGCAGCACGATCGCTGCCAGTACCGTCGCGGTCTCGCCGGCCGAAGAGGCAAACATGATGATATAGCCGAGCCCGGCCTGAGCAGTGATGAACTCGCCGACGATAACGCCGATCATTGCCATCGTCACGCTGACCTTCATGCCGGCGAAGACGAACGGCATCGCATAAGGAAAACGCGCCATGCGAAACATCTGCCATTCGCTCGCGGTGAGCGATCGGCAAAGCAGCAGCACTTCGGGCTTGGCGCTGACGAGGCCCGTGGCGGTCGACACGACGACCGGAAAGAAAGCGATGAAAATGGCGACGACGATGCACGACTTGCTGCCGACGCCGAGCCAGACGATGAACAGCGGCGCCAGCGCGATCTTTGGGATCAGCTGGAACATGACGATGTTCGGGTAGAGCGCCTCGCGTATCCAGGCCGAGAAGGTGATGGCGATCGCTAGGGCAACCCCGAGCAAGGTCGCGAGGCCGAAACTGACGACGGTCTCGATTGTCGTCGGCAAGGCGTGCTGGAAAAGGATCTCATAATTCTCCGACAGCACCGTCCAGACTGCAGAAGGCGGCGGCAAGAGCAACGGTGAAATCCGGGCCACTCGGCACAGGATTTCCCAGCCGACCGTTGCCAGTGCGGCGAAGCCGAGCGGCAACAAAACGCCGCGGCCGATGCGCCGCTGCCACCCGCCCGGTTCAATCTCGCCCAGCCGGACTGGAGAGGTGACGGCTTCCTGCAGAACGGCCATTTCGCAGGGAGCTCAGCTCACGTATTTGGCGAATTCGGCGAGGCGTTCGTGGATTTGGCGCCCTCATTCAGCCGCCTGGAGCATGCCGGGATGTAGCGCTTGCTGCCGGGTTTCCTCGTAAGCCTCGAGCCAGGGCTGCGCCTCAGGCGCGAACAAATCGCCCGAGCGCGCGCCATAGCTGACGCTCGGATCGTCGACCAGCGGCGGGACCGTTCCGCTGTCGCGCAAGGCGCGCGTCGCATCGAGCAGCCGCAGCCGCGTCATCACGATCATCCGGTCGCTCGGCGCCAGATGCTCAAGGGTCCGGTCGGAGATTTCGCCCATGCTCACGGTCACCGCCGAATCCTGCCCGAACACCGAGGCAATGCCGGTGAAGCTGACCGTACGCTGACTGTCGCGGTCGATCAGATAGTCGTTGCCACTGTTGGCGACCGGGACCCAGCGGCCGAACCAATCGGGGGTGTTGGGCAGGGTCGCAACCTGGCGCTCGAGATAGGGGATCGGCGCTCCGGTCCGCGTCACCGAAAGTGGCTGGGTCCGGCGTCGCCAAGCGTACTGGAACGACATCACATGGGTGTCGTCCATCGGGACCCAAGCCTGGGCGATGATGTTGTCGGTCAATGGACCGTTCGGGAAGAGGGTCCAGAACGGCATCACGAAATGCGCGAAGCGGTAGTACAGCTGGCCCGGCTGCGCCGGCCGGTAGGCGGCGTACATGGCGCCCCAATCGGTCGCCTGCACGTGATAGCGCGGCGCCCGGTCGATCAGCTGGAAGCGTTCCGGATGGTCGGGGTCGACGTGCCCCACCTCGACCTTGCCGGTGTGTAGAAAGCTGAAATGCGAGGTGTCGATGTCGCCTTCGAGCGCCTGCAGCCAATTGCACTCGCGCTGCGCGCAATAGACGTAGGTCTCGTCGGGCGCCAATACGGTCGCTTCGAGCGCCGGCAACGGCGGCGCTATGGCGCGCTCACCCATATAGACGTAAACCACGCCGCCGCGCTCGGCGACCTGATAGGATTTGGCCTTGATCTTGGGCAGGGCTTCCTGGTCGATGGGCAGGTTCGGCATCTCGAGGCAGTTGCCCGCCGTGTCGAACTTCCAGCCGTGATAGACGCAGCGCAGGCCGCCCTCCTCATTGCGGCCGAAGAACAAAGAGGCACAGCGATGCGGGCAGCGGTGATCGAGGACGCCGATCCGGCCCGCACTGTCGCGAAACGCGATCAGCTTCTCGCCCAAGAGCATCAAGCGCAGCGGATCGCCGTCGGCGGTCAGTTCCGTCGATAGGCAGGCCGGCAGCCAATACTGGCGCATCAGGGCGCCCATTGGCGTGCCGGGTCCGACGCGGGTCAGCAATTCGTTTTCGGCTGCAGTGGTCATGTTGCGGCTCCTGCGGTGCTGGTTGCGAGAAAATTCTGTCAGCCCAGATATTTGTCGAATTCGGCGACCCGCTGACGGACGCCGGCCCAATCCGCCTCGGTCAGCTTGATCTTGCCGGCAAAGCGGTTGGTGAACAAAGCATCGGGCTGCGGCCGCTGCATGCCGGGGCTGTTCAAGTATTGCATGACGAGGTCGGTCGTCTCGGCGTAGCTGGCCGCATTGGACCATCCCAGCCCGTGTTCGCGCGCCTCCGGGCGATCGATGCCGTGCTGCCACATGCCAAGCCCGATGCGGGCGAATTCCTTGGCGCTGGGGTTGAGGGCCATCTCGGGCACCTCTTTGCGGAACAGCCCGAGCGATTCCTCCGGGTCGGTCAATGAAAACGCGAGTGCTTCGAGCAGGCCGCTCGTGACCGCCTCGCAGAGGGCGGGATCGCTTTCCAGCATCTTCTTCGGGGTCGCGATCGTCTGGTCGTCGTTGCGGATGCCGGCGGCGCTGTACAGCATCCAGCGGTTCTGCACGCCCTTCGACAGCATCGCTGGCCCGCTGCCCAGGGCGAAGGAGGTGATCGCGTCGACCTCTTTCTCCATCAGCACGCGCTCGAGCACTTTATTGTCGACATGGACGAACTCGATCGACTTGGGGTCAAGCCCGACCTTTGCCGCGTAGGCCGGGAAGAACGGGAATTCGCCCGAGGTCGGCACCGAGGCGATTTTCTTGCCCGCGAGGTCCTGCGGCTTCGTGATCGGGGAGTTGTCGAGGACGCCCACCCCCATCGTCGCGTCATAGTCGCAGGTTGCAAGCGCAATCAGCGGCAGGCCTTTGGCCACAGACAGGATCAATGGCGGCGCGGCGACAATGCCGAAGTCGAACTGGCCGCCGGCGACGGACTGCGCCGAGGCCATCGAGCCGAAGCCGCGGGCGATGTCGAAATCGATCCCGCGCGCCTTCATGATCCCTTTGGCGCGCGCGACATAGACGTAAGCAAAGCTGCCCTGGGCCAGCCAGGCAAGGGTGAATTTGACGGCGCGGGGTTCGGCAATGGCCGGCAATGGCAGCAGCGCTGCGCCTGCCGCCGCCCCGGCGAGAACGCCCCGTCGCGATATCCCAGGTCGCAGTGTCATCCGACCTCCCGCCCTGGCGTCAGCGCCTGCCATAGGACCGACGCATAAGCTGCTCAGCGAGCGCGACCGCCCCAAACAGCGAGACGCCGATCACGCAGAGCACAAACAGCGCTGCGAAAATGAGGCCGGTTTCCATGCGCGAGCTGGCGTACAGGATGTAAAAGCCGAGCCCCGCCTTGGCCGAGATGAACTCGCCGATGATGACGCCGATGATCGCCATCGTCATCGCGATCTTCATGCCGCTGAAAATGGCCGGCAGTGCGAACGGAAAGCGCACCATCACAAACGATTGCCATTCGGAAGCCGTCAGCGAGCGGCAGAGCCGCAATGCCGAGGCCTCTGTATTGGAGAAGCCGACCGCCGCCGATATCACCACCGGAAAGAAGCTGACGAAAGCGGCGAATGCGACGCGCGACTTGCTGCTGATCCCGAGCCAGACTACAAACAACGGGGCGAGCGCGACCTTTGGGATCAACTGGAAGACGACCAGGTTGGGGTAGAGCGTTTCGCGCAGCAGGGGTGAATAGGTGATCGCCACGGCAAGTCCGATGCCGAGCGCCGTCGCCAATGAAAACGCCATTAGTGAGTCAAGGGTGGTCGGGATCGCGTGGTGCAGCAGAACAGGCAGATTGCGCCAAAGCTCAGCGGCGATCTCGACCGGCGGCGGTAGGATCACGGCCGGAATACGCATCGCAGTAACGACAAGCTGCCAGATCAGCAGCACTGCTCCAGCGGTCGCCAGCGGCAGGACGATGGGGCGCAGCTGACGCAGGTTAGGGCCGAGGATGGCTCGCGACGCGATCCGGGTCGGGCCCGCCGCGAACCGTGGCGCAGTGTGGCTTTCGACGGTCATGCGACGAGCTCCGGCCGCGCCGAGGCCGCGTCGATCCTTGACCCGCGGTAATGGCTCTCCTCGATGCGCTCGCGCAAATGGCCGCAGATCTCGTTGAACTCCCGGCTCTCCCCAATTGCGATCGGACGCGGCCGCGCGAACGGGATCGTCAGATCCTCGACGATCGTCGCCGGGCGCCGGGTCATGACCAGCACGCGGTCGGCGAGAAACACCGCCTCGCGAATGCTGTGCGTCACGAACAGTGCGGTCTTGGTGTATTGCTGCCACAAATCCAGCAGCAGTTCGTTCATTTCGTCGCGAGTAATGGCGTCGAGCGCGCTGAACGGCTCGTCCATCAGCAGGAGCTCAGGGTCGTAGACCAGCGTCCGGCAGATTGCGACGCGCTGGCGCATCCCGCCCGACAGCTCATGCGGCTTTTTGTTCGCAAAGCCGTCGAGACCAACGCGTTCGAGCAGTTGCCGCGCGCCATCGCGATAGGCCTCGAGCGGGCGCTTCAAGATGCGGATCGGGAACAACACGTTGTCGAGCGCGCTCTTCCACGGCAGCAATGTCGAATCCTGAAACATGATGCCGATGCTGGTGCGCGGTCCGGCCATTGCGGAACCGTCGACGGCGATTTGGCCGGCCGTCACCGGCTCGAGCCCGCCGACCATCATCAATAATGTGCTCTTGCCGCAGCCCGACGGCCCGAGGATCGCGACGAATTGGCCGTGCGGAACGGAAAAGCTGACCGAGCTGACCGCCTCGACCGCATTTGGCGTGCCGTTGCGGTAGATCTTGCTGACCTCGGCGACCTTGACGTAAGACTGGCGTTCGACGACGGGCATGGATCGCTCCCGGAATATCCCCCGCAAGAGACGTGCCAGCCTTCGCCTTTAGCTCACATAGGGGCGGAACTCCTGCGCGTTCTTCTGCGTCTGCTCCCATTCCGCGGGCGTGAGCTTGAGGCCCCCGACGAAGCGGTTGGTCATCATTTCGGCTACGGCCGGCCGCTTGTCGGTGTCGCGGGCGATGTATTTCATCACCAGATCGGTCATCACCTCGTAATCCTTGGGCTCCATATAGCCCATGCCGCGTCCCTGATGATGTCGCGCGCACTGACATAGATGTTGATTCCGGTGCCGACCCGGATCTGCTCGCGCGCCTGGGTCGCGAGCGCCATTTCCGGGACCTGCTTGAAAAAAACCTTCATTGCCTCGGCAGGATCGAGCATCGTCGCCTTGAGGCCTTGCAGTGCCCCGTCGACGAACGCGGCGCATAATTCCGGCTCCTCGGCGAGCCGTTTCGGCTGGGTCATCACGGCAGTGCCGTAGTTGAGCAAGCCGAAATCGCTGAACAGCATGAACCGTGCCTTCACCCCGGAGGCGATGTAGGTCGGCATCGCGCTGCTCGCATATCCCGAGATCGCATCGACTTTGCCCTCGGGCAGCAGCCGGTCGCGCACCTTGTTGTCGACCTGAATGCGCGTGACCTTCGCCAGATCGAAGCCCGCGTTTTCGGCAAAGGCCGGAAGGAAGGGATACTCGCCCGAGGTCACCGTCGAGGCCATCTGTCTGCCTTCGAGGTCCTTCGGGGTCTTGATCGGCCCGTCGATCAGCATGCCGATGCCCATCGTCGCGTCATATGCGCAGGCAGCGAGCGCCACCGTCGGCAGCCCTTTGGTGGCTTGGAGGATCGCGGCCGAAGGCGAGCACATGCCGAAATCGAACCGAGCTTCTCCGATCGCCTGCGCCGCGGCGACGGAACCGGATCCGCGGGCGATGTCGACATCGAGCCCGTGCTTCTCCCAGAAGCCCATGCCCTTGGCGACAAAGGTGAACAGATTGCTGCCCTCGGCGACCCAAGGCAGAGTAAAATGGACGGCTTTCTTGTTTTGCGCAAATACGAGGCGGGGTAAGGTGAGACCGCCCGCGGCGATACCCGAGACTTTCAGAAATCGGCGGCGCGACAATCCGGCATGCGATGCTCATCGCTTTCTCCCCGCGATCGGGCTAAGAGGTCGCCCTGTCCAACTCGCAGGAAGCGTGCCATCATTGCCTTGGCACATGTCTTGCGGCCGTTCGGACGACCGGGCGCGATCGACCGCCTTTCCAAGGGCGCTGGATCGGTTTCGCCGGCCTTCGGTTACCCGCCGGCTCGGCCGAGCCGGGGTGTATCTTGAAGATCTTTTTGTCACCCAATCCACCAGTCCGTGGCTGTTGTGCCAACTGGCACCATCGAGGATCACTACGGCATGGGCATCAGCGGCGACTTGGCTGCTGATCTCGCAGAGGTGATGGTTCATCGCGGCAGTATTGCAGATCGGCATGATCAGCGCCGCCGCCTTGCCCTGCGACGGGCAGACTGCACCAAACACATAGGCCGAGGCGAAGCCGAGGTCCTTTGGTGCCACCGGCCGGCTGCCGGTTTGCCCCCATACCCGGGTCAAGCTGTTCTTCTGGCCGATGCGCGCCTCGTCCTGAAACCATACCTCGATTCGCGCACCGGGCGCTGGCATCGCCCGGACTCGCTCTAATTGCAATCCAACAGTTGCGAAAACTCTGCCTGCGCCGTCGCATCGGCCCGCGGGTGGCGCGGGCGCGGCGCCAACCAGCTCAACTTTATCCGATGCAGCAGTCGGTAGGTGCTCGACAGGCTGCAATCAATCGCAAACTCCTCCTTCAGTATGCGTTGCGCATCGACCGCGCGAAACGCCACTACCCCATCCCGCTGCAGCTCGGCGCCGGCGACAATCCGTTCCTTGAACCGCGCGCTCGTCACGGCGTCCACCCGTGGCTGCCGACCCGGGCGCGGCCGGTCACGCAATCCCTCAATGCCTTCCTCTTCGTAGCGGTTATGCCATTCGTAAGCCGCTGACCGGCTCAGCCCAGCCAGCCGCGCCGCTTCCTCATGCTCCGTCCCCTCGAGCAGGTTCGCGATCATCAGAACCCGCTGGCAGACACGCCCGCTCTCGTGCCGTGCCAGGCGCCGCAGCTCCGCCACCCCCGGTTCGCTGCGAAAAAAGTATGCTGGCATCGCCTATCCCCCAAACATGGTACGCTTGCCGAGTCACTCTACCACATCTGGGAATTCCCGGAAGCCGGTATAACAAGCGAAGCCTGCCCCGGACCCCGATCCGGGAATCGCCGGCGGCAACGCCGCCCGCATGTACAATTTTGACGTGGCGAGGCTGACCGTCCCTGCTTGAAGACACAATTCCGAACAGCGCGGCGTCGTCGTAGCCTCTATTAAGGTCGTGGTGCGGCTAAGCCGCAACCGAAGGAGTTTTGGCCCTACTGCGCTCGCCTCGCTCCACAGCTTGCGGCGAGAGCGCGCCGCCGGCGCGACGCCTCAGTTCAGCCGGGCGACCAGCGGCGCCAGGAACTCGCGCAACACCGGCGACCATTTGGCGTGCTCGGGGCCGCTGGAGGAATGGCCGAGATCGCTGTCGAGCTCGAAATAGCGCGCCTCGACCCCGGCCGCGGTCAACGCCTTGATGACATCGGGCGCGATCTTTGGTGGGAACAGCGCGTCGGTTCGGCACAAGATGTAGAGCACCTTGGCCTTGATCCTGGCGAAATCCGGCCTGGTGTCGAAGCCGAGCAGGGCGCGGCGCAAGATGATCAGCGAGTTGGCATCCCATTTGGCCGCCCAGTTCGCGGCCTGGTCGCGGATCGCCGCCTCGCGCGCCGCCGGGTCGGGGAAACGCGGCGTCAGGGCGGTCTCGATGCCGTAGCGCTTCAGTGTCTCGACCCGGATCTCGGTCAACACCGTTTTGCACGCCGCCTTGCCATAATAGCGGCCGCCATGCCATTCGGGATCGCTGGCAAGCCGCGCCTGCAACTCGGCCAATTGCTTGTCAGTGTTCACGGAGGCCCAGGGCGCGGTGTTGACCGGCACGATCGCGTCGATGAAATCGGGGTAGTCGACCGCCCATTGGAACGCCTGGTAGCCGCCATAGGAGGGACCGGCGACCGCGACCAGATGGCGGACGCCGAGATGGTCGAGCAAGGCTTTCTGCGCAGCGACGATGTCGCGGATCGTGATGTTCGGAAAATCGGGGCCATAGGCCTCGCCGGTCTGCGGGTTGATGCCGCCGGCATTGGTCGAGCCGAATGACGAGCCGAGCATGTTCGAGGCGACGACGAACAATTTGTCGGTGTCGATCGCCTTGCCAGGCCCGATCAGGCCATCCCACGAGCCCGGCTGATTGCCGTTTGCCGGGTTACGGCCGGAGAAATGGTGGCTGCCGGTGTATCCATGCGTACACAGGACGGCGTTGCGGCCGCCATTTGGTCCATTGGGGGGCGCCGGCCGGCCATAGGTCTCGTAGGCGATCGTCGCCTCGGGCATGACCGTGCCGTCGGTGAGCGGGAAATTGCGCAAGGTGAAGAAGCGGTCCTCGACGGCGCCGATCTCGGCGGCGGGGCGCAGCGGCAGGTCGTTCATCGTTTTCCTCCGCAAGGGTAGCGGCGTGGCTGCAGGAATTGCTTGTACCGGCGGACACCCCGCGACGATGAGATTACTCTGCTGGCAGAGCTGCTGTCGCTGCCGAGCATTGCCTCCATGGCTCAAAGCCCCGCCACCGCGACGAAGAACGACGACGCGGCCAGCGGAGCGGCAATCGTGTCGATCAGTGCCGCGAGGTGCGGTCGGTTCGCCTGCATCCGGACAAGCTGGCGTGATCCCAGCAAGAGGCAAAGACCGCCGTGCGGCGCTTGTTCCGTCCGATCGCTATAGGGCGGAGTATGGCGCGCGCGTCGCGAACCAGGCATGATGCTGGCAACACGATGATTCTCCCGCACGAGATCGATTGGGAGGCGCCGCTGATCGAGCCGTACCGCGATCCCGACGCGGAGGCGTATGCGCAAGAAGTACGGCTTGGTGATGGACTCGGTCGCCTTCTACAGCCGCAGCCCGTGGATCGTCCGCTCGCAGATGCGCTTCGCGATCGACGCGGTCGGGACGGCGAGCAGCGCGGCGAGCCGGTTGTAGTAGACGTTCAACGCGGCGACGAACGCCAGCGCCTTAATCGCGCCCGGCTCGAACCCGGCGGCGTCGAGCGACTTCCATTCCGCCCGCGACGGGATCGGGTTGGCGGGCGAGACGCGGCGGGCGAAGAGAAATCGAGCTGGACGCTCAGATGGCCGATGCGCCTTGATCGGGTTGCTGCGCCTATCGTCCATCCCCGGTTGTTTCCCCGAGATGTCGTAGCCGGCACAGAGCTGCGGCCTTCGGCTTGCAACAGGATCCCGCTTGTTTCTGCATCCTGATCTGCCCGCAAGAAGGCAGCGAGAAGCTGACGCGCAGCTCCGCACTGATGGCGTTGAGTTTTTCCGGACAGTTCAAGGTGATGACGCTGACCTTTTCGTGCGCTTCGTACCGGACCACCGGATCGGCTACGATCTGCTCTCCTCCGCTAAACCGCATAGCGCGCCAGCCGGTTGATCTCTGCGAGACCCTCGCGAATGCCGCCAACCACTGGAATGTTCGCCGCGCGAAGATACGCAACCTGCTCCCGGTTCCTAACGCCCGGCCGGGTGTGCAGGAGGTAATGGGGTTTGCCGCTATTCTCAGCTGCGCACTCCGCCTAACCCGGCAACGCGGCCCGCCTCATTCGTCCCCCTCCCCTGACCAGGCCCAACCGCGAAAAAGGCGCAGGCGTCCTGACAGGCGCTCCGCGGCCCCCGTTATCCCCTGGGACCCGTCGTCTCTGAAGGTCGCAACACTGGCCGACTAGCCGGAGCTTCCCCTTTCCGTACCATCAAGGCATTGGTATCGCAGCCTAATTTGTTTTTGATGGCATGGGGACGTAGCCATGTAATCCGGCGGATTTTGCTTGTTTGATCAGGATCGATGGCTATGATGTTTCCATGTATATCGAAGCGGTCCCCAATCGCCACTCGCCCCCGGCCATCCTGTTGCGCGAGAGCTATCGCGAGGCGGGCAAGAGCCTGCCCCGGCGCAGGCCGGGGTCAAGAAGCGCACCCTGTTGAACCTCTCCGACTGGCCGCACGAGCGGATCGCCGGCTTCAAGGCACTGCTCAAAGGCGGCACCGTCATTCCCCAGGACCAGGATGCCATCACCATCATCCGCTCGCTGCCGCATGGTCATGTTGACGCTGCCCTCGGCACAGCGCGCAAGATCGGCCTCGATCGGTTCTCGGCCCAGACGGCAACCGCTGCCGCAACCTCATCCTGGCCCTGGTGGTCAGCCGCATTCTCGATCCCGGTTCCAAGCTTGCCGCCGCCCGGGCTTTGTCGCCGGACACCGTGACCTCCAGCCTCGGCGAGCAGCTCGCTCTCGGGGTGGTCGACGAGGACGAGCTCTATAGCGCACTCGACTGGCTGGCGGTCCGCCAGCCCTCCATCGAGGCGGCGCTTGCCAAACGCCATTTCACCGGCGGTACGCTGGTGCTCTACGACGTCTCGTCGAGCTACTTGGAAGGCCGCTGCTGTCCGCTCGCCCAATTCGGCTACAGCCGTGACGGCAAACGCGGCAAGCTGCAAATCGTCTATGGCCTGCTCTGCGCTCCTGACGGCTGTCCGGTGGCAATCGAAGTCTTCGCAGGCAGCACTGCAGATCCGACGACCCTGACCAGTCAGGTGATCAAGCTGAAGGAGCGCTTCGGTCTCGATCACGTCGTCCTGGTCGGCGACCGCGGCATGATCACCCAGGCGCGGATCAGCGAGGATCTCAAAGCGGCCGGGCTCGACTGGATTACTGCCTTGCGCGCCCCGGCGATCAAGGCATTGCTCGACGGCGGCGCCCTACAGATGTCGCTGTTTACGCCTGCCCCGGCGAAGGCCGGGGACCGCGACATGGCCGGCATCACCTCTCCCGAGTTTCCCGGCGAGCGGCTCATCGTCTGCCGCAACCGGGCCCTCGCCGCCGAGCGCGCCCGCAAGCGCGAGGATTTGCTCGCCGCCACCGAGCGCGACCTCGCTCGCATTGCCGCCGCCGTTGCCCGCAAGCGCCAGGCGCTGCGCGGCAAAGCTGAAATCGGCCTCGAGATCGGCGCCGTGCTCGACAAGCACAAGATGGCCAAGCACTTCACCCTCGACATTACCGACACCAGGTTCAGCTTCGCCCGAAAGACCGATGAAATCACCGTGGAAGCGGCACTCGACGGCCTCTACGTCGTGCGTACCAGCCTGCCCGCCGCCGTTCTCGACGACGCGGCTACCGTGCGCGGTTACAAATCCCTCAGCCTGGTGGAGCGCGCTTTCCGCTGCCTCAAGACCGTCGATCTCCAGATCAGGCCGGTCTATCACTGGCTGGCCGATCGCGTGCGGGCCCACGTGTTTCTTTGCATGCTCGCCTATTACCTGGAATGGCATATGCGCCAGCGCTTGGCGCCTTTGCTCTACGACGACACCGACAAGGATGCCGCCGAAGCGCAACGCTCCAGCGTCGTCGCCAAAGCCGGGCGCTCCCCCGCCGCCGTTACCAAGCAAACCACTGGCCGAACCGAGGACGGCCTCCCAGTCCACAGCTTCCGTACCCTTCTCAATGACCTCGCCACCCTCACCCGAAACACCCTGGTTACCGCCATCAGCCCCGCGCAACCCTTTACCCTGACCGCGCGGCCGACCCCCATCCAACAAAAGGCCCGCGACCTCCTCGGCCTCTCCCGTACCCAGTAGGCACCCTTAATAGCGTATAATCATCCCGCTTACTCAGTAGCTTACGCACTCGCAAAGACGGAAGCTCCGTCTAAACCTGGTCAGAGAGCCGGCTTGGTGCAGCAGGTAGGCGACGCCGGCACAATTGATGAGGAACCACGCCACGGGCGGCGCTTCCATGAAGGCGATTGCGGAAAAGCCCGCTATCCCTGCAAGGCTTCCACGGATGTTAGCGTATATCCCAGGACACGTTCAGGGTAGGCATCGAAAGCGCGCCCGAGCACTTGACCAAGACCGATAAACATCAGGGCGACGAGCACGAAGAAAGTCGCCGCGACCGCTTCTATCGGCACCGCAAATTTTGCAACGTCGGGGTTCCGATACTCCGTACCAAAAAAGACTTCCTGAGGCGATGCTTGCCCACCGATGTCGATGGATAATCCGCTCCAACGGTGATAAACTGCCAGCGGCTGCTATGACGGTTCCTAATGCGATGAAAGGAAGATATTGAGCCAGTCTCGACGCTGGCGCGCCGCCAAACAGCCGCACGACATGCCCAGGAACGAGGCAATGAGGACCACATTGTGAAGAACTGAAGAAAGACGACATAGGTTGCGAACCAGCGGATGCAGGCGAGTTCGAAAAACAGAACCAAAAAGCCTACGAGAAACAGATTTATCGCCTGAAGGCGGGATCGTCAGTCGACCAATGCGAGCAGAATGCGCTTCCTCTACTGCCGCCGTCATATGTGATCCCCCAATCAAGCCTCGGCGCGCCCGTAATCAACCGACATTCTCCGGTATTCCGAGGGTGTTGAGGTACGATGATCGGGCCCTTGAGCTTCGTTGGCAACGACAATCGCGCAGCGCGCTCAAAGCCATCGCACCATCCAGGGAATGCGGGTTTAGATGGCCGGCCGATGCCGCGACAAATGTTCCGCGATATCCTGCGCCTCGATCGCCCGAATAGGAACACCGCCGGCGCCAGCATGAAGGGGGACATAATGGCGCTAGGAGGGCGACCCCGACGCTTCAAGTCGTCGCGGCTGGTCGACCCATTACTTTATCGCTAGTCAAAGGCAAGAGGCCGACCATCGCTTTGTCACACCGAACTCTGACGGATATCGCTTTGATATGAAGAAATCTCTCCTGCAGCTGGGCGTCTGGGCTGGGTTGCTCTGCTTTTCCGAACCGGGCAACACGCGGACAGCAACAGGGGACCTTTCGCATCGGCAGGCAATCGATTGCGTGCCGGCGGTGATCGCGGCACTCGCGATTTGCGGGATGCTGGGAGGGATCTCCCTACTGGTTCCGCCGTTCATCGACTGGGATTCCGCTGTTGGCTTCCTGGCCTGGCGCGGCACTTTGTTAGGGGCGGCGAACTCCATTATCTCGCCTGATCCCGCAAATATCGCGCATGATACCGTTGGTTTTCTCACCGTGTGAAGTCCCGGCCAATATCTGATTCCTGGTGCGATCTCGTTGATAGGAGTGCCGCTCGGCGTCGCTATGACGCTGACGGTGGTGTTAGCGCTGTTAGCCTCTCTAATCGGCTGGGTGATGGTCGTCCGGGAATTCGCCCCGCGAACCAGCTTAGCTACTCTAGCCGTGCTGCTGATTGCCTCGTTCCATTATTCCACGCACGCCTTTTCAACCTATCATGGCGGTGAGATCCTGCTGCAAGCCGCCACGCCGTGGATCGTCTTGATGGCTTGCCGCGTTCCGGAGATGAACGCTGTGCCCGCGGCATTGCTCGCCGTAGCCGCTGTCTTCCTCGCGTTTCTAGCAAAACTTTCTGGAGTTATCGTCCTGGTAGCCGCGCTTGTCGCTGGCAGTTTGGTTTGTTTGGCGTTCCGCCGCCGGATCACTCAGGGCATGATCGGCGGCGCTTTAGGAGCTGTTGCAGCTATTGCCGCCATTTACGTCGCATTTCTCTCAAGGGGGCCAACCATGGTTTCGGAGACAAGTTGGTCTTTACCGTTCTACAGCATTGCGTTCCCTTCCCTCGCCCCCTGGGTTGTAGGAATGTCATGGGAGGACGCGATTGGATTGATATACCTCCTCCTTCGGAACACTTATCTATTGCCTAACGCATACCTCGCAGCCATCGTACCACCCGCCCTTCTGGTAGCAGCTCTGGTTTGGTTTTGGCGGCCTCAAACGATTGGCGAAAAGAACTTCAGACTGTTTTCCCTGTGGTTCTACGTCCTCGGGGCTGCGGTCTTCTTCCTGCTGTATATCAGCACGCCCCTTACGTATCAGTTTCGTTATTTTCGTTCCCTCGGAACTCTCCTGTTCGTGTGCGCGCTGATGAGCGCGTTGGCAGCCGGAACTCCGACATGGACGAGAGGCTTGTTCTTAGTTTCAAGCGCGCTCATGGCGCTCTATGGGTTAGCGTCATTTTCATATCATGAATTGACGACGGCAAAGGGGCAATTCCTCGACAGATGGAGCTGGACGAACCAGCGGATCTTTGATGCCGCCGCGATTGACTTCGCAAGGGAGGCATATACGCAGGAAGGGCGCGACGCCCTGTTCGTTTTGCCCTCAAATCAACTTGCAGTAACGCTTCCGACAGACGCGCGCATCATTGTGATAGAGTTCAATGAGGATCTGGAAGCGACGATTGCAGGTGGCTTCTCCGGCCGCGTCCAGGGCCATGTCGTAGTGCTTATGCCGAACAGCATCTCCGATACCAGCAAGGGTCGCGCGCTTCTCTCCGCGTTCAGGGATTATGCTCCCAACGCCTGGGAAAGGAAGAGCTTTGCGGAGATGAGCGTGTTCTTTCAATAAAGGCCATTTAGTTCAGCAAATCAGGCCGACTGCTACTCCGGCAGCCGCGACTACGTCGACGGCTACGACAAAGGATATGACTGATATCGCTCGTTGGCCCAGGCGCAGGCGGCGGTGCCGGTGACCCGCTAGTCGGAGCTTCCGTCTTTGCGAGTGCGTAAGCTACTGAGTAAGCGGGATGATTATACGCTATTAAGGGTGCCTACTGGGTACGGGAGAGGCCGAGGAGGTCGCGGGCCTTTTGTTGGATGGGGGTCGGCCGCGCGGTCAGGGTAAAGGGTTGCGCGGGGCTGATGGCGGTAACCAGGGTGTTTCGGGTGAGGGTGGCGAGGTCATTGAGAAGGGTACGGAAGCTGTGGACTGGGAGGCCGTCCTCGGTTCGGCCAGTGGTTTGCTTGGTAACGGCGGCGGGGGAGCGCCCGGCTTTGGCGACGACGCTGGAGCGTTGCGCTTCGGCGGCATCCTTGTCGGTGTCGTCGTAGAGCAAAGGCGCCAAGCGCTGGCGCATATGCCATTCCAGGTAATAGGCGAGCATGCAAAGAAACACGTGGGCCCGCACGCGATCGGCCAGCCAGTGATAGACCGGCCTGATCTGGAGATCGACGGTCTTGAGGCAGCGGAAAGCGCGCTCCACCAGGCTGAGGGATTTGTAACCGCGCACGGTAGCCGCGTCGTCGAGAACGGCGGCGGGCAGGCTGGTACGCACGACGTAGAGGCCGTCGAGTGCCGCTTCCACGGTGATTTCATCGGTCTTTCGGGCGAAGCTGAACCTGGTGTCGGTAATGTCGAGGGTGAAGTGCTTGGCCATCTTGTGCTTGTCGAGCACGGCGCCGATCTCGAGGCCGATTTCAGCTTTGCCGCGCAGCGCCTGGCGCTTGCGGGCAACGGCGGCGGCAATGCGAGCGAGGTCGCGCTCGGTGGCGGCGAGCAAATCCTCGCGCTTGCGGGCGCGCTCGGCGGCGAGGGCCCGGTTGCGGCAGACGATGAGCCGCTCGCCGGGAAACTCGGGAGAGGTGATGCCGGCCATGTCGCGGTCCCCGGCCTTCGCCGGGGCAGGCGTAAACAGCGACATCTGTAGGGCGCCGCCGTCGAGCAATGCCTTGATCGCCGGGGCGCGCAAGGCAGTAATCCAGTCGAGCCCGGCCGCTTTGAGATCCTCGCTGATCCGCGCCTGGGTGATCATGCCGCGGTCGCCGACCAGGACGACGTGATCGAGACCGAAGCGCTCCTTCAGCTTGATCACCTGACTGGTCAGGGTCGTCGGATCTGCAGTGCTGCCTGCGAAGACTTCGATTGCCACCGGACAGCCGTCAGGAGCGCAGAGCAGGCCATAGACGATTTGCAGCTTGCCGCGTTTGCCGTCACGGCTGTAGCCGAATTGGGCGAGCGGACAGCAGCGGCCTTCCAAGTAGCTCGACGAGACGTCGTAGAGCACCAGCGTACCGCCGGTGAAATGGCGTTTGGCAAGCGCCGCCTCGATGGAGGGCTGGCGGACCGCCAGCCAGTCGAGTGCGCTATAGAGCTCGTCCTCGTCGACCACCCCGAGAGCGAGCTGCTCGCCGAGGCTGGAGGTCACGGTGTCCGGCGACAAAGCCCGGGCGGCGGCAAGCTTGGAACCGGGATCGAGAATGCGGCTGACCACCAGGGCCAGGATGAGGTTGCGGCAGCGGTTGCCGTCTGGGCCGAGCAACCGATCGAGGCCGATCTTGCGCGCTGTGCCGAGGGCAGCGTCAACATGACCATGCGGCAGCGAGCGGATGATGGTGATGGCATCCTGGTCCTGGGGAATGACGGTGCCGCCTTTGAGCAGTGCCTTGAAGCCGGCGATCCGCTCGTGCGGCCAGTCGGAGAGGTTCAACAGGGTGCGCTTCTTGACCCCGGCCTGCGCCGGGGCAGGCTCTTGCCCGCCTCGCGATAGCTCTCGCGCAACAGGATGGCCGGGGGCGAGTGGCGATTGGGGACCGCTTCGATATACATGGAAACATCATAGCCATCGATCCTGATCAAACAAGCAAAATCCGCCGGATTACATGGCTACGTCCCCATGCCATCAAAAACAAATTAGCCTGCGATACCAATGCCTTGATGGTACGGAAAGGGGGAAGCTCCGTT
>CAVTQA010000030.1:0-76215 GCA_963736715.1 uncultured Alphaproteobacteria bacterium | reverse complement strand
GGCGTAGCGGCGGATGTGCTACGCAGAGAGCCACTTTCCTCACTTCGGCGCGGTCGCCGGGCGGCGGCTGCCTCGAAAGGCGACCGTCGCCTTCCTCAACGACAGAATTTGCCCCATAGCTGACTATGGCAAACCACTTAACATCAAAGAGTTGAGGTCGCCGCTTCCGTCCGCACCTACTGGCCGGCGACCAGCCGCGTTGAGCGTCGGTGCATCATAATGATGGCTGCGGCCAGCAATTCCAGCGCGAATGTGATCGCGCTTAGATTCTGGGTCTCGCTGCCGCCCGGCTTGAATTCGCCGCTTATCGCACATCCATCCAGGTGTTTGACCCCACCAGTTTGACGGCCACATTTGAGAAGAAAAGGTGCAGCGGATCGCCGTTGCGCGTTCCGCGGTGATCCAGTGAGAAGAGCAGCGGTCCGGCCTTCTTGTAGTCGGCCCAGGTGGCAAAGACCTCGAGCTTGGGGAGTCCGCCCCGGTGATAGGCCATTTCTTCGATTCGGTCGTCGCTGCCGACGTATAGCTCCCAGGTGTCACCCGGCGAGTAGCCGCCGTCGGAAGGATACTTCGCGACAACCTTCTCAGCAGAACCACTCCCCAGCGGCAGTTTCTGCACACCGGCATCTTCGACCGCAGCGTTGGTGTCCCAGGAAATATGAAATGGGAGGAGCAGCCAATAATTGTCGTTTAAAAAGCCCGGGTCGATGTTGTCCCTCACGTCGGCCGGCTGGCTGCCAAGTTGAGAGCGCAGGTAGGTAACCTTCACTGGATTGCCTGACTTGTCCTTCCCGTCATAGGTGACCTGGTCGGTCTTGGGTTCCCAAGTCCATGATCTGGAGACATTGAGTCCCGGGGCCTCTACGTTGAAGGTGTAGCGGATCGCTTCGATCTGCCCAAACGATTCGAGACCATAGGTCTTGGTGAGCTTTTCAAGAATTGGCGGACGCTGCTGCGCGCCTGCGGTCGCAGGGAGGATCAACAGCATGCCGAGGGCCAAAAGGCGGATCACATGGGTTTGGCTCAAAGTTGTCATGAATGTCCCTCCTCGGGTGAATGGGAGGCGCGCTGTTGCGCCCGGGAATGACAAGGATCTGGCACGACCTGTTCTTCTTCCCGTTCTTCCGCAGCGCAGCTTGTTGCGACACGAGCATATCATCGCGCGGCAGTTGACCCAATCGGCGCCATCGAGGACAGGCGATTTGGGCTGAACCTTCCAGCGCTGGTGCGTTTCCCTGCTGAGCCGGGACTTAGGCTTGCGCCAGGAGCGAAATTTTGACGTTCGCACAGTCCGAGCGACGGCTTTCGGCGCAAAGCTGCCTCCGAAATCGCCCGCGCGCTGCAGCACCGGCCACGCATTCTGTTACTCGACCAGCCGACCGGCGGGGTCGACCCGCAGACCCGCAACCAGATCTGGGAATTCATCCGCGCCCTCAGCCGCGACGAGCGGGTGACGGTGTTTTTCACGACGCACTACATGGAGGAGGCGGAGCGCGTCGCCGACCGGATCGCCGTCATCGACCACGGCCGGATTGGCGCCGAGGGCATCGCCGCGGCGCTGCGGCAAGAAACGGGCGGCCGCGCCCTGGAGGACGCGTTCATCGCGCTGACCGGGCACAGCATCCGCGAGGCCGAGGCGGCGCCGGTCGACCGCATGCGCATGATGCGCCAGACGTGGCGCGGTCGCCGGTGAGCGCCGTCTTCATGCCGGCTGCGGCAATTGAAGCGGTATTTCCGCTCGCGCGCCCGCATGATCGGCTCGCTCGGCCAGCCGATCCTGTTCCTGCTGGCGCTCGGGTTCGGGCTCGGGCCGACCTTCGCCCGCGCCGGCCGCGGCGACTATGTGCAGTTCCTGGCGCCGGGCATCGTCACGATGGGCACCCTGTTCACCGGCACGATTGCGATCATGGTGGGCGCGCACGGCGCAGACAAGGACACGCAAACCCTAGTGAAGCTGTGGGAGCGCAATGCCGGCGTTCGGTTGCTCCACAAAAATGAGCTAGGCGAGAGCGAGTGGAAGCGGTTTGTTCACAGAAAATGTGACCGTCTTGAGACACCTTTCGGGCGCGTAATAACACTAGCTTCGTGTTGAAAAACCTGAGGAATTCCAGGTTCTTATCTACAGCGCGCAAGTTGGACAAATTTTCGGAAAATGAAGGCTGCGCGGCACTTGCGGCGCGGTTTTCACGTGCTTTTCCACAGAATTATCCACCGGCGAGTTTTCGCGTGCTTACCCGCGGCCGATGATTCAAACTGAGGCGATCAACGCCACCAACCGCGGATTTCCCCATGCCTCAAGAAGTCGTCTCCGAGCTTGCCCCGACCGGCGTTCTGCGTGCGGCGATCAATATGGGCAATTTCCTTCTGGTCACCGGACGCACCCCTTCGGACGATCCCGAGGGGGTGGCGCCCGATATGGCGCGGGAGATTGCTTCGCGTCTGGGCGTACCCGTCGCCTATGTGCCCTATGCGCGGCCGGGCGAACTCGCGGATGCGGCGGGCACCGGTGTCTGGGATATCGGCCTGATCGGCGCGGAGCCGCAGCGCGCCGAGAAGATCGCCTTTACCCCCGCCTATGTCGAGATCGAGGCGACGTATCTGGTGCCGGCGGGATCGCCCATCAAAACCATTGCCGACGTCGACCAGCCCGGCGTGCGCATCGCAGTAAACGCGCGCAGCGCCTATGATTTGTGGCTGGCGCGCAATGTCAAGCATGCCGAAGTCGTTCGCTCGGAGGGTGGCGGCGGCGCCGCCTTCAAGCAATTCGTCGACGACAAGATGGACGCGCTCGCGGGCTTGCGTCCGGGGCTGCTGTCAGATCTCGAGAAATTGCCTGGCGCACGCATTCTCGACGGGCAGTTCACCGCCGTGCAGCAGGCGGTCGGCACAGCGCGGACCAATTCCGCCGGCGCGGCCTTTCTGCGCGACTTTGTCGAGGAAGCGAAGAAATCCGGGCTGGTGGCGCGCCTGATCGAGCGCCACAACGTGGTCGGCCGGCTCTCGGTCGCCCCTCCAGCCTAGAACAGACCCAACCTAGAGAAACGGTGGGGGCCAGAGATGGCAGATGAACTCGCCTTTCTGACAATCGCCGAGGCGGCGCGGCTGATCGAGCAAAAGCGGCTTTCGCCGGTCGAGCTGACGACGGCGCTGATCCGGCGCACCGAGGCGCTCGACGCCGCAGCTCGACGCATACCTGCTGCTGACCGCCGGGCGGGCGCTCGACCAGGCTCGCCAAGCCGAGCGGGAGATCATGGCCGGCGGCTATCGCGGCCCGATGCACGGCGTCCCGTTCGCGCTGAAGGACATCTATTCGACCGCCGGGATCCGCACGACCGGCCATTCGAGGATCTGCCTCGACACGGTCCCCTCCGCCGACGCCACGACCGTGCGCAAGCTCCACGAGGCGGGAGCCGTGCTGACCGGCAAGCTTGCGAGCCATGAATTCGCGCATGGCGGCCCGTCCTTCGACCTGCCTTGGCCGCCGGCTCGCAACCCGTGGAACCGCGAGCATTTCACCGGCGGCTCGTCGAGCGGCTCTGGTGCAGCGGTCGCGGCGGGGTTTGTCCCGGCCGCGCTCGGCTCCGACACGGGCGGCTCGATCCGCGGCCCTGCCGCACTGTGCGGCATCGTCGGGCTGAAGCCGACCTACGGTCTGGTAAGCCGCTATGGCGTCTACGCAAACTCGTTCAGCTTCGACCATGCGGGGCCGATGACCTGGACGGTAGAGGATTGCGCGATCGTGCTGCAGGCGATCGCCGGCCACGACCCGAACGATCCTGCCAGCGCGACGCCGACGGTGCCGGACTACCGCGCTGCGCTGACCGGCGACATCAAGGGCCTGCGCATCGGAGTCGTACGACATCTGCATGAGGACGATTGCGCGGTGACACAAGAGGTGAGCGCGGCGCTGGAGGAGGCGTTTGCCGTGCTGCGGTCGCTGGGCGCCACTCTCGGCGAGGTGCGGCTGCGGCCGGCGCAGGACTATTACGACGTCAAGGTCACGATTGCCGAAAGCGAATTGCTCGCCGTGCACGAACAAGCCTTGCGCACTCGGCCTGGCGATTTCGGCGAGGATTTCCTCGGCCGCGTGTTACCCGCCGTGCTGATCAGCGGCCGGGATTATGTCCAAGCCCAGCGCGAGCGGCGGCGCATGCTGGCCGAAATGGCGCCGGTCTACGCCAATTACGATGTGCTGGTGACCGCGACGGCCGGCGCGCCGGCGCCGCGCCTCGGCACTTGGCGCACGATCGAATTCTGGAAACGCCCGTCGTTGACGACGCCGTTCAACGTAACCGGCGGCCCGGCATTGGCGCAGTGCATCGGGTTCGCCAGCAACGGGCTGCCATTGTCGATGCAGGTCGTCGGCCGCCCCTTCGACGATGCGACGGTATTGCGGGTGGCGCATGCCTATGAGAAAGCGACGCCCTGGCGGACGAGAAGACCGCAGCTCGACCCCGACGCCGAATTCTCGACTGTGCTGCCTCCGGTCCCCGATCCCGAACCCGCCCAAATCGATGCCGCCACCCGGGACAGGGTCACTGTCGCGTGCCGCGCCGCCGGTCTGACCTTATCCGACCGCCGGCTCGAAATCGCGCGCGCCGCCGCGCCCTACGTCATCGCTATGACCGGCCGCCTCTACCGCGACCGCGCCTATAGCGAGGAGCCCGCAAGCGTTTTTCAGTTCGGCGGCTAAAGGGGTTAGTACCCCTCTCCGCCCTCGGGGGCGGAGAGGGCACGGTGAGGTGGGGGAGACACCTGCTGCGGAGTGCGGCCGCGAACCGGCACATCGGCCCCCCTCACCCTGCCCTCTCCCCCCGGCCGGCGGGGGGAGAGGGTTGGAGCGGCGCCGCTCGCGGGAAACTATCGAGAGCGATGCTACCCAAATCGCGAAACGTCGACCGCCTTCTCGGTGATGAACTCGAGCAATGCCGGGGTGCCGTCACGCGTCTTCTCGATGCCGCGGCGGATCGCCGGCACGATCTGCTCCGGCTCGGTGACGCGCTCGCCATAGCCGCCGAGCGCCCGGGCGAAATCCGCATAATTGCCGCTGATGTCGGTAGACCGGTATTTCTCGGTCGCTACCGGCATGACCTTCAATTCGATCGCCATCGAGAAATTGTTCATCAGGATCGACAGGATCGGGATGCGCTCGCGCACCGCGGTCTCGAAATCCATGCCGGTGAAGCCGATCGCGGCATCGCCCCACACATTGATGCAGAGCTTTTCCGGCTTCGCCAGTTTCGCGCCCATTGCGAGCCCAAGGCCATAGCCGAGCTGTGTGGTCTTGCCCCAGCCGATATAGCTGAGCGGCACCTCGCTGACCCAGAACGGGGACAGCTGGTCCCGCGGGCTGCCGGCGTCGTGCGTGATGATCGTCTCCTTCACGTCGACGGTGTGCAGCAATTCCCAGATTACCCGGTACGGCGACAACGGCTTGGTGTTTTGCGTCAGCCGCGGCATCCATTGCTCCATCCACTCCTTATTCAGCGAGGTGATGCCGCGGGTCACACCCTCGAGCCGTCCGCGTGGCTTTCCGTGCAGCCGGTCCTTCACCTCCTCGAGCAATGCGTCGAGGGTCAATCCCGCATCGCCGACCGCGGCGAGCTCGACCGGCACGTCCTTGTTGATGTCGGTCGGATCGAGCGTCGCATGGGCGATGCGCATGCCCTTCGGCATCGGCGTCGCAAAGCTGGAGCGGGTAAAACTGCAGCCGATGCCGAACACGAGATCGGCATTGTGCAGGAACGTGTGCAGCTGCTTCGATATGCCGATCCCGCCCGAGCCCAATGACAGCGGATGGTTCTCGGGGAAGGCGCTCTTGCCGGGCAACGTCGTCATGACCGGGGCTTCGAGCAATTCGGCGAGAGCCTGAAGCTGCTTCCAAGCCTTGCCGTAATGAACCCCTTGGCCGGCCACGATGACCGGGCGCTGGGCCTCAACGAGCGCGGCGGCGATCTGAGAGACGGAGCGCGGGTCAGGGCCGCTCTTGAGCCGCGGGGTCTTCTGATACTCGATCGGTCCGCTGATCTCCTCACGCAAGAGGTCGGACGGGAACTCGATCAGCACGGGCGCCGGCCGGCCGTTCTTGACCTGCGTAAAGGCGCGGCGCAGCGCTTCCTCGGTCGCGCTGGGCACGGTTACCTGCTCGATCCATTTGGTGACGTGGCGGAAATTCAGCGCCGCGTTGAAATTCGGGCGAACTTGATTGACGTTCCGTGCATAGCCGGCCGGCAGCACGACGACCGGGCAGGAATCCCCATAGGACTGCGCGACGCCGCCAAAGGCATTCTCGGTGCCGGGCCCGTGCTGCATCGCAAAGACGCCGATGCGGTCGCCGGAGGTCACCTTGGCGATCGCGTCGCACATGTGCAGGCCGATCCGCTCCTGCCGCACCATGATCGTGCGGATATCGGCCTCGGCGGCGGCCTCGATGATCGGGTTGACCGGGTAGCCGATCAGGAACTCGATCCCCTCGCGCTTCAGGATTTCGGCGACGGCATTGGCGACCTTCATGGGAATCCTCCTCGGTGTTCAGCGGTGGTGGCGCGATTGTGACACAACCGATGTGCTCCTGCGAACTCTGTCGAGGGATTGGTTCGTCGTTGGAATGGTTCATGAGCTTGAACATCAAGACCGAGGAGGCACACCGATTGGCTCACCCACCCCAAGCCCTTCGGGCTTGGTTCCCATCTCCGGCACTGCCTGCAATGTGCGCCTTTGTCTCGATGGAGCGATACTGCTACACCGCCGCGGTGGCCGAACGGCGTCAGCTCGGCCCCGCCGCCGCGGTCCCTGTTCGCCGCCGACCCCCGGGCGCTCGACCATTGCTTGGCGGCGGCATCGGTCGGCCAAACCGGGCCATCTACGACTCGTCGAGCAAATCGGCCAACATGCGCTCTTCGACTTGGGTATGAGGCTCGGCGAAGCCTCCGGCGCCACCCTCGGCTTCGGCGTCCTGAAGGCGGCGGTCGCCTGCCATACCGGGATCCTTCGCCGAAGCCGGTGTAAGCGGGCCGAGCTAACGCCTCAAACCATTCTCCGCGCTGTTTTTGCTGTTCTTTGCACCAAATTATCAGCCAGCCGCACGCTGAACTCGGCAGAAACCCTGCGGAACCGATGGGTCGGCGGATATGAAGATCAGCCAAGCATTGGCTGTTCCCGCGCTGTTTTTCGCTGTTCTTGTCAAAAAGTTAGTACGTAAGCTTGATGAGATTCTCATCACCGCTATGGTATCACAATTGCGGCAATTTTGTCAATCTCATACTACCCTCTAGCGTCTCTTCTTTCGCCGGCCCGCAAGCAGCGGCGATCTTTCGTAAGTAGGTCCGAGCTCTATTTAGCGACCATCACATCGGAGGCTTTGATGACCGCGATCGCTTCGTCGCCGACGTGAAGGCCGAGGTCGTCGACAGCCTCGTTGGTGATCGAGGAGGTAATGACCACGCCGTTGCCGATTTCGATTCGTACATGCGCTGTCGTCGAGCCTTTGCGAACCTCGACGACCTTGCCCTTGATCTGATTGCGCGCGCTGAGTTTCATCGCCGATATTCCTTTGGCTCTCGTCGGAGATCAACAATCGAGCGGGGATTTGAGCGTCGCCGCCGCGAGCGCGTCAAGATCGGCGGCGGCCGCGGCGGCGGCCTTTGCTTCGATCGAGCGATACCGCTGAACGACACGATGGCCAAACGGCGTCAGCTGCGCGCCACCGCCGCCGAAGCCTCCGTGTTTGGCATCGATCACAGGCTCCTCGAAAATATGGTTGAGCTCGTCGATCAGCAACCACGCGCGCCGATACGACATTCCCATCGAGCGTCCGGCCGCCGAGATCGACCCATAGTCGCGGACGGCTTCGAGCAAGCGGATCTTGCCGTGGCCGATTGCTCGTCCGGGCCCGAAATCGAGACGCAATGTAAGCCTCGCCATCGAGGGAGTTTAATCGATGGGGCCGGGGCACGCAGTCACTTCGGACATAGGCCGGTCCCTTTGACGTCGATGATATGTTGTGGACGAAATTATGCTCTCGACCCATCCTGATGCTCTAGGTTGAGTTAATCATTTGGAGCGCCTCGGGTGGAGAAGGAAGCCAACCCGTCTGGTCTCCCCAGACTGCTCCAGGAATGTAGCGGTGCCTGTGGCGATCTAGGCACCTTCATTCCGCACGTGATAGGCGCGATGACTGTCGCTGGCTTGGCGCCGGCTGGGGTGTTGTTCGGCTTTGCTGCCTTTTTGATCGGGACTGGGTTGTTCTACGGCCTGCCGATACCGGTCCAGCCGATGAAGGCGGTATCGGCTGTCATACTGACAGACGGATTGCGACCCGGAGAAGTCGCGGCCGCCGGGATGATCCTCGGCGTCGTTCTGCTGGTGCTCGGCGCGACCGGCGCTATTGGACGTTTCGCTCGGCTCATTCCGCAGTCCGTCAGCACTGGGTTGCAGCTTGGGCTCGGTCTGCTATTGGGCGTGCTCGGGATCAAGCTGATGTTCGAAACGCCGCTAATCGGCCTCGGTGCGCTGGCTTTCCTGTTCGTGCTATTGCGGGTCCCATATTGCCCGGCGGCTCCAATCACGCTCGGGGCGGCCGCGATTGCCGGGTGGCTCAGCAGCGGTTCGGTCGTGCCCCACGAAATCGGCTTTGCGTGGAGCTTACCGCAGATCGTCACTCCGACGTGGCCCGAGGTATGGCACAGCCTTGAAATCGCGGTTCTCCCGCAGCTGTCCCTGACCCTGACGAATGCCATCATCGTGACCGCCAGCCTATCCCGAGAATTCTTTCCGGTTGCCGGGCAGATCGCAAGCGAGCGCAATCTGGCGCTCTCATCCGGGCTGGCTAATGTTCTGCTGAGCCCGTTTGGAGCCATGCCCATGTGCCACGGCGCCGGCGGCTTGCAGGCTCAATACCGCTTTGGCGCGCGTACCGGGCTCGCGCCAATTATCTTCGGTTCCGTTCTACTCGTGCTCGCGGTTGGGTTCGCCGACAATGCGGCGGCACTCTTCTCAATAATCCCGATCGGCGCTGTTGGAGCGCTGCTGATCATGGCCGGAACCGACCTTGCGATTTCGCGCCGGCTGTTCGATGCGCGGCCTTCATGCTGGCCGGTAATTGGCGTCACAGCCTTCGCGACCCTGGTCTTAAATCCCGCACTTGGGCTTGTTCTGGGATGGATAAGCGAGTTGTTCCGCGCGGCCATCGTGCTCCGTCTCGCCGCTCGGCGAGGGTCAAGCTGAGGCGGCAGACGTGCTCTCAATCGTCTGATTTTGTGAAGCGCGCATCCTCGATCGCATCTTGCCCCTCCGTCAGCGGGACTGAGCCTCGCGGACCAGGGGATTGGCAGCCCCGACGGCTTGACGGCGCCTGAGGAGGTATTTTACGATCGGGGGAAATATACCGTCATATACAACGGGCGCGATGCAACTCCTTCGGCTATCGTGGGTGGCGCTGGTACTGTTCGCTGCGCCGGCGGACGGCCGCTCGGTGGTGGACGCGACGGGGCGGACGGTGCAGGTGCCGGACCGGATCGAGCGGGTGATGCCGGCCGGCCAACCTGCAGCCGTCCTCCTCTACACGATCGCGCCGGAGAAGATGATCGGGTGGCCGCATTCGCCCAGTCCGGCGGCCAAAAGTCTCCTAGGGGCGAGTTTCGTCGACATCTCGGAACTGCCGCCCCTCGTCCGCGACGGCAAGGTTCAAACAGAACAGATCAAGGCCGTCCGGCCGGACGTGATCCTCGACTACGGCTCGACATCGCCTCGCTACGCCGATCGCGCCACGATGGTACAGGAGGCGACCGGGTATCCCCGTCCTCCTGCTGGACGGGAAGCTCGAGCGCACCCCGGAGATCTACCGGCTGCTCGGAGGGATGCTCGGGACCGAGGAGCGGGCAGCCGATCTCGCGGGCGCCGCCGAGCGCCTGCTCACGATCACCCGCGAGAGGGCGCAGGCGCGGCGTGAAGCAGGGCCGATCCGGGTCTATTACGCCCGCAGCGCGGACGGGCTCACAACCGCCACCGCGGCCTCCTCGCTGGGCGACGTGCTCCGCCTCGTCGGTTTGGTCAATGTCGCCGACGGCGCCCAACCAGGCGAGCTCTCGCATGTGACCCGCGAGCAGGTTTACGCTTGGAACCCCGACATTGTCGTCACCAACAATCCCGGGTTCTGGAAGGCCCGCAAAGAGCCGGATTGGGCGGCTCTCCCCGCGATCGCGCAGGGCCGCGTCTATCTGGCTCCGGCCTTGCCGTTTGGCTGGATCGACGAGCCGCCCTCGGTCAATCGGCTGCTGGGGCTGCTATGGGCCGGTCATACGCTCTATCCGGCGGTCTACCCGGAGGATCTGCGGGCGGAAGCCCGGGATTTTTACCGCCGGTTCTATCGGATCCAGCTCGACGACGAGCGGTTCGAAGCGCTATCGCAGTAAGCGCGATTGGGAGAACCACATGCGCGTCTCGAGAAGGTTTGCCGCCGGACTCTTCACAGCGCTGATCGCGTTCGGTCCCGCTCGGGCGACACGCGCCCAGGATGTCGTCGTATTCGCGGCCGCCAGCCTGACCAATGCCCTCGACGAAGCTGCCAAGCTATTCGAGCGGCAGGGCGGTGCTCACGCCAAAATTTCGTACGCGGCCAGCTCGACACTGGCCAAGCAGATCGAAAGCGGCGCGCCGGCCGACCTGTTCATATCGGCGGATCTCGACTGGATGAATTACCTGGAGCAGCGGCATCTTATCCAGCCCGCCACTCGGCGCAACCTGCTCGGCAATCGGCTCGTTCTGATCGCACCGGCCGACAGCGATGTGCATGTCGACATCAAGCCGGGTTTCGATCTGGCGGCGCTGCTCAAGGGAGGGCACCTCGCGATGGCCGACACTGATTCTGTTCCGGCGGGCAAGTACGGAAAGGCCGCCCTCGAAAAGCTCGGAGTCTGGAATGGTGTGCAGTCCGCCGTCGCGCCTGCAGAGAATGTGCGCGCCGCGTTGCTGTTCGTGTCACGCCGCGAAGCCCCGCTCGGCATCGTCTATGCGACCGATGCGGCCGCCGATCCAAGGGTCAAGATCGTCGGGGTGTTCCCCGAGGACACCCACCCGCCGATCATCTATCCGGCGGCTCTCACCGCGGACAGCAAGAACCCGAGCGCGGCGCGACTGCTCGATTTTCTCTCCTCGCCGGCCGCGAAGCCGATCTTCGAGAAAGAGGGCTTCAGCGTCCTCGCGCAGGGTGGAGGCGCCTAGCCGGTTTCACTCGCCCATCTGCAGCAGCGCCCCGCGCCGGCGCGCGTTATGAAAGGCGATGAAAAAGACGGCGGCGCCCAGCCCCACATAGAACGTGTCGAGCACCAAAGCGATGAACAAGTAATCGCTTCGGAAGACCCTGGTGAACAGCACCGTTCGCATGCCTTCGAAGACATACGTCGAAGGCAGCGCCCAGGCGGCATGCTGGAGCCAGCCCGGCAATGTCGAGACCGGGTAATAGACACAGCTTATCGGTGACAGGGTGAATACTACGGTCCAGGCCAGCCCCTCCGCTCCCATGCCCTGGCGCAGGATCAGTCCGCAGATTGCCAGACCCAATGCCCAGCCCATGATCAGCAGCGCGATGAAGAACGCGACGAGGGGAAGCCCCATCGCGAAGATCGAATAGTGATAGAGCGGGATCGCCAGCAGCGCCGCCGGCAGCATGCCGAGCAAGACGCGGATTATGCTCATAGACAGGAGGGACAGGACCCACTCATAGGGCCGCAGCGGGGTGACAAAGAGATGCCCGAGATTGCGCGCCCACATCTCCTCGAGAAACGACATCGACAAGCCGAGCTGGGCTCGGAACAGCACATCCCACAGCATGACCGCGGCAAGCAGCACGCCGAAGGCGCGGAAGACATAGCTGCTGTTGCGGTAGAGGAACTGACTCATGAACCCCCAGATCAGCATCTGCAAGGTCGGCCAGTACAGCAGCTCGAGGGTGCGCGGCCAGGAGCTGCGCAGCAGATACAAATAGCGCAGCAGCATCGCCCAGACCCGGCCGGCCGAAAAGCCCAGCTCAACCCTCACGACGGTAAACCCCCCTCACCCCGGCCCTCTCCCCGCGCTTTCGGGGAGAGGGTGAGGGTGAGGGGCATGATCGAGCGGACAAACTCGAAAGCACGCAATCACGATACGGGCTCAAATATTCGCGGTTCGCGTGCGATGTGCAGAAAGACCTCTTCGAGGTTGGTTCGCCCATAGCGATTGATCAGTGCCTGCGGGCTGCCCCGATCGACGATGCGGCCCTCCTTCATCATCAGGACCTCGGAACACAGCCGCTCCACCTCGCTCATATTGTGGGACGCCATCAGGATCGTCGCGCCGGTGCGGGCACGCCACTCTTCCAGATAGCTTCGCACCCAATCGCCGGTGTCCGGATCGAGGGAAGCCGTCGGCTCGTCGAGCAGCAACAGTTCGGGCTCGTTGAGCAGCGCCTTAGCGAGCGCCACACGGGTTTTCTGCCCGGCTGAAAGCTTGCCCGCCGGGCGTTCGAGAAAGGCCGAAATCTGCAAATCGCGGGCGAGGTTATCGATTCGCTCACGGCGATCCGGCAAACCGTAGAGCCTGGCATAGATCAGCAGGTTCTGGCGGACCGTCAGGCGATGCGGCAGGTCGACAAAAGGCGAAGAAAAATTCATGCGGGGCAGGACGCGATATCGGTGGCGCAGCATGTCCTCGCCCAGGACCTCCACCTTCCCGGAAGTCGGCAACAGCAGCCCGAGCAGGATCGAGAGGGTAGTGGTCTTTCCAGCGCCGTTGCCGCCGAGCAACGCCGCGGTGACGCCGCGCATGACGCTGAAACTGATCCCGTCCACCGCGACGGCGGTCGGATAGCGCTTGACGAGATTGTCGACTTTGACGGCAGGCGCGGCCATCGCTCCTATATGACTCGTTGCCGGGACTTCGGCCAGTATGGGACCGGCCAGCCGGAACTTGGAACAGCGAGATCGGCGACTAAAACAACCGCGACGAGGTCATCGGGTGAGCGACACCAGTCTTATCACCGAGAACGAGCCAACCACCGGCTTTGGTCGGATCAGCCTGCGCACACTGGTCCCGATCCGCTGGGTCGCGATCGCCGGACAGGCGAGTACCATCCTGATCGTGCATTACGGCCTCGGGTATCGACTGCCGCTTTTTCCGGCCCTCGCAGTCGTCGCCGGCTCGGTTCTGCTGAACGGGGTGTTGATCCTGGTGCGCCAAGCGGCGGCCCGCCTCGGCGAAAGAGACGCCGCGCTGTGCCTCGGCTACGACATCCTGCAACTCGCCATCCTGCTGTACCTGACCGGCGGTCTGCAGAACCCGTTCTCGACTCTGATCCTCGCGCCGGTGACCGTCGCTGCGACGATCTTGTCGCGGCGCCCGGTTATCGCGCTCTCGATCCTAGCGGTGGCGGCGATCACGGTGCTCGCCCTGTGGCACATCCCTTTGCCCTGGCGCACCGAGCCGCTTGTATTTCCGCCCGAGCTGGTGCTGGGGATCTGGATCGCTCTGGTGCTCGCGACCGTTTTTATCGGGAGCTATACCTGGAGCGTCGCACAGGAGGCGCGGCGGCTGCGCGACGCGGTGGCTGCGACGCAGCTGGCGCTCGCCCGCGAGCAGCGCATTTCGGCGGTCGGCGCACTGGCTGCGGCGGCAGCGCACGAGCTGGGCAGCCCGCTCGCGACGATCGCTGTGGTCGCGAAGGAATTGGCGCATGATCTGCCCGAGGACAGCCCGCACGCCGAGGACGCCGCGCTGCTGTTGAGCCAATCCGAGCGCTGCCGCAGGATCCTCGCCGAGCTCGCACGGCAGCCCGAGCACGATGGCGGCTCCCCCTACACGCGCCTCCCGATTTCGGCCTTGGTCGAGACTGCCGGGGCCATGCACCAACACGAAGGCGTAAAGCTGATCTTTGCGACGGCGGGACAGCCCGGTCCTGAGGAGCCGCTCGTTGGGCGCAGCCCCGAAATCATGCACGGGCTCAACAACCTCATTCAGAATGCGGTCCAATTCGCCCGCCGTGAGGTCAGCGTCACCACTTTCTGGGACAAGACGTCAGTCACCGTCGAGATCGCCGATGACGGGCCGGGATTCCCGCTGCACCTGCTCGGACGACTCGGCGAGCCATACATCTCGACGCGCGCCGGCGCGGCCGACCATATGGGGCTCGGCATCTTCATTGCGCAGAGCCTGCTCGAGCGCAGCGGAGCGAGGCTGGTCTTCGATAATCTGCCGGAAGGCGGCGCGCATGTTGCGATTTTCTGGAATCGTGCCAATCTGGAGATGGTGGAGAAACTTCGTCCCACCGCGGCGACCCCTCATCCGCTTCGCCGGCCGGAATTGAGCCGCGGACGGCGTCAAAGGCAAGATCATGGAGACTAATGACCGACCGAACCACCCTTCCGCGCCAGACGGGCTCTCTAGGGGTTTGCAGGGGCTTGCGGAATCCGAGCGCACGTTGCTGATCGTCGACGACGACGCGCCGCTCTGCCAACGGCTCGCGCGCGCCATGGAGCGTCGCGGCTTTGTCGTGGCGACCGCCGACAGCGTCGCCGCTGGCATTGCCGCGGTGACCGATCATCTGCCGGCTTTCGCGGTCGTCGACATGCGGCTGGGTGACGGCCGCGGCTTCGATGTCGTCAGCGCATTGCAGCAAGCCCGCCCAGGTGCCCGCATCGTCATGCTGACCGGCTATGGCAACATCGCCACCGCGGTCGCGGCGGTCAAGGCTGGGGCGATCGATTATCTGCCAAAGCCGGCCGACGCCGACGCGGTGGAGCGGGCCCTCCTCGCCCAGGAAGACGGGACTCCGGAACCGCCCGAGGACCCGATGTCGGCCGACCGGGTGCGCTGGGAGCACATCCAGCGGGTTTTCGAGCTGTGCGACCGCAACGTATCGGAGACCGCCCGCCGCCTCAAGATGCACCGACGGACTTTGCAGCGCATCCTGTCAAAACACGCGCCGCGAAACTAAGTTGGTGACGCCGATTCGTTAACCGGTGCTGCGGCAGGCTTGCTCGGCAGCCGTTCCGCGACAAACCCGCTGATCGCATCGAGCCAGCGATTGCGGATCGGATCGCGCTCGAGAAACGGTTCGTGCTTGGAGTCCGGGAATTCGACCAGGGTGCCGTCCGGCAAGAGCCTCGCCGCCCGATGGTGTGCCGCAGGATCGACGAAAGCCTCGATCCCCGCGCTGGCGAGCAGGATCGGTGTGCGGATCTCGCGGAGAAACTCGGGCCGGTTGATCCTCCGCACGAGGCGAAGCGACGCGTCGAGCCAGGCATAGGTCGGCTGATCGACGCGCAACTGGGCGCGCGCCGAAAACCAGCCATATTGCAAGCGGCAACGATCGGGATCGCTCGAGGTGCGGCTGATTTCGGGCGAGGGGATGCGATCGGGACGCCAAGGGCCCGCTCCGGGAACGAAGCAGAGGCCTAGACCCGAGGCGCGCGCAGCGCTGGTGATGCAGCGCGCGACCGGCCGCGGAATGCGCCCGGTGCGGATCCCGAGCATCGGCGCCGACAAAATCGCCGCGTCGAAGAGGCCCGGAGATTGCCGCAAGCAGACGAGCGCGATCGCGCCTCCCATCGAATGGCCGATCAGCAGACGCGGATGACGGGGCGGCGGCAGGTTTTTCGCGAACAGCGTGAGGTCATCCGCGTCGCGAGCGTAGCGGCGCGGCCGCGGCCGGCTCGGCCAGCGCCGCGGGCGCTCGGAGCCGCCCTGCCCGCGCCAATCGAGACACCATACCGACAGGCCGCGGGCCGCGAGGTCGGCTGTCGTCTCGAAATATTTTTCAATGCACTCGGTGAAGCCACCGACCATCACGCATTCGACGCGTGGATTAGCCGCCGGCAAATGGCCCCAGCGCAGCGTTGCGCCATCGGACGCGGCCAAACTGCCCCAGGTAAAACCGTGCGGCTCGAGGAATCGCGCCGGCAGCCGCGGCAGCTCGGCGATCTCCTCGGGCGGCCGCCTTGGGTTAGACTTGCGCATCTCACCGGGTGGCGGTTCGACAAGATCCGTCTGAGGCATCAACCCATCTGATAACGTCACCGCTCTATCGGCCCCGTATTTTCGATCGCCGACATGAATGCCACTCAATTGTGGCCAAATGCTGAAGTCCCCTCACCGGTGCAAGGTCAAAAACCCGTCACAGCCACGGTAACGGCGCCGAATTCGGGTGGGACGAGTGGCAGTTACTTAGGCGTGAGGCTCAGTGGCGGCTTTTTCTATCGGCGTCAGGTGCGCTCCCGCTTCAGGCCAGCGCCGGAGCTCCTTCGGTGACCGTTTCGAGTTGCCCCACGGTCTCGCGGCCAAAGACTAGCGGGATGAAGGCGCCGATCGTCACCACGACCAATATCGTGCCAAAGAAGATCGCCGGGGAGGCCGTGTGCGGCGCCATCAGGAAGGGCGCCAGCACTCCAGAAAAGATCCGCCCCGTCGACTCGCCAAAGGCATGTCCGCGCCCGCGCAGCGCCGTCGGGAACTGCTCGGAGAGGTAGATCCGGAAGGCAGTCGCCGCCGACAGCGCGGTAAAGCCGGTCATCAGCGCGCCGGTGACCAGCACTACCGTCGCGTAGGGTCCTGCTCGGTGCGCCATCATCATCAGGAAAAGGCCGGGCAGCGAGCCGGCGAGGGCATAGAAGATTGTCCAGCGTCGGCCGATGATCTCCATCAGGAAGCCGGTGAAGCCCTTTCCCGGTATGCTCGCGGCGAATACCAGCGAGGTCACGCCAAAGCTTAAGGTTACGGCGCCGCCCTGATCGACCAGAGCCTTCGGCAACAGGACCGAGATCAGAAAAAATGCAGTGCCGGCGAAGACATAGCTCGAAATCCCGATTGCCGTCCAGCGCAGTTGCCCGCGGTGGAACAACGCCCGATAGGGCGGCAGCTCTTCGCGCGCCGTCTCACCGATGCCCCCGAGCCCTGCAACCGCCAGGGGCGGAACCCGGCTGCCGGCTCCACGGATGATCCGGTTGACGGTGTCGACCGCCGCCTCGGCGAGGCCTCTGCGCAAATACCAGCGCGGGCTTTCCGGGATCAGCAAATAGATCAGCGCGGGCATGACGAAGAAAGCGAGCCCGCCGGGCAGCGCCATCAGCCGGAAAGCGTTCGGACTGTCGGCGAGCAGACGGCCTACTAAGGGCAGCACGGCGAACGAGCAGGCAAGCGCCATCTCATAGACGGCGCCGAAGGTGCGCCGATGCCGCGCCGGCATCAACTCGGCGGCGATCGGGAACGGCGCAAAGACTGCAAAGCCGCCGGCGAGGCCGGTCAGCAGACGCACGATGATCAGCTGCTCGGCAGTCTGCACCACCGGGATCAGGAGCGTGAAGAAGGTTATCCCGGCCACGCCGATCAGCATGACGGTTTTGCGGCTGCAATGATCTGAAATAGTCGACGCGATGAAGCCGCCGACGCAAATCATCATCGTCGAGGCTATGGCCAGAAAACGAATATCTTCGGGCGTGAGATGCAACGGCTGCTTCGCCAGCACCAGGAGCGAGCCGGTCATGACAAGGTCGTAGCCGTCGACGAAGCCGACAAGGGCCAGCACGACGATCAGCATCATGTGGTAGGGACTGAACGGGATGCTGTCGAGCTTGCGGCCGAGCACATGGCCGGCCGGCGTTGTCAAACGGCCGACCGGGTGGATTTGGGCCATCGTTTCCTCCCGATTTTGGCGGCGGCTTTTTCCGCTCGCCTCAGTCTCCGATCGCCCCGTCAGGCCAGCGCCGGTACTCCTTCGGTCACCGTTTCGAGCTGGCCGACGGTCTCCCGGCCGAAGGCCAGCGGGATAAAGGCGCCGATCGCCACGACCACAAATATCGTGCCGAAGAAGATCGGCGCCGAGCCGGTATGCGGTTCCATGAGGAGCGGAGCAAAGCCGCCGGCGAACAGCCGCGCGAACGACTCGCCGAAGATATGACCACGCCCGCGCAATGCCGTCGGGAACTGCTCCGACAGATAGACGCGCGTCGCGGTAAAAGCCGACAGCACCGTAAAGCCGAGGATCAGCCCTCCCGCCACCATCACCACGCCCGCATAGTCCCCCGCCCGATGCGCGAGCAGCATCAACGCGATGCCCGGCAGCGATCCGAGGAGCGCATAGGCGATCGTCCAGCGCCGTCCGATAATCTCCATCAGGAAGCCGGTAAAACCCTTCCCGAAGAAGCTCGCCGCATAGACGATCGAGGTCAATCCCAAGCTCGCGCTCAAGGCAAAGCCTTGATCGTTCAGCGCCTTTGGCAGCAGCACCGAAATCAGGAAATAAGCAGTCCCGGCGCAGATCCCGCTCAGAATCCCGACCGTTGTCCAGCGCAGCTGACCTTTGGCGAACAGCGCCCAATAGGACGGCAGCGGCTCGCCGGCGGCTTCCCGGTGATCGCCGAGCGCCGCTACCGTCAGCGGAGGCACCTTGTTGCCGGATCGCGCAATAATGCGGTTGACGATATCGACCGCTGTCTGCGGCTGGCCTTTGCGCAAGTACCAGCGCGGGCTTTCGGGAAGCACGTAATAAACGATGACCGGAATAACGGTCACCGCCAGCCCGCCTGGCAATGCCAGAAACCGAAAGGCGTTGACGTTGCCGGCGAGCAGACCGCCGATGAATGGCACCACGGTGAAGGAGGCGGCCAGCGCCATCTCATAGACGGCGCTGTAGGTGCGCCGGTGTTGCGCCGGCATCAATTCGGCGGCGATCGGGAACGCCGCCGAAACGACGCCGCCGGCGCCAAGGCCGGTCAACAGGCGCAGGATGATCAGCTGCTCGGCGGTTTGCACCAGCGGGATCAGCAAGGTCAGAAGTGTCGTCAGGAACACGCCGATCAGCACGATGCTCTTGCGGCTCAAATGGTCGGAGACGGCCGAGAAAAAGAAGCCGCCGAGGCACAGCATGAATGTCGGGCCGACGGCGAGCCAGCGTATGTCGGTGTCGGTCAGGTGCAGCGGCGCCTTGGCCAACACCAGCAGCGACCCGGTCATCACCAGATCGTAGCCCTCGATAAAGCCGACGAGGGCGAGCACGGCGATGATCAAGATGTGGTAGCCGCTGAATGGGATGCTGTCGAGCTTGCGTCCGAGAACGTGACCGGCGGGTAGTGTCGACCCGACCATCGGGCGAATTTCTGCCATGGCGACCTCCCAGATCGTCAAGGGCGGTTTGTTCCGCTCTTCTTGTTCCCAATATGCCAGCCTAGCCGGGGGGCACGAACTTGTCATCCGGGAAAGCTGTATCGACCCGAAAGTCCCGCGTTATTCGTCTTTGCGTTTGCGCAGCAGGAACTCGCGGCCGGCCTTGACCATCGGGACGCCGTCATAAGCGATGATGTCGGCGGTCGCGTAGGTCTCGCTCCACAGCTCGGGGAGGTAGGAGCCGGTGCCGATCGTGTCGATCGGTGCATTTGCAGCGGCCATCATCCGGCACTTCGCCGGCCCGAACCCCGAACTCGCGACGATCTTGACTGACGTGAACCCGGCCTCGTCCAAGGTGCGGCGCAACAGCCAGATCGCGGCGGCGGACACCCCGGTGCCGACCAGGTGGCGCAGTTCCTCCTCGGTGCGGTAGCCGCGGATCGCATGCGGCGCGTGACGCTCCAGCACCTCATACGAGCGGGTAGGGTCGAGGCCCTCGCAATAGCGGCTCCCGGGAGTATCGATGCGGACGGCGAGACGGCCAGCCGCGGCGAGGTCCGGGAAGCGCCCGGCCACCGCGACGGCATCCGACAATTCGTGGCCGAAATAATCGACCAGCACGGTCATCGGCTCGTCCGGAAAGACCTCGCGGAACATTTCTGCCGCGCGCACCGTCGAGCCGGCATAGCCGATGAGCGCGTGCGGCATCGTCCCAAGGCCTCTCTCCTGCCCGAAAAACCGGGCGGTCGCATCGGCGGCGCAGCCGACAAACCCTACGGCACCTGTCTCGCGCCGCGCCACCGCCGAGCCGACCGCAGCGGCGTAGGCCATCATCGCCGCCATTTCAGCGCCGGCGCAGTGCCGCGCATCCATCGCCATGAAGGCGACCTTCGGCAAATCGGCGCACATTGCGTAGGCATTGTACGCAGCGACGCAGGTCGGACCGAGCTTTTGCAGCAGCACCGTTTCGAGATCGACGAGATGGAACAGCGAACCGCCGATATAAAGGATCGGGTCGCCGGCGCCGACCCAGCTCCCCTCGGGGTGGCTGAGCTCGATATCGAAATTCAGGCCGCGCTCGGCCGCCATCTTTTCGAGAAACTCGATCGCGAACCGCGGTGCGCAAATCACCGGCCGGCGCATGAACACCGCGTAAGTCGCCGGGCGGTCGCCGAAATGCCCGACGATCGCCTTGGTCTTCAAAAAGTAGCTGTCGGTCTGCGCCGCAAGGTCGTCCATAGATATATGCTGTCATTGCGAGCGGAGCGAAGCAATCTCGACGGGCCTTGCGCAACTGGGGCCGAGATTGCTTCGTCGCGTTGCTCCTCGCAATGACGCGGGTTTAAGAGGCCGTTGCGAGCCGGGTGGCGGCACCGACCGCGTTGCCATTCGCTCTGCCCCGCCGCGCGTGTTTCAGCGCCTCGGCGATCTCGAAGGCCAGCTCGAGCGCCTGTGTCGCGTTGAGCCGCGGGTCGCAATGCGTCAGATAGCGGTCGGCGAGCGAGGCTTCGCTGATCGCCTGGGAGCCGCCGATGCATTCGGTGACGTTCTGCCCGGTCAGCTCGAAATGCACGCCCCCGGCATAGCTTCCCTCGGCGGCATGGATCGCGAAGGCGCCATGCAGCTCGTCGAGGATGCGGTCGAACGAACGGGTTTTGTACCCGTTCGAGGAGGTGACGGTGTTGCCGTGCATCGGATCGCAGCACCACACGACCTCGCGGCCCTCGCGCTGGACCGCGCGGATGAGGCAGGGCAGCCGCGCCTCGACCTTGTCGGACCCCATGCGGGTTATCAGGGTCAGCCGGCCCGGTTCGTTCTGCGGATTGAGCCGGTCGATCAGCCTCAACAGATCGTCGGGCTCCAAACTCGGCCCGCATTTCATCCCGATCGGATTTTTGATGCCGCGCAGGAACTCGGCATGGGCCCCGTCGACCTGACGGGTGCGGTCGCCGAGCCACACCAGATGCGCGGAGCAGTCGTACCAGTCGCCGGTCGTCGAATTGATCCGGGTCAGCGCCTCTTCGTATGAGAGGAACAGCGCCTCGTGCGACGTATAGAACTCGGTCTCGCGGATCTGCGGCGTCGTTTCCGAGTTGAGCCCGCAGGCCGCCATGAAGTCCAATGTCTCGGTCAGCCGGTCGGCGAGCGCCCGGTACCGCTCGCCCTGTGGCGAGTTGGCGACGAAATCCTGGTTCCAGGCGTGCACTCGGTGCAGATCGGCGTAGCCGCCCTGGGCGAAGGCGCGCAACAGGTTGAGGGTGGCGGCGGACTGGCTGTAGGCCTGAACCATGCGTTGGGGGTCGGGCTCGCGCGCCCTGTCGTCGAAGTCGAGGCTGTTGATGATGTCGCCGCGATAGGACGGCAACGTGCGGCCGTTCTGCGTCTCGGTATCCGAGGAGCGGGGTTTGGCAAACTGGCCGGCGAGGCGGCCGAGCTTGACCACCGGGCAGCCGGCGCCAAAGGTCAGCACTACCGCCATCTGCAGCAGCACCTTGAACATGTCGCGGATGTTGTTCGGATGGAATTCGGCGAAGCTCTCGGCGCAGTCGCCGCCCTGCAGCAAAAAGGCCTTCCCGGCCGCGACCGCGGCGAGCCGCTCCTTCAGCCGCCGCGCCTCGCCGGCGAAGACCAGCGGCGGAAACCGGCGCAAAGTCTCCTCGACGCGGGCGAGCGCCGCCTCGTCGGAGTAACCGGGCACCTGCCGGATCGGCAGACCACGCCAGCTGTCGGGGGACCATCCGTTGCACGCAGTAGGGGCCGCTCTGGTCATGCATTACCTCCTCGGTTGGAAGCCGCTTCACCATCGGCGACATTCGGATCAGCAAGAGCATGAAACACGAAAGCCGCCTCGGTGGGGCGGCTTCGGGAAAAACGCGCAAGCGCGATCCTAGGCCGCCGTCATGTACCGGCGGTACCAAAATCGCGCAATATGGCAAGGGCCGCGTAAGGCCCTAACTTGTTCCATCGCCGCACGCTACCGGTAAGGATGGCCCGAGGCAAGCGCGTTGTGCCGATATTTCGGCGACCTTACCTCGCAACAACGAATGGCCGAATGGCTCGAACAAAGTCATCCTCGGTCGACCGATGCTCGACCAGCGCGATCACTTCATCGGCCCATGAGACTGTATCGTCGAATGCTGTGTCGTAGCCGTTGGCGAGCAGAAATAGCCGCATTGCTGCAAAGGCCGTGCGCTTGTTTCCCTGCTCGAAAGCATGTGCCCGCGCGACTCCGTTCAGTAGCGCTACCGCGAGCGCGACGATGTCCTCTTGTCCAAAGCCGTAAAAATTTCTTGGCCTCGCCAATGCGCTTTCGAGCAACCCGAAGTCGCGCAGAAGGTGCCTCTCGCCCGTTGCTTCTACCTCGAGCCGGTTATGCTCGATCACGGCTTCGATTGGCAGCCATCTCGGCTCACTCGGCAAGAGCTGCTCGGATTTTCGGGTATCTTGCGATGTGCTCGCGGCTTAGCTCTGCGTAGTCAATCTCGCCGGTAACGGGTCGGGCGCGCAGTACCTCGTTGACGGCTGCCCCCCGTGCTGCGCCGCGCCTGATCACCTGATCGCGCAAGTTTTGATAACCCGCGACATAGCCAACAGCGATATCGACAGCTTTCTGAAGGAGCTGATGAGCCTCGGGTTCATCGTTTAGAGATGTGCCAGTCAGATATCGCTGCAGGCTCAGGATGCGGGGAAGCAATATCCTAGCGGCAACGCTCTCTTCTTCGCGGAGTATCGAGGCTGCTTGCTCAGCTTCAGCGAGACCGACACCGCCCTCTGAATGCCCATCGTGGAACTCACCAAGCTTCGCTTGCAATTTTTCATCCCCCGCCCGCAATTTTTCCAACTGGCTGCGTATCTGTGCGAGCAGGTTTTCCCGGTCGGCTCGTGAGCTGGCCGAGGTAAACGCCTCGACGATCTCCACAAGCGGTTCCACATCGTCTTTGTCGAGCATGAATCAGGCCTTCATCTTCTAATGAGCAGATGCTCCTCAGACCGCGAAATGGCAAGGCTAACACGCCAATTTAGGGGTTACTCTGCTGCCAATTTCGTAGGCCGGACCATCTTCTCGCGCATCGTGACGAATTCCTCGGCGGCGCTCGGGTGGATGCCGACGGTTTCGTCGAACATGCGTTTCGAGACGCCGCATTTCACCGCAATCGCCAGACCCTGCATGATCTCGGGGGCGTCGGGGCCCAGCATATGGCAGCCCACCACCCGCTCGCTGCGCGCATCGACGACGAGCTTCATCAAGGTGCGCTCCTCGCGCCCGGACAAGGTGTTCTTCATCGGCCTGAAGTGGGCGCTGTAGATGTCGACCTCGCCATAACGCCGGCGCGCCTCCGCTTCGGTCAGTCCGACAGCGCCGATCGGCGGCTGGCTGAATACCGCCGAGGGCACATTGGCGTGGTCCATCTTGATCGGGTTGTCGTTGAACTGAGTCTCGGCGACGGCGCGGCCTTCGGCGATCGCGACCGGGGTCAGATTGATCCGGTCGGTCACGTCGCCGACTGCATAGATGTTCGGAACATTGCTGCACGACCATTCGTCGACGACGACCGCGCCGTTCTCGGTGGTTTCGACCCCGATCTCGGCGAGACCCAGCCCCCGAGTGTTCGGCTTGCGTCCGGTTGCGTACATCACGACGTCGGCCGAAAACTCCTGGCCGATCGCCGTGTAGACCGAATAGCCGTGGTCGTGTTTCTCGATCCGCGCGACCTGCGTGCGGGCGTGGATCTCGACGCCGCGGCCGCGCATCTCGTGCGCCAGCGCGATGCGGATGTCGTCGTCGAAGCCGTAGAGGAGCTCCTCGCGGCGGATCAGCTCGACGACCTCGGCGCCGAAACCGTTGAATATGCCGGCGAACTCGACGGCGATATAGCCGCCGCCGACGATGACGATGCGGCGCGGCAAGACGGGCAAGTCGAGCGCCTCGTTTGACGAGATCACATGCTGGATGCCGGGGATGTCCGGCACCGTCGGGTGCGAGCCGGTGGCGATCAGGATCTTGTCGGCAGTGTAAGCCCGCCCGTCGATCTCGACCGTATGCGGATCGACGAGCACGCCCCGCCCTTCGATCAGCGCGACCCCGCTGTTCTTCAGCATGTTGCGATAGATCTGCGAGAGCCGCTCGATCTCGCGGTCTTTGGCGTCGATCAGGGCGGGCCAGTCGAAGCTCGGGACCGGCACCGTCCAGCCAAAACCGGCGGCATCGGCGAAGGCATCGGCAAATTGCGCGCCGTAGACGAGCAGCTTTTTCGGAACGCAGCCGCGGATGACGCAAGTGCCGCCGACCCGGCTGTCCTCGCAGATCGCGACGCGCGCGCCATAGCTGCCGGCGCGGCGCGAGCTGGCGACGCCTCCCGACCCGGCGCCGATCGTGAACATGTCGAAATCATAGCGCGGCATCGCGGCCCCACTCCGTCATCACAGGTTTGTCGATCTTCTGGTTGTCACAACCAGGCCGCGCCGGCAAGCTTTAGACATCTCGACTGGCGTCGGCCGACCCATCAAAGAGGCTAAGGACAAGAATGAAGGTCTTCGTATTCGATCTCCTGGCTTACGGCGAACAGCTCGAGCACCTGAAGGTCGACAACGAGCTGCCCTACCCGCTGCCGAAGAAATATTTTAAGCCCGAAATCGCCGCGCGCACTTATGCCGAGCACCTCGAGGCCTGGGAAGAGCTCGACCGCCTGGGGTATGACGGCGTGGGGTTCAACGAGCACCATTGCTCGCCCTATGGCCTGATGAACTCGCCGAACCTGCTGGCGGCGGCAGCGGCGCAACACACCAAACGGCTCAAGTTGCTGATCTACGGCAATCTCCTGCCGTTGCACGAGCCCCTGCGGCTTGCCGAGGAGCTGGCGATGCTCGACTGCATGTCCAATGGGCGGCTGATTTCCGGCTTTGCCCGCGGCATTCCGCGCGAGTACCAGGTCCACAACGTGCCATTGGCGCAGTCGCGCGCCCGCTTCGAAGAGGCCTTCGATATCATCACCCGGGCGTGGACCGAGGAAGTGTTCTCGTACCAGGGCGAATTCTGGTCGTACAAGGATGTCGCGATGTGGCCGCGGCCAGTGCAGCAGCCGCATCCGCCGATCTGGATGCCGGTTGTCGGCAGCAAGGAGTTGATCGAGTTCGCGGCCAGGCACAACCTGCCGATCACCCCCGGCCTCGGCCGCTCGCGCGGACTGCGCGACGACATTATTCTCTATTACGCCCGGTGCCTCGCGCAGGCCGGCCATCGGATTACTCCCGATCACTTGTCGCTCGGCATCAGCGCCTACGTCGCCGACAGCAAGGCCGCGGCGGTGCGCGAGATGGGACCCTACCACCTCTATTTCAATCGCACACTCTTCAGCCACGGCAATTTCACCGAGACCGAATTACAGCGCCAAACCGGCTATGCGAGCGCGGCCTCGACGGATTATGTGAGCCCGGAAAACCGCCGCGCCGCCGAGTTCGCCCGCGAGGACTTCCGCGGCCTCACGTTGGCCGACCTCGAACGTCAAGCCCAACAAATGCCATGGGGCACCGCCGCGGAGGTAACGCAGCGGATCATCGACGCGGCGGACAGCGCGGGCGCCAATACGGTCCAGATCAGCCTCAATCGGGGCGTATTGCCGCACGAGATGTTCATGGAGCAAATCCGCCGTTTTGCTCACGATGTGCTGCCGGCATTGCAGGCCCACAATGTCGAGCGGGTGCCGCTCGCCGAGGAGGTTCCAGCTTAAGCGGCGGTGCCTGCGACTCTGGACTTACCTTTACCGCAGCGCCTCGAAGCGTGGCCGCCTTCGGCCGTGTTTCAGCTTCAAAACGGTCTTAGCGCGGCAAAAGCTTGCTCCGACGTGAACATTGCGCGGGCGTTGTGGCCGACACCCGGAACGGCGGCCAGATGCCAGTTGAATGCGCACCCATGCCGGCGCGCGGCATCCGCCGCCTCGCGAAACACGGTCTGACCCCGTTCGAAGCGAGTGCTGCCCTGTTCTTCGGCTTCCTCGCTTGTTGCGAGATTACGCGATCCGACATCCTCTTGCCCGAGCAGCACTGTCACCTTCGCGGCAAGGTAGCGGCGTAGCGCCGCTTCGCCTTGTTGCGGGCCAAAAACGCCGCCAAACCCGTAGGGAGCTGCGATTTCCAGACTTGGGCGAACCCAGGTGGACGGGTTGGCGATCACGATCTCTTTTGCCTCGTCGTTGCCAAATGCAACGACGCGGCTGAGGAACTGCCCGCCAGCAGAGTGACCGATCAGTGCATAGGGTAACTCAGCACGGCCCTCTTGATGTCTGATCCAGGACGCGAGACGCGGCACCAGATTGACGGTCCAGCTTTCTGCCGGCTGCACCGAACCATCATGAACCATGCCGCCGCGCTGATATCGCCAGGTCGGAAAACGTGCCGCATCGAAGAGCGGCGCAACCACCAGCAGGCAGAAGCGTTGCCCCAGCGGAATTGCGTAGTCGCGATAGGCGTCGGCGTTCCGGTCGAGACCGTGAAAGACCATCAAAGCACCCGACAATGCGCATCCCGCCGGCCGGTATGTGAAAACCTCGATGGAAACGCCCTGCAGATCCGCCGTCTGCTCCGCGACACCGGCCGGAATAGGGGCATTGCCCAAGACGTCCGGGTTTGCCGCTTTTGTTTGGCAGGACGCTATACTAACCAGCAATCCGAGACAGGCGGCCCGCCGCAACGGCAAAACGTTCATAACATCTGGACTCCTCGCAGGAAAAGCCTCGCTATCGTAGGCGCAGCACCATCTCGACATGCGCGACGCCGAAATCGTCATAGGGCTCAGAGGTCGCAGCAAAGCCGAAGCTCTCGTAAAAGGGCACGAGAGGGACCTGCGCGCCAAGAGCGACCGCTTGCAGCGGAAAGCGCTCGCGACAAAGGATCAGCGCCTTCTCCATTAGCATTCGGCCAAGCCCGCCCCGTCTCAGAGAGCGCGACACCGCCACGCGGCCGATCCTGACGATGGGCGGCGGGCCGGTTATTGCCGTCAGCCGAAGACAACCGATCAGCTCACCCGCCAACCGGGCCGTCAAATGCCATGCATTTTGGTCGAGGCCGTCGAGGTCGGGATAAGCGCAGGCCTGCTCGACGACAAAGATGCTTTGGCGGAAGCACAGCAGCTCATAGAGCTCAGCTGCCGTCAACTCGTCGAAACGCCGCCATTCCGTTGCGATCTCGAGCATGCCTTTCTTTCCTCTCACTCGCGGCGGTGCCCGGGATCCGGTGGGAGCGGCTGGCGGGCAGGTCGCGATCATCACCGGCGCGGGAAGAGCATTGCGGTTGCGCTCCGCCTTGCGGATAGTAATTGACGCAGACAAAAGATGCGGCTGGTTCCTATGATCATTGACTGCCACGGCCACTACACGACCGCCCCTCGTCAGCACGAGGGGTGGCGCAACGAGCAGATCGCGGCGCACAAGGCCGGCAAGCCATCGCCGCCCCGCCCGAGAATGACGGACGACGAGATCCGCGAGACGATCGTGGGCGGCCAGCTCAAGGTGCAGCGAGAACGCGGAACCGATCTGACGATCTTCTCGCCGCGCGCCGCCGGCATGGGCCATCATCTTGGTGATGCGAGCACCAGCGAAGCCTGGGCCAGCGCCTGCAACGAGCTGATCCACCGCGTCTGCTCCCTGTTCCCGAAGAACTTCATCGGTGTGGCGATGCTGCCGCAGAGTGCCGGCGTCTCGCCAAAGAACTGCATCTCCGAGATCGACCGCTGCGTAAGCGAATACGGATTCGTCGGCATCAATCTGAACCCCGATCCGTCCGGCGGGCACTGGCAGGATCCACCACTGTCAGACCGCTACTGGTATCCGGTCTACGAGAAGATGGTGGAGCACGACATTCCCGCCATGGTCCACGTGAGCGCCGCCTGCAACCCGGCCTACCACACGACAGGCTCGCACTACCTCAACGGCGATACGGTCGGCTTCAACCAGCTGATGACGTCATCCGTGTTCAAGGATTTCCCGACCATCAAGTTCATTATTCCGCACGGCGGCGGTGCAGTGCCGTATCACTGGGGCCGCTTCCGCGGTTTGGCGCAGGACGCCAAGCTCGGGCTGCTGACCGATCTTGTGCTGAAAAACATCTTCTTCGACACCTGCGTCTATCACCTGCCCGGCCAGCAGCTACTGGCGAAGGTGATTCCGGTCGAGAATATCGTGTTTGCCTCCGAAATGATCGGCGCGGTTCGCGGCATCGATCCGGAAACCGGTCACCACTACGACGACACCAAGCGCTACATCGACCAGCTTGCGTTGCCGGCGGAAGACAAGGCAAAAATATTCGAAGGCAATGCGCGCCGCGTCTACGGCCGCTTGTCCAGGACGATCGAGAAGCAATCCGCGAGCGCGGTGTGAAGCTGCGTTCCATCAACACGGCACGGGGAGGCGAAAATCATGACGGATCTACGCGTCATCAGCACCAACGGCACGGACACGATCCTCGAAGAAGCTGCGGTGCAGAACTTTGCGGACAGTCTGCGGGGCCCGCTCCTCGGCCCCGGTGAGGGCGGTTATGACGAGGCCCGCAAAGTCTGGAATGGCATGATCGACCGGCGCCCGGCGTTGATCGCACGCTGCGCTGGGGTCGCCGATGTCATTGCGGCGGTGCGCTTTGCCCGCACTCACGAGCTGCTGGTGTCCGTCCGCGGCGGCGGTCACAACATCACCGGCAACGCCGTCTGCGAGGGCGGCCTGATGATCGACCTGTCGCCGATGAAAAGCGTGCGGGTCGATCCGGGCCAGCGCACGGCGCGCGCCGAGGCAGGGCTCACCTGGGGCGAATACAACCGTGAGACCCAAGCCTTTGATTTAGCCAGCACCGGCGGGGTCGTCTCGACGACCGGCATTGCCGGACTGACCTTGGGCGGCGGCCTGGGCTGGCTCATGGGCAAGCACGGTCTGAGCTGCGACAACCTGTTGTCGGCAGATCTCGTCACGGCCGAGGGCCAGTTTCTCACGGCCAGTGCGGATCAGCACCCCGACCTCTTCTGGGGCCTGCGGGGCGGCGGCGGCAATTTTGGCGTCGTCACCTCGTTCGAATATCGAGTTCATCCCGTAGGTCCAGTGCTGGCGGGAATGGTTCTCCACCCGATGGCGAAGGCCAAGGAAGTGCTGCGCTTCTACCGCGGATTTCGCCCGCAATTGCCCGGACGAGGCGCTTGCCGCTGCCGCGCTGATGACGTCGCCCGAGGGCGCGCCGGTCGTCGCGATCATTGTCAGCTATATCGGGGATGCTCGCAGCTGGGGAGGCGGTTGTGGCGCCCGTACGGAAGTTCGGTTCCCCGTTGCTGGACACGATTGCACCGACATCCTACGTGCAACTGAACACGCTGTTCGACGCGGCAGTCCCCTATGGCGGGGTTCAGCGGTATTGGAAGTCGAGTTTTCTAAAACAGCTAGGAGACGATTTGATCGAAATCCTGATCGAGCGGTCCGCGAAGATGCTTTCTCCGATGTCGATGGTCTTGTTTTTCCATCTCCACGGCGCTGCCGCCCGGGTTGATCGGAACGCGACTGCCTTCGGATTGCGCGACGACCAGTGGGATTACGACGTGATCTCGCAGTGGACCGATCCAGCCGAGTCGGCCGATCATGTCCAGTGGACCCGGGAGTTCTGGACGGCAGTGGAGCCCTTCGCGACCGGAGAAGTGTATGTCAACCACCTCGACTGCCGAAGAAACCACGCGGATCAGGGCCGCCTACAGCCAGGGCTACGAGCGGCTCGTCGCGTTGAAGAACAAATACGACCCGACGAACCTGTTCCGCCTCAACCAGAACATCAAGCCGACAAACTAGGCGAGCGGTTACGACTCGTAATTGGCCGCCAGGCAGCCAGTCCAGGCCACCCACGGGAACCATTTCGAACAACAAATGCGACTGGCTGAGCGGTTGCTGCCGGGTTATGCCGCCTTTTCGAGCTCGCGCAAGACCGTGTCGCCCATGACGCGCGTCGAGACGCGCGCGGTATTGGGCTGCACGATGTCGCCGGTGCGCACACCGGAGGCGAGCGCCCGCCGCACTGCGCCCTCGACGAGCTCGGCCTCTTCCACCATATCGAAGGAATAGCGCAACATCATCGAAAAGGAGAGGATGCAGGCGAGCGGGTTGGCTATGTCTTTGCCGGCGATGTCCGGCGCGCTGCCGTGCACCGGCTCATAGAGCGCCTTACGGCGGCCGCCGGCATCGGCGGCACCGAGCGAGGCCGAAGGCAGCATGCCGAGCGACCCGGTCAGCATCGCCGCGCAATCGGACAACAAATCGCCGAACAGATTGCTGGTCACGATAACGTCGAACTGCTTCGGATTGCGGACCAGCTGCATCGCGCAGTTGTCGGCATACATGAACGAGAGTTCGACATCCGGGTAATCCGCATCGCGAACCCGTTGCGCGACCTCGCGCCACAGCCCGCCCGATTCCATGACGTTGGCCTTGTCGACCTCACAGACTCTGCGGTTGCGCTTTCTCGCCAGATCGAAGGCGGCGCGGACGACGCGTTCGATCTCGGCTTCGGTATAGACTTCGGTATTGATCCCGCGCCGGCTGCCGTCCGGCAATGTCTCGACCCCGCGCGGCTCGCCGAAATAGATGCCGCCGGTCAACTCCCGCACGATCATCAGATCGAGCCCGGCAACGACCTCGCGCTTCAGGCTCGAGGCGTTGGCGAGCGCATCAAAGACTACCGCGGGACGCAGATTGGCAAAGAGGTCCAGTTCCTTGCGCAGCTGGAGGATGCCGCGCTCGGGACGCAGCTCGAACGGCAACGTGTCCCATTTGGCACCGCCGACCGCGCCGAACAGCACGGCGTCGCTGGCGACCGCCTGGGCCAAGGTGTCGCCGCTTAACGGAACTCCCGATTCATCGAGGGCCGCGCCGCCGACGAGACCCTCGGTAATTTCGAAGCTGGCTAAATGGCGCCGGTCGAAGAACTCGATTACGCGCAACACCTGGCGCATGATTTCCGGCCCGATGCCGTCGCCCGCCAGCACGAGCACCTTGCGATTGGATGCGCGGGTCTGCGCCACGGATCAGGCCCCGGGTCGGGTCATGCCGAACTGCCAGGGACGCGACAGCCGCGCCTTCTCCTCATAGGCGCCGATTTCCGCGCTCTTCTGCTCCGTCAGGCCGATGTCGTCGAGCCCGTTCAAGAGACAATGCTTGCGAAATGCGCCGACCTCGAACTGCACCTTCTCGCCGTCCGGTCGCGTGATTGTCTGAGATTCCAGGTCGATCGTCATCACCGCGTTCGCTCCTTTCTTGGCGTCTTCCATCAATTCCTCGACGATTTCTTTGGGCAACGCGATCGGCAGGATGCCGTTCTTGAAGCAATTATTGTAAAAGATGTCGGCGAAACTCGGCGCGATGATGCAACGGATGCCGAAATCGAGGAGCGCCCAAGGGGCGTGCTCACGGCTCGACCCGCAGCCGAAATTGTCTGCGCCGATCAGAATCTTGGCGTTGCGGTACGGCGCCTGGTTCAGCACGAAATCCGGATTCTCCGACCCATCCGGACGAAAGCGGATTTCCTGAAACAACCATTGCGACAATCCAGTCCGCTTGATCGTCTTCAAGTAAACCGCGGGGAAAATCTTGTCGGTATCGAGATTGATGATCGGCAACGGCGCCGCAACCCCGGTCAGCTGCGTGAATTTTTCCATGCTCTTCCTCTCGCGTGCGGCCACCTCAGAATTGGCCAGGTTCCCGATGCTGACGAGCTTCGATGTCCGAATCGGCTGGGATTGCCTCCAGCTGCTTCCAGTTGTTTAGCCACTTTTCCCATTTCCGGGCAAAACCATAGCCAAACCGCCGGTGGTTTTTCAAAGCTCTCCGGGGCTCGTGTAGTCTCAGTGTCCACATGCTGATATCTTTTATTCCGGCCGCCTTCGATGCTTCGCGAAACGCGATAATATCTTTGTATAGCTCGCGCGTCGGCATCACAAAAATTTGGTCGGTTTCACGCCGCTTCCCCATCTTTACCAGTACCGTGAACTCTCTCGCGCTGGGTTCTCGACTGGGTGGAAAGCGTGGGAAGCTAAACCCTTCTTGGTCCGGTCCACAAGATTTTACCTGAATCGCGGCGAGCTGATCTCCTTTCTGCGCGAAAATGTCGAAGTTCGCAGCATTGCTTAGGGTGGCATTTACGTTTGCAGGCAACCACCCGTTACCCAGTAATTCTGCTTCGACGACCTTTTCTCCATAAGCTCCTACGACTTGGTCGTAATTTCGTTCTGGTAAGTCGCGTTCGTTTAAGCGTTCAGCGTTGCCCGCAGCTTTAGCAAGGGCGCTTCCGACTGCAGATTGTAGGTCGTATAGATAAGAACTCTCTATGAGCGAGCGGACGAGAGCCACTTCGTCCCGGACCGACCATCGTTTATTGGGATTCACACAGCTGGTTAATTGGTGCAGATACTCGTTGAGGCGGTTCACCAGATCGAGGTCGCCTTGCGGAAGCGGGCGATCCATCAGCACTGACCTGATTTGAACCGTCAGATCATGGGCGAATATGCATAGAAACGCGGCTCTCTCTTGCGCGTCGAGCCGCTCCAGATCCGCCAAGATGCCCTCCACGTCCAGCGGGGGAGGCGTTTCGATCCTACCATCGCTGTATTGGATGCTTGGGCGCGGCAGAAGGCGTTTGATGGAACGATTGGCAGCCGAGGTCGTATTCATTGAATAGTCTCTCGCGGGAGGTCATCAACCGGATAACCGCGCTCCTGCAGCACCTTGATCCGTGTGTTTCCTTGGACAACGCGCCCATCCGGCTTGACTCTCAACGGCTCCTTTTGATCGAGCCGAAGCGACTTCACGATTTCATCAGTTGATCGGGTTCTATGGTACTCCAGGCTCCGGCGCGCCTCGGGATCCTGCTCATAGACCGATTCGTGGATCCGCCGCAGTGGCGGGTTTGTACCGCCACTGCGTTGCACATTAACCGAGCTGGCGCACGTCGGCGAGGTGGCCGGTGATGGCGGCGGCGGCGGCCATTGCGGGGCCCATCAGGTGGGTCTTGGCGTTCTTGCCCTGGCGGCCCTCGAAATTGCGGTTCGAGGTCGAGGCCACCCGCTCGCCGTTCATCACCTTGTCGGCGTTCATCGACATGCACATCGAGCAGCCCGGCTCGCGCCATTCGAACCCGGCTTCGAGGAAGATGCGATCGAGCCCCTCCTCTTCCGCCTGGTGCTTGACGAGGCCCGAGCCCGGTACGACCAGCGCGCGCACGCCGTCAGCCACCCGCCGGCCCTTGGCGATCGCGGCGGCGGCGCGCAGATCCTCGATGCGGCTGTTGGTGCACGAGCCGATAAAGACGCGCTGCACCGGTACCTCGGCGAGCCGGGTGTTGGGCGCCAGCGCCATGTATTCGAGGGAGCGTTGCATCGCCGCGCGCTTCAGCGGGTCATCGACCTGCCCCGGATCGGGAACGCGCCCGGTGATCGGCGCCACGTCCTGCGGGCTTGTTCCCCAGGTGACGTGCGGCGCGATATCGGCCGCATCGAGATGCGCCTCTTTGTCATATTTGGCGCCCCGATCGGTCGGCAGCGTGCGCCAATAAGCGACCGCCTGCTCCCAGGCCGCGCCCTTCGGCGCGTACGGCCGGCCCATCACGTAGGCGATGGTTTTTTCATCCGGCGCGACAAGCCCGGCGCGGGCGCCGGCCTCGATCGACATATTGCAGACCGTCATCCGGCCTTCCATCGACATGTCGCGGAAGGTGCTGCCGGCATATTCGAAGACGTGGCCGGTGCCTCCGGCGGTGCCGATCTTGCCGATGATCGCGAGGATCACGTCTTTCGGGCTGACCCCGGCGCCGAGGCTCCCATTGACCTCCATCAGCATGTTTTTGGCGGGGGCCTGGATCAAGGTCTGGGTCGCGAGGACGTGTTCGACCTCGGATGTGCCGATGCCGAAGGCGAGCGCGCCCATCGCGCCATGCGTCGCGGTGTGGCTGTCGCCGCAGACAATCGTCATGCCGGGCTGGCTCAACCCCTGCTCCGGCCCGATGATATGGACGATCCCCTGGTTGATGCTGTCGACCGGGAAATAGGGGACGCCGAACTCCTTCACGTAGCGTTCCAGGGTGTCGACCTGCAGCTTTGATTCCGGGTCGTCGATGCCGCGGCTGCGGTCGCTGGTCGGCACATTGTGGTCGGCGACCGCCATCGTCGCGTCGGGCCGGTGTACCTTGCGGCCGGCAAGCTTCAGCCCCTCGAAGGCTTGCGGTGTCGTGACCTCGTGGATCAGGTGAAGATCGATGTAGATCAGGCAGGTGCCTTCGCCCTGCGGGGCGATGACGTGGCTTTCCCAGATCTTGTCAAAGAGGGTGCGCGGCTGGGCCATGGCTTCGGTCATTCCGATTGGTTGCTCTCTTCTACCGCGCCGGCCATCTCGGGGGCCGGTTCGGTTTTGGGCTGTACACTCGCGCCCGCTCGTTTGGCGCCGGGTCGCACGCTGTCGCGGGCGCGTTCGGTGATGCGCGCCCGCTTGCCGGTGAGGCCGCGCAGGTAATAGAGCTTGGCCCGCCGCACGACGCCGCGGCGCACCACGTCGATCGAGGTAATGCGGGGCGAATATAGCGGGAAGATACGCTCCACGCCCTCACCGTAAGAGATCTTACGCAAAGTGAAATTCGAGTTCACCCCGGCGTTCTTGCGGCCGATGCAAACGCCTTCGAAGACCTGGATGCGCTCACGTTCGCCTTCGACGACTTTGACCCCGACCCGCAACGTGTCGCCGGGTTGGAACTCCGGGATGGGCCGGCTGGCGGCCAGCTTGTCGACCTGCTCCTGCTCGAGCTGCTGCAGAAGGTTCATCACTCCACCTCTCGATCTCTATCTCAATCACGCTCGGCGGCCGGTTCCTGCGCCGCGCGATGGCGCTCCCACAAATCGGGCCGGCGCTCGCGGGTCAAGCGCTTCGCTTCGGCCTGGCGCCAAGCTCGGATGCGTCCATGATCGCCCGACACGAGCACCTCCGGCACCGGGCGTCCTTGCCACAGCTGCGGACGCGTATATTGCGGATATTCGAGCAGACCCTCGGCGAAGCTCTCCTCGGCCAGCGCCTCGGCGCATCCGACGACACCCGGCAACAATCGTACACAAGCGTCGAGCAGTGCGATGGCAGCAGGCTCGCCGCCCGACAGCACAAAATCACCGAGGCTGACCTCCTCGATGCCATGCGCTTCCAGGACGCGCTCGTCCACACCTTCGAAGCGGCCGCAGATCAGCCTCACACCCGGCATCTCGGCAAACCCACGCACCCGCTGTTGCTCGAGCCGTCGGCCGCGCGGCGACAGCAGGATCAGCGGTCCCACCCCGCCTGCGCCGGCGATTGCCGCATCGAGCACGTCCGGCCGCATCACCATGCCAGGCCCGCCGCCAAACGGCGCGTCGTCGACGGAGCGGTGTTTATCGCCCGCAAAGTTTCGGATGTCCACCGTTTCGAGCCGCCATAGCCCGGCCCTCAGCCCTTTGCCGGCCAGCGAATACGCGAGCGGGCCCGGGAGCATTTCCGGGAAGATCGTCAGCACCGTCGCGCGCCAGGTCATGACTCGTTATCACCCAGCAGCCGCGGATCGTCCAGTAAACCGGGCGGCGGGTCGAGCACGAGCCGTCCCTCCGCCAGCGCGACGATCGGCACGACTGCCCGGGTGAACGGCACCAGCACGGGCGGTGCGCCGTCACGTGCCAGTTCTAGCGTGTCGCCGGCACCGAAATTGTATATCGCGCGCACACGACCGACCCGCGTCCCGTCTCCTAGCACCGCCTCGAGGCCCATCAGATCGGCATGGTAAAATTCCTCGGCCTCCGGTTGCGGCAGAGCCGAGCGGGAGAGATAGAGACGGAGCCCGCGCAGCGCCTCTGCTTGGTCGCGGTCCTCTACACTCGGAAGGCGCGCGATCAACACACCCTTGGCGACGCCGCAGAGACGCAGCTCGAATTGCCGGCGGCCGGTTTCGTCCTCTAACAGGCCGTAGCCGGCGACGTCCTCGGGTATTTCGGTGAAGCTCTTGATCCGCACCGCGCCGTGGACACCCTGAGGCCCAGTAACGACCCCGACGCAGATCCGGCGCGAAGGTTCCTCATCCCGTTCCGCGCCCCGCTCTCGGGCAGACAGAGGGGCATTTGCCGCGGGTTCGCGTGTGCGGGAGTTCATAGCAAGCCAGCACAGAAGGGCGAGTCCGGTGGGCTCAGCTTCTGCCGGCCGCGGCGCCTGCCACCTCTTCGGCGGCCTTCAGCCTCTCCTGCGCCCTCGCCTTCGGCCGAGATTTGACCGGAGTCTCGCGAACCGGCGGTTTCTCGATCAGCCCGGCTTCGCCGAGGAAGCGCTGGACGCGCTCGGTCGGCAGCGCGCCCACACCTAGCCAATGCTGGATCCGTTCGGCCTTTAGGGTCACCCGATCGGCATGCGACCGGTCGAGCATCGGATTGTAAGTCCCGAGCTTTTCGATAAAGCGGCCGTCGCGGGGACTGCGCGAATCCGCGACGACAATGCTGTAGTAAGGACGCTTTTTTGCGCCGCCGCGCGCAAGGCGAATTTTCAACGACATCCTGACATCCTCATCTAGTGCCGCAACCCTCCGGGCAGCAGTCCGGCTAACCCGTGTCGCGCCAAGCCCTTGGGGCCGAGCTTCTTCATCTTTTTGGTGATGTCGGCCATATCTTGATACTGTTTCAGGAGCCGATTGATCTCCTGCACCGAGGTGCCCGAGCCCGACGCGATGCGCCGGCGGCGCGAGCCGTTCAGCAGCTTGGGGTTGCGCCGCTCGCCCTTGGTCATCGACGAGATAATCGCTTCCTGACGCTTGATGATGCGCTCGTCGATATTGGCCTCGTCCAGCTGCTTCTTGATCTTGCCTATCCCGGGCAGCAGCTTGAGCATCCCGCCCATGCCGCCCATCCGCCGGATCTGGCGCAACTGCGCGGCGAGGTCGTCGAGATCGAACCGGCCCTTTTCCAATTTGGCGGCGAGTTTTTCTGCCTCCTCCTGGTCGACCGTTTCGGCGGCCTTCTCGACCAGGCTGATCACGTCGCCCATCCCGAGGATGCGGCCGGCAATCCGCTCGGGGTAAAACGGCTCGAGCGCGTCGATACGCTCGCCGACCCCAATCAGCACGATCGGCTTGCCGGTGATCGCGCGCATCGATAATGCCGCCCCGCCGCGGGCGTCGCCGTCGACCCGGGTCAGCACGATCCCGGTGATGCCGGCGCGTTCGCCAAAGGCTTTCGCGACATTGACCGCGTCCTGACCGGTCATCGCATCCGCGACCAGCAATGTCTCATGCGGGTTGGCGACCTCGCGCACCGCTGCGACTTCGAGCATCAGCTCTTCGTTGACATGCAGCCGCCCGGCGGTGTCGAGGATCACGACGTCGTAGCCCTCGGTGCGTCCGGTCTGCAATGCCCGGCGGGTGATCGCGACCGGTCTTTCCCCCGGCACGATCGGTAACGAAGTCACGCCGATCTGGCGGCCGAGAATGGCGAGCTGTTCCTGCGCCGCCGGCCGCTGTACGTCGAGCGAGGCGAGCAATACTTTTTTGCGGTTTTGCCCCCTCAGCCGGTTGGCGATCTTCGCCGCGGTCGTTGTTTTGCCCGAGCCCTGGAGCCCGACCAGCATGACGGCGACAGGGGAGGGGGCGTTCAGATCAATGCCGTTGGTCCTGGCAGCGCCTTCACCGCCCCCGGGACCGCCCCCGGGACCGCCTCCGAGCACCTCGACGAGATGGTCGTGGACGATCTTGATCACCATCTGCGCCGGCGTCACCGACCGCAGCACCTCTTGCCCGAGCGCCTTCTCGCGGACCGCGGCGACAAAGTCCCTGACCACCGGAAGCGCCACATCGGCTTCGAGCAGCGCGATCCGGATCTCGCGCAAGGCGGTCCCTACATCGGCCTCGGTCAGCGCGCCATAGCGGCGTAGCCGGTCGAACACGTCGCCGAGGCGATCACTGAGGCTGTCGAACATTCTGGTCCTCAAAACTCATTTGCGACAGCAAAAACGCCAGTGCGCGAAACTCGCGGACTGGCGGCCCGGGCTATTACCGGGTGTGTCGCTCACTTCCCTCGGAAGCGCAGCCGGAACGTAGTCGCGGCGCGGCTCTCTGTCAATTGCGGCACCCCGGTTCCGAGGTCGGAAATCGGGCAGGGGACAGGAGCGCTGATGTTTTATCATGCGTTGAAGAAGCTGGCGCGGCATTGACCCGCCTGGCACGATCGCAGCCAGCTCGGTGACGCCACGGCCGCGGCTGGTATGCCCGGACCAGCGATCTGTTTCTGATGGACCGGCTCGATCTCGAAAGCTGGGAGGCGAACAAGCGGTAACGAAAGACTGCGGCCTCGGTAATCGATTCTCTCGAACAGCCCGGGTCCGCGATCGATCCGCACTAGCGGATTCCGCGGGTTAGCAGCACCAATTTGGCGTTCCACCGTCGTCCAGCTATGGAGAAGGCAGGGGGAACTGCAATGTTAAAGCTGACAATCACCTTTCTCGCGGGAGCGCTGACCTTTGCGTGCCTGCCGGCGCTCGCCGTGGAACTTCCCGACTACGGTTCGAAGAATTTCAGCCCGTCGGACGACACGCCGAGTTACTTCGCCAACGAGACCGCTCCAGTATCCGCCAGGACCGCGGACGCAACCCCGCGCGACTGGTCCGCCGTAGATGAGATGGCCCCGGCGCGGCCGACATTCGAGGGCACCCGCTCGGCCCACACCCATAGCGGACCGCATGGCCGATACGCCGTTGGCCAAAGATCCGGCCGACATGAAGCGGGCAGAGGGTACTCGACGCACGCTGCGGGCTGGGGAGGCGGCAAAGGGTACAGGACGACGAGCGCGAAGCATGGCAAACCGAGCGCCAGACACGCGAGTTTTGGTGCGGCGCATTACACGGTGAACTGACACCCAGCACGCTCTTGTCGGGCGCCGGGTCTCTGCGGCGTTGGACAGAGCCGTCCGTGCCGCCATATAAGCGGCGCGATGGGGAAAGTCCCGTTTCTCAAAATGCATGGGCTCGGCAACGATTTTGTCGTGCTTGATTTTCGCCGCGGTGCGATCCCTTTTGGTGTCGCAGCCGCGCGCAGATTGGCAGATCGCCGGACCGGCATCGGATGTGATCAGGTCATCCTGATCGAGCCGCCGCGCCATCCCGCGGCCCAGGTCCTGATGCGCATCCGCAATGCCGATGGCAGCGAGGCCGAGGCCTGCGGCAATGCTACACGCTGCGTCGCCGACCTGCTGTACCGCGAGACCCGGGACTCCCGGGTGCGGATCCAGACCGCGGCGGGTCTGCTCGAGACGGAGGCGCTGGGCGACGGGTCTTTTGCAGTCGATATGGGACCGGCGCGAACGGCTTGGCACGAGATCCCGCTGGCGCGCGCGATGGACACCGATCGGGTCGACTTGACATCGGGTCCGCTGATGGAGGCGGTCTGCACAAACATCGGCAACCCGCACGCGACCTTTTTTGTTGATGATGTCGACACCGTCGATCTCGGGGCGCTCGGGCCCCCACTCGAAAATCACCCGCTCTTTCCGGAACGCGCAAATATCGGTATCGCCGAAATCCGTGATCGTCGCCGCATCCGGCTGCGCGTATGGGAACGAGGCGCCGGGATCACCCGGGCTTGCGGCACCGGCGCCTGCGCCGCGCTCGTTGCCGCGCACCGGCGGGGCCTCACAGAGCGCCGCGCCGACGTCGAGCTCGATGGCGGCAGCCTCGAAATAACCTGGCGCGAGGATGGCCACGTGATCATGACAGGACCGGCAACGCTTGAGCTTCGAGGGCGCGTTCGACGCCGATCTGCTCGGCGCGGGCTGAGCGTCGTGCATGACAATGAGGTCATCACGTTCGGCTGCCGGCTGAACGCGTTCGAATCCGAGGTCATTCGCGGTGCCGCGACCGCGGCCGGGCTGACCGGTGCGGTCATCGTCAATACCTGCGCGGTTACCGCCGAGGCCGAACGGCAAGCGCGCCAGGCGATCCGCCGCGCGCGCCGCCGGCACCCCAAGGCAAGAATTGTCGTAACGGGCTGCGCCGCCCATTTGTCGCCGGAACGCTATGCCGCGCTGCCCGAAGTGGACCGCGTACTCGACAATCGAGCCAAGTTGTCGCCGCGTAGCTATCTGCCAGATGAGGCTGCGCCGCCCGATCCGATCGAAAACACGCCGCACCTCGTCGATGGGTTCGAAGGCAAATGCCGCGCTTTTCTGCAGGTCCAGCAGGGCTGCGATCACCGCTGCACCTTTTGCATCATACCCTATGCTCGCGGGGCGAGCCGATCGGTCCCGATGGGGGTCATCGCCGATCAGGCGCGCCGCCTGGTCGCGGCCGGTTACCGGGAGATCGTGCTGACCGGTGTCGATCTGACCGCCTATGGGGCCGACCTGCCCGGAAGGCCCAGCCTCGGACAGATGGTGAGGCGCCTCCTTGCCGCCGTACCCGAACTGCAGCGTCTGCGCCTCTCCTCCCTCGACCCGGCCGAAATCGACGCTGAAATTTGGCGGTTGCTGGCCGAAGAAGAGCGGCTGATGCCACACCTCCACCTGTCATTGCAGGCCGGCGACGACCTGATCTTAAAGCGCATGAAGCGGCGCCATTCCCGCGATCAAGCGGTAGCTGTTGCGCAGCGCGCCCGAGCGTTGCGTCCCGAGGTGGCGCTGGGCGCCGACCTGATCGCCGGGTTTCCGACCGAGACCGAGGAGATGTTCCGACATACCCTCGACTTGATCGGCGAATGCGGGCTCGCCTTTGTCCATGTGTTCCCCTACAGCGCGCGGTCAGGGACGCCCGCCGCCCGCATGCCGCAACTGCCGGGCGCAGTGATCAAGGAGCGGGCGGCGGGACTGCGGGCGGCGGGGGAGGCCGCTCTCACCGCAGAACTCTCCACCCGGATCGGCGGTGAAACCGATGTCCTGATCGAGCGACCCGGCATGGGCCGCGCCGCCTTTTACGCTCCGGTGAGCTTCTCGGGACCGCATGCCGTGGCGTCGGTCCGGCGCATGCGCCTTATCGGGGCCAGCGGACGCAATCTTATCGGAGCAGCTGTTCAATGAGGTTGTGGAGACGCCCTACTCCTGGACCGGTTCCAGGACCCGATCCGGGAGCCGATGCGGTCGCGGAAGACACAGAAAACCGTAAGCCGGAGGAGGAGACGGCAGTTGCGGACTTGCAACCGGCGCCTGCACCCGAACCCGACGCGCCCGAGAATTCCGCTGCGGAGGCTCCTTCTAGCCATGCGGACCAGGAGGAGCGCGGGCTGTGGAGCGGCGGCTTCTGGCGGCGCGGCGCGGCGCCGGCGCACCCGCAACAAGCAGAACCTGCAGAGCCATCCGAGCCCGAGCCGATAGCGGTGGCCCCGGCCGCCGCTCCTCCCGGGAACACCGAAACTCAGGAACGTCGCGGCTGGTTCGTCCGCCTCAAGGCGGGGATGGCGCGCAGCTCGGAGCGGCTGAACGCGGGCATCAACACAATCTTCAACCGCCGCCGACTCGATGATGCGGCGCTCTCGGAGCTCGAAGAATTGCTGATCGCGAGCGATATGGGAGTCGGCATCGCCGCCGAAGTCACCGAAGAGCTGCGCCGAACCCGCTTCAACCAGGAGGTGTCACCCGAGGAGGTCCGCGGCGCGCTCGCCGAGGAAGTCATCCGGCTGGTCGAACCAGTGATGAAGCCGCTGCGGCTCGACCTCAGCCGCAAGCCGTTTGTAATTCTCGTCGTCGGTGTCAACGGCAGCGGGAAGACAACGACGATCGCCAAGCTCGCAAGGCAATACCGGGACGCGGGACACGATGTGGTGCTCGCAGCCGGCGACACGTTCCGCGCCGCGGGGGTCGAGCAATTGCAGATCTGGGGCGAGCGGACCGGCTGCCGGGTCGTCGCCAAGCCGCCTGGATCGGATGCGGCGGGGCTTGCCTTCGAGGCTTTCGAGCAAGCGCGCACCGAGGGCAGCGACATTCTGCTGATCGATACCGCCGGGCGGCTGCACAATAAGGCCAATCTGATGTCGGAGTTGCAGAAGATCGTCCGCGTCCTGAAGAAAGTCGACCCGCAAGCGCCGCATTCGGTTCTGCTCGTGCTCGACGCAACGACCGGCCAGAACGCGCACGCGCAGGCGGAAATCTTTCGCGAGATGGTCGGCGTCACCGGCATCGTCATGACCAAGCTCGACGGGACCGCGCGCGGCGGTGTACTGGTGTCCTTGGCCGAAAAATACGGAATTCCGATCCACGCCATCGGGGTCGGCGAAACCGCCGACGATTTGCGCCCGTTCGAGGCGCGGGCCTATGCGCGCAGCCTGGTCGGGCTCGAAGCCTGAGGCTTGATCCCTGATCGGTCAGTCGAGGGCGGCCAGCATCTCGGCGCTGACCAGTGTCACTCCACCCTCGCTGCGGTAGAACCGCTTCTCGTCCAGCTCCGGATCTTCCCCGATAACCAGCCCCTCCTTGATCCGGCAGCCGCGGTCGACGACCACCTTGTTGAGCCTCGCGTACCGGCCGACGAGCACGTCCGGGAGCAGCACCGCCTCGCAGGTTTGGACATAGGAGTTGACGCGGCAATTCGAAAATAAAAGTGAGCGGCGGACGGTAGCGCCGGAAATGATGCAGCCGCCGGAGACCATCGAATCCACCGCCATGCCGCGCCGGTCATCGTCGTCGAAGATAAATTTCGCCGGCGGCAACTGCTGCTGATATGTCCAGATCGGCCAATTCGGGTCGTAGATATCGAGCGAAGGGGTCGGCCTGACGAGATCCAGGTTGGCCGCCCAATAAGCATCGACGGTCCCGACGTCGCGCCAATAGGCCTCGGCTTCCGGTGTCGTCTTGACGCAACTCTCCTCAAAGGAATGGGCGACGGCGAGCCCGCGGCTGACCAGATCCGGAATTACGTCTTTGCCGAAATCGTGGCTCGATCCCGCGTGCCGATGATCGCGTTCAAGCTCGGCATAGAGGAAGTCGGCGGTGAACACATAGACGCCCATGCTGGCGAGCGCGCGGTCGGGCTGGTCGGCCATTGCCGGCGGGTTTTTGGGCTTTTCCAGGAAGTCGGCGATCGCCATCGAATCATCGACCGCTATGATGCCGAAATCGGAAGCCTGCTCTATCGGCACCTCGATACAGGCGACCGTGCAATCGGCGCCTTTGTCGATATGGTCGGCGAGCATGTTCGAGTAATCCATTTTATAAATATGGTCCCCCGCTAAAACGATAAAGTATTCCGGTCCGGCCGCACGAAAGATGTCGAAGTTCTGATACACCGCGTCCGCGGTCCCGCGGTACCAGGTCGCCTCGTCGAGCCGCTGCTGCGCCGGCAGAAGGTCGAGAAACTCGTTCATCTCCGGGCGCAGAAAAGACCAGCCCATCTGCAAATGGCGCAACAGGCTGTGCGCCTTGTATTGGCTCAAGATAGCAATGCGACGCACCCCCGAATTGATGCAATTCGACAATGCGAAATCGATGATCCGGAACTTGCCGCCGAAAAACACGGCCGGCTTGGCGCGCCGGTCGGTCAATTGCTTGAGCCTACTGCCACGACCGCCGGCGAGCACCAGAGCGATTGACCGCTGCGCCAGTCTTTGTTGGATGCGAGCGCTCGACAGCATTTCCGCTTCCCTTTCCCCGCCGTGCCTTTCGGCGCGCGAGGACGGTGCGCGACCCGCGCGTCCGCGTCAACTTCGACAGCATAAATCGGAAGAATTGAGGAGTAGGGCGGGTGAGCTTGGCGAAACCCGCCATTGGCGGTCAGTGATGACGGGTTTCGCTCGCTCAACCTATCCTAACGAAGCGGCGAACCGGGTGCTGGCGCGGGCTGCTTGTCAGCGGGCGATCTCGCTGAGCGCCTGCAGCTCGGCCTGAAGGACATTTTCCCGGCGCTCCATGCGCCGGAGCTCGACGAGCAGGGTGTCGCGTTCGGAGCCGGTCGCACGTGCAACCTGTTCGCGCAGGCTCGGCAGATTGCCCTCGACGGTCTGCAGTTCCGCCTCGATCGCGCCGCGGTCGAGCTCGTCCGGCGGCAGCGCCTCGTCGGCGAGCACGGTGCAGCGCTCCGGCGTCACCTCGGCGATGCCGCTGACGACGAAGATGCGCCGCGTCACCGTTTGCCCCTCGTAAACATCGATTGTTCCGGGACGGATCGAGGAAATCAGCGGCGCATGGCCGGGTAGGACGCCAAAATTGCCCTCGGTGCCGGGGACCACGACCATCTCGACCATCTCCGAGAGCAACAGGCGCTCGGGGGTCACCAGCTCGAACTGCACGCGCTCGGCCATTGACGGAACGATCCGGCTCAGGCCGCCTCGGCCGCCATCTTGCGGGCTTTGGCGACTGCTTCGTCGATCGTGCCGACCATGTAAAAGGCGCTTTCCGGCATGTCGTCGTGGTCGCCAGCGACGATGCCTTTGAACCCCTTGATCGTGTCTTCGAGGCTGACGAGGACGCCGGGGGTGCCGGTGAACACCTCGGCGACGTGAAAGGGCTGGGAAAGAAAACGCTGGATCTTGCGGGCCCGGGCGACGGTCAGCCGGTCTTCTTCGGAGAGCTCGTCCATGCCGAGGATCGCGATGATGTCCTGCAGCGATTTATAGGTCTGCAGCACGCGCTGGACATCGCGCGCCACCTTATAGTGGTCGTCACCGATAACCCGCGGGTCGAGCAGCCGGGAAGTCGAGTCGAGCGGGTCGACCGCCGGATAGATGCCGAGCTCGGCGATCTGGCGCGACAGCACGGTCGTCGCGTCGAGATGGGAGAAGGTCGTGGCGGGCGCCGGATCGGTCAGATCGTCTGCCGGGACATAGATCGCCTGCACGGAGGTAATCGAGCCTTTCTTCGTGCTGGTGATCCGCTCCTCGAGCGTGCCCAAATCGGTTGCGAGCGTTGGCTGGTAGCCGACCGCCGACGGCATGCGGCCGAGCAGCGCCGATACTTCGGAGCCGGCTTGCGTAAAACGGAAAATATTGTCGACAAAGAACAGCACGTCCTGGCCTTCCTCGTCGCGGAAATATTCGGCGAGGGTGAGACCGGACAAGCCGACGCGGGCGCGCGCGCCCGGCGGCTCGTTCATCTGGCCGTAGACGAGCGCCGCCTTGGAGCCCGGGCCGTCGATGTTGATAACGCCGGATTCCATCATTTCGTGATAGAGGTCGTTGCCCTCGCGGGTACGCTCGCCGACGCCGGCGAACACCGAGTAGCCGCCATGCGCCTTGGCGATGTTGTTGATCAATTCCATGATGATCACGGTCTTGCCGACACCGGCACCGCCGAACAGCCCGATCTTGCCGCCTTTCGCGTAAGGCGTCAGCAGATCGACCACCTTGATCCCGGTGACCAGGATTTCGGCTTCAGTCGACTGATCGATGAATTCCGGTGCCGACTTGTGGATGGGGGAGCGCTGCTTAGTGACCACGGGGCCGCGCTCGTCGACCGGCTCGCCAATCACATTGAGGATGCGGCCGAGCGTCTCTGGACCGACCGGCATCATGATCGGCTCACCGGTATCGATGACCTCAGCGCCCCGCACCAACCCGTCCGTCGTGTCCATCGCAATCGTGCGCACGACGTTCTCGCCGAGCTGCTGCGCCACTTCGAGGACCAGTGTCCGGCCGCTGTCATTGATCTGCAGAGCGCTCAAGATCGCCGGCAGGTCTCCGTCAAAATGCACATCGACGACTGCGCCGATGACCTGGGTGACGGTGCCGATAGAATTCCTTGCCATACTTTACAATATCCCCGTGCAGAACATCACAGCGCCTCGGCCCCGGAGATGATCTCGATCAGCTCCTTGGTGATCGCGGCCTGACGCGTGCGGTTGTAGCTGAGTGTGAGCCGGTCGATCATGTCGCCGGCGTTGCGAGTGGCGTTGTCCATTGCGGTCATGCGCGCGCCTTGCTCGCTCGCGGCGTTCTCGAGCAACGCCGTAAATATCTGCACCGCCAGGTTCTTGGGTAGGAGTTCGTCGAGGATTTCTTCCTCCGACGGCTCGAACTCGTAAACCGCGCCGGCGCGCACTCCCACTTCCGGCTCGGAGCTGGTTAGCTCCGCGGCCGCGGATGCGAAGGGGATCAGCTGCTGGACCGTGACGATCTGGCTCATCACCGAGCGGAAGCGGTTGTAGATGATTGTGCAGACATCGAACCCGCCCGCCTGATAAAGCAACAGGACGCGCTCGGCAATGTCGCGGGCTTCGTCGAAAGAAAGGCGGCGGTGGCCGACCTCGGTCAGGCTGTCGCGGATCAAGGGGTTGTAGTCCCGCCGCAGTCCGTCGCGGCCTTTGCGGCCGATGATCAACAGCATGACCTTCTTGCCGGCCCCCTCGATCTCGCGAATTCGCCGGCGTGCCTCGCGCAGGATCGAGGCGTTGAAGCCGCCGGCGAGACCACGATCCGAGGTCGCGACGATAATTAGATGCGTCTCTTCTTTGCCGGTGCCGACGAGCAGCGGCGGCGCGCCGGGCAGACCCGTCATGCGGCCGGCCAGCGAGCCGAGGACGCGCTCCATGCGCTGCGCATAGGGACGGGCGGCTTCGGCCTGCTCCTGCGCACGACGCAGCCGTGAGGCGGCGATCATCTTCATTGCGGAGGTGATCTTCTGCGTCGACCTGACGCTGCGGATGCGCAACCGCAGGTCTTTTAGGCTCGGCATCGCGGCGGACTCGGACTCGGGTCAGGCGAAGGTCTTGACGAACGCGTCGAGGAAGTCGCTCAGCTCCTTCTCGACCGTCGGCGATATCTCCTGCTCGGTACGGATAGCCTGCAGCAGTTCGGGGTGCGTGGAGCGCAATTCGCGCACCATCGAAGATTCGAACCGGCCGACATCCGACACTGCGATCGTATCGAGATAGCCGCGAGTGCCGGCAAAAATCGACACGACTTGCTCCTCCACCGGAACCGGGGAGAATTGGGGCTGCTTCAGCATCTCGGTCAATCGGCTGCCGCGCGACAATAGGCGCTGGGTCGCGGCGTCGAGATCGGAGCCGAATTGCGAAAAGGCGGCCATCTCGCGATACTGCGCCAGCTCCAACTTGATGCGCCCGGCGACCTGCTTCATCGCCTTGATCTGCGCCGCCGAACCGACACGGCTGACCGAGAGCCCGACATTGATGGCTGGACGAATGCCTTGATAGAACAGCTCGGTCTCGAGAAAGATCTGGCCGTCGGTGATCGAGATAACATTCGTCGGGATGTATGCCGACACGTCGCCGGCCTGGGTCTCAACGATCGGCAGCGCGGTCAGCGATCCGGCGCCATGATCCTCGTTCATTTTCGCGGCGCGTTCGAGCAGCCGCGAATGCAGGTAGAAGACGTCGCCGGGATAGGCCTCACGCCCCGGCGGGCGGCGCAACAGCAACGACATCTGGCGGTAAGCCACCGCCTGTTTCGACAGATCGTCGTAGATGATCAGTGCGTGCATGCCGTTGTCGCGAAAAAATTCGCCCATCGCGCACCCGGCATAGGGGGCGATGTACTGCAGCGGCGCCGGCTCGGACGCAGTCGCGGCCACGACGATCGAGTATTCGAGCGCGCCGTAATCCTGCAAGGTCTTGACGATCTGCGCGACGGTGGAGCGTTTCTGGCCGACCGCGACGTAAATGCAGTAGAGCTTAACCTTCTCGTCGGTGCCGCTGTTGTTGTGCTTTTGGTTAAGGACGGCGTCGATCGCGACGGCGGTCTTGCCGGTCTGCCGATCGCCGATGATCAGCTCGCGCTGCCCGCGCCCGATCGGCACCAGAGAGTTGATGGCCTTCAGCCCGGTCTGCACCGGCTCGTGCACCGAGCGGCGTGGCACGATGCCGGGCGCCTTGACATCGACGCGCGCCCGGGTGACATCGGTCAGCGGGCCCTTGCCGTCGATCGGCTCGCCGAGCGCATCAACGACGCGGCCGAGGAGTCCGCGCCCGACCGGCACATCGACGATGGCGTTGGTGCGTTTGACGGTGTCCCCCTCGCTGATGTGGGTGTCGTCGCCGAACACGACGACGCCGACATTGTCGCTCTCGAGGTTGAGGGCCAAGCCCTTTTCGCCGTTCGGGAACTCGACCAGCTCGCCGGCCTGGACCTTGTCTAGGCCGTAGACGCGGGCGATGCCGTCGCCGATCGACAATACCTGCCCTACCTCCGCGACGTCCGCCTCGCTGCCGAAACTGGCGATCTGCTGTTTGAGGATCGCCGAAATCTCCGCCGCGCGAATTTCCATAAAAACCCCTTCAGAAACCGGTCTGGGACAACCCGGGAAGCACCGTCCTTGCGGGGCTCATCCCCGCGCAGGCGGGATCCAGAGCCCACCGCATGGCCTGATTCGGGAGCCATGCGACTGCTCAAGAACTTCGCGGCAGGACTTTGGATTCCCGCCTTCGCCGGGAATGACGACTAGGCATTTTGCGCATCCGAACCGCATTTCAATCAGCACAACATCAAGCAATGCTCTTCATCGCCAGCTGCAGCCGCTGCAGCTTGCTCTTAATCGATCCGTCGACCATGCGCGAGCCGAGTTTGACGACGAGCCCACCGATCAGCCCCGGGTCGACGTGGACATCGATCGATACACGGCTGCCGACGCTGTGGCGCAGCTGGTCATTCAGCGCGGCGAGCTGAGCCTCGTTCAGCGGCTGTGCCGCGGTGACCTCGGCCGTCACTTCGCCGCGCCGAGCTGCGAGTTCGGCGAGGAACGCCTCGATCATGGCCGGCACAGCAAACAACCGCCGATTGCGGGCGACGACCGCGAGAAAATCCCTGACCAGCGGAGAAAGGCCGGCAGCCTCGGCGAGGGCCTCGATCCCCTTGGATTGCTCGCCGCGCGACAGAATTGGACTGCGGATCAGCCGCAGCATATCCGGGCTCGCCTGCACCATCGACCGGAGCTGCCGGAGATCCGAGGCCACCTCGTCGAGGATGCGGCGTTCGTCGGCGAGATCAAATAACGCCGCCGCGTAACGCGCAGCCAAGCCGGAAACGCCTGTGGTCTCGGAAGCCAATGGAAATACATCCTCATCGGCCGCTCAGGCAAACGCCCCGCAGCAGCCATTCTTCGTCCGTCATCGGATCGCGGCAGGCAACATGCGCCTGCGCAAAAAGCGCCCCGCCAAACCGGCGCGGTTCCTAACATACATCCGGAATCCGCGCAACAATGGCTACAGGGACAGATCGCCTCGATTGCCGGCCCTCAGAGCCGCGGAGGCGTGCCGCTGGGCGGCTGCCGCGCAAAGGCAGCGAGCTGGTCGAGAAATTGCGTGATGTTGTCCTGGATCGCTCGGATGACCTGGGTTCGGTTCTGCGTCGCGACCGCCGGGTCGTCGAGGCTTGTCACCCCGGTAGCAAGACCGCTCAATCCTACGTTGCTCATGAGGTCCGCGCTGAAGACCGGGTTGCCGGGGGGGACATCGAACAGCTGGTAACGGGCGAACACCGACAAGATGTTTCCCGAGAGCGAGAACTCAAGAACCTTGACGACGAGCGACACTCGCCGCGTAGCGTCCGGACGAAAGATGCCCTGTCTCCTGACCGCGTCCTCCAGGGCCGCCTGCCACAGCGGCAGCAGCGGGCTAAGGCTGCGCGGCAGCGGGTATACCGTGCGGTCGCGGCTCGCCGGCTCGACGGCGACTCCCGCCAGCGCGGCATCGATGCTGGCTGGGGCCGGCGTCACGCTGGCGAGGGTGAAACTGGTCTCCGGAGCCGGCGAGCAGGAAATCGAGCAGGAAATGATGAACGCCGCGAGCAGGCCGCCGATGGCGTAATGCATGCGCCTCACACGACCCCCTTCCGGCGCAGTCCGGCGATCTCCTCGGTCGAATAGCCGAGCTCGTGCAATACCGCATCGTTGTCGGCGCCGAGGTCGGGGGCGGGACGGCGGATACGGCATGGCGCCTCGGCAAATTTGATTGGGAAGCCGAGCATCTCGACCTCTCCATGTCCTGGGTGCTCGGCAGCCACAACCATCTCCTGGTCCCGGGTCTGCGGATCCGCAAAGACCTCCGGCAACGTCATGACCCGGTCGCAAGGCACGCCGGCGGCGTTGAGTTTCTCGATCCAGTACTCGGTGCCGGCCGTCTCGAGCCTCTGCTCGATCGCTGCGTTCATAGCCCGGCGGTTGCGGACACGGTCGTCGTTGCTCCGAAAATCCGGGTGGTTGCGCAACTCGGGCGCGCCGATCGCGTCGAGCAGCCGATAATAAACCGCCTCGCTCGACGGTGCGATCGCCACCTCGCCATCGGCGGTGCGGAACATGCCATAGGGCGAGACGATCGCATGGTCGTTGCCGGAGCGTGGCGGCTGCAGACCGGTTGCGAGACAATTCGCAGCGAGAAAGCCGAGCATGCTGATCATAGCATTATTGAGGCTGGACCCGATCGTGTCGCCGCGGCCGGTCCGCCCGCGCCGCACCAACGCCGCGCAAACCCCGAGCGCGGCGTAGAGCCCAGCGACGAGGTCGCCGATCGGCGGGCCGGCGCGCAGCGGCGGACCATCAACCTCGCCGGTAACGCTCATGAAGCCGCTCATCGCCTGGGCGATGAAATCGAACGAAGGACGATCGCGATAGGGCCCGCTGTTGCCGAAGCCCGTGATGTGACAGCAGACGAGGTCGGGGTTCAACACCTTGAGCCGCGCCTCGTCGAAGCCGATGCGGGCGAGGACCCCGGGCCGAAAATTCTCGACCAGCACATCGCTGCCGGCGATCAGCTTGGCCAGCACCTCACGGCCCTCTTCGTGCCGCAGGTTGAGGGTCAGCGAGCGCTTGTTGCGGTTGAACCCGGCGAAATACCAGCTGAGCCCATCTCGGATCACACCCTGCCGGCGCACCGGGTCGCCCTCGCCAGGCGTTTCGATCTTGATGACCTCGGCCCCCATGTCGCCGAGCAGCATGGTGCAGAATGGCCCAGCGAGGATGCGGGTCAGGTCGATCACGCGCAATCCCGACAGCGGCACACCCGCTCTCCTTCGATTGCCATGTCACACAAGATTGCTTCGGCGCCCGATGCCGCCTCGCACTTGACAGCAACTCATTGTCATTGCCAGCCGAGCGAAGCAATCTCGATTCGGGTCCCCTGGGGATAACCGCCGCGCTTTGAAAACGGAATCCGCGACTGTAAGATCTCGGCCTCACAAGTTGTTCCGAGATTAACGAAGTCCCGGTCATGAAGATACGATGGAAAATAGATTTGGCGATATCCGGAGCATTTCTGGTCGGGCTGGGGTTGGCCGGGGCCGGCGCCTATACGATCCTCACCAAGAATGCGCTCGAAGAAAGCATGCAGAATGCGAGGATCATGATCGAAGGAGCGTCGGCGATCCGCAAATATACCGCCGACTACAATTGGCCGTTGCTCGAGCCGCAGCTGAAGATCCAGTTTCTGCCGCAATCGGTTTCAGCGTTCGCAGCGCAAACCACTCTGAAATTGGTGCGGCAGAAATTACCAGAATACACTTATCGCGAGCCGACGCTGAACCCGACTAATGTCAACGACCGGGCGGCGGATTGGGAAGCCGACATCATCAACGGTTTTCGCGACGATCCCAGCAAGTCGGAAACGGAGACGATCCGCGACACCCCGGGAGGGAAGTTTCTGACGCTCGCCCATCCGCTGAAAGTCGGCAGCCAAGTTTGCCTCAGCTGCCACAGCACACCCGAGAATGCCCCTGCGACGATGATCAACCTCTATGGCTCGCAAAACGGATTTGGCTGGAAACTGGGTGAAATTGTCGGCGCGCAGGTCGTCTCGATCCCGCTCGGCGTGCCGCTGGCCCGCGCCTATCTGGCGCTGTCCTGGTTCATGCTGGCTTTGGCCGGAACCTTTATCGTGACGATCGTCATTGTCGACGTCTTGCTACGGGTGCTGGTGACGCGACCGGTAGCCGAAATCTCCGAGATGGCCGATAAGGTCAGCATGGGGCAGCTCGACGCGCCGGAATATGTTCACAACAGCAGGGACGAAATCGGCTCGTTGTCCGCCTCGTTCAACCGGATGAGGCGCAGCTTGCAGAATGCGATGAGCATGTTGGAGGAGCAGACCTGACTCGGGCCGGATCCGGCCCTGCCGCGCCCGTGGTTCGAAAATGGAGTGACGACAAGACGACGACAATTTTCGCTTGATTGCGTGCCGGGCGCGGCCATTCTCTCACCAGACAAATCTTTACAAGAAATGAACACTGTCCGGTCGATCGGCCGCTATCGCATCGAAGCATTGCTCGGCACGGGAGCGATGGGCGAAGTCTATCGCGCCCATGACCCGGCAATCGATCGCCTCGTCGCAATCAAGGTCGTGCGCCCCGAACTGGTCGCCGGCAGCGGAGGCGAACAGCTGCTGGAACGCTTCCGGCGCGAAGCGCGGGCCGCCGGGCGCCGGTTCCACCCGAATATCGTCGCGATCTGGGATTTTGGTGACGACAACGGCATGCCGTTTCTCGTCATGGAATTGGTGGAGGGGCGCAGCCTCGATCAACTCATCAAATCGTCCGGTCCGCTCGCACCTGCCCGCAGTGTTGCGATCATAATCCAAGTGCTCAGCGCGCTCGGGTTCGCCCACGAGAAGGGGATCGTCCACCGCGACATCAAACCGTCCAACATTATGGTATTGCAGGACGATCACGTTAAGGTCGCCGATTTCGGCATCGCCCGCCTCGAAGCTTCCGAATTCACCATCGTCGGCGACTTGTTGGGCACGCCCGCCTACATGGCGCCCGAGCAGCTGTCCGGAGGTCCGATCGATCACCGCACCGATCTGTTCGCCACCGGGGTCATCTTGTTTGAAATGCTGACCGGGGTGAAGCCGTTCCGGGGCAAGAGCCTCACCGAGATCATGTCCTTTATGGAAAAGCGGGGGCCCGAGGATGTACGGGCGTTGAACCCGGCAATCCCCGAGGCAATGAAACACGTCATCGCCAAGTCGCTCGCCTTCGAGCCGGCGCAGCGCTACGCCGACGCTGCGGCGTTCTCGAAAGCCGTTGCCGACGCAATGCCCCGCCTGCCGGTGGAGCTGCAGCTCCGCGGCTCGGTAACAACCGAAGCCCAGCCGCAACTCGCTGGCAATGCGGCGCAAACGACCTCGGGCGAGGTGACTTTCAGCGCCGAACTACTGCGAGGGACTGAGCGCGATCTGGCGACCTTCATCGGCCCGATGGCGTCGATCGCCGTAAAGCGGGCTATCCGAAACGCGAGCGATCTGCTGGCCTTATATGAGTTGCTCGGCAGGCAAGTGGCCGACCCGAAAGACCGCGCCGAGTTCTTGGCGAGAGGACGTCAGCGCGCCGCTGCGGGGCTCGGCCGGCCGCGCCCGCCGCTCGCACCGGCGCCGGTACAGACGATCGAGCGACCGACCGTTTCTTCCGCAAAATCGCCGAACCCGGCAAGCATTGTCGCGATAGAATCCGACCTGACTCGCTATATAGGCCCGATTGCCCGAATTCTCGTAAAACGAGAACTGGGGAAATTCGAGTCTCTGGCCAAATTATGCCTGGTATTGGCTAACCACATCCCCGATGAAAGGGAGCGCAGGGCGTTCCTCAATGCCCACGGAGCGGAGTGATTGCCGACGAGTCGGGGACGCGGAAAATGAACGGGCGTAACATCGTGCGGTGCGCCATTTTTTCACTGGCCGTCGTGACCTTGCCGATGCCGCTGGGGCTCGCGGGCTGGTGCGCTGCCGAGGTGGCTGCCAAGACGGAAAACCTCGAGGTTACTCCCTCGCTGGTCCGTGAAATTCAATTCATGCTGCTCCGTCTCGGCATGGAACCGGGGCCGATAGACGGGGTGATTGGCCCTCAAACGACCGGAGCCTGGCGCAAATTTCAGCAGGATACCGGTCTGCCGCCAGTCGATCTGGTCAATGGCGGCAAAATCCCGGCGACCGCCTTGACGCGCTTGCGCAGTGAAGCGTCCCGGGTCATTTTCGAGGGTGAGAGAAAGCCGGAAGCTCTTCCAGCGACCCCGGCGACCCCGCCGGCTGCGGTCGCGCCGGTACAGCCGGCGGCCCCGGCCTCCGATCGCTTCGCTGCATGCCCTTTTCATTCCGAAGATTTCCGGATCGGCGCGACCCAGTACACTCCCGAAAAATATCTGCAGGAAGGGTTTGACGGTTCGACCGCGCGCGCAGTTTCGATGCTGAAAGACCGCCTCAACGAGGCGCGGCAGATTGCCGGCAATATCGGCGGGTCTGCGCTGAGCGAAGTGCAACGGCAGGCTCGCGTTCTGGACTACTTCACTTGCCGACTAAAGATCGAACAAGAATCCCAGAAATGAAGGCTTGAAGGAGATGCCTTGTCGTTCCGCTGCACGCACCCATGTGGGGACGGTGCGCCGGCGAAATGAGGACGCTGTGCTCGAGCGGGCCGAGATCGGCCTGTGGGCGGTTGCCGATGGCGCGGGAGGACACGAGCGCGGCGACTACGCGAGCAGCCGCATCATCATGGCATTGCGCCACTTGGATCCGGGGCTGTCCGGTCCCTCGCTGGTGGAGGAGGTGAAGGGGAGCCTCGCGGAAGTCAACCGCGAGGTGCGGGCGAAGGCTGCAACGATTGGTCCGAATGCGTTGATCGGCAGCACGGTGGCGGTGCTGCTGATCGGGGATGAGCAAAGCTGCTGCCTGTGGGCCGGGGACAGCCGATTGTATCGGATGCGCGCCGGCCAGTTGCGCCAGCTGAGCCGCGACCAAAGCCATGTCCAGGATCTGGTCGACCGCGGCGAGATTTTGCCGGAAGCGGCGGCGGCCCATCCGATGGCAAACATCGTGACAAATCTGATCGGGGCCTTTGACCAGCTGGTGCTCGAAGAAAGGCGCGACCGGCTCCAACCAGGCGACATTCTGCTGCTTTGTTCGGACGGGCTCAGCAGCGCCCTCAGTGACGCCGAGATAGCCGACATATTGACCGGGTGCCCAATCGCGGCGACGGCCGACCGACTGATCGAGCGAGCGCTCGATCAGGGCGCGCGGGATAACGTCAGTGCCGTAGTGGTCGAATACACAAGCTGAATTTGCCGGCAACCAGAGGAGATTTTCGACAAGATTGGCACTGCGTCATCGCGAGGAGCGCTTCGTGCGACGAAGCAATCCCTATCGGACGAGCGGTTATCGGCCTCAGATTGCTTCGCTTCGCTCGCAATGACAACCCGGGGCTTCGGTTCGAATCCGATTGAACTCGGCGCTAGCTCGATGCAGCGCTCTTGAGGCCCTTAAGACGGTAGGCGCTGAGACTGCCTTCGTGCTTGGTCAGGATCGTGGTCAACTCGGCGTCAATGTGCCGCCAGAGATGCTGATGCAATGCCGGACTGATCAGGATCTCCCCGCCCGCCGCGCCGTCACAATAGCGCGCCGTCCAATTGGCGGCTTCGCCGATGATCGTCAGCTCCATGCGGTCATTCGAGCCGATGAACCCGTGCAGCACCTCGCCGCAGTGAACTCCGATCCCGATCGTGCAAATCCGCTGCCCGCGCCGTCTGCGGTTCTCGCTGACTTCGATCATCGCGGACTGCATCGCCAGTGCCGCACGCACCGCCTTTTCGTGCCGCAACGGGTCCGGCTCAGGACTGCCGAAGACCGCCAGGATGCCGTCTCCGGTAATCCTGTCGACAGTACCGTCGTGCTTGAAGATGGCCTCGACCAGAGCCGACATATAATCGTTGAGCAGGTCCATCACATCGTCGGTATCCATGCCTGAGGTCAGTAATGTAAAGCCGCGGATATCCGATGCGAGAAGGACTACCTCCGACCGCTCGCCGCCGAGGCGCAGGCGCCCGTGAGCTGCCCGCGACAACAGCGCATCCCGGATCTTCGGCGAAAAGTTGGTCAACAGCCGACCGAGCAGCGCCGCATTGCGTTGAAGCTCGCTCTGCAGCTGGTTTTGCATGGCCGCCATTGCGGCGTAATGCGCTACGGCAAGCATCAGGCGCAAATCGTCGGCAGTAAAGATCGTCCCGCCATCGCTGTTGTCGACGCACGCCACGCCCAATACCCGGCCCTTCCAGATCAGCGGGACGTACATGCCGGCCTTGATTCGGTTCAAGAACTGGCTTTGGCTGGGATCCAAACCCTCGCGCCAGATAAATCCCTGGCGGCGCGACATTGTCGTCGACGCCAGGGTCATGCTGACCGAAGGCTGCCCCGCCGGAACATGCGCCTTGAGCAGGAGCTCGCCGCTCGTCGGATCCTCGAGCAATAGGGCGCCGCGGGTCGCCGCCGGAATTATTGCCACCAGCCGCTCGATTATCGTCTGAAACAGCGCATCGAGCTCGGTTTGCTCGCCGAACTGAAGTGGCAACTCGTAAAGCAGGGCCAGTGCCTGCGCCCGATCCGGATCGATCGGCTTGCCCGGCTCGAAAACGGGCGCTGCGGCATCGATCATTTCGGCGATATCGAGGCGCGTATCATGGGTGTCGACCAAGGTCCGGTCGTCCGATGCCCAGCTGGGCTCGGGTTCAGGCTCCCCGGCCGGAATATCGACCGTTAACTTGGTATCGCTGATTTGAATGCATTGGCCGGGTTCGAGCCGGACTTTACCCACCCCCTTTATCGGCCGCCCATCCACTTCCGTGCCATTGGCGCTGCCGAGGTCTTCGATCCAGTAGTGGCCCTCGGCAACCGAAATCCGCGCGTGGGGCCGTGAAACGCGCAGATCCGGCGTCAAATCGATATCGACCTGCACGCCGTGGCGTGGCCGGCCGACGATCACCGACTCGGCCGGCTTGTCGAAGATCTTCTCGTTGCCCCGGTAGCGGTAATGTATCCGCACGTCGCCCACGCCAGCATGAACCGGGTACCATTATCATAATGAGCGACCTGTTGCAGTCCCGCAGCAGAGCCGGGTCGGGTGCGGGCAGCTTAGGCCGCCACCTTTAACGGGGCAGCCGCCTTTCGCGAGATGCGCGCATTCGACCTGCCGCCCGACCCCTGTGCGGCAAACCGGAACCTCGTCGGCAATAACCCTGTTGGGAGACTCAGCCGTGCGAAAGCGTTCGGGCGGCAGCTACAGTTTTTCCCACGAGAGGTCTGCGATGTTCTTCCACCGCAAGGAACTGATGTACGACGTCAAGGTCCAGGGCGCCGATCCGCGCTTCGGCGAGATGCTGCTGGAGCAGTTCGGCGGCGCTACCGGCGAGCTGAGCGCCGCGCTCACCTACTGGACCCAGTCCTTCCATGTCGAGGACCCGGCGATCCGCGACATGCTGCACGACATCGCGCTCGAAGAGTTCAGCCATCTCGAGATGGTCGGACGGATGATCGAGCAGCACACCGAAAAGAGCGACGCCAGGGACGCCGCTTACAAGAGCACGCTCTTCGCGGTCCGCGGCGTCGGGCCGCATCTCGTCGACAGCAACGGGCAGGCCTGGACTTCGGCCTATGTCAACGAGGGCGGCAACGTAGTGCGGGATTTGCGCGCCGACATCGCCGCCGAGGCGGGCGCGCGGCAGACCTACGAGGCGCTCATCAAGCTCTCGCCGGACGAGGGCAGCAAGAAGGCGCTGACCTTCCTTTTGACCCGCGAGATCTCGCACACCAACATGTTCATGAAAGCGCTCGAGTCGCTCGGCAAGCTGACCGATCCCAATTTTGGCTATGTGAAGCCGGACGAGACGGTCGATCTCTACTTCAACCTGTCGAAGGACGGCCAGCTCGACGCGCGGGGTCCCTGGAACAGCGAGCCAGCCTTCAAATACGTCAACGAGCCGACGCCGCAAGGCAGCGCGCCGGTCGAGGTCAAGAACCCAGACGACGAGCGCCGCACCGCGTAAGCGGCTGAATAGCGCGTTCCTTCGAGCCCGGGGCGGCACGAGGACTGCATGGTTTTCCTTGATCCCTCGCGCGCGGATCTGGTCCTCTCCCGCGCCCGGGCGTTGTTCCGCGGACCCGCGCGGACGCCGCTCTCGGAGCGAACTGTTGCGGCGGCCCGTCAGCTGCTCGATGGCCAGCGACTGGGATGGTATCGGTATCTGGCCTTCGCCGGCCCCGCCGTCGTGGCGTCGATCGCCTATATGGACCCGGGCAACTTCGCGACGAATATCCAGGCGGGGGCAAAATACGGTTACGGCCTCCTCTGGGTCGTGATGCTCGCCAATTTGATCGCGATGCTGTTTCAGGCCCTCTCGGCCAAGCTCGGCATCGTTACCGGCCGCAACCTCGCCGAAATGTGCCGGGAAGAGTTTCCACGGCCGCTCGTCATGGCGATGTGGGCAATCAGTGAGATCGCCGCGATGGCGACCGATCTCGCCGAGTTCCTCGGAGGCGCCATCGGGCTGTCGCTGTTGCTCAAAATACCTTTATTGGCCGGGATGGCCGTGACGGCGGTCGTCGTCTACGGGATTTTGCTGTCCGAAAAGCGCGGATTTCGTCCGGTCGAGCTGATCATCGGCAGCCTCGTCGCCGTCATTGCACTCTGTTATCTGATCGAATTGTTCATTGCGCCGGTGGATTGGGGCTCGGCCGCACTGCATACGGTCCTGCCGCAACTCGCCGATACCCAGGCGCTGCTGCTCGCCGTCGGCATCATCGGGGCGACGGTAATGCCCCACGCGGTCTATCTGCATTCCGGCCTGACGCAGGCGCGTATCCCCGCGCGCAACGAGACCGAGAAGCGAAGGCTCGTCCGCATCTCGAACCATGAAGTGATCGCCGCCCTCACGGTTGCGGGCCTCGTGAACATGGCGATGGTAATCATGGCCTCGGGCGCTTTCCATTCGGGGCATCCCGAAGTCGCCGAAATCGAGAGCGCTTTCCATACCTTGGCGCCACTGCTCGGTGGCGCAGCGGCAGGCGTTTTCCTCGTGTCGCTCCTCGCCTCCGGAGTGTCGAGTTCGGTGGTTGGGACGCTTGCCGGCCAGATGATCATGCAGGGGTTTGTCGGCTTCCGCATCCCAATCTGGGTGCGACGGCTCGTCACGATGCTGCCGGCCTTTGTTGTCGTCGGCCTTGGTGTCGATGCGACGAGCGCGCTCGTCATCAGCCAGGTCGTGCTCAGCCTTGCCCTCCCGCTCCCTATAATCGCCCTCATCATCTTCACACGACGGTCGGATCTAATGGGGCGCTTCGCCAATCGCGGCCTCACGCAAATCGCGGCCGGGATCGGCGTCGCCGTCGTGCTGACGCTCAACGCATTGCTGATCGCCGAGACATTCGGCCTCTCGCTGACGGTCTAGGTTTCGACAAATCGACCACGCCGTCATTGCGAGTGGGCCACCGGCCGACGCTGCACACCTGCCCTTGATGAACAACTAACGGCCGTGCGCGAGCTGCCCCCTCACCCGAGCGCACAGACAACATGGTTCGCTGGCGCTAGCCGGCGATACTGCGGGCGAAGCGGACGATGCGGCGGCCGGCCTCTGCGAGGCGAGGTTCGGGAGCGGTCAACGAGATCCGCAAGTGCCCGGCGGCGCTTGGCCCAAAACCGTCGCACGGCAGAACGGCGACGTTCTCCCGGGCCAGGAGCCGGCGCGCGAAGGTTTCGGCCCCGAGACCCGTGCCGCGGATATCCAACAGAACGAACATCCCGCCCTCGGGCGGAGTCGGTCGGCAATTGGGCGCCTCTGCAAGGATGCGCGTGAGCAAAATGGCGCGGTCACGGTAGGCCTCGCGGAGCGCGGCTACCTCGGGGAGGTCGTTTTCGAGGGCCGGCATCACCCCGTCCTGGATGAAGGCCGGGCTGCCATAGATCATAGCGACCAACAGATCGAAAAGGTGCCGCGACAGCGCCGCCGGCCCGACGATCCAGCCAAAGCGAAAGCCTGGCATCGCATGCGATTTCGACAAGCTCGAGACGACGACGGTGCGCTGGGCCATGTCGGGCAATGACCACGGGCTGACATGCGGCCGGGCGAAGGCGAGGTCTTCGTAGACCTCGTCGGAAAGGAGCCACAAATCGCGTTTGCGGCACAGCTCGGCAATCCCGGCAATCTCTTCCGCCGTAAACACGACGCCCGTCGGGTTGTGCGGGCTGTTGATCCAAATCACGCGGGTGCGCGGCGTCACGGCGCCGGCGATCGCGGCAAAATCCGGGTGAAAACCCCGCTCGGCGCGCAACGGCACTGTCACGAGACGGGCGCCACTTGCGCGGATCACCGGCCCGTAAGTGTTGTAGATCGGCTCCGGCACAATGACTTCGTCGCCGGGGCCGGCGAGGCATTGCAAGGCGCAATAGACCCCGCCCTGTGCGCCGGGCGTGACGACGACGTTGTCGGCGCTGCACGGACGCCCGGTGCGCCGCTGAACCCGTGCGGCAATCGCCTCGCGGACCCTCGGATAGCCGATGATCGAGGAGTATCCAGTGCGATGGCGGCGCAGCGCATCGATCGTCGCGTCGATGACCGGCGCAGGCGGTGCCTGGTCGGGATCGCCGACCGTCAAAAAAATGACATCCTGGCCCTGGTCGCGCAGCCGTGCCGCCTCCATGTGGATGCTCCAGGCATCGGCGCCCCGCGCAGCGATGCGATCGACCATTGGTGAGAACCGCACTTTCCCTTTCTCCTCAACCCGCCACTGTTCCAGGAGATGGTGAGAAGGGGCCTGCCATGACAGGCTCCCCGTTATGCTGCGACGGGGTAAGCGTTTGACCGAGGGGAATACCGAGCAAGATGAGTGTGAGAGCCGAGATGGTCCGGGCCGGCCTGCGCTGGTTGATCAAGCATCGCAATCATCGCGAGCTGACGGTCGAGCAGCATCGACGGTTCGCGACTGTTGCCGAGCGCTTGGTACCGGACCCGCCACCACAAACTCGGACCCTCGCCGTCGATGCCGACGGGGTCAGGGCCGACATGATATCTACCCCCGATTCCGAAGCCGATCGCCATGTCCTGTTCCTGCATGGCGGAGCCTTCATCATCGGCTCGCCAAACCTCTACCGGCACCTCACTTGGCGAATTGCATCTGCGGCTCGCTCTCGCCTGCTGGCAGTCGATTACCGCCTTGCGCCCGAGCATCCTTTCCCGGCCGCGCTCGAAGATGCGTTCACCGCCTATAACTGGCTCCTGACGCAGGGGACGCACCCGAGCCGGATTGCGGTGATGGGCGATTCGGCGGGCGGCGGGCTCGTCTTCTCGCTGATGCTGAGATTGCGCGACGAGGATTATCCGTTGCCGGCTGCCGCCGTCGCGTTGTCACCCTGGACCGATCTCGCACTGACTGGAGCGTCGCTCCGGGTGAATGCCACCTGTGATCCGATGCTCAGCGCCGATGATCCGCCGTTGTTCGTGAGCGACTATCTCGCCGGCGCCGATCCGCGCACTCCCTATGTATCGCCGCTTTACGGCGATCCCGCCGGGCTGCCGCCGACGATTATCCAGGTCGGCAGCGACGAGGTATTGCGGGACGACGCGGTGCGCATGGCCGATCGCATGCGCGCCGCGGGGTGTCAGGTCGAACTCGAAATATGGCCGCGCATGCCGCATGTCTGGCATGTATTCGTGCCGCTTATCCCCGAAGCTCGCCGCGCCATCGAACGCGTCGGCGCATTCGTGCGGGAAAAGACGGGTTACGAGGCTGCGGCCCCTCTCGCCCGCCCCGCCCCGATTATCTGACCGAACGGCGGAAGGCGGCTTAGCGCCGCCACCGTCCACCAGCTCAGGAACAGCGTGCAGCCGAATACTACCGTCCCCTTTACGACCGCCGGGAGGGCGAGACTGAGGAGCGCGAACTGCAGCCACACAACGAACGGATAATGCACGAGATACATGCCGAAGGCACTGTCTCTCAGCCCGGACAGCGACGGCAGGCGCCGGGCGGCAAAACGCAGCACGACCGCGAGGACACCAAAACAGCTGGCCAAGCAGGCGAGAACAAAACTCAGATCGGCCAGAATCCGAAGACCCGCGGAAGGCGAGCCGCTTGCCATCGTGAGCCCGGTAAGCCCCATCCAAGCCAATAATGAAACCACTGCGGCAACGACCCACATCGCCCATCGACGCACCAGCGGCCCGTCGGCCGCAAGGAGGCCGCCTTCGACGCCGCCGGCGCCGAGCCCGACGCCGGCAAAGAAATAAAGGGCATAATGCAGCGGACGGCTCAGCTGGAACGCGAATGGGCCTAATTGAAACCACGCCGACGGCGTAAAGATGAACGCCAACGGCACATAGGCGAGCACAGAGACGACCAAAAGCCCGGCGAAGAATCTCACCGGGTTCGCCGCGGCGACCGAAGAGAGGCGGCTCAGGCGGTTGTGTAGCTCTGGTGCAAACCGAAACACGCCAGCAACGGCAAAGTCCGCCACCAACAAGAGCCATAGGAACCACATCGGTCCGCATGGCCAGAACGGCAATGCGAGCCAATGCCGCCAATAGGCTGCAACGCTTGGATCACTCGCCGTCTGCAGATAGCTCGGATAGAGCGTCGGCGGTATTAAAATTCCGACGACGAGGGCGAACGGCAGGCCGAGGCGCAACAGACGGCCTTGCAGAAAATTCGCGACGCCCTTGCGGCTCAGGCTCGGCCACACGAACAGTCCCGACAAGAAGAAAAACAGGGACATCAAAAAAACGTCTTGCCATGCGCAATACAAATCGAAGCCGAGCCAGCGATGGCTGTCGATGATCGGTATCGCGCGCCACTGGTACGGCGGACTGTCGAACGCAAACGGTTCCGCTGGAAGAAATGACAGATAGGCCAGCACCGAGTGGAACGACAGCACGAGCAGAATGACGAACGCGCGCAGATTGCCGAGCGCCAGGCTGGACCGGCGCGGCACGAGGTCCGTCCCGATCGGCCGCTCGCTACTCGCGCTCATTCCCGGACGCGCGCGTCTCTGCCAGCGCGCGCTCCTTGTAGGCACGCGCAGTCCGAGACCGCGGGCTGACCTGCGTTACGGCGCCGGCCGGGCTCTCGCGGCGCACGGCCCAGACCGGCTTCGTCCGCGGCCGCCCCATCAGCGCAGGCTGGAACAGCACTGCGGCGGCCATCGTGCAGACCAGCGCCAGCGCCATCAATTTGCCCATGCTGGAAGTGGCGGGATCGCTGGACAGCCAGAGACTGCCGAATGCGCTTGCCGTGGCCAGAGCGCTGAAGATTACGGCGCGCGTCAATGTCGACTGAACCAGCGCCGTTTTGCCGCTGCGCCAGGCCATGATGTAGTAGATCTTGAACGCGACGCCGACGCCGAGCAGCAAGGGCAGCGCAATGATGTTGGCGAAGTTCAGCGGAATGTCGAAAGCGACGCAGAGCTCGAGGGTGACGATGCCGGCGACGAGAAGAGGTATGAGGGTGAGGAGGACGTCGGAAATGCGCCGCAACGTGATGCCCAGCAGTAATGCAATGGCGGCAAGGGCGAACACTCCGGCTTCGACAAAGGCCCGCACGACGGTGTTGCCGGCCTCGTACATCAGTACTGCCGGCCCGGTCGCTGCCGGTGCGACCGCGAGCACTGCAGTCACAAACTGGCGCAGCGCCGTCGTGTTGTCAGGGTCGGCCTTCGGAAGCACCTGGACGCGGGCACGCCCATCCGGCGCCAGCCACATCCTCTTCAAATCCGAAGGCACGCTGTCGATCGTGATGAGCTGGGGCCTCAGCTCTTCGCTCAGCTGATCCAACGAGAAACGCAGCGGATCTACAACCGCCTGTTCGACTTTCTCTCGTACCGAGGGGTCGGATCGGGCGAGCTGCGACAATAGTCTGGACAAACGCCGCGCTGCGTCTGCCCCCTGCCCCGCATTACTCCCCGCGACCGCCGATAACTGGCTTGCGGTAGTGTTCAATGCGGCAACAGTCTCTGCATCGGTCGGCGCTGGCTTGATCTCAGCCGGGTGCAGCGAAGGTTCGATTTTTGCCGCCGTCGCTCCGATGAGCTGCAGCTTTTTGTCTTGCTCGCGCGGTACGAGGTCGTCGAGGGTCCTCAACTGCGCGACCTCTGGAAGCGCCGCCACGCGATCGGCGATTGTCTTCGCCGCAGACAGGTTTGGCGCCATGATTTCGACCGCATTCGCGCCGGTCTGCGCATCCTTGCGCAGGTCCAGAAAGGTCGAGACCGAGGGGGCGCTGGGATTGCGCAGGTGGAGGGGGTTGAAATCGAAGCGCAGGTAGATGAGCAACGGCGAGGCAAGTGCGACGAGCAGCAAGGTCGTTGCGATGACCGGGATGCGGTATCTCTGGACGAACGCGTCGACCGGCGCGAGCGCGGCGAAGCCCATGGGTCGGGGCTCGGCCGGCGGTTTCATCACTGTCAATAGTGCCGGCAGCAACGTGATGCTGGTCAGGAAGGCAATGATCATCCCGCCACCGGCGATCTGGCCGAGCTCGGACAGTCCGCGGTACGATGTCGGCATGAACGAGGAAAAACCCACGGCAGTGGCCGCCGCGGCGAGCGCCAAAGGCGCGCCGGCCTTGCGCGCAGTGCTCCTCAGCGCCGCGCGCAAATCGCCATATTCGTGCCGTTCGGCTCGGTAGCGCACACTGAATTGCAGGCCGAAATCGACGCCCAGCCCAACAAACAAGACAAAGAAGGCGACCGAAATAACGTTCAGCGCACCGACCATGAACAGCCCGAACGCCGCGGAAATAGCCAGACCGGCCACGAGATTGAGCGCGACGGGCAGGATCAGCCGCCCGGAACGCAGTGCCAGCCACAGTATCACCAGCACCGATACCAAGGACACCGCAGCAGTCAGCGGCGCGCTCTCTCGAATTGTCGCGAACTGGTCGTCGTTCATGGGTACCAGGCCGGTGAGCCGCACCCGCGCTTGGTAATCGTTGTTCAGGTGCAGATCGTGGACCGCCCGCATTATCGCATCGCTAGCCGCGCTCCCGGGTTCCAGCGCGCTGTAATCGAGCACCGGTTCGACCTCAATGAAGCGGCGCAATTCCTGCGGTTCCGCGGCTTTTCCGCTGGCGAGGGCGCGCCACGAGAAACTAGCCGGACGGCCCGATAGCGCTTCCTCCACGGTCTGCGAAGCCATGTTCATTGGCCGCGCCAGCTCGTCGAGCTGGACCTGCCCGTATTGCACGCCCATAAGGCCGAGATCCAATGCGCCGAGAGCTCCCCGCAGGCTCGGGTCAGCGGCTAGCGTCTGCAGCAGCGGATCGGCCTGCACGAGACCGTCGGTCAGTCGCGCGACTTCGCTCGCCGGCAGGTACAGCAGCCCGTTCCGCTCAAAGAACGAGCCGCCCTGCATCTGATGAACCGCGCGAAACCGATCGGGACGATGAGTGAGGGCCTCGGCGAGCTTTGTCGAAGCCTGATCGACGAGCTCCGGGGTCGGGGCGTCCACGACCACGAGCATCTCCGGCTGCGGAAAAGCCTTCATGAATTCGAAGGCTTGCTGCGTCCACGGCAAATCGTGCGGAAACAGGTCCTTGACGTCGGTCTTTACCGCAAAATTTTGTACCGAATAAACTGCTGATGCCGTCGCCAATGCGAGTCCGACCACGATGACCCACCAGGCGTGGCGGCTACAGAAATCGACGGCTCGTAAAATCGATAATCTGAGCATGTTCTTGTCTGTTGCCGACTAGAGCTTCCTGCGAGCCGCCTACTCTGGGGCCGCGACGTTAACGGGCGATTGACCGCCAGCGGCCAAACCGGTTAACGCTGCGGAAATCAGCCCGCTGCGTCTATGCCCGCTGCGTCTATGCCTGTAAAACCTCTAGGGAAACCGCTCGGTTCCCGGCCTCGGCCGGATGTGCGCCCGGCGAGGCGTGTCAATTTTGATATTCGACGCGTTAGTACCCGACCGCTGCACCCGCCGACAGCCGGCTATCACTGGCGCCTTGAAGCCGGCCGCTGGCGATCGCGATCAATTCGACCGCGCCCCACGGGCGCTGCTCGACGAGCTTGTACCCCATCGCGGTGAGCTGAGCGGCGACCTCGGGAGAAAGGCCGGAGCGTTCGAAATAGACGTCTTCCGGCTGCGATTGGTGGTGGATGCCGCGGCGCGTCGACCGCTCCTGCGCTGCCATGCCGTGGTCGATGATATTCATGATCGTCTCGAGGACGGTTGTGATGATGCGCGAACCGCCGGGGCTGCCGAGCACGAAAAGGACCTTGCGGTCCTGCTCGACCAGGGTCGGGGTCATCGACGACAGCGGCCGCTTGCCCGGCGCGATCGCGTTGGGCTCGCCCTGGACGAGACCGTAGAGGTTTGGCGCGCCCGGCTTCACGGTGAAATCGTCCATCTCGTTATTGAGAAAAAAGCCGGTGCCGGGCGCCACGACGCCGGCGCCGAAATATCCATTGATGGTGTAGGTGACCGCGACGGCGTTGCCTTCACCGTCGACGACCGAATAATGGGTCGTCTCAGAGTTTTCGCGCGGCGCACCCATCCCCGCCCCCTTCTCCGCAGCGCCGCGGGCGATCTCGGCGCGGAGTGAGGCGGCGTAGTCCTTGGACAGCAGCCGCTCCAGCGGGTTCGTGACGAAATCGGGATCGCCGAGATAGGTATTGCGGTCGCGATATCCGCGGCGCATCGCCTCGACCATGAGGCGCACCGATTTCGCCGAGTGAAATCCCGACGCTGCGATGTCATAGCCTTCGAGGGTGTTGAGGATTTCGCACATCGTCGTGCCGCCCGAACTCGGCGGCGGCGCCGAGACAAGCAGATAGCCGCGGTAGGTGCAGGTCAAGGGAGCGGTTTCGGTGACCGTGTACGCAGCAAAATCAGCGGCGGCGAGGATCCCGCCATTCTCTTTGCTCGCCTTCTCGACGGCGGCCGCGACCGGGCCTTTGTAGAACGGCTCCGGGCCCTGCTGCGAGATCAGCTCGAGGGTGGCTGCGAGGTCACTCTGCACGAGTCGATCGCCCGGCTCGAAACGGCTGCCGTCGGGACGCAGGAAAATCTTGGCCAGCCGCCGGATCCCTCCCGAACCGATCCGCCTTGCCGTCGAGAATGTCAGTGTCGGCGCGGGTCAACGCAAAGCCGTCGCGCGCCAGCGCAATCGCCGGCGCGATCAATGCGGCCCGCGGCAGCCGGCCGTATTTGGTAGCGGCATAGTCGAACCCCATCACCGTACCGGGCACGCCCGCGGCAAGGTAGCCATGCCGGCTGAGGTCGTCGACCGGCTTCCCTCCCGAGTCGAGATACATCCCGGCGCTGGCCGCTGCGGGGGCGGTCTCGCGGAAATTGATGAATGCTCTCGCGCCCGTCGGCGAGATGGACCGTCATGAACCCGCCGCCGCCGATGTTGCCGCAGCAAGGGTCGACGACGGCGAGCGCATAGCCGACCGCAACCGCCGCATCGAGCGCGTTCCCACCGGCCTGAAGCACGCGCACCCCGACCTCCGAGGCCAGCCGATGCGCCGACACGACCATGCCGTGCTCGGCCTCGACTTCGGCAGCCGAGGCGGCACGCACCGCGGTCGACGGCAAGGTCAACAGGATCACCGCCGATGCGGCGGCGCGCACCCCCCTCACCCTGCCCTCTCCCTCCGCAAGCGGGTGGAGAGCGAAATATAGGTGAAAAGGAGCACGCTAACGCACGGCCTGGTAAAGCCGCTCGTCGTAGAGCGCGCCCTCCAGCGGCGTCAGCTTGTCGCGAAATTCCTTGTTGTGCGGCGTCGTCACACTTGTGTCGAAGGCTTTCCGGTCGCGCCAGACCTCGACCAACGTGAAATGGTTCGGGTGCCCATCCCACTGCACGACGTCATACCGCAGATTGCCGTCGTCCTTGCGTGCGGCCTCCGCCTGCGCCTTGACGAGCTCGATCGCCTGGTCCTTGTAGGTCGGGAACACATCGACATGCGTGAGGACATAAAGAGCGTCGGCCGGAAGCTGCCCCTTCGGCGCTGCGACCGAGAGCCCGCCATGCGGCCGTGCTCCGAACCCGCCGATCATCAGCGGCTGAAGCTTGTTGCGGAATGCAGCCGCGGCGGTGCCCGCGTTGTGCGCGTCCGCGGTCTTCTTGTCGCGCCAGATTTCCAGTGTCGCGAAGCGGCTGGGCCTTCCAATTTCTTCGAATGCCTCGAAGCCGGCATTGCCGTCCTCCTTGCGGCTCGCATCGGCAAAGTCCCGAACGATCCCGGCGCTCTGCTGCGCCGCTGTCGGCGCGACATCGAAATAGGTGACGATATAGACGGGCCCGTTCACGGTCTCCTCCGCATAGACGGGCCGCACCGTCGCGAGACAGAGCGCCGCCAGAACAAAAACCAGGTTTGAAAAACGCATCTCCGGGTTCCTCCTATCCGACCAGCCGCGAGGCGGAAACGGCAGTCCGCGTCGCGGGCGATCTGGTTCACCAGGTCGACCTCCCAGGCGAGGTATTCGCGCATATAGCGCTCGCGGTCGGCTGGGCGCTCGCGCGCCGACAAGGCAACATCGTCGGGCTCGCTGGCGAGCGGCCCCATGCCGGTCTCGAGCGGCAGCCCCGCGGCTTTCCACGCCGCGGTGCCACCGGCCAGCACCTTGACCGGCCGGCGAGTGCGCAGTTCGGCTGCGGCGAAGCGGGCGACCGTTCCGTCCTCGCTGGTCAGCACCAGCTCGCCATCTACCGGGAGTTTGTCGAGCGCCGAGGCGAGGCGAGCGCGGATCGCGAACCAGGCGCCCGGGATGTGGCCCTGGCGGTGGTGCCGGCTCAGCGCCAGATCGACCACGACGGCGGCGTTCGGGTGCAACTCCGAAGGTGGGACAGTCGCCGGCTCGGGGCCGGCGAGCGGGAAAATATTGCTGGTGGGTGTCAGCCCTCCGCGCTCCAGTTCCACACCTTCGTGGCCGTCTTCGAGCACCGCCGCGTCCCAACCCATACGCCGCAGCCACGACGCGGTCATCCGAGCCCTGACACCTGTGTCGTCGACCAGCACGACGCGCGCGCCCCACACGCCGAGCCAGCTGTCGGTCTCCTGCACCAACTGCCCGCCCGGCGCCATGACCGAACCCGGCAGATGCCCGTCGCGGTATTCGGCGGGATCGCGAACGTCCATGACGTAAAGGGTGCGCCGGTCGGCCTCGCGCTGCCATTCGGCGAGCTCGGCGCGGTCGATAACCGGCACGCCATAGCGCCGCGCGACAGCCTCGGCCCGCCGCCGCGCCGCGGCGACGCCTTCGGGCGACACCTCGGGAGCGCGGCCCGTGGCCCCGGAGACGACCCCGAGCCCGGCGAGATGCCACGCCATCGTGCCATCCTTCAGCGACACGACCCGGTTCGGCACGCCGGCGTCGATCAAGGACTGCGCGCCAATGATGCTGCGCGTCCGCCCGCCGCAATTGACGACGACGAAGGTCTCCGGCGACGGCACCAGCTCGCCGAAGCGATAGACCAGCTCGGCCCCCGGCACGCTGATCGCGCCGGGGATGGTGTTCGAGTGGTATTCTTCGTAGGACCGGCTGTCGAAAATCGCCAGCCGCTCGCCGCGCTTCTGCCTGTCCGCGAGCTCCTCGGCGCTGATCCACGGCGTGCCGCACTCGTGCTCGACGACCTCGGCAAACGCCTTGCTCGGCACATGCACGCCGCTATAGACCGGGAACCCAGCCGCCTCCCACGCGCTGACGCCGCCCTGTAGCACCGAGACATCGGTATAGCCGCCTTCGATGAGCCGCGCCGCAGCGCGCTCGGCGAGCCCTTCACCATCATCGCACACGACGACCGGCGCCGACCGCCGCGGCGACAGCCCCGGCGCAATCACTTCGAGCCGCGACAGCGGCAGGCACGACGCCATCAGCAGATGCCGCTCGTGAAAGACGCCCTCCTCGCGCGCATCGACAATCGCGATCTCGCCGCCTGCCTGGTACCGCTGCCGCAATTCCGCTGGCGTGATGCTCCCGGCCATCCCTGCCCTCCTCCGCTAATGCTGCATTCCGTTTGCCCGAATTCGGGGCAAGCGTCAAAGTAGCCTCGGAATACCTTAGTGCCCCACCTGAAATCATGTGTGTAAAATCGATGTAGTCATCGTCACCCCCGCGAAAGCGCTAGGGCATGCACACATCTCCACAATAGAAGGACTTTCAATAAGTTATCCGTCGTCCCCGCGAAAGCGGGGACCCAGGGGCCCCGTGGTGAATAGCCCGACAACGGTCCTGGGTGCCCGCTTTCGCGGCATGACGGCGGAAAGGCGGAAGATGTGTGCATGCCCTAGCGCGAAAGCGGGGGTCCAGGGCCGACTTAGGAGACCCCGCGGCTCTGGATTCCCGCTTTCGCGGGAATGACGGATCATAAATCGGAGGTAATGGATGTCCGAAGGAAGACGCGCGCGGCCGCAGCCGACGCCGGAGACGCAGCATTTCTGGGACGGCACGCGGGCGGGCGAATTGCGCCTGCAGCGCTGCAACGCCTGCGGCAAGGTGTATTTCCCGCCGCGGCCGTTCTGCCCCGCTTGCGCCACGCGCGAGGTCAGCGTGTTCGCCGCGAGCGGCAAAGGCCGGCTCTATTCCTATGTGATCCACCACCGCCCGGTGCCGGGCTTCACGCCGCCCTATGCGATCGCCGTCGTCGAACTCGACGAGGGCCCGCGCATGATGACCAACATCACGGGCTGCCCGCAGACCCCCGAGGCATTGGAGCTCGACATGCCGGTCGAGGTCGCCTTCGAGAAGCTCGACGACGAGATCACCCTCCCTCTCTTCCGTCCGGCCCGGAGGTAACCGCGATGCAGCCGAAATCGATCGCCATCGTCGGCGCCGCCGAGACCACCCGGCTCGGCGTCATCCCCGACATGTCGCAGATCCAATTGCACGCCGACGCCGCGCTCAACGCGATGGCCGATGCCGGGCTCAAACCCGCCGACATCGACGGCATCGCGACGGCCGGCGAGACGCCGGTGACGGTCGCGCATTATCTCGGCCTCACCCCGAAATGGGTCGACGGCACCGCGGTCGGCGGCTGCTCGTTCATGATCCATGTCCGCCACGCCGCCGCGGCGATCGCCTCGGGGCTGTGCGACACAGTATTGATCACCCATGGCGAGAGCGGCCGCTCCGGCGTCGGGCGCACCCGCAATATCGTCGCACCGACGAGCCTCGCCGGCCAGTTCGAGCAGCCCTATGGGCCGATGGGGCCGCCGAGTTTGTTCACGATCCCAGTGCTGCGCTACATGAAGACCTATGGCCTGACGCACGAGCAACTGGCGATGGTCTCGGTCGTGCAGCGCGAATGGGCGGCGAAGAACCCGCGCGCCACCTTCAAGGCGCCGATCACCGTCGAGGATGTGCTGAACTCGCGGACGATCGCCTACCCGTTCCGGCTATTGCAGTGCTGCCTGGTGACCGATGGCGGCGGCGCCTTGATCCTGGTCGCCGCCGAGCGGGCGAAGGATTTCCCGCAAAAGCCGGTCTACCTGCTCGGCACTGGCGAGAGTGTCGAGACGCCGATGGTGAGCCAAATGGCGGATTTCACCTCCTCGCGCGCCTTCCGCGTTGCCGGCGCCAAGGCCTTTGCCGAGGCCGGCATCACCCACAACGACGTCGACCATCTGATGATCTACGACGCCTTCGCGCACCTGCCGATCTACGGCCTCGAGGATCTCGGCTTTGTGCCGCGCGGCGAGGCCGGCGCGCTTCATCGCCGAGCGCAACACCGCCCCCGGCGGCAAACTGCCGCTCAACACCAATGGCGGCGGCCTCTCCTACATGCATTCCGGCATGTACGGCATGTACGCATTGCAGGAGAGCGTGCGCCAGATGCGCGGCACCGCCCCCGCCCAAATCCCCGGCGCCAAGATCTCGGTCTGCCATGGCGTCGGCGGCATGTTCGCCGCAGCGGCACGATCATCATGTCGAACCAGCCGCCTTTTAGCGGATCGACCAAGGATCGAGGGCGCGGTCACTCGGCACTTCCCTGGCTGGCGAGCGAATGCCCGGTGCTGCTCATCGGCGAGACGCCTCGAGCTCCTCGTGCCGCGTGGTGATCCGTCATCCACGGCCCAACCCGGAACCTCACCCATCCGAGCATCTCAAAACGCAGGTTATAGCGGAAGCGGTTCTGGTAGCCGTGATCGTTGTCACAAGAAGCGCCTTTCCTGGAGACTACAATTCACGACTTAAGCATCGGTTCGACATCTGCGGCCTTGGATCTTCCGGACTCGTCAACAACCACTTTGAAACTTACGGCCGCACCATTCCTAAGAAGGGTCCAAGTGTCGGATGACATCGAAGATTGTGGACGAATACTTCGATCCCCTCTGGTGCCATCAAAAAGCCGTAGATGGGTTGCTGCCCTGGCTTCTTCAGACAGCGACATAACGCCTTTGAGCATCAATCGCCGGTGCGCTCTCGGGACGATTTCTCTCCTCTCGTCGTTCGCTTCCTAAAAATCTACTAGACCCTGAAGCCAACAAAAATGCCTCAAGCCACACAAGAAAGGATTTTGTCCTTTCTTCTAGATCGTCTGTGCATCGACTGAGTAAAATTGGCGTACAGTAACGCTTCGCCTTTTCGAGGTGATCACGAAATGTCGAATCGATATAACCTTTATCGACGCTTTCCACAAAATCTTTCAACATTTCCAACTGTATAATCGCATTCATAAAATCGCCTGCCTGCGCTAATGCACTTGCTCTTCTGATATACAACTGTGCTTGAAGGTCTAGAAAAATGACGTTATCTCTAAAACTCTTCTGCTCCAACCGCATTGCTCTATCGACGAATTCCTGCGCTTCGTCGAAGCGAGATGCGAATAGCTCATTCCGCGCGGCCTCTCTCAGGACAGCGCCACTATTGGGATCCAGCGCGAGCGCCTTTGTAAACATGGCAGACGCGCCGTCAAAATCGTTCTGCCATCGCATGAGAAAGCCGCCATACCAAAAATAAAGCTGTGGCTGCTGTGGATCCACATCAATAGCTGTTTCGTACGCCGAAATGGCACTCTGGATATCTCGCGCCTTCACATAAATACCCGCGCTTACCTGATACACCTCGAAATACTCTGGCGAGGAGATCCTGAGCGCGTCGATTGTTATCAGGGCCCCTTCGATGTCGCCTCTATCGGCGACGCGATAAGCCTGGCGGAGTTGCGAGGCCGCGATCGTCTCCGAACGTGACCTGACCGTATAATGCTCATATGAGTATTTGTTGATTAGCGAATTGCCGAGCTCGGACTGATAGTTTTCTTGGATTCGTCTATACCTCTCCATAATCCCCCGAATTTCGTTTTGTTTACTTTTCTCGATCCGCGTAAGATACGATCGTGCAAACGTACCCATTCCATAAGTACGTTCGAAGCTCTCTTTCGAATTATCGTCGATGAGTGCGAACTGCAGCAATTTCGCAATCGATTGTTCGACATTCCCCGCTACAATCCGCTCAAATTTGCACTACCAGTGCCGAGTGAGATCCCGAGCAGTGGGCAAATATTAACGCTACCAGCTTCGCGTGATCGTCAAGTTTATCAATCACATTTCCCAAACAATACCTTAACGCCAGGTCGGGTGACCTAATAATTGAATTTGGAGATAGCCCAGATAAGACTCCAAGGGCAAACCATTTAATCAGCAAAGGTTTATAGCTGAGCCTCTTAATGTGAAATTGTATCTCATCCGAGCCCATCCGCCGCAAGGATCCTATGCAATATGCATCTATCAGGCGGCGTAAATATTGCTCTGACTCGGCTGTAGAAAATTCGCCAACAACGACAGAAAGATCGCTTCCCAAGGGCACGCGCGAAGTGAATACTAGTTTGCTCTCGCCGGGGATGTCCTCCGCAAACTTGCGCATCCTGCCATCAAGAACGGTCTCTAAGTTATCGATTATAAGCAATACATTATTCTCAGCCAGCAGTCGTTTGATGCGGATGACTGCGTCCTCCGCTCCAGGCTCGAACCGGCGGATTCTCGAATATTCCAAGCCAGTCGGCGATCGCTTCTATCCTGATAATTTCTCGAGGAGTCAAAATTTGAGATTTGGCGGACACCCATATGATTGCGTCGAAGTTATGATCACTGCTATTTAATAGTCTGTAGGCGGTTTGGAGTGTCAGGGCCGATTTCCCGTTGCCACCTTCGCCCAGCACGGTTATGATTCGATTGCGTCCTAAGATCTTTTTCTTTAAGTCTGCTTCAAGTTTTGGCCTGGGTACGAAACCAGTGTCGTCGTAGTCAACACGAGGCAAGTTGTTTAGTGTCTGGGTGGGATCGTCATCTATAATCGTGGGGACACTGTGGAGAAGATGCTCTGGCTCTTGATTGATTCTTTTGAATGAAGCCGTTAACTCTGGCCAGTAATGAGCCGATTTGAGAAGTTCGTTAGATAAGGCGAAACTGAATGAATAATCGTCCACAGTCAGCGGTCGGCCGTGCATAACGTCGGCGCGGATCGGGATTGCCCGATCGAAACGCGATTTGAGCTTGGTAAAATAGTCGGCGTCGGCGGACGATAGGTCGGTTCTAGCTCTCATCAAGATTGCATATTTGTCGCCCAGATCCAGCCCATGCAGAAGATCGAACGGGTCGGAGAGGTCATAAAGATTATCGCGCCCTCGCTTTCTGATGCGATCCTGCGCGCGGGCAGTTTCGTCTTTAGTAAGTAGGTCTGTACACGATGACGAAGGGATTAGACATCTTACATTATTTATTAAATCACGCTCCAAAAAGTCGAAAATGACAAAAAGTGCAATTCTTTGATAACTGGCCATAGGGGAACCGTTGAAGCCATCTGCCGTACCAGCCAAAGGTGACGGGCTGGTGATTAAGTTTCGGTATCCAAATTTACGCCTTGGGTCCGGTGGTGCAGCGCGAATGGGCGGCGAAGAACCCGCGCGCCACCTTCAAGACGCCGATCTCTGTTGTCATCGTATCCCTCGGCCTCCTTCCGATTTTGTCGAGCAGCTGCGCCGATGGAAGCGAAGATCTGCAGCATCGGAACCATCCAATTGCCACACTCGCATCGTATTCTAGCGCGATCGATGCTTGTGAGACGTTTGAGGGAGTTGGCGACGCCTGATCTCAACCTGATAAAACAGGTGGAACAGGAGTGCAGGAACGCGATAAGCACAGACCTTGCCCTGGTCGCAGTCAACGGTACTGCAGTCGGCGTGCGCGGAACGGCTCGCCCGGCCGCCTAAGGATGTTGATAATCGTATTTCCGCCACGCCCGGCGATCGCCTCGGGCCTCTGCCAGACGGTGCTGATCACGCATGGCGAGAGCGGCCGCTCCGGCGTCGGGCGCACCCGCAATGCCGTGGCGCCGACGAGCCTCGCGGGCCAGTTCGAGCAACCCTATGGGCCAATGGGGCCGCCGACTTTGTTCACGATCCTGGTGCTGCGCTACATGATCTTCTCCGTCACCCCCGCGAAAGCGGGGGCCCAGGGGCGAGCGACGAGGTCCCGGAGCTCTGGGTTCCCGCTTTCGCGGGAACGACGAAATAAAAGCACGAGCAATTGGCGATGGTCTCGGTCGTGCAGCGCGAATGGGCGGCGAAGAACCCCGCGCGCCACCTTCAGGACGCCGATCACCTGAGGATGTGCTGAATTCGCGGATGATCGCCTACCTGTTCCGCCTGTTGCAGTGCTGCCTGGTGACCGATGGCGGCGGCGCATTGATCCTGGTTGCCGCCGAACGCGCCCGCGACTTCCCGCAACAGCCTGTCTACCTGCTCGGCACCGGCGAATTTGTCGAGACCCCGATGGTCAGCAAGATGGAGGATTTCACCTCCTCGCGCGCCTTCCGCGTCGCCGGCCCCACGGCCTTTGCCGAGGCCGGCATCACGCACAACGACGTCGACCATCTGATGATCTACGACGCCCCCTGTTCGCTGCCAGGGGCAAGCTTCGCGCATCTGCCGATCTACGGTCTCGAGGATCTCGGCTTTGTGCCGCGCGGCGAGGGCCGGCCGTTTCACCGCCGGGCATAATATTGCCCCGGCGGCAGGCTGCCGCTCAACACCAATGGCGATGATCTTTCGTACATGCATGCCGGCATGTACGGCATATATGCCTTGAAGGAAAGCGTGCGCCAGATGCGCGGGTCAGCCCCCGCCCAGATCCCCGGCGCCCGGATCTCGGTCTGCCACGGCGTCGACGGCATGTTCGCCGCAAGTGGCACGATCATCATGTCGAACGAGCCGCCGTGAGCCCCCGGTTGCACGTTCCCTGCCGCGCGGGAAAAGCATGGAAAAAATTCGTTCGGGGCGCAAAATTGTCGAAGTTCATCGTAAATAGATCCCTATAATCAGTCACTTACGAGGTATTTCCCGACGCGGCTTGCAGGGAAGAATTTTTCCCTGCCGGGTATGCCAGCAGGGAAATGGCAGGGAACGCCAAGAAGAGGGACAATAAAGCACG